>NZ_CABVOU010000039.1 GCF_902500215.1 Halomonas lysinitropha
TGCACCGTTTATCTGGACCGCCACCGCCGAATCCATCCTTGCAAAAGTCAAACGGATTTGCTTGCTTATTTCTGGGACAGAACACTAGGAGCCTGTCGGACTTAACGCTGATCTACTGCGAGAGCCGGTCTTTCGGCCAACTTAATTCGATCTGATTCGTTAAATAGCGGGCTATTCGCCTCATCAGATCGATAAATTTGTCTCGAAATCCGTCTCTCTCGCTACGATCGGTCAAACCCGACAGGCTCCTAGGGGTGACGCTGCCGGCGCCATGACCTCGGTCGCCGAGAGGGCGACCTCACTCCTTCCTTGCAGCCGGCCGTTTTCGCCGGCGTCGACGCGCCCGTGCCTTCCAGCTGCGAGAGACTTGCCAGCGCCACACCAGACGAATCACCAGGTTGGCCAGCGCGGCGATTCCTACGGCCGCGGCCAGGGATCCCAGGGCCAGGGTCGGCAGGATGTCCACCAGCTGTTCGGCGATCCAGCGAGTGGAGATTCGGTCCGGTGCTTGCCTGACCGGCACGTCCAGCAGCCAGGCTCCCAGGCGGTAGTTGCCATAGAAGATCAGTGGCATCGTCAGGGGATTGGTGATCCACACCAGGCCGATGGAGAGCGGCAGGTTGCAGCGGACCAGCCATGCCCCGAAAGCGGCCACCAGCATCTGGAAGGGAATCGGCAGCAGGGCGCTGAACAGCCCCACGGAAAAGGCATTGGCCACGCTGCGACGCGTCAGCACCCATAGCGAGGGGTTGCCGATCAGGTGGCTGACGAAACGCAGGGAGCGCCGGCGCCTGAGGACCTCGGGGCGGGGCAGATAGCGCTGGAGCAGTCGGCGCGGCATTGACGATGGGCTCGCGGCTTCGAAACCCGAGCTATTATCCATAGAAGTCGCTTGCCTCGCCATGATGCCCCTCAACGTGATGGTGCCATGGGGCTGGCGGGCTGCCATGCTTGCCGTTCAGGGACGATGCCATGCAGCTGGGCCTCGCCATCCCTCTGGCACTCGCCGTGCTGGCCGGCGTGCTGGGGGGCCATCTCGCCATGCCGGGGGCCATCGAGGCGCTTGCGCTCGGTCTGCTGGTCGTGCTGGCCGGGCGTCGTCCGCTTCTCGCGTTGGGGCTTGCGGTGGCGGTACTGGTAGCGTTCCAGCTGCTGATGGTGCGCGGCGGCGAGCTCGCCCCCGGGCTGACCCGTCAGGACCTGCGACTGGAGGGGCGACTTGTCTCGGTGGCCAGCGATGAACGGCTGTCGAGGTTGATATTGGAGGTCACCGCTTGTCGCCCCTTGGCAGACTCACTGCCCGACTGTCATGACATCGAGCGGGTCCGGCTCTCCTTCTTCGCAGCTCCTGCCATGGTGCCCGGCGAGCGCTGGCGGCTGACCGCTCGCCTGCGTCCGCCGGCAGGCTTCGCCAACCCCGGCACCTTCGATTATCGTGGCTGGCTGTGGCGGGAAGGCATTCAGGCCAGCGGCTATGTGCGCCGCGACCCACCCCCTCGCCGCCTTGCCCCTGCCCCCTTCTCGCTGCGCCGGCTGGCACTGGGGCATCTCGATGAGCAGAAGTTGGCAGAAGACCATCGTCGCTGGCTGGCGGCCCTGACCCTGGGAGCCAGCGAGCGGCTGGAGCGACGCGACTGGGATCTGCTCAATGCCACCGGAACCACTCACCTGATGGTGATCTCGGGGTTGCATGTGGGGCTGGTGGCGGCCTTCTCGTTATGGCTGGCTCGTGGGCTGGCGCGTCTGATCACCCCCGGGGCCTGGCGTCTGGCGGTCTGGCCCTGGTGGTTGGCGGGAGTCTCGGCGGTGGGATATGCCGGCCTGGCCGGCCTGGAGCCTCCTGCGCTGCGCGCCATGATCATGACCCTGGTGGGGCTCTGGGTGGCCAGCGGGCGTCATTCGCCCGGCCCCTGGCAGGCGTGGTGGCTGGCCCTGGCGCTGGTGCTGCTGGCCGACCCCCTGTCGGCCTGGCGGCCCGGCCTCTGGCTGTCCTTCGCCGCCGTGGCGCTGCTGATCCTGATCTGGCAGGGCAGGGCGCGCCCTCAGGGAATAACTGGCTGGCTCTGGGCCCTGGTCCGTTCCCAGCTGCTGTTGGCGCCACTGATGGCGGCGGCGGTGCTGCTGGCCTTCGACCGCCTGGCCCCGGCGGCTCCGCTGGTCAACCTGGTCGCTGTGCCCCTGGTGAGCAGCCTGCTGGTGCCGCTTGGGCTGCTCGGCTGGCTCACCGCCTGGCTGCCGCCGCTTTCGGCGTTTTGTTGGGCCCTGTTCGGGATACTGGTCGACGGCTTGGCATGGCTGCTGGAGCTCGCCGCTACCTGGGTGCCCCTCTGGCTGCCGGCTCCGCCTCAGGTGGTGCCGCTGGGGCTGGCGTTGGGCCTGGCTGCCCTGCTATGGGCGCTGCCTGGCCTCGTCACGCGCCTGCGATGGGCCGGCTCGGTGCTGTTGCTGGTGGTGCCGTTGAGTGTCTCCTCCTCGTCTCCGGTGCCCGCCGAGGGACTGCTGCGGGTCCGGGTCCACGATGTAGGGCAGGGCCAGCTGGTCGAGCTGCGCACGGCCGGCTATCGTGCACTCTATGACACCGGACCGCGCTTCGCGTCCGGCTTCATGCCACTCGGCTCGCTGTGGCCCCCGGGACAGCGTTTCGACGACGTCATCATCAGCCATGGCGACCAGGACCATGCCGGGGGGGTGCCGGCCCTGCTCGAGCAGCATCGAGTGACGCGTTTCCTGGCGCCATCCGGCGAGGCGCTCGACGTGCCGGCCGAGGCCTGCGTGGCCGGTCGTTCGTGGCGACGCGATGGCGTCAATTTCCGCATTCTCTGGCCACCGGACCAGACCCGTGATTTCTCGTCCAATGATCGTTCCTGTGTGCTGCTGGCGAGTGTCGGATCGCATCATCTGCTGATCACCGGGGATGTAGGGCGTGATGTCGAGCGCCGCTTGCTGGGTGAGCTGCCCTCGACGATGACGCTGCTGGTGGCGGGACACCATGGTAGTGGTACCAGTTCTGGCCTGCCGCTGGTGCGGCGCCTGGCACCGCGCCATGTGGTCTTCAGCGCGGCGCGCGACAATCCCTTCGGCCACCCGGCAGGCCCTGTCGTGCGCCGCTTCCGTGGCGTCGGGAGTTGTCTGTGGAGTACCGCTCGTGATGGTGCCGTGACCCTGTGGCTCGGCGAGGGTCGTGAGCGAGATGTTGCCGCCGAGCGGCCCCTCGCCTGGCGGCATGGCGGTGTCGGAGCTGGCTGCCTTGCGTTAGAATCGCTTCACTGACTTCTGGCCTCCGGGCCGTCCATCTCGAGGGGGAACGGCATGGACATGATGGATGCCCTGATCGCCGGCGGCTGGCTGATGGTGCCACTACTGGGCTGTTCGCTGGTGGCCACGGTGATCATCATCGAACGCCTGTGGACACTGAGAGCCAGCCGCATTGCACCCTACGGACTGGGGCAGGAGGTCTGTCAGTTGGTGGCTCGAGGGCAGGTCAACCTCTACTGGCTGGAGGGCCACTCCCCCCTGGGTGGCGTACTGGCAGCCGGGCTGCGCAATGCTCGGCTTGGCCACGAGCAGGTGCGTGCGCGTCTCCATGAGGCGGCCACTGCCGTGATCCACGACCTGGAACGCTTCCTGAGCCCCCTGGGCACCATTGCCGCCATTGCGCCATTGATCGGCCTGCTGGGAACCGTGGTGGGGATGATCGAGGTCTTCGCGGTGATCGTCTCTGGCGACGGGGCCAGCCGCACGGCCGACCTGGCCGGTGGTATTTCCCGCGCCCTGGTCACCACCGCGGCAGGCCTCACCGTGGCGATCCCGTCGCTGATGTTCCATCGCTATTTCCAGCGCCGGGTCGAGGACATCACGGTGCGCATGGAGGAGCAGGCCGGTCAGGTGGTCGAGTACCTTGCCCATTACCCTGGCGAACTGGTGTTGGGCGAGCGAGACGGCGGCGAGTCGCCGCCTGGCCCGCGTAGCGAGGAGCAGCTTGAGGCCGATGGGCGTATCGCGCCAAGGGTGAAGCAACCGTGAGGTTTCCCCGGCGGCGGCGCGAACCAGTGGAGGTCAACCTGACCCCGCTGATCGACGTGGTCTTCCTGCTGCTGATCTTCTTCATGGTCTCTACCACCTTCGAGACCCGTCAGGCGCTGGAGCTCGAGCTCCCCGAGAGCGAGAGCGGCCAGGACATGGAGGCATCGCCGGTGACCCTGGTGGTCACCGCCGAGGGTGAATATCGGCTGGGCGAGCAGATTCACAGCGCCGGCATGTTGGGCGAGGCCCTGTCCGCCCAGGCCGAGCAGGCACGCGAGCATGGCCTGGTGGTGGAGGCCGATGGTCGTGCCGCCCACGCCGACGTGGTGCGCGTCCTGGACCGTGCTGCTGGCCTGGAGATCCGTCACGTGCGCATCGCCACCACGGCGGCATCAACCCCTCAAGCGGAGACACCGTGATCGAACACTCCGGCTGGATCCTCTACAAGCGCCTGTTGGGCTATGTGAAGCCCTACTGGCGGGCCTTTGCCCTGGCGATCTTCGGCTATGCCCTCTATGCCGCCTCGAGTACCGCCCTGGCAGAGATGATGAAGCGGCTCATCGACGGCATCCAGGACCCCGATGCCGCCTTCCGGCTCTTCCTGCCAATGTTCGTGGTGGGCATGTTCGCTGCCCGCGGGCTTGGTACCTTCCTGGGCACCTACTTCATGAGCAGTGTGGCGCGCAATCTGGTTCACGTCCTGCGCTGTGATGTCTTCAACCACATGCTGCATCTGCCGGGTCGTTTCTTCGACGACCACTCCACGGGTCACCTGATCTCGCGTGTCACCTACCATGTCGAGCAGGTCACCGGGGCCGCCACCAAGGCGGTCACCATTCTGCTGCGCGAGGGTTTCTTCGTGATCGGCCTGGTGATCTACCTGCTGTGGACCAACTGGATGCTGACCCTGCTGTTCCTGGCCGTGACACCGCTGATCGGCGGCGTGGTCAGCTATGCCAGCAAGCGCTTTCGCCGCATTTCACGGCGCATCCAGCGCTCCATGGGTGATGTGACCCATGTCGCCTCCGAGGCGCTCTCCGGCTACCGGGTGGTGCGGACCCACGGGGCCGAGGCCTACGAGAAGGCGCGCTTCGCCGAAGCCAGCGAAGTCAACCGTCGCCAGAGCATGAAGGAGGCATTGACCAAGGCCACCAGCACCCCGGTGATCCAGCTGCTGGTGGCGCTCTCGCTGGCGGTGCTGGTGTGGCTGGCCATGTCGCCGACCCTGCTGGACGCGATGACGCCCGGCGAGTTCGTGGCCTTCGTTACCGCCGCCGCACTGATGGCCAAGCCGGTGAGACAGCTCACCGAGATCAACAGCGAGATCCAGAAGGGCATCGCCGCCGCCGGCGAGCTCTTCGGCCTTCTTGAGGAACCCCCCGAGGAGGACGAAGGCAGGCGTGACCCAGGTCGGCTCGCCGGCCAGGTGCGTTTCGAGGAGGTGCACTTCGCCTATGGCGAGGACCAACCCGAGGTACTCAAGGGCATCGACCTCGAGGTGGCGCCCGGCGAGATGGTTGCCATCGTTGGCCGCTCCGGTAGCGGCAAGTCGACCCTGGTGGGCCTGCTGCCGCGCTTCTATCGCCCGACGGCGGGGCGCATCCTGATCGATGAGGTGCCCCTGGACGAGTTCCGCCTCCAACCGCTGCGCCGCCAGATCGCCCTGGTCTCCCAGCAGGTCACCCTCTTTAACGCCAGCATTGCCGACAACATCGCCTATGGGGTCGACGACCCCGATTCGGCGGCGATCGAGGCCGCGGCCCGGGCCGCCCACGCCCACGAGTTCATCGAGCGCATGCCCGGGAGCTACGACGCCCTGGTTGGCGAGAATGGCGTGATGCTTTCCGGTGGCCAGCGCCAGCGCCTGGCCATCGCCCGGGCGATCTTCAAGGATGCACCGCTGCTGGTGCTCGACGAGGCGACGTCGGCCCTGGATACCGAGTCGGAGCGCCATATCCAGGCGGCCCTGGAAGAGGTCTGCCGCGGGCGCACCACCTTCGTCATCGCTCATCGCCTCTCGACCATCGAGCGCGCCGACCGCATCCTGGTACTCGAACAGGGCGAGGTCGTGGAGCAGGGCAGTCACGCCGAGCTGCTCGCCCGGGACGGCACCTATGCGGCCCTGCATCGACTGCAGTTCCAGGAGCCGGCCTGAGCCATGGCGAGTCGGCTCGGCGAACGCTGGTTGGCAGCAGCCTACCGGGGCGATGCCTGGCTGAAGGCCCTGCGGCCATTGGAAACCCTCTATCGCCTGGTAATGCGGCGTCGCGCCGCGGCCTTCGAGGCGGGAAGGCGGGTCGTCTGGCAGGCGCCGGTGCCAGTGATCGTGGTCGGCAACATCACCCTGGGCGGCACCGGCAAGTCGCCGCTGGTGGCCTGGCTGGCGCGCTATCTCGCCGAGCGGGGCTGGTCGCCCGGCATCCTCTCGCGGGGCTATGGCGGGCGCAGCGACCGCTACCCGCTGCTGCTGGACGCCGACACGCCGGTCACGGCCTGTGGCGACGAGCCTCGCATGCTGGCGGACCAGACCGGAGTGCCGGTGGTGGTCGACCCCGATCGCGTCCGCGGCGGGAGGCGACTGCTGGCGGCGGGGTGCGATATCCTGATCGGTGATGATGGTCTGCAGCACCTGGCGCTGGGGCGTGACCTGGAGCTCGTGGTCGTGGATGGCCGGCGTGGCTTCGGCAACGGGCGTTGCCTGCCGGCGGGGCCGCTCCGTGAGCCGTTGACGCGGCTCGACGATGTAGATGCGGTGGTGATCAATGGCGCCCCGGCCTTCGACCCGCCGGCCGGGGCGTATGGGATGACCCTGTTACCGTCGGCCTGGCGTCGGCTGGGTGACGGTCGGCGAGCGCCGCCCACCCCACCTCCCTTTACCGGCCCGGTACATGCGCTGGCCGGGATCGGTCACCCGGCGCGTTTCTTCGCTACCCTGGATGAACTGGGCGTGGAATCGGTCACCCACGCCTTCGCCGACCACCATCGCTTCACGGCGGCCGACCTGGCCTTCGCCGACGATCGGCCGCTGGTGATGACGGCCAAGGACGCGGTCAAGTGTCGCGAGCTGGCACCCGTCGACAGCTGGGTCCTCGAGGTGGAAGCCCGGCCCGACGCTACCTTCATCGACTGGCTGCAGGCGCGGCTGGTCTCACTGTCAACCCAATGAAACCCATCCGAGGGGGAGTCATGGACAAGGAACTGCTGGCGATGCTGGTCTGCCCGCTTTGCAAGGGCAAGCTGAAGTACCACCGCGAAGCCGCCGAACTGGCGTGTCAGTTCGATGGCCTCGCCTACCCGATTCGCGACGGCATCCCGGTGATGCTGCCCGAGGAGGCCCGGGCGATGGACGTTGACGAGAAGCTGCACGACTCACCCGGTCGCACCGGCGAGTCCTGAGGGGTGCCCATGCAGGAATTCATCGCCGTCATCCCGGCGCGCTTCGCCTCCTCGCGGCTGCCCGGCAAGCCGCTGGCCGAGATCGCCGGCCAGCCCATGGTGGCCCACGTCTGGCGGCGGGCACGGGAGAGCGCTGCCGCCCGGGTGGTAGTGGCCACCGATGACTGGCGTGTCGCCGAGGCATTGTCGCCCTTTGACGCCGAAGTGCTGCTGACGGCCACCGACCACCCCTCGGGAACCGACCGCCTGGCCGAGGTGGCCGAGCGGCTGGGGCTGGCCGATGACGCCGTGCTGGTCAATGTCCAGGGCGACGAGCCGTTGATCCCGCCGCTGCTGATCGATCAGGTGGCGGCCCGGCTCTTCGATGATCCCGACGCCTCCATCGCCACTCTGGCCGAGCCGATCAGCGACGTCGAGACGCTCTTCAATCCCAATGCGGTCAAGGTCGTGCGTTCGCGCTCCGGTCGCGCCCTCTATTTTTCGCGGGCCCCTGTTCCTTGGGATAGAGAGGCCTGGGACAGGGACGCCTTCGCGCGTCGTCCCGAGCTGCTGGAGACCGATGCCTGGCTGCGACACATCGGCCTCTATGCCTACCGGGCGGGCTTTCTGGCAGAGTACCGCGACTGGCCCCCCTCGCCGCTGGAGCGCCTTGAGCAGCTCGAACAGCTGCGCGCCCTGCACCATGGCCATGCCATTCAGGTGGCCCTGTCGCGGGTTCCGCATCCGGCAGGCGTGGACACCGAGGAGGACCTGGCACGGGTCCGTGAGTTGATGTCGCACCCGGGAGGTCTCTGATGCGCGTGCTCTTCGTCTGTCTGGGCAATATCTGCCGTTCCCCTACCGCGGAGGGCGTGTTCCGCCGCCTGCTCGACGAACGCGGGCTGGCCCATCGGGTAGGGGTAGATTCCTGTGGCATCGGGCCCTGGCACGTGGGCAAGGCGGCAGACCCGCGAGCTCGCGAGGCCGCCGCTCGCCGTGGCATCGACCTCTCCGCACTTCGCGCCCGGCAACTCGACGTTGACGACTTCGACTGCTTCGATCTGCTGCTGGCCATGGACCATGACAACCTCGCGGCCATCGAGGCGCGGCGTCCGCCCCAGAGTCAGGTGCCGGCACGGCTGTTCCTGGAGTATGCCGGCTATCCTGACCGCGCCGTGCCCGATCCCTACTACGGCGGTGATCGGGGCTTCGACAAGGTGCTGGATCTGGTCGAGGCGGCCTCCCTGGGCCTGCTGGAGGAGGTCGAAACGCGCCTGGAGTCCGAGTCTTGAGCCTGGCGCTCTGCGCCCATCACGACCTCACCCGGGCCAATACCCTGGGGTTGCCGTGTCGGGCGGAGCGCTTCGTCGCGCCAAGCAACGTCGGCGATCTGCGCGAGGCCCTGGACCTGGCCCGGCACGAGGGCTGGCCACTGACCCTGCTGGGGGGCGGCAGCAATCTGATCCTGCCGGCATGGCTCCCGGGCCTGGTTGTTAGACCGGCCATGTGCCGCTGGTGGCTGGAGGAGGGGCAGGATGACACGGTCCTCGTGCATGCCGAGGCCGCGGTGGTCTGGCACGAGCTGGTCATGATGCTGGCCGCCAGGGGCCTATGGGGCACCGAGAACCTGGCACTGATTCCCGGACACTGTGGCGCCGCACCGATCCAGAACATCGGTGCCTATGGCGTGGAACTCAGTGATGTCATCGAGGCGGTGCATCTGGTTCATCTCGACGATGGTCGCGAGGCGATACTCTCGCCGGAGGAGTGTGTCTTCGGCTATCGGGACAGTGTCTTCAAGGGTTTCCTGAAAGGACGCGTGGTGATCACCCGGCTGGTACTTCGCCTTAACCGCACGCCGCGCCCCCGACTCGACTACGGTGACCTGGCCAGCCGGGTGGGCGCCTCGCCGAGTGCGCTGGAGGTGGCCGAGGCAGTCGGCGCGATCCGCCGCGAGAAGCTGCCCGACCCGGCCGTGGTGGGCAATGCCGGCAGTTTCTTCAAGAATCCCGTGGTGGCAGCCGACCAGGCCGCTCGGCTGATGGATGATTACCCGATGATGCCGAACTTCCCCCAGCCCGATGGCCGGGTCAAGCTGGCGGCTGGCTGGCTGATCGACCAGTGCGGTCTCAAGGGCTGGCGACGGGGCCATTTCGGCGTGCATAAGCGCCAGGCGCTGGTACTGGTGCACTTCGGCGATGGGACGGCAGATGAGCTGCTTGACTTCGCCGGGCGGGTGGCCGATGCCGTGGCGGATCGTTTCGGTGTGATGCTGGAGCGTGAGCCGCGACTCGCCGAGTCAGATTGATCCTGCCGGAGCCTTTTCCGATCCTGACATGACAGCGCCCGCAGCCAAGGCTGCGGGCGCTGTCTGTCGTGCCGGAGTGAAGCGGGGCCTCAGCCCTGCTTGCCCTCCTGGGCCTTGGTCTCCTGCTCACGACGGCGGATCTCCCGCGGGTCGTTGTGAGCGCGACGACGGCGACGGCGGCTGGCACGGCTCTCCGTTGCCTGCTCCTCGTCCTTCGCTTCCGGCTTGGCTTCGGCTTTCGCCTCGGCGGACTTCTGGTCTGACTTCGGGACTTCGTCCGCGGGCTCTGCCTTGGGTGTCGCCGCCTGGGACTCAGCCTTCGCTTCGGCGGACTTCTGGTCCGATTTCGGGACTTCGTCCGCGGGCTCTGCCTTGGGTGTCGCCGCCTGGGCCTCAGCCTTCGCTTCGGCGGACTTCTGGTCCGACTTCGGGACTTCGTCCGCGGGCTCTGCCTTGGGTGTCGCCGCCTTGAACTCAGCCTTAGCCTCGGCAGGCTTCTCGGCCGCTTTCTGCTCCGCCTTCGGCGCATTCGGCTGGGCCACGGCCACGGCCTCGGACTTGGCAGGCTGCTCGACCGAGGCTTCGGTCTTGGTGGCCTGGCCGCTCGACTGCTTGGCAGCCTCGGTGTGGGTCTTCGCTTCGGCAGCTTTCTCAGCCGGCTTCTGCTCGGCCTTGGCTTCAGACGGCTTCCGCTCGGCCTCTTCGGACGACTTCTGCTCGGCCTTCGTTACCTCGGCCTTGGCTTCAAGAGGCTTGTCGGCCGATTTCTTTTCGGCCTCAGAGGCATCCGGCTTGGGCCCGGCTTTCGTGTCGGCTGGCTTTCTCTTTGGTTGCTCGGCCTTGGCGTCGCTGGGCTCCTGCTCCGCCTTGGGTTCGGCCTTGGCGGCCTGATCGCCTGACTGCTTGGCCGCGTCAGACTCGCCCTTGGCCTCGGCCTCCTTCTCTGCCGGCTTTTGATCGGCCTTGTGTGCCTCGGACTTGGGCTCAGCAAGTTTCTGCTCTGCCTTCGGCGCATCCGGCTGGGCTTCGGCCTTGGGCTCAGCGGGCTGCTGCTCGGTTTTCGGCGCTTCGGCCTTGGCCTCAGCGGGCTTCTGCTCCGCCTTGGTCGCATCCGACGTGGGTTCGGCCTTGGCTGCCTGGCCGCTTGGCTGCTTGGCCGCTTCCGACTCGGCCTTCGCCTCGTCGGGCGTTTCGGCCGGCTGGGCGTTGGCTTTCACCTCGGTAGGCTGGGGTTCTCCCTCGGTGGCTTCGGCAAGCAGGCGCTGCTGTTCGGCCTCGGCCTTGGGGTTGATGGCATGCTTGCGCGTGCGCTGACGGGGGTTGTTGCGAGTACGCTTGGGCTTGCCGTCATCCACCGGGGCTTCGGCGGCTGCCGGCTTATCGTCACGCTTCTCGCTCGGCTTCTCGGCAGGCTTGCCGCCGCCTTTCTGGCGACGTGTGTCGTCACTGGGCTTCTCGCCACGGGGCGTCTGTTCGCTGGGCTTCTGGTCCCGGGCCCTGTCATCGCGAGGCTTGCCGTCACCAGTCTTTTCATCACGAGATTTTGGCGCCTCCGACTGGCGTGCCGGGCGGTTCTCGTCGGAGCGACCGCCACGGCCGCGGCCACCACGGTTGCCGCGATTGTCGGTGCCTTCCGCCTTGCCCTCGCCACGTTCGTTCTCCTGGCGGGGCGAGCTGCGTCGTTCATCATTGCGTGGGCGACGCTGGCGGTCGTTGCGACCTCCTCGTTGCTCATCGCGCTGGGCCGGCTTGCTTGCGTCCTGGTCAGCGGGTGACTCGCCTGAGCGGACGGAGGGTTTCTTTGCGGTATCGGTAGGCGCTTCTTCGCCGCCGAGCAGCTTGGACAGACCCTTGACCAGGCGCCCTAGTACGCCGGTCTGGGGTTCGGGGACGGGCGGGGCGGCCGGTGCCTTGCTTGCCACCTTGGGCGTCGACGGGGCTTCAGGCACTTCCTGCTGCTGCAGGGAGGCGGGTGCCGGCTCGTGGTGGATCACCGTCTTTACTGCGGCCTCGGCGCGCTGGACCGGTTTACCGAAGGCGGCCTCCGGCTCCTTGCCGACCTCGGAATCGGTGGAGAGCTCGAAGCTGGACAGGGTCGTGGTACCTTCTTCATCCACGTGGTCCTCGCGCAGGCGCTGGACATCATAGTGGGGGGTATCCATGTCCGGATTGGGCAGCATCAAGACGCGCACGCCCTGCCGCCGTTCGATCTCGGCCAGCACGGCGCGCTTCTCGTTGAGCAGGTAGGTGGCCACCGGCACCGGCAGGATGGCGCGGATCTGGGCGCTGCGCTCCTTCATCGCCTCTTCTTCGATGAGGCGCATGATGGAGAGCGAGATGGAGCGCACATCGCGGATGGTGCCCTGGCCGTCGCAGCGCGGGCAGACCACGCCGCTGGTCTCGCCAAGCGACGGGCGCAGCCGCTGGCGAGACATCTCCATCAGCCCGAAGCGCGAGATACGGCCGATCTGTACCCGGGCGCGATCAAGCTTGAGCGCATCGCGCATGCGGTTCTCGACCTCGCGCTGATTGCGGGCCGGGCTCATGTCGATGAAATCGATCACCACCAGGCCGCCGATATCGCGCAGACGCAGCTGTCGGGCGATCTCGTCGGCTGCCTCCTGGTTGGTCTGCAGCGCGGTCTCCTCGATATCGCTACCGCGGGTGGCCCGCGCCGAGTTGATATCGATGGAGACCAGTGCCTCGGTATGGTCGATGACGATGGAACCGCCGGAGGGCAGCTTGACCTCTCGCTCGTAGGCGGTCTCGATCTGCGACTCGATCTGGAAGCGCGAGAAGAGTGGCACTTCGTCGACGTAGAGCTTGATCTTCTGCTGGTAGGAGGGCATCACCTGGCGGATGAAGGTCAGGGCTTCCTGATGGACCTGCTCGCTGTCGATCAGCACCTCGCCGATGTCCTGGCGCAGATAGTCGCGCATGGCGCGGATGATGACGTTGGATTCACGGTAGATCAGGAAGGGCGCCGGGCGCTTGCCGGCCTCTTCGGTGATCGACTCCCACACCTGGACGAGATAGTCCAGGTCCCACTGCAGTTCCTCGGGAGAGCGGCCGATGCCGGCCGTGCGCACGATCAGTCCCATCTTGTCGGGCACGGTCAGCTGGCTCATGGCCTCCTTCAGCTGACTGCGCTCCTCGCCCTCGATCCGCCGCGAGATGCCGCCGGCACGGGGATTGTTGGGCATCAGCACCAGGAAGCGACCGGCGAGGCTGATGAAGGTGGTCAGAGCGGCGCCCTTGTTGCCGCGCTCCTCCTTATCCACCTGGACGATCACTTCCTGTCCCTCCTTGAGCACTTCCTTGATACTGGGACGGCCCGAGGATTCTTTCAGGAAATAGTCGCGGGAAATCTCCTTGAGCGGCAAGAAGCCGTGACGATCGGCACCGAAGTCGACGAAGGCGGCTTCGAGGGAGGGCTCTACGCGGGTGATCTTGCCACGGTAGATGTTGGCTTTCTTCTGTTCCCGAGCGCCGGACTCGATGTCCAGGTCGTACAGGCGTTGTCCATCGACCAGCGCGACCCGCAGCTCTTCGGGCTGGGTCGCATTGATGAGCATCCGTTTCATGTCGTCTCGCAATCAGGGACGGCCGGATGGCGGTCAACGACGAAGGCGAACCGCTGGTTGCTGCGTGCTTGTGCTCAGCGCATGTCGCGGATGCGGTGATGCGCCCAACCGTTTCGGGACATCCTTGCACGATGCGTCCGACACGGCATGGTCATGTTGAGTACGGGGCGGAGGCAGGACATGTCTCGGTGGGACGTCGCCCATCCGGCCCTGCGGTCACCGCCAACACCTGGCATTCATCGATTCGCCAACGCCGGCCACCGGCACGTTGTTGGTCGTATCCCGTGGCGTTCGGCCACGCTGCAGGGAGCGAAGCCGAAGCCGGGCGTGGCGTTGTATCGCTTGCTTTTCGGCGGCGGGACCTCGGATTGGCGAGGATCGTCGCGGCCTGATCTTTTCGCTCCGGCCTGCGTGTCTGTCGTGCAGGCGCTCTCGCGGATCATGACAACCCGCTGAAGCGAGATGACAATATACCAGTAAAGGGGGTTACCAGCAATTGACGCAGGATGGTCGGCACTGCGGTAGAATGCGCCTTCCAAGCAGGTATCCAGTGGAGTGGCGGCATGGCCGAAGGGCGCGACGTGCAGTGGGTGGAAGTGACCGAGGGCCAGGTGGGTCAGCGGGTCGACAACTTCCTGTTGACGCGCATGAAAGGAGCGCCCAGGGCGCTCGTCTACCGCATCGTGCGCAAGGGCGAGGTGCGGGTGAACAAGAAGCGGGTCAAGGCCGATACTCGCCTTGCTCTGGGGGACTTGGTGCGGATTCCGCCGTTGCGCCTCTCGCCCCGTGAAGCTGTTCGCGAGGTCAGCGACAACCTGCGCAACCTGCTCGCCGGCAGCGTGCTGCTCGAGGGGCGCGATTGGATGGTGCTCAACAAGCCATCGGGTCTCGCCGTGCACGGCGGCAGTGGCGTGAAGATCGGCCTGATCGAGGCGCTGCGCCAGGTGCGTGAGGATCTGGATTTTCTGGAGCTTGTCCATCGCCTGGATCGTGATACCTCGGGTTGCCTGCTGCTGGCGAAGTCGCGTCCTGCGCTGTTGGCGCTCAACGCTTCGCTCAAGGAGCGCCAGATGGACAAGCAGTACCTGGCACTGGTGGCGGGGCGCTGGCCGGCACGACGTGACTTTGTCAGCGCCCGGCTCGACCGCTACGAGCTTGCCAACGGTGAGCGCCGCGTGCGGGTCGAGGCGGACGGCAAAGTGGCTCGCACGCGATTCGCGGTACGTGAGGCCTTCGAGAAGGTCACCCTGATCGAGGCCGAGCCGGTCACCGGACGTACCCATCAAATACGTGTGCACGCGGCTCACGCGGGCCATCCGTTGCTTGGCGATGACAAGTATGGCGGCCGCGAGAGTCAGCGGCTAGCGGCCACTCTGGGGCTATCGCGTCTGTTTCTGCATGCGTCGGCCCTGTCCTTTCCCGAACCCAGCAGCGGTCGGCCGGTGAGGATCAAGGCGCCGCTGCCCGATGAGCTCGATGCGGTGCTGGACAGGGCCCGCAAGGGCCTCTGACACGGAGGTTTCATGCGCTATCGATTGGCCATCTTCGACTGGGATGGCACCCTGATGGACTCTATCGAGCGAATCGTCTCCAGCATGCAGTTGGCGTCTCGCGAAGCGGGCTGGGGCGAGCTTGAGACGGAGGCGGTTCGCAACATCATCGGCCTCGGGCTGCCTGAAGCCATCGCCACCCTCTGCCCGGGTATCGATGCTGAGCGTGGCGAGCTGCTGAGGGCGCGCTATGCCTACCATTTCGTCGAGGGCGACACAGGCTCTCTGCGTTTCTATCCCGGGGTCGAGGCCGGCCTCCAGCGTCTGCGGGGCAGGGCAAACCAGCGTCTGGCCGTGGCCACCGGCAAGAGTCGCCGCGGCCTGGATCGCATCTTCTACGAGAGCGGCAGCGGGGGCTGGTTCCATGCCAGCCGTACCGCCGACGAGACGCTCTCCAAGCCACACCCCCGAATGCTCGAGGAGCTCCTTGTAGAACTCGATGTCGATGTCGGCGAGGCGGTGATGGTCGGCGATACCGAATATGACCTCGAGATGGCGCGAGCGATGGGCATGGACCGGATCGCGGTGACCTGGGGCGTGCATGACCCGGCGCGTCTCTCCGCCAGCCGACCGGTGTTCACGGCCGAAGCGGCGAGTGAACTCTTCGACTGGCTCTACGGCTAGCTGACCAAGGAACAGAATGACCATGAGTGACGACGACAAGCACGGCGATCGCTGGACGAGTGGGCCGGAGTTGACCCCGGAGCAGGCCCGCCGGGAGCGAGAGGGGCAGCACACCGATCAACCGCCACCCCCCGGTGAGGATGCCGAGACCCTGCGTGAACGTCAGCGCCTTGCCCAGTTGGAGATGATGGACCGCTGGGTTGGCGGGGTACTGGCGGAACAGCGCCGTTCCCGGCGCTGGAAGCTGTTCTTCCGCTTCTTCTTTGCGCTGCTGATCCTGGCCTCGCTCTCGACGACGCTTTACGGGCTCTTCGGCGCCCCGGGCAGCGGGCCGCCTGACCGACCGCATCTCGGCGTCGTCGAACTCAAGGGGGTCATCGATAGTGACTCTCCGGCCAGCGCCGAGCGCATCATCGAGGGGCTGGAGCGAGCCTGGAACGTTGAAGAGGTCGAGGCGGTGGTGCTGCATATCAACAGCCCCGGTGGCAGCCCCGTTCAGTCACAACGTATCTTCGAGGCGGTCATGCGGTTGCGCGAGTCTGGTGACAAGCCAGTTCTGGCAGTGGTCGAGGATATCGGCGCCAGTGGCGCCTACTATGTGGCTGCGGCGGCTGACGAGATCATCGCCGCACCGGCCAGTCTGGTAGGCTCTATCGGCGTCGTCCACGCCGGTTTCGGCTTCGAGGAGGCCATCGGGCGCCTGGGGGTCGAGCGCCGTGTCTTTACGGCCGGCGAGAACAAGGCATTCCTCGACCCTTTTTCCGACATCGCCCCGGCACAGCGCGAGTTCTGGCAGTCGGTGCTCGAGAACACCCATGAGCAGTTCATCGCAGCGGTGCGCAAGGGGCGCGGCGAGCGCCTCGTCGACGATGAGCGTCTGTTCAGCGGGTTGATCTGGAGTGGCGAGCAGGCCCTCGAGCTGGGACTGGTGGACGAACTCGACAGCCTCGATGGCGTGGCCCGCGCGCGGCTTGGCGAGGCGAGAACGCGCGATTACACGCCACGTCTCGACCCCTTCGAGCGGATTTCCCGCCAGTTCGGCCGGGTGGCCATGGAGTGGCTTGGCGTGCCGCGGGGTGAGTCGCCGGTGCGTTATCAGCTACCATAGAGCGCCAAACAGGTTTGGGGCATCGACATGAGCTGCGTCGGAGATCTGTCGCCGAAAAAGCCGCGGTATCAGGTCACGGGCCCCAGCGGATCCAGCCCGGCCTCGCGCAGCATCACGCATAGCCGGATCAGCGGCAGGCCGATCAGGGTGTTGGGGTCATCCCCCTCGAGCTTCTCGAACAGGGCGATGCCCAGCCCCTCCATGCGGAAGCTGCCGGCGCTGTCCAGGGGCTTTTCCTTTTCCACATAGCGGGCGATCTCGCCCTCGCTGAGGTGTCGGAACAGCACGTCATAGGTCTCGTGACAGACCCGGTGGCGGCCCTGCGCGGTGTCGAGCAGCGCCAGGCCGGTGAGGAAGCGCACGCGCTGGCCGGAGAAGCGGCTCAGGTTGGCGCGGGCGGTGGCCGCGTCGCCGGGCTTGCCGAGGATCTCGCCGCCGAACAGCGCCACCTGGTCGGAGCCGATGATCAGGTGGGCGGGAAAGCGCTCGGCCAGCCGCTCGGCCTTGCCCAGCGCCAGACGGTGCACCAGAGCCTCGGGTGCCTCGCCCGGGCGTGGCGTTTCGTCGATGTCGGGGCTCTCCCAGGCATAGGGAATCTCCAGGCGGTCAAGCAACTGACGGCGCCAGCGCGAGCCTGAGGCAAGGATCAAGTTGGGCATGGGCGTTCTCCTGGGCGGGTTGGTGGAGCAGCGAGTCGGCAGCGCCAATCATGGGGGTTAATCGCCATGGTAACCCGGGACGATGGCAGCTTTGACAGGGGCAGGGGGAGTGCCTATCATTGCGCGCCTATGTTGACCTCAAGACTCCCCGGCAGGGTCGAGCCTTATAAGCTCGTGGCTCGTGCCGAACACCTGGAAGGCCTGGTAGCGCTCACCGAAATGGCGAGGCTCGCCGAGGAAGTCGGCGCCCAGTCAGGCGATGCCCAGGTATGGATGGATTTCGCCATCGACCCCCAGGGGCGAAGGGAGATTCGTGGGCACCTCAAAGCTGAGCTGCAGCTGCCGTGCCGGCGCTGTCTCGAGCCTATGGCGCAACAGGTCGAAAGCGATTTCCGGCTGGGCATGGTTACCAGTGACGCCCTGGCCGCCGAACTGCCGAGCACCCACGAGCCGGTGCTGGTGGAAAACGAACAGCTGAACCTGCTGGCGGTGGTCGAGGATGAACTCATCCTCAGCTTGCCCCAGGTGGTTTACCACAGCGAGGCCGAGTGCAAGGTGTCGCGCGACCAGCTGAACAGCGGAGAAGCGACCGACGAGTCGGCCAGCCCCCCCGCGAGCCCTTTCGATGTGCTGCGGCAGATCAAGGGCAAACTCTGATACATCCTCGTTTCACTCTGGAGTGACTACCCATGGCAGTTCAAAAGAACCGCAAGACCCGTTCCACGCGCGGCATGCGTCGCAGCCACGATGCCCTCACCGCCCCGACCCTGTCCCAGGACAAGGAAACCGGTACTACCCATCTGCGCCACCATGTGTCCCCGGACGGCTTCTATCGTGGTCGCAAGGTCGTGGAAGTCTGACGAGACGGCGTCTCGGTTGCTAGAGGCTGGCCGCTGACGTGCGGATTGCCATCGATGCGATGGGCGGGGACCTCGGTCCCCGCCCTGCCGTCCTAGGCTCTGCCGAGGCCGTCTGCGACGATCCTGATCTCGAGCTGCTCCTGTTCGGCCCTGCCGGGCGGCTGGAGGATGAGATTGCCCGCTTGCCGCGGCAACTTGCTGCGGCAGCGTCGCGTCTGCGCGTCGAGGATGCGCCTTCAGTCGTCCAGCAGTCCCAGCGCCCCAGTGAGGTGCTGCGTCAGGGTAGCGATACCAGCATGGCCCGAATGCTCGACTGCGTTGCCGGCGGCGATGCCGCGGCCGGGGTCTGCGCCGGCAACACCGGCGCCTTGATGGCCCTGGCACGGCGTGCCCTGGGCACGGTAGCAGGGATTCCTCGACCGGCGATCAGCACTGCCATTCCTACCCGAGCCCTGGGCCGCTGCTACCTGCTCGACCTGGGCGCCAACGTAGAGGCCAGTGCCGAGCGGCTTGTCGACTTTGCCCTGATGGGTGAGGTAATGGCACGCCATGTGGACGGCCTCGCCGCGCCGCGGGTGGCACTGCTCAACGTCGGTGTCGAGGGCACCAAGGGCACGCGCAGCGTGCGCGATGCCGATGCCTGGCTTCGTCGACATCCCGACATCGCTTACCTGGGCTATGTAGAGGGTGATGGGATCTTCAGCGGTGAAGCCGACGTGGTGGTCTGCGACGGTTTCGTCGGCAATGCGGTACTCAAGGCCAGCGAGGGTCTGGCGCGGCTGCTCGTCGAGCGGGTCCAGGCGACCTTCGAGGCCCACTGGGGCAGCCGGCTGGTGGGGCTGCTCGCCCGTCCGGCGTTGCGGCGCCTCAAGGGTGAGCTCGATCCGGTGCGCTACAATGGCGCCAGCTTGCTGGGGCTGGACGGGATCGTGATCAAGAGCCACGCCAGCGCCGATGCCACGGGTTTTCGCTATGCGGTTCAACGGGCGGTGAATGAGGTGAGGCGTGACCTGCCTAGCCGGTTGGCCGCTGAATTGTACCATCGCCGTTCCCCTGTCGATTCGGCCGCCGGCGGTCGAATCGAGAGCGGATCCAGGCCCGACGGGCCAATCATGCCGGACGTGACCGGCATCGACGACAGCCAACAAGCGCAAAGGTGATCGACATGACGCAATCCCTTGCCCTCATCTTTCCCGGGCAGGGCTCCCAGCAGATCGGCATGCTGCGTGAGCTGGCAGAGCGCTACAGCGTGGTGCGCACAACTTTCGAGGAAGCGGCCGATGCCCTGGGCTACGACCTCTGGCAGGTGGTGCAGGAGGGGCCGGCCGAGACCCTCAATGCCACTGCCTGCACACAGCCGGCGCTGCTCACTGCCAGCGTGGCAGTCTGGCGTGTCTGGCAAGAACTCGAGGGGCCGCGTCCCGGCGCCATGGCCGGTCATAGCCTGGGCGAGTACAGCGCTCTGGTGTGTGCCGGTGCCTTGCCCTTCGCCCAGGGTGTGCGGCTGGTGAAGCTGCGCGGCGAGGCGATGCAAGAGGCCGTGCCTGCCGGCGAGGGTGCCATGGCGGCAATTCTCGGCCTCGATGACGCGGCGGTGGAGCAGGCCTGTGCCCGGGCCGCCGACGGCGACGTGGTCGCTGCCGTCAACTACAATGCCCCGGGACAGGTGGTGATTGCGGGCAGCAAGGCCGCGGTGGAGCGGGCTATCGTCGCCTGTCAGGAAGCCGGCGCCAAGCGCGCGATGCCACTGCCGGTGTCGGTGCCGTCGCACTGCGATCTGATGCGTCCGGCTGCCGAGCGTCTGGCTGTGGCAATGGATGAGGTGGAGCTTCGTTCGCCGCGCTACACGGTATTCCAGAATGTCGATGCCCAGGCTCATGCCGACGTGGAGACCCTGCGGACTCGCCTGATCGAGCAGCTCTACCAGCCGGTTCGCTGGACCTCCTGCATCGAGGCGATGACCGGGCAGGGCACCGAGGTGTTCATCGAGTGTGGACCGGGCAAGGTGCTCACCGGACTAAACAAGCGAATTGCCCGAGGCAGCAAGGGGCTGGCGGTCAACGACCCGGATAGCCTCTCTGCGGCACTCGAACTGGCCAGGCAAGCCGTCGGCCAGTCACCTTCGGCCAATGGCTGATCCATCTCCCCCTGGACGGAAGAGACCATGACAACCGAACGTAGAGTCGCCCTGATTACCGGGGCCAGTCGCGGCATCGGCCGCGCTATCGCTCAGGAACTGGGCCAACAGGGACGTATCGTGATCGGTACGGCTACCACCGATGCCGGTGCCGAACGCATCGGTGCGTATCTCGCCGAGGCGGGTATCGAGGGGGCGGGGCGCCAGTTGGATGTTACCGATCAGGCCAGCGTCGACGGCCTGGTCAAGGCGGTCACCGAGGAGTTCGGAGCCCCGACCATTCTGGTCAACAATGCCGGCATCACGCGCGACAATCTCCTGATGCGCATGAAGGAAGACGAGTGGGACTCGGTGATCGACACCAACCTCAAGTCGGTCTATCGCGTCGGCAAGTCCTGTCTTCGCGGCATGACCCGGGCCCGTTTCGGCCGCATCGTCTCGATCAGTTCGGTGGTGGCTACCATGGGCAATATGGGGCAGACCAACTATGCTGCCGCCAAGGCGGGCATGGAGGGCTTCACCCGGGCCTTGGCGCGCGAGGTTGCCTCGCGAGCCATTACCGTCAATGCGGTGGCACCCGGCTTCATTGCCACCGACATGACCCAGTCCCTGCCGGAGGAGCAGCGCAAGGTGCTGCTCGGCGAGATTCCGCTGGGCCGGCTCGGTGACCCTGAAGAGATTGCCGCGGCTGTGGGCTTTCTTACCAGCGACATGGCAGGCTACATTACGGGTGAAACCTTGCACGTCAACGGTGGCATGAACATGCGTTGAAGCCTCCGGGGCTAGGCGGTTGCGCCGACTCGGGGGCGTCTATAAACTACTCCGCAGCTTCCGGCTAGCGGATCTGGATCTTTAACGGCTGGTTTTCCGAACGGCCAATGTGAACGACTGGAGTACGTCATAATGAGCACCATCGAAGAGCGCGTGAAGAAGGTTGTTGCCGAGCGTCTCAACGTCAAGGAAGAAGACATTCAGAACTCCTCTTCCTTCACTGAAGACCTTGGCGCCGATTCCCTGGATACCGTCGAGCTGGTGATGGCGCTCGAAGAGGAGTTCGACACCGAGATTCCTGATGAGGAAGCCGAGAAGATCACGACCGTTCAGGAAGCCATCGACTACGTCAACGCCCACCAGTAAGGTGGCGGTCGATACCGCTTGCTGAGGCGTTCGGGGTCCTGGCCCCGTGGAGAGCCGTCCTGCCATGGCAGGACGGCTCTCATGCTATGCGCGACGCGAACTTGTCGAGCCCGTACAGGTCGGGGAGACTCGGGTATAATGCGTGCAATGACGACTCCCTTGTGGGGTCGTGTCACCAAGGTTGTCTGGAGGGAAGCTGATGGCTCGTAGAAGGGTTGTGGTGACCGGGCTGGGTCTGGTCACGCCGGTGGGGAATGCCGTTGAGGAGAGCTGGGCCAGCATCCTGGCCGGCAAGAGCGGTATCGCGCCCATCGAACACTTCGATGTCAGCGCCTTCAACACCCGCTTTGGCGGGTCGGTGAAGGGCTTCGACATCAGCCCGTACCTCAATCCCAAGGAGGCCCGCAAGATGGACCTCTTTATCCAGTACGGGATGGCTGCCGGTGCCCAGGCGATCGAGGATGCCGGGATCGAGTGTCACGACGGCAATGCCGATCGTATCGGCGTGGCCATCGGCTCGGGAATCGGTGGCCTGCCGATGATCGAACATAACCACACAGCCCTGCTCAATGGCGGAGCGCGACGGATCTCGCCTTTCTTCGTGCCGGGGTCGATCATCAACATGATCTCCGGCAACCTGGCGATTCAGCACGGGTTCCGCGGACCCAACATCGCCATCACCACGGCCTGTACCACCGGAACCCACAACATCGGCTACAGTGCTCGCACCATCGCCTACGGTGATGCCGACGTGATGGTCTGCGGGGGCGCCGAGATGGCGACGACGCCGTTGGGCCTGGGCGGCTTCTCGGCGGCGCGTGCGCTTTCCACCCGCAACGAGGATCCTGCCGCGGCGAGTCGACCCTGGGATCGGGAACGCGACGGCTTCGTACTCTCCGATGGCGCTGGCGTGATCGTGCTCGAGGAGTACGAGCAGGCCAAGGCGCGCGGGGCGACCATTTACGCCGAGCTCACCGGCTTCGGCATGAGCGATGATGCCTACCACATGACCGCACCGCCGGAAGATGGCCACGGCGCCGCGCGCTCCATGCGCAACGCCATCCGCGATGCCGGCATCGATCCCTCGGCCGTCGACTACATCAATGCCCATGGCACCTCGACCGCCCACGGCGACCTGGCCGAGAGCCGCGCCGTCGAGCAGGTGATGGGCGAGGCCGCCAAGTCGGTGGCCGTCAGCTCCACCAAGTCGATGATCGGCCACCTGCTGGGGGCTGCCGGTGCCGTCGAGGCGGTCTTCAGCGTGCTGGCGATCCGCGACCAGGTGGCACCGCCGACCATCAACCTGGACAACCCCCAGGACGGCTGCCATCTCGATTACGTGCCCCATACCGCTCGCGAGATGAAGATCGACGTCAGCCTGTCGAACTCCTTCGGTTTCGGCGGCACCAACGGTACTCTGGTCTTCACCCGGGTGTGAGGCCCGAGGCTCGCCAGGTGGGAACAGAGGCCTCGCCGGAGGCCTGGCCGCTGGATGATCGCGGCGTCGCCTATGGCGACGGCCTCTTCGAGACCGTGCTGGTGCGTGACGGCGTCCCGCTGCTGTGGGAGGCGCACCTGGCGCGCCTGGCCCGTGGCTGTCAGGCGCTGGGCTTCCCCATTCCGGTACAGCATCGTCTCGCTGCCCCCCTGGTTGACGCCCCGGAGGGCCTGGCGGTGCTCAAGTTGATGCTGACACGCGGCAGTGGCGGTCGCGGCTATGCGCCGCCGGAATCCCCCAGGCCGCGGCTACGCTGGCAGCTGTCTCCCTTTGCGCCGGATACCTCCCGCTGGAAGGCGGGCGTGCGCGTTCGCCACTGTCGCCTACGGCTGGGACTCCAGCCGGCACTGGCGGGTCTCAAGCACCTCAACCGTCTGGAGAACGTGCTGGCGCGGGACGAGTGGTCGGATGCCGAGATCGCCGAGGGGCTGCTTTGCGATAGTGAGGGTCGTCTGGTGGAGGCCACCTGCATGAACGTGTTCTGGCAGCGCGATGGGCGGCTAGAAACGCCACGCCTGACGCGCTGCGGAGTGGCCGGCACCTTGCGCACGGAGCTGCTCGAGCGCCTTTCCATCGACGAGGTGGATGCCTTTCCCGAGGTGCTGCTCAGTGCCGAGGCGGTCTGGCTCGGTAACTCGGTGCAGGGGGTCTGGCCGGTAACCCGGCTGGACGGGACCGGTGGAGAGCTCCTGCGGCGCTGGAGCATCGGGGCGGATCATCGTCGCCTGCAGGCATTGGCGCATGAACCCCTGGGCTATCCGACACGGCTTGACGATTGAATGACGAGGACGACCCAGATGGGGCGTGTACTGAAGATTCTGCTGGTCCTGATCATCCTGGCCGCCCTGGTGGGATTTGCCGGGTATCGCTATTGGCTGTCACGACTCGAGGCGCCCATCGTCCTCGAGGAGTCGGCACTCTACGAAGTGCCCGCTGGTGCCGGCTACCATCGGGTGGTGAGTGAACTGGGCGAACAGGGGATCATTGGCGATGCCTGGGCCTTTCGCCTGCTTGCCCGCCTGGAACCCGAGGCTCTGCCCCGCCTGCGTCCCGGCGAATATCGTCTGGAGCCTGGCATGAGTGGCCGCGAACTGCTGTCTCTGCTGGGCAGCAGCGACGTGGTCAGCTACCCGTTGACCATTCCCGAAGGCTGGACCTTCCGCCAGATGCGCGAATTGCTGGATGCTGCACCGAAGCTGGATCACCTCACCGAGGGCTTCTCCGACGAGGAGGTGATGGCCCGACTCGGTCGTGAGGGACAGCACCCCGAGGGCTGGTTCTTTCCTGATACCTACCGCTATCACAAGGGACTCAGCGACCTGGAGATTCTTCGCCAGGCCCTGGAACGCATGGAGTCCACCCTCGACGAGGTATGGGCAGAACGTGACGACGACCTGCCCCTCGAGACCCCCTACGAGGCGCTGATCATGGCCTCGCTGATCGAGCGCGAGACCGGCGCACCCGAAGAGCGTCCCGAGATCGCCGGCGTCTTCACGCGGCGTCTGGAGCGCGGCATGCGGCTGCAGACCGATCCCACCGTGATCTACGGCATGGGCGAGCGCTATGAGGGCAACATCACTCACGCTGATTTGCGCGAGGCCACACCCTACAACACCTACGTGATCGAGGGCCTGCCCCCCACGCCGATCGCTCTCCCCGGGCGGGCCGCGCTGGAAGCGGCAGTGCAGCCCGAGGAGGGCGAGACACTCTATTTCGTTTCCAAGGGCGACGGCACCCACCACTTCTCGCGTACCCTGCGCGAGCACAACAATGCGGTGAACCGGTATATCCGCAATCGCTGACTGGAGCAGGCATGTGCAATAACGACCCCGACCGGCCAGCGAGGGACGCCGGGTACAGGCCGCAGAGGAGGTCCTTCGCCAGGGAAGGCGTCGGTAGCGTACACGGAGGTATTCACAGCGCCTCCTCGCAGGCCGGTCGCCGGGAAAGTCACGAGCGGAGTGACAATCAAGGAAAGGGACGCTTCATTACCCTGGAAGGCGGGGAGGGGGTGGGCAAGTCCACCAACCTGGCCCTGGTGGTCGACCACCTGCGGGCCCGCGGCCACGAGGTAGTGGCGACCCGCGAGCCCGGCGGAACGCCACGTGCCGAGGCGATACGTCGCCTGCTGCTCGATCCCGATGGCGAGGAGCCTCTCGATCCGGATGCCGAACTGCTGCTGGTCTTCGCCGCCCGGGCCCAGCATCTGGCGAGAGTTGTCCGCCCGGCCCTGGCGCGCGGCGCCTGGGTGGTCTGCGACCGCTTCACCGATGCCACCTATGCCTACCAGGGGGGCGGGCGCGGTATCGAGGCGGCGCGCATCGCCGAGCTCGAGGCCTTCGTCCAGCAGGGGCTCGAGCCCGACCTGACGCTACTGCTGGACATGCCCATGGCCGCGGCCCAACAGCGGCTCGACGGACGTCTCCAGGACCAGGGCGGCGCACGCGACCGCTTCGAGCGGGAGCGCGACGCCTTCTTCGAGGCGGTGCGCCGAGCCTACCTCGTCCGGGCCGAGGCGGCGCCCGACCGTATGGTGGTGATCGATGCCGGTGCCGGCCTGGCCGCGGTCCAGGCGGAACTGCTGGCACGGCTGAACGAGCGACTGGTGGCCTGGTCATGAGCGAGATCGAGGTCCCTCGCCCACTGCCTTGGCTGCAATCGCGATGGCAGGAACTGGTGCGCCTGGCCGAAAGCGGGAGATTGCCCCATGCGCTGTTGATATCGGGGGCTCATGGTATCGGCAAGCAGTCGTTGGCCGAGGCCCTGGTGGCAAGGACTCTCTGCGCCTCTCCGGGCGAGGTCGCCTGCGGCCATTGCCATGCCTGCCACATGCTGGCCTCGGGCTACCATCCGGACCTGCTGCGCGTGGCCCCGGAGGAGGGCAAGCGACAGATCCGCATCGGGCCGATCCGCGAGGTCAACGGTTTCGTCGCCCAGACCGCCCAGCAGGGGGGATATCGCGTGATCGTGATCTCCCCCGCCGAGGCCATGAACGTGTCGGCCTCCAATGCGCTGCTCAAGAGCCTGGAGGAGCCCGGTGGGCGGACGCTGTTCATCCTGCTCGCCGACATTCCCTCGCGTCTGCTGCCCACTATCCGCTCACGCTGCCAGCAATGGCGTCTGGCGGTGCCGGCCGAGAGCGAGTGCCGGGCGTGGCTGGCGGAGCGCCTGGGCGGCGAGGAGGAGGTTCACTTCTGGTTCCGGGCTTCAGGGGGACTGCCGCTACGGGCACTGGAACTCGCCGAACCGGAATCCCGGGCCCTGCGCCAGCAGCTCCTCGATACCTTCGAGGCGCTGGTCAGGGGGGCCGAACCGGTGGCCGAGGCGGCCCGCCTGGAGCGCCAGTCCATCGACGCCATCCTGTGGTACGGTATTGCCTGGCTCGAAGACCTGATTCGCCTGGGACTCTCGGGCGACACCCGTGAGCTGCGCAACCCCGACCTGCTGGTCCTGTATCGACAGGCAGTCAAGAATGCTCGGGTACGCGACTGGTTCCGCCTGCTGGACTATGCCCGTGAGCAGCGTCGTCTTCTGGCCGAAGGAGGCAACCCCAATCCCCAGTTAGTCCTCGAGGCCTGGCTGGTCCGCTGGTCCACGCTGCTGCGCTCTTGACCTGTTGTGCCCTTGACTGAGGAGGCCCCATGGCTGCACAGAAAGCGCTCTCCCTGACGATTCAGGATGTCTCGACCCTGCTGTCGGCCTACATGCCGGTGCTGGAGCGTGGCGGTATCTTCGTGCCCACCCGCGAGCGCTACGAGCTGGGCCAGGAGGTTTTCCTGCTGCTCATGTTACCGGGTGACACCGAACGGGTGCCTGTCACCGGGCAAGTGATCTGGGTTTCGCCCGAGGGCGTAGCCGGGCGACGCGTCCCGGGCATCGGCATCCACTTCAGTGCCGAGGACCAGGCCGTGCGGGATCGCATCGAGACCCTGCTGGCCGGCCAGCTCGACAAGGGCGCCCCGACCTATACGCTCTGATGGCCCGCGTCTCCCCCCCCTCCACCCCTTCACATCGGTTGTTGTCTGAATGTTCGTCGATTCCCACTGCCATCTCGATCGTCTCGACCCCGGCACCCACGGCGGCGACTTGGCCGCTGCCCTCGATGCCGCCCGCGCCCGCGACGTGCGCCAGTTCCTGGCCATCGCCGTGACCCTGGAGGACACGTCGGCCCTGGCCGATATCGCTCGTGACCACGACGACGTGGTGATCTCAGCCGGTGTCCATCCGCTGCACAGCCTGGCCGAGGAGCCCAGCGTCGCGGCGGTCAAGGACGCGGCCGAACGCGTCGGCGCCGTGGCCATCGGTGAATGTGGCCTGGACTACCACTATATCGACAAGGCTCCCGACAGCGTGCCTTCCCGGGAGGTGCAGCGAGAGCGGTTCAGGCGCCAGCTGGTTGCCGCAAGCGAACTCGGGTTGCCGGTGATCGTCCATACCCGCGAGGCGCGGGATGACACCCTGGCACTGATTCGCGAGCACATCGACCCGGCGGTAGGCGGCGTACTGCACTGCTTCACCGAGGACCTGGACATGGCACGAGAAGCGGTACGCCACGGTTTCTTTATCTCGCTGTCCGGCATCGTCACCTTTCGCAACGCAGAATCGCTTCGCGACCTGGCACGACGCCTGCCGCTGGACCGGCTGCTGATCGAGACCGACAGCCCCTACCTGGCGCCGGTACCGCATCGGGGCAAGCCCAATGAGCCGGCCTGGGTGGTCGAGGTGGCCGAGTGCATCGCCGTTGAGCGGGATATCAGTATCGAGGAAGTCGCGGCCCAGACCACGGCCAACTTCTACCGGCTGTTCCGCGCCGCTGCACCCGAAGCGCCGGCGGACGTGCGCGACGCCCTGCGCTCCGCCGGGCTGGTCTAGACTCGAAGGATGCATCCCTCGGAGGGCCGTACCATGCAACTCGACCCACTGCTGGCCCAGATCGAGCCCGATGGCGAGATCCCGCCCGTGGATCGCTGGCATCCCGAACAACAGGGGGTGATGGATCTCACGATCACCGCTGACGGCCGCTGGATCCATGAGGGCACGCCCATTGCCCGTCCCCGGCTGGTGCGCCTGCTCTCGACCATCCTGCGCCGCAACCCCGATGGCGACTACGTGCTGGTGACCCCGGTCGAGAGCCAGCGTATTCGGGTCGAGGATCGCCCCTTCCTGGTGGTGGATGCTGATCGCGAGGAAGACGGCCAGTGGTGGCTGACCACCAATGTCGGCGACCGCCTGGCGCTCGGCGAGGCCCATCGGCTGATGCTCAGCGAGACCCCGGCCGGTGAAACGGTACCGGAGGTACCCGTGCGCTTCGGGCTCTCTGCGCGGCTGGGACGCAACGTCTACTACCGCCTGGTGGAGCAGTCCGAGACGCGTGAGCTTGGAGAAGGCGTCCTCGAGCTGGGCCTGACCAGCGAGGGCATCTGGCAGCCCTTGGGGCGGCTTGATGCGGACTCACGGCGAGATGGCGAGACGCCATGTCGTTGATCCGTCAGCTGACCCCCGAGCAGCGCGCCGTGGTCGCTCACGAACGGGGGCACGCGCGAGTCGCGGCGGTGGCCGGTGCCGGCAAGACGACGACCATGGTCGCCCGAGTGCTGCACCTGCTTGCACAGGGCGTCGCTCCGGCGCGAATTCTGGTGCTGATGTTCAACCGTTCGGCCCGGGAAGACTTCCAGGCCCGCCTGGCCGAGATGGCGCCGGCCGGTCAGGCGCTGCCGGACGTGCGTACCTTCCACTCCCTCGGCCACCGGCTGACCGGCAGCCTGACCCGCTGGGGAGTGCTCGCGCCGCGCCAGCTGCTGACGGCCGACTGGCAGCTCGAGCGACTGCTGCGTCAGGCCACGCTGGCCGCCCTGGGCGAGCTACCCGAGGCGCGCGAGTCAGCCCTCGAGGCAGAACGCCTCGAGGCACTGGCCCACTTCTGCGGCCTGGTGAAGGCCGAGATGGCTTCGCCGGCCGAGCTCCACCGTCAGCTCGACTTCGGCGAGGAGACGGGCCACTTCGTGCCAGCCTTCGAGCATGCCGAACGGCTGCTGGCCGACCAGGGGCTGATGACCTTTGCCGATCTGCTCTATCGTCCGTTGCTGGCCCTGGAGGCGGATGCCGGTCTGCGTGGCCGGGTCCAGGGCTTCCTCGACCACGTGGTCATCGACGAATACCAGGACATCAACACGGCGCAGCAGCGGTTGCTGGCACTGCTCGCCGGACGCGATGCCGAGGTCATGGCGGTAGGCGATGCCAACCAGTGCATCTACGAGTGGCGGGGCGCGCACCCCGACACCATGCTGGAGAATTTCACTGCCACCTTCGGGGAGGCCCGCGACTATCCGCTCTCGACCACCTTCCGGCATGGCCACGCACTGGCCCTCACCGCCAACCATGCCATCGCCGCCAATCGTCGGCGTCCCGACCAGCTCTGCCTGGCGGCCCCGGGAAACCCCGCAACCCGCCTGGCCGTGGGGCAGGGCAGCCAGGGGCTGCTGGTCGAACTCGACAGTTGGCGTCGCGAGTCTCGCGGGCTGGATGAGGCCTGTCTGCTGGTGCGTAGCTGGGCACTGTCGGTCCCCCTGCAGTTGGCGCTTCTCCGCGAGGGCATCCCCTTTCGCCTGGCTCGAGAGGATCGCTTCGTCTTCCGCCTGCCGCTGGTCGAGGCCCTCGCCGGGTACCTACGCCTCGCCGTCGAGCCCCACCGGCTCAAGGATCCGGCGCACCTGGCGATGCTGCTGTCCCAGCCCACTCCCTTCGTGGCCCGGGAGCGAATTCGTGCACTGGCCAACCGGCTGGCCGAGACCCAACGCTGGCCGGAGCGTCACGACCCGCTGCTCGATGGCTTGAAGCCCCATCAACAGCGGACCCTCAAGAAGCGTTGGGCACTGCTTTGCGAACTGCCCCGGCGGTCGTCCTGGCCGCCCGCGCGCCTGCTCGAGCACGTGGTAGAGGCCGTGGAGGCCGAGAAGGTGCTCAAGCGTGCCGCCGCCCGTCGTGACAAGGGCGAGGAAGATGTGCGCCTGCTCGACGTGCTGATCGAGCAGGCCAGTGAACTGGGCAACGACACCGCGGCCTTCATCGAACTGCTCTCCCGGCCGGTGGAGAACTGCGAGGACGGAGTGCTGATCAGCACGGTGCATGGTGCCAAGGGCCTGGAGTGGCCCTTGGTCCTGCTGGCGGGGATCAACGAGGAGGACTTTCCGCATTACACTCGCGACAATCCCCTGACCCCGGAGCGTCTGGAAGAGGAACGGCGGCTCTTCTACGTCGCCATCACCCGGGCGCGGGAGCGACTGGTGCTGCTTCATGACAGCGGTGACCATCGGCCCAGTCGCTTCATCACCGAGGCCGCCTGGGAGGATGGCCAACGGGTGGCCCATCGACTCGACGGGACGCAAGCGGGCGAGGTGTGCGAGGCTGAAAGCCCTCTGGCAGTCGCTGACCCCGACCTCGTGAAGCGATACCTGGCCGCGCTGGGCCAATCGTTACCGGTGGTGGGGCTTCCGGTCGCTCAGGACGAACCCTTCGAGCCTCGCACCGAGGGTTTCCGGGTCGGTCAGGCCCTGCGACATGCCGTATTTGGCGAAGGCCAGATCAGCGTGGTGGAGGGCGACCCGGACAACCCGGTGATCGAGGTGCACTTCCACCAGGCCGGGCGCCGCCGCCTGATCGCCCGCCGGGCCCCTATCGAACTGCTCGAGGATGTCACCTCATGATCTATCCCTTGATCTCGGCTACCGGGCTGGCCGATGCCCTGGAAGGCCCGCGCCCTCCGCGCGTCCTGGATTGTCGTGCCCGCCTGGGTGAGCCTGATGCTGGCCGCCGGCTGTGGTGGGAGGCCCATCTGCCGGGCAGTTACCATCTCGACCTGGACGGCGATCTGGCCGGGCCCCCGGGGCAGGGCGGCCGGCATCCGCTGCCGGCTCAAGCGGCCTTCACGGCGGTGGTCCAGCGACTGGGCATCACGCCGGAACAGCCGGTGGTGGTTTATGACGACATGGGTGGCCAGCTCGCGGCGGCGCGGGCCTGGTGGATGCTCGCCTGCTGGGCGGGTCATCCCGAGGTGCGTGTCCTGGATGGGGGGCTCAAGGCCTGGCTGGCGGCGGGTGGCGAGCTGCAGGAGGACGGCGACCCCGAAGCCTTGCCGCCACCTTCCGACTGGCAACCGGCCTACCCTGACCGAAGCCATATCCCGGTTGAAGAGGTGCTGGCGGACTCCGCGATCAAGATCGATGCCCGATCCAGAGAGCGCTTCCGGGGCGAGTCAGAGCCGATCGACCCGGTCGCCGGCCACATTCCCGATGCCGTATGCCGTCCCAGTGCCGACAATCTCGCTGCTGACGACCACTTCAAGCCTGCCGAGGAACTGGCGAACGAGCTGCCCGAGGGCGAGTCGCCGATCGCCTACTGCGGCTCCGGCGTCACCGCCTGCCACACCATCCTCGCCTATGCGGTGGCCGGACGCCCCCTGCCGAGACTCTACGCCGGCTCCTGGAGCGAGTGGATTCGCGATCCCGACCGGCCGGTGGCCACCGGCGACTGACCCCCGGACTTCGTCCGGGAGCTTGAAGCTTCCAGCTTACATATTCGGATAATTGGGCCCGCCGCCGCCTTCCGGCGCCACCCAGGTGATGTTCTGGGCCGGGTCCTTGATATCACAGGTCTTGCAGTGCACACAGTTCTGGAAATTGATCTGGAACTGCGGCTTGCCGTCGTCCCCCTCGACGACCTCGTAGACCGCGGCCGGACAGTAGCGCTGGGCCGGCTCGTCGAACTCGGGCAGGTTGTCGCGGATCGGTACGTCCGGGTCCGTCAGCTTCAGGTGGCACGGCTGATCCTCCTCGTGGTTGGTGTTCGACAGGAACACTGAGGAGAGCTTGTCGAAGGAGAGCTTGCCATCCGGCTTCGGGTAGTCGATCTTCTCGCACTCCTTGGCCGGCTTGAGCGTCGCATGGTCCGGAGTGGTGTCGTGGAGATTGGGCAGCTTGCCGCCGAGCAGCTGGTTGGCGAAGTTGTAGGCGCCGCCGCCCACGGTACCGTACTTGTGGAGTGCCGGGCCGAAGCTGGCACTCGCCTCAAGCTCGGCATAGGCCCAGCTGGCCTCCCACTTCTCGGTGAAGCCGGTCAGCTCCTTGCCGCCCTCCGCCGCTTCTTCACCACCGTTCAGTGCCTCGAACACGCTCTCCGCGGCCACCAGGCCGGACTTCATGGCGGTGTGCAGGCCCTTGATCTTGGCGAAGTTCAGGGTGCCGGCATCACAGCCGATCAGCAGGCCACCCGGGAAGGTCATCTTCGGCAGGCAGTTCAAGCCCCCCTTGGTGATGGCGCGGGCGCCGTAGGCGACGCGCTTGCCATTGTCCAGATGCGGCTTGATCACCGGGTGGTGCTTCATGCGCTGGAACTCGTCGAACGGCGACAGCCAGGGGTTCTGGTAGGAGAGGTCCATGATCAGGCCGACCACAACCTGCTGGTCCTCGGCGTGGTAGAGGAACCAGCCGCCGTGGGTCTGCTTGTCCAGCGGCCAGCCGGAACCGTGCAGCACCAGACCGGGCTCGTGCTGGTCGGCGGGAATGTCCCAAAGCTCCTTGAGGCCGATGCCATAGTGCTGCGGGTCCTTGCCCGCGTCGAGGCGGTACTCCTGGATCAGGCGCTTGCCCAGATGGCCGCGGGAACCCTCGGCAAACAGGGTGTACTTGGCGCGCAGCTCCATGCCCGGCGTGTAGCTGTCCTTGGGCTGGCCGTCGGCGCTCACGCCCATGTCGCCGATCAGGATGCCCTTGACCACCCCGTCTTCGATGATGGTCTCCTGAGCGGCGAAGCCGGGGAAGATCTCCACGCCCAGCGCCTCGGCCTGCTCGGCCAGCCAGCGGCAGAGGTTGCCGGCACTGATCACATAGCGCGTGTTGCCGCCGCCGGTGTTATGCATGGACGGCGGTACCAGGGCATTGGGCAGCTTCTGACCCTTTTCGGCGTCCTTGAGAAGGTAGACCTCATCGCGGGTCGCGGGCGTGGTCAGCGGGGCGCCGCGCTCCTCCCAGTCGGGAAACAGCTCGGCCAGGGCCCGGGGTTCGAAGACCGCCCCGGAGAGGATATGCGCACCCACCTCGGAGCCTTTCTCCACCACGCACATGGTGAGCTCCTGGTCGGCCTCGTTCGCCTGCTGCATCAGGCGGCAGGCTGCCGAGAGCCCCGCAGGCCCGGCGCCAACGATGACCACATCGACGTCCATGGAATCGCGTTCGACTTGTTCTTCCACCTGCTCTCTCCTTGCTGTCCCGGGGAGACGTTGCCACGGCATGCGACCAACGTCGGAAGGATTTAAAACGGTCGTTTGCTTCTAGCTATACTCCATGATAGGCATAATAGCCGTAAAGGGTCACCCCCTGCGATGATGCGGCGCGTCATTGCCCGGCCCGGCCCCGCGTTGCCGGGGATTGTTGATCAGGTTGTGGCTGTGGCACATTGGAAGTGTTTTTACGGTGCCTGCCTATCAAACGCTTGCATGAAACGTAATAAAGCATGCCAGCCGGTTCCGAAGTAGGCGGATTTTCTCCGGTATCACCACGGGGCAAAGGCCGCTTCACCAACCATCAGGTTCCCAGTGTGAACCAAGCGAGGACACTATGAAGGTACTCGTCGCGGTCAAACGCGTCGTCGACTACAACGTCAAGATCCGGGTCAAGCCGGACAACTCCGATGTCGACCTCACCAACGTCAAGATGGCCATGAACCCCTTCTGCGAGATCGCCGTGGAAGAGGCGGTGCGCCTGAAGGAAAAGGGCGTGGCCACCGAGATCGTCGCCGTCACCGTGGGCCCCAAGGCCGCCCAGGAGCAGCTGCGCACCGCCCTGGCGCTGGGCGCCGACCGTGCCATTCATGTGCAGACCGACGAGCGCGTCGAGTCACTGGGTGCCGCCAAGGCGCTGGCCAAGCTGGTCGAGGAAGAGCAGCCCGGCCTGGTGATCCTGGGCAAGCAGGCCATCGATACCGACAACAACCAGACCGGCCAGATGCTCGCCGCGCTGACCGGCCTGCCCCAGGGCACCTTCGCCTCGGATGTCGCCATCGAGAATGACAAGCTCAAGGTGACCCGCGAGATCGACGGCGGCCTGCAGACCCTCGAGCTCACGCTCCCCGCCATCGTCACCACCGACCTGCGCCTTAACGAGCCGCGCTACGCCAAGCTGCCCGACATCATGAAGGCCAAGAAGAAGCCGATGGACGTCAAGAGCCCCGAGGATCTCGGCGTCGAGGTCGCCTCCAGGGTCAAGCTGCTCAAGGTCGAGCCGCCGGCTGATCGCAAGGGCGGCGTTAAGGTGAGCTCGGTGGACGAGCTGGTCGACAAACTCAAGAACGAAGCCAAAGTTCTTTAACACTAGTGCCTTGAAAGGAGCTGATCTCATGAGCATCCTGGTCCTTGCCGAACATCACGACGGCACCCTGGCCGGCGCCACCGCCCACGTGTTGGCGGCAGCGCAACAGATCGCCAACGAGAGTGGTGGCGCTATCGACGTGCTGGTCGCCGGCGAAGGCGTCGGCGACATCGCCGAGGCCGCCGCCAAGCTCGATGGTGTCAACAAGGTGCGGGTGGCCGACAACGCCGCCTACGCCCACCTGCTCGCCGAGCCCACCGCCGCGCTGATCAGTGAACTGGCCGGCGACTACACCCACCTGCTGGCCGCGGCCTCCACCAACGGCAAGAACGTCATGCCCCGGGTCGCCGCCCTCAAGGACGTGGCGCAGCTCTCCGAGATCATCGCCGTGGAGTCCGCCGACACTTTCGCGCGCCCCATCTACGCCGGCAACGCCATCGCCACCGTCCAGAGCGAGGACGCGCTCAAGGTGATCACCGTGCGCACCACCGGCTTCGACGCGGTCGGTGAGGGCGGTAGCGCCGCCATCGAGGCGGTCGACTTCGTCGCCGACAACGCCCAGTCCACCTTCCTCAAGGAGGAGCTGGCCAAGTCCGACCGTCCCGAGCTGGCCGCGGCCAAGGTGGTGGTCTCCGGTGGGCGCGGCATGGGCAACGGCGAGAACTTCAAGTTGCTCGACGGCATCGCCGACAAGCTCGGCGCGGCCATCGGCGCCTCGCGTGCCGCGGTGGACGCCGGCTTCGTGCCCAACGACATGCAGGTGGGCCAGACCGGCAAGATCGTCGCCCCGGACCTCTACATTGCCGTGGGCATTTCCGGGGCCATCCAGCATCTGGCGGGCATGAAGGACTCCAAGGTGATCGTCGCCATCAACAAGGACGAGGAGGCACCGATCTTCCAGGTGGCGGATTATGGATTAGTCGGCGACCTGTTCGATGTGCTGCCGGAACTGGAAAGCAAACTGTAGGGAAACGGCAGTCTTCCACCTGAGAGTTCGTGGCCGGCTCCATAGGGGTAGGCCTTCGTCTTTCAGGGTGTCAATTAACATTTTCTATACAAGAGATAACTGGAATCATTAGCGACAAGTGCCTTTACCTGCCATCCTTAGGGATGAACTAAGCCCACGGGGCCTACACGACATCAACAAGGAGATTTGATCATGGCGCATACTCTTCCTGATCTTCCCTATGCTTACGATGCCCTGGAACCGCACATCGATGCGTTGACCATGGAAATTCACCATTCCAAGCATCATCAGACCTACGTCAATAACCTCAACGGTGCCCTGGAAGGTACGGGCCTAGAGGATGTGCCGGTCGATGAGCTGCTCGCGAATCTTGATCGTGTGCCCGAAGAAAAGCGTCAGGCGGTGATCAACAACGGTGGTGGGCATTCCAACCACAGCATGTTCTGGCAGATGATGTCTCCCAACGGAGGCGGCACTCCCGAGGGCAAGGTGGCCTCCGCTATCGACAGCGAGCTAGGCGGTTATGAGGCTTTCCAGGACGCCCTGACCAAGGCTGGCCTGGGTCGTTTCGGTAGTGGCTGGGCATGGCTCAGCGTCAAGCCTGATGGCAAGCTGGTCGTAGAGAACACCCTCAATCAGGACAGCCCCATCAGCCACGGTCACACCCCGATCTTGGGTGTCGACGTCTGGGAGCACGCCTATTATCTCAAGTACCAGAACAAGCGTCCGGACTACTTGAAGGCCTTCTTCAACGTGATCAACTGGGAGGACGTCGAGCGTCGTTATCGCAACGCCACGGCTTAAGACCCGGTCCCTGTTCCGCCAGAAAAGCCGCACCCATCGGGTGCGGCTTTTCTGTGTGGTGGCCTCGCGGGCCAACCCGAAAGTATTGATAATCGTTCGTATTAGTGGCATGGTGGCGCCCTGCCCGGGACCAAGATGGAGCGTCATGTGTGAGGATCTTTTGCTTTCAACTGCCAGTCAGCATCGCCCTCGGCCTGATGGCCTCCGGCATGCTCCAGGCACAGGAACCCGTGGTCGAGGAGGCCAGCCTGGCCCAGAGCGTTCGGACCGAATGGCAGCTACGCCTCGATGCGGCCGACGACGAGACCCGCGAGATGCTTGCCGAACTGCGCCGAATAGAGGCCGAGACCCGGCGTCTGGACGCGCGCAGTGATGCCCTGGCGCCACGCCTGGAACGACGGGGTGAGCGCCTGGATCGCCGTGAGGCGGCGCTGGATACCCTGCCCGAGACCCGCGAGAGGTTGCCGGAGATCGAGCGGGCGCTGATTACTCGCCTGCAGGCCTGGGTGACGCGTGATCTGCCATTCCTCAAGGAGGAGCGCCTGGCCCGTGCCGCGGGCTTCGAGGCCGGTTCGGTTGACCCCGATGCGACGGCCGCGGAACGCCTGGATCGCCTTCTCGCCGCCTGGCGAAGGGAGCTTGACTACGGGCGCGAGCTGGACGCCTGGCGCGGTACGCTGGGTGACGGTGACACTCGCCGTCAGGTGGACTTCCTGCGCCTGGGCAGGGTGGGTCTCTATTACCTGACCCCCGATGGTCGCGAGGGGAGCGTGTGGCGCGCCGAGGCCGATCGCTGGGAAGCACTGGACGAAGCCGGACGCGCGGAAGTGCGTCACGGCCTGCGTATCGTCCGGGATCAACGAGCCCCGGAACTGCTGACGCTGCCGATATCCCGGCCCCTCGAGCGGGCAGACAGCGACGACACGGAGGCGAGCTTATGAATCCGCAGCGAATGGGTGTCGGGCGTCGCGTCCTGATCGGCCTGTTTCTGGGTGGCCTGATGGTTGCCGGTCTGCCTGCTCAGTCCCAGGACGACCCCCTGAGCACCCTGCGGGGGGAACGCGAGGCGACCGAAGCCCGAGAGTCGGCTCGGCTGGCCGAACTGGTCGAGGATCGCGATGCCCTGCAGGGGGCCCTCGAGGAGGCTCGTGAGGCCCACGATGAGGCCGAGCAACGCTTCGCGGCTCTTTCGGAACAGCAGCAGGCCCAGCAGGCGCGTCGTGAGAAACTCGACGAACGCCAGGTCGAGCAGGACGCGGACCTGGCGGCGGTGCTGGACACCCTGGCGCGTCACAGCGGTGAACTGCGCGACGAGCTGGCCGAGAGCTGGCTCTCGGTGGGGGGCGCCGATTTGCCGCCTCGCCTGGACGCGGCCGAGGTGCTCAGGCCCGAGCATCTGGAGGTTCTGGGCGATGCGCTGATGGCGCTGACCGCCGAGACCGGCCGGGTGGTCGCCTTCGACGCGCCCGTGGCGGGCAGTGACGGCGAGGTCGCCTCCCGCGAGGTGGTGCGCCTGGGCGACCTCGCCGCCTTCAGCGAGGGCCAGTTGCTGGAGCGCGGTGCCGAGGAGGGCATGCTTGCCACGGTGGCGCATACGCCGAGTGACGTGAGCGGACTGCTCGCCGACTTCCAGGCCGGGGAGGGCAATCGTCTGGCCCTGGACCCCACTCGCGGCCAGGTCATCGAGGCCCTGGCCCAACGGCCGAGCCTCATGGAGCGTTTCCACCAGGGCGGCATCGTGGGCTACGTGGTGGTGGGGCTGGGGGCCATCGGTCTGCTGGTGGCGCTGCTGCAGTATGCCTATCTGCTCAAGGTGAGCGTGGCGACCCGTCGCCAGTTGCGCGACCTCAGTCGGCTGCATGACGACAACCCCCTGGGCCGAGTGCTGCTGCGCTTTCGGGGTCTCGCCGACGACCCGGTGCCCGAGGCCCTGGAGGCACGCCTCGACGAGGCGGTGCTCGCCGAGCTACCGCGACTGGAACGCGGCCAGCCGCTGGTCAAACTGCTTGCCGCCGTGGCCCCGCTGCTGGGACTTCTGGGCACCGTTACCGGCATGATCGTCACGTTTCAGGCGATTACCGTGTTCGGCACCGGTGACCCCCAGCTGATGGCCGGCGGCATCAGCCAGGCCTTGGTCACCACCGTGCTGGGCCTGATCACCGCGGTGCCGCTGCTGTTCGTGCATACCGCCCTGGCGGGGCGCAGCCGCCACCTGGCCGGAGTGATGGAGGGCCAGGCTAGTGCGGCCCTGGCCAGGCAACTGGAGCATCGCCAGTCCAGCCCGACAGCCTCCGGGAGCGAGCGCCGTGCTACCGCTCTGGCTTGAGCCCCTGGCGCGCCTGGTCGATGCCGGTGGGATCATCCTGGTGGGCATCGCCGGGGTGGCGGCGTTGCTCTTCAGCTTGGCCCTGGAGCGGGTGCTGTTCTTCCGCATCACGTACCGCCATGCCCGCCGCGCCCTGATCGCGTGCTGGACGGCGCGCTCCGACCACCTCAGCTGGAGCGCCTTGACCCTGCGCGAGGCCTGGACCCGTGAGCTCATTGCTAGACTGCGGCGCCCGCTGCCCTGGCTGAAGCTGCTGGTGGGTCTCTGTCCGCTGCTGGGCCTGCTGGGCACCGTCACCGGCATGATCGCCGTGTTCGACAGCCTGGCGCTGAGCGATACGGGCCAGGCACGGGCCATGGCCGACGGCGTGGCGCGCGCCACGCTGCCGACCCTGGCCGGGATGGCGGTAGCGGTGGTGGGCCTGCTGTTCACCAGCCGGCTGGAACAGATCATTCGGCGCGAGGACCAGCGGCTGCACGACCGCCTGGCCCGCGCCGTGGAGAAATCTCATGCGTAGACGCCGCAGCCTGGGCACCGAAGGAGGCGACGCCGGCGAGGTCAATCTGACCCCGATGCTGGACGTGGTCTTCATCATGCTGATCTTCTTCATCGTCACCACCAGCTTCATCAAGGAGAGCGGGGTGGAGATCGAGCGGCCCGAATCCAGCGCTGCCAGCCCCCAGCCCGATGCTCAGCTGATGGTGGCCATTGCCCCGGAGGGGACCGTCTGGGTGGATGGCCGGCCCGTGGATGTCCACCGCGTCGGCGAGGAAGTCGCCGCTCTGGTCAGCGGCGACGGTGGCGTGGTGATCCAGGCCGACCGCACCGCCACCACGGGGCTCTTGATCGAGGTGATGGATCGAATCCGCGAGGCTGGCATTGAAGACATGGCGGTAGCCGCTACCCGGAGCGGTCCATGATGCGTTCCCTGCTCGCGGTGCTGGGCGGTGGCACCATGGCGCTGGGACTCTTCTGGCTGCTGGCGTTGCTGGTCGCGCCGCCGCAACAGACGATCGAGCGGCCGGACGTCTCTGTGCCGCTGAAGCTGGCCTCGATGGAGGAGGTCGCTGAACCGGCCGCGACGGATGCCCCGACTGCCAAGGAGGACACGCCGCCCGCCACGGTCGCTGCAAGAGATACCTTGCCCGAACCTCTCGAGGCCATTCCCTTGCCCGAGCAAGAGCCACGGCCCGAGCCGGATCGGGAAGCCGAGCGCGACACTCGACCGGAGCCCGACCCCGAGCCGGAACCTGAACCAAGCCCGGCACCCGAACCAAGTCCGACATCTGAGCCGACCCCGGAGCCGGTTCCAGACCCGGTCTCCCAGTCCGAGTCGGCACCCTCGGCGTCTTCCGAAGGGGAGGCCGTTGCCGAGGCAAAGGACAAGCCCAGCGATGCGTCGGCGCAGGATGCCGCCGTCGAGCCGACCGGCCAGAAGAGTGAAGCCCGTGACGTGCCCGTGGAAGTGGGCGAGGCCGTCCCGGTCAGCCGAGTGCCACCGAGCTATCCGCGGCGCGCCCTGCGACGAGGCCTGGAGGGCCATGTGGAACTGGAGTTCCTGATCCAGCCGGATGGTCGCGTCGACCCCTCGAGCATTCGGGTGCTGGAGGCCCGGCCGCGCCGGGTTTTCGAAAAGGCCGCCACCGCGGCGGTGGCCGAATGGCGCTTCGAGGCGGATGGCCGACTGCGCCGGGCGCGACAGCGTCTGGAGTTCCAGCTGAGGTGATGCTGTGATGCGCTGTCAGAGACGGCTGGCAAGCAGGGCGGTCAGCGCCTCGTCGCCGAGCACCAGCGGGTTGGTCTTCATGCTGCCACCCCGCGAGCCGTCCACCACGCGAGCCAGGTCGTCGCCGGTCATGCCGAATTCGCCCAGTCGCGGCATCGCCAGTCGGCGGTTCCATTCCCTTAGCGTCACCACCAGGGCGTCGCAGGCATCGCCCTCGCTCAGGTCGGGTGCCTCGCCTATAAGGCGGCCGACGCGGGCATATTTGGCCAGGGCGTCCGAGGCTTCCTCGCCTTCGCGCAGCGCCGCGATGTTCACGGCGGTGGCCTCGGCCAGCAGGGTGCCGCACACCACGCCGTGGGGGATCGGGAAGAGGGCGCCCAGCGGCGATGCCAGTCCGTGTACCGATCCCAGGCCTGCCTGCGCCAGAGTGATGCCGGACATCAGCGAGGCATAGGCGAGTCCCGGATAGCCCTCGACGGGCGCGCGCGGCCCACCCTCCAGCGCCTTCCAGAAGCTCCGGTAGAAGGCCTCCATGCCGGACCAGGCCAAAGCATCGGTGGGCGGGCTGGCGTTGAGGGAGACATAGGATTCCAGCAGCTGGGTGAAGGCATCCATGCCGTTGGCCGACAACTGGTCCGACGGACAGCCGGCCAGCAAGTCCGGGTCGACCAGGGCGACCCGGGCCACCAGTTGGTCATCCCGGAACGACTTCTTGAAGCCGTTCGGTCCCTGTTCGCTGAGAACCGCGTTACGGGTGGCTTCGCTGCCCGTACCCGCGGTGGTGGGGACAGCCAGCAGTGGCACGCTGGGGCCAGGGTAGGGTTGGCCCTGGCCAACCCCCTCGAGATGATCCATGACCGACGTGCCGCTGCGCAGCAGGCCGGCCACGGCCTTGCCGGCATCCAGGGCGCTGCCGCCGCCGATGGCCACCACGGCCTCGACCCCCGCCCCGCGCTGCGAGGCCACGATCTCATCGACGAGGCGAGGCGAGGGCTCGCCCGCTACGCTGACATGCACCCAGCTCACCCCCTGCTCGGCCAGCGCCGACTGCAGGGCCGGCCAGTGAGGGGAGTCGACGAAGGAGCGGCGGCCGGTGACCAGCAGGATGCGACGGCCGTATCGAGCGATCAGCGCCGGCAGGTGTTGCATTCCCTGTCGACCGAAGTGGATGTCCGGAAGCGGCGACAGGCGGAAGGCGCCGAGCCGATCGAGGTAGGGCGTTGCCTTCATGTTGATGATCCCTGGGTTGGCGAGCAGGCCACCCACTATAGGGGCTCGCCCGGGCCGGGCCGATCGTCACCCTGTCGTCGTTCTTGAGCAGTTTCGGTTCAGAGGTCGAGTTCGGTCCACACTGGCGCGTGGTCGGACGGCTTTTCCATGCCACGCAGGTCGTAGTCGATGCCGGCGTCCGCTACCCTCTCGGCCAGTGGGGCGGTGACCAGGATGTGGTCGATGCGCAGGCCGCGTCGCGGGTCGCGCTCGAAGCCACGGGAGCGATAATCGAACCAGCTGAAGCGGTCAACCGTACTCGGGTAGCGTACCCGGTAGCTGTCGGTGAGGCCCCAGCCCTTGATGCCGGCGAGCCATTCGCGCTCCACCGGCTGGAAGCTGGTCTTGCCCTCGCGCAGCCAACGCTTGCGGTTGGCCTCGCCGATGCCGATGTCGCTGTCCTCGGGCGAGATGTTGAAGTCGCCCATCACCGCCAGGCGCTCATCGGGGCGATGCTGCGTCTCCAGCAGGTGCTGGAGCTGGGCATAGAAGGCGCGCTTGTGAGGAAACTTCACCGGGTGCTCGACGTTCTCGCCCTGGGGGAAGTAGCCGTTCCATATCGTGATGGGATCGCCACCGTTCGGGCGAAGGCGCACGCCTATCATGCGCCGTTGGGTCTCCTCGCCATCATCGGGAAAGCCGTGATAAGTCGCTTCCGGATCGCCACACTGGTCCGTGTCGATCATGAGCGCCACGCCGTAGTGGCCCTTCTGGCCATGGTAGAAGACGCGATACCCCAGGGCCTCTACCGCCGCGACGGGAAACTCGCTGTCCTGGACCTTGGTTTCCTGCAGGCCGATCACCGCCGGGCGATGGGTCTCGACCAGGGTGCTGAGCTGATGAAGGCGCGCGCGGATACCGTTGATGTTGAAGGAGACCAGGCGCATCGTCAGTCGTCCTGCCGTTGCGGGGTATCGTGATCCGCTGTCTCGGAATGAATGGCGATCGGCTGCCCCGACTCCTGGCGGGCCTGTTTGCGGGCCGCCTGCAGTTTGCGCTGCTGGCGTTTCTTCTGGGAGAAGCGGGTCGTCGAGGTCACCTGATCGGGATTCTCGTGACGCCACTTCTTGAAATCCTTGCGCTTGCCGGTGCGGATCTGCACCTTGTCGGCCAGCGAACGAGTCTTCTTTTGGCGTGTCATGATGCCACTCCTTGCATGAATGAGGACCATTCTACCAGTCGCGGCGGGCCTGCCGACAGCGACTGGCCGTTGGCAGGCGTCAGGGGCGCGCCCTCGTCGCCCGAGACTGGTACAATGCCGATTTGCGCCATGTATCCCATCCACCGATACGGACAAGACAGCACAGCCTATGAGCGAGTCGGAACAGACCACAGCACCGGCCCAGAACCGCAAGCCCAAGCGCCGTCGGCGCAAGCCGCGGCGTCGTCAGTCGAACTGGGATCTGCGCCAGTTTCAGGTTCCCGTCGTGGCGGGCAAGTGGCGCTTCCATGACTTCGACTTGCCGCTGCCATTGATGCGGGCCATTCATGCCCTGGGCTTCGAATACTGCACGCCCATCCAGGCCGAGGCCCTGGCCCAGACCCTGCTGGGCGGTGACGTGGTGGGCAAGGCCCAGACCGGCACCGGCAAGACCGCTGCCTTTCTGATCTCGATCCTGGCCTATTTCCTCGAGGAGGAGGCACCCAACGCCCAGAAGCCGGGCGCTCCGCGAGCGCTGATCGTGGCTCCGACCCGCGAGCTGGCGCTGCAGATCGAGAAGGATGCCAAGGCCCTGGCACGCTTCACGGATCTCAAGGTCGCCAGCGTGGTGGGTGGCATGGATTACCAGAAACAGCGTGATGCACTGGGCGGCAGGCTCGACATCCTGGTGGCCACGCCGGGACGACTGCTGGACTTCCACGAGAAGCGCGACGTCGACCTCACCCAGGTGGAAGTCCTGGTGCTTGACGAGGCGGACCGCATGCTCTCCATGGGCTTCATCCCCGACGTCAAGCGCATCATTCGCCATACGCCGAACAAGGAGCAGCGGCAAACCTTCCTGTTCTCGGCCACCTTCAGCCAGGACATTCTCAACCTGGCCAGCCAGTGGACCCATGAGCCGGCCCACGTCGACATCGAGGTCACTGTCGATAATGCGGCCGACATCGACCAGCGTGTCTACCTGGTCGGCGATGAGGACAAGCAGCGCCTGCTGGTCAATCTTCTCAAGCAGGAGAGCTTCGACCGGGTGATGGTGTTCGGCAACCGCCGCGACCTCGTGCGCAAGCTCGATGATCTGCTCGGCAAGGCCGGTATCAATGCCGCCATGCTCTCAGGCGATGTGCCCCAGAACCAGCGTATCGAGACCCTCGAGAAGTTCCGCGAGGGCCAGATCCAGGTCCTGGTGGCCACCGACGTTGCGGGACGCGGCATTCACATCGAGGATGTCAGCCACGTGATCAACTACACCCTGCCAGAAGATCCGGAGGACTACGTGCACCGCATCGGGCGCACCGGTCGCGCTGGCGCCAAGGGCGTGTCGATCAGTTTCGTGGGCGAGGAAGACGCCTTCTCGCTGCCCGAGATCGAGAATTACATCAACGACAAGCTGCCCTGCGAGCATCCGCCGGAAGGCCTGCTCTGACGGCCCATGCTTGACGAGGCGCTGAAGGCCGAGATCCAGGACGCCTATCGTCGGGTGCTCGAGAGCCTAGAACTCACGCCGCGCTATGGCCAGCGACTGATGATCGCCGAGATCGCCCGCACCCTGGCGGGCATCGAGACGGATGACGAGGGTCGGCGCACCAGTGACGAGCACGTCTGTGTACTCGAAGCTGGCACGGGCACCGGCAAGACCCTGGCCTATCTACTGGCCGCGCTGCCGGTGGCCAAGGCCCGCGGCAAGCGGCTGGTCATCGCCACTGCCACCGTAGCCCTGCAAGAGCAAGTGCTGCATCAGGATCTACCCTCGCTCAAGGCCCATAGCGGGCTAGAGTTCGACTATGCCCTGGCCAAGGGGCGTGGGCGCTATGTCTGCGTGGCGCGTCTCGACCAGGCGCTGGACGGCGGGGAGGAGAACGCCACCCTGTCGCTGTTCGAGCAGTCCCTGGCCAGCGGCGGCGATGACTTCCAGGCCCTGGTCAAGGAACTGGGTGAGGCTTACGGCAACGGCCGCTGGGAGGGCGACCGCGACAGCTGGCCCGAGGCCATCGAGGATAGCCACTGGCGCCGCCTCACCGTGGACCACCGCCAGTGCACCAACCGCCGCTGCGGCCACTTCGGGGCCTGTGCCTTCTTTCGTGCTCGCCGCCATCTCGACAGCGCCGATGTCATCGTTGCCAACCATGACCTGGTACTGGCCGACCTGGCCCTCGGGGGTGGTGTGGTGCTGCCGGCGCCTGGCGACTGTATCCACGTCTTCGACGAGGGGCATCACCTGCCCGACAAGGCCCTTCAGCACTTCACGTATCGCTTTGCCGTGGGCGGTGCGCTGCGCTGGCTGAAGACCCTGAAGAGTTCGCTCAACGAGCTCAACCAGGCGCTCGCCGTCCAGCCGACCCTGGCGCGGCTGCTGGCAGGGCTTCCGGAGGCGATCAACGCCCTGGAGCCCCGACTCGGTGAGGCTTTTGCCCTCGGACACCAGCTGGCGGGCCGCCCCCAGGGGCTGGCCGACGGCGAGGAGAGCCGGCATCACCGCCTCGAGATGGGGCGGGCCCCCGAGGCACTGCGCGAGCAGGCCGGCGGGCTGCTAGTGGTCTTCGCGGAACTCTCCCGCACCCTGGAGAGCATGGCCGACATCCTGCGCGAGAGCCTCGACCCGGACAAGCACACCGGCCTGCCGCGGGAGCAGGCCGACGCCTGGCTACCGCTGGTGGCGCTGCTTCACGGGCGTGCCCTTGAGGCTCATGCGCTGTGGCTGGCTTTCGCCGAGACGGACCCCGAAGGCGAGCCGCCCCGTGCGCGCTGGCTGACCCTGGAACGCTTCCATGGCGAGCCCGAGTTGACCTTCTCGGCGAGCCCTGTCTCGGCGGCCCACACCCTGGCGAAGAGCCTCTGGGGCACTACCTTCGGCGCGGTGGTAACCTCAGCGACGCTGACGGCTCTGGGACGTTTCGAGCGGCTGCAGGAGCGGGCGGGGCTGGCCAACCGCTATCGCTATCAGCGCCTCCCGAGCCCCTTCGATTATTCTCAGGCGGTGCTCAGCGTGCCCCGGGAGGCGGTTGATCCCGCCGACCGTGAGGGGCATGAGCGGGCCATCGTCGACTTCGTGGAAGCGCTCGGTGACCAGGAGGCGGTGCTGATGCTGTTCTCGTCGCGGGCCCAGCTGCGCGGCGTCGAGAAGTCGCTTTCCAGGGCCCGGCGTGAGCGAGTGCTGGCCCAGGATCGTCTGCCCAAGCGCGAGTTGATCAGCCGCCATCGGGCGCGAGTGGACGCGGGGGAGGGCAGCATCATCTTCGGTCTGGCCAGTTTCGCCGAAGGGATCGACCTGCCCGGCGACTACCTCACCCATGTGGTGATCACCCGGCTGCCCTTTTCGGTGCCGGACGATCCGGTGGGGGCGACGCTGGCCGAATGGATCGAGAGCCAGGGGGGGAATCCTTTCATGCGCATCAGTGTGCCCGATGCCTCGATCAAGCTGGTGCAGGCCTGTGGCCGGCTGATCCGCAAGGAAGCCGATCACGGTCGCATCACCCTGCTGGATCGCCGGGTGCTGACCCGACGCTATGGCCGGGCCCTGCTCGACGCCTTGCCGCCTTTCGTGCGCGAGATCGACGGGGTGCGCGACCTCTGAGGCGCAGAGGCGAGGCATGAAGGCGGAAGGGCAAGGCGCCGAGCCGGCTGGCGGTGTCTTCCGCCACAAACGGGCCCGCCGTATGGCGGGCCCGTGGCATTGCGGTTGCAGAGAGCGGTCAGGCGGCTTGACGTCGCTCAGCCAGCACCGGCGCGAGCTTCTCGTTCATGCGCTTGAAGGATTCGACGGTGGTATCCCAGTCGATGCAGGCGTCGGTGATGGACACACCATAGGCGAGTTCGCCCGGATCATCGGTCATCTTCTGGTTGCCCCAGCCGATATTGGATTCGACCATCAGGCCGATGATCGAACGGTTGCCTTCCAGTATCTGGTTGGTGACGTTCTCCAGCACCAGCGGTTGCAGGGCCGCATCCTTGTTGGAGTTGGCATGGGAGCAATCGATCATGATGTTGGGCTTGATCCCGGCCTTCTTCAGCTCCTGCTCGGCCAATGCCACGCTGACGCTGTCATAGTTGGGCTTGCCGTTGCCGCCGCGCAGCACCACATGGCCGTAATCGTTACCGCGCGTGCGGATGATCGCCACCTGGCCGCCCTGGTCGATGCCCAGGAAGTTGTGGGGGTGCGAGACCGACTGCAGGGCATTGACTGCGACATCCAGGCTGCCATCGGTGCCGTTCTTGAAGCCCACCGGGCAGGAGAGCCCCGAGGACATCTCGCGGTGGGTCTGGGATTCGGTGGTTCGCGCGCCGATGGCCGACCAGCTGATGCAGTCCTGCAGGTACTGCGGCGAGATCGGGTCCAGCGCTTCGGTGGCCAGTGGCAGGCCCAGCTCGGAAAGCTCGACGAGCAGCTGGCGAGCGATGTGCAGGCCTTCCTCGATCTCGAAGGAGCCGTTGAGGTGAGGGTCGTTGATCAGCCCCTTCCAGCCCACCGTGGTGCGGGGCTTCTCGAAGTAGACACGCATCACGATATAGAGGCTGTCCTTGACCTCGTCGGCCAATCGGCGCAGGCGGCGGGCGTAGTCCAGGGCGGCATCCACGTCGTGGATGGAGCAGGGTCCTACTACCATCAACAGGCGGGGATCGCGGCCGTCGAGGATGGCCTGAATCGTCTCACGCCCCTCGATCACCGTGTGCTCCGCGGCTTCGGTGAGGGGAATCTCCTGTTTCAGGGCCTCGGGCGTGATCAGGACGTCCTGGGAGAGAACGTTGAGGTTGTTGACCTGCTGTTCTGACATTGTGCTTCCTGTCCTGTGTGGTGGCTGCGCTGGTGGCGTTGTCCAGTGACGTCTACTATCGCGCGCGGGAGCGCCAAATTCAATCGCCGCGGGAACCTGCCGGACCGCGGCCGGTCTCATCGCCGGCACGAAGGCAAGGCAAGCGGCTTGATGGATGCTCGATAAACAGGAACACTTGTACCTTTCTCGTGATCACGACCCTGACCATTCAGCGGCTCAAAGGCCCCAGGTTGACACTATGCTAGCAACGCCAGACCTTTCGCGACCCGCCGTCTGGTCGCGGCCCGCGCCTCTCTGTCCGAGGAGGGCCTGAATGGACACTCGGGAAACCGACCAGCAGCTTGTCGAGCGAGCCCAGCAAGGGGACACGCGTGCCTTCGACTTGCTGGTGAAGAAGTACCAGCACAAGATCATCGGCCTGATCGGCCGCTATGTGCACGACCACGCCGAGGTGCAGGACGTGGCGCAGGAGGCGTTCATCAAGGCCTACCGAGCACTGGGCAAGTTCCGCGCCGAGAGCGCCTTTTATACCTGGATGTACCGCATCGCCATCAATACCGCGAAGAATTACCTGGTGTCGAAGGGGCGTCGTCCCCCGGGCAGTGATCTGGACATCGTCGATGCCGAGATCCTGGACCACAGCGGACGCCTGGCCGATACCGAGACACCCGAGGCCGCCATGGCCCGCGACCAGCTCCAGGCGGCCATCTTCGAGGCGATCGAGGACCTGCCCGACGACTTGAGAACCGCGATCACGCTGCGTGAGCTCGACGGCCTCTCCTACGAGGACATCGCCGCTATCATGCAGTGTCCGGTGGGTACCGTCCGGTCGCGGATCTTTCGGGCCCGGGAGGCGGTGGACCAGCACATTCGTCCCCTCGTCACCACTTCACGCAACCAGGAGTCGGTGGTTGAATGAGGCGCCATTCGCGAAAATCTGCAAGCTTTTTGACGATTTGCTGAACTGTCCGGCATCTGTGACGTCATAAGCGGTGACCGGCCCGCGATACGCGGGCACCAACATGCCGACATGGCCAGGGCGACACGCGCCGATGTCGGAATCAACAGGCTGTCAATGGACCCGGATCGGGTCGCCTTGTCGAGTGTGAGGGTGTGAAGAATGAGTCAGAACGCACGGGAATCGCTTTCTGCCCTGATGGACAACGAAGGGGATGAGCTGGAGCTGCGTCGAGTGCTTAAGTCACTTGACGACTCTCCCGATTCGGCCGAGACCTGGCGTCGCTACCATCTGATGCGCAGCCTGATGCGACGCGAACCCAATGTCGATGTCGCCACCGACCTCTCCGCCGGCGTCATGGCGCGTCTGCAAGACGAGCCGCTGCCCGAGATGGATGCCGCTGAATCGACCGGGCGTCCGATCTCACTGGCGCGGGGCGCCGGCATTGCCGCTGCGGTATCCCTGATGGTCATCAGCGGCGTGCAGTTCTATAACGGTAGCCTCGATTCGAACCAGGCACCCGCCGAGGTGGCCTCTCAGTCTCAGTCGGCGGGCGGTATACAGGCGAGCCCCGCCGCCCTGGGAGGCTCCGAGATGACCGCTTCGGGGACCGGTAGCGGTTCTTCACTGCCGAGTCTGCCGCTTTTCCAGACACCCTCCCTTGAGTCCCGGGGCGCGATGACGGTGGGGGCGGGATTCGATTCACCGCTGTTCCTTTCCCCGCGGCAGTCGGTACGGGATGATCAGCAGCAGGCGCAGCTGCTCCAGTCGTATCTGGACCGCCATGCCGAGGGTGCGGCGTATCGCAGTGGTGACACCTGGATGCCGCTGCTGCGCGCCTCCGGTAGCGAGTCCCTGGGGCAGCGCTGATGCGCCAGGGTCTTCCGACCCGCGGGCTCACCAGGCTGCTGGTTACGGCCCTGCTGACCGTCTCGTTCGGCGTCGTGGCTCAACCCGACGCTGAACGAGGTAATTCCGAGCGTTTCGACTGTCGGGACCTGGCGGAACATGACGCTCCCGAAACGGCCCCGGACTGGCTGGAGCAGAGCCTCTGGGCCAGCCATTGTTACGAGTTCCGGGCTCGGGCGGTACGCATCGGTGCCGACGGTGTGCGTTCCCTGGCCCTCTCCCATGATGTGGTGGAAGGTGCCGAGCGTGAGGTGGCACGGTTTCTGGATGGTCCCCCGGTGGTCTTCGAACGGCGCGGGCGTATCGGCCGCTTGAGCTGGGCCGAGGGCGAGGCCCCAGTGCCGGCCTCGCCAGCGGGTATCACCGACCACCTGGACGGCCTCTATCGCCTCCGATTGAGCGGTGAGGAGCGTCTTGCCAACCGCACTGCGATTCGCCTCGACATCGAACCCCTGGACGATCTGCGCTATGGCCACCGTTTCTGGCTGGACACTGCCACCGCGCTTCCGCTCAAGCACATCCTGCTCGACGAGCAGGGGCGCGTGGTGGAGACCTTCCAGATCACCGAGCTACACCAGCCCCAGCTGCACCAGGGAGAGATCGGCCTCGATCGACGCCGTGACCCTCCGGAAGACCCCTGGCACGCCGTCTGGCTGCCGGAGGGCTTTATCCCGCAGCCGGTGGAGACCCGCAGTTCTCGCCACGCCGATGACATCGGCCATCGAGTCTACAGCGATGGCCTCGCCACCCTCAGCCTGTTCGTCGAACCTGTCGAAGGATCTGACCAGCTGATTCCAGGCATGCACCGCCTCGGCATCTCCCATGCGGCCGTCCGACATCGCGAGCTCGGCGGCCGGACCCGCCAGGTGGTCGTGATGGGGGAGCTGCCGCCGGGTGTCCTGCTGCGCGTGGCCGATTCGGTGGAGTGGCGGGACGGTGCCGAGGGCAGCATGCCCTGAACTTTTTGACACGCAGACGGTATTCAAGGACTCGTCCTTTCTTCTCATCCCTTGTCGACGCAGGAGCCTTTCATGAAGCGCACGACTCGACACCTTTCCCTCTGGATGCTGCTGGCCACGGCCCTGCTGGCGTGGCAAACGGCCATGGCCCGCGACCTGCCGGACTTTACCGAACTGGTCGACCAGGCCGCGCCCGGGGTAGTGAACATCTCCACCTCCCGAATGGTGGAGCGCCAGGCATCACCCTTCCATAACTTCGGCGACCAGGAGGTTCCCGAGATCTTCCGGCACTTCTTCGGCGACCGTATGCCGGCGCCACCCGGCGGGGAGCCGGGGCGCAGTGAGGAGCGCCAGTCGCTCGGGTCGGGCTTCATCATCGATGAGGCCGGCTATATCATGACCAATGCCCATGTGGTGGAGGGCGCCGACGAGATCCTGGTGCGGCTCAACGATCGTCGCGAACTCCAGGCCGAGCTGGTCGGGGCCGATACCAAGACGGATGTCGCCGTATTGAAGGTTGACGCCGAGGGGTTGCCGACCCTCAACCTGGGGGACTCCGACGATCTCCAGGTCGGGGAGTGGGTTGCCGCGATCGGCTCCCCCTTCGGGTTTGACCACTCGGTGACGGCCGGCATCGTCAGCGCCATCGATCGTACGCTGCCCCGCGATGCCTACGTTCCCTTCATTCAGACTGACGTGGCGATCAATCCGGGCAACTCCGGCGGTCCGCTCTTCAACCTGGATGGCGAGGTGGTCGGCATTAATTCGCAGATCTTTACCCGCAGCGGCGGCTTCATGGGGCTCTCCTTCGCGATTCCCATCAACGTCGCCCTGAACGTGGCCGATCAACTGCGCGACGACGGTCGCGTCAGCCGCGGCTGGCTGGGGGTGATGATCCAGCCGGTCTCCCGTGACCTGGCCGAGTCCTTCGGCATGGACAATACCGAAGGGGCGCTGATAGCCGATCTCGACCCCGAGGGGCCGGCAGCCCGTGGTGGCCTCCGGGCCGGTGATGTCATCCTCTCGGTGAACGGCGAGGCGGTGGAGAGCTCCAGCACCCTGCCGCGACTGATCGGGCGAGTCAGCCCGGGCAGTGAGGTGGAACTGACACTGTTGCGCGATGGCGAGCGTCGCGAGGAGACCGTCACGCTCGGCGACTGGCCCGAGGGCCCGGCCAGTGCGGCGAGTCGCCAGAGCGAAGAGCCGGCCTCGGCGCGGTTGGGCGTTGCGGTTGAGCCCCTGCAGGATGCCGAACGCCGTGAGCTCGGCATCGAGGGTGGTGTTCGGGTTCGTGAGGTGGACCCGCGTGGCGCCGCCGTTCAGGCAGGCATTCGTGCCGGCGACATTCTGGTCAGTATCGACCAGAACATGGTGGAGGGGCCCGACCAGCTTGCCGAGCTGGTGGCCGAGCTGCCCGAAGATCGGGCGATCCCGGTGCGCCTCTACCGCGATGGCCGCTCGCTGTTCGTCGCCCTGCGGCTCACTGGCGGCTGATCTCGCCTCTCCGGGCAACCGGCAGTGATCCCACGACCCGACGGCGGGTGCCGTCGGGTCGCTGTATCTGGCAGCCGCCGCCTCTGGTTGGGAATCGATCATACCTTCTAGGTTCTCGACGGGATGACGTTGCGGGCGGGCGTGCCTGGATAGGGAGGACGCGCGATGGTCCTCAGCTGACAGCCTCTGCCAGCCGCTGCACCGCGATGCGATGGCGCTTGAAGTGCCTCCAGGGATCCTCGATCTGGCCAAGGCGCTGAAAGACATTCTTCATGGTATAGCGGTCCGGCAGGAGGTCGACGTCTTCCAGCTCGTCCGTACGGATCGGTGTCGCGACCGGGGCGCCTTTCCTGGCGCGCACCGAATAGGGCAGGACCGCTGTCTGCCCGTACTCATTGCGCAGCACGTCGATGAAGACCTTGTTATCCCGCTTGTCCTTGCGAAGCTCCAGTGTGGTTTCCTGGGGCATCTTGTCGTGCAACTTGCGGGCGAGCGCCTTCGCCCACTCCTTGACCGTGGCGAAGTCCCGCTCGGGGCGAATCGGCAGATGCGCATGCAACCCCTTCGAGCCGGTCGTCTTCCAGAAGGCGTTGAGTCCCATCGAATCCAGCAACTCGCAGAACCCCAGCGCAACCTTGCGCACTTTCTCGAAATCGTCGTCGGAAGGATCGAAGTCGACAATGAGCTGGTCCGGCCTCTCGAGGTCCGCCTTCGTCGAGAGCGTCGCATGGATCTCGATCACGTTTTGCCCGGCGAAGTACACCAGGTCGGCCGCCTCGTCGGCGCTGGACATGAGGGCGGCCTTTTTGCCGGATTCGCGGGTGGGCACCTCGATACGCGTGATGAAGTCGGGAAAATGCTCGGGCGCATGCTTGTTGAAAAATCCCTCCTCGTCGATGCCTTCCGGAAAGGTGCGCAGAGTGAGTGGGCGCCCCGCCGCAAACGGCAACAACCGCGTTGCAATTCGTTGGTAGTAACCGGCAAGGTCACCCTTGGTGATGCCCGCGTCGGGGAACAGCACCTTGTCGGAATGGGATATCTCGATCTCGTTGGGTTTCATTAGGCGCTCTCCTTCTTGACCTCTTTGGGGTCCTTGTCGTCACGCAGGCCGAGGAAGCGCGGATGTCGCAGACAGCCATCCTGGGTCCATTCCGTAAACCCCACCTCGCCGACGAAGGTTGGCGTGATCCAGTGGATGGCCTCGTCCTTCTCTGCAAAGTTGGCATAGGGCGACGTCTTGCGCTCATGGCGCTGCATTTTCCGGTGAAAGGAGGCCAGAAATGCCTGGTCGAAGCCGGTACCTTCGCGGCCCGCATAGCGAAGCTCGCCATCCTCGTAGTAACCGAGCAGCAGAGCGCCGAAGCCGACACGCTCGCCTTGTGGCTCGGTGTAGCCAGCGATCACCATTTCCTGCTGGTTCTCGCACTTGAACTTCAGCCATTTCCTGGAGCGCTTATGCACGTAGCCTGATCGCGCATCCTTGGCGATCAGGCCTTCCCAACCCTTCTTCGCCGCTTCCTCCAAGTAGGCCTCTCCCTCCTCGTTCCGGTGCGGCAGAATACGCAAGGGGTCTTCGGCCTCGAGGGCCCTTCGCAGGACCCTCTTGCGCTCCCGCAGGGGAAGGTCGGTCAGGTCGTAGCCGTCGAGATAGAGGATGTCGAAGGCGTAGGCGTAGACTGGGAACTCCCTGAGAAGGGCCTCGCTGGGATTCCTCTGGTGGATGCGCTTCTGCAGTCGCTTGAAACTGGTCATCTTCCCGTCGAAGGTGACGATCTCAGCATCGAGGATCCAGTCCCCGTCACACCTGGCCAACGCCTCCGCGATCTCGGGGTAGCTGCGGTTTTTTTTCTTCTCGTTCCGGGAGTAGAGCGTCGCCGCGCGCCCTTGCTTATGCAGCAGACAGCGCTCTCCATCGAGCTTGCGCTCGTAGATCCAGTTGGGGTCGGAAAACGGCTCGTGTACCAGCGTCGCCTTCATCGGCTCGACGAAACCGGGCTGCAACGCTTGTTTGAGCTTGGAGCGCGCGCCGTCGGAAAGGGCCTGCAGGGCGTCGTGCATCCTCTTGCTCCTCCGCGTTGAATTCATCAAGAGCGCGGGCCATCTTGATAGCGTCTGTCGTGGTGCTCGTCGTCTCGCGCGAAAGGCATCCGCTGCGCCTTGCCTTTGCGCCTGGCTGTGTCTGACGACAACCCCGCCTCCTCGCTGTACAATGCCACCACCTTGATCTTCGCGCTCGCTCGGGTACCTGCCCAGCTTAGTACATGGGTGCGTACATGAACCGGATTTCAATGCATGGATAATAGCGAAAACCGCAAAGATATCAGTAAGATACGAAATTTCTCGATCATCGCCCACATCGACCACGGCAAGTCGACCCTGGCCGATCGCCTGATCCAGACCTGCGGTGGGCTGACCGAGCGTGAGCTCAAGGAGCAGGTGCTCGACTCCATGGACCTCGAGCGCGAGCGTGGCATCACCATCAAGGCACAGTCGGTGACCCTGGATTATCACGCCCAGGACGGCAACATCTACCAGCTGAACTTCATCGATACGCCCGGGCATGTGGACTTCTCCTATGAAGTGTCGCGTTCGCTGTATGCCTGTGAAGGTGCGCTGCTGGTGGTCGATGCCGGCCAGGGCGTCGAGGCCCAGTCGGTCGCCAACTGCTACACGGCCATCGAGCAAGGTCTCGAGGTGCTGCCGGTCCTCAACAAGATGGATTTGCCCCAGGCCGACCCGGACAAGGTCGCCCACGAGATCGAGGAGATCATTGGCCTGGACGCCACCGATGCTTGCCAGGTCTCGGCCAAGAGCGGGCTGGGCATTGACGCATTGCTCGAGCGCCTGGTGCGCGATATTCCGCCGCCCAAGGGGGACCCCAAGGCTCCCCTCCAGGCGTTGATCATCGACTCCTGGTTCGACAACTATCTTGGCGTGGTATCGCTGGTGCGGATCTTCGACGGCACCCTGAAAAAGGGCGAGAAGATCCGCATCAAGTCCACCGGGCGTGACTGGCAGGCTAACGAGGTGGGAATCTTCACCCCGCTGCGCCACGAGACCGGCATCCTGCGTGCCGGCGAGGTGGGCTTCATCGTGGCCGGCATCAAGGAGATCCATGGCGCCCCGGTGGGGGATACCATTACCCATACCAAGACGCCGGACGTCGCGCGCCTGCCCGGCTTCCAGAAGGTCAAGCCACAGGTCTACGCCGGCATGTTCCCGGTCAGTGCCGACGACTACGAAGATTTTCGTGACGCCCTGGAAAAGCTGGCGCTCAACGATGCCTCGCTGGATTACGAGCCGGAAAACTCCGACGCCCTGGGCTTTGGTTTTCGTGTCGGCTTTCTCGGCACCCTGCACATGGAGATCGTCCAGGAGCGTCTCGAGCGCGAGTATGACCTGGACCTGCTGACCACGGCGCCCACCGTGGTATATGAGTTGTTGCTCAAGAATAACGAGATCAGCTACGTCGCCAACCCCTCCAAGCTGCCCGACATGGCCGATGTGGAAGAGATGCGCGAGCCTATCGTGCGCGCCAGCATCCTGGTGCCCCAGGACTTCGTCGGCAATGTCATCACCGAGTGTGAGCAGCGCCGCGGCACTCAACTCGACATGCAGTTCCTCGGCAGCCAGATCCAGCTGACCTATGAGTTGCCGATGAGCGAGGTGGTGATGGACTTCTTCGATCGCCTGAAGTCCATCTCCAAGGGGTATGCATCGCTCGAGTACAATTTCGAGCGCTTCCAGGTGGCCAAGCTGGTGCGCCTGGATGTGCTCATCAATGGCGACCGGGTCGATGCCCTGGCCGTGATCATCCATCGCGATCATGCCCACAGTCGCGGCCGCCTGTTGGTCGAAAAGATGAAGGAACTGATCCCGCGGCAGATGTTCGATGTGGCCATCCAGGCCGCCATTGGTGGCCAGGTGGTGGCGCGCTCTACCGTGAAGGCGTTGCGCAAGAACGTCACCGCCAAGTGCTATGGTGGCGACGCCAGCCGCAAGAAGAAGCTGCTCGAGAAGCAGAAGGCGGGCAAGAAACGCATGAAGCAGGTCGGTCGGGTGGAAATCCCTCAGGACGCCTTCCTTGCCGTGCTCAGGGTCAATGACTAGGAACGGATAACCGCATGGACTTCTCTCTTATGCTGGTGGTGGCAGTGGCCGTCACCGGAGTGATCTGGCTGCTTGATCGGCTCTGGTGGCTTCCTGCCCGCCGGCGGCGCCTGGCCACGGCCGAGGCCGGTACTACCGAGGGGCTCAATGAACGAGCCCGCGAGAAGGCGCTCAAGGAGCCTTGGCCGGTGGACTATGCGCGCTCCTTCTTCCCGGTGCTGCTGGTGGTGCTGGTGCTGCGCAGCTTTGTGGTCGAGCCTTTCCAGATCCCGTCCGGCTCGATGCGACCGACCCTGGAAGTCGGTGACTTTATCCTGGTCAACAAGTTTGCCTATGGCCTGCGTTTGCCGGTAGTGAATACCGAGATCGTGGATCTCGACGAGCCCGAACGTGGTGACGTCATGGTGTTCCGCTTTCCTGATGAGCCCTCCGTGAACTTCATCAAACGGGTCGTGGGTCTGCCGGGTGACCGGATCCGCTACGAGGACAAGCAGCTCTACATCAACGGCGAGGCGGTGCCCAAGCGGTTGCTGGAAGCCGGCCCCCTCAAGGCGCCCAACGAGCTGTTGCTGGCCGAGCAACTGGGCGAGCTCGAGCACCGTATCTACAATAATCCTCGGGATCCTGGTCCCCAGGTGCGCGAGCTGGAGGTGCCCCAGGGGCACTACTTCACCCTGGGCGACAACCGGGATCACTCCAACGACAGCCGCTACTGGGGCTTCGTGCCGGAGGAGAATATCGTCGGGCGCGCCTTTGCCGTCTGGATGCACTGGGACGGTGGTCTGCCGAGCTTCACCAGCATGCGCCGTATCGAGTAGGACGCGGCGCTTGCCGATACAATACTCATGTCTGTCATCGATGATTCAGGAGCTTCGTGAGCAACTCCCTCAACGCCTTCAGCCGCCGCATTGGTCATACGTTCGCCGACCCCGGTCTGCTTGAGCTGGCCATGACCCATCGCAGTTACGGCGGCCAGAACAATGAACGCCTCGAATTTCTCGGTGATTCCATCGTCAATTTCATCATCGCCGAGGCGCTCTTCCAGCGCTTTCCCCAGGCCCGGGAAGGTCAACTGTCGCGGCTGCGTGCGCGTCTGGTCAAGGGTCCGACACTGGCCGAACTGGCCAGGGAGATGGCGTTCGGCGACTGCCTGCGGCTGGGCTCGGGTGAGATGAAGAGCGGGGGACACCGTCGTGACTCGATCCTCGCCGATGCCGTCGAGGCGGTGCTCGGGGCGATCTATCTGGATGCCGGCATGGAGGTCGCCCGGGCACGGGTGCTCTCCTGGTACGCCGAGCGCCTGGAAGCCATCAGTCTCGACGATACCCAGAAGGACCCCAAGACCCGCCTGCAGGAGTTCCTGCAGTCTCGTCAGGTCGCCTTGCCGCGTTATGAGGTGACCATGGTAGAGGGAGAGGCCCATGCCCAGACCTTCACCGTCGAGTGTCATGTCGAGGTGCTCGAGGATCACACCCTCGGCATCGGCTCGAGCCGTCGCCATGCCGAGCAGCAGGCCGCCGCTCAGGCTCTGTCACGTCTCGAACCGCCCAAGTCCAACAGTACGGGGGGCCGCTCATGACCACCACCTGCGGTTTCGTGGCTATCGTCGGCCGTCCCAATGTCGGCAAGTCGACGCTGATGAACCGGATTCTCGGCCAGAAGGTGTCGATCACCTCGCGGCGCCCCCAGACGACCCGTCACCAGGTGAATGGCATCAAGACCGAGGGCGAGGCCCAGTTCATCTATGTCGATACCCCGGGCATTCATATCATGGCCAAGGATCGCAACAAGGCGATCAACCGCTTCATGAACCAGGCCGCCGTTCAGGCCCTGCGCGATGTGGACTGCGTGGTCTTCATCATCGACCGCACGCGCTGGAGCGACGAGGATCAGGTGGTGCTGCAGCGCCTCGAGCACGTCCCCGCGCCGGTGATCCTGGCGGTCAACAAGGTCGACCGCCTGCAGGACAAGGCCAGCCTGCTGCCCTGGCTGGAGCAGGTCGGCGCGCGCCGCGACTTCGCCGCTATTGTGCCGATCTCCGCCAAGCATGGTACCAACGTGCCCGAGCTCGAGGCCGAGGTCGCCAAGCACCTCCCCCAGAGCGTGCACTTCTTTCCGGAGGACCAGATCACCGACAAGAGCCAGCGCTTCCTGGCCGCCGAGCTGGTTCGCGAGAAGGTGATGCGTCAGCTCGGCGACGAGCTGCCCTACCAGATGACGGTGGAGATCGAGGAGTTCCGCGACGAGGGACGCGTGGTGCACATCAGCGCCCTGATCCTGGTCGAACGGGCCGGCCAGAAGAAGATCCTGATCGGCGAGAACGGTGAGCGCATCAAGAACATCGGTCGCGAGGCGCGCCTCGACATGGAGCGGGTGCTGGGGGCCAAGGTGATGCTCAACCTCTGGGTCAAGGTCAAGCGCGGCTGGTCCGACGACGAGCGGGCGCTGAAGAGCCTGGGCTACGACCTGGATTAAATGCAACCCGAACCCGCCTTCCTCTTGCACAAGCGGCCTTACCGTGAGACCAGTGCCCTGGTGGAGTTGCTGACCCTCCATCATGGGCGCGTCCGGGCCGTGGCCCAGGGCGTACAGCGCCCCGGGTCGCGTTCGCGGGCTCGGCTGCAGCCCTTCGCGCCGCTGCACGTCACCTGGGTGGGGGAGGGCGAGCTCAAGCGCCTGCGCTTGATGGAGGGGCACGGCAGTGCCGCCTTGCTCGCTGGCGAGGGGTTGCTGTGTGGCCTCTATGCCAACGAACTGTTGACGCGGGTGCTGCCCGTGGAGCTGCCGGTTGCCGAGGTCTTTGCCTTCTACACCGCGATGCTCGAGGTGCTGCCACGCCCCGAGGGGCGTGCCGGTGCCCTGCGCCGGCTCGAGCTGGCGGCGCTCGAGGCACTGGACGCCTGGCCACGTTTCACCGACCCCGAGGGGGGCGAGCTGGACCCCCAGGGACGCTATGTCCTCGACCCGGTCTCACGGGCCTTCGTGGCCGGCGAGGCCGGAATCGATGGGCGCACTCTGCGGCTGCTGGCTCGCGGCGACTGGTCCGCACCCGGGTTGGCCGGCCCCGCCAAGGCGGTCACCCGGGCGGCGCTGGCCCCGCTGCTCGGCAGTCGCCCCCTGCGCTCCCGCGAGTTGATGCGCCAGCTTGCCCAGCGCCGGCGGGCCGGGCTCCGCCCGGAGCTGTAAGCCATAAGCTTTAAGCCCTAAGAGTCGCGCTTCCCCCGCCGCTGGAACAACACCCCCGTCGCTGGCTGGGTCTGAAATAACGCCTTGTCCCGAGTGTCGGTGGCAACATGCTGGCTTCCAGCTTCCAGCTTCCAGCTTCCAGCTTCCAGCTTCCAGCTTATCGCTTTACCCTTGACTCCTTGCCACTTGCCACTTGCCACTTGCCACTTTATCCATCGACTCCGGAGACTCCCATGCACCCCCCGCGTATCCTGCTCGGCGTCAACATCGACCATATTGCCACCCTGCGCCAGGCGCGTGGCACCCGCTATCCGGATCCGGTCCAGGCAGCCTTGCTGGCCGAGGAGGCCGGTGCCGACGGCATCACCGTGCATCTGCGCGAGGATCGTCGCCATATCCAGGAGCGCGATGTGCGCCTGCTGGTTGATGTGCTCAACACGCGCATGAACCTGGAGATGGCGGTTACCGAGGAGATGCTGTGCCTGGCAGAGACGCTGCGTCCGGCCCATGTCTGCCTGGTCCCCGAGAAGCGCGAGGAGCTGACCACCGAGGGCGGGCTCGACGTGGCCGGGGGATTCGAGGCCGTTTCCGTAGCCTGCCGACGCCTTGCCGCGGCCGGCTGCGAGGTGTCGCTGTTCATCGACCCCGAGCCCGACCAGATCGAGGCGGCGACCCGGGCCGGTGCGCCGGTGATCGAGTTGCATACCGGCGCCTATGCCGAGGTCGCGGGCGAGGCCGCTCGCCGTGAGCATGCCCGGTTATCGGCCGCCGTCGAGATGGCCCTCGAGCTGGGGCTCACGGTCAACGCCGGCCATGGCCTCAATTATCATAATGTCGAGGCCATCGCCGCGCTGCCGGGCATCCACGAACTCAACATCGGCCATGCGATCATTGCTCGGGCATGCTTCGTGGGTCTCAAGGAGGCCGTGGCCGAGATGAAGCGACTGGCCATCGCCGGCCAGGAGGCGGGTTTCGTTGCCTCGCTCGACGAGCACAACCACGACCACGATGCGGAGGCGGACGGCTGCCGATGATCATCGGGATCGGCACCGATATCACCCGGATAGCCCGTTTCGAGCGAGCCATGGCTCGCCACGGCCAGCGCTTTGCGCTGCGTCTGCTCGGCGAACGGGAGCAGGAATACTACCGTGACCATGGCCAGCCTGCGGCCTTCCTGGCCAAGCGGTTCGCCGCCAAGGAGGCCTTCGTCAAGGCGCTGGGTACCGGGCTGCGTCGAGGCATGCGCTGGACCGAGATCCAGGTGGTCAACGACGCGCTGGGGCGGCCGTCACTGGTGCTCTCCGGCAAGGCGCTCGAAATGGCCGAGGCGGCCGGCGTCAGATCGGTTCACCTGTCACTCTCCGACGAAGAGGCCCTGACCGTCGCCTTCGTGGTGCTCGAGGGCTGATTCGCCTGCCAGGCACGCAGCTCGGCCATGGCGGCGTAGAGGTCGGACAGCAGGGGCAAAACGGCGGTCATGCCTCGCGAGCGCAGGCGGGTCTCCAGGGTTTCCGCCAGCAGCCCCAGGCGCGGTGTACCGCAATAGCGGCAGGCGCCATTCAAGGCATGCAGGGCGTCGAGCAGGGCCTCCTCGTCGGCATGGTCGACGGCGTCACGGATGGCTCCCTCGCTGTCTTGCAGAGAGTCGGCCAGTGTCTCCAGCAGCTCCCGGGCGAGGGTCTCGCGTCCACCGGCCAGGCGGGCGCCCAGCTCCAGGTCGATCACCGCCAGTTCCTGGTCCTCCTCCCCTGACATCTCACCCCCGGCAAACGGCTCGCTCATCGTGGGTCGCGACGGCAGCATGATGCCCAGGTGCTCTTCCAGCAGCTGGTCGAGGCGACGCGGTTGCAGCGGCTTGATCAGCGTATCATCGAGTCCAGCCTCGCGTAGGTCCTGGTGCTGTTCGCCCTGTACATGGGCGGTAACGGCGATGATCGGCACCCGCTTCCAGTTGCCACCGAGCCGTCTCAGTGCCCGAGTCGTCTCCACGCCATCCATGCCCGGCATGCGAATGTCCATCAGCACCAGGTCGAAGTCGCGTTCATGGGCGAGCGCCAGGGCTTCTTCCCCGCTTGCCGCTTGGGTGATCGTGAAGCCGGGTCCGGCCAGCAGCTCATCCAGCAGCCGCCTGTTGGACTCGGTGTCATCAACGATCAGCAGACGAACCGGCGATGCTGGCGGCCGGCGCTGCGTGGCCGGCGGCAGGGTCCGAGCCGACCCTCTCAGATGGCGGACCACCGCATCGGCCAGGGCCGAGCGGGAAACCGGCTTGGCAAGGACTTCGCCACCATGAGGCAGGGGCAGAGCCGGGAGGTCGGGGGGACTGGCGTTGACCAGCAGCAGGGCGGGGCAGCCCAGGCCGTCCAGGCGTCGCCGCCACGCCGCCAGGTGTGACTCGTCGAGGTCCCCGTTGCCCAGCCCCGCCACGACCAGTGAGGTGGCGGGCTCGGTGCCGGCCGTTTCCTGTGTGATGACTCGGGCACCCCAGCGGGTCATCAGATGGCGCAGGGCGCGGCGCGTGGGAGGGTGGGGTTCCTCGAGCAAGATGCTTTCACCGTCCAGGCTGAGCTCCGGGGTGCGTTCGGACTCCGTGCTACCCAATAGCGGCAGGGTGAAGGAGAAGGTCGAGCCCTGGCCGGGCTCGCTCTCGACGTCGATCTCCCCGCCCATCTGCTCGACCAGCTGCCGGCAGATGGCCAGCCCCAGGCCGGTGCCACCGAATTCTCTCGGGTGGCTGATGTCGGCCTGATGGAAGGCCTGGAATAGGCGCTCTCGGGCCTCGTCGGTCAAACCGATGCCGGTGTCGCTGACGCTGACGCGCAGGACCACCCGGCCGCCACCGGTCTGTTCCAGCATGACACGCACGGTCACCTCGCCCTGGTCGGTAAACTTGAGAGCGTTGTTGACCAGATTGGTGATGACCTGGCGGGTCCGGAGCGGGTCCCCCTTGAGGTCAGCCGGCACGTCATCGTAGACCAGGCCGAGCAGCTGCAGCTCCTTCTGATGGGCCAGCGGGGCCTGCAGGCCGAGCACCTCGTCAACCAGACTGACCATGTCCAGCGGCAGCGTCTCGAGCTCCACCCGGCCAGCCTCCAGCTTGGAAAAATCCAGGATGTCGTTGACCAGCATCAGCAGGTTGTCGCAGGCCCTTTGTACGTGGTCCAGCCACTCGCGTTGGCGTGGTTCCATCCGCGAGCGCCCCAGCAGCCGGCAGAAGCCGACGATGCCGTTGAGGGGGGTGCGAATTTCATGGCTCATGTTGGCCAGAAACTCCGACTTGACCCGGTTGGCCTCCAGGGCCCGACGGTGGGCCAGGTCCAGCTCGATGTTCTGGACTTCGATGGTCTCCATGGATTCCTTCAGATCGTCGGTGGCCTGCTCGATCTGTGCCTGCATCTCCTCCCGGGCCGTCTCGAGGTGGTCGGCCAGGTCATTGACGCAGCGTGCCAATCCTGCCAGTTCCGGGGCCGGGGGAAGGGTCAGCCGCTCGGGGACCACCCCCAGGGCCAGGCGATCCAGGGCGCGGCCAGTATCCTCCAGTGGCTGGCTAACGCGCCGCAGGGTGACATAGGCCGCGAGGAACAGCAGCAGGCCGACGAGCATCAGGATCAGGCCGGCGCTGGCCAGGTAGCGATAGAAGCTGAGCATCAGCGGTGTGGTGTCGACGTGGAGTACCAGCCGGCTCGCGGCCGAGGTGGTATCGGACAGCGGGACCTGCAGCAGCCACTGGCGCTCGCGTTCCAGCAGCCGAGAGTCGGCGAGGTCGGGCGCCGGCGCCAGATCACCAAGCCGGCCATGCCGCAGGAGGGATTCACCCTGATCATTTTGCAGGCTCAGCCCCTGAACATGCGGAAGTGCCAGGAGACCCTCGGTCAGGCGTGATAGCGACCGGTCGTCCCCTCTTGCCAGGGCTGCGTCCAGAGCCGGCGCGACAAGCTCGGCATCTCGCGTCAACTGGTCGTGAAGTGCCGCATAGCGCTGGCGGTCCTCGAGCACCAGGGCCGCGCTGACCAGCAGGGTCAACAGCAGCAGAGGTAGACCGAAGATCATCAGCATCAGTCGGGTCTTGAGGGACATCGGCAGGCTCGTCGGGCGGTGAATCGGCCTCCAGTATGCCACAGGGCGGGCAGATGCCTGTCCAGTGTGCAGCCGCAGGGATATAATGCCGAACAGGCGTTTCCATCAGGAAGGTTACATGCATTTTCCCACTCTCGAGGAGACCGTCGGCCATACACCGCTGGTCCGCCTCAAGCGCATCACTGCCGGGCGCGGCAACACCCTGCTGGCCAAGCTGGAGGGCAACAATCCGGCGGGATCGGTGAAGGACCGTCCGGCGCTCTCCATGCTCGAGCAGGCCGAGGCCCGTGGCGAGATTGCCCCCGGTGACACCCTGGTCGAAGCGACGTCCGGCAACACCGGAATTGCCCTGGCCATGGCGGCCGCCATCATGGGGTATCGCATGGTGCTGATCATGCCAGAGAGTGCCTCGGCCGAGCGCAAGCAGGCCATGGCCGCCTACGGCGCCGAGCTGATCGAGGTGAGCAAGGACGGCGGCATGGAAGAGGCCCGCGATGTGGCCGAGGCGATGATCGCCCGGCATGAGGGGAAGCCGCTGAACCAGTTCGCCAACCCGGACAATCCCCTGTCGCACTATCGCACTACCGGGCCGGAACTCTGGGAGCAGACAGGCGGCACCATCACGCACTTCATCAGTTCGATGGGCACCACCGGCACCATCATGGGGGTGTCCCGTTACCTCAAGGAGCGCAACCCCGAGGTGCAGATCATCGGCCTGCAGCCCGAGGATGGTGCCAGCATTGCCGGGATCCGCCGCTGGCCGGCGGAGTACCTGCCGAGTATCTTCGACGCTCGCCGCGTCGATCGGGTGCTGGATATCGGCCAGCAGGAGGCGGAGGAACACATGCGTCGCCTGGCGCGAGAAGAGGGCATCCTGTCCGGCGTATCGTCCGGCGGGGCACTCGCCGGGGCGTTGCGTATCGCCGCCGAGGTCGAGAATGCGGTGATCGTCTTCATCGTCTGTGACCGTGGTGACCGCTATCTCTCCACCGGTCTGTTCGCCCCGGAGGCCTGAAATGGCCATGCTGGGCAAGCGTCGCCCGACACGAGCGCCGTCGGGTGTTTCGGGGTTGCAGGGGCGCCAAGAGCACAACCGTAAGCCCTCCGCTGCCGAAGAGCAGGATATTCTGGACGTCCGGGGGCTGGCCCATGACGGGCGCGGTGTGGCACGCACGATTCAAGGCAAGACCGTATTCATCGAAGGCGCGCTCCCCGGCGAGCGCGTGAAGGTTGCCGTTCATCGTACCCGCAAGCGCTTCGACGAGGCCCATGTTCGAGAGCTGCTGTTGGCCTCGCCGGAGCGCGTCGCGCCCCCCTGTCCCCACTTCGAGCGTTGTGGCGGCTGCGACCTGCAGCACCTCACCCTGCCGGCGCAGCGGCGCCACAAGCAGGCCGTGCTGGAGGAGCTGCTGGGGCGCCAGGGCATCACGCCCGGCGTGTCTCCCGAGCTGCTTGCCGGCGCGGGCGAGGACTACCGTCGTCGCGCCCGACTGGGCGTCAAGGTGAACGCCGACGGGGGCATCCATCTGGGCTTTCGCGCGCGCCATAGCCACCGCCTGGTCGACATCGATGCCTGCACCGTGCTGGTGCCGGCGCTGGAGGCCCTGCTTGTGCCACTGCACCAGCTGCTGGCAGAGCTCGAGGCACCACGCCAGGTGGGGCACCTGGAGCTGCTCGAGAGCGACCAGGGCGCCGTGGTGGTCGTGCGCCAGTTGCGTGACCATCCCGGAGATGCCCGGCGCTGGCAGGCCTTCGCCAGCGTCCATGGCGTACACCTGGCCCGCTGGCTGGGTCGCGAAGCGGCGGAGTTCGCCTGGCTGACCCCCGCGCCGGCGCTCAGCTGCCGGGTGTCGGGGCCTGACGGGTCGCTCACCCTGGGCTTCGCCCCCGGGGACTTCCTGCAGGCCAATGCCGAGGTCAATGACCTGATGGTGAGAACGGCCCTCTCCTGGCTGGCGCCGCTGGCTGCCGGCGAGCGGGTGCTGGACCTGTTCGCCGGCGTGGGCAACTTCAGCCTGCCGCTGGCCGCCGCCGGTGCCCGGGTGACGGCGGTGGAGGGCAATCCGGCGATGGTCGCGCGGCTCGGCGACAATGCCCGTGCCAATGCTTCCGGTCGGGGGCTGGAGGTCGAGGCGCGCCAGGCAGACCTCTCCGGACCGGCGGCCGTGCGCGACCTGCTCCAGGACGTCGCCCCCGCGGTGGTGGTGCTGGACCCGCCCCGGGAAGGGGCCGAGGCGGTGAGCCGGGCACTGGTGGAACATCCGGTGGCTCGACTGCTCTACATCTCATGTGATCCGGCCACCCTGGCCCGGGATGCGGCACACCTCGTGCATGGTGGCTATCGTATCCGGCGCATGGCCGTGGCCGACATGTTCGTGCACACCTCACACCTGGAATCCATGCTGCTGTTCGAGTATCACGGCTCGGCGCGACAGAGCCAAGGAGGGTCAAGCGATGGTTAAAGTGCGTGAAGAGCAGCCGCTGACCCGGGAAGGGAAGATCGATATCGACCAGTGGCTTACTCGTCTGCAGGACGATGTCAATCTGCGCCATGTGGACGAGATGCGCCGTGTCTGCGAGCTGGCATGGCAACTGGAACTGTCCGCTGAACGTCCCCACAAGGCTTGGCTGAAGGATGGCTCGAGCTTTCGCATGGGCCTGGAAATGGCGGATATCCTGAGCGAACTCAAGCTCGACCAGACGGCGCTGGAGGCCGCGGTGCTCTACCGCGCCGTGCGCGAGCAGCTGATCGGCCTCGACGAGGTCAATAAGCGCTTTGGTCACGAGGTCGCCGGGCTCATCGACGGCGTGCTGCAGATGGCCGCCATCAGCACCTTTCAGGCGCCCAGCCAGGGCCTGATCCAGCATGACCAGCAGGACAACCTGCGCAAGATGCTGGTCAACCTGATTGACGATGTCCGCGTCGCCCTGATCAAGATTGCCGAGCGCACCTGCGCCTTGCGCCAGGTGCGCGATGCGCCTCGCGAGAAGCGCCTGCAGGTGGCCCGCGAGGTGTTCGACATCTATGCGCCTCTGGCCCATCGCCTGGGGATCGGCCATCTCAAGTGGGAGCTCGAGGATCTCTCCTTCCGCTACCTGCACGAGGACGAGTACAAGGCCATCGCCCGGCAACTCGCCGAGAAGCGTCTGGATCGCGACCGTTACATCAACGAGGTGGTGGAGACCCTCAAGTCGCTGATGTCGGCCCAGGGCATCATCCGGTATCAGGTCGACGGACGCGCCAAGCACATCTACTCGATCTGGCGGAAGATGAAGCGCAAGGGCATCGACTTCTCCCAGGTCCATGACATCCGGGCGGTGCGCATTCTGGTTCCCGAGGTGAGCGACTGCTACACGGTGCTGGGTATCGTGCATTCGCGCTGGCATCACGTGCCCAACGAGTTCGATGACTATATCGCCAACCCCAAGAAGAACGGCTACCAGTCGCTTCACACCGCGGTGCTCGGCCCCGAGAACAAGGTGCTCGAGATCCAGATCCGCACCTTCGCCATGCACGAGGAGGCCGAGCTCGGGGTCTGTGCCCACTGGCGCTACAAGGGGCACGATACCAGCGCGCGAAGCGCCAGCTACGAGGAGAAGATCGCCTGGCTGCGCCAGGTGCTGGAGTGGCACGAGGAGGTGGGCGACTTCGGCGACCTGCGCGAGGGGTTGACCAGCGACGTGGCCCCGGACCGCATCTATGTCTTCACCCCGGACGGCCACGTCATCGACCTGCCCCGGGTCGCCACACCGATCGACTTCGCCTACCGCGTGCACACCGAGGTGGGCCACCGCTGCCGGGGGGCCAAGGTCAACGGCCGCATCGTGCCGCTTACCTACCGGCTCAAGACCGGCCAGCAGGTGGAGATCCTCACGGCCAGCAAGGGCGGGCCGAGCCGCGACTGGCTCAATCCCAACCTGGGCTATGTGTGCACCTCCCGGGCGCGGGCCAAGATCCAGGCCTGGTTCAAGCTGCAGGCCCGCGACCGCAACCTCGAGGAGGGCCGGGCGCTGTTCGAGCGCGAGATGAAGCGCCTCGACGTCGAGGACATGGACCTGACCCGCCTGGCCAACAAGGTCAACTACCCCACCCCGGATGACATGTATGCGGCCCTGGGCGCGGGGGACCTGCGCATCGGCCAGGTGCTCCACCAGGCCCAGCAGCTGTTCGGCGAGAGCGATGATCAGGAACAGCTCGACCGCCTGCTGGCCAAGCCCCGCAAGGCTCAGGGCAAGGGCAGCGGCAGCGACATCACCGTGCTCGGGGTGGGCAACCTCAAGACCAGCATGGCCAACTGCTGCCATCCGGTGCCCGGTGACGCCATCGTCGGCTTCATTACCCAGGGGCGCGGCGTCACTGTGCATCGCCAGGACTGCCCCAATATCCTGCAGCTGCGTCTGGACGAGCCCCAGCGCATCATCGAGGTGGAGTGGGGCGAGCGAGCCCGTACCCAGTATCCGGTAGACATCGAGATCCAGGCCTGGGACCGCTCGGGCCTGCTGCGCGACGTTACCGGCGTGCTCAGCAACGACCACGTCAACGTACTCTCGGTGAACACGCTGACCGACACCGTTGACGGCATCGCGCGCCTGTCCATCACGCTCGAGGTTGACGGCCTGGAAACCCTGGGGCGTCTCTTCTCGCGGATTCAGCAGCTGCCCAATGTCATCGAGGTGCGTCGTCTGCGCGACGGGGGCGGAGAGGGCAAGCCTGGCAAGCGCAAGAGGAGAATGACATGAGTGAGTCCCGCTATGACCTCGGCGACCTGCTCGAGCTGATGGCCGTGCTGCGCGATCCCGAGCAGGGCTGCCCCTGGGATGTGAAGCAGGACTGGGATTCCATCGTGCCGCATACCCTGGAGGAGGCCTACGAGGTTGCCGACGCCATCGAACGGCGGGCCTGGGACGAGCTACCCGGCGAGCTCGGTGACCTGCTTTTTCAGGTGGTCTATTACAGCCAGTTCGGGGCCGAGGAAGGGCGCTTTGACTTCCATGAGGTAGTGCATGTCCTCACTGCCAAAATGCTGCGCCGCCACCCGCATGTCTTCCCCGACGGCACCCTGGTCTCGCGCCGCCCGCGTGGGATGAGCGCCGAGGAGATCGAGACCCGGCAGGTACACTCCCGTTGGGAATCGCTGAAGGACGAGGAGCGCGCCGAGCGGGCCAACGACACCTCCGCAACGTCCCGCAACGGTGCTCCGGCGTCGGTGCTGGATGACGTGCCCCTCACTCTGCCGGCGCTCTCTCGGGCCGCCAAGCTCTCCAAGCGCGCCGCCCGGGTCGGCTTCGACTGGCCCGATAGCAGCGGTGTGCTGGAAAAGATCCGCGAGGAGCTGGATGAGGTGGAAGAGGCCCTTCTGGCGGGAGATCGGGCGCACGCGGTGGAAGAAGTGGGCGACCTGTTGTTCGCGGTGACCAACCTGGCACGCACGCTCAAGACCGATCCCGAGCAGTGTCTGCGTGCCACCAATGCCAAGTTCGAGCGGCGCTTCCGACACGTCGAGGCGGCCCTGGCCGCCGCCGAGGTGCCGCTGCAGGAGGCCGGCCTGGCGACCATGGAGCGCCACTGGCAGGCCGCCAAGCACCTCGACATTCCCGACCAGGAATTGCCGCAAGGAGAGTCACGATCATGAGCCACGATCTGCACGAATCGCTGCGTGACAATGTCCGTATCCTGGGCGACAGCCTGGGCCGCACCATCGCCGATGATCTGGGTCCGGGCTTCGTCGATCGAATCGAGACCATCCGAGGCTTTGCCAAGCACGGGCGGCATGGCGAGGATGGCAGCCAGCGCGCGCTGATCGAGTACCTTCGCAAGCTGCCCGACCGAGATCTGCTGCCGGTGACCCGGGCCTTCAACCAGTTTCTCAACCTGGCCAATATCGCCGAGCAACACTATCGAGCGCGCTTCCGTCGGGTCGAGGATTACAAGCCCGGTTCCCAGCCGGTGCTCTCCGAGCTGCTCGAGCGGGCCCGCGGGGCCGGTCATTCGCCGCGCAAGCTGGTGGAGACCCTGGCCGGCATGCGCGTCGAACTGGTCCTGACGGCTCATCCCACCGAGGTCATTCGCCGTACCCTGATCCAGAAGTATGATGCCATCGACGACTGTCTCAGTGCCATCGAGTCTTCCGGCGACTATCCGGAGCGCGTGGCGCGTGCCCAGGGCCGGCTGGAGGAACTGATCAGCCAGGCCTGGCACACCGACGAGATCCGCCACGAGCGACCGACCCCGGTGGACGAGGCCAAATGGGGCTTCGCGGTGATCGAGAACTCTCTGTGGCAGGCGGTCCCCGACTTTCATCGTGACCTCGACAACCTGCTGCTGGAGACTGCCGGGGAGCGTCTGCCGCTGGATGCCGCACCGATCCGCTTCGCCTCCTGGATGGGGGGCGACCGTGACGGCAATCCCAACGTCACAGCGAAGGTGACCCGCGAGGTACTGCTGTTGGGGCGCTGGATGGCGGCGGACCTCTACCTGCGCGATCTGGAGCAGCTCAGGGCCGAGCTCTCCATGTGGAAGGCCAACAGCGCACTCAAGGCCGAGGTGGGCGAGGTCACCGAACCCTACCGCGAACTGCTCAAGCGCCTATCGAATCGTGTCGAGGCAACGCGGGACTGGGCCAAGGACGAGCTCGACGGGCGGCGCTACGAAGGCGGCCCCATCATCGAGACCCGGGACCAGCTCTATGCCCCGCTACTGGCCTGCTATCGCTCGCTGTGTGATGTGGGACTCGACACCATCGCCAACGGCGTGCTGCTCGACACGCTGCGCCGCGTGGCGGTCTTCGGTGTCACCCTGACCAAGCTCGATCTGCGCCAGGAGGCCAGTCGCCACGCCCAGGTGATGGAGGAGCTTACTCAGGGCCTGGCGCTCGGCCACTACCGCGACTGGAACGAGGCGCAGCGCCAGGAATTCCTGCTTACCGAACTCGCCTCGCGGCGTCCGCTGATCCCGCGGCGCTGGGAGTGCTCCGCCGAGTCCCGTGAGGTCATCGACACCTTCCGGGTCATCGCCTCCGAGCACCGTGAGGCGCTGGGCACCTACATCATCTCGATGGCCGCCCAGCCCTCCGACGTGCTCGCCGTGGCCCTGCTGATGAAGGAGGTGGGGGGCACGGTCAGCCTGCCCATCGCACCGCTGTTCGAGACCCTCGATGACCTGGATCATGCCGGTGAGGTCATCGATCACCTGCTGGCGCTGCCCGGGTATCGTGCCCTGGCCGGCGACAGCCAGGAGGTGATGATCGGCTATTCGGACTCCGCCAAGGACGCCGGCCAGCTGGCCGCCGCCTGGGCGCAGTACCGGGCCCAGGAGACGCTGGTGGAGGTCTGCCAGCGTCACGGCGTCGACCTCACGCTCTTCCATGGCCGCGGTGGCACCGTGGGTCGGGGAGGCGGGCCCGCCCACGCGGCCATCCTCTCCCAGCCGCCGGGCTCGGTGAACGGCAGCCTGCGGGTGACCGAGCAGGGCGAAATGATTCGCTTCAAGTTCGGCCAGCCCGAGATCGCCCTGCGTTCCATGGAGATCTATGCCTGTGCGGTCCTCGAGGCAAGCCTGCTGCCGCCGCCGGCGCCCAAGACAGAATGGCGCGAGGAGATGGACCGTCTGGCCGAGGTGGCCCATGGCGCCTATGTGGGGGTGGTGCGGGAGGACCCCGATTTCGTCCCCTATTTTCGGTCGGTGACACCGGAAGGCGCGCTGGGGCGACTGCCGCTGGGTTCGCGACCCACCAAGCGTCGCCAGGACGGCGGTGTCGAGACCCTGCGGGCGATTCCCTGGATCTTCGCCTGGACCCAGATACGTCTGATGCTGCCGGCCTGGCTGGGCAGTGGCGAGGCTTTCTGCCAGCGGCTGGAGGAGGAGGGTGGCCTTGAGAGGCTTCGCGAGATGCGCGACCACTGGCCTTTCTTTGGTACATACCTGGACATGCTGGAGATGCTGCTGGCCAAGGCCGATGTGGGCATCGCCGCCTACTACGAACACCGGCTGGTCGACGAACCGTCCCTCAAGGCCCTCGGCGAGCGGCTACGCACTCGCTTCGGTCGACTCCAGGGGGCGCTGCTGCAAGTGCTCGACCAGCAGGAACTGCTGGAGAAGACGCCGCTGATCCGCCAGGCCATCGAGGTGCGTAATCCCTACATCGATCCGCTGCACGGTCTGCAGGCGGAGCTACTGCAGCGTAACCGCGACGCCGATGGGGCGATCAGCGCGGACCTTTCCCGGGCGCTGATGGTGACCATGGCGGGAATCGCCGCCGGACTTCGCAATACGGGTTAGGCCTTCGGCCAGCTACAAGCTTCAAGAAGCAAGCTCCAAGGAACCCCTTGGCTTGCTCCTTGACGTATCCAGGATATGCTGTCTTGCAGCTTGCAGCTTGCAGCTAGAAAGGAAAATGCACCGAGGCGGTCATCAGGTTGAGATGGTTCATGGTCGGGTCTTCGATCTCCTCGAACTCCAGGCGGCTGACCAGATGGCGCAGCTGCAGGCGAGCACCGAAACCCTGCACCCTGGTCGTTCCACCGCCCTCTTGCAGCTGCTCGTCGTCGCCTATGGGATTTCCTTGCCACTCAGCCAGACCCGACTTGGCGTAGAGGCCGAGGGGCCCGAAACGTACGCCGGCCACCAGGCTGCCGCCCAGGCTAGTGGTGTCAAGGAGCTGCTGTCCATCGGCCAGGGAGACCGGCACGTCATCGCTTTCTCGATAGCTGAATTCGGCACCCAGGTCGAGGCGTGGCAGGTGCTGCGGGGTGAAACCGGCGGTGAGCCGGAAACCCGACGTATAGCCGTCGGGGGTGTCGACGTCGCTTCCCTGGACGATCATGCCGTTATCAAGCTGGACCAGTTTCTTGGCCATGCCCCCGTAGGCGGGCACGGTCGAATCAGCCTGCGTGGGCAGGACCCCCAGCGCCAGGATGCTGGAGAGTGCGATGGCAAGACGCGAACTTGGTTGCATGTTTCCCGACCTTGAGGCGACAGTTTGAAGGCTGCCGAGCCCGAATTATCGTCAATTCAGCCTAGCAAAGCGTCGGCGGTACCGCCAATTTCTCCGCCCGAATGCGCAGGTCAAGTAGATGCTGTGCCAGGCAGGGGGCCGGCAGCTGGTGTCGTGAAGCGGCCGCCAGCAGCGGCGCAAGAATCGCCTCGTGTTCGGTGAGTCGGCCTGCCAGCACGTCCTGCAGCATGGAGGCACGATTGTTGGCCGTGGCCTCGATGACCTGCCAGACCAGCCGCCGCCAATCTTGCATGCCGCCCCCACCGGGGGGAGTGACGCCCTCGGCGTCGAGGATGGCCGACACCTCGATGATCCGTCTCTCGACCATCTGGCGGAAGGGGCGGTCGCGCAGTTGGCCGTTGCGGATCGTGAAGCGTGCGACCAGGGGGTTGATGGCGGCATTGACGGCCAGCTTGCGCCACAGCCGCAGGCGAATATCGTCGACCACTTCGGCCGGCAGCCCGGCCTCGCTCAGGGTCCGCGCCAGCGTCATGGCCCGCTCCGTGTGTCCACCGTCCAGGGCGCCGATGTAGGTATGGCCATGGCCGGCATGGGTCACCCGGTCGTCGGCCTGCACATGGGCGCCCTCGGTGGTGGAGGCACACAGCACCGGGCCGTGATGGCGCTCGGTGAGCGCTGGCTGACAGGCGAAGCCGTTCTGCCACAGCACCAGGGGCACGCCGGAAGGCAGTTGGGCGGCAAGGGTAGCGTGGACTTCCTCGGCGGCGTAGGCCTTGGTGGTCAGGTGCACTACGGCGGGCGTTTCCCGGGGAAGGGTGTCGAGCCAGGTCATGGCGAACGTCTGTATCAGGGTCTCGCCCGCGGGCGTGACCAGGGTCTGACGAGCGGGAAGCCGGTGGCGGCCGAGCAGCCTCACCGGGACCCGCCCGGCCAGCCGGTGGGCGATCAGTCGTCCCAGGGCACCGGGACCGACGATCCAGTGTGTCGACGGGGTCATGGCATGTCTCTCGGGGTCATGAGCTGCGGGGGCGGCGTGCCGCGCCCGCCCTGCGGGGCGAGCCGCCGCGCCGCTTGCCGCGAGTCGGGCGGGCCGCAGGGGACTGCTCCCCCGGGGCGTTATTCAGGGCCTCTCGCAGTCGGCCCGCATCGGCGGCGGCGAGCAGGCCATGCAGGTCCTCGGTCAAGGCCGCGAGGAAGGGGGCCGGAGCATCGCCCTGCTCGACGATGCCGCCCAGGCGCTGCTCCCAGAGCGCGGTACGCTCGGGGCGACCCACCGCCTCGGGCAGCGAGGCGATCAGCGCGCTGCCGAGTCGCGTGGCCCGCAGGGCCTTGGCCTGGCGCACCAGATACCCGCGCTCCACCAGGGTCTCGATAATCCCTGCCCGGGTCGCCTCGGTGCCCAGGCCGTCGTGCTCGCGCAGCGTGCGCCGCACGGTCGGGTCCTCGACGTAGCGGGCGATGTTCATCATCGCCTTGATCAAGCTGGCGTCGGTGAAGGGCTCGGGTGGGCGCGTCTCGCGGTCTTCGACGCCGACTTCCTGAACCCGGCAGCTCTCGCCCTCGGTGAGTGGGGGCAGCGGAGGAGCCTCGTCACGGGTGGTGAACAGCGGCTTCCAGCCGGGGTCGAGGATCTCCTGGCCGCGGGCGCGGAAGGGCTCGCCGAGAAGGCGGAACTCTGCCTTTACCTCGCGGGTGGAAAGCGCGGGATAGAACTGGGCCAGGACATTGCGGGTGATCAGCCGGAAGACATCGGCCTCGGCCTTCTCCAGCCGCGAGAGGTCGGCGGGTTTGCCGGTGGGGGCCAGGGCATGGTGGGCGCCCACCTTGCGATCGTCCCAGGCTCTGGAGCGTCGCGTGAAATCCGCCCCGGCCAGCCACTGGCCGAGGGTGTCGTCCACGCGGCAGGCACTCTCCAGACTGGCCCGTGCCGCGGTGAAATGCTCCTCGGGCAGGAAGCGACAGTCTGAGCGCGGGTAGGTGATCAGCTGGTGGCGCTCGTAGAGGCGCTGGCAGATGTCCAGAGTCGCCTTGGCGGAGAGCCCATGGCGCCGCGCCGCATCCACTTGCAGCGCGGAGAGCGAGTAGGGCAGGGGGGCGGCCTGGCGCTTGTCTTGACTCTCGAGAGCCGTGAGCCGTCCCTCGGCACCGGGCAGGCGTTCGGCCAGCGCGGTGGCAGGCTCCCGAGCCAGCAGGCGTCCCTGGTCGTCGAGGGGATGAGGCTCACCGGGCACCCACCAGGCCCGGAGCTGCCCCTGGGGGACGGCAAGATCGGCCCACAGCACGAAGAAGGGTATTGGATTGAAGTCGCGGATTTCGGCATCGCGGCGTACCACCAGCCCCAATACCGGGGTCTGGACCCGTCCCACCGAGAGCACCCCGTCGTGGCCGGCCTGGCGACCGATGAGCGTCCAGGCCCGGGTCAGGTTGATGCCGTAGAGCCAGTCGGCCCGGGCGCGGCATTGGGCCGCTCGGTACAAGGGCTCGAAGCGACGATTGTCCTCGAGCCGAGCGAGCGCGCGCTGTACCGCCGGGCGAGTGAGGTCGCTGATCAGTAGCCGGGAGACCGGTCCCTTCCAGCCCAGGTACTCGATTACCTCCTGCACCAGTAGCTGGCCCTCGCGGTCAGGGTCGCCGGCATGCACCACCTCGCAGGTGGACTTGAGCAGTCGACGGATCGCCGCCAACTGGCCACGGGCCTTGGGGCGAGGCATCAGCTTCCAGCGGCTCGGCAGGATCGGCAGATGATCGAGGCGCCACTGCTTGAGGGCGGCGTCGTAGGCATCGGGCGGGGCCTGCTCCAGCAGGTGGCCCAGGCACCAGGTGACGGTGGTCTCGCCGACCACCAGGGCTCCGTCGTCGCGACGGGCGGCGCCGGGCAGGGCCTCGGCGATGGCCCGGGCAAGGCTCGGTTTCTCGGCGATGATCAGTCGCATGATGCCTCGTCGCAGTGAGTGGCATGGACATTCTTCCAGTATTTTCCAGGTCTCGCCAGGTGTAAGCTGCGTCGAGATATGTACAATGGTTGTACAATATTGATCGAAGGAGAAAGGTCATGCGCGAACGCGGCCGTACCCGACGCCTGCTGGGACTCGGCGCTCGCACCGGCGGGGCGCTGATGCGGACCCGCATGGGCGGGCAGGCCGACTGGCGGGCCCTGGGGGAAGCCCTCTTCGAAGGGCTTTCCGAGCTCAAGGGGCCGGCGATGAAGCTGGCCCAGATCATGTCGCAGTGGGACGACCTGCTGCCGCCGGACCTCGCCGAGGAGCTCTCTCGCCTGCAACGCCAGGCCGAGCCGATGCCCTGGGAGGGTATCCGACGCACCCTGGTCGACGAGTACGGTGACCTGGACGCGGTGTTCTCCGAGATCGAGCAGCGGCCCTTCGCCAGTGCCTCCATGGGGCAGGTGCACCGTGCCACGACCCTGGGCGGCGAGACCCTGGTGCTCAAGGTGCAGTACCCGGGGCTTGTCGACGTGCTGGAGAGCGATCTGGCGCAGGTACGGCGCCTGATGCGCCTGGGCCGCTGGCTCAAGGTGCCCCAGGCGCGCCTGGATGCCCTCTTCGAGGAGCTGGCGGTGAGCCTGCGCGGCGAGCTCGACTACCACGCCGAGGCCGAGGCCCTGGCCCGCTATCGCAGGCGTTACGCGCACCTCGACAGCCTGGTCATCCCCGAGCCGCTGCCTGAGCTCTCCGGCCCACGGGTGCTGGCCATGCGCTACGAGCCCGGGACGCCGCTGCGTGAACTGGAGGCAGGCGATGACGACCTTCGCCAGAAGGTGGCGAAGACCCTGGTCGACTGGATCACCGAAGAGCTCTTCACCCATGGTGAACTCCACGCCGACCCCCACGCCGGCAATTTTGCCGTCAACGATCGCGGGCAGCTGGTCCTCTATGACCTGGGGGCGGTGATCCCGGTGCCCGAATCGCGCCTGCGGGCGATGCTGCAACTGCTCGAGGCGACCCTGGCAAAGGACCCCCTGGCCATGGACGAGGCGGTTCTCAAGCTGGGTGGCCGCCAGGGACAGGGGGCACCGCTCTCGCTCTATCGTGAGTCCGCCGAGGCGGTGGAGCCGCTGTTTCGCCCCGGCGAGCAGGCCTTCGGCGACGTGCGGGTGCATCGTCGCCTGCGTGAGCTCTCGCCGAAGGTCTGGGCGGCCATGGACCGTCTACAGCCCCCGGCGAATACACTGCTGTTGTCACGCACCCTCAACGGCCACTACTGGAACCTGGTACGCCTCGGCGCCCGACTGGACATGCAGGCGCGCACTCGACCGCTGCTTGAGTGGGCGAAGGGATGAACGGCTGCCAAGCCCCCGGGCAGACTGGTAGACTATGTCGCTTTCCCATCGTTGGAGTGCGCAATGCTGGCAGTATGGGTGGAACAGCTGCTGGGCTTTGCCTCGGGGGCGCTCAAGGCCATTCGTCAGGATGAGCGCTACCCCACGCTGATGGCCTGGGCCCGTGACGAGGGGCCGGCTCTGGTGGGTGGCGACCTGGCACTGGCCCAGGCGCTGGCGCCGGAGCTTTGGTCGCAGACTCCGCTGGCGCGACTCGACTTTGCCGCCGAGCCCCTCGCCCGTCCCGGGCGCAACGAGCCCTGCTGGTGTGATTCGGGACGCAAGACCAAGGACTGCTGTGGGGCGGTCAGTCTACCCGGCCATGTGCCGCCGCACCTGATGTGGATGCTCTCGCTGCGTGACTGGAAGGGCGATACCCTCAAGGCCGCTCTGGCCAGCGGCCGCGCTCCGGCCCAGGCGCTGCTCGAGGCGGGCCTGATCGCCGCCGAGTCCGGCCAGCGCGGGCGCGCCCAGCAGATTCTCGAGTCGCTGTTCGAGCTCTCCGACTGGCTGATGCTTCCCGAACAGGCCGAGCCCGCCTTCGAGATCCTTATCGACCTCTACCAGGAGCGCGGCTTCCATCGCAAGCGCGAAGCCCTGCTCGATGCCGTGCTCGACCGCGGGCCGCTGTTCCTGCGCGGCGTGGCCCTGGAACGCCTCTGCCTGATGCACCTGGACAACGACGACCTGGACAGCGCCCGGGCGGCCTTCGTGCGCGCGCAGCAGGCCCTGCCGGACTCACCGACCCTGGCCTATATCGAGGCCATGCTGCTGCTGCACGAGGGCCATGAAGAGGAGGCCGCCGAGCGTTCGCGCTTCTGGTTCCGCCGCCTGGCCCGTCAAGGGGATCTGGACGCCGACCAGCTGCAGTTCCTGGCCGACCTGGCCGAGAACCCCGGGGCGACCCTGGCCGATCAGCTGCTCAGTGCCGAGGAGGACCTGGCAGAGCCGCTGGTGGCCCTGCAGGCGCTGCTGGAATCGCTGCCCGTGGCCCCGCGTCTGGAAATTCGCCGCGGCGAGGACGGCCTCGAATACCACACCACTGCCCGCGAGGACACCCTGTTCGCCGCCTGGCAGAAGGTCTTCCGGTCCCAGGTCGAGAGTGATGCCCCCATGGGCTTCGACGAGGATCCCTGGCCGCAGGCCGGGGAGTGGCTGCCGGCCCTCTGCGCCCATCCCGAATGGCTGGACGCCCCCGCGGTGGTGCAATCCCTGGCGCTGGCACTGGCCAGTCGTTTCGGCAGCCTGCCGTGGATGGCACCGAGCCTGTTCGAGCCCCTGGCAAGCCGGCTGGAACGCTGGCTAGAGCAGGTGCGTTCCGAGGGCGAGGGGCCGTTCCTGTGGGACAGCGCCGACAACGCCCTGCTGCTGCGCACCGGCCTAGCGCTGGTGGTGGGCATGGAGCGCGGTGCTCGGGCGCGTTCCCGCCAGCTGGCCGAACGGCTGCTCACCCTGGACGACCAGGACAGCCTGGGCCTGCGCGAGCTGGTGCTTGACCAGCTGCTTCGGGAGGGTCGTGACCGCGCGGCCCTGGCCTTGAGCGAGCGAGAGCTCGAGGTCGCTGACGACGAGACCCCGCCGCTGGGGCTGCTGATGGGGCGGGTGCTGGCGCTTTACCGCCTGGAGCGCCGTGACGAGGCCGCGGAGGCGCTGGCGGAGGTAGCCCGGCACAATCCCCACGCCGTGGCCATGCTGTGCGCCGAGAACCCCCGTCCCGTCGGCGGCGAGGGCGTCGCCGAGCTGGGTTCCCGTGCCGAGGCCTGGCAATACCGTACCCTGATGCGCGACCAGTGGCGGACTACCCCGGGTGCCCTGGCCTGGTTACAGGCGGGGCCGGCCAACTGACCGAGTGGCTGCCCAAGGCGATCAGGCTGCCTTGGGCGCCGGCACCAGGTCGGGGTCGCGGCTGATCCAGATTGCCAGCAGCACGGCCGGCACCCCCAGCAGAGTGGAGACCAGGAAGAAGGTCGCGTAGCCCTCGATTTCCACTACCAGGCCGCCGAAACCGCTGAGGAACTTGCCCGGCAGGGTCATCAGCGACGAGAACAGCGCGTATTGGGTGGCCGTGTAGGCCCGTGAGGTGAGGCTCGACAGGAAGGCGATGAAGACCGCGCTGGCCAGGCCGTTGGCCAGGTTGTCGCCGATGATCGCCATTACCAGCATCGGCAGGTTCTGGCCGGCCAGCGCCAGGGCCGTGAACAGCAGGTTGGTCAGCGCCGCGGCCACCGCGCCGAGTATCAGGATCGGCCCGATACCGTAGCGGGCCACCAGCAGCCCCCCGAGGATTCCGCCGCCGATGCTCATGGCGATGCCGAAGATGTTGGTGACGTTGGCGATGGTGGCCAGGGTGAAGCCCAGATCGATATAGAGCGGATTGGCCATGGAGGCCATGGCCAGGTCACTGATCCGGAATACTGCCACGAACAGCAGTAGCCACAGCGCCTTGCGACGGTGCCGGGTGAAGAAGTCCGTGAAAGGGCAGACGATCGCGCCCGTCACCCAGGCTCCCATCCGCCGCAGCGGCTTCGACCGACCGCGGGAGGCGCGCAGGAAGGCACGGACCCGGGGTTCATGGATCAGCTGGGTGCTCAGCGAGAGTCGCTCGGGCTCCGGTCGTAGCAGCACCGTGATCACGCCGATGCCGACCAGCGCCGCCATGGTCAGGTAGGCGATTTCCCAGGAGGCCAGCGAAGCCACGTAAAGGGCGCCAGCTCCGGCCGCTAGCAGACCCCCGCGGTAGCCGATGATGTAGGTCGAGGCCATCGCGGCCTGCATATCGTCGGGGGCGGACTCGATGCGGAAGGCGTCGATGGCGATGTCCTGGGTCGCGCTGCCGAAGGCGACCAGTAGCGCAAAGGCGGCTACCAGGGGCAGGTGGCCCACCGGGTCGACTCCGGCCAGCCCCACCAGGCCGCTGGCGATCATCGCCTGGGCCAGCAGCATCCAGCCGCGGCGCTGGCCCAGGGTGCGGGTCAGCACTGGCAGGGCGAGCCGGTCCACCACCGGGGCCCAGAAGAACTTGATCGAGTAGAGCATGCCGATCCAGGCGAAGAAGCCGATGGCCGCCACCTCGACTCCCGTGCTGCGCAGCCAGGCCGACAGGGTCGAGAACACCAGCAGGAAGGGCAGGCCGGCGGAGAAGCCCAGGAACAGCATGGTGATGACCGGCGCGCGCAGGTAGATGGCCAGGGCGTCGCGCCAGCTGCGTTGGACGGTGGGGATCGGCATGTCGGTCAGCACTCCTTGCGTTGGACTCGACGGAGGCCACCCAGGCCTCGGCTATCGATGATAAAATCCTGCGTCGGCAGGCGGGACGGGCAGCGTCCGCCCCCTGTCACCCGAGCGGTTTCAGCCGGGCTGGCATGCGGTGGGATTGTTGCAGAGCCCCGGCAATGACACCAGCAGGAACCCGATCAGGAGCGACATGAGCGATTCCGAGATTCTCCAGGCCGAGACCGACGATGCCGTGCCCCGCTGGTACGTGATCCAGTGCAAGGGTGGAGAGTCCTTCCGCGCCACCGAGCACCTGGCCAATCAGGGCTTCGAGATCTTCCATCCTGTGCTGCAGGTCCAGAAGAAGCGGCGCGGCAAGCTCGAGTGGGTCACCGAACCGCTGTTTCCCTACTATCTGTTCATTCGACTCGACCGCCTGGCCAGCAACTGGCGGCCTATCCGCTCCACCCGCGGCGTGCTCAAGATCGTTACCTTCGGCCTGGACAGGCCAGTGCCGGTCAGCGACGAGCTGATCGACACGTTGCTCGAGTACGGCAGTGGAGAAGAGGACGCAAGCTCCAACGTCTACTTTCGTGCCGGCGAGGCGGTGGAGATCACCGAGGGGCCCTTCAAGGACCTCCAGGCCGTCTTCGCCAGCCACAAGGGGGAGGAGCGCGCCATCGTGCTGCTCAACATGCTGCACAAGCAGCAGCGCCTGGAGTTGCCTGTCGGCCAGCTGAGCCGCCGCGACTAGGTGACGCCAGGTCTGTCATTTACCCATCCTCGCCAGGAGACCCCATGACCATTGCCCCACAACGGATCGTGACCCTGCATTATGTGCTCAGCGACCAGCATGGCAGTGTCCTCGACGACTCCCGTGTTCGCCAGCAGCCGCTCGAATACTTGCATGGGCACGGTAACATCATGGCCGGCCTGGAACGCTCACTCGAGGGTCAGGAATCCGGGGCCCAGCTCTCCGTTACCCTGATGCCGGCCGAGGCCTACGGGCTACGCGACGAAGCCCTGGTGCGCGAAGTCGGTCGCCACGCCTTCCCGGTGGAGGACATCGCGCCGGGCATGCGCTTCCAGACCCCGGGTGACGATGGCCCCGAGATCGTCACCGTGCTCGAGGTCCGAGACGATGCCGTTGTCGTCGATACCAACCACCCGCTGGCCGGCGAGACGCTGTGCTACCGCCTCGAGGTTCTGGAGGTTCGCGATGCCACCCGTGCCGAGCTTGCCAAGGGCCATCCGCTGCCTCCGGGCACCGACCCCGGCGAGGTCGAGGACAAGAAGATGCCGTGAAAATTGACCTGCATCAATGGAATTTCCGTGCCTTGGCCAGGCCGCGGAGAAACTTGATACAGGTCAGCTTTCCCTCCCGCCGAAGGGACTAGAGTTCACTCAACACATCGGGACGGGAGGACACCACCATGTATCTGGATGACGCCGTGATTTTCGGACTTGTAACCGTCGCGATGATGGTCGCATTCATGGGAGGTTGGGTCGCATTCATCGTTCGTGACCACCATCGCAAGAAGAAGCACTGATCCAGCCGCTTCAAGAGTCGTCAGGGGAGGGGGGAGCTTTCCCCCCAGTAGCCGACCCGCTTGGGTCGGCTTTTTTTTTCTGCGGGGGCCAACAAGGTAGCGATGGTGAGCTGACGAGGTGCCCTGCGCTTCGCTACCTGGTGGGTATCGGCGCTGCCAGATAGCGGAACATGAAGTCCAGTGCTGGCCCGAGGCTGGCTCGCCATACCCGCCAGCTGTGGCCACCCGAGAATACCTCGAGCGGCACCTGGCCAGGCTGGTGCACTTCCAGTGCCGCCTGCAGCCGACGGGCATGGCCCACGGCATCAAAAACATCGCGGTTGCCGGCGCTTAGATAGAGCGGTACGACGTAATCCTGCCCAAGGTAGCGGTCGAGGCGCGCAGGGTAGTTGAGCCGTTGCCATAGGTCGGCGTCGAAGCGCTTGTCCGGGGTCAGGAAGGCGGGATGCTCCCGGGCCGTGGAGTTGGTGGGCGGCAGCGGGTAGTAGCTGGCTGGACTCAAGGCCGCAGCGGCGGCGAACAGCTCGGGCCGCTCGAGAGCGAAGTTGACGGTGCCGTAGCCGCCGGCGGAGAGGCCGGCAATACCCCGCCATTCGCGCTTCGGCACTACGCGCCATACGAACTCCACATGGGGGAGCAGGTCTTCCAGGAAAGCGGTGCCGGCCGGTTCGTTATGGCCGTCGACCCACCAGCTCCGGCTGCCGGGCATCACGATCACCGCCGGGGGGATCCGGCCCTGGCGGATCATGCGGTCGGCAATCTTCTTCAGCGCTCCGCGGGTCATCCAGTCGCGGTCGTTGCCGAACGAGCCGTGCAGCAGGTAGATAACCGGGTAGTCAAGCCCAGAGTCATGATAACCATCAGGCAGGTACAGGGTGTAAGGGTAGTCGCGCTGCAGCGTATCGGAGTGGAAACGGTGATGGGATATTTGGCTGGCCAGCGCCTGGCCGGCTAGCATCAGGAGCATCAGGATCGTCAGTGTGCAGCGTCTGGCTGCCGACATATCAAGTCCCTCCCTGTGCGCGTATGGGTTGCCAGTTTCCGATCTAGGGAATTCATGCCCACTCTCACGGTCCGACTACGGGCCCGGCATGGGCGTTCAACCCACGCGAGCATGGCAGAGACCTGATACATGCAACGCATCGAAGAAATCTACTGGCTGCGTGCCTACGGCTGCCTGGCGGTGTTCAGCTTCCACCTCCTTGATCACCTTAACCAGCGCGTGGACAACCTGGCCACCGATCTGGCCCGTATCCCCACGGTGCTTGGCACCCCGATCTTCATCTTCATCTCGGTCTTCCTGTTTTCGATGCGCTATGGGCGCAACATTCCCGGGGGCTTTCTGGGTAGCCGAGTGAAGTACGTGATGGTCCCCTACCTGATCTACGGCCTGGCTTACTCGATGGCAGAGTTCCTGCGCCTGCGTGAGACCGGTTCGGATGCCGGCCTCGTGGAGATCGTGCGCGAGTACCTGCTCTACGCCGGCTGGCATGGCTACTTCCTGATCATTGCTGCCCAGTTCTACGCCCTGTACTGGCTCTATGGCCGCCTGCATCTCGAACGCTGGCTGCCCAGCACACCTTGGCTGGTGATCGGCAGCCTGATCAGCATGGCGTGGTGGGGCTATTGGCAGTGGAGCAGCGCGCTGCCCCCGGGCTATCTGCACTGGATCGCGCCGCTGGGCTGGCTCTACCTTTTCTTCCTGGCGCTGGTACTGGTGCGCCATTACCATGATCGCCCCGAGGCGCGTCCGCCCTGGCTGGTGGCGCTGAGCCGACCCCGCTGGCTTTTTGCTCTGGTCGGCCTGGTCGTTCTGCTATCGCTGCCCGGCTGGGTCGAATACTCCTCCAAGGAAGTCTGGGTCGTGCCCTTGTTCCTGCTCTTCACACTCTGGGTGATGAGGACACTTGGCGGCCGTCGAGCGCCCCTCCTGGTGAAACGCCTCAACGAGTTCTCCTTCGGCATCTACCTGGCCCACCCGATGTTCTTCAACCTGGTGGACCTGTTGGACTCCGACCAGCGACTGCCGCTGGGACTCTATTTGATGGCCCTGGCCGTGGTGGGCATGGCCGGTTCCATCGTCTGGAACCTGGCGGTCAACCGCTTTGAGTGGGGCGGGCTGCTTTTCGGCAAGCGACTGCAAGTAGCCTGATACACGGCGAAGTCGGCAGACTCCGCGGCGCAGTCTGCAGACTGCGCCGCCGATCACCTGGCGAATCCGGGTTCTACTTCCGACCCGGGCACCCCGGCTGAAGAGCCCGGCTTCGGTAACGGCATGGAGCCGATGCCCAACAGTGAAGGTGCCCCCCAGCCCGATGAGCAGAGTGAGAGGAGGTTCCTTCGCCGCTCAGCGCTCGGCGGTGTTGCGTATCGGGGCGGAGCTCGTCGGCGACCAGTGACGGGTCAGGGCTTGCATCACCCGCTCGGGGTACCAGGTCTTGCCCAGGCTGCCGTTGTAGCGCGCCAGCGCCCGGGTTAGGTCGCCGTCTTCCACGGCCAGGTAGTGGGCCAGTATCGTGCAGCCATAGCGCAGGTTGCGCCGCGGGTCCTGGAGGTCGTCGGCCGGCAGGCCCAGCTCGCGGATCCAGAATGGCATGATCTGCATCAGCCCCACGGCGCCAGCCGAGGAAACGGCCTCGGCCTTGAAGGCGCTCTCCACTTGGATCACCGCCAGCACCAGCTCCGGCGCGAGGCCGGCCAGCCGCGCCTCATGGTGGATGCGGCCGAGCAGTTCGCGACGCCTTGCCGGATCCGGCAGGTAGCGGGCAAGGCGCGGCTCCATGTCGTTGAGCCACTGGCGGGCCGCCCAGATCTCGGCGGCCGACACGGGTGCTCCGCGGATGCTGTCGAGGGTGTCGCGCAGGCTGGCGGGCGTCTCCGGTAGGGCCCGCACCCTTGGTGCGGGCCGCTCGGGCGACAGCGAGGCGGGCAGGGCGGCGATGAAGCCTCCGCTGCTCTGGGCCAGTGCTGTGGTGGCCCAGAGGCAGCAGGCCACCGCCAGGGCGGCCCGGGAGCCCTTAGCGAGCGACCTTCTCGCCCAGGAAGTCGAGAATCTGCTCGGCCGGTACCATGGTAGCGTCACTGTCACGGCGTCCCTTGTACTCCAGTTCCCCCTTGTCCAGGCCGCGGTCGCCGATCACCAGGCGGTGGGGAATGCCCATCAGCTCGTGGTCGGCGAACCGCACGCCGGGGCGCAGGTCGCGGTCGTCCAGCAGCACCTCGAAGCCGGCGGCAGTGAGAGCCTGATACAGCCGCTCGGACTCCTCGCGAACCCGCTGCGACTTGTGGGCGTTCATCGGCACCATCGCGATCTGGAAGGGAGCGATGGCCTCGGGCCAGATGATACCGGCGTCGTCGTGGTTCTGTTCGATGGCGGCGGCCACGACGCGGGTTACCCCAATACCATAGCAGCCCATCCAGGGGTGCACGGCACGACCTTCGTCGCCGAGTACGGTGGCGTTCATCGCTTCGCTGTACTTGCGCCCCAGCTGGAAGACATGGCCGACCTCGATGCCGCGCTTGATGGCCAGCGTGCCCTTGCCATCCGGCGAGGGGTCGCCCTCCACCACGTTGCGAATGTCCGCGACCTTCGGCAGCGCCGCGTCGCGCTCCCAGTTGATGCCGAAGTAGTGCTTGCCGTCGACGTTGGCCCCGGCACCGAAATCGCTCATCAGGGCGACCGAGCGGTCGATGATGATCGGCATCTCGAGGTTCACCGGGCCGAGCGAACCGGGCCCGGCCCCCACGACGGCGCGGATCTCCTCTTCTCCGGCCATGGCCAACGGGGCGGCCACCTCGGGAAGGTTTTCGGCCTTGACCTCGTTGAGCTCGTGGTCGCCGCGTACCAGCAGGGCCACCAGGCCGCCCTCGGTACCCTGGACCATCAGCGTCTTGAGGGTCTTCTCGATGGGTAGGCCGTGCTGCTCCACCAGGGCGGCGATAGTCCTGGCATTCGGGGTGTCGACCAGATGCAGCGCCTCGCTGGGGGCGGGGCGCTGGGCATCGCTGCCCAGCGGCGCCGGCATTGCCTCGGCCTTCTCCATGTTGGCGGCGTAGTCGGACTCGGTGGAAAAGACGATGTCATCCTCGCCGGAGTCGGCCAGCACATGGAACTCGTGGGAGCCCGTGCCGCCGATGGCACCGTTGTCGGCGATCACCGGGCGAAAGTCGAGGCCCAGACGGGTGAAGATCCGCGTGTAGGCGTCGTACATCGCCTGGTAGGTTTCCTTGAGGGATGCCTCGTCGACGTGGAAGGAGTAGGCATCCTTCATGATGAATTCGCGGGAACGCATCACCCCGAAGCGCGGCCGAATCTCGTCGCGGAACTTGGTCTGGATCTGGTAGAAATTGGCCGGCAGCTGCTTGTAGCTGGCGATCTCCTTGCGTACCAGGTCGGTGATCACCTCCTCGTGGGTAGGCCCGACGCAATAGTCGCGCTCGTGACGATCCTTGAGGCGCAAGAGTTCCGGACCGTACTGTTCCCAGCGGCCGGACTCCTGCCATAGTTCGGCGGGCTGCACCGCCGGCATCAGCACCTCCTGGGCGCCGGCACGATCCATCTCCTCGCGCACGATGCGCTCGACCTTGCGCAGGGTCTTGATGCCCAGTGGCAGCCAGGTGTAGAGGCCGGAGGTGAGGCGGCGGATCATCCCTGAGCGCAGCATCAGCTGGTGGCTGACGACCTCGGCATCGGCAGGGGTTTCCTTGAGGGTGGCGATCAACAGTTGGCTAGCGCGCATGGGTCCGGCGGTTCCTCGAGCGTGTTCGTACGGGTGACGGAAGCGGGGCCGCGCAGGTCGGCGGCAATGATCGAGCATTGTACGGCCCGCTGCCCAAGGCGGCAAAAGCTTGTGTTTCCTCGACGTTCCCGCGGGCCTTGATCAGCCCTCCAACAGCAGCAGGCGCACCAGCATGCCCAGCACCAGGGTGGTGGAGACGCTGAGCAGAGTACCCAGCAGCACGTATTCGGTGAGCTTGCGGTCGCGGGTGTCCCGCAGGTCACCGAAGCGCAGTACCGACTTGGCGGCGAGCAGGAAGCCCACGGCGGTGAGCTGGTCCAGCAGCACCAGGGTCAGCACCAGCAGCCGTTCCAGCACGCCGATGCGCGCTCCGGCGCTGGCCAGGGTGCCGGTCTCCTCGAGCTGCGCGCTCCAGCGCCGCATGACCAGGGCGATGGCGATTGACAGCGGGCGCGTCACCAGCAGGTAGGCGGCCGCCATGCCCAGCACCGTCGGTGACGTGAGCCAGGCGGCGAGCTCGCGCAGGGGAGCCAGGCTGCCGAGCCACGCCAACCAGAGCCCCAGCAGCACCAGCAGGTGGCAGGCCTGGTCGAGCAGGAACCAGCGCAGTTCACCGGCCGGTAATCGGGCCTTGGCCAGGTCGATCAGCCAGTGGGTGACGGCTATCACCAGGGCACCGAGCAGCACCGCGGTCAGCCCCCGGGGCATGGCCGTGGCTGCCACCAGCAGTACGCCGCCGGCGAGCAGACCATGGACCAGGGCGTGCTGCAGCAGGCACGGGGAGCGCTGGCGCAGCCGATAGCGCTCCTCCACCCAGGTACGCGGTTGCAGCAGGAAGTCGCCGACCAGGTGGCCCAATATCAGGCCCATCAAGAGCGAGAGAGCATCGGGACTCATGGTGAGGCTTCCTCGTCAGCGAGTCGCTGGCTCAGGTAGGCGAGGGTGTCGGAGAGCAGGGCCCAGCGAGCGGCGCGCAGGCGCTTGTGCACGCTGGGCTGGCGGATACCCAGTCGCTCGGCCAGGGCCTGCTGGGAGGCGTCGTAACGAAGACTCAGGCCGACGACTTCGGCGGAGTAGGGCGACCAGCCATCGAGCATGTCGTCGATGAAGCGGACCAGCAGGGTGAGGCCTGGATCCTCGGGGGCCTCCAGTCGGGTCAATGTCAGGTGGGCGGTGGTGTCGGCCAGGGCATCCAGGGCGCGACCCGAGGCCACGAAGGTGGCACCGTCGGCCTCCGCGATGCCCCGCTCCGCCGGGCCGATCGCCACGGCGATGCGGGCATCCCAGCGCTGGTCCGGCTCGGAATGCTCGATCAGCGATGCTCGCAGCGCCACGGCCGCCTCCATGGCCGGCGCCGCCCGGGGCAGGGCGAGCTGGAAGCCGTCGCCGCGGAAACGTTCGCCGTGGCCGCCATGCCGGTCGGCCAGCTCGGCCAGGCTGTCATCCAGCAGCCGATAGAGGCGAGGTCGGTCGTCGATCTTGCGCGAGTCGATCACGTCGCCGGTCAGCACGGCCATTCGCGGTGGCATGGCAGATCCTCCTGGGTACTCCCCTCAAGTATAGCCTCCAAGGGCTATCTTTCCATTTAATAGCCCTTAAAGGTTATACTGATGAGAAATAGCCCAAAAGGGCTATAAAAGGACTATCGAGCCAGCTCTCGCATGGCGTCCTCCAGTCCCTCCAGGGTCATGGGGTACATGCGGTCGTCGATCAACTCGCGGATCAACTGGGTGGAATGGGTGAAGTCCCAGGCGCGTTGCGGCATGGGGTTGAGCCAGGCCAGGCGCGGGAAGTGGTCGACCAGGCGCTTGAGCCAGGCCGCACCGGGCTCGTTGTTGAAGTGCTCCACGCTGCCGCCGGGGTGGGTGATCTCGTAGGGCGACATGGCGGCATCACCGACGATGACCACCTGGTAGTCGTCGCCATAGGTGCGCAGCACGTCCATTGTCGGGACGCGCTCGCCATGGCGCCGGGCCTGGTTGCCGGCATTGCTGCGCCACACTCCCTCGTAGACGCAGTTATGGAAGTAGTAGGCCTCCAGGTGCTTGAACTCCGAGCGTGCGGCCGAGAAGAGCTCCTCGCAGGTGCGGATGTGATCATCCATGGAACCGCCCACGTCGAGCAGCAGCAGCACCTTGACGGCATTGTGACGCTCGGCACGCATCTGCACATTGAGCAGGCCGGCGTCGCGGGCCGTTTCACGGATGGTGGCGTCGACGTCGAATTCCTCTGCGGCCCCCTGGCGGGCGAATTTCCTGAGGCGACGCAGCGCCATCTTGATATTGCGGGTGCCCAGCTGGAGGCAGTCGTCGTAGTCGCGGAAGCGGCGTTCGTCCCACACCTTGACGGCGCGGCGGTGGCGCGAGCCGTCCTGGCCGATGCGGATGCCCTCGGGGTTGTAGCCATAGGCGCCGAAGGGACTGGTGCCGCCGGTGCCGATCCACTTGTTGCCGCCGGCGTGGCGCTCCCCCTGCTCTTCCAGGCGCTGCTTGAAGGTCTCGATCAGCTTCTCGAGGCCACCCAGGGATTCGATCTGGGCCTTCTCCTCCTCGCTGAGCTGCTTCTCGAACTCGTGGCGTAGCCAGTCATCGGGAATCATCGCCTCGATGGCGGCGTCGAGGTTTTCCAGCCCCTCGAACCAGGCGGCGAAGGCGCGATCGAAGCGTTCGAAGTGGCGCTCGTCCTTGACCATCACGGTGCGCGCAAGCTGGTAGAAGGCCTCCATGTCGGCGAACACCACACCGCGCTCCACGACCGCGTGGAGGTCGAGAAGCTCGCGCAGAGATACCGGCACGCCATGGCGCTTCAGGGTCTCGAAGAGGCTGATGAACATGTCTCAGCGCCTCTGGTTGCCCTGGCGACGCATCATAAAGGCCAGCCGCTCAAGCAGCGCGGTGTCCTGCTCGTTCTTGACCAGTGCCCCGGCCAGCGGCGGGATCGCCTTCACCGGGTCGCGCTGGTAGAGGGACTCCCGGGCCAGCTCATCGGCCATCAGCAGCTTCAGCCAGTCCACCAGCTCCGAGGTGGAGGGCTTCTTCTTGAGGCCCGGGGCCTGGCGCAGGTCGAAAAACACCTCCAGGGCCTCGGCAACGAGCTTCGGGGCGATCTCGGGAAAGTGCACGTCGACGATAGCCTGCATGGTCTCGCGATCGGGGAACTCGATGTAGTGGAAGAAGCAGCGGCGCAGGAAGGCGTCGGGCAGCTCCTTCTCGTTGTTGGAGGTGATCACGATGATTGGCCGGTGGCGGGCGCGAACGGTCTCGCCGGTCTCGTAGACATGAAACTCCATGCGATCCAGCTCCTGGAGCAGATCGTTGGGGAATTCGATGTCCGCCTTGTCGATCTCGTCGATCAACAGCACCACCCGCTCATCTGCGGTGAAGGCCTCCCACAGCTTGCCGGGCGCGATGTAGTTGGCGACGTTTTCCACGCCCTCGATGCCGAGCTGGGAGTCGCGCAGGCGGCTCACGGCATCGTACTCGTAGAGCCCCTGGGCGGCCTTGGTGGAGGACTTGATGTGCCAGGTGATCAGCCGAGTGCCAATCGAGCCGGCCAGTTCCTCGGCCAGCAGGGTCTTGCCGGTGCCCGGCTCCCCCTTGATCAGCAGTGGGCGTTCCAGGGTCACGGCGGCATCGACCGCCTGTTTCAGGGCCTCGGTGGCCACATAGGTGGAAGTGGAATCAAACGCCATGGGTCGTGCCTCGGCTGGTTCGTCGAAGGGTCAGGAGTCAAACGAGTGTACGGAAGGGCGGGACAGCGGACAAATTCGGCCAGGTGGCAAATGGACGGATACACTATCCGCGGAACGTCCAGATGTCGACGTGATGGCTGGAAGGAGAGACACAGTGGCGAACAACCTCTTCACATCGATTCCGCTATCCCTGGAGGCGGAGCAGTTCGAGGAGCTGGCGGGCGGCAAGGACGTCAGCATCGAGCGCATCGTCTCGTGCGGCCATCGTTCGCCGGAAGAGGGCTGGTACGACCAGCCGCAGCATGAATGGGTGGTGGTGCTGCAGGGCCGGGCGGTGCTCGCCTTCGAGGAGGGCGAGGATGTGGAGCTCGCTCCGGGAGACTACTGCACGATTCCGGCGCACTGCCGGCATCGCGTCAAGTGGACGGAGCCTCAGCAGGCTACCCTGTGGCTGGCGGTTCACTACTCCTGACGTGAGCGATAGGTCTCCACCAGGGTGGCCGGGTCGTGCTCGGCATGGCCGCGGCTGGCATGAGCGCGCATCAGTTGGGCGGCCAGCCCGCTCATGGGCGTGGCGCTGCCGCTGCGCTGGCTCTGGGCTACCGCCATGTCGAGATCCTTGAGCAGGGTGCGCAGGTGCCAGGGCGGCTCATTGAAGTCGCTAGCCGCCATGCGCGGGGCGAGGATCCGGAAAGGCGTCGAGTCGGCGAAGCCGCCGGCCAGGGCCTCGGTCAGCCGACTGGCATCCACGCCGCTGGCCTCGGCCAGGGCCACCATCTCGGCGATCACCGCCGCCTGGCAGCCGACCACCATCTGGTTGCATAGCTTGGTCACCTGGCCGCTGCCCACCGGGCCCATGTGGGTCACCCGCGCGGATAGCGGCGCCAGCAATGGCCGGATAGCGTCGATATCCTCGGCATCGCCGCCGCACATGATGGCCAGGCTGCCCGCCTCCGCGCCAGCGACACCCCCTGAGACCGGCGCATCCACCCAGCGCATGCCGCATTCGCTCTCGAGCCAGTCGGCGAAGTCACGTGTCGCGGCGGGGTCGCTGCTCGAGAGGTCGACCAGCCGCTGACCGGCACGGCCGTGCTGGGCTATCCCTCCTTCGCCGAACACCACGTCTTCCACCACGGTGGTATTGGCCAGACAAAGCATTACCACGTCCACGGTTTCCATCAGCTCGGCGATCGTGCCGGCTACCCTGGCGCCGGCCTCGCGCAAGGGGTCGGCCTTGGCGGACGTACGATTCCATACGGTCACGTCGAAGCCGACCTCCAGAAGTCGACGCGTCATGGGATTGCCCATCAAGCCGATGCCGATGAAGCCGAGGCGAGGCTGGGTCATTAAGAATCTCCTGGTGAATGGGGTGGGAGAGGCAGCATGCGGGATGGACGGGTTTTTCGGCAACTCGCCATGGCGCATCATTTCGTCTCAGGGCACTCGTATGGTGCAGTGCCGCATGGGAAGAAGCTTTCCCGGCCGGGCTCTGAAGCAGTTGTTTTCCGCAAAGCTTTGTATTTATATGATTTTCTTTTTTCTGGCGCGGTTCTCGCTATAGAAACGTCATGATCGCCGAGCCTGAATGGCGAATCACCGAGTGAGCTGGCGTGCTCCAATTGGTCCCCTTCGGGGGACCTTTTTTAGTTAATCGCTGGTTGTTAGGCCAAAAGAGACGAGCCCACAAGGGGCCGCCCGGCTTTCAGGCTCGAGTCACTTCCCGAATGGATGGCGTCAACTCGAGATGCTGACCGGGCAGTAGTGTTCGCTTGACGCCTGTATCACACTGGCGTGGATGGCTCGCTGAAAGGGAACTGACGATGCGCCTCAGGGTACTCTCGGACCTGCACCTGGAACATGTCGATCGTCCACCGGACTTGCCGGAAGCCAAGGCCGATGCCGTGATCCTGGCCGGCGATATTCACGCCGACATCCAGGGGCTGGGCTGGGCAGCACGGCGCTTTGCCGGTACCCCGATTCTCTATGTTCCCGGCAACCACGAGTTCTACGGTACCTGCATGCCAGCCCTGCGCCGCGAACTGGCTGCCGAAGCCGAGGGACTCGGTATCCATCTGCTGGACAACCGTTCGCTGACCCTCGACGGCGTGCGCTTTCACGGCACGACGCTGTGGACCGACTTCGCCCTCTACGCCGGCCAGCCCGAGCATGACCCGGCGCTGATCGAGGCCAGGGCGCTGACCCTGATGCCGGATTTCCAGATCATCGAGCAGCCGGAAGGGGCGATGTTCACCCCGGAGGAGAGCCGCCGCCTGCATGTCGAGGCGCTGGCCTGGCTGGAGGCGGAACTGGCTCGGCCCTTAAGCGGCCCGCGGGTGGTGATCAGCCACCATGCCCCCCTGGCCGAGTGTATTCCGTTGCGCTACCGCGGCGATATGCTGTCTCCGGCCTTCGCCTCCCATCTGCCGCAGCTGATGGGCCGCATGGACCTGTGGGTCCACGGCCATGTCCACGAGCCGGTGGACCTCGAGGCGAGGGGGACCCGAGTTGTCGCCAACCCAGGCGGATACCCCGACGAGTTCGATCCGCCGCTGTTTATGGCCGACCTGATAGTCGAGGTGGGCGACGCATGATGCGGGTCAGCTCTGCCGGCCTGGCGGCGAGCCTCGGATAGTGTCCTTGTCGACGCGCCACGGCTTTATCCTGACGCGGCACTGGGAGGACTCGCCCCGGGGCACTGATGTTACCTTCTGGCTGGCGACCGACGAGGGCCCGCTCGAGGTTCGCCTGCCGGTGCAACCCTCGGTGGCCTTCCTGCCCGCCGAGCAACGCCAGCGGGCCCAGGCCGTGCTGGCCGGCGAAGCTGGCGTATCCCTGCGTGAGCTCGAGCTGCGCGATTTCCACCGACGCCCGGTACTGGGCCTCTATTGCCGACAGTATCGACAGCTGAGTGCCCTCGAGCGCCGTTTCGCGGAGGCCGGCCTGGTACTTTACGAGGCCGATATCCGGCCGCCGGAACGCTACCTGATGGAGCGTTTCATCACCGCGCCGGTGGCGGTGACCGGGCCGGAGGACGGGCAGGGCGGCTTGGTGGACGCACGCCTGAGGCCGGCATCGAACTATCGCCCGAGGCTGCGCACGGTCTCGCTAGATATCGAGACCAGCGCCCGGGGAGAGCTCTATTCGATTGCGCTGGAAGGCTGCGGGGCGCGCCAGGTCTATATGCTGGGGCCGCACCGTGGCAAGGGCGACGGCAAGGACGAGGCGGGCGAGCTCGATTTCCGGCTGGACTACTGCGGTTCCAGGGGCGAGCTGCTCGAGCGTCTCAATGCCTGGTTCACCGAGTTCGATCCCGATGCCATCATCGGCTGGAACCTGGTGCAGTTCGACCTGCGCGTGCTGCGCGAGCATGCTCGCGCGCTTGGCGTGCCGCTGCGGCTGGGACTAACGGTGCCGAGCTGGAGTGGCGGGCCCATGGCCACAAGCCCAATCACTTCTTCGCCGCCGCTGCCGGACGGTTGATCATCGATGGCATCGAGGCGCTGCGCTCGGCCACCTGGCACTTCCCTTCATTCAGCCTGGAGAACGTCGCTCGAACCCTGCTCGGCGAGGGCAAGGCGATCGACAATCCCTACCAGCGCCTCGACGATATCCTGCGCATGTTTGCCGAGGACAAGCCGGCCCTGGCCCGCTACAACCTCAAGGACTGCGAACTGGTGACGCGGATCTTCGCCAGGACCGAGCTTCTCGAATTCCTGCTCGAGCGGGCTACCGTCACCGGCTTGCCTGCCGATCGCAGTGGCGGCTCGGTGGCGGCCTTCACCCATCTCTATCTGCCCCGGCTGCATCGACTGGGCCTGGTGGCACCCAACCTCGGCGAGGGGCAGCCGGCCGAGAGCCCCGGCGGTTTCGTCATGGACTCCCGCCCCGGCCTCTATGACTCGGTTCTGGTGCTCGACTTCAAGAGCCTCTACCCCTCGATCATCCGCAGCTTCCTGATCGACCCGGCGGGGCTCGTCGAGGGGCTCGCCGAGCCCTCTGACGCCGCCTCCGTGCCGGGTTTTTGCGGGGCACGCTTCTCGCGCAGCCGTCACGCCCTGCCGGCCATCGTGGCCCGGGTATGGGAGGGGCGCGAGGCGGCCAAGCGTGCGGGCAATGCGCCGCTCTCCCAGGCGCTGAAGATCATCATGAACAGCTTCTACGGGGTGCTCGGCTCCAGGGGCTGCCGCTTCTTCGATGCGCGCCTCGCCTCCTCGATCACCATGCGCGGCCACGCCATCATGCACCGCACCCGCGAGCTGATCGAGGCAGAGGGCTATACCGTGATCTACGGCGATACCGATTCCACCTTCGTCTGGCTGGGTCGCGCCCACGGGGAGGCCGACGCCAGGGCGATCGGCCACCGGCTGGTGGCCCGGGTCAACGCCTGGTGGCGCGAACACCTGGCCAAGGAATTTGGCCTCGAGAGTGCCCTGGAGCTGCAGTTCGAGACCCATTACCGGCGCTTCCTGATGCCGACCATCCGCGGCGCCGAAGCGGGCAGCAAGAAGCGCTATGCCGGGCTGGTGCGTGATGCCAACGGTGAGGAGCAGCTGGTCTTCAAGGGGCTGGAGACGGTGCGCAGCGACTGGACGGAGCTCGCCAAGGAGTTCCAGCAGGCGCTCTACCGGCGGGTCTTCATCGGCGAGCCCTGGCGGGACTATATCCGCGACTATGTGCAGGCCTTCCTGCGGCGTGCCCGGGAGCGGGGGTTCGACGAACGCCTGGTCTATCGCAAGCGTCTGCGCCGTCGTCTGGATGATTATCAGCGCAATGTGCCGCCTCATGTACGCGCCGCACGGCTGGCCGATGCGGAGAACGATCGCCTGGGCCGGCCGCGCCAGTACCAGAACGGCGGCTGGATCCGCTACGTGATGACGGTGGCCGGCCCCGAGCCGCTGGAGGCCCTGCGCTCGGCCATCGATACTGACCACTACCTGACGCGTCAGCTGCAGCCGGTGGCCGATGCCATCCTGCCCTTCGTCGGCGACGACTTCGAAAGCCTGATCGATCGTCAGCTGGGGCTGTTCTGAGTCGACAGGGCGAGTCAGGGCGGAGCGGGAGTGCCGCGGGTGGCGGCCCCCGGATGGCGCCCGAACTGCAGCTCGGCAAGATGACGGTAGAGCGGGCTCGATTCGAGCAGTTCATCGTGGCGACCGCTGGCCACCAGACGGCCCTGGTCCAGCACCAGCAGACGGTCGGCAGCGACTACGGTGGCCAGTCGGTGAGCGATCACCAGGCTGGTGCGGCCCTGCATCAGGCGGTCGAGGGCCTGCTGCACCAGTTGCTCGCTTTCGGCATCCAGGGCGCTGGTCGCCTCATCGAGCAGCAGCACCCGGGGCTCCTTTAGCAGCGCCCGGGCGATGGCCAGGCGCTGGCGCTGCCCGCCGGAAAGCTGAACACCGCCAGGGCCGAGCGGGGTATCCAGGCCCAGCGGTAGGGCCTCGAGGAAGTCCAGGGCGTTGGCATCCCGGGCCGCCGTTCGGAGTTCCTCAAGGCTCGCGTCGGGTTTGCCAAAACGCAGGTTCTCGGCGGCGCTGCCGGTGAACAGCGTGGGCTGCTGGGCTACCAGTCCTAGCGCCGAGCGCAGTTCGCGAGGGTCCAGGTCGCGCAGGTCGATGCCGTCCAGCCGCAGAGTGCCCCGGTCCGGGTCGTGGAAGCGCAGCAGCAGGGCGAGCAGGGTGCTCTTGCCGGCTCCGGAGGGGCCTACCAGCGCCACCCGCTCGCCGGGGCGGACATGCAGGTCGAGTTCTGCCAGGGCGGCTTGGGTCCGGCCCGGATAGGTGAAGTCCACGCCTTCCAGACGGATATCGCCCTTCACCGGCTCGGGCAGGGGCACCGGGGCAGCCGGCGCTTGAATGGCCGGCCGGGTATCCAGCAACTCAAGCAGACGCTCGGCGGCGCCGGCAGCCCGCTGGACGTCTCCGGCGACCTCGGCCAGGGTGGCCACGGCCCCGGCCGCCAGCACCGCATAGAAGACGAAGGCCGAGAGCTCGCCGCCGGTCATGGTGCCGGCGAGGACCGCCTGGCCACCCTGCCAGAGCATTACCCCCACGGCGGCGAAGACCACCAGCATGGCGATGCCGGTCAACCAGGCGCGTTGCCGGGTGCGCTCCACGGCACTGGTGAAGGCCTCTTCCACCCGCCGGCCATAGTCCCGGCGCTCGATGTCCTCGTGATGGAAGGCCTGGACGGTACGAATCCCCGCCAGGGCCTCGCCGGCATAGCGACCCAGCTCCGCCACCCGGTCCTGGCTGAAGCGGGAGAGTCGGCGTACCCGGCGGCCATACCAGAGGATGGGCAGCACCGTGGCGGGAATGCCCAGCAGCACGATGGCCGAGAGCCAGGGCTGGGTCACCAGCATCAGGATCACCGACCCCACCAGCATCAGGAGGTTGCGCACCGCCAGCGACAGGGAGGAGCCGAAGAGGGTCTGCAGCACGCTGGTGTCCGCCGTCAAGCGCGAGGTGATCTCGCCGGCCCCGCCGCCTTCCCCGTCGCTGGCCTCGAAGAATCCGGGCTCGAGATCCAGCAGATGGTCGAAGACCCGGCGTCGCAGGTCCCCGGCCAGGCGCTCACCGATCCAGGTGACCAGGTAGTAGCGCAGCGCCGAGGCCATCGCCAGGACGCTGACCACCACCAGCAGCATCCCCAGTGCCTGGTTGAGCCTGGCGCGGTCCGCCGCCAGGAAGCCCTGGTCGATGACCAGCCGCAGGCCCTGGCCCAGCACCAGTACGCTGGACGCCGCCAGCAGCAGGGCGACGCCCGCCAGCACCAGCCGCCAGCGATAGGGGCGCAGCAGGCCGAGCAGGCGCAGCAGGATTCGTGGATCGGGGCGTGGAGTCATTCGGGGCTCGTATCAGGAGGGCGCGGGAGTCGCTCCGGCACCGTCACGCAGGAAGTCGGTACATTCCCGGGCCGCCATCGGCCTGGCGAAGAGATAGCCTTGTCCTGCATCGCATTCCAGGGAGTGCAGGTAGCGGGCCTGCTCCTGGGTCTCGACCCCCTCGGCCAGTACCTCGAATCCCAGGCGTTTGCCCATGCTGATGATGGCGCCGGCGATGGCGGCATTTTCCTGGTCGAGGGGCAGGCCCTGAATAAAGGATTGATCGATCTTCAGACGGTAGATGGGGAGCTTCTTGAGATGACTCAGGCTCGAATAGCCGGTACCAAAGTCGTCGATGGAAAGTCTGACACCCAGCGAGCGCAAGGCTTCCAGGGTCTGCATCACCCGGTCGAGGTCTTGCATGAACACGCTCTCGGTCACTTCGAGTTCGAGATGACACGCCGACAGTCCACTTCTGGACAAGGCGTCGGTGACTCGTTCGATAAAATCCGGCTGACGGAACTGGTGCATGGAGACATTCACCGCCATGGGGCCGTCGATGAGGCCCTCGGCTATCCAGGCAGCTTGCTGTTGGCAGGCGGTCTCGAGGACCCAGGCCCCGATCGGCACGATCAACCCGCTGTTTTCCGCCATGGGAATGAACTGATCGGGCGGAATCAGCCCCAGGGTCGGGTGTTGCCAGCGGGCCAGGGCTTCCAGGCCGATGACGAGCCGGTTAGTGAACGCGAACTGCGGCTGGTAGTTCAGGAACAATTGGCCTCGCTCGATGGCACGACGCAGGTCAATCTCCAGCATCAGGCGTTCGCGTATTCGCTCGTTCATGGCCGGGGAGTAGAACTGGTAGCGATTGCGCCCCAGGTCCTTGGCCACGTACATGGCCGCATCGGCATTGCGCAACAGTGAGTCGGCATCCGTCCCATCCTCGGGGTAGCAGGCGATGCCGATGCTGCCGCTCAATACCATCTCCCTGTCGCCGAGAGAGAAGGGCGTGATCAGAGTGTCCAGCAGTTTCCTGGCCACCGGAACGGCCGTTTCGGGTGAACCGATATTCGGCAGGACGATGAGAAACTCATCTCCCCCCTGGCGACTCAGGGTATCCGAGGCGCGGACGCAAGCTTTCAGGCGCTGCGCCGCCTGGTGTAACACCTGGTCACCGAGTTCGTGCCCCATGAGGTCGTTCACCTGCTTGAAGCGATCGAGATCCAGAAACATCAGCGCCAGTGACGTACCGTCACGCTCTGCCTGAGCGATGGCCAAGTTGAGTCGATCGGTGAGCAGCAGGCGGTTCGGCAAGCCGGTCAGGGCGTCGTGTTGGGCGAGATAGGCCAGCTGGGCTTCATTGCGTTTGCGTTCGGTGACGTCTCTGATGAGCATGCTGGTACGCACTTCACCGCTGTGCGTCTGGAAGACCGAGGTGGACAGCTCCGCCGGGAAGCGTTCCCCGTCGTAGCGCCGCATGGTCAATTCACCGCTGAAGCTGCCGGTTCGCCTTCGCTCCTCGACGGCAGCCGTTACCCTCGGGTCAGCGGTATCGACCAGGCCATTGCGTCCCAGGCGCAGGATGTCACTCTCGGTGCAACCGAAGATTCTGCAAGCGGCCGGATTGGCAGCGAGGATTCGCCCGTCGGGGGCCGTCAGAAGAATGGCATCCCGGGAGTGTTCGACGATGCTGCGGTATCTATCCTCGCTGTCACGAAGGCGATCCTCGGCCTCTTGTCTAGCCGCCTCCAGGGCGAATCTGCCGAGCCCGAAACTGATCACGGCGGCGATCTCGCCCAGCAGTTCACGTGTCGCCGCGTCGAAAGCATTCTGCTGGGTCAGGTAGAGGTTGAGGGCGCCGACGACGTGGCCGTTGCTGGTGAGTGGCAGGGAGGCGGAGGCGCTCCAGCCGAATCTCTCGCCTAAGGCATGCCACTGTGCTGTCCTGGGGTCTCGCATGAAGTTGTCACACCAGACCGGATGCCCCTCGCGAAGGGCCGTTCCAGTCGGACCCCGGCCATTGGGGTCCTCGGCATCCGGTGAAATCTGCACGCTTTCCAGATACTCCACCCCTCGGCCGAAGCGTTCAGCTACCCTGATGGTTCCGGTCTCCGGATCGATTGTCGCCACCCAGGCCATGGCCAGCTCGCCGGCGTCCACGGCAATCTGACAGGCCGAGGCCAGCAAATCGGACTCGCTGGCCGATTCGAGAACGGCCTGGTTACAGCGGCTGAGGGTCAGGTAGAGTCGACTGAGTCGATGGATCTTGGCATGGGCAATATCGATATCAGTCGTCATATGGTTCGTTCCCCTGGCGAGTCCAGGACAGAGGCGAAGCGGTTTTCGGCATTTCGGCATGCCGGGGCAAGCGATGCGACAAGTGTCTCATCTTGGCGAAGTGTGTGCATGTTCGTGATTGACGCAATTCCCCTTGAAGCGGCCGGTGGTCGGAATCATATTGCGATCTACACCCCTCCTTGAAAGGACGTCCCGTGTCAGATTCCGTGATTCTTGGCTGCCCCCATTGCAGCGCCATCAACCGCGTCAGTCGTGCTCGTCTCGACGATGGCCCGACCTGCGGCAAGTGCAAGCAGCATCTCTTCACCGGGGAGCCGGTACCACTCACCAGCGGCAATTTCCACGCCCTGGTGGAGCGAAGCGAATTACCGGTGGTCGTGGATTTCTGGGCCAGCTGGTGCGGGCCTTGCAAGATGATGGCACCGATATTCGCCGAGTCCGCTCGCGAGCTTGAGCCTCGCCTGCGCTTCGCCAAGCTCGATACCGAGGCCGAACAGGCGCTGGCGGCACGTTTCGGCATCCGCAGCATTCCTACCCTGATCGTCTTCAGGAACGGTCGGGAAGTCGCCCGCCAGCCAGGAGTGCTGCAGGGGCCGCAGTTGAGGCAGTGGCTCGAACCGCACCTGGCGTGAAGGCCATCGGTATCCTGGTGGCAGGGTGGGGGCGCAAGGCTACAGGCGATTGCTTGCAGGGTGAGTATCAGCCACGCACCGGAAAGGGGGAGTGGCTATTCGGCCTTGGCACCCAGCTTCTCCAGGCGGGTGAACCACTTGCGGCAGTCGTCCGCGTTGAGCGTTTCCACCGACCCGATCAGTGTTTCGCGTACCGGTGCGAAGCCCACGAATCCCAGGATATTGCGTTCCAGCGACCTCACGCTGTGGGCGCGATAGAGATGGCGGTAGATCGCGGCCGGCATGCCCATGGTCACCACGACGCGCGCCGAGCGTCCCTTCAGCCCCTTGCGGCCCAGCGGGTTACCTTCCTGGTACTCGAAGGCGAAGTGGGGCCGCATCACCTGCTCGAGAAATCCCTTCACCAGAGCCGGCATGTCACCGAGCCACAGCGGGAAGAACAGTACCAGGTGCTCGCACCAGCGGATGGCGTCGGCTGCCTCCTCGAGGGAGGCTGGCATGCGCCCTTCCTGCCAGGCCTGCTGGCTGCGCAGCAGCGGGAAGTCCAGGTCGGCGATCCGCACGGTGCGAATCTCGTGCCCCGCGGTCTCCGCGCCTAGGCGGTAGTGCTCGGCCAGAACATGCAGCAGGTGAGCGAGCGTGGCATCGGGGTGGCCCTGAAGGATCAGGATGCGGCTCATGATGTGTCTCTCGTGGCGGCGTGAGTCAGGGCCATAGCATAGCCGAACGGATGCCCGTGGATCACGACACAGCGGCCATTGCGGCCCTTTGCGCCGCTGCCAGCGCCTGGCAGCAGCGCCCTGCTGGGGCAGTCAGCTCTGCCGCTTGAGCTGTTCGCGCAGCTGCCTGGGCACCTGCTTGATGATCAGGCGGTCCCGGTCCTCGTCGTACTCCACGCCCGAGCCGAGCAAGTGGGAGTCGAAGCTGATCGAAACCCCACCGGCGCGCCCGGTGAAGCGGCGAAACTGATTGAGTGTGCGCCGATCCGGCGGAATCTCTGCGGAGAGGCCGTAGTCGGCGTTGCGGATATGGTCATAGAAGGCCTTCGGCTGCTGCTCGTCGAGTACTTCCGAGAGCGCTTCCACGGTCATCGGTTCGCCGCGGCGTGCCTGGTCGCTGGCGTAGTCGATCAGCGCATCGGTCTTCTCGCGGCTGGCTTCCTCGGGGAGATCCTCCTGCTCGACATAGTCGCTGAAGGCCTTGAGCAGGGTGCGGGTCTCGCCGCTGGCGTCGACGCCCTCCTCGGCGCCGAGCAGGGCAGCGAAGCCCTCGGCGAGCTTCTTGCCGCCGCGGTCGCGGGTCCAGGAGAGGTACTGTCTCGAATCGCCGGCTTGCCACTGGTTGAGGTTGAGGCGCGCGGCCAGGCTCATCTGGGTCAGGTTGAGCTGGCGCGCCGATACCACCTGCAACGCCTCGTCGATGGCGAACCCCGCCCGGTGGTGCAGCAGCGCGAAGCTCAGGAAGCGGGCGTCGCCGACCTCGTGGTGGAGCACCAGGAGGTCGCCGGAGAGCGACAGGTGGGCGCCGACCAGTGTGGCGATGCGCTGTGCCAGATCGCGGGAGAAGGCGACGAAGTCGCGGCTGCCCTCGAGGTAACCCGCCAGTTCGCTGGCGAAAGGCGAGCTCACCTCGCCCTCGGGCGTCGTCTCGGCGAAGTGGCCCCAGGCCTTGGGCTTGGCATTGAAGGCATCGTTGAAGCCGGCCAGCAGGTCGTCCAGGGCCGGAGAGGAGGGCAGGGGGGAGGTGGCGGGCACCAGACTCATCGGCGCCTCCCCGGCGGCCTTCTCGATGCGATGAACGATGGCGTTGAGAATCGGCATGGCGCCTCCCGCGGTGATGGACGAGGGCCAGGATGATACCCGCAGGGAGGCGCCGCCGATAGGCGCGCTGCCGTCACCGCCCTTCCAGGCAGGCGGTCATCGAGCCGGCCAGCAGCAGGGCGATCAGGTCGGCCTGACGATGCGTCTCGGTCTTCTGGAAGAGGTTGCGCAGATGGAAGGCGACGGTGGTAGGCGAGATACCCATCCGCGCGGCGATCTCCTCGGTACGCAAGCCTTCCAGCAGCGCCATGGCGATACGGGTCTCGGTCGGCGTCAGCCCGAAGAGACTGGCCAGCACGCCTTCGGGCAAGGGAGGTCGCTGGTCGGGTGCGGAGAGCAGCACGACCACGCTGGTATCATCCTGCTCGGCGCTGGCTCCCAGCCCCATGGCACATACCATCACCAGCAGTCCGTGATCGCCCGGACGGTGCGGCAGGCGCAGCGAATAGACGGGTTCCTCGCCACGCTGACTGGCCTGGGAAGCATCCGCGATGGCCTTGCGTAACGGGCGTGACTCGCTGCCCCTGGCCGAGAGGGTATCGTTCAGCAGCAAGGCATCCGCTTCCTCGATCAGACGATGGGCACGCTGGTTGGCGAAGGTGACATGCCCCTGGCCATCGATCAGCACCATGCCGGGCGCCACCAGGTCCAGCGCCCGCGTCGCCGAGCGAAAGGCCTGGCGCGAGGCCTCGTGTCGCAGGCCGGCCATGGCCTGACGCAGCTCCTGCAGTTCATGGTTCGATTTTGCCCGCATGCGCCTGACCTGGCGCAGGCGGGCCTCCACCGTGGCCAGCAGCAGGTCGAAATCGATGGGCTTGACCAGGTAGTCATCGGCGCCGCAGCGCTTGCCATCGACGATGTCGCGTGGATCCGAGAGCGCGGTCAGGAAGATGAAGGGGGTGTCGGCCAGATAAGGCCGACGCTCGCGCACTTCTTTCAGTACGTCGTAGCCATTGAGGCCGGGCATGTTGATATCGCAGAGGATGAGATCCGGTGCGCTGGCCTCTATCTGCTGCAGCGTCGCCTCGCCGTCTGAGGCCTCGAGTACCGCATAGCCGGCTTCCCTGAGTTCCTCGCAGATGTCGGTGCGCAGGTCCTCCTGGTCCTCGGCGCAGAGGATCAGCGGTGGCTGATGGGAGCGTTCAAGATGAGGCATCGGGCCTCTCCTCCTGGTCGGCGGCGGGCAGCCGCAGGGTGAATACGGACCCTTCCCCGGGGGTGGCGCTCACTTCCAGGTCACCCTGCTGGATGCGTGCCAGGTGACGGGCGATGTTCAGCCCCAGGCCGATGCCATCCTTGCCTGCCGCATTGCTGCCACGAAAGAAGCGTTCGAAGAGTCGGGCCTGCTCGTCGCCGGGAATGCCCGGGCCGCCATCCGCTACCCGGCACACCGCCTCATCGCCTTCCCTCGCCGTGGTAATGCAAACGGGTTTGTCGGCGGGAGAGTATTTGAGGGCATTGGAGATCAGGTTGGCCAGCACCTGCTCGGTGAGGGCGCGGTCACACCAGGCCAGGGCCTCGGGGCTGCCATGCGACGTGGTCAACCGTGCGACGCCTTTCGCCTCCTCCTGCAGGCGACACAGGTGATCGACGATGGACACCAGCGAATGGCGAGTCGGGTTGGCCTCGACCTGCTGGCCATCGAGTCGCGCCGCAGTCAGCGAGGACTCCACCAGGCGAGTCATTTGTTCCACCGCTTCGCGCAGCCGCTGATAGCGCTCGCTGCGCTGCTCGGCGGTGAAGTGTCGATCGCGGCGCAGCAGGCGCTGCAGTCCGGAGTCGATCACTGCCAGCGGGGTACGGAACTGGTGCGAAACCATGGCCGCGAAGCTGCGGTAGAACTCGCTGACACCGCGTTCACGATTCAAGGCGCTGGCCAGGGCATCGGCGGTTTCCTTGTAGCGGCTGGTGTGCCTGGCGATCTCTCCCTCCAGCTGATCGCGGTGTGCCGTCAATGCCTGCTGGGCGATGCGGCGCTGGCCAAGGGCATGGATGAGCAGCAGCATCAGGGCGAGGCCGCTCAGGGTGATGCCGATGACGGAACCGATGACCTGCAACAGGCTGCTGCGGTAGGTATCGAGACGGGCACCGGTGCTTTCCCACTCGGCCATCATGACGGCATTGGCGATGCGATTGAGGCGGTCCATGAGGCCATCGAGGTGTGGCATCAGGGTGGCGGGACGAAACCGCGACTCGCCTTCGTTGTCGTCGACGGTTGCCAGCAGGGCCTGGAGATCATCGAGCGCCGCATCCAGCGGGCTCTCCAGCCCTTGAGAAGCGAGGTAGCGGCGCTGGGGTCCGTCGTCCATCAGCGTCAGGCGACTGGCGAGGATATCCAGGCGCAGTTCGGGGTCCGAGCCCCGGTGGCCCATTGCGCGTCGGCTCACGGCCTGGTCCAGCCGGTGACTGGCGACCTGTGCCTGAGTGACCACCCACAGCATGTTCTCGTCGACGTTGTCGCGCATGTCCTTCTCGACCTGGAACAGACGAACGAGCGCAAAGGCCAGGAAGGCGGAAAACGCCAGGATGGCCAGGCTGGATACCAGGTAGGCGGGGAAGGGACGCAGCCTGGGCATTACTCGATCTCGAGTCGGTGAAGTTGCCAAACCCAGCGGTAGTCGTAGCGAATGTCCTGGAGCTCGGCATGGTCGTCGCGCGGATAGACGATCCATAAGGGGCCCTTGTCGCGACGGGTCAGCCGCTGCCCGTCCATATGCGTGGCCAGGATGACGTCGTAGTCGTAAAAGTCCTGCAAGGGAATCTCGACGACGTAGTCATTCAGTGCCAGGGCAATGGCGGTCTCCCCGCTGGCGCCGAGCCGCTCCAGCAGATCACGCATCAGGAAGCCTTCGAAGTGGTTCACGCCGTCGGTCACTGAGGTGGACGTGGTCAGTTCATGACCCGGCAGGGGCTCCAGCAGGTCCAGATCCAGGTGGGCCTCTGCACCCCGGTTGGTGGCGGCTATCTGTCCGCTGACGACCAGCTTGACCGCTCCCTCGGGAGCCGGAAGCGTCGCGGCGTCAGCTTGGGCCAGAACCGGTCCCGAAAGCAGCAACGTGGCCAGCACAAGGCAGTGCCTGATCAGCATCATGTCTCTCCCGCTGTTCACAATGTTGAGGTCTCTTCGCCAAGGTCATGCCAGTGGCTACTGATCCTAGCCTCCAGCTTGCGCGCCTACCCCCTTCAAATGAAGGGGGCCGGCGTCAGGGCAAGACGCTATGTTGTCGGGCAGGCATTCAGTCAAGGACATGGGGAGTACACGCCATGACAACCGGCACCTTGCGCCAACCCGGCATCAAGGAACGCGTCGAGCAACTCGGCTATCTGCTCAAGCATACCTTCAGCCTCGTGGGACGTGACCCGGGTATTCTGCGCCCCTGGATTCGCATGTCTCTCTATGCCGTGGTGATGGTCAGCCTGTTCTTCTACAGTGTGATCAGCATCTGGGGGAACAATGGCGGCACCTTGCCGCTGCTGTTGAGCCTGGGGATGTTCGTCTACAAGTACTTCTATTACACACGCCAGGAGCTGCGACAGAGCTGGCTGGTGACCGAGGCACTGCAGGGCCACCAACGCTCCGCCGCGGACGCCAAGGCCAGGATCAAGACGCTGAAGGGAAGCGCGAGAAAGATCGCCCTGCTGGATATGATGCTCAGCGGCATGCTCAGCTGGACATTGCGCTCAGGGCCCGTCGGCGCCCTGATGTCGCTGCTGCTGAAGGGCCTGCGTGAGGTCTGGGACCTGGTCAACCACTACCTGTTGCCCTCGGTGGTGGTTGACGGCCATGGTATCCGCGAAAGCGTGTCACGCATGGGTCGTCTCAGGGAGAGCGTGCCGGAGACGCTGGTGGGTGTGTTCGGGATCGATGTGGCGTCGCGTGCCGTGGGAACCATCATGTTTCCCGTCTTCGCCGTGACGCTGCTATTGGGGCTGGTGGTGGGCATCTGGGTGGGCGAGAGCCTGCCGGCCTTCCTGCTGGGCGACCCCCTGGCGGGTACCGCTCTGGCCGGTGCCGGCCCGCTTCCGGAAACGCTGCCCATCTCCGCGCTGCCGATTCTTGTCGCCGTGTGGATCGCCAAGCTGTTCAGCGTGGTGCTGGAGCGCATGACTACTTCGGTGAAGGTGATCTACTTCTCGATCTTCTACATGCGGATCACTCATGCGGACGATATCGTCGAGGATATTCGCGCCGAACTGGAGGCTTTTCTGCGCATGGAAGCCAGTGATCCTGATCCGGTGGCATCACCCGGAACCCAGAATGGGTAACGGTAAGCGGGTAACTGAAGAGGAAGTCAGATGATGTGGGATTTTCGGATCGGACAGGCACTGGGGCTCATGCTTCGCACGCTGCCCTTCATTCTCTTTCGACTGGTCGTCTATTTTGGCGTGGCGCTGGCCTACGTACTGATGAGCGGCGTGGGGGCCGGCATCGGCTGGGGCATCGGTGGCCTGGGTGACGAGGGATTTCGCGCCGCCAGCACCTTCTGGGGAGGCGCCATCGGGTTCGGTATCGTGGGCGCGGTGATGTATGTATTGCGCGAGTATCTGCTCTATGTCGTCAAGGCGGGGCATATTGCCGTACTGGTGGAGCTGCTCGACGGCCAGACGCTGCCCGAGGGGCGCGGTCAGATCGATCATGCGCAGACGGTGGTCCGAGAGCGTTTCGGCCAGGCCAGCCTGCTGTTCGGTATCGACCAGTTGATCAAGGGGGTGCTGCGCACCATCACCGGCCTCATGCGCGGGGTCTTCGGGCTGCTGCCGATTCCCGGCGCGCGGCAGTTCATTCGCCTCCTCGAGGCCATCCTGAAGATAGCCGTCGGGTTCATCGACGAGGTGATCCTGGCCTACTGCATCAAGACGCGCTCCGACAATGCCTGGGCATCCTCCCGTGATGCCCTCGTGCTATACGGCCAGAATGCCAAGCCGATGCTCAAGAACGCTGCCTGGCTGGCGCTGATCGTCTACGGTCTCTCGTTGCTGGTGTTTTTGATCATGCTGGCTCCAGCAGCCCTGGTGGCCTACCTGATTCCCGGTGGCTGGTCCGCCACCGGGGTGATCGTGGCGCTGCTCTTCGCCTGGAGCGTCAAGGTGGCACTGCTGGAACCCTTCGCCATTACCTGCATGATGCAGGCCTATTTCAAGACCATCGAGGGGCAGCAACCCGATCCCGAATGGGAGGCCAAGCTCGACGGCATGTCGAAGAAGTTCCGCAAGCTCAAACAGAAGGCGGCTGAATCCACTGAGCGCCCTTCATCCGGGAAAGCCGGGGCCTCACCGGCCGATTCTCGAGCCTGATGGGTGGCCGCATCCTGATGCAGGTCAACGGGCAGGTGCTGGATTCCCAGGCGCCTGCCGTGGAACTGCTCAAGGCGTGGGACCTGGAGGCCGTGCGGGAGCAGGCCGCTAGTTGAGTTCTGATCGTGACATTTTTCGCGACATCGGCGGCATGTTCATGGAAGCGCTCGGTGGCCAGCCCCCTCGGGTCAGACCCCGGCCACACTGCCAGGCCTCTCATGGTGCACCTCGGTGCACCTCCCCGGCGGTTTACCCCTCCGCCGGGGTCTGACCCACGGGGTCTCCCAGCCTCGGGGCCCGGCATGCTACAAGCGAACAGCGGCGAGGCCCAGGCCTCGCCGCTTTCGTTCAGCGAGTCCGTTACTCCAGGCTGAAGCTAATCCGCTCGAGTACCTCACCGCTGTCCGAGGCCTTGTAGCGGACCTCGTAGTCGCCGGCTGAGCTGGGAGCGAAGAGCTGCACGGGGCTGCCCTGGCTGGCCCGGGCCTCACGGATGGCGTCGGCATCGGCGGCACTGCCCGCCTCGACGATCTGGATGTAATCCTCGTAACGTCCCGGCCCTTGCCAGTTGATCGTGACCACGCCGCCGGCCTCGGGGGTGCCCTCGATGGCCAGGCTGACCTCACCGGCCCCCACGCTGACCGGCTCGCTGGCCAGGGTCCTTCCCGATTGCTGGATCACGTAGCGGACCTCGTAGTCACCCGGCTCTGTCGGGGCATCCAGGGTGACCGGCGAACCTCTGCTGGTACGCACATAGTCGGTATGGCTGCCTTCCGGTGCCCCGGCCTCGACGATGGTGATGTAATCCCGGGGGTTGTCGGGGCCCACCCACTCCACCTGGAATTCGCCGCTCGGCACGATGGGCTCGTTGACCATCAATTGCGCCGTGGCGGGAACCAGGCTGATCGGCTGGCTGGCCAGGGTACGCCCTGACTGCTGAAGCACGTAGCGGATCTCGTGGTTGCCCAGGGCATCCGGGGCGGTGATGGTCAGCGGCGACCCCCGGCTGGTGCGGGTGTAGTCGAGGTAGCTGCCCTCGGGGGCCCCGGCCTCGACGATGGTGATGTAGTCCCGAGGATTGTCGGGGCCTTCCCACTCGACCTCGATCACCGAGCCCGCGACGGCTTCCTCGGGCGCCGTGACACTGGCGGATGCCGGAATGAGAGTGATCGGCTGGCTGGCCAGGGTACGCCCGGACTGCTGGAGCACGTAGCGGATCTCGTGGTTCCCCAGGGCATCCGGGGCGGTAATGGTCAGCGGTGAACCCCGGCTGGTGCGGGTGTAGTCGAGGTAGCTGCCCTCGGGGGCTCCGGCCTCCACGATGGTGATGTAGTCCCGGGGGTTGTCAGGGCCTTCCCACTCGATCTCGATCACCGAGCCCGCAACGGCCTCCTCGGGCGCGGTGACGTCGGCAGATGCCGGGATCAGGTTGATGGGATGGCTGGCCAGGGTACGTCCGGACTGCTGGAGCACGTAGCGGATCTCGTGGTTGCCCAGGGCATCCGGGGCGGTGATCGTCAGCGGCGACCCCCGGCTGGTGCGGGTGTAGTCGAGGTAGCTGCCCTCGGGCGCCCCGGCCTCGACGATGGTGACGTAGTCCCGGGGATTGTCGGGGCCCTGCCACTCGACCTCGATCTGCGAGCCCGTCACGACCTCCTCGGGGGCGGAGAGGCTGGCTTCCACCGGTGTCAGGGTGATGGGGTGGCTGGCCAGGGTCTCGCCACTCTGCTGGTGCACGTAGCGGATCTCGTGGTTGCCCAGGGCATCCGGGGCGGTGATGGTCAGCGGCGATCCCCGGCTGGTGCGGGTGTAGTCGAGGTAGCTGCCCGCTGGAGCCCCGGCCTCGACGATGGTCACGTAGTCCCGGTCGTCATCGGGTCCCGTCCAGGCGACCTCGATGACGGAGCCCGCCGGCGCCTCGTCGGGAGCGGTCAGCTCGGCGGCGGGGGGAGGTGCCGGTTCGGGTTCCGGCTCGGGTTCCGGAGCGGGTTCCGCGGCGGCCTGCTCCACCTGGCTCAGGGCGCTAGCCAGCTCGGCGCCGGAGTTGGTCTGGAAGAGCTCTCCACCGGTCTGCTCGGTCACGCAGGAAAGCTGCTGGACCTCGCTGTCGGTAAGCCCGAAGCCGACCACATGGGCGCGAATCGCCAGTCCCTGTTCCGCCAGCCGCGCCGCTTCGGCGCAGGGGTCGCCGTCGCAGGTCTCCAACCCGTCGGTCACCAGGATGATGTCGGCGGCCTCGGCAGGGCGGGGAATCTGCTCGGCGGCGAGACGCAGGCTGTCGGCGATCGGTGTCATGCCCTGGGGATTGAGGGCACGTATCTGGTCCGCCAAGGTATCGGCATCCTGGAGCTCCATGGCGGCAATGACCTCGATATCCCCGCAATCGCCCCGGCGGTTGTGGCCATAGGCCAGCACGCTCAGGGGCACCTCGGGATCGCGATCCTGGAGATACTCGTCGATCACGTCACGGGCGACCTCGATGCGCGTGATGTCGCCCTCCATGCGATTCCACATGGAGCCGGAGGCATCGAGCACCATGACCCCTACGCGTTCGGCCATGGCAGGAGTGGCGCCCAGCAGCAACATTGCGGGGAGCAGGGAAACGGATCGGCTCAAGCGGGCCATGCAGCACCTCCAGATTGCTAAGCATCAAGGCACAGCATAGCCAAGGGCGGTGTCAGCGTGCCCCCTTCATTTCGAGGGGGCAGAGGAAGGGCTCTAGTGGAGAGTATCGCTTCAGCAATTCCGGGATCGAGTTGGCTTTTACGGTTTGAGCCGGTAGCCGCTCTTGAAGATCCAGCGCAGCACCGCCAGCGCCGACCCCAGGAACAGCAGGATCACCAGCAGGCTGACCAACGGGCTGACGTCGCTGATGCCGTAGAAGCTCCAGCGGAAGCCGCTGATCAGGTAGACCACCGGGTTGGCCAGGGTCACCGTCTGCCAGAAGGGCGGCAGCATGTCGATGGAGTAGAAGGTGCCGCCGAGGAAGGTCAGCGGTGTGATCACCAGCAGCGGCACCAGCTGCAGTTTCTCGAAGCCGTCGGCCCAGATGCCAATGATGAAGCCCAGCATGCTGAAGGTGGTGGCGGTGAGTACCAGAAAGACCAGCATCATCAGGGGGTGCTCGATGGAATAGGGCACGAAGAGCCGCGCCGTGGCCAGCACGATCAATCCCAGGACCATCGACTTGGTAGCAGCCGCGCCGACATAGCCGATCACCACCTCGACATAGGACATCGGCGCCGAGAGGATCTCGTAGATCGAGCCCGAGAAGCGCGGAAAAAAGATGCCGAAGGAGGCGTTGGCCACGCTCTGGGTCAGCAGCATCAGCATGATAAGGCCCGGCACGATGAAGGCCCCGTAGCTGACGCCATCCACCTCGCTGATCCGGGTGCCGATGGCCGCCCCGAATACCACGAAGTAGAGTGAGGTGGAGATCACCGGCGAGACGATGCTCTGCAGCACGGTGCGCAGGCTGCGCGCCATCTCGGCGAGGTAGAGGGTTTTCACGGATTGCAGGTTCATGCGCGCTCCTGGACCAGGCTGACGAAGATATCCTCCAGGGAACTCTGGCGGGTGTGCAGGTCCTTGACCCGCAGTCCCACTGCCTCGAGGTCGGCCAGCAGCCCCGAGATCGACGAGCCCCCTTCCTGGCGGGCGGCATCGTAGCTGTAGACCAGCGCATGGCCCTCGTTGGCGAGTTCCAGGCCGTGGCCCGCCAGCGACTCGGGTACGGCCTCCAGCGGCTCCTGCAGGTGCAGGGTCAGCTCCTTGCTGCCGAGCTTGCGCATCAGCGCGTGGGTGTTCTCTACCAGCACGATCTCCCCGCGGCGGATCACGCCGATGCGGTCGGCCATCTCCTCGGCCTCTTCGATGTAGTGGGTGGTGAGGATGATGGTCACGCCCTGATCGCGCAGGCTGCGCACCACCTCCCACATCTCGCGGCGCAGCTCCACGTCCACACCGGCGGTGGGTTCGTCCAGGAACAGCACCTGAGGCTCGTGAGACAGCGCCTTGGCGATCAGCACCCGGCGCTTCATGCCGCCGGAGAGCTCCAGCAGCCGGCTGTCGCGCTTCTCCCACAGGGTCAGGGAACGCAACACCTTCTCGATATGTGCCGGGTCTTGTGGCTTGCCGAACAGCCCACGACTGAAGCTAACCGTGTCCCACACCGTGGTGAAGGCCTCGTTGGTCAGCTCCTGGGGCACCAGGCCGATCAGTTCCCGTGCGGCGCGGTAGTCGTCGACGTTGTCGTGGCCATCCACCAGCACCCGGCCGCGGCTGGCGTTGACCAGCCCGCAGATCACGCTGATCAGGGTCGTCTTGCCTGCGCCATTGGGGCCGAGCAGGGCGAAGATCTCGCCCCGCTGGATGCTGAGGTCGACATCCACCAACGCCTTGAAGCCATCCGAGAAGGTCTTCGAGAGCCCCTCGACCCGGATCATTGGCGCGTCACTCAAGGGTGATGTCTCCGTCGAAATCGAGCGCCAGGCTCAGGCCATCCACCTCCACGGTGACCCGGGCCGGCAGCCGCTCGTCACCCTTGAGGTGCCCGTCGGCAAGCGCTTGTTGCACCGCCTTCTCGATCTCCTGCTGGGTGGTGACGCCCACGTTTTTCAGCAGTTTGCGGATGCTGTGTTGAAAGGCCTCGTCGTTCATCGCGGCTCCTCCTGTGGTGATCGCTGGGGTTCCTAGTCTAACGCGACTGGCGGGGTGATACAGGGGTTGTACAAGAAAAACCGTGCATGGTGGCCATGCACGGCATCGACTCCAACGCGACGGGTGCTCAGTTGCGGTCGGTGATCTCCAGCAGGTGGTAGCCGAACTGGGTCTTCACCGGGCCGTGCACCTTGCCCACGTCACCCTCGAACACCACCTTGTCGAACTCCGGCACCATCTGGCCCGGGCCGAAGGTGCCGAGCTCGCCGCCCTGCTTGCCGGAAGGGCAGGAAGAGTGCTCGCGTGCGACCTCGGCGAAGTCGCGTCCGCCCTCGATCTCCGACTTGAGTTCGTTACACTTCGCTTCGCTGTCCACTAGGATATGACGTGCGCTTGCCTTGGCCATGTTGCTCTCCTCGAAGGTCGGCAGGGATGCCGGTTGATATCCCCGGGAGCATACCATGCCATCCCCCGCCCTTTCCCGGGAGAAGCCTGCTTTGCGAGGCGGGCCTTGTGGGAGATTCCATGTTGCCCTTCAAGTGTTCATGAGGCTTGGAGGAGCGCAACCAGTTCCAGCGCGGCTACAGCCCTGGCCTGAGTGGCCGGGGGCTCCGATGCTATTCATTGAACTCGACCGGGCGCTGGGCCCGCGTGTTGACCTGCAGCGTGAAGATGTCCGGACGCGCATAGTGCCCGACGATGTCGAGGCTGCGCCTGGCGGCAGCCACCTGGCGGATATCGATATCGGCGAGCAGCAGGCCGGTCTCCTGATGCAGCGGGCCGGCCACAATGTCGCCGGTGGGCGAGATGACCACGGAATCGCCCTGGTTGATCCATTCGTCCGCATCGGGATAGAGCCGCTCGATCTCGGGGAAGTCGGCGGGAAGGTCCTGCCTGTGCAGCACGACACCCGCACCCAGCACCCAGCAGCCGCCTTCCCGGGCGATATGCTGGAGGCTGCGGATCCACTTCTCGCCACTGTCGTAGGTCGGTGCGATGTAGAGGTCGATGCCTTGGGCGTAGAGGGCATAGCGGGCCAGGGGCATGAAGTTTTCCCAGCACATCAGCGCCCCCACCCGGCCCACCGGGGTGTCGACGACCTTGAGCCCGCGGGCATCGCCGAAGCCCCAGACCATGCGCTCCGGGTTGGTGGGCATCAGCTTGCGATGGCAGTTCTGCACTCGACCCTCGGGGCTGATGGTCAGCACGGCGCTGTAGAGGGTGGCGCGGCTGGCATCCTCGTCACGCGCCTCTATCCCGCAGACGATGGTCACCTGCCTCTCCCTCGCTACCTCGAGCAGGGGGGTCAATTGCCCGGATTCGAGCTGCACGGCGTTGTCCAGCAGGCGTGCGTGCAGCTGCTCCGACAACCCCCAGTCACCCCCTGGCTTCAGCCGCCAGATCCAGGCAGGATAGCCCGGGATGTAGGTCTCCGGGAAGACCACGAGCTCGGCGCCCTGGTCGGCGGCTTTGAGCACCTGCTCTGCCGCCCTTTCGATGGTCCTTTCCCGATCGAGAAAGACCGGCGGTTCCTGAACGATGGCTATCGTGGTCATGACGCTCTCCCCATGGCGAATCATTGACTGGCTCGGAAAATCCTACCTGGTGGCCGCGGCTACCAGCATTTCGCAGGGCCCTTCGAACTTCCCATCCTGTTCGAACTGGCTCAGCGCCTCCTCGATCTCCGCCCAGGCATCATCCTGTTCGACGGCCGAGAGGCCACTCAGCATCTGGTGCAGGGCTCCGAAGGATTCCTGCTCGAACTGCATGCACTCGAGGGCCGATTCCATCCGTAGGGGTGCCGGTACCCGGGCGATCTCGATGTCGTGGAAGCCGGCTTCCTCGAGGCGCTGGGACAGGACGTCCGGGTCACCCAGGCTGAAGGGTCCCGGTTGGCCGGGCAGCGGTGGGGGCAGGGCGGCGCGACGGCGAATGATGCCGACGGGAATGGAGAAGAAGGGATTGGCCGGTGCATCGGCATAGACCATGGCGCCGACTCGTCCGCCGGGCTTCAGGCAACGGCGCATCCCCTTCAGCGCCTTCAGCTGGTCGGGAAAGTAGATCAACCCCACCCGGGAAATGACCGCATCGAAGGGTTCGTCCTGCAAGTCGTCAAGCATCTCTCCGTCGACGACCCGGGTGTCGATATGGGTATAGCCGGCCCGGATGGCATTGACGGCTGCCAGAGTCAGGATTCCCTCGGAGAGATCGGTGGCAAGGATATACCCTTCGGGGCCCACGCGGCGTGCTACGGCCAGTGTCTGTTCGCCGGCACCGGCCGCGACATCCAGCACACGTCTTCCTCGCGATACGTCGGTCATGTCCAGCATCAGCTCGGTGGCCGGCCCCAACCAGCGGTTCAGCAAGCCTCCCCACTGGTCCCAGGCCTGGGCAGCGTTATCCCACTGTTTCCGGGTGGTTTCCTTGAAGGCAATGGGATCGAATTCTTTCGCGATAACGGTCATGGCGGCTCTCCTTATAGGCAATTATTTGCTTGTTCGAAGAGTAGGCGGGGGCTACTGTTGTCTCAATCGCGATAAATCGACACCGGATTGGCAAAAATGCACATGCCGGGGGTTCTCATGCACTGGGATGACCTGCGGATATTTTTGACCGTCGCCCGAGAGGGTTCCATCAGTGGTGCTGCCAGGCGGCTGAACGTGCAGCATTCGACGGTTTCCCGCCGGTTGCTGGTGCTGGAGAAGAGCCTGGGAACCCGGCTGCTGAACAGGAAGAAATCAGGCTACGAGTTGACCTCGGCCGGCGAGGAACTCAAGCACTCCGCTACCCGCATGGAAATGGAGATCTTCGATTTCGAAGGCACCATGGGCAACCAGGATTGTCTGCTCGCGGGGGAGTTGCATGTCTCGGCCATCAACAACATGGCCTCCACGGTACTCATGCCGATGTTCGCGAGTTTCAGCATCAAGAATCCGCATATCCAGCTGCACATCGAAGTTTCCAACAAGTATGTCAGCCTCGCCGAGCGCCAGGCCGATATCGCCATCCGCCTGACCAATGATCCGGTCGACACCCTGATCGGCGCCCGGCTGACAACCATCGCCTCCACCGTCTATGGCGGCAGCGCTTACCTGCAACAGCTGCGCGGCTCGGGCGAATCGCCCCGCTGGCTGGGGGTGGAGTGTTGCGGCTTTCACCATGACTGGACACACAAGGCCTGCCCGGATCACTCCTACAGCTTCTTCGTCGATGACACCCTGCTCACCGTCGCCGCCCTGGAGCAGGGGCTGGGGCTGGCCTACCTGCCCTGCTTCATGGGCGACAGCAACGCCGCCCTGGAGCGCTTCTGTGACCCCGATCCGCTGCTCGACCTCGGCCTCTGGCTCCTCTACCACCCCGATTTGAGGCACGCCCGGCGCGTCGTTGCCTTCCGCGAGCATATGCTGAGCCAGATAGAGGCGCAGTTTGCACTGTTCGAGGGCCGCCTTCCGCGGATGGACATGAAAGCCCCGGCGCAGGGGCCGGGGTAGGGGACTTGAAGACCGGGGAATCATTCGCTGGGTTTATTGGAACGGCTGGAGTTCTACTCTTGTACGGGAGCCGCGATTCGGCGGCTTTTATCGAGCTTGACGCCGACGGGGTTGTTGCCCAGTCGCATCCCGGTGGGGTTGTTATCGACGCCGATGACAGTGCCCACATCCCCCTTGCCTCCGCCAATCCCGCCACCCCCGGAAGCGTTTATACCGCCATGTCCATCACAGATGGTTGAAGTCGGGAAGAAGGTTAAAAATAGGGTGCCGTCCATACACTCTATTCTGTACTCCGTCCTCGGTTCATCTATCAGTCCCTGTTCCATGGCTGCCTGGGGTGAAAGGGCATGGCTGGACATGGATACCCCCAGCATGAGCGTGGTAAACAGTAGCGCCGTTGCCTGAGCCTTGTGGTTGAATATTGTCATTTTTATTGCTCCCGATTGGGGTTCTGGTTGTGAAAGAGCCTGGAGGGTAGAGCCATACACCAGACTTGAGCTTAGTTCGTTTGCTTCCCTGATGGGTCGTTACTCGTCAGGTTTCGGTTCACATCTTTTTTCGCGAGAATCGATTTTTTCTGGGCCCGGGTGCTGGAGAGGCCGGTTACGCTGCCCAATCTATCCGGTCTTGCCTTGCGCGGCCCTATTCACAGCGGGTCTTCTTGGGAGCGCTGCTGCAGCGCGAACCGGTCTCGTAGGAGCACTGCTTGCAGCGCGATATTCTCCTTCACCGGCAGTTGGCGCCTCCCGATGCCGCGGCGTAGCATTACTCCCACGTTTTTTCGCAAGGACCCGCGACCCCCATGTTCGAGCAGACCTTCAAGAACATCGACGATGTGCTCTGGAAAGAGGCCGGCTGCGCCACCGAGCTGGACTACACCGAACAGACCTCCTGGTTGCTCTTCCTCAAGTACCTGGACGACCTCGAGCAGCGGCGCGCCATGAACGCCACCCTGGCCGGCAAGGCCTTCGACTTCATCATCGATACGCCCTACCAGTGGTCCACCTGGGCCGCACCCCGCAAGCGCGACGGCGGCCTGGACCACGACAGCGCCCTGACCGGCGACGACCTGCTGGATTTCGTCAATCGCGACCTCTTCCCCTACCTGCAGGGCTTCCGCGAGCGCGCCAGCGGGCCGGATACTATCGAATACAAGATCGGCGAGATCTTCTCGGAGGTGCGCAACAAGTTCCAGAGCGGCTACAGCCTGCGCGATGCCCTGTAACTGGTCGACGGCCTGACCTTCCGCTCCCAGGAGGAGAAGCACGAGCTCTCGCACCTCTACGAGGCCAAGATCAAGAACATGGGCAACGCCGGGCGCAACGGCGGCGAGTACTACACGCCGCGCCCGTTGATCCGCGCCATGGTCCGGGTGATCGACCCCCGTATCGGCGAGCGCATCTACGACGGCGCCGCCGGCTCGGCGGGCTTCCTCTGCGAGGCCCACGACTACCTGCGCTACGGGCTCAAAAGCGACGAGCCGCGCCGGCTCACCACCCAACAGCTCGACACCCTCCAGGCGCATACCTTCTACGGCAAGGAGAAGAAGAGCCTGCCCTATGTCATCGGCATCATGAACATGATCCTGCACGGCATCGAGGCGCCCAACCTGGTGCACACCAACACCCTGACCGAGAACCTCGCCGACCTGCAGGAGAAGGACCGCTTCGACGTGATACTTGCCAACCCGCCCTTCGGCGGCAAGGAGCGCAAGGAGGTCCAGCAGAACTTCCCGATCAAGACCGGCGAGACGGCCTTTCTCTTCCTGCAGCACTTCATCAAGCGCCTGAAGGCCGGCGGCCGCGCCGCGGTGGTGATCAAGAACACCTTCCTCTCCAACGCCGACAACGCCTCGAAAGCGCTGCGCCAGGAACTGCTGGAAAATTGCAACCTGCACACCGTGCTCGACTGCCCCGGCGGCACCTTCCTCGGCGCCGGCGTGAAGACAGTGGTGCTCTTCTTCGAGAAGGGCGCCCCGACCCGCGACATCTGGTACTACCAGCTCGACCCCGGCCGCAGCCTGGGCAAGACCAACCCGCTCAATGACGACGACCTGGCCGAATTCGTCGCGTTGCAGGCGACCTTCGCTGATTCCGACAACTCCTGGCGCGTCAGCGTCGACGACCTGGACCGCGAGACCTTCGATCTCTCGGCGAAGAACCCCAACAAGGCCGAGGCGGCGCCGCTGCGCGACCCCGAAGTGATCATCAACGAGATCGAGACCCTGGACCGCGAGGCCGAGGAGATCCTGGAAGGCATTCGGGGGATGTTATGAGGGAAGGGTGGGATAAAGTTCGGCTAGCGGAAGTTGCAACCTTCAAGGGAGGCGGGACGCCTTCGAAAAATAAACCTGCATATTGGGGAGGTGAAATTCTTTGGGTGTCGCCCAAAGATATGAAGTCAACATATATCAGCACATCTATTGATACAGTGACTGAGGATGGTGTTTCAAATAGCTCTATATCAATTATACCTGAGTGCGCCCTCCTCCTAGTCGTCAGATCAGGAATATTGGCAAGGACTGTGCCAATATCCATAGCTTCGTCTGAACTGACTGTAAATCAGGATATCAAGGCAATCATCCCTTCCCGTCGCATATCTTCCTCCTTTCTTTACTATTTTTTAATAAGCCAAGAAAGTCTACTTTTAGAGAAAGTTACAAGAGGCGCGACGGTTCACCGCCTGCAGACAGAAGTGCTTAAAGGATTGAGGATTCCTCTGCTTGACCTAGATGAGCAAAAGCGCCTTGTCGCTATCCTTGATGAGGCTTTTGAAGGGATCGATACGGTCATTGCCAATATCGAAAAGAACCTTGGCAATGCCCGGGAGCTTTTCGAATCCTCGGTTGTGCATCATGTATTTGGTGATCCTGATGCCAAGGGTTGGGGAAGATCCAAAGTCGAAGAGCTTGCCCTTCCCAAGAAGGGAGCTATCAGAACGGGTCCTTTCGGTAGCCAGCTGCTGCATAGTGAGTTTGTGGATGAAGGCATTGCCGTGCTCGGTATCGACAATGCCGTCGATAATGAATTCGCTTGGAGAAAAAGTCGCTTCATTAGCGAGAAAAAATATGAAGAGATGAAGCGCTATACGGTCAAGCCGGGCGACGTGATTATCACCATAATGGGGACCTGTGGTCGCTGTGCGATCGTTCCGGATGATATCCCCACGGCAATCAACACCAAACATCTATGCTGCATCACGCTCGACCAGGAGCGCTGTCTGCCAGAGTTTCTGCACAGCTATTTCCTCTACCATCCGATGGCGCGTGAATACCTGGAAAAGCATGCCAAGGGCTCGATCATGGCGGGCCTCAACATGGGCATCATCAAGTCGTTGCCTGTCAGGCTGCCTGACCTGAGTGAACAGTCTCGCATAGCGGCAGAGATAGATAACCTGAGAAATGAAGCGCAGCGTCTTGAAGCAATCTACCAGCAAAAGCTCACCGCCCTCGCCGAGCTGAAGCAGTCCTTGCTTCAGAAGGCCTTCTCCGGCGAGCTGACGGCCAAGAGTGCCGAGGCGGCGGTGGAGGAGGTGACGGCATGAGCGATAACAGTCAGGCACCCATTGTTATCTACCAGGAGGCCGACCAGGATGTAGGCCTGATAAGCCGGAGGCGCATCAGGCGTTGCGGTGCCACCATCCCACGCCCGGTGCGCTGGCGCTTACCGGGCCTACCGACGGAGAGACAAGCCGAGCCGGACGAGAAAAGCAATGTGCAAAATATGCACATTGCCTGATGAGCTGCATGGTCAGTTGTTGCAAAAAATGCAACAACTGGGGCCGAGCAGGCTCATTAGGTCGCGCCAGATACTTGGCAACTGCCGAGTATTCCTCGGTAGTTCATCGTCAAGTGACCCTTTGCCGAGCAACCTGTAAGGATTTCTTACACGTTGACCTAGAGGTTGGACAAGCCGCCGCCGAATCGAGATAGTGGGTTGAAGGGCACTTAAGAACGCCAGGGAATGCACCCAAGGATGCCACCCATGAACGAAGCCGATACCCGCGCCGAGTTGATCGACCCCGCCCTCAAGGAAGCCGGCTGGGGCGTGGTGGCGGGCAGCCGGGTTCGGCGCGAGATGATCACCCTGGGGCGGCTTCAAGGGGCGGGGCAGCGCATCCGCGGCGATATCGCCGACTATGTGCTCTTCTACAAGGGCCAGAAGTTGGCGGTGATCGAGGCCAAGAAGCGCGACCTTCCCGTCACCGAGGGTCTGGCACAGGCCAAGCGCTATGCCGAGCGGCTACGGGCGCGTTTCGCCTATGCCACCAACGGCCTCGGACTCTACCGGGTCGATATGCACTCCGGTGAGGAAGGCCCGGTCTCCGGCTATCCCACGCCGGAGGCGCTCTGGTCCGAGACCTTCCCCGTGCCGAACCCCTGGCGCGAGCGCTTCGGCGAGGTGCCCTTCCACGACAACGGCGGCCAGTGGCAGGCGCGCTACTACCAGCACAACGCCATCAACCAGGCCCTGGAGGCCATCGCCGCCGGGCGCCTTCGCGTACTGCTGACGCTGGCCACCGGCACCGGCAAGACGGCCATCGCCTTCCAGCTCGCCTGGAAGCTGTTCCACAGCCGCTGGAACCTGGCGGCCTGGCAGGGCGATGACGACACGCGCCGCCGCCCGCGCATCCTCTTCCTGGCCGACCGCAACATCCTCGCCGACCAGGCCTACAACTGCTTCTCCGCCTTCCCCGAGGATGCCCTGGTGCGCATCGTGCCGGACGCCATCCGCAAGCAGGGCCGGGTGCCCAAGAACGGCAACCTCTTCTTCACCATCTTCCAGACCTTCATGAGCGGCCGCGACGAGGAGGGCAACCCGGCGCCCAGCTTCGGCGACTACCCGCCGGACTTCTTCGACCTGATCATCATCGACGAGTGCCACCGCGGCGGCGCCAACGACGAGAGCAGCTGGCGGGCCATCCTCGAGTACTTCGCCCCGGCGGTGCAGCTGGGCCTGACCGCCACGCCCAAGCGCAGCACCAATACCGACACCTACGCCTATTTCGGCGAGCCGGCCTATGTCTACTCGCTGAAGGAGGGCATCAACGACGGCTTCCTGACGCCCTTCAAGGTCCGCCAGATCGCCACCACCCTGGACGACTACGTCTACACGCCCGACGACAAGGTGGTCCAGGGCGAGGTAGAGGAGGGCAGGCGCTACGCAGAGCCCGACTTCAACCAGATCATCACGATCAAGGAGCGCGAACAGTACCGGGTGCAGGTGTTCATGGAGATGATCGACCCGCGGGAAAAGACCCTGGTGTTCTGCGCCAACCAGGCCCACGCCCTGGCGGTGCGCGACCTGATCAACCAGTTCAAGATCCGCCCGGAGCCCAACTACTGCGTGCGGGTGACGGCCGACGACGGCGCCGAGGGCGAACGCTTCCTGCGCCGCTTCCAGGACAACGAGAAGACCATCCCCACCATTCTCACCACCTCGCAGAAGCTCTCCACCGGCGTGGACGCCCGTAACATCCGCAATATCGTGCTGATGCGCCCGGTCAACTCGATGATCGAGTTCAAGCAGATCATCGGCCGCGGCACCCGCCTGTTCGACGGCAAAGACTACTTCACCATCCTCGACTTCGTTCGCGCCTACGAGCATTTCAACGACCCGGAGTGGGACGGCGACCCGGTCGCGCCCGAGCCCTGCGCCCGCTGCGGCGAAACGCCCTGCGTCTGTCTGGTCAGCCCGCCCTCGCCCTGCGAGGCCTGCGGCAATCGCCCCTGTACCTGCGAGAAGGAACCGCCGGCACCCTGCCCGGTGTGCGGCGAGGCGCCTTGCCAATGTGGCGGAGTAGGGAAGGCGGTCGTCGAGGTCGAACTGGCGCCGGGCAAGTTCCGCCAGCTCCAGCACATGAGCGCCACCACCTTCTGGAGCCCGGACGGCAAGCCGATGTCGGCCGCTGACTTCATCCGGCAGCTGTTCGGTGAACTCCCCGCACTCTTCCACGACGAGGATGAACTGCGCCGGCTCTGGAGCCGACCGGACACCCGCCAGGCGCTGCTCGATACCCTGGCCGAGAAGGGCTACGGCAGCGAGCAGCTCCGCGAGATCGGCCGCCTGGTCGATGCCGAGAACAGCGATCTCTTCGACGTATTGGCCTACATCGCCTTCGCGCTGCCGCCGCTCAGCCGCGAGGAGCGCGTGGCCAGCCAACGAGAACGGCTCTTTTCCGACTACGACTACCGCCAGCGTGAATTCCTCGGCTTCGTGCTGGACCACTACATCCAGGATGGCGTCGGCGAACTCGCCCAGGACAAGCTGCCCCGGCTGATCGAACTCAAGTACCAGACCCCCACCGACGCCATCGCTGAACTCGGCAGCGTCGAGAATATCCGCGAAGTCTTCATCGGCTTTCAGGCGAGGCTGTATGAATCAGCATAAGGTTCTGCCAGTGCCGAAAGGGCGCTTGTGGGAGCGCTGCTTGCTGCGCGAAAGAACATCGAGCACGCCGTCTAATACGCTGTTCGGCAGTAACAACAGAGTTCATAGGAGAGGTTTTTATGAGTATCAAAGACCTGATTGATAAGGCAGAGGCTCTCCCGGTGGAAGAGCGTGCACTAGTGGTTGATTCTCTCCTTCGTAGTCTCAACCCCCCTGAGGCAAGAATTGATGAGAAGTGGGCCTCAGTGGCGCGGGAGCGTTTGAAACACGTGCGCTCCGGCAAGGTGGAGGCCGTCCCGGGTCAGGAGGTATTCGAGAAAATCTGGGGTGAGCGATCGCGATGAGTTTCCGCTTCCACCCCGATGCCGAGCGCGAACTTCGTGAAGCTGTTGACTATTACGAGGAAATTGAGCCTGGCCTCGGATACGATCTTTCTGTTGAGGTTTTTTCTGCTGTCCAGCGAGCAGTATCGTATCCAAGGGCGTGGCCGATACTTGACGGTGATATTCGACGGGCTTTGGTTCGAAGATTCCCCTATGGGGTGCTGTACTCCGAGGAGGAAGAGATGCTACTTATTATTGCCGTAATGAACCTTCATCGGGAACCAGGCCATTGGAAAGTTCGACGTTAGTGCTGAAAAATGTCATCCAGTCGACGCTCCCACCTCGCGCAACTGATGGCAGTCTTTATATCAGGATAAGCTCAACGATCGATTCTGGCCGACAGCGTAACCTTGTCCTTTGCTAATTATCGGTCTACAGAAGCACAAAAATTCAACCATCCCCCGCAATGGCCTGAGTGACATCTATATATTCTTATATGTTTATTTTCAGCACCCCGCATTCTATGGTTTTCAAAAAAATTCGTTGCTCCGTCTTGATCTGATCAGGCCGCTTTCCCTCTACCGGCGTTGAAGCAAGGTCCGGTGGACCGGATCTTGCGGATCAATTTTCAACGCAGGCGTCGTCGACACTCGAGGTACTGGCAGGGCCGTTCACCTTTCGACTAGCTTGAAGTCTACCGGCTGATCGCGCCGAGCCCGGGGCAGGGAGGTTCGGCCAAGGGAATCGGCCCGAGAGCAGTTCGACAACGAGATCGGCAAGGTGGCCATCAGAAGCCGCTGTCGATGCGAGTGCACGCTAGTGAGGCCAAGCACATGGCAGACGATCTGCGCGAGAGCGCCCTGCAGTACCATCGATATCCCCGCCCCGGCAAGCTGGCGATCCAGGCGATCAAGCCCATGGCCAGTCAGCGCGATCTGTCGCTGGCCTACTCACCCGGTGTGGCCGCCGCCTGTGAGGAGATCGAGCGTGATCCCCTTAATGCGGCCGAGTACACCGCCCGCGGCAACCTGGTGGCGGTGGTCAGCAACGGCACGGCGGTGCTGGGCCTGGGCGCCATCGGCGCCCTGGCCTCCAAGCCGGTCATGGAAGGCAAGGCGGTGCTGTTCAAGAAGTTCGCCGATGTCGACGTCTTCGATATCGAGATCGAGGAGCGCGACCCGGACAAGTTCATCGACATCGTCGCCGGCCTGGAGGCCACCTTCGGCGGCATCAATCTGGAAGATATCAAGGCGCCGGAGTGCTTCGAGATCGAGCGGCGCCTGCGTGAGCGGATGGATATTCCGGTCTTCCATGACGACCAGCACGGCACCGCCATCGTCACGGCGGCCGCGCTGCTCAACGGCCTGCGGGTGGTGGGCAAGTACCTCGCCGATATCCGCCTGGTGTGCAACGGCGCGGGCTCCGCGGCCCTGGCCTGTCTGGATCTGGCGGTGGCCCTGGGAGTTCGCAAGGAAAACATCCTGGTCTGTGACCGCAGCGGGGTGATCCACACTGACCGTGCCGGGGGCCTGGACCAGTACAAGGCACGCTATGCGGTCCAGACCGAGGCCCGCACCCTGGCCGATGCCGTCGACGGGGCCGATGTCTTCTTCGGTCTCTCGTCCGGGGGCTCGCTCAAGGCGGAAATGGTGGCGACCATGGCTGATCGCCCCTTGATCCTGGCCATGGCCAATCCCATCCCGGAAATCATGCCGGAGGAGGCCAAGGCGGTACGACCCGATGCGGTGATCGCCACCGGGCGCTCGGATTACCCCAACCAGGTCAACAACGTCCTGTGCTTCCCCTTCATCTTCCGCGGTGCGCTGGATTGCGGCGCCACCACCATCAATGAGGAAATGAAGCTGGCCACCGTCATGGCCATCGCCGACATGGCGACCACCACGGTGCCGGAAACGGTGGCGGTGGCCTATGGCGGGCAGGCGATGACCTTCGGCCCCGAGTACATCCTGCCCAAGCCCTTCGACCCGCGCCTGATCGACACCATCCCGCCGGCGGTGGCCAAGGCCGCCATGGAGAGCGGGGTGGCTGCCCGTCCCATCGCGGACCTGGACGCCTATGCCCGCTCGCTGTCCAAGCTGGTCTATCGCTCCGGCAATGTGATGGAGCCGGTGTTCGAGCGGGCGCGACAGAACCCCCTCCGCCTGCTGTACGCCGAAGGCGAGGACGAACGTGTCCTGCGTGCCATGGAGGTCTGCGTCAGTCAGCGCTATGCCAAGCCCGTGCTGATCGGCCGCCGTGCGGTCATCGAGGCGCGCATCGAGGAATTGGGCTTGCCGGTGAAGGTCGACGTCGATTTCGAACTGATCGACACCCAGGACTATCCCCATTACGCCGAACTGGCCGGCGAGTATCACCGGCTGATGGGCCGTCGGGGCATTCAACCGGATGCCGCCGAGAAAAGAGTGCGCAGCCGCGCCACCATCCTGGCCTCGCTGCTGCTGCGCCGCGGCGATGTGGACGCCATGATCACCGGCCCGGTGGGCACCTACCGCGAGCACCTGGGGCTGGTGCTGGATGTCATCGGCCTGCGTGAGGGCGTCAGCACGGCGGCTGCCCTGCAACTGCTGATCCTCGAACGGGCCACGCTGTTCATTGCCGATCCCTACGTCAATTACGACCCCGATGCCAGCCAGATCGCTGAGATCACCCTGCTGGCCGCGGAACAGGTCCGCCGTTTCGGCATCACTCCTCGGGCGGCGCTGGTCTCCCACTCGAATTTCGGCAGTGACGACTTCGAGAGTGCCCAGAAGATGCGCCAGGCCCTGGCGCTGATTCGGGAGCGTGCACCGGACCTGGTGGTGGATGGTGAAATGCAGGCCGACGCGGCGCTGTCAACGGGCGTTCGCGGGCGCATCCTCCCCGATTCGCTCCTCGAGGGCGAAGCCAACCTCTTGATCATGCCCAATCTGGACGCGGCGAACATTGCCTTTTCCGCCCTCAAGGTGCTGGGCAACGGCGTGGCGGTGGGCCCCATCCTCCTGGGGGCCGCCAAGTCGGTTCAAGTGCTCAACCGAACGGTGACGGCGCGGGGCATCACCAACATGAGCGCTTTCGCCGTGGTTGAGGCGCAGACCGATCGATAACCAGAACCATTCCGACCCAACCGAGAGAGACGATCCATGGCATTCGAAAACTACAACGACTTTGATCCACTGGAAACCCGGGAATGGCAGGAAGCCGTCGACGTGGTGGTGGAGCGCGTGGGCCCCGAACGGGCCACCTACCTGCTGCACAAGGCGGTGGAAGAGGCCTACCGGACCGGCGCCGAAGCGCCCGATACCACCCGCACGCCCTACTTGAACACCATCCCGCCCCACAAGGAGGCCAAGCTGCCCGGTGACGAGGCGTTGCTGCAGCGGCTGATCTCCTATCTGCGCTGGAACGCCATGGCCATGGTGGTGCGTGCCAACAAGAAACCCGCCGAACCCGGTGGGCATATCGCCAGCTACGCATCGTCGGCGGTGATGTACGAGGTGGGCTTCAACCACTTCTGGCATGCTCCCAGCGATAGCCACGGCGGCGACATCATCTACGTGCAGGGTCATTCCGCCCCGGGTTTCTACGCGCGGGCGTATCTGGAGGGGCGGCTTACCGAGGAGCAACTGGAGAACTTCCGCCTGGAAGTGGATGGCAAGGGGCTCTCCTCCTATCCCCACCCCTATCTGATGCCGGACTTCTGGCAGGTCTCCACCGTCTCCATGGGGCTGGGGCCGATCATGGCCATCTACCAGGCACGCTTCATGAAGTACCTCCACCACCGGGGGCTGGCCGACACCGAGGGACGCAAGGTCTGGGCGTTTCTGGGCGACGGCGAGATGGACGAGCCGCAGTCCCAGGGGGCCATCGCCCTGGCCACTCGAGAGAAGCTGGACAACCTGATCTTCGTGATCAACTGCAACCTGCAGCGTCTGGACGGCCCGGTGCGGGGCAACGGCAAGATCGTCCAGGAACTGGAAGGCAACTTCCGGGGAGCGGGGTGGAACGTCATCAAGTGCCTGTGGGGGGCGGGCTGGGACGAGCTGCTGGCCAAGGACACCCAGGGACTGTTGCGCAAGCGTATGGAAGAGTGCGTTGACGGCGAGTATCAGAACTTCAAGGTCAAGGGCGGCGGCTACATCCGCGAGCACTTCTTCGGCAAGTATCCGGAGCTCAAGGAAATGGTCGCCCACCTGTCGGACGACGACATCTACTACAAGCTGGTACGTGGTGGCCACGACCCGCAGAAGGTCTATGCGGCCTATCACGCAGCGGTCAACACCAGCGACAAGCCCTCGGTGCTGCTGATGAAGACCGTCAAGGGCTACGGCATGGGCGAGGGCGGTGAGGGGCAGAACATCTCCCACCAGAAGAAGAAGCTGGGCGAGGATCATCTCAGGCACTTCAACAAGCGCTTCGACCTGCCCTTCAGTGACGAACAGGTCACCCAGGCGGCGTTCTTCAAGCCGCCCGAGGACAGCCCCGAAATGCAGTTTATGCACGAGAATCGCAAGGCTCTCGGGGGTTACCTGCCCCAGCGCCAGCGCAACGGCGACGTGCTCGAGGCGCCTCCGCTGGACATGTTCAAGCAGGTGCTGGCCGATACCGGCGAGCGCACCATGTCGACCACCATGGCCCTGGTGCGCATCATGGTCGCCATGACCCGGAACAAGACCCTGGGTCCGCGGCTTACGCCGATCGTCTGCGACGAGTCGCGCACCTTCGGCATGGAGGGCATGTTCCGCCAGATCGGGATCTACGCGCCCGAAGGGCAGAAGTACGTGCCCATGGACGCCGACGAGATCATGCCCTACCGGGAGGACCAGAAGGGCCAAATCCTGCAGGAAGGCATCAACGAGGACGGTGCCATGTCGTCGTGGATCGCGGCCGCCACGTCATACAGCAACCACGGGGTCACCATGATCCCCTTCTACGTCTACTACTCCATGTTCGGCTTCCAGCGCGTGGGCGACCTGGCCTGGGCGGCCGGGGACATGATGGCGCGGGGGTTCCTGATCGGTGGCACCTCGGGGCGCACCACCCTGAACGGCGAGGGCCTGCAGCACCAGGACGGCCACAGCCAGCTGTTTGCCCAGTTCATTCCCAACTGCATGTCCTATGACCCCACCTTTCACTACGAGGTGGCGGTGATCGTGCGCGATGGCATGAAACGCATGTACGAGGACCAGGAAGACGTCTTCTACTACATCACCACGCTGAACGAGAACTACCATCATCCGGCGCTGCCCGAAGGGGCCGAGGACGACATCATCAAGGGCATGTACTCGTTCAGCAAGGCGGAGGCCAAGGGCAAGAGCCCGCGGGTTCAGCTGCTGGGCTGTGGCAGCATTCTCAACGAGGTGATTGCCGCGGTGGACCTGCTGCGCGACGACTGGGGCGTGGCGGCCGATGTCTGGAGTTGCCCGAGCTTCAACGAACTGGCCCGCGATGGCCATGCCGTGAAGCGCTGGAACCGGTTGCATCCCGGCAAGACCCTGCGCAAGAGCCATGTCGAGCAGTGCCTGGAAGGCAGCGAAGGACCGGTCATCGCCTCGACCGACTACATCCGGATGTTTGCCGAACAGATCCGTCCCTTTGTCCCGCGGCGTTACGAGGTGCTGGGTACCGACGGCTACGGGCGCTCCGACAGCCGAGAGGCCCTGCGCAGCCACTTCGAGGTCGATCGCTATTACGTCACCCTGACCGCGCTGCAGGCCCTGGTCGACGAGGGCAAGCTCAAGAGCGCCAAGGTCCGGGATGCCATCGCCAAATACGGCATCGATCCCGAAAAGCCCAACCCCCTGTACGCCTGAGCCGGAGGAGAAGAACTGTGGCCATCCAAGAAATCAAGGTACCGGATATCGGCGACTTCACCGATGTCCCGATCATCGAAATCCACGTCCAGGCCGGCGACAGCGTTCAGGTCGAGGACCCGCTGATCACCGTGGAGTCCGACAAGGCCTCCATGGACGTGCCCGCGCCGATGGCGGGTACGGTCAAGGAGGTCAAGGTCAAGCTCGGCGATTCGGTCTCCGAAGGTTCGACGCTCGTGATGCTGGAGAGCGAGGCGGGAGCGGGAGACGCCGGAGCGAGCGAAAAGGCCGCGGCACCCGCCGGGGGAGACGAGAAAGCACCGCCACCGGCGGCGGCGCCCTCTGCTCCTGCGCCGTCTGCCCCTTCCACCGCAGCGCCGTCCGGCCCCATTGCGGATTTCAGCCGGGTTCACGCCAGCCCCTCGGCTCGTCGACTGGCCCGCGAGCTGGACGTGGACCTGAACCGCGTGCCGCCGACCGGCCTCAAAGGCCGGGTCACCCAGGAGGACATCCAGGCCTTCGCCAAGGGCGGCGCTCCCGCGGCACAGCCGGCCGCTGCCTCGCCATCGGGCGGTGGTGAGGGCATGGATCTGCTGCCCTGGCCGAAGGTCGATTTCAGCAAGTTCGGCCCGGTGGAGACCAAGCCGCTGTCGCGTATCAAGAAGATCTCCGGCGCCAACCTGCATCGCAACTGGGTGAGGATTCCCCACGTCACCAACCATGACGAGGCGGATATCACCGACCTGGAAGAATTCCGGGTGCAGTTCAACAAGGCCAACGAGAAGGCGGGCATCAAGGTCAGCATGCTGGCGTTCATGATCAAGGCGGCGGTCGCCTCCTTGAAGCAGTTTCCCGAGTTCAATGCCTCGCTGGACGGCGACAACCTGATCTACAAGCAGTACTACCACATCGGCTTTGCCGCCGACACGCCCAACGGCCTGGTGGTGCCGGTGATCCGCGACGCGGACCAGAAAGGGGTGGTCGAGATCGCACAGGAAATGGGCTCGCTGGCCAAGCTGGCCCGCGACGGCAAGCTCAAGCCCGATCAGATGCAGGGCGGCTGTTTCACCATTTCCTCGCTGGGCGGGATCGGCGGGATCTATTTCACGCCCATCATCAATGCCCCTGAGGTCGCCATCATGGGCGTGTGTCGCTCCTACTGGAAGCAGGTCTCGCCGGACGGCAAGCAATCGGCCTGGCGCTTCATGCTGCCCCTGTCGCTGTCATGGGATCACCGGGTGATCGACGGCGCCGCCGCGGCACGCTTCAATGTGCATTTCGCCAACCTGCTCGCCGATATGCGGCGCATGATCATGTAAGGGGAAACGACACCATGGCAACTGAAATCAAGGTTCCCGACATCGGTGATTTCCAGGATGTCGAGGTCATCGAGGTGCTGGTCGAGCCGGGCGATGCGATCGATATCGAAACCCCGCTGATCACCCTGGAGACCGACAAGGCCTCCATGGACGTGCCGTCCCCGATGTCGGGCACGGTCGGAGAACTCAAGGTCCAGGCCTGCGACAAGGTCTCCGAAGGCTCGGTCATCATGATGCTGGAGCCGGCCGAGACTGGCCCCCGGGTGGCGGACCACGACCCGCATCCGGCGGTGCATGGAGAAGGGGTTGGCTCGGCGGCGCCCGGCGATGCCGGCGGTGGTTATGGCGGCGGCAGCCTGGAAGAGGTTCGGGTGCCCGATATCGGCGACTTCAGCGATGTACCGATCATCGAAGTGCTGGTGCGCGCCGGCGATACCATCCGCGCCGAGGACCCGCTGATCACCGTGGAGTCCGACAAGGCCTCGATGGACGTACCCGCGCCCAAGGCCGGCAAGGTCACTGACGTGCTGGTGTCGGTCGGCGACAAGGTGTCGAAAGGTTCGTCGATCCTGATGCTGGAAGCGGAGGGAGAACCTTCCGCATCGCAACCCGCTCCCGCGCAGGGAGGCGGAGGGAAGGCCACTGCACCCGCCCCCCAGGCGGCCACCCATACCGGCGGTGCCGACATCGAGTGCGAGATGCTGGTGCTGGGCGCCGGCCCGGGCGGCTACTCGGCTGCCTTCCGGGCCGCCGATCTGGGCATGAAGACCGTGCTGGTGGAGCGCTATGCCAGCCTGGGCGGGGTGTGCCTGAACGTCGGCTGCATTCCCTCCAAGGCGCTGCTGCATGTCGCGGCGGTCACCGACTCGGCCAATGCCATGGCCGATCACGGCATCGCCTTCGGCAAGCCGAAAATCGATCTCGACAAGCTGCGCGGCTGGAAGGAAAAGGTCGTCGGCAAGCTCACCGGTGGCCTGGCCGGCATGGCCAAGGCACGCAAGGTCGACGTCGTGCGCGGGGTGGGGACCTTCCTCGACCCGCACCACCTGGAAGTCGCCATGACTAGCGGTGACGGCAAGGCGCCGACCGGCGACAAGCAGGTGATCAAGTTCGGCCAGTGCATCATCGCCGCCGGTTCGCAGTCGGTGAGGTTGCCGTTCGTTCCCGACGACCCCCGGGTGGTCGATTCCACCGGCGCCCTGGAACTCACGAACATTCCCAAGCGCATGCTGGTCATCGGCGGCGGCATCATCGGCCTGGAGATGGCCACGGTCTATTCCAGCCTGGGCACCCGCATCGACGTGGTCGAGATGCTCGACGGGCTGATGACCGGCGCCGACCGTGACCTGGTCAAGGTCTGGGAGAAGGTCAACACCCCGCGCTTCGACAAGGTGATGCTCAAGACCCGAACCACCGAGGTGAAAGCCCTGAAGAGTGGTCTCAAGGTCAGCTTCGAGGGCGATAACGCCCCGGCCGATCCGCAGACCTACGACATGATCCTGCAATCGGTCGGGCGCACCCCCAACGGCAATAAGATCGGCGCCGAGAACGCCGGGGTGGCGGTCGACGAGCGCGGTTTCATCGCCACCGACAAGCAGATGCGCACCAACGTCGGGCACATCTTCGCCATCGGCGACATCATCGGCCAGCCGATGCTCGCCCACAAGGCGGTGCACGAGGCGCATGTCGCCGCCGAGGTCGCGGCTGGGCACAAGAGCGTCTTCGATGCCCGCCAGATTCCCTCGGTGGCCTACACCGACCCGGAGGTCGCCTGGGCCGGCAAGACCGAGGAGCAGTGCAAGGCCGAAGGCATCAAGTACGGCAAGGCGGTGTTCCCCTGGGCAGCGTCCGGTCGGGCGATCGCCAACGGGCGCGACGAGGGCTTCACCAAGGTGATCTTCGACGAAGAGACCCACCGCATCATCGGCGGGGCCATCGTCGGCACCCAGGCGGGCGACCTGATCAGCGAACTCTGCCTGGCCATCGAGATGGGCTGCGATCCCACCGACATCGGCAAGACCATTCACCCGCATCCGACCCTGGGCGAATCGGTGGGCATGGCCGCCGAACTGTTCGAAGGGGTGTGCACCGATCTGCCGCCGCAGAAGAAGCGGTAGTAGGAAAGCCATAGGCGGCTGACACCGCTACGCCTCCCCTGTCCAACAACCGGGTTGATGGGCAAGGGAGGGGTTTCATTCGGGCTCGATCCTGGCTAATCCTCCGTGAGCCGATCCGAGCACTCGTTCACTTGCCGGCGCCGATGGTCAGTCGGAAGGTCTGCAGGCTGTCGAGTTCGAGGCGGGTTTCCTCGGAGAACAGCGGATGGCCGATCACACGGATGTCGAGGCTCGCCTCGGCACCGCCATAGCTCACCTCGGCACTGATCTGGGCGTCCTCGGTCACGGGTGCCATGGGCGGGAAGTCGATGCGCCTCACCTCCACGGCGGTGAGGCCGAGATCATCGAGTCGATGTTCAAGGGCACGCTTGATCTCCACACCGTAATAGAAGTAGAGCCCGCCATAGGCCAGGCCGGCCAGCAGGGCGAGGTAAAAGATGAAGCGGACCATGACCGTCTCCTTGGTGACATTGCCAGTCAGGGGTTCCTGAGCGTCTGCCTTTATACCACGGCCCTGTGGCTAGCGGGGCTGCCATGCCCCTTCGCGAATCACCGGGCATCCGGCCACCGCATGGTTGTAGAGGTATAGCCAGGCGGGACCGAAGGCGGTGGTATGGATGACGCGCTCGTAGTCGCCATGCTTCGGTGTCCGCACCCGGTAGTCCTCCAGCCGATCCAGGTCTGCCAGCAGCCGGGCGCTGACCTCGAATACCTCCACCACGATACCCCGGGAGGTCTCGGGCTTGGCGGCGGGATAGGGCCCGAGATCGTAGAGGGTGGCCGAGGTGAGAACGTCCGCGCCCAGGAAGGAGGCGCCTTCCAGCCAGTGGTGGTTGCGCAGCCCACGCTTGAGGGTGCCGTAGACGGCAACCAGCGGCGTGCGGGTAACGGCGAGGGCGGGAGTATGCATGAAATAGGTGCTCCAGAGCGTGGTTATCTGGCGGTGGAGAGCATACCCCCGCCGCCTGGCTCGATGCTATGCCGTCGTCAGCTCGTCTCAGCTTTTGCCATGGCCGTTGCCGGTGAGACACCCTGGGCCACGGCGGTGTCATGCTGGACCTTCAGGGCCCGTTGGAAGGCCTCGCGTTTCTGGAGGCGTGTCCAGTAGTCGCTTACATTGGGCTTGAAGCGCTCGTCCAGCCCCAGTTGACTGGCCAGCAGCAGCGCATAGCCCACCGAGACATCGGCGGCGGTGAAGCGCTCGGCGCAGAGCCAGGGCCGTGACTCCAGGCGTGGCTCCAGGGTCCGCAGCCGGGAAAGGAACCAGCGGCTGTAGTCCTCCACCACCTGGGGCTGGCGGCGTTCCGGGGGTTCGAATTGGCCGTAGCGCAGCACCAGGGTCTGCGGGAAGGTCAGGGTCGACTCGCCGAAGTGCAGGAAGTTGAGGTAGTCAGCATAGGCCGAATCCTGGCTGGCCACGTCCAGCCCGGTCTCGGGATGGCGGGCGGCGAGATACTGGCAGATGGCCGCCGACTCGGTCATGCATACCTCGCCGTCGAGCAGGGCGGGCACCGTACCCAGCGGATTGACTGCCAGAAAGGCGTTGTCGTTAACGCGCGGCGGGAATTCGTGCAGGATCAGCTCATAGGGCACGTCCAGCTCCTCGAGCATCCAGAGGGGGCGGAAGGAGCGGGCGTTGACGCAGTGATGAAGACGGATCATGGGGTCTCCTGAGGTAATCTTGATCCCTGTCGGGGCAGGCGATGGAGAAAGGCTACTATGCTGCCTTCAGCCTGGGTAGGCGTTGGGGGCACCAGCTGCCACCCTGGGAGATACCTTGAAGGCCAGAGGAGTCCTCCATGCATATCGCCGTCCTTACTCTCAAGATTGCCCTGCCGGGCTGCGGCTCGTTGAAGGAGAAGCGCCAGCGCATGGGGGGCCTGCACGAGCGTTTCGGACGCTACCCGTCGGTGGCGGTCTGCGAAAGCGGCGATCTCGACCGCCACGATGCCAGCGAGTGGACCTTCGTGGTGGTGGGCAGCGCCTCGCGGGAGGTGTCGTCGCTGTGCAGCGAGATCGAGGACAAGCTGCAGCGCACGGTCGACGGCCGAGTGCTGGATGCCACCCGGGAGATCCTCTGAGCGTGACGCCCTCGGACTATTGCCATCCGCCGGGGCAACTGCGATAGCCTGAGGATACGTCCTGACCCCTTGGGCAACATTCATTTGTGCAACGCCAGACCGGGAGATCATCGCATGTCGCAAGAATCCTGCCTGGGCATCCTGCTGCCCGACGACGGACCGGATGACTACGAGTGGTACACCCTCGGCGACGAGGTGGCCGGGCTGTCGAGGATCCGGGTGGGCAAGGTACCGAGCGATGGCCACCATGCGCTCGCGGCGTTGCTGGCGCTGGGCGAGGTAGAGCGGTTGGCCCCGGTGGGCGGGACGCTGGTGGAACAGGGCGGGGCCGAGGCCGTGGTATGGGCCTGCACCAGTGCCAGTTTCATCGGCGGGCTTGACTGGGCCCGGGAACAGCGTGCGGCCCTGGCGTCCCGGCTGGGCGTGCCGGTGACCAGTACGGCGCTGGCCTTCCGCGAGGCGCTGGCCGCCCTGGGGCATACCCGGGTGGACCTGCTCAGCCCTTACCCCGACGACGTGACCCTGAGACTGGTGAGCTTCTTGCGCGAAGCAGGCGTCACCGTGGTCAACGACAAGGCGCTGGACTGTCCCTATGCCGCCGACTCCCATCGGGCCGATCTGTCTGCGGAGGTGCGTCGCTTCTGTGCGCGCTATCCCGATGCCTCGCGGCCGTTGCTGGTCCCCGACACGGCGATCAATTCGCTGTTCCTGCGCGAGGCCCTGAGCCGCGAGACCGGCCGGGAACTGCTGACCGCCAACCAGGTGACCCTATGGGCCGGGCTCAAGCTGTTGGGCGGCTCCGGCTTGTCGGAAGACCGGGCGGAAGCGTTGCTGGGACCGCTTGCCTCGATCTGAGCTCCATCACAACCTCGGCAACGGGGGTGGCAGATATTACTCTTTCATAGCGAGGTATCATCATGCTGCTCGAAGGCTCCTGCCACTGTGGCGCGGTGCGCTTCCGCGTCGAGTCACCGCACCCTTATCCCTATCAGCGCTGCTACTGTTCGGTCTGCCGCAAGACTGCCGGCGGGGGCGGCTACGCCATCAACCTGGGGGCGCTGGCCGATACCCTCGAGGTGGAGGGCGCCGAGCACAAGCGCATCTACCATGCCGTCATCGACGGCGAGCAGAGCTCCGGCGAGCGCCACTTCTGTGGCCGTTGCGCCAGTGCGCTGTGGGTCTTCGACCCGGGCTGGCCCGAACTGGTCCATCCCTTCGCTTCGGCGATCGACAGCGAGCTGCCGGTTCCGCCCGAGCGGGTCCACCTGCTGCTCGACAGCAAGGCCTCCTGGGTGGAGGTAGAGGCCCACGACAACGACCAGTGCTTCGCCCATTATCCGGAGGAGAGCCTGGCCGAATGGCACCGGCGACGGGGCCTGGAACGCTAGTCGGCAGGCGCGACGGAACTGGCAGCGCTATCCGGCTGTGCCACAATGGCGCTGCCCGGTGGGCATGGCGGAGGAAGGCCCCCGGCAAGCGATGCACGGAGAGTGGTGCATGTCGAAAGGAGGTGAGCGGTCATGGCGGAGCAGGCGGCAAGCAGCGAAGGGATTCCGGTGGGTATCAGCGCCTGCCTGAAGGGCGAGCAGGTGCGTTACAACGGCGGGCACAAGCGCTCCCGCTACTGCCTGGAGGTCCTCCAGGACCGCTTCGACTTCGAGCCCTTCTGCCCTGAACTCGAGGCCGGACTCGGTGTTCCCCGCGACCCCATCCGTCTGGTCGGGCTGCAGGGCGAGGAGCCTCGCGTGCAGGGCACTAGGGATCCGAGCCTCGATGTCACCGAGGAACTGGACAAGGTCAGCACGGCCTTTGCCGACAGCCACCGCCATCTGCGTGGCTTCATCCTGATGAAGGGGTCGCCGAGCTGCGGGCTGGAGCGGGTCAAGGTCTACCACCCCAACGGCATGCCCAGCCACGCCGACTCGGGCGCCTTCGTGCGTGCCCTACGCCGCCACTTCCCGGAACTGCCGCTGGAAGAGGAGGCGCGCATGAACGACCCGGTGCTGCGCGAGAACTTCATCACCCGGGTCTACGCCTTCGACGACTGGAAGCGCCGGGTCGAGGCCGACCCCAGCTACCATGCTCTGCTGCAGTTCCACAGTCGCCAGAAGTACCTGTTGATGGCCCATCACGTGGAAGCCTATCGCGAGCTCGGGCGTTACCTGGCCGAGTCAAGCAAGCTGCCGCTGGAGGAGGCCATGGCCCACTACCTGCAGCGCTTCATGGCTGCGCTGGGCCGGCCGGCGACCCGCAAGACCCACGCCAATGCACTGATGCATGTGCTGGGGTATCTCAAGGAGGCGGTGGACGGCGAGACCCGCCAGGACCTGCTGGCGGCCATCGAGGACTATCGCCTGGGGCGTGTGCACCTGGTGGTGCCGATCCGCCTGCTCAACCACTACGTGAAGCGCCATGGCTCGGACTATATCCGCGAGCAGACCTACCTGGATCCGCACCCCTACGAGCTGGGGCTGCGCAATACCATCTGAAGAAGACACCCCATCGCGCAGCCAGCTGTGCTCCCACAGGGGCGTGCCATCGCGCAGCAAGCTGTGCTCCTACAGGGCCGGTTCCGTGCATTCAGAATGTTCTCAGAGCTCCCGCTCATCGCGAGTCGAGCGCAGCAGCACCTTGTCCAGTGCCCGGGTACCGAGCAACCGCTTGAGGGTGCCGAATAGATGGGTTGGCAGCGTCACGTAGTAGCGCGCCTTGGGGCGCGGGCTCTCCAGGGCGTGCACCAGTTTGCTGACCACCGCCTCGGCGCCGAGGGTGAAGCGCCCGCCACTGTCATCGCCGGCCAGCCGCGCCTCGACGGCGCGGTAGGTCTCGGCATGGGCGCTGTGCGCGGTATCGATATGCGCCTTGAAGGCGCGGTAGGCGTTCTCGCGAAAGCGGCTGCTGATCGGCCCCGGCTCGATCAGGCTGACCTGGATGCCGCTGCCGGTCAGCTCCAGGCGCAGGGTATCGGTCAGCCCCTCCAGGGCGAACTTGGAGCAGACATAGGCGCCGCGGTAGGGCAGGGCGGCCAGGCCCAGAACCGAGCTGTTCTGCACGATTCGCCCGTGGCCCTGGCGGCGCATCGCCGGCAGCACCCGACAGGTGAGCTCATGGGTGCCGAGCAGGTTGGTCTCCAGTTGGGCGCGCAGCACCTCGCGGCTGAGGTCCTCCACGGCCCCGGGCTGGCCATAGGCGGCATTGTTGAACAGCGCATCGAGCCGTCCCCCGGTTGCCGCCAGTACCGCCGCGACGCAGGCCTCGATGGAAGTGCTGTCCTTCAGTTCGAGGGGCAGGGCCTCCAGGCCGGCCTCGCGCAGCCTGGCCAGGTCTTCCTCGCGCCGGGCGGTCGCGAACACCCGCCAGCCGCGGTCGACCAGGGTCCGGGCGGCGGCCTGGCCGATGCCGCTGGAGCAGCCGGTGACCAGCACGCTGCGGGAGGGTGCATCGGGAGAGGCGGGCATCACTGGGGCTCCTGCCAGAGGGAAGGTCGGGGTACGGCGCCATGAGGACGCCCGGAGGTCAACTCCGCACTCTGTCGCCTGGCGCCCGGCCATGCAAGCCAATCGTGAAGCCCCTACAATGCGCCCCTGTTTCGAGACCGAACCGCCATGCCCGTGATCCCCTCCCATGCCGAGCGTTTTGCGCGACTGACCGAACTGCTGGCCGAGTGGCAGCCGCTGTGGGGGCCCATGCCGTTCCAGCATCGGCGGCTGCCCTGGGCCGAGGCGCATCCCGAGCTCGCCGACAGGCTGCGCTCACTCGATGACGCCCAATGTGAGCGGTTGCAGGCCGCTCCCTTTACCGCATCTCCCCTGGCCAAGTGGCTACCGGTGGGTGAACTCGAGTCACTGGTCGCGCTTCCCGAGCTGCCGGCCGAGGGAGCGTGTTTGCCCCCTGCGTGGGCCGAGCACATGGGGGGGCGCAAGTGGCAGCAGGTCGCGGCCTTCGTGCCCCGGATGGCGGCGCAGCCGGAGGCCAAACTGCTGGAGTGGTGTGCGGGCAAGGGCCATCTGGCCCGGACCCTGGCCCGCCATCTCGACCGCGAGGTCACCGGCCTGGAGTGGCAGGCCGCCCTCTGCCGCGACGGCCAGGCGCTGGCCGAGCGGCGGGGGGCCCGGGTGCGACTGGCGCAGCAGGATGTGCTGGCCCCCGACGCCGCCCGTTGGCTTGCGGCGGATACTCAGGTGGCGGCCCTGCATGCCTGCGGCGACCTGCACGGGCGGCTGATCGAGCTGGCTGCCGAGCAGGGCAGTGCCGTGACCCTGGCGCCGTGCTGCTATCACCGCAGCGCCGATGCGCACTATCGGCCGTTCTCGCAGGGGGGACGCGAGCTGGCCGCCGAGCACGGCTTGTCGCTCTCCCGGGAAGACCTGGCCATGGCGGTGCAGGAGACCGTGACCGCACCGCGCCATGTACGCCGCCACCGTCAGAGGTCCAATGCCTGGCGGCTGGGTTTCGATGCCCTGCAGCGCCAGGTACGGGGCCTGGATGCCTACCTGCCGGTACCGAGCCTGGCCTATGGCCGGATGCCCGACAGTTGCGCCGGATTCTGCCATTGGGCGGCCGAACGCAAGGGGCTATCACTGCCGGCGGGCATCGACTGGGGCGCCCTCGAGGAGGAGGGCCAGCGACGCCAGGCCGAGGTCTCCCGCCTCGAGCTGGTTCGCCATCTCTTCCGGCGTCCGCTGGAGGTGTGGCTGGTGCTGGACCGCCAGCGACGCCTCGAGGAGGCGGGCTTCAGGGTCGAACTTGGCACCTTCTGCGACCGCGAATTGACGCCACGCAACCTGATGCTGCGGGCCTCGCGGGGCTAGGAGCATGATTCGTTAAATAGCGGGCTATTCGCCTCATCAGATCGATAAACTTGTCTCGAAAGCCGAATCTCTCGCGACGATCGGTCAAATCCGACAGGCTCCTAGCGAGGGAGCTTCTACACTAGGGGGGATTCTCTTGTCAGGAGGAACCCTCCCGGGAGGTGTGAGATGAGCGATGCCAAGACCTATCACGGCGCCTGCTTCTGCGGTGCCGTCCAGCTGAGGGTCACCGGTGAACCGGCAGCCATGGGCTACTGCCACTGCGAGGACTGCCGCCACTGGTCGGCGGGCCCGGTGAACGCCTTCACGCTGTGGAAGCCCGAGGCGGTGGAAGTGGTGCAGGGGGCCGACACGCTGGCCAGCTACCACCGGACGCCGGCCAGCCTTCGCCAGTGGTGCCGGAGCTGCGGCGGCCATGTGTTGACCGACCATCCCGGGATGGGGCTGGTCGATGTCTATGCGGCGATCCTCCCCGACCTGACGTTCGAACCGGCCTTGCATGTCCACTATCAGGAGTCGGTGCTGCGCATTGTCGATGGCCTGCCCAAGATGCGCGACGTGCCCGCCGAGATGGGCGGTACGGGGGAGACCCTCGACGAGTGACGTGATCGGAATCACTGCGCTTCCCTCGCCTCCAGCCAGGCCTGGAAGTACTCCTGGATGCGTCCCAGGGACTGGGCGTACCAGGCCTCGTCCTTGGTCAGTGCCCGTTCGGCATTCAGCGGATGGGTGGGGATGTGCAGGCGCATATCCACGCCGCTGTCGGGGTGGGTGGTGACGCGAACGGCCGCCGAGCGACGGGCCGGGCCGTAGGGGATGTGCCTCGCCAGATCGGCGAGGCGCTCGGTGGTGGTGGCGAAGCGCAGGAAGTCTCGGGCCGTCTCGGGATGGGGGGCCCCGCGAGGGATCGCCCAGGTCTCGTGCTCCTGGACCTGACCGTCCCAGAGAATTTCGATGGGCACCCCGCGGTTGACCATGGCGTCGAAGAAGCGGCCGTTGTAGCCCGAGGCCATCACCACCTTGCCCTCGGAGAGCAGCCGCGGCGGGGTATCGCCGGCCTCCCACCAGTGGATATTCTCCAGGTCGTCGAGGCGCTCCAGCGCCAGGTCGAGGCCGCGCCGGGTGCTCAGCAGGCCGTAGAGCTCCTCGTGGGGCACGCGATAGGAGAGCAGTGCCCATTCCAGGTTGACCGCCGGGGTTCGCTGCAACGCCCGAGGCCCCGGGAAACGCTGCTGGTCGAAGAGGTCCTCGATGCCGTCGGGACGCGTGCCGGGGAAGGCATCACGGCGATAGGCGACCACGGTGGCGAAGATGCTGTGGGTGATGGCGCAGCGCCCGAAGGCGTCGGGCACGAAGTCCTGCTCCGGCGGCGTGCCGTCCGGGGCTGGCGCCAGCAGGGTGGGTGAGAGCGGTTGGAGTAGCCCCTCCGCGCAGGCGACCATGGCCTCGCTGCGGGTCATGTCGATCAGGTCCCAGGGCACCTCATCCTCGGCCACGGCGCGGCGCAGGTCCTCCAGCCCCCCATCGTACTGCGCCACCTCGATCGAGATGCCGGTGGCGTTGGTATAGGGTGCGAAGAGGGCCGCCTGCTGGGCGCGCTCATAGGCGCCCCCCCAGCTCAGTATGCTGAGAACACCGTCGTCCGCCTGCCCATGCACGCCTGGGAACATCCCCAGCCACAGTACGCACGCCAGTCGCCATTTATGCTTATCCCGTGCCATGTTCCTCCCGTCTCATTTCGTCGCCGTGTGCCAGGTAGGCGCGGGTAATGCTCGACTCGAAGACCACGCCCCGGAAGGCGTCCTCCGCAGCGGGGTCGACCACCGGCAGGGCCTCGCCGGTGACGTCCTGCAACTTGGCCATGGCGTCCCACAGCGAGGTATCCGGCTGCACCACCGGTCGTGCCAGGGTCGCTACCTCGCCGACCCGCGCCGGCCCGCTCGCCGACTCTCGTGCGGCCTCCAGGTCGGCCAGGCTCACGCAGCCCCGGTAGCGTCCCTGGTCATCGACCAGGTACCCCTCGCCATGTCGGGCCCGGCACAGGGTGGTCACCGCCTCGGCCACGGGCGTCTGCGGATGCAGGGTCACGCAGTCCTCGCTCAGGTAATCGGCCACGGGCGTGGTGCGCAGAACGGCACGTCCGCGTCCGGCGGAAAGGTCCAGGCCGCGACGCTCGAGCTGAATGTCGAACAGTGAGCGGCCGAAGAGCTGGGCGGCGATGGGGCTGGCCAGGGTCACACTGGCCAGGGCGGCGGTGGTCAGCGCATAGCTGCCGGTCAATTCGAAGACGATCAGCAGGCTGGTCAAGGGGGCGCCGATCACCGGCGAGGTCACCGCCACCATGCCGCATACGGCATAGAACACGAAGGTCTCCTGGGGCGCGCCGCTGAGCTGGCCGACCAGGCTGCCGCAGAGGGCACCGAACAGGGTGCCGATGACCAGCGCCGGGCTGAACACCCCGCCGCTGAAGCCCATGCCCAGGCAGAGCCCGGTGGCGGCGATCTTGAGCACCAGTACCAGCAGCAGCTCGGCACTGCCGAACGCGCCGGCGATGGTGGCGAAGCGCAGGGTCTCCTGGCCCATGCCGAGGATGTCGGGAATCCACAGCGCGGTGAGGCCCAGCAGGGCGCCGGCCAGGGCGGGGCGCAGGGGTGCGGCGATCGGCAGGGAGCCGGCCAGGCGCGTGACACCCAGGATGGTGTGCATGTAGGCCCCGGCGACCAGGGCCCCCAGGCCGCCGATGGCGAGGAAGGCCACGAACTCCCAGGGCAGGGGGACGGCGGTGTCGGCAACATGGAAGAGGGCACCGCGGTCGAGCACATTGGTGGCGATCACATAGCCGACCAGGGCGGCCGCGGCCACCGGGGCGAAGGCGCGCAGGGCGTAGTGGCGAAGCACCACCTCGTGGGCGAAGACGATGCCCGCCAAGGGGGCATTGAAGGCGGTGGCGATGGCCGCGGCCACCCCGCAGGCGATGGTGATGTTATCGTCGGAGCGTCCCAGGCGCAGCAGCCTTGCGACCTGCGAGCCCAGGGTGGCGCCGAGATGGACCAGGGGGCCGTACTGACCCACCGAGGCCCCGGACCCCAGCGAGACCAGGGCAGTCAGTGCCGAGAGCCCCCCGGCCCGGGCCGGCAGCCGGCCGTGGCGGGTCTGAACCGCGGCGATCACGTCGGCCGGGGTATGGGGGCGCCGCTCGGGGATCCTGAGATGCAGCAGGCCGACCACCAGGCCTCCCAGCGCTGGCACCGCGATCGTGGCGGCCAGCAACAGACCGGGATGGTCGAACATCATGCGGCTGCGCGGCGAGATCAGCAGCAGGTCATTGAGGGCCAGCACCGCGCTGACAAAGGCCACCGCGAGCAGGGCGGCGACGGCCCCGACGATGGCCCCCAGCAGCACCAGGCCCAGGAAACGGACGACGGACAGGGGACCGCGGCCGGAAGCGATGCGTTCTGGAAGGGAATCCATCTTCAAGGTGTAGGTGGCCAGCCTGCACAGGGCAAGTGCCGCCGTAAACTGTCTGCCGGCCGTGCCTGGTGTACCCCATGGGCACGTCGCTTCAGGCGGCCTGGGCCTCGGCCTTGCCGAAGCGGCGGTGCAGCCAGGCGTTGATATCCTCGGACTCGTAGAGCCACTCGGTGACGCCGTCGTCGTGAATGATCTTCAGGCAGGGCACCTTGACGCGGCCCCCGCCCTCCTGGAGCTCACGGCGATGGTCGGGATCGAGCTGGGCATCGCGGACCTCGATATTCAGCCCCAGGCGAGCGATCTCCTTGCGCACCTTGATGCAGAACGGACAGGTGCGGAACTGGTAGAGCGCCAGGTTTTGGCACGCTTCGTCGACCCGGGCCTGTTCTTCAGGGCTGCGCTCGATGGCCTGAGGGGTGGAGAGTTTCTCGGAGATCAGCATGACCGGCGCCAGCACCAGGCGCAGGCCGCGAAAGAAGGTGCGAATCAGGATTCTCATCGGCAGTGATAAACCTCGCGGATGAAGGGTGGATCAGGGCCGCCCATGATGCCTGCCCGGGCGCTGCGGTGCCATCCCGTCAGCGGGTGAAGGTGATTCGCAGCGGATTCTCATCGACCGCCCAGGCACCCGCCTGTGTGGTCCGGCCATCGAGACCCTGCACCACGTAGCTGCGCTGGCCGTGGTGCGGGTACCAGCCGGCCCGCCAGCCGTAGGGCAGAGCGGTTCATGGCGCGTCGTTCGGAAAGTGGATCAGCATGTCCTGGAACTCGCCGCTGCGGCGAATCTCCAGCGGCAGCAAGGTGCCGGGGGCCTGGCGACTGACCACGGCCGTGAGGTCGGCGGGCCGCTCCATGGGCAGGCCAGCGGCGGTAAGAATGATATCCCCCTCGGCGAGGCCGGCTGTTTCGGCCACGCTGTCGGGCGCGATACCCTCGATGCGCACGCCGTCTGCGTGCTCGCCGATCAGCACGCCCAGTCGCGGTGGGTCCGACGGCTGAAAGGCGGACTCGTCTCCCAGCACATAATGGGCATCGGCCTGTTCGAGGGGCGGCTGGCAGTCGGAGCCCGGCGCCCAGGGCAGCAGGCTGCGCTGGTCATGCAGGCCCAGGTCGTCGAGCTGGTAAGGCACGCCGTCGCCGTCGGCGAGATGACCCTTTCCCATCAGTCCCGCCACCAGGCGGCCGTCCTTGGCGGCATCCGCCAGCGCCGTGGCCATGGCGCGATCCCAGACCAGCTGTGCCGCGATGAAGCGCTCGAGATCCGCCGGGCTGTCGTCGCGCTCAACATGCTGGGTGTAGGTCGCTTCCAGTGATTCGCGGTAGGCGGGGGGTGCCGGGGCCGGCGGCGTGAGGCCGAAGCGTTCCTGCTCGGGCACTGCCTCCCAGCCCTCGGTGGCCAGGCGCCCGCGCAGTGCGGGAGTCACGTTGAGCGCCAGCAGCGGTATGCGCTGCATGCGCGCGAAGTGCAGGATCGGCAGGTAGAGGTCCGGGTTGAAACCCCAGGCCCGGTACCAGTCGCTCTGCTCGAGGAAAGCCGCCTCGTCGAGCTCGCCGGCCACCCAGGCGTCTAGTGCCGGCTGGGCCTCGCGGGGCAGCATCTCCAGGCCGATCGCCATCTCCGCACGGTGGGCATGCAGGGCAGCCAGGGTGTGGAGCTGCCAGCGATGATGGTCAAGGCGGTCATGTTGCTCGCCGAGCAGCACCACGCCCGTGTCGGCAAGCTCCACCATCAGATCGGCGGTGGTCAGCGTCTCACCGCCCTCGACATGCCACTGGCCGGGGGTAGGGCACTCGTCGGCCAGGGCGGAGAGCGGGGTCAGGCAGGCCAGGGCGGCACCGACGTACAGGGAGCGGACGGGGGAGCGGGATCGCGACATCGACGACTCTCGGTGGAGGGGCATCCGTCCAGCCTACCCCGAGGCCCCCCGGGCGAAAAGCGCCTCAGCGATGACGGCGCCGTGACGCTTGGGCGATACTGGCTGCGGTGTCGTCCATGGTGGACGACCCTCGACTAGCGGGAGAGACGTGATGGAACCACTCTCGAGAGGCACCGGCCTCCTGGCGGCGACACTGCTCGCCGGCGTTCTGCTCATGGGCTGCGGCGGGGAGGCGCCGGTCAGCGAGGTGCCACTGCCGGTACTGGTCAACAACCCCGAGGCCCATGACGACAGCCGGGTGGCCACGCGTGGCAGGGTGCGCCACTTCGAGGATCCGCTGCACTACTGGATCGAGGACGAGGACCTCAACCGGGTCGAGATCTTCCCACACGAGCGGATCGCTCCTCACCTGGGCGAGGCCGTGCGGGTCGAGGGCCATTTTCGTTTCTCGGTCAGCGAGGGGCGCCGGTTGACGCTGGAGCACGTTGAGCGGTTGGAAAGCGAGTGATGTCGCCGGCAGTAAGCGTGGCGCACTGCGGTGGCGTCTGGTGCCTGCCGTTGCCCCCTGGATCCTGCTGACGCGCTGGGTCGAGGCACGTGTCCGAGGCCCATTGATCGTTGGTACCACGACTAATGTCTAATCACCGATGCCCTTTCCCGCGTTGACTTGAATGGTGCTCGGATCTAGGCTTCTCCGCCAAGAGTTACCAGTAACATTACCGGTAACGTCGATATCCGATGGCCGATGCCATCGGTCTCGTTGATTCGGCAGGAATACTTCCGTGCCAACAATGAATAATCATCAATGGAGAAAGCGCCATGACTCGATTCCTTCTTGGAACCCTGACTTTCGCCGGTGTGGCAACGATGGGACTGGGCATGGCCCATGCCCAGACGCCGGACCTGTCCGCACCGCCCGCCATCGATGGTGAGGTGGTAGAGGACCACGGCAGTCACACCATTCGCATGGGCATCGGCCTGGCCGAATCCTCTCCGCAGTACATTTCCAGCCAGCATTTCGCCGATATTCTCGAAGAGCGCAGCGAAGGCCGCCTGACCGTGAATATCTTCCCCAACAGCCAGTTGGGCGATGACGTACAGATGATGGAGATGCTGCAGACCGGCACACTGGACATGTCGTATCCGTCCTCATCGCCGGCCACCACCTATGTGCCGGAACTGGCGGCGTTTGACCTGCCGTTCCTGCTGCCGACCCGTGAGGCGGCCGTGGCGGTCATGCAGAGCGATGTTGCCCAGGGCATGCTCGATTCCTTCGACGGTACCGGCATCAAGGCGCTGGCGTTCTCCGAGAACGGCTATCGCCAGCTCTCCAACAGCGTGCGCCCGGTCGAGACGCCGGAAGACGTCGGCGGCCTCGACATGGGTGGCCTGACCATCCGCACCATGGAGAACCCGGTTCATCTGTCCATCTGGGAAACCCTGGGTGCCAACCCGACCCCGATGGCCTTCGGTGAGCTGTTCTCGGCCATGGAGCAGGGCGTGGTCGATGGCCAGGAGAACCCCTGGAGCACCATCCTGACGTCGAACTTCCATGAAGTGCAGGACTACGGTTCCGAAACCCGCCACGTGTACACGCCGTTTATCATGATGATGTCCGAGCGCACCTGGGATCGCCTCGATCCGGCCTACCAGGACCTGGTTCAGGAAGCCGCTCGCCAGTCCGCCGCGTATGAAATCCAGCTGGCCGCCGAGTATGACGACTGGTCGCGCAACCAGCTCGAGGAACGCGGCATGCAGATCACGCGCCTGAACGATGAGCAGATCGCTGCCTTCCAGGAAGCCGTGCAGCCGGTCTATGACGAGTGGGCGCCGGAAATTGGCGAGGACCTGATTGCTGAAATCCAGGCCATTGCCGAAGAGACCATGTCCAACTGAGCAACCCCCTGTAACCGTTGCTTAAGGTTGCACGAGGAAGTTGCACACGCTGCGCAGGGACAAGGGGCTTCGGCCCCTTGTCCTGTCACTGGAGTCTGCCATGTCTCACTCGACCCCCATTCCTGAACCCGATGTCTATCTTGATGATCCCAACCGCAAGCCCCTCGAGCTGGATTTTGCAGCACGCAAGGGACCGGCGATATTCCGTTGGCTGACGGTCGCCATGGAGCAGTTGATTGCGGCCATCCTGGTGGCGTTGATCATCTCGGTGTCCGCCAACGTGATCGGTCGCTCGCTGCTCAATCAATCGTTGCCCTGGGCCGATGAGCTGGCGCGCATGTTATTCATCTGGCTGGTCTTCATCGGTGCCGCCGCGGCCTTCGCGCGTTTCGAGCACATTGCCGTGGATATCCTGGTGCGCAAGCTTCCGAAGCGGGGCGCCTACACGCTCTATCTACTGCAACACCTGATCATCAGCGGGCTGATGGCCATCATGTTGTGGGGTGGCTATGTGGTAATGACTCATTCCACCGGCCGCACCGCGATTCTCGGCGTGCCCTGGAACCTGATCAATCTCTCCCTGGTGCTGTGCGCGATCTTCATCGTGGCGGTAGCGCTATGGCGTGCCTGGCAATGCGTGCGGCTGATCCGCGACCCGCTTCTGGCCTCCTCTTCTGATCCTGACCACGGAGCGCACTGAAATGTTGTGGATATTCCTTGCCATCCTCTTTGCGAGCATCGCCATCGGCTTGCCGATTGCCTTCGGCCTGGGTGTCGCGGCACTGGTCATGGCGCTGCTTTCCGATATACCGCTATCCATCTTGATCGAACAATCCATTCGGGGCGTCAACAGCTTCCCGCTTCTGGCGATTCCTTTCTTTATTCTGGTCGGCGAAGTCATGAGTAACGGTGGCATTGCCCGTCGCCTGATGGATCTCGCCGGCGCGCTGGTCGGTTTCATGCGGGGTGGCCTGGGCCAGGTGGCTATCACCGGCTCGATGTTCTTCGGCGGCATCAGCGGATCGGCCGTCGCCGATACCGCGGCCACCGGGGCGATGATGATTCCCTCGATGAAACAGCAGGGCTATTCGGCACCCCATGCGACGGCTATCAACACCGTATCCTCGGTGATCGGCATCATTATTCCGCCGTCGATCCCGCTGATCCTGTTCGGCATCGTGACCGAAACCTCGATCAGCCGGCTGTTCATTGCGGGCATCGTCCCGGGGATGCTGATCGGCTTTGCGTTGATGGTCACCACCTTCATCCTGGCCACCCTTCAGCACGCCGGCCAGACCAGGAAATTTCGCCTCGACCGCCTCTGGGAAACCTTCAAGGCCGCCTGGCTGGCGCTGGTGCTGCCGGTGATCGTGATTGGCGGCATCATCGGTGGGGTGTTCACCGCCACCGAGGCGGCCGTGGCAGCGCTGCTCTATTCGCTGTTTATCTCGCTGGTGGTCTATCGCGAGTTTCACATCAAGGCACTGTGGGGCATGCTGATCCGCACTGCGCGTCTGACCGGCATGGTGCTGCTGCTGCTCGCTTTCGCCACGGTGATTGCCTGGTTCCTGACCATCAACATGGTGCCGCAGACGCTGGTCAAGCAGGTGCAGGCAATCACTCAGGATCCGTTCTGGCTGCTGATGATCGTCGCTTTCCTGTTGCTGATCATAGGCTTCGTGATGGATCTCACGCCGGCGATGGTCATCATGGCGCCCATGCTGACGCCGATTGTCACTTCGGTCGGTGTTGATCCGGTGTACTTTGGTGTGCTGATGGCGTTCATTCTGGGTATCGGTTTGCTGACGCCGCCAGTCGGTACCTGCCTGTATGTCGGCTGTGGCGTAGGCAAGGTGTCGATGGAGCAACTGGTCAAGGCCATGCTGCCCTACTATGTGGCGTTGCTGGTGGTGCTGGTCATCCTGGTGGCTTTCCCGGGCATCGTCACCTGGCTGCCCAACCTTACCGCCGTTAGCGGGTAGACGAGGAGAGTCAAGATGGTGGAGACAGCAACAGTGGTGACGCACTCAAACCGTATCCTTGTCATGGGCGTGTCCGGCTCAGGGAAGACTCATATCGGCCGCCTGGTGGCCGAGCGACTCGGCGCCGAGTTCATCGATGGCGATGATTATCATTCCCGGGTCAGCATCGACAAGATGGCCCGTGGCATTCCGCTCAATGACGAGGACCGTAAGTCATGGCTCGAGACGCTGGCGGAGATATTTGCCGAGTATCGTCGACGGGATATCAGTGTGGTAATCGGCTGTTCGGCGCTGAAGCGGCGCTATCGCGATACCCTGCGCCGTGGTGACCCCCGCTTGAAAATCCTGTTTCTTAGCGGTGATCGTGAGCAGCTGCATCATCGGCTCACCTCGAGGGAAGGACATTTCTTCAAGGGCGACAGGATGCTCGATAGCCAGCTGAGCGACCTTGAATCTCCTGGCGAGGAGGAGGCGGTGGAATTGAATATCGCCTTGTCGCCCGACCGGCTGGTCGACCACTTCTTGCAACGGATCGCTCTTTAGTCAGTGCTCTCGGGCTTGGCGCCGGGTCGACTCCTGGCGCCGCGTCGACTAGGGTGTCATTCACCCCTGTCCCCCAGGACCCAGTCGTACGACTTATTTCCCCAGGCTGCGAGCCGCCTTGAAAAACCGTCGCCCCACGCTCCAGGATATCGCCGACCGGATCGGTGTCACGAAGATGACCGTGAGCCGGTGCCTGCGCGATCCCGAATCGGTGTCGGCCGGGCTGCGTGAGAACATCTTGGCGGTGGCCGAGCAGCTTGGCTATATCCCCAACCGTGCCCCGGACCTGCTGTCGAAATCCACCAGCCGTTCTATAGGGGTGCTGGTGCCTTCATTGACCAACCAGGTGTTCGCCGATGTGCTGGTGGGGATCGAGTCGGTCACCGAGCCGGACGGCTATCACTTGATGCTCTCTCACTACGCTTATAGCGAGGAGCTCGAGGAGCGCAGCCTGTCCTCGCTGCTCTCGTATAATGTCGATGCCGTGATTCTCTCCGACAGTCGACACACTCCGCGTAGCCGCCGCATGCTCGAAATTGCCGGCATCCCCTGTGTCGAGATCATGGATTCGCTGACGCCTCCGGTTCATCACGCGGTTGGGTTTGACAATGTCGCCGCGGCGCGTGACATGGTCAGCGAGATGATCCGCCATGGTCGGCGTCGTATCATCTACCTGGCGGTGCGTCTCGACGAGCGCACCCGTCAGCGCGACCAGGGCTATCGTGAGGCCATGGAAGCGCACGGCCTGGCGCCGTTGAAGCTTCAGCGCACCCAGCGGTCGTCTTTCAGCGTGGGGGCAGCGCTCATGGCGGAAGTGCTCGCCGAGCATCCCGATGTGGACGGGCTTTTCTGTACCAATGACGATGTTGCCGTCGGGGCCTACTTCGAGTGCCTGCGCCGCGGTATTCCGGTACCACAGTGTATCTCCATTGCTGGCTTCCACGGTCACGACGTGGGCCAGGTGATGTCGCCGCGCCTGGCCAGCGTGGTCACGCCTCGTGAAGCGATTGGTCGCCAGGCCGCCAAGTTGCTGCTGGCGGGCATGAAGCGCAACGACACCGAGAAGCGGATCATCGATCTGGGGTATCGTATCGAAGTGGGCGAAACGCTCTAGAGATGATGAGGCCCTTCGAGAGTGCGTCGAGACGGGCCACCTCACCTCTATTTGCCGTGAGGCGAACGCCATGAAACACTGTTCATTAAACCGCACTCCCTAACGACGCCATCTTCGAGTCCCTGGCCATCATGAACCCTTCCGCGATTGTCCCCTTTTCCAGATGCTGCCGACCCCTGGTCCTGTCCCTGGCGCTGATGTGTCTGCCAGTGGCGGCCATGGCCGAGGAGGAGTGGCCCCGTGGCCACTACCCGCTTCCCGAGTCGGGCAACATGGTCGGCGAGGTCTACCGCGTCGAGACCCGTGAGGGGCAGACGCTGCTCGACATCGGTCGCGAGCACAATATCGGCTATGAGGAGATGCGTAACGCCAACCCGGACGTCAGTCTCTGGGCGCCCGATCCGGGCACCGAGGTGGTGATCCCGGCGCGTTACATCCTCCCGCCGACGCAGCGCCAAGGCGTGGTGATCAACCTGTCCGAGCTGCGTCTCTACTATTATCCGGACGTTGCAGAGGGCGAGACGCCCCGGGTGGAGACCTATCCCATCGGCATCGGCCGGGAGGGCTTCAACACTCCGCTGGGCGTGACCGAGACGACCATGAAGCTCAAGGACCCGGCCTGGTATCCGCCCGAATCGGTGCGCCAGGAGGCCAGGGAGAACGGCGAACCCCCGCCCGAGGTGGTGCCGCCCGGCCCGGACAATCCGCTGGGTCAGCACGCCATCCTGCTCGATATCCCCGGCTACCTGATTCACGGCACCAACCGCCCGGACGGTATCGGCATGCGCGCCAGCCGTGGCTGCATCCGCATGATGCCCGAGACCATCGAGGCGCTCTTCTCCCGCATCGATGTCGGCGAGCGGGTCAACATCATCGACATGCCGGTGAAGGTAGGCCAGGAGGGGGAACGTCTCTACGTGCAGTCCTTCAAGCCCCTCGATGAGCAGGAAAACGGCATGGGGGATCTGCTGGAGGCGCTCCACCAGCTGCAGGAGACCGAGGCCGCGTCCCAGATCCCGGTGGACTATGCCCGTCTACGCGAGTCGCTGGAGTCCAGCAGCTGGCAGCCGGTTGCGCTGGCGCCACGGCCGGATGACGCCATCGAACCCGAGCCTTTGCAGTGGTTCGACGAGATCCTGGCCATGCGGCCCTGGCACGATCAGTTGGACACCCGCCAGGAGGGGTGATGGAGGCTGGCAAAGGGACGTCGCGATGACCCTTGAGGTCGGCTGGAAGGCCGCTCTCAGGGTCACAATTGATGCGGTGCAGGGCGGCGCGCCATCACGGTGATCTCGACCTGGGCAGAACCATAGAGGCGGGGTGACTGGGTGCAGGTGCGCGCCGGGTAGCGTCTCGAGTCGAAGAACTCCGCATAGGCGGCGTCCATGTCGCGGATCAGTTCGAGGCTGGTGATGTGAACGTCGACGCGCACCACGTCGGACATGTCGCATCCGGCGGAAGCCAGCATGCGCTGGATGCTTCGCATCACCAGGCGAGTCTCCTCGGCTATGTTGCCGAGCATGGTTTCGCCGCCCTGGATATCCTCGGCCGTCAGCCCCGAAAGGAAGACGTAGTCGTCGTCGATCACCATATGACTGCCGGGAAAGAGCGGGATGGGCAGGGTGGCATCGTTGTGGTATTTCGGCATGGGGGTTCCTTTTCCGTGGTGCTGACTTTTCCTGAGTCTAGCTGGTGTCAGGGGCACCGCCCCAACGCGCCGGCTTCCAGGAGGCTGGGCGCCTCGCCGCCGCTGTGGTATTGCTGTTGGCCGGCCCTTTTCTTGCCCAGGAGGCCCCATGCCGTCCACGTCTGATTTCGTCCCCGCCCATGCCGACTACCGGACCAAGGTGGAGCACATTCTCCTGGCATCGCCCTTCATCCGGGCGCTGGGCCTCGATTCCGACGAGATCGCTCCTGGCCGTGGTTAAGTCGCGCTGATGGCTGACGAGCGCAAGCGCGAGATGCGCCCCGCCGCGACGCTCGCCCTGGTGCGCGACAGCGAGCAGGGGCTGGAGGTCCTGCTGCTGCAGCGCACCTGGCAGGCAGCTTTCCTGCCCGGCTACTTCGTGTTTCCCGGCGGGGCCGTGGACCCGCAGGACCCGGATGTCCGAGCCTTTGCCTCCGGGTGCGATGATGCCGCCATCAGCCAGACCCTGAGCCTCGACGAGGGCGGGGCCGACTACATGATCGCGGCCCTGCGCGAGTGCTTCGAGGAGGCGGGGCTGCTGCTGGCCGTGGATGGCCAGGGGAACCTGCCGCCGGCGGATCATCCGGTACTGAGCGAGGGGCGGGAGTCCCTGCGGCGCGAGGAATCGAGCTTCCGAGGACTCTGCGAGCGCTACGGCCTCGGGCTGCCGCTGGACCGGCTGGCCTACCTGGGGCACTGGGTCACGCCCCGGGGCGCGCCGCGGCGCTTCGATACGCGCTTTTTCGTGGCCCTGGCGCCCCCCGACCAGCAGGCGCTGCATGATGGCAGCGAGACCATCGATCATCTCTGGCGTTCTCCCGCCCGAGTGCTTTCGGACCACCGCCAGGGCCGTCTCTCGCTGGGCTATCCCACCCTGCGTACACTGCGTCTGCTTGCCGACTTCTCCACCGCCGAGGGGCTGTTGCGCTACGCCCATGCCAACCCCCCGACCCCGCATCCCAGCCGCCCCTGGCCGGCCCGCAAGGGTAATGCCACCTGGCAGGTGGAGCCGGATGCCCCGGCCTATGCAGAGGTACGCCGCCTGGACCCACTGCGGCAGGGCACGGCCAGCGCCGAGATCGAGCCCGGCAGGGCGGTCGAACTGGCGCCGGGGGTGACCCGGGTGACCGCGCCCAATCCGGGGGTGATGACCGGTCCCGGCACCAACAGCTATCTGTTGGGTGACGGCGAGGATCATCTGGTGATCGACCCTGGCCCCGTGCAGCCGGCGCATCTGCAACGCTTGCTTGGGCTGGCCGGCGGGAAGATCTCCCGGGTCCTGGTTACCCACACCCATATCGACCACTCGCCGGGAGCGGCCTGGCTCAAGGCGCGCACCGGTGCTCGACTGGTGGGTCTGCCGCCTCCGCCCGGCGCCAGCCAGGACGCCGGTTTCTCGCCGGACGACCGGCCCCGCCATGGCGAGCGCCTCGCAACGCCTGCGGGCATGCTGAAGGTGCTGCATACCCCCGGGCATGCGTCCAACCATCTCTGCTATCTGCTGGAGCCTGAGCGGCTGCTGTTCGCCGGTGATCAGGTGATGCAGGGCTCCACGGTGGTGATCAACCCGCCGGACGGCGACATGGCCGCCTATCTGGCTGCCTTGCACGCCCTCGGCGAGGAACCCTTCGACACCATCGCCCCGGGCCACGGCTTCCTGATCGGCGAGGGCCACGCCGCTATCGACTTCCTGGTCACCCATCGCCTGGCCCGGGAACACAAGGTGCGCCGGGCCCTGGCGCGCCATGGCCCGGCGAGCCTGGAGGCGTTGACGCGCCACGCCTACGATGATGTGCCGGAGGACAAGCAGAGGGTAGCGGCGCGCTCGGCGCTGGCCCACCTGCTCAAGCTCGAGGCCGAAGGGCGCGCGGCGCAGCAGGCGGGGCAGTGGGTCTCCCGGGAGGGCTGAGGGCCGCCTGTGCCCGAACGACGGGCGACAGGCCTATGCCCAGCGCTCGTCGGCGGTGAAGGCCACGGTGAACCAGCGCCGTTCCGGCGGCGGGCTCAAGCCGGCGCTGATCTGCTCGCGGATCTCGTCGAGTACGGCGATGCCCTGGCCCTGGCCGTATTCGGGCGTGGTGACGATATGGATCTCGATATAGTGGCCGCGGCCGGCCTTGGCCACATGGCTGTAGTAGCGCAGCAGCCCCTCGCGCGTCATCACCGGCGCCATGGCCGCATGGACTTCGCGGTCGATCCCGCTCGGCGCGATCAACAGCACCTCCTTCATGGCGCGGCGTACGATACCGATGGGCACCGGCATGAAGCTGGCCGTCAGTACCATCAGCAGCACCGAGTCCACGTAGGGGGTGAGGTGCGCCCAGGCAGTGCCCTGCAGGAAGCGGGCGATAACAAAAGCCACCAGCAGAGAGGTGGTGATCAGCGCCGCCATCAGCCAGCCCTGCATGTCGATACGCACGAATTCGGAGTCCGCGGTGCGATTGATGCGCCGCTGGTAGCCGGTCATGACGAAGCAGACGATGGCCACTACCACGGCGTAGCCGATCGCCAGATCGAAGGCGAGTTCGCGGCCGCCCTCGCGCAGGTCCAGCAGGGCGGTGAGGAAGGCATAGAAGCAGAGCAGCATCAGGATGCTGCCGTTGAGCGCCGCCACCAGCGGCTCCAGGTGCCAGTAGCCGTGCTGGAAGCGGTCGCTGGCCTCGCGCACGGCGAGGCGCGCCACGAAGAGCGCCAGTCCCGACATGGCGGCGTCGATGGTGGAGAAGACGCCATCGAAGAGGATCGACTGCGAGCCGGCGAGCAGGCCGAAGATGACCCCCAGGCTGGAGACACCCAGCGTGACGAGGATGGATAGCTTCAGCGCGCGCTGCTCGAGGGTGGCTTGCATGTGGCGTCTCGGGTTCGGAAAGCGCTTCAGTCTAGCCGAGTGGGAAATGGCGGGCGAGGGGACGGCGCGTTGAGCTTCCCTCCGGCGCTGCGGCGTTTGCCTCGATAGCCGGCTCGAGATTGCCAAGGCCAAGGGCCCTCATCCAGACTGTTATTCTCTTTCCCGACATCAGGAGGCCCCATGAGCCAGCCCGTCATCGCCGACAACCAACCAAAGCCTGTCACCCTCCAGAAGGGCAAGAAGTATGCCTTCTGCGCGTGCGGCCATTCCCAGACACAACCTTTCTGCGACGGCTCTCACAAGGGCACGGGCTTCACGCCGAAGGTGTTCGAGGCCGAGCAGGATGGCGAAGCCTACCTGTGCCAGTGCAAGCAGACCGGCAACGCACCCTTCTGCGACGGTACCCACCAGCAGTTCAGTCAAGCGCAGGTGGGTAGGGAGGCGCCATGACCGGCGCCCACCTGTCCTGACCACCTGGCCCGGATCATGGTCTTGCCCTGAAGCCTCCACTTGGTCGTCGAATACGGCGCCCAGAGAGGTTTCGAGAGCCTTGGAGGCCGGGACAGCCCCTTTCTCTCCTATACTCGCCATTGAAGAACGACGTGCTCTAGGCGTCGGCTGACTGCAGGCCGACTATAGTCCGATGCTCAAAGCCCACTTGGAGGCGATACGCGCGTATCGGGATGCTATGACGTACAGGGCCAGGTCGGTATTGTGGAAGGATTTCATCACCTCGGGAGGGCGCTCCACACTGGAAGATCCGGATTTTCTCCGTCTGAGCATCATGAATGTGATGGCGGGAGCCGGGTGTGTGGCTTTCCTGCTCTTCCTTGTGCTCGATTCGACCGGCTCGTTTGGTTGGTCAACGCTGCGAATTGCGACCGATCTGCTGGGTATCGCCTTGACGCTGGGCGTGATCGTGGGGTTGCGCGCGGGTGCACCGCTCGGTGTGATGGCCAAACTGTCGCACCTCGCCCTGTTCGTCCTTCTTCTACTGCTGGCTGTGGCAAGAGGAGAGAGTGTCCTCGCCGTCACCATACCCTTGATCTACCCGGCGCCTGCCTACCTGTTACTGGATTCGGTTTATCGAGCCAGCATCGGCACAGCGCTGATGGTCCTGTGTCTATATGCCGTTATCCTGACCAATACTGGAGGGTTTTTCGAAGATATGGTCGCCGTGCTGGATGGTGCGCTGTCCATTACGCTCGCCATGGCATTCCAGGCAGCGGTGATGGCCCTGTACTTGCGAAGTCGGCAACAGTCCATCGCGTGGCTGAAATCGCTGAAAGATACCCTCGCCTTCCAGTCCGCTCATGATCCGTTGACCGGCCTGCAGAACCGCTACACCTTTGATGAAGTGATCAGCCGGGAAATGAGGCGGCGTTCCGATGATCGGCTGTTCGCGTTCCTGATGCTCGATATCGATTCTTTCAAGGCGTACAACGACACGTTCGGACACCCCGAAGGGGATGAACTGCTGCAGCGGCTCGCGAAGGCAGTGCAAGGGCTATTCAATCGTGCCGAGGATCATGTGTTCCGGTTGGGCGGGGAGGAATTCGGGATCGTGTTCCGTCCTCGCGATCGGAGCGAAGCCGCATTGATGGCGGATAGGCTGCTTGAAGTCATCGAGTCCATGGAAGTCCCTTCTCCCGGTGGCCCGCATCGGCACATCACAGCATCCGCGGGTCTGCTGTGCCGAGCTCCCGGGCCGGGTCCGGATTCCGAGACCATCTATCGGCTGGCCGACCAGGCCATGTACCGGGCCAAGGAAACGGGTCGGGCCCGTTGGGTGGAGGCCAACGATGAAAAGCGGAAGAACGACGGGACCCACTGATGGTTACCGAGAAAAGTGCCGCCTCTCTGGAAGCAGCACGTTTTCTAGATCGGGAGCCAGAACCCTGGGTAATTGACGGCCTGGGGCGCTGGTGCAGGCGCTACTCCTCCAGGCGGATTCTCCGCAGGGTGTAATCGCCTCCCTGGTTGGCCAGCACGAAGCCCTGGAAGGGATCGCGCAGGCCGTTTTCCCGTGCCTGAATAAGGCGCTGGTCATCCACGCGGACCTCCATTCGCCCGTCCTCGTCACGCGTCCAGACAAGGCGGTGGAACCTGCCATCCTCGAGGTCGAGACTGCCCTCGTGGCGCGCTACGACTTCGGCACCTCCGGAAATCAGCCTGACCAGACTGAGCCCTGGGCGTGAGCCGGGAGAGTAGACCAGGCGATAGCCGGTGCCGTTGGGCCGGTTGCCCTGGAAGAGCCCAAGCTCAAGGCTGCCAGGCCGCTGCCGGGAGGCCAGCTCCAGCTCCATCCTGAAGGCGTTGTCGACGGGGGAGTTGACGAAGATGCGCGCCGGTTCCACGGGGGCGGACACCTCGCCCTGCCTGGTATTGCCCGTCTGATCGAGGATCAGCTCCAGCATTGCCAGACCGATCTCTTCCGGCCGGTCGGCGCTGAGACGGCGGGAATCGCGTTGGGTCGTCCGCTGCATCTCCACGATACTGCGCAGGCCGTTATCCTCGACCTCGAAGTCGCCGCTGAGCACTGACCAGGACGGGTTGCGGCGGAAATCACCGTCGCGGAAGTCGTCCTGCAGGACGACCCGAGACTCGGGTTCGGGTTGCGGCTGCGAGGGGGCGGCCACCTCTTCCTTCTCCGTCTGGCGCAAGCGTTTCAGCAGTTCGGCCGAGGCGCGGCCGTTCCGGGCAATGCCCTTGTCGGCCTGATACTCGCGTATTGCACTGCGGGTCCGTCTTCCCATGGCGCCATCCACCGGGCCTGCGTCATAGCCGAGCCGATTGAGCTCACGCTGTATCTCGGCTATGCCTTGCCGGTCCGTCAGGCTCTCGATATCGGGTCGCGAACGCTGTGTGGCCTGTGAAGAGGATTCCTCTTCTTTCTGCTCTTCCGGTTGCCAGCCACGCGCCGACTGCTGCGCTTCGGCGACCTGACCAGACGTCATGCGTTCGGCCAGCGAGTCGCGTGCCTCCCCGGCATGGCGGTGACCGCGCGCGGCGGCCAGGTTGTACCACTTGTGAGCCTGCACGAAATTCTGGACGGTCCCGTTGCCGGACTCGTACAGGCGGGCGAGCATGTACTGGGCATCGGCATCGCCGCTTCTGGCCGCTTCGCTGAATTCCTGGAGTGCCTGGCGATACTCCTGCTGCTCATAGTAGCGCATGCCGTCGGCGTAATCGGCGCTGGCCAGTCCGGCGTAGCCGAAGAGGATAAGACTGAGTGCGAGTCCCTTGATGATCACGGTGATGCCTCCTTTGAACGGGCTTGCTATCCACGACATCCCAATGTCGGGACGGTAGGGATGCCGCTGCCTGTCCGGCTGTTCCGGGCAGGCGACAGGCATTCCTCTCTCTGAGCGTATCACCAGGACGAGGAAGTTGCGTGATCGCGTGGCCACTACATGCTGGCGCTTACCGAGAATTCGTAACTGAATGGCCAGCCTCGGCCGCAATCGGAGCAATCGGGGAGGTACCTCGATTTTTTCCGAATGTCGGGAACCGTGACCCGGCGCAGTGGGCGTGGCACGATGACGATTGATCAATGACCGAGACCCCTCGATGTTCAACGACAGTTCGCCAAGGCGCCCCTGGCGATGGGTAACGATCAGCTCCACGCTGCTGATGGTTGGCTATCTGTGGATCTGGTACGCGCCGGAACTGGCCGACGTGCAGCGCTGGGCCGACGGGGCTTCTCACCAGCCCGCCGTGATCGTCTCGGTGATCCTGATAATGGCGGTGACCCTGACATTAGGCCTTCCCGGCAGCTTCGGACTCTGGCTGATCGCACCCTTCTATAATCCCTTGGCCGCCACCCTGATGTTGACTGTCGGCAGCGTGGTGGGTGGCCTGGGAGCCTACTACCTCTCTTCCCGCTTCAGCGATCGCTGGACGTCCAAGGGTCTCACTCGCAAGGTCACGCGCAAGTTGGAAAAGCGAAGTGATTTCCTGACCCAGTGCGCCCTGCGGGTATTTCCGGGTTTCCCACACTCCGTGGTCAACTTTGCGGCGGGTCTGCTGCGCCTGCCGCTGGTTACGTTTGTGATGGCGGCCATCATCGGCCTGGGGGTGAAGTGGGCGGTCTATTCCAGCGCCATTTACGGCGCGCTGGAGGCGGTGGAACGGGAGGACGCTGTCAGTCCCGATGTGCTCTTGCCACTCGCTGCGTTGACCCTGCTGCTGCTGACTGGCGCCTGGCTGCGCCGTCGGGTAGAGGCCCATGGCCATCCGTTGGGGTAGAAGGGATAGTGCCTCGCGTTGAGCCGGGGTATCCATAAATAGCGGTAGTGCAAGAGCGCTAGCGTGAATCGGGACGCCACCCCGCTGTCCTCTGAAGGAAATCGTCCATGAGGTGCTCAGTCAGTGCTGCCTGGTATCCGGTGATCGTCGCCGCCGTTCTCTCATCGGGGTGTTCTTCGCACGGCACTTATCCCGTCGAATGGGGCGGCCTCTCAGCATCCCCAGGCGATAGCTGCCCCTCGCTCACAGGCGTTTACCGGAACGCGGGGGAACGCGCGGTACCGGAGGGTGGCTCGCCTCAGTATTCCCCGCCTTATCTCTCCAGCTATTTCCATGCGAACAGTACCACGGCGGTGCGAGCGAAGCGGGTGCGGATCACGGGCGATGCGAACGCGGAGCTCATGGTCGAAGCGCTCGACGAGGCTGCTCCCCTCGAGCAACGCATCCTGCAGCGGCAGGAGGATTACCTCTGCGAGGATGGTTGGCTGTTGCTTGAGTCGTCTCGTTGGGTGGCGGAACAAGTCAGTGGCTTCGAGTCCATGACCTATCGATTCACCAGGGCGAACGATGGCACTTTGGTGGTTCAGGTGAGCGCTTCCGCGCTCGGTGTGATCTTTGTGGTGCCCGTCGCCGGCAGCTCAACCGAATGGCACCGTTTCCAGCCGGTGGAATCGGGCAGCGTTCGGTCTGTTGGCCAGTGAGCGGGCGAGAGGAGTATGCCCTGCCGTGACGGACAAAATAGAGAGGGCAGAGCATGCTGCCCGTCAGGGCGTCACTTCGTGGCCCATCGCATCGAGCCAGTCCACCTCCAGCCGGAAGGGCCCTGCGGTTCGGTCGGCAATCAGGAATCCCAGCTGCTGGATCGCCGCGGGGTCGAGCAGCGGTGCATTCTCCAGCCTGCGGCCGCGGAAGACGGCCTCGAACTCACTCCAGGGGAGTGCGACTCGCTGCCACTCGCCGGCGTATGGCTGGAACAGCGCGCGGTAGGCGCCTCCATCGAAGAGCTCGCCGGTACGCAAGCGCAGCTGGTAGCGGCGACCGTCGCCACGTACATGAAGCACAACGCCCGAGGCGTCGCTCAGGTCGATCACCTCGGGTTCGCGGCGCACCGAGGCAAAACCACCGTTGTTCTCGAGCGAAATCTCGCCGCTGAACACGCCGATGCCCGCTTCTATATGCAGGTTGCCCTGGGAGATCCCACCCATCACGTCATCGTTGATGGCTCGCCAGCGTGTTGCCTCGTCCGCGAGCTGAAAGTCGATCAGGCGTGTCATGGCGCCTCCTCTGGCCGTCCGTTTACCCTGGGCTCAGCTTGCCTGCCATGTCGCGTGCTGTCTTGTACTGGGCACTACCGTGCAAGAATTGCGACATACTCTGAGAGACATTAGCCAGCCATTGCGAGGGCACCATGAACTACGACGAGGCGGTGAAGCACACCTGGAACCTGGAGGAATGGCATTCGCAGGATGAGGCCGAGCGAATGCGCCTGCTCATCCACTTCGCCACCCTGGCCCCTTCTGGCCACAATACCCAGTGCTGGCAGTTCCGGGTGGAGGAGGGCGCCATTACCCTCCTGCCGGATTTTACCCGGCGCACGCCGGTGGTCGACCCGGACGATCACCACCTCTACGTATCCCTGGGCTGTGCGACGGAGAATCTGTGCCTGGCCGCTCGGGCGATGGGGCTTTCTGCTCAGGCAGAGTTCCGACCACAGGGCGACGGCGAGATTCGGGTGAGCCTCACGCCTGGAGAGGCCGAGGCGTCGCCGCTGTTCGAGGCTATCGCCTCACGGCAATGCACGCGCAGTGACTACGACGGCACGCCACTTTCCGCCGAGCAGCGTCGACTGCTGGAGGCGGCGGGCAACGGGAATGGCGTCTCGGTGCTGCTGCTCACCGAGCGCGAGCCCATCGAGCGGGCGCTGGAACATATCCAGCGCGCCAACACCCGGCAGTTGAAGAATCCCGCCTTCCGACGGGAGCTGGAGGCCTGGATCCGCTTCAACGACGCCGAGGCGGTGGAGAAGAGCGATGGCCTGAGCGGCCGGGCGACCGGCAACCCTCAGGCGCCGCGCTGGCTCGGCAAGCTCCTGATGCGCGCCATGCTGCGGCCGAAGGCAGAGAACGCCAAGCTGGCGCGCCAGGTCCGTAGCTCTGCGGGGCTGGCGGTGTTCGTCTCGGCGGAGGATGACCGGGCACACTGGGTCGAGGCCGGCCGCTGCTACCAGCGCTTCGCCCTGCAGGCCACAGCGCTGGGCATACGCAACGCCTTCGTCAATCAGCCGGTGGAGGAGGCGAGCGTACGCCCCGCGTTCGCCCGGTCGCTGGGACTGTCCGGTGAGCGTCCAGACCTGGTGGTGCGCATCGGCCGAGCCCCGACCATGCCGCGCTCGCTGCGTCGGCCGGTGGAGAGCGTGATAACGTCCACGCCGTCATCGTCGTGATGGAGGAACTGGGCATCGAGCATGCGTTCATGCGCCTCTCGTTCGCTTCAGGCTAAGTTCTGCGCAACGGGCTGGTTTATACTGTTGGGTGCAGGCGAAAGGCTGGCCTGAAAAGAAAGCGCAATCAGCATGTTGCGTTATGAGATGTGAGGGCGGTCAAGATGCTTGAGAGCGTGTTTGCCCAGATCGGGATGGTCCTCGGTCTCGCAGTGCTGGGGGGTGTGCTGGCGCAGCAACTGCGCCAGCCGCTCATCGTCGCCTTCATCGGCGTGGGCATCCTGCTCGGGCCCTCGGGGTTGAGCCTGGTGGAGCAGCGCACCGAGATCGAGCTGTTCGCGCGGCTCGGCATCGCCCTGCTGCTGTTCGTGGTGGGGCTGAAGCTCGACCTGCACATCATTCGGACCGTGGGACCGGTGGCGCTCGCCTCCGGCCTGGGCCAGGTGGTGTTCACCTCGGCGGTGGGTTACGTCATCGCGCTGTGGCTCGGCATGTCACCGGTGACCGCCCTCTACGTGGCCGTGGCCCTGACGTTTTCCAGTACCATCATCATCGTCAAGCTGCTGTCCGACAAGCGGGAGGTGGACTCCCTACATGGCCGGATCGCGGTCGGCTTCCTGATCGTGCAGGACATCGTGGTGGTACTGGTGATGATCGGCCTGACCGCCTACGGCCAGGCCGACGGCGACGTCAGCATGGGCTGGGAGGCCCTGAAGGTCCTGCTGACAGGTACCGCCATGCTGTTGGGGGTGGCCCTGTTGATGCGCTATGTCCTGCCGGGTCTGTTGCATCGGCTGGCCCACTCGTCGGAACTCTTAATGCTCTTCGCCATCGCCTGGGCGGTCTTGGGGGCCATGGCAGGGGAGGCGCTCGGGTTCAGCAAGGAAGTCGGGGCCTTCCTAGCCGGGGTGTCCATCGCCTCCACGCCCTACCGTGAGCAGGTGGCATCACGCCTGGTGAGCCTTCGCGATTTCCTGCTCCTGTTCTTCTTCATCGAGCTGGGTGCGACCCTGGACCTCGGGACACTGGGGGCACAGCTCGTGGCCTCGGCGGTCCTCTCGCTGTTCGTGCTGGTCGGCAATCCGCTGATCGTCATGGCCATCATGGGCTACATGGGCTATCGCAAGCGCACCGGCTTCCTCGCAGGCCTCACGGTGGCCCAGATCAGCGAATTCTCTCTGATCCTGGCGGCGATGGGCCTGGCCCTGGGGCATCTGCAACAGGAGACGGTGGGGCTGATCACCCTCGTTGGCCTGATCACCATCAGTGTCTCCACCTACATGATCCTCTATTCGCATGCCCTCTATGAACGCCTGGCGCCCAGGCTCTCGATCTTCGAGCGCCAGGTGCCGCACAGGGAACTCGATGACCTGATGGGTGACAACAATGAGGTGGACGTCCTGCTGATCGGGCTGGGTCGCTATGGCGCGGCCCTTGCGGCAGACCTCAGGCAGCGGGGCTGTCGTCTGCTGGCGGTAGATTTCGATCCCACCACCGTCCAGCAGCACGCCCGCGACCGATACCGGGTGTGTTACGGGGATGCGGAAGATTCGGAGTTCCTGGCCACCTTGCCGTTGCAAAAGGCGCGCTGGGTCGTCAGCACCCTCCGAGACCCTGGCGTCAATCGCATGATGCTGCAGGGGCTTCGTCAGCAGGGGTACCCGGGGAAGGTGGCGGTAGCCGTCTCCCAGCAACGGGATGTCCAACGGTTCGAGAAGGAGGGCGTGGATCTGGTGTTGGTACCTTACGCAGACGCCGCGAGGGAAGCCGCCATCCGAGTGATGGCGTCCCATGCGTCGGTCGAATCCCGTGGAGGGGAAAAGGCATGAAACGCTTCCGAAACATCCTCTATGTCGTAGAGCCGTCCGTCTCCCAGGAGGCCGGGCTCGCCCGGGCGGTGTCGCTGGCGGAGAACAACCAGGCAATGCTGACCCTCATCGATGTCATCCCCGAGGAGATGCTGGACCTCTCGCTGGCGCCTCGGGGGCCATCAGCCGCTGAGTTAAGGGATGCGGTGATGGCCGAGCGCCGGGGATGGATCGAGTCGCTGGTCGCCCCCCATGCCGATCGGATCGCCTGCCATATCAAGGTGCTGACCGGGATCACGTTCATCGAGGTCATTCTAGCGGTGCTGCGGGATGACCATGATCTCGTGATAAAGACGGCGGAAAATCCGGAGTGGAGCCGGCTGTTGTTCGGCAGCGATGACATGCACCTGATGCGCAAGTGCCCCTGTCCCGTCTGGCTCATGAAGCCGGAGGAAAAGCTCAACTACCAATGCATCGTCGCGGCTGTCGACGTCGAGGTCCACCGAGGCGGGCCCGATGAGCAGGTGCTCAACGACAGTATCGTGGAGCTGGCCTTCTCGCTGGCCTTGTCGGACTTCGCCCAGCTGCATCTCGTGCATGCCTGGGATGCGCCGGAAGCCGGTTTCGTGGGCATCTGGGCTAACGATCCCGACACGACCGAGCGTCACATCGTCGAGATAGAACAGTCCCGTCACCAGGTCGGCATGGACAGAATGACCCATCGACTTCGCGAGCGCATCGGGTCGGACGCCTACGATTACCTATCTCCTTGGGTTCACTTGCCCATGGGGGCGCCGCGCAAGCAGATCCCTCAGCTGGTCGAGAAGCTGAAGGCAGACCTGGTCGTGATGGGCACGGTGGCGCGAACCGGAATCCCGGGGTTTATCATCGGCAACACGGCCGAGGCGGTGCTCTATCAGTTGCAGTGTTCGGTGCTGGCACTGAAGCCGCCGGGGTTCGTCTCACCGGTCACCCTGAAGTGACCCTGGCCCCGGCGCAACCCATGGTCGATTGCCGTGACGCCCTCGACCGTCGCCCGCCCGTGAAGGCGTGTGCCGCCGGTGCCGCTCACCGACGCAGGTTGTCGATGGGCGGAATGCGGCACAGGCGCAGCAGGCCATTGCGACAGGCCTTGAGCCAAGGGTAGAGGCGGGCGGCGCGCCGGGGGCTGGCGAACAGGCGATACATCAGCCGGTTGAACACGCCGCTTCGCGTGCCGAGCAGGCTGAGGCGATGCAGGGCCTCGCTGCCGTGATACCAGCGATCGCCGACCTGCAGGGCGAAGCCCTGGTCCAGGTCAATACCCCGGTCGCTGAGCTCATGGCGTGCCTCGCTGTCCTGGCGCCCGTCGATCAGCTTCAGCTCGCCGACGTCGCGACGAATGCGCTGCCAGCGCACATAGCGCCGACATATCGGGCAGTCCCCATCGTAGACCAGCCGCAGCCGGCGGCCCTCGTCGGGTGCCTGGACATCGTTTGATCGTGACACAGCGGCTTCCTCCCCGAAGGTACCCGTTCACCCTCGCATGGTGGCCTTCACGCGGTCCATCGGCCTCGTCGTTCTGATGTCCATCAAATGACAGTCGTGCATGACGTTCGTCTTGACGTACGTGCCTGGAATCGTACACTTGGTGGAAAGTTGAACACAAAATAGGTGCGTCATGACCGGAATCTCAGCAACTGAGGCACGCAGCAACCTCTATCGGTTGATCGACGAAACCGCCGAGTCTCACCAGCCAATCGTCATCATGGGCAAGCGGAACAAGGCAGTACTGGTATCCGAAGAAGACTGGTCGGCAATTCAGGAAACACTTTACCTGCTTTCTGTACCCGGTATGCGGGAGTCTATTCGTGAGGGGATGGATACTGCCGTGGATGAATGTGATGAGGAACTGGGCTGGTGACATGGAAGTTAGTTTATACCAAGCAAGCAAAGAAGGACGCAAAGAAACTCGCCTCCAGCGGGCTCAAGCCAAAAGCACAGGAATTGTTGGCACTGATTGCAGAAGACCCCTATCACAAGCCGCCTCCTTTTGAGACGCTCATTGGTGATCTTGAGGGGGCTTATTCACGCCGCATCAATATTCAGCATCGGCTGGTCTACCAAGTGATCGAGGATGAGCGAGTGGTGAAAATTCTCAGGCTCTGGAGCCACTACGAATAATGTTGAATCACGCGCCGTTGCCGAACTATTTTTTGCCATGTCAGTGATCTGGATGCCTCCCCATTCAGTGTCTTTCAGGCTGTTACCGATCATCCTCGCTTGCCTGCTCGCTACTCCCCCGAGTTTCGCCGATGACCTTGAATTGCAGAGTCTCAGCTTGCGTACCCGACTCTCGGAGAAGACCCTGCTGGGGGAGGAGGCGCCGGAGGATTTCGAGGAGTATGACCTGTCGGCCAACGTCGCGCTGCCCTGGGAGCCCTTCTCCACGTCAGGCTGGCGGGTAGGTACCCGCTTGATGGCAAGTGCCGGCGTGTTGCGGGGAGCGGGGGAGAACGCGCTTGTCGTGTCGGCCATTCCGGAGGTGACGCTCGGGAGCCAAAATGGGCGCTTCCTCCTGGACCTGGGCGCGGGTGGCGCCCTGTTCAGTCGGCATCGCTTCGGCACGCAGGATTTTGGCGGGCCCTTCCAGTTCGCCCTGACCCTGGGCATCGGCGGGCCGCTATATCGTGAGTTGGGGCTCGGCTACCGGTTTCTTCACTACTCCGATGCCGGCGTGAATGGGTCTGACACGACCGGGGCGGATTTTCACATGATCGAGGTTCGCTACCGATATTGAGCATCGTCGGCGCGGCGCCTGGCGGCGTTCTCCGCCAACCTCAGGGCCTTGGGGTCGGGTGGGGCATTGCCCTCAATGCGCTTGGATTGGTGATTTTTTGACCACCTCCCCAAGACGAAGCCCCCCAAAAAATGGATAATGGCCGGTTTTCTCCCCCGCTTCGCCCAACGCTCCGGTGCCCCCTCCATGGAAATCAAGGTCAACTATCTCGACAACCTCCGGCTGGAGGCCAAGTTCGACGACTTCAGCGTCATCTCCGACCAGCCCATCCGCTACAAGGGGGATGGTTCGGCGCCGGGGCCGTTCGACTACTTTCTGGCCTCCTCGGCGATGTGCGCGGCGTACTTCGTCAAGGTGTACTGCAACGCGCGGGACATTCCCACCGAGAACATCCGCCTGTCGCAGAACAACATCGTCGATCCGGAAAATCGCTACAACCAGATCTTCAAGATCCAGGTGGAGCTGCCCGAGGATATCTCCGACAAGGACCGCCAGGGCATTCTGCGCTCCATCGACCGCTGCACCGTGAAGAAGGTGGTGCAGACCGGTCCGGAGTTCCAGGTCGAGGCGGTGGAGAACATCGACGAGGACGCCCAGGCGCTGCTGATGGGCAAGGTGCTGGGCGAGGAGAATGGCGAGAACGGTACCTGGATCGAGGGCAAGGATCTGCCGCTGGAGCAGACCATCGCCAATCTTTCCGGCCAACTGGCGGCGCTGGGCATGAAGATCGAGATCGCCTCCTGGCGCAATATCGTGCCTCATGTCTGGTCGCTGCATATCCGCGACGCCGCCTCGCCGATGTGCTTCACCAACGGCAAGGGCGCCACCAAGGAGAGTGCGCTCTGCTCGGCACTGGGCGAGTTCATCGAGCGGCTGAGCTGCAACTTCTTCTATAACGACCAGTTCTTCGGCGAGCAGGTGGCGGGGAGCGACTTCGTCCACTATCCCGACGAGAAGTGGTTCCAGCCCGGTCCGAACGACGCGTTGCCGGCGGAGATCCTCGATGACTACTGCCTCGAGCTCTACGACCCGGAGGGCGAGCTTCGCGGTTCGAATCTGGTCGATACCAACTCCGGGCGGGCGGATCGCGGCATCGTCTCGCTGCCCTTCGTGCGCCAGTCCGATGGCAAGACGATCTATTTCCCGTCCAACCTGATCGAGAACCTTTACCTCAGCAACGGCATGAGCGCCGGTAACACCTTGCACGAGGCGCAGGTACAGTGCCTGTCGGAGATCTTCGAGCGCGCGGTGAAGAAGCAGATCATCGAGGAGGAGCTGGCGCTGCCTGATGTGCCCCAGGAGGTGCTGGCGCGCTACCCGGCCATTGTCGAGGGCATCGAGGCGCTGGAGGCCCAGGGCTTTCCGGTGCTGGTGAAGGATGCCTCCCTGGGCGGTCAGTTTCCGGTGATGTGCGTCACGCTGATGAACCCCAGGACCGGCGGTGTCTTCGCCTCCTTCGGTGCGCACCCGAGCTTTCATGTGGCGCTGGAGCGCAGTCTCACCGAGCTGCTGCAGGGGCGCAGCTTCGAGGGGCTCAACGACTTCCCGCCGCCGACCTTCAATTCGCTGGCGGTCACCGAGCCCAACAACTACGTGGAGCATTTCATCGACTCCTCCGGGCTGATTTCCTGGCGCTTCTTCAGCGCCCGCTCGGACGTCGAGTTCGTCGACTGGGACTTCTCCGGCAGCGGTTCCAGTAGCAACGCCCAGGAGGCCGCGACCCTGTTCGGCATCCTCGAGGAGCTGGGCCTCGAGTCCTACATGGCCGTCCATGAAGACCTGGGCGCGCCGGTGTGCCGCATCCTGGTGCCCGGTTTCTCCGAGGTCTACCCGATGGACGACCTGGTATGGGACAACACCAACAAGGCGCTGCTGTTCCGTGAGGATATCCTCCACCTGCACGAACTCAGCGACGCGCAGCTGGCCGAGCTGCTGGAACGCCTGGAAGAGACCCAGATCGACGATCACCAGGATATCGTCACCCTGATCGGCATCGAGTTCGACGAGAATACCGAGTGGGGCCAGCTCACCATCCTCGAGCTGAAGCTGCTGATCAACCTGGCGCTGGGCCAGCACGAGGAGGCACTGGAGCGGGTCGATATCTTCCTGCAGTACAACGACAACACCGTGGCGCGTAATCTCTTCTATCGCGCGGTGAGCGCGGTACTGGAGGTCCTCCTCGATGACGAGCTGGAGCTGGACGATTACCTGTACAACTTCCGGCGCATGTTCGGCGAGGCGACCATGGAATCGGTGGTGGGCTCGGTGAATGGCAGCGTGCGTTTCCACGGCCTGACCCCGACCAGCATGGCGCTGGAGGGCCTCGAGAAGCACCAACGCCTGATCGAGAGCTATCAGAAGCTGCATGCCCATCGTGCGCAGCGGTATGGCGCTGCTGGTGGGACGCGGGTGACCCGACCCGAAGAGCTGCCGGGTTGATAACGCCCGGCGTCGGCTCGCCGGCAGGCGGCGTGGGGGCGTGCGCTCAGGTCTTCCAGTTCACCGGTGCGCGGGGATCCGGCTCGTAGGCGAAATAGGTGCCAGTGCGTACCGTTCGCTCCAGGTGCTCGCCGAGGCTCGAATGGTGCCGAGCGATCCGATCCAGGGCGTAGCGCAGCGAACGGGTCGTGCTGGTGCGTGCGCGCTCCACGCCACCGCCGACGGTCCGGGCCCGACCGTTCAGGCCGACGCCGCGGCGGAGCTCGTCGACGAGAAACTGGCGATCGGCACGCGCCAGTTCCGCGCGGTGCAGGTCGTTGTTCGCCTCGGCCTCCGCGATGTCCTCTTCCGTCTCGGCGAGCCGCTGCCGATAGGCCTCGCGCGCCTTCGAATCGAACACCTCCAGACCGCACTGGCGAGTGGCGACAAGCTCCTCCGCAGGCCCGCCGGTGGTGAGCGCCCCGCGCTCCACCGATACCAGGTCGAGGACGTGGAACTCCCGGCCGGGCGCCGTCAGCAGGCGTTCCAGATAGCGCATGCCCTTGAGGTCCCTCAAGTGGACGGTGGTGCCACCGAAGGTCACCGTTCGCATATCCCCCTCGCGGCAGAAGACGCAACGCTCGGGGCTGGCAGTCTGCCCTGAGGGTGTCGCCGGCACCTGTTCGCGAGCCAGTTCCGCCCAGGGCCCGGCGTTGAGCGCCTCGAAGGCGCGACAGGCGGCGTCGAGCTCCAGCTCGGCCGAGCTGTCGTCGCCCGCCGCGCGGTGCGCTGCGGCGAGCTCGACACGCAGACTCGCCGCCTCGAACGGCATGCGCAGCGAGATCCATTCCATGACGGCCTCGCTCAGCAGCCGGACCGCCTCGCTTTCCCGCCCGTCGTGCAGTGCCAGGCGCCCCTGCGCGGCGAGCGCCGAATTGTGCAGTGTGCGGCTCTGGTAGGTCCGGGCGATCTCCGCGAGGTCGGCGGCGGCTTCGCGCGCTCTGTTATCGTCGCCGGCCGCCAGGGCGATCACTACCTGAGCTTCGCGCAGAGGGGCTCGTCTCAGGCCGCCTGTCGGCGGGCGCTCCTTCGACGGGATGTCGAACGGAGACGCCAGGGCGCTCTCGATCATCGCGAAGGCGTCATCGACGCGTCCCTGGGCCAGCCGCAACAACGCCAGCCCCGGTTGAGGGAGCCAGGCATTCTGGTGCGCCGCCAGGAAGGCATCCTCGGCGCCCGCGAAATCGCCCTTGCGCAGCCGCGCGTTGCCGAGCTCGGTCAATGGCCAGCCGAACTCCCGCCGCATCCAGGGTCGCAGCTCTTCGCAGGCCAGCAAGGCTTCCTGTTCGGCGGCGTCGCAGGGCCCGCGCAGGCGCATGATCTCCGCCTGGTGCACCCGGCAGCGGCCGTGGAGGCCCCCGAACGCGGCGCCCTGGCGCCAGCGTTCCATGGCTTCGGTCCATTCTTCGGCTCGGTCGTGCTGGCCGATCCACTGCATCGCGCAGATGAGCTCGCACCACATCTGCCCGGTGGTGAGGGGGTCGAGGTTGCCCGAGCTAAGCGCCACGGCCACATCGTCCAGGGCGCTCAGCCCTTCATCGAGCTCGCCGTCATGGATGCGGACCCGGGCCAGGGCCACCTGGCCGATGATCGAGGGGGGCGCTAGGCTGTGCCGTTGCCCGCCGTCGATGGCCCTTTGGGCCCACTGCCCCGTGCCCGGCATGTCGCCACACATCAGGCGCTCGTAGGTCCGTACCGCGGCGAGCCACGCCCAGACCGGGCTATCGGGCGCGTCTTCCACCAGGCGTTCCGCCCGCGACAGCCAGGCCCGCACGGTGGCCATCAGGCCCGTGTCCATCATCAGGTACATGCCCACCATGACCGCGGCGAACGCCGCCTCGTGGGTGCGGTGGTCTTCCAGGTGCAGGTGGTAGAGCTCGCCATAGGCGGCCAGCGTGCCTTCCAGATCGCCGGCCCCATACGCCGCCTGGGCGCGCAGCTCGAGCAGCTCGGCCGAGACTGGTGCGGACAGCCCGGCGAGCAGCTGCTGTGCCCGGATGAAGTCGCCGCCGTCGAGGGCAGCGCGAATCGGCGCTAGATCCGTTCCAGTCATCGCTTGGCCCTCCTTGTTCCGGTTGTCACAAGGATTGTCACGCTCTTTGGGGTAGGTGCCCAGTACACCTGACGAGCAACCATCCAAAAGAGGAGGATCTGCCATGAGTGACACCCTTTACGAAAGGCTCGGCGGTCACGCCGGTATTGACAAGCTGGTCAATCGCATCGTCGACCTCCACCTCGAGAACGAGGTCGCCGGACCAAGGTACCGAGCCCTCGACGAAGAGGCAATTGACCACGCCCGCGAGAAGGTCAAGGAGTTCCTCGCGGCCGGCTCCGGCGGGCCGGTGGAATACACCGGGCGCTCGATGATCGAGACGCACACCGGGATGAACGTCAGTGCGGCCGAATTCGTCGCCGTGGTCGACGACATCATGCAGGCCATGCAGGAGATGGAATATCCGCAGCCGGTCTGCAACGAAGTTCTGGGCGTTGCCTATTCGCTCAAGGAGGAAATCATTCATCTATAGGCTGACCGTTCCAGCACATCAGTCCTCGCCGGACGGCTTCTCAGACCGCCCGGCGGATGGAGCACCAGCCGTAACTTCCATGGTGGTGGAGTGCTCCCGGGCTGATCCTGCTCGGGGGCGCAGTGATGGTGGGGCCGGCCCAGCTGGTCGCTCAAGGCATAGTCGAGCACCAGGGGGGGGGAAGAGGGTGTCGCCGAGGCGCGCCTGCGCCCATTGGATGTCTGCCAGTGCGATCATGCGTGAAGCGTAGCCGTTGACCGGCCCCGGGACAAAACCCCGAGGTGCAGGGCGGAGCGGATGCGGCAAGGGGCAGGCCTTACACCCTAGCCCCTTATTATCGTAGGGTTAGCAAGCGTCAGCGTACCGGACGCATCTCGATGGCCGGGACGGCTGCCGGCAAGCGCGGCGATCATGGAGCACCACAAGAGGACCCCCCAGATGCCGGAACGGATCCGCATTGCTCGCCTCAAGGACGACTCGCCCCATGTGGCCATCCTCGCCGAGTGGGCTCACGACACCTGGGGGCATCTGCACCCCGGCAGACGACTGGACACCGCCATTGCCCTGATGCGCGATGAATGCGGCGCGGGAGGGGTGCCGTCGGTGTTCGCGGCCCTGTTGGACGATGCGCCGGTGGGCATGGCCAGCCTGGTGGCCGACGACATGAGCGATCGTCGCGACCTGACACCCTGGCTGGCTTCGGTCTTCGTGCGGTCCGAATGGCGTGGCCGGGGCATCGCCTCGCGACTGGTCCAGCGCGTGGAAGAAGAAGCTCGGGCGCATGGTCACGACCGCCTCTATCTCTACACGCCGGATCAGCAGGCACTCTATCGACGGCTGGGATGGCGTGATCTCGAGCGGCGCGACTACCGCGGCGAGGCGGTGACTATCATGCGTCGTGATTGCTGAGCGAACGTCGAACTTACCGGTGCCATAAGGAGGTTACATGGCAAAATTGAGTACGCTATTCGTGATGCTGGCCGCGCTGTTCTGGGGGCTGTCAGGTGGCATTGGTGGCGTGCTCATGGACGATGGCTGGGAACCCCTTGTCGTCTCGTTCTACCGGGGTGCGATCGGGCTGGTGTTCGTGGCTGTCTGGCTGGCGTTGCGCCCGAGCGGCAGCGGCCTGGCCGATCGCCGTCTCTGGTTCTGGGCGGCGATTGCCGGTCTCGGCGTGGCCGGCAATTTCACCTTCTACTTCATCAGTATTTCCGAGGGCAGCGTGGCGGTGGCGGCGACGCTGATGTATTGCGCGCCAGTCTTCGTCTTTCTCGTCTCCTTTGCCCTCAGGCTCGAGCAGCCCACGCCGCTCAAGTGGGTCGCCATCGCCATGGTCATGCTGGGGATCGTGCTGCTGACGCGTATCTACGACATCCAGCCAGGCGGTGTCACCCCCATCGGCGTTGCCGCGGGGCTGCTTTCCGGGCTCTCCTATGCGCTCTTCATCTTCGGCTTCAAGTATGCGGCACCCCACGGCAGCCCCCAGGCCATTCTCGTCATCGCGTTCACGGTGCTGGCGCTCATCCTGTTCTCGCTCGGCGATACCCAGCAGACCCTTTCGGCGTTGAGCACCCCGAGCTGGCCACTCTTCGTCACCCTGGGCGTGCTCGGTGCCGGCGTATCCTTCATCCTCTATATCGTCGGCCTCAACTACACCGCCCCGGCCGTGGCCTCCATCGTGGCGATGGTCGAGCCGGTCACGGCGTCGCTGTTCGGCGTCGTGGTGCTCGATGAAAGCCTGGGCATGATCCAACTCCTCGGCATGGGCCTGATTCTGATCACGGTGACCACGCTGAGCGTCTCCTCGAGCGCTTGACACCCCCCTCCTTCAATCGCCATCGATGTTCCCGCTCTTGGCGCTGGTGCGTACGAGCAGATCCAGCAGGTCGCCGATGTTCAGTGCGATGACATCGTCGTTGATCTGGCGTTGCGACTGGATTTCGTAGCGGTTGCGGCGTCCGACGCGCTGCCTGTTCACGTAGTCGTTGTCGACGAGATCGGCGACCACGGCATGGGCTCGCCGTTCGGTAATGCCGAGGGCGGTCGCGATGTCCCGGAGCCGGATGTCCGGCTCCCCGGCAATGATCAGCAATACCCGTGCATGGGTGGTAAGGAAACTCCAGCGTGTCATTCGTATGTCCGATTGCTATGTCGAAGGATCTCAATTCACTCGAGTAATTATTCTAGCAATAAAATACATGTAAAAAATTTCTATAATTATGGTAAAGATAGGGGTCCAGGACGCGAGGGACCAATCATGCTGGATACGACGCTCGATCTCCACGCCGGCGAAACCGGTGCACACCTCCTTAATGTGATGGCTCGCGTCAAGGAAGGCGACTTCACGGCGCGCATGCCGCTCGATTGGACGGGTGTGCCCGGCAAGGTCGCCGACGGGCTCAATGACATCATCATCGCCAACCAGTCACTCGAGCGAGAGCTGGCCAGGGTGAGCGATCTCGTGGGCACCGAGGGTCGCCTTTCGCAGCGGGCGTCACTGGTGGGGCAGACCCAGGCATGGTCAAAAAGTATCGGCTCGGTCAACAGCCTCATCGAGGCCCTGGCCGCTCCCGTCGGCGAGATGCGGGATGTCATCGGTGCCGTTGCCGTTGGCAACCTGAGTCAGCGGGTGTCCGCTGATGTGCGTGGCGAGATGCTTGACCTCAAGGAGACCATCAACGGCAACGTCGATCAGCTCAACGTCTTCGTGTCGGAGGTCACGCGAGTGGCGCGGGAGGTGGGTACCGAAGGCAAGCTCGGCCAGGCAGCCGCCTCATCACTCGAGGTGCATGGCGCCTGGAAGGATGTCATCGAGAGCATGAACCTGATGGCCGGGAACCTGACGGGCCAGGTACGCAATATCGCCGAGGTGACCACGGCCGTGGCCAACGGGGACCTGAGCAAGAAGATCACGATCGACGTCAACGGCGAGTTCCTCGAGTTGAAGAACACCGTCAACTCGATGGTCGATCAACTCAACGCCTTCGCCGGGGAGGTTACCCGTGTGGCACGTGAAGTGGGTGTCGAAGGGGAGTTGGGTGGCCAGGCACGGTCGACGGAGATCGGCGGTGTCTGGAAGGATCTGACCGACAACGTCAATCAGCTCGCGGCCAATCTCACCGACCAGGTGCGTGCCATCGCCGAAGTCGCTGCTGCCGTCACGGAGGGAGACCTCACCCGACAGGTCAACATTGAAGCCCGCGGCGAGGTGGCGGCGCTGATGGACAGCCTCAACGAGATGATTCGCAACCTGCGGGAGACGACTCGCCAGAACCTCGAGCAGGACTGGCTGAAGACGAACCGGGAACGTTTCACCCGCATGCTGCAAGGACAACGTGACCTTAGCACGGTCTCGAGCACGATCCTCTCCGAGCTGGCGCCCCTCGTCTCTGCCCAGCACGGTGTCTTCTATACGATGACTGGATCGAGCGATGCGACCGATCCGGTACTCACTCTCCAGGCGGGCTACGCCTTCGAGGAGCGCCGAACGCTCTCGACCAGGTTCCGTCTGGGCGAGGGCCTTGTCGGGCAGTGCGCGAAGGAGAAGAAGCGAATCCTGCTGACGGAGGTTCCCGGCGATTACGTGCGAATCAACTCGGGATTGGGTGCGTCGCCGCCGCTCAACATCGTCGTCTTGCCGATATTGTTCGAGGGGTCGGTGCGCGCCGTGGTCGAGCTCGCCTCCTTCAATGCCTTCACCGAGACTCACCTGACGTTCCTCGATCAGTTGGCCGAGAGCATAGGACTCGTCTTGAACTCGCTGGAGGCCAACACCCTGACCGAGACGCTACTGGCGCAGGCCCAGTCCCTGGCAGAGGAGCTGCGAACGCAACAGGAGGAGCTGCGCGCTTCCAATGAAGACCTTGGAAAACAGGCTGAATTGCTTGCCGAACAGAACACCGAAGCCGAAGCATCCAGGGATCTGCTCGAGGAGAAGGCCGGCCAGCTCACCCTCTCGTCGAAGTACAAGTCCGAGTTCATCGCCAACATGTCCCATGAACTCCGTACCCCCCTGAACAGCCTGCTGATGCTCGCCGAACAGCTCGAGACGAACCCGGACGGCAACATGACGGCCGTCCAGGTGGAGTACGCCAGCGTCATCCGCTCCTCGGGACAGGATCTCCTGGCGCTGCTCAACGGGATCCTCGACCTGGCCAAGGTCGAGTCCGGAACGGTCGTCGCGACACTCGCCGAGGTCTCCGTCGAAGCGCTCTGCGAGACGTTGCGCAGTGAGTTCGCACCCGCGGCAAAGGTCCAGGGCCTCGAGTTCTCTATCGAGATCGCTCCCGGCTGCCCGACGAGTCTCGTCACCGACCTGCAGCGCCTGCGGCAGATCCTCAAGAACCTGCTCGCGAACGCGTTCAAGTTCACCACCGAGGGTGGCATCCGTGTGAGTATCGGGTCTGCGCAGAGTGGATGGCGTGCCGAGAACACTGCCTTGGAGCTTGCTTCAGCGGTCATCGCGTTCTGCGTCAGCGATACGGGTATCGGGATCAAGCCCGAAGACCACGACCGGATCTTCGAGGAGTTTGCCCAGTGTGACGGCTCCACGGGTCGTTCCTATGGAGGCACCGGGCTCGGCCTCTCGATCAGTCGCAAGCTGGCGAGCCTGCTCCATGGCGAGATCACGGTCTCCAGCACGCCGGGCCAGGGGAGCGCGTTCACGCTCTTTCTGCCCGTGGAGGAGACAACCGGCCAGGCGAAGCCGGTCGATAAACCCGTCATGACCTCGCAGGCAAAGAGACCTCCTCTCCCGACCGAACCGGCACGTCCTGTCTTCCACCATCCGGTTGTCGAGCCCGGTCGGCTGAAAGAGAAGGCACCATCCTCGCCCGCCACCCTGCACCCGGCTCGGCAGGCGCCCGCGGACCTCAAGGGCACCCGAGTGCTTGTCGTCGACGACGACTTCCGCAACCTCTTCGCGTTGACCGCGCTGCTCGAGCGTTCGCGGGCGAAAGTGCTCACCGCGGAGAGCGGCGCCGACGCCCTTGCCCTGCTCGTCGACGATGGCGGGGCCGTCGATATCGTCCTCATGGACATCATGATGCCGGTCATGGACGGGTACGAGACCATCCGCGCAATCCGCAGCCTCGAGGGGCTGAGAGACCTGCCGATCATCGCCGTGACCGGCAAGGTCGTCAGCGGCGAACGCGAGCGTTGCATCGCAGCCGGCGCCAACGACTATGTTCCCAAGCCCGTCGACACGAATGAGCTCCTCAGGGCACTCGAGCCGTGGCTCCAGCAGGCGGTAACCCTACCTTGACACTCGACACCGACCAGCGCCTTACCCTGGGTGCGGCCCAACCGCCGCCGCCGACGTTGCTACGCTCGGCCCCTGTCCTCATCGTCGACGACACGCCGTCAAAGCGGCTCGCCATGAAGGCCGCCCTCGAGCCGCTGGGCCACCGCCTCGTCGAGGCCGACTCGGGTGTCGCCGCGTTGCGTCTCATCATGCAGGAGGACTTCGCGGTCATCCTTCTCGACGTCACCATGCCGGGGATGGATGGCTTCGAGACGGCCAAGCTCATTCGGGAACGTTGGCAGTCCGAGATGACCCCGATCATCTTCGTCACCGCCTTCAGCAGCGACGAGGTCGGGCAGGTCGACCACTATGCGGGCGGTGCCGTCGACTTCCTGTTTGCTCCCATTCCGCCGGCAGAGCTTCGCTCGAAGGTCTCGTTCTTCGCGCACGTCTTCCTCAACGCGGAGAACCTCGCCGCTCGGTCCAGGGTGGTCCAGCAGACCGCCGATCAGCTTCGTTCCCTCACCGATGCCGCGCCCATCGGCATCTTCCAGACCGACGCCAACAACCGTTATGTCTACACCAATGCCCGCTGGAGCGAGATTACCGGCATCACGGCGGACGAGGCACTTGGCTGCGACTGGGACTCGATCATCGATGCCGAGTCCCGGGCTAACGACGAAGACACGCTGGCTGACAGCGCCTCGCTCCGCTACCGGTTTACCATTGAAGGTGTCGAGGGCGGTCCCCGAGTCGTCTTAGTGACGACCCAGGCGATGCATGATGTTGATGGTCAGCGATCTGGCTGGGTTGGAACGCTCTCCGATATCACGGATCTGACACTGGCGCAGGAACTCCTCGCCCGGACCGCTGCCCAGCAAACCGCGGTGGCGGAACTCGGCCGCTACGCCCTGGCCGCCGATGACATCGCCTCGGTTGCCAGGGCCGCCGAGACCACGATTACCGGCATCCTCGGACCGGACGACTGGCATGCCCGGGTCACCTTGCGCGGTGAGCCGGACGCCCCAGAGGTGGATGAGCAGACCGGTGGGGTCATCCGTGTGGATGTCGGCGATTTGGCGACGATCTCCGTCTGGAACGATAGTGGATCACAGCTCTCCTTTGACGGCCACCAGTTCGTCGGTGACGTCGCGAATCACCTCGATTCCATGCTCCGGCGCGCCGGTGCGAACGTCCAGTTCGAGCATCTGGCGACACACGACCCGCTCACCGAGCTTCCCAACCGGACACTCTTCCTCGACCGTCTGGAACAGGTCCAGATGGGGGCAAAACGTACCAGTCACCGCCACGCGGTGCTCTTCCTCGACCTCGACGGGTTCAAGTTCGTCAACGACGGCCTCGGCCACGACGTCGGCGACCAGCTGCTGATTTCCGTGGTCGATCGGCTGCGCAGCATCATGCGCCCGCCCGACACACTGGCGCGGTTCGGCGGAGACGAGTTCGCCATCCTCTGCCCCAATATCGGCAACGAGCGAACGGCGCTTGCCATCGGGGCCCGCATCCAGGCCGCCCTGGACACTCCCTTCCAGCTGAAATCGCTGGAGCTGTTAGCCACCGCCAGTATCGGTATTGCCATCGGCGACGAATCGACAGACGGGGCCGACCTGCTGCGCGATGCCGATGCGGCCATGTACCGGGCCAAGGGCAATGGGCGCAACTGTGTCGCGCTGTTCGACATTGACATACAACGCAGAGCCCAGGAACACCTGGCCCGCGCTACAGGGTTGCGTGGCGCACTCGCCAACGGCGAGATCGAGCCGCATTACCAACCCATTGTCAATCTGGGGACCGGCCGTGTCGTCGGTGTCGAAGCTCTCGCTCGTTGGCGGACCTCATCCGGCGAGCTGATCTCCCCTGACACCTTCATTGCCCTGGCGGAGGAGATCGGGCTGATCGAACCGCTCGGCCAGCATATCCTGCGGACCGCCTGTCGGGATGCCCTTGTCTGGCACCAGGCCAGCCCTGCGCCATTCATGCTGTCAGTCAACGTCTCGCCGCGACAGTTCGCATCCGGCGATTTTGCGAGCATGGTTCTCACGGCCCTGGCAGACACCGGCTTTCCCGCCACCTGCCTGCACCTGGAGATCACCGAGTCGGCGCTCATGAACGAGCCCTCCGTGAAGACCACCATGGGCGAGCTCCGCAAGCACGGGATCAAGTTCGCGATCGACGACTTTGGAACGGGGTACTCATCACTCTCGAGCCTGCGACGCCTTCCCGTCGACATCCTCAAGATCGACAAGAGCTTCGTCAGTGGGATCACGACGAACGCCCAGGATCGCGCCCTGATCACGGCGGCGATCGACCTCGCCCGAAGCTTCGGCCTGACCGCCATCGCCGAAGGCGTCGAGACCCAGGAACAGCTCCGTGAGTTGACGGGCCTCGATTGCGATCTCGCGCAGGGATATCTGTGGAGCCGACCCGTCGCGGCGGAGAAGGTTGCCGACGTCATGGAGAATGTCGGCAAGATCACACACATGAAGGTTTCACCCATGCGCATCACTCGCATGGACTAGAGTGCGTCGCCTCTGATCCACCTGCTTGGGTTTTGCCCACGTATCCGTATGATTTGTCGATAATGATCTTGCCCTGCTGCAAAGCACACTGGAGACGGGGAAAGGGGCAGGTGTCAGGGGTCACTTCCGGTGCTGACGTCGGGCCGATAGAATGGCGGACGTCGGCTGGCTATCGCCCCTTGCGTCGAGCCGTTTTGAAAGCACAATCGATCTGATCCCTCCCGCATGGATTCAATGACATGGAAGCCCTGGCGTTCCTCGGGCCGGCGGCCCTCTATATGGTCTCGATGACCATCACCCCCGGTCCCAACAACGTGATGCTGACCGCCTCGGGCGCTAACTACGGCTTCCTGCGCACCTTGCCACATATGCTTGGCATCCTGGGCGGCTGCTTCCTGCTTTTTACCGGCATCGCCCTGGGACTGGGTATCCTCTTCGAGCGCTACCCGCTGGTGCAGACCACACTCCGCGTGGTGGGTAGCGTGTATCTTCTCTACCTGGCCTGGCGCATCGCCACGGCACCGCCGCCGGATCTGCGGCTGCGTGGCGAGGGCCGGCCGCTGAGCTTCTGGCAGGCGGCGGCCTTCCAGTTCGCCAACCCCAAGGCCTGGGTGATGGGGCTGGCGCTGATGGCCGGCTTCCTGCCGGCGGAGGGCGACATCCTGGTTAATGCCCTGCTGCTGGCCGGCTTCGCCGAGCTGGTGGGCTTTCCCTGCATCGCGCTCTGGGCGGGCTTTGGTACGGCCATCGGCCGCTGGCTCGACACTCCACGGGCCTGGCGGATCTTCAACGGCGTGATGGGTGCACTCACCGCCGCCTGTGTGATCTTCATTCTGGGCTGAGCGTGTTAACGGCGGATCCATCAGCCAGTGAGGGCGTAGCTGGGTGGGCTGCCCTCCAAGGGCCTCGATAATGTTGAGCTCAACCCCTGCAACCGGACGGCTGTCATGTTTCGCGCTCTTTTCCGCACCTTCGAGACCCTGGTGAATCCCTATCCCGAGGGAAAGCAGGGGACTCCGCCCCGGGGCTTGTTTGCCTTTATCCTGCACTTCTCGCGGCCGGTGCTGCCGCTGCTGGTCGTGATGTCGCTGCTCACGGCGCTGGTCTCGGCGGCGGAGGTGCTTTTCTTCAGCTACATGGGCGACCTGGTGGACTGGCTTTCCACGGCCGAGCGCGAGGGCTTCTTCGCCGAACATGGCTGGCGCCTGGCCGGCATGGCGGCGCTGGTGGTGGTCGGCCTGCCGCTGCTGACCCTGCTGCAGGCGCTGGTGACTCACCAGAGCATCTTCGGCAACTACCCGATGATCGGCCGCTGGCTGGCCCATCGCCACATGCTCGGCCAGAGCCTGGCCTTCTACCAGGATGAGTTCGCCGGACGGGTCTCCCAGAAGGTGATGCAGACGGCGCTGGCGATGCGCGAGACGGTGATGAAGCTGATGGACCTGATGGTCTATGTGCTCGTCTACTTCACCGGGGCCATGCTGCTGATGGGCCGCGCCGAGCCCTGGCTGATGCTGCCGCTGGTGCTCTGGCTGGCCGGCTATATCGCCATCATGTGGGCCTTCGTGCCGCGCCTGCGGGCGGTCTCCATGGCCCAGGCCGACGCCCGGGCGGTGATGACCGGGCGCATCGTCGACAGCTACAGCAACATCCAGACCATCAAGCTGTTTGCCGATACCCGCCGCGAGCAGGAGTACGCCCGCGATGCCATGCAGGGCTTCATGGGTACCGTGTATCGGCAGATGCGCCTGGCCACCGGCCTCACCGTGAGCCTGACGGTGCTCAACTCCCTGCTGCTGACCGGGGTGGCGGCCATGGCCATCGGCGCCTGGTACCTGGAGACGGTCTCGCTGGGCATCATTGCCGTGGCCATCGCCCTGGTGATGCGCATCCGCTTCATGTCCGACTGGATTCTCTGGGAGGTGGCCGGGCTGTTCGAGAACATCGGCACGGTACAGGATGGCCTCAACACCATCGCCCGGGAGCCGGCGGTTCAGGACGCGCCCGATGCCGCGGCGCTGGCGGTGCCGAAGGGCGAGATACGTTTCGACGCCGTGCGTTTCGGCTATGCGCGCCCGGACGGGGAGGGCGTTCGCGTCTTCGATGGCCTCGACCTGACCATCGCCCCCGGTGAGAAGGTGGGGCTGATCGGCCGCTCCGGGGCCGGCAAGTCGACCCTGGCCAGCCTGCTGCTGCGCTTCTTCGATCTGGAAGGCGGGCGCATCCTGATCGACGGCCAGGACATCGCCGAGGTGACCCAGGAGTCGCTGCGCCGGCATATCGGCATGGTGACCCAGGACACCTCCCTGCTGCACCGCTCGGTGCGCGACAACATCCGCTACGGCAGCCCCCAGGCCAGCGAAGCGCAGATCCAGGAGGCGTTGCGTCGCGCCCATGCCGATACCTTCATCGATGACCTGGTGGACCTGCAGGGCCGCCGCGGCCTGGATGCTCATGTGGGAGAGCGCGGGGTCAAGCTCTCCGGCGGCCAGCGCCAGCGCATCGCCATCGCCCGGGTGCTGCTCAAGAACGCCCCCATCCTGGTGCTGGACGAGGCCACCTCGGCGCTGGATTCCGAGGTGGAGGCGGCGATCCAGGAGCAGCTCTACACGCTGATGGAGGGCAAGACGGTGATCGCCATCGCCCATCGCCTCTCCACCATCGCCATGCTCGACCGCCTGGTGGTGTTAGACGAGGGCCAGATCGTGGAGAGCGGCACCCATGGCGAGCTGCTCGCCAAGGGCGGCCTCTATGCCGCCCTGTGGCAGCGCCAGTCCGGCGGCTTCATCGGGGTGGACGTGGAGGAGAGTGAGGCACAGGCAGAGCGAGGCAGGCATGGGACTTGATTATCGATGGCTCCGCGACACGGTCCGCCGGCGTTTCGAATCCGACGACGCCATGGAGGCCTTCCTCCCCCGGGCGCTGACCCCCGACGAGCTGAAGCGGCTGGGGGATGACCGCTACCTCTCCGCAATGAGTCGGCGGGTATTCCGGGCCGGCATGCAGCACTCGGTGGTTGATGCCCGGTGGCCCGCCTTCGAGGAGGCCTTCTGGGGCTTCGCGCCCGAGACGCTGGTGTTGCTTACCCCGGAGCAGATCGAAGGCTTCATGCAGGATGAGCGCCTTATCCGCCATCGCACCAAGCTGCAGACCATCCCCCGGAACGCGCAATTCATCCTGGATATCCGTCAGGAGCAGGGCGGAAACTTCGGCGAGTTCATCGCCGACTGGCCGAGCAGCGATATCGTCGGCCTCTGGCGCCTGCTGGCCAGGCGTGGCGCTCGCCTGGGCGGACGCTCGGCCGCCGGCTTCCTGCGCCTGGTCGGCAAGGACACCTTCCTACACACCAGCGATGTGGTGGCCCGCCTGGCCGCCGCCGGCATCGTGGACCAGACGCCCACGAGCCAGCGCGACCAACAGCGAGTACAGGACGCCTTCAATGCGTTGCAGCAGGCGTCCGGCAGGCCGCTCTGCCAGCTCTCGGCGATGCTCTCCTTGAGCATCAATCCCGGGTTCTAGCGCACGCCGTTGTGAATGCCGTCGTCACGGCTCGCGCCGGGGCAGGGCGGCGTCAGCGCGGATCACTCAGGTGGTGGTGACCTGAGCGCGCAGCCAGGCGATCTCCTCGGCCCAGATCGCCGGCTCGACAGTTTCCAGCACCATGGGAATCCCGTCGATGCGCGGGTCGCGCATGAGGGTGGTGAAGGCGTCCAGCCCGATGTTGCCCTCGCCCAGGCTGTGATGGCGATCGACGCGGCTGGCGAATGCGCTCTTGGCGTCATTCAGGTGCATGCCGCGCAGGTACGTGAAGCCTACCACCTTGTCGAACTCATCCAGCGTGGCGGTGGTGGCCTCGGCGGTGCGCAGGTCGTAACCGGCGGCGAAGGCGTGGCAGGTATCGATGCAGACCCCGACCCGCGATCTGTCATCAACCTGGTCGATGATCTCGGCCAGGTGCTCGAAGCGCCAGCCCAGGTTGGTGCCCTGGCCGGCGGTGTTCTCGATCACCGCCGTCACGTCGCGGGTCTCGGCGAGCACCTGGTTGATGGAGTCGGCGATGCGGGTGAGGCACTCGCTCTCGCTGATCTTCTTCAGGTGGCTGCCGGGATGGAAGTTGAGCAGGGTGAGGCCGAGCTGCTCGCAGCGCTGGAACTCGTCGAGAAAGGCCGCCCGGGACTTCTCGAGCCCGGCACTCTCCGGGTGGCCGAGGTTGATCAGGTAGCTGTCGTGGGGAAGGATCTGCCCCGGGCCGAAGCCGTGTTTATCGCAGGCCGTGCGGAAGGCCTCGATGGCCTCGTCGGTCAGCGGCTTGGCGTTCCACTGGCGCTGGTTCTTGGTGAACAGGGCGAAGGCATCGGCGCCGATCTCCACGGCGCGCAACACCGCCTGGTCGGGGCCGCCGGCGGCACTGACATGGGCTCCGAGGTATTTCACGCGGGATTCCTTCCATTATCGCTTCGGTGTGGCCCTATCATAGCATCGCGACAACCAGACTCGACTTTGCAACCCCGCTGGGCCTCGCATAGGCTCAAGCGTCAAGCCACGAAAATCCTGGCAGACCTGCATCAGTCCAAAGAGCCTGTACTGAAACCTAGGCACATGGCAAAAGCATCGACGCGAAGCGGCTTTTCCGCCGGCGCTGTGAGGCGGACCGCTTACGCGCCTCCTGACACTCCGGGACGAAACAACTAGGCAATCTCTTCCGAGACGCTCGTGGCCTCAACCTCGTAATGCTTGCGCTTTTTCTGGGCATCGATCAAGACCTCCCGCAGCAGTTCTTCAGCGCTGGGATGGTAGACAGGCATCGACAATACCTGCTTCGCCGTCATGTTGTGTGTGATGGCCAGGGCAAGCAGGTGGGCCAGGTGCTCGGCCTGGTACCCCAGCAACTCGGCACCGAGGATGACGCCGGTTCGCGCGTCCAGGTAGACCTGTATACGCCCCTGGGCCTTGTTCCAGACCACATGCCGGGGACTTGTGAACGGCAGGTCGCCGATCACGATCTCCCGGTCCTGAAGTTGTCGGAAGCGTTGACCGATGGTGGCGATCTGGGGGTCGGTAAAGAGCACCATCAACGGCGGTCGGCGCTCGGCAGGTACCGTTTCCGGATAGCTCAGGGCATTGTCGGCGGCGATACGTCCCTCATCGTAGGCTTCGTGCCACACCGGCAGCTGGTCGGTTGCATCCCCGGCAATGAACACGGGATGGCCGGCGCAGCGCATCGTCTGCGGGTCGGCTGTCACCGCACCGGATTCACCGGGTTCCATGCCGCCATGCTCTATCCCCAACCGGTCGACGTTTGAGACCCTCCCCGTGGCGACCAGCACCCTGTCGAACACCCGGGTAACCCACTGGCCGTTCGACTGTTCGTACTCGATCCAGGCACCTTCCGCGTCCTCCCAGGTGCTGATCACTCGGCCGCTGGGGTAGCAATCGAGTTCGGCGCCGAGGATCTCGAGCGCTTCCTGTTGCATGGCCGGGTGGGTGAGGGCGTTGATCGTTCCGGAACGGCCATAGATGGCAGTTTCGACGCCCAGGCGGTGGAGTGCCTGCCCCAGTTCCAGCGCAATGACGCCCATGCCGATCACGGCGATCGAGCGGGGCAGGTCCTCCAGTTCGAAGAGCGTGTCGCTGGTGAGGACGCGGGCCATCACGGGCTCGAATACTGCGCTGATGGCAGGCCGCGAGCCGCAGGCGAGGATGATCCTTTGCGCCCTTACCTCGACCGATTCGCCCACCCTGAGCCGGCCCGGCGCGATGAACCGGGCGCGACCCTCCAGTTTGTGGTGGGCCGGAATCTTGTCGACGTAACGGAGGTTGTTGGCGACGAATCGATGATCCCGCTCCCGGCGCAACCGTTCGAGGACCTTGCGGCCATCCACGCGACCCGAGGCCGACACCCCGAAGAACTCGCTGTTGGCCAGGTGGTGCGCGTGATCGGCAGCGGTGATGAGCAGCTTGCTGGGCATGCAGCCGACCCGAGCGCAGGTGGTGCCGTAGGGGCCGTCCTGGATCATTACCAGGCTGTCGGTCCGGCGGCTGATCTTCGAGTAGGCGCCGAGTCCCGAGGTGCCGGCGCCGACGATCGCGTATTCAACATTCAGGGTCTTCATGGTGGTTTCACTCATGCGCCCGCGCTGCGGCGATGGCAACAACGGGGCGTTCATCCGGTGGGCGGTGGAAGGCGATTGGCCGACGGAGCCAATCGCCGCGGGCTAGCCTCCGGGAGAAGTCAGTTATTGCCGAAGTCGGCGGCCTTCTCCTCCAGATGGATAGGCTCTTCGGGTTCCTCATCGACGTGTTCGGCCAGCGCTTTCTTGCTGCGCTTTTCGATGATGAGGTAGAGGATGATACCGACCCCTAGACCCCAGGCCGCGCCGTGGACCGCCAGCACGACCCCCATGATGCCGGCGACCCCCATGGCGGTAGCGTCCTTTACCTGCTCCACCGCCACAGTGATGCAGAGGTAGCCGGTGATCAGCAGGGTGATGGAGAGGGCGATCGGCAGCACCGGTTTGAACAGGGTCACCAGGGGCAGCAGAAACAGCGCCAGGAAGCCGACGATCCAGAACACCCCGGCACCGCTGTAGATGGTATCCATCGCCGATCGACCGTAGCGATAACGCTCGGCGATGGTGGCCATGACGCCGGTGAAGAGCGGTCCGGACAGGCCCGGGTAAGGGGCAAACAGGCTGTGAATGAGGTTGCGGATGGCCGTGACGATATGCACCCGGTCGACGTTGACTTCGATCTTCTCGTCGGGGCGCAGGTGATCGACCCTGGCCAGCAGGCTCTGGCCCACGATGATGTCACCGAAGGCGATGATGTAGGCGATGATCGCGGTCGGAATCGCCATCCAGAGGATATCCAGGCCGGGGAAGCCCACCGTGAAGGGCAGGTAGTTCCACATCTCGGTGAAGGCCGGAGAGGTGAGGCCGAATTCCACCGCCGGCAGAGGATATTCGCTGATGATCCAGCCGATGCCGATGGCGACCAGGGTGCCGGGAACCATGCCGTAGCTGGAGAGGATCTTGGCCCAGCGATTCTTCTCGACCAGGTCGCGGAAGGAGAGCGAGAAGAGCGTGTAGGCGGTGACCGCAAAACCGATGCTCAGCGCCCAGGGGGTGTTGGCCAGGCGACCGCCCTCGGAGATCTCCCCGGTGATGGCGGCGATGCCGGCGCCGAGCAGGATGCCCGCCTTCATGGAACTGGGAATGAGGTTGACCAACTTGGTACCCAGGCGGGTGATACCCAGGAAAAAGAAGATGAAGGTCATCACCAGTTGCAGCCCCACCAGGGCCCTGATGGCCTCGGGACCGGCCTCGAACTGACCGATGAACAGCAGGACCACCGGGATGGCAGGGGTGATCCAGCCGGGGACGAACGGGACCCCCAGCAGGTTGGGGAGCATGAAGCCGACGCCGCAGACCACCACGAACGCCAATGCCACATCGTAGGGCACGCCGAGGTACTGCTCCAGCAGTGGAATCATCCCTAGTGAGACCACGAACATGATCAATGCCTGGATGGTTTCCGCGGTTTCCCAGCGGTAATGGATGAAGGGTATGGCCGCCCAATAGGGGTGCTCCTCTCCGTACTTGCGATCAATCAAAGACATGTTGGACTCCTCGTCTTTTTATAGGGTGCTTTGTTGTTTAAAAGACGTGCCTGGGTGGTTGGGAGTTGTCGGTTCTGGTTTCGTCTCCTGCTTGAATGGACAAGCCAGGATGAGACGCGCCGTAGAGAGTGTGTTGCTGGAATGTCGTTAACCTGGTTGCGTCAGGCAGAGACAGCCTGGCCGTGGCCTCGTGCGGGGTAAAGCGATCATTTCTCAACATTTGGCTTAGTGTGAATAATCCAGGATTTGGGCTCGGGCGGCGGGCCCTGCTGGCCTCTCAGGAGCATGCCAGTAAGCCGCGGAAGAGGGCTGCAGGGCTTCACATTAGCCAGGCTAACCCAACTGCTTAGCAATCGTCGTTTTACAGCGATTTCCCGGGTCGCTTACCGTTACGTCATTCGCAAGCAGGAGGCTTTATCCATGTCAGTTCATCAGTCCGCTATCCGTTGGCAGCACAACCCCCACGCAACCGACGCCAACACCTACTCGCGCAATCACTGTGTGACGTTGAATGGTGACCAGCAGGTCGACGTGTCCGCATCGGTTGAATTCAAGGGCGATCCAAGCTGCGCCGACCCGGAGCAGATGCTGATCAGTGCGGTGTCCAGTTGCCACATGCTGTTTTTCCTGGCAATCGCCGAATTCCAGGGGTATCGGGTCGAATCCTATGAGGACGACCCGGTCGGCCATCTCGAGAGCAGTAACAAGAAAGGGTTGGAGATCACGCGGATCGAGCTGTCGCCGCGCATTACCTTCGGCGGCGACAAGATGCCGGATGAAAAGGCGATATCCCGAATCCATGCCAACGCCCACAAGAGCTGTTTCATCCGCAATTCGATCACCGCCGAGGTGACGATCAACCATCTGTAATGAGCCATCGCTGGCGGGAGTCATGTATGAACCAGAATCAAGCGTCGAACGACATCCTTCTCAGGGAAGACCAGGGTGGGGCCGTCACCCTCACATTGAACCGGCCGGACAAGTTCAACACGCTCTCCGACGCGATGCTGGCCACACTGCAGCGGGAGCTGGATGCGATCGCCGCCGACCCTGCTGTTCGCTGTGTGGTGATCAGTGCGTCGGGGCGGGGGTTTTGCGCCGGTCACGATCTGCGGGAAATGCGCGCCAATCCCGACAAGTCCTATTACCAGGAACTGTTTCGCGGCTGCAGCCGGGTGATGCAGAGCGTCGTTGCGTTGCCGGTACCGGTTATCGCCAAGGTTCAGGGCATGGCCACGGCGGCGGGGTGCCAGCTGGTGGCCAGCTGCGACCTGGCCATCGCTGCTCGATCGGCCCGCTTCGCGGTCTCGGGCATCAACGTGGGCCTGTTCTGCTCAACCCCCGCGGTGGCGCTTTCCCGCAACGTCTCTTCCAAGCGGGCGTTCGACATGCTGGTGACCGGTGACTTCATCGATGCGGACACGGCCCTGGAGTGGGGACTCGTGAGTGGCGTGACCGCGGATGCCGAGCTGGAGGCTGCCGTGAGCGCCAAGGTGGAGCAGATCCTCAGTAAGAGCCCGGCGGCGGTGCGCTTCGGCAAGTCCATGTTCCATCCCCAGCGTCAGATGGCATTGGCCGATGCCTACGAACTTGCTGGCAATGTGATGGCCGAGAACATGATGAGTCCCGACGCAGGCGAGGGGATCGATGCCTTTCTGGCCAAGCGCAAACCCGCTTGGGCGGAGTAGCGCCACGGCGTGCGCCAGAGAATCGACATGCCGGTTGCAAGGCCGGGGCGCTGAACCCTCCATGACAACAATAGGGGCAAGACCATGAGTGATATCTGCCATTTCAATGACACGCTCGAGAAAAATGCGGCGAATCATGTGCCGCTCTCTCCCTTGAGTTTCATCAAGCGGGCCGCCGCTGTTTATCCCGAGCGGACGGCGCTGATCTACAACGAGACGCGCTACAGCTGGCAGCAGACCTATTCCCGCTGCTGCCGACTGGCTTCCCTGTTGAAGCGTTTCGGCATCAGTCGGGGCGATACGGTGGCCGTCATGCTGCCGAATGTCCCCGCCATGTACGAGGCCCACTTCGGTATTCCCATGCGGGGGGCGGTGTTGAATGCGATCAACATCCGTCTGAATCCGGACGCGGTCGCCTTCATTCTCGACCATAGCCGTTCGCGCCTGCTGCTGGTCGATCCCGAGTACGCCGATGTGGTCGAAAAGGCCTTGGCCCGGATGGAAGGACCCGCGCCCACGGTGATCAATGTCTCCGACCCGAGCCAGGGCGAAGAGCGCTTCATCGGTGACCTGGAGTACGAGGCGTTGCTCGCCGAGCAACCGGAGCAGGACGACTGGCAGCTGCCGGCCGACGAGTGGGATGCGATCGCGCTGGGCTATACCTCCGGCACCACCGGCAATCCCAAGGGGGTCGTCAGCCACCACCGCGGCGCTTACCTCAATGCCGTCAGCAACGTCCTCTCCTGGACGCTGCCCCGGGAGGTGGTCTACCTGTGGACCCTGCCGATGTTCCACTGCAACGGCTGGTGCTTCCCGTGGACGCTGGCGGCGATCGGCGGCACCAGCGTCTGTCTGCGCCGGGTCGATCCGGAGGTGATCCTGGGTCTGATCAGGAAACACCGGGTCAGCCACTACTGCGGCGCGCCCGTCGTCCACGCCATGATCGCCGACGCAGCCGTTGCGGCATCGGAGCCGATCGAGCACAAGGTGTCGGGGCTGATCGCCGGGGCGGCGCCACCCGCGTCGGTGCTGGAGCGGATGGAAAGGATCGGCTTCGAGCTTACCCACGTCTACGGCCTGACCGAGACCTATGGCCCCGCCTCGGTATGCGCCAAGCAGGACGGCTGGGATCAGCGCCCCCTGGAGGAGCGTGTCCGGCTCAACGGGCGCCAGGGGGTGACCTATCCGCTGCAGGAAAGCGTCGCGGTGCTGGACCCGGTCACGCAGGAACCCGTCCCCGCCGACGGTGAGACGGTGGGCGAGATCATGTTCCGCGGCAATATCGTCATGAAGGGCTACCTGCGCAACGAGGCCGCCACCCGCGAAGCCTTTTCCGGCGGCTGGTTTCACTCCGGCGACCTGGCCGTGGTGGAAGCGGACGGCTACATCAAGATTCGTGACCGACTGAAGGACGTGATCATCTCGGGCGGGGAAAACATCACCTCGCTGGAGGTCGAGGACGTTATCCAGCGCCACGACGACGTCGAGCTCGCGGCCGTGGTGGCGATGGCAGACGCCAAGTGGGGCGAAGTCCCGGCGGCCTTTGTCCAGTTGCGGCCCGGCAGCGAGTTGAGTGAAGAGGCCCTGATCGCGTTCTGTCAGGAGAATATCAGCCGCTTCAAGGCGCCCAAGAAGGTGATCTTCGGGGCGTTGCCGACCACCTCGACCGGCAAGATCCAGAAGTTCCTGTTGCGCCAGCAACTCGAGTCACGGCTTTCCGCCTGAGCCGGTCGGCACGGTGGGGCAGAAGCGGTCCAGGGGCGCGGCCTGTCTTTTCTATCACTGGCGATTATAGTGGCCGTCGCACGCGTCACGGATCGCGCACTGTCCCATCGCCCTCCCGAGTGAGTATTGGTCATGTCACGACGCCCACCGCTGATCGCACTCTCCTACTTCGAGGTTGCCGCGCGAACCAGGAGTTTCACCGCGGCTGCCAAGGAGCTCAATGTCACGCCGGCGGCCATCAGCCATCAGGTCAAGGCGCTGGAGGAGTATCTCGGCGTCGATCTGTTCGTGCGCCATCACCGGCGGGTCAGCCTGACCCCGGCGGCGCGCGTGGCCCTGCCGGAACTGCAGGAGGGGTTCGAGACCCTGGGGCGTGCCGTGGACAAGATTCGCGCCTACGGCGAGGAGCGCCTGATCGTCACCGTATGTGCCGAGCCGCTGTTCGCCACCAAGTGGATCGTGCCGCGCCTGCACCGTTTCTACGCCCGCTGCCCGGAGGCCGAAGTGCGGCTGCAGGCGAGCCTGCACACGGTGGACCGCAGCCGTGAGAGCGATTTCGGGGTTGCCGAGCTCAAGCGCGCCGGCGTCGACGTTTCCGTACGCCTCGGTTACGGCCGTTATGCCGACATCGAGCCGCAGCGCCTCATGGGGCTCGAGCTTGTACCCATCGGCACACCGGAGATGGTGGCCAGCGTGGACGCTGTCGACTCCCTGAGCCGGCTGCCGCTGCTGTGCGACAGCACTCTCAGCCGCTTCGACGAGCCTTGCGGCTGGAAGGAGTGGTTTCAGCTGCAGGGAGGCGACATCGGAACGCTCCGGGAACTGAGATTCGGCAACGGGCTGCTCGCGCTGGAAGCGGCCCTTGCCGGCCAAGGGATCCTGCTCGGCAGCCGGGACCTCCATCAGGCGGAACTCGAGGCCGGCAAACTGGTGGTTGCCACCGAATGCCCCCTCCACTGTGACCAGGCGTACTACGTCGTCAGCGCCGGCGCCGGCCTGGAACGCCCCATCGCCACTCAGTTCCGCGAATGGCTGGTGGACGAGGCCAACCTGCCCGCCTGAATGCCAAAAGCCGGCCCTGGCGCGCCACCACCAACAGCTCCCTCCGACCAAAGCTGGCTTTGCATGCCTCTCCCACTCGCCTACGCTGGTCTTCAAGGTCGCGAAGACGCCCTGACTGACAAAGACATCGACGGAACGCAGGGACTATCGCATGGATGGCGGAGGTCATCGCAACATGCCCAGGTAGGGGCGGTAGCGTGGCTGAATCTTTCCCATAACTGCCTTATGGAACAAGACGGCGGGAAGATGTCGCGGACGCCTGGCGGGCGAGACTTCTTCGATATGCCCCAGGGGTGATCGAGAACGGGTCGATAGAGAAACACGAGGGCATTCAGCGCCCGATTCTGCGTGGCCGCCGCCACCTGGCGTTCCACCGCCAAATGTTCCAGGAAGGCGCGTACCTCTGCGCCTCCCATGCCGGCGAGATGCCGTATACCGTGGAAACGAATGAAGTAGCGAATCCAGTAGCAGTAGGTCTTCTCTGTACGTGGACTGTAGCGCTTTACCCGCATGGTGGCCTTTACTCGGTCCATCAGCTTCGGCGGTCTGCTTTGCGACTCCATACCGCCTCCCTCCAGATGCATGGATATGCATACAATATTATTGGTGATGGCAAAACGTGCAAGCGCGCGAATTCTGTATAGGTAGCCGAATTATACTTCGGGTTATGTCAAATCAATAAGTTAGGTGCGAAGAAACGTGCTCGATAACGTTGTTGAACGCGCAGGCGTGTTTATCCAATATCAGGGTGTGCAGTCCAATCACTGTTAACTGACTCTATCTATGAAAGTCGTAACTTGGAACTGTAATGGAGCACTCAGACGAAAGCTTGCAGAAGCAGATAGCTTGCGAGCTGATGTCTTGGTGGTTCAGGAATGTGAAGATCCTGCGCTATCGACGCCCGCGTATAGAGATTGGGCCGGTTCTTACCTTTGGGTAGGCGAGTCAAAAAATCGAGGTATCGGCATTTTTCCGCGAAACGGTCATCGAGTCGAAAAGTTAACTTGGAGTGGCAGCTTTGCCGTCCTTGGGCTTATCAGCAAAAGTGATACACTGAATTGGAGCACAGAAGATCTCAGGCTTTTTCTCCCTTTCACTATCAATAAAGATTTCACCGTGCTGGCCGTCTGGACTAAGGGGCGCAATGAAGAAGCATTTGGCTACATGGGGCAATTCTGGAAGTACCTTCAGATTCACCGTGACGATCTTAGCGGGCCAAAGACAGTCATTCTCGGCGATTTTAATAGCAATGTGCGCTGGGATAAGCCGGACCGCTGGTGGAATCACTCAGACGTAGTTGCTGAGCTCAGCGAGATGGGTTTCAAGAGCCAGTATCATCGAGTCTTCGAGGAAGAACAGGGCAATGAGACCAGCCCAACATTTTTCTTGCAGCGGAACCGCGAGAAGGCCTATCACATTGACTATGTTTTCACCTCGTCAGACTTTGCAGAAGAATGTAGTTTGCAGGTCGGTCAGCGCGACGAGTGGATTTCAATAAGTGACCACGTACCGTTGACGTTGAGCATCAACAGTTAACAATCGGCTGCACAGCGACCGATTTTCCGCCGCTTTGCGGCTACAAGCCGGCGCGTGAGCCGGGCGTTAGCCACGGAGAGGTAAAATGGGACCTATTGCACTTTTCGATAAGTCGTTCTTGCAGTCATTGAGCCTCGATGAATCTGTTTGGTTCGATCAATTCTTTATTCCAAATATTTCTCCGCTATTTTATGTGGAAACGTTAGCTGATTTAGATAAGGAAATGAGTAGAGGCAGAACTGCTGATCAAGTAGTTGGTAATATTGCTGAGAAGTCACCTCAGTTGAGTGGAGCTCCTAACGTCCATCATAGTGAATTACTGCTAGCCAATTTATTGGGGCAGCCGGTTTCAATGTCCAATAGACCAATCGTTGCAGGTGGGCGGCCTGTGGAATCGGGAGGAAAGCGAGGTGTAAACATTGATATTTCTCCCGAAGCGAAAGCATTCAATAGGTGGCAAGATGGAGAATATCTACAGATAGAAAGAGAATTTGCAAGAGCCTGGCGAGCACATATTAAATCTTTATCCTTTGAGAGTTCATCTGACTACGCCCAAAAATTGGGGATAGATATTTCACAGTGCAAAAATATGGATGACGCTTTCGCTGCCGCTAGTCAGATGGTCAGTATCTCAAGTAAGCCTTATGACTTAATTGCCTTCATTGTTAAAACAATCGGGATCCCCCCAGAGTATCAACGGGAATTCGTACATAGATATCAAGTCTCTGGATTTCCGCCACTAAATCGCTATGCCCCGTATGCTGCTCATGTAATTAAAGTTGAAGTCTTTTTTCACATTTGCGTGTCTCGGGGATTTATTTCAGCCGATCGACCCTCAAACAAAATTGATATAGCATATCTCCATTATTTACCTTTTTGTAACATCTTTATATCTGGAGATAGATTGCATCGGAGTACTGCCAGTCTTTTTCTTGGTAAAGATCAGAGATTCGTTTGGGGGCCGGATCTTAAAACAGATCTAAAAAGATTAAACGACCATTACTTGACGTTGCCTCAAGAAACCAAGGATAGAGGCGTGATTTCATTCGCCAGCAAACCTCCAACCGAAGGTGGTTTTTTGACTGCAGAGCTTTGGGATATGATGAGCACAAGCTGGCGAAAGAAAAGTGAGAATTTGGCTCCCCTTTCAAGTGAAGCAAATGACAAACTTCTTCAACATATTAAAGGCTTCACTGATGCGCCAACCCTACCATCTGATCAAATGCCAGACCCCACTGAGGAATTGGACAGTCTATCCATACAGAGGTCTATCAGAAGAAAAAGAGGTAGCTGGTATCAAGTTCCTAAGGACCTTAAAAATGGCTAACAAAGTGCTGCTGTCGGACAAATTTTCGGTGCGCTCCAAATTTGCCGCAGAGCGCGGCGTTAGACGTATATCTAGTCAACACGCTATGACTGATGGACAAATAAATTCCGAGCTTATAAGAGAAGAGCACTAATGAAATAACTAAAGACTCTAGACCCAGAAGGCTCCATTCTTTTTCTTGGATCGGGATTCTCGGTCGCATCGAAAAACATACTTGGCGAATCGTTACCCAGCGGATTGAAGCTTAAGTCTATTTTTGCCGAAATCGTCGGTGTAGATAAAAACGATCATAATTTCCAAACGTTAGCTGACGAAGTGGCTAGGACTACTGACTTATACCAACTTCTCTACGAAACATTCACCATTAATGAACTTTCTGAAGCTCAGCTTAAGCTTTTGGAGCTCCCTTGGCTTCGTATCTATACTACAAATTATGATGATAGCGTTGAGAAAGCTTTTTTTGATTTAAAGCGTAGTTTTAAGTCGTTCAACTATGATGAAAAGAAACCTAGAAAAATCCTTCCGGGTTCCGTTGTCCACTTGCATGGCACGATAGGAAAAACAAACAGGGGTAATGTATTAGAGCAGTTAATATTAAATGAAGGTTCGTATATCAAGCAGCATTTCGAGAATTCGATTTGGTATGACGAATTTATACGGGACATTAGGTTTGCAACGAATTGCTTCTTTATTGGGTATAGCCTCTCAGACTACCATATATCAGCGCTTCTTCATCCGGTGACTGATATTAAAGATAAAACCTATTTCGTTAATAGGTCAACCGATAAAATATTTGAGAGAAGGGTTCAAAATTATGGCCAAGTAATCCCGGAAGGTCTTGAAGATTTTTCTAAGAGGTGCATCAGCCTGCCACGACTTGACCGACTTAAAGATCCTTTTTCACTTAAATCCTTTAGGTATTTTGATCCACACAAAGACAAAAAGACATTGGCGCCACCAACTGCTATAGAGATTCTTAATCTTGTTACGTATGGGACTTTTAATGAAAAGCGCTGTATTGCATCATTGCCTGGACGAACCTATGTTGTTCCTCGTCAAGAACGAGTTGAAAACGCAGCTGCTATATTAAAAACTGCACGTAGTCTACTTGTTCATTCCCGGTTAGGAAACGGAAAGTCTCTGTTTCTAAGCCTTCTTGCTTATAAGCTGTCGGAGATTGGATATAAATGCTTCTGGTGTCAAGATATATCCCCGACATTGAATCAAGATATAAATGCTCTTCATTCATTGAACAATGTTGTAATTATCTTTGACTCATATGATGTAGCCCTTGACGTAATTCGGGCCACTGCAGATAGGCTGGATGCAGCTAAATTCGTGATCGCTATTAGGACCGGAATACAGGACGTTCGCCTGCACGAAATTCGAGAGCGCCTGCCCTCACCGTTGGAAAGGATAAATCTAAATGGCCTATTGGAAGCCGAGAAAGACGATTTTTTCCATTTGCTTGATGATGCGGGAATTTTGGAGCCTGCACTTAGGAAAGAATTGTCTCGATGTGAAGATATTCGAGAGGTCGTAACTTCCGTCTACAAGCACTCAGGGATCAAAGAGAAGCTGCAACAGGAGCTTGAACCCATACTCGGCGACTCAACTTTACGTACGGCTATGGTCTCTATCCATTTGTTAAACATTGCTGGACAATACCCTGATTCGGCATTCTTAAGGGCAATTACAGGTGGTGATACATACGTTTTAGCCTCGAAGTTTAGGGAGGCGGCTTCAGAAATTGTTCATTTTAATGGGGATGATCTTCGCCCCCACTCTCCGATATTCTCTGAATATTTGTCGGAAAATTTTTTTGATGCTGAAGATGTAGTTTCCAGCATTTATAGTATAGTTACAGAAGGGGTAAGGAGAAAGCCGCGTCGGCCTTATCAAGCGATTACTAGCTATTTTATGCAGGTCACAAATCTTAAGCGTTTAGTTAAAGGTTCGAACCAAAGTTCATTATTGGCTGGTCTGTTTGATCAGTTGCACAGGGACATTAATGTAAATGGTGAGCCATTATTTTGGTTGCAATATTCGATACTGATGATGGATATGAAGGAGCTCGGGGCGGCAGAACGCTTCTTAAATACTGCATACGCAAGAGCAAGTTCTTTAACAGGTTTTAAAACATTCCAACTAGATACACATGCACTTCGTATACTCTTGATGCTCGAATCGGCAGATACAGAATCGAAGTCCGTAGTACGGTTTGAGCAAATCCTTACACAGCTGGATAATATTGCTTCGATGCTAAATGAAGCGAGTCATCGGCCATATGCTCTCCGTGCGTTGAAGGAGTTGGAAAACTTTGTACGTGTTCGCGGCTATGCTCTAACCGTCACGGAATGTAACGCTTTACTGATGCATTTGAATCGTTTGACGGCAACCCTTCAATCTGTCCAATTCGATGATGACAGTTATGCCGAATCACAAGAAACATCGACTATTCTGGAGAGCGTAAAAGAAATAATACTAATGCGCTCAGCGTAATATAGAAAGCATGTGAAACATAGGGGTACCAAACCGGCCTAACAATTCGCGTCACTCGGACGCACTAGAGTGCGCCGGTGCGCTCTGGCGTTAAATGAACATAACAAACGAAACCCAAAAGCCCCCGAGTCACTCACCTGGCCCGGGGGCTTTTCGTTTTGGCTCTGCTGTTACTTAGCGGAGAGCGCCACACCGACCTTGGAGCGGTTGGGCCGTTCGATGGCCTGGGTGATCCAGGTGCCGGTGGCGGCGAGGGCGTCGAGGTCGATGCCGGTTTCGATGCCGAGGCCGTCGAGCAGGTAGACCACGTCCTCGCTTGCCACGTTGCCTGAGGCGCCCTTGGCGTAGGGGCAGCCGCCGAGGCCCGCCACGGAGCTGTCGACCACGGCGATGCCTTCTTCCATCACCGCGTAGAGGTTGGCGAGTGCCTGGCCGTAGGTGTCGTGGAAGTGGGCGGCGAGTTGGGTCATAGGGATGTCGCGGCTCACGGCCTCGATCATGCGCTTGGCCTTGAGCGGGGTGCCGGTGCCGATGGTGTCACCGAGCGAGACTTCATAGCAGCCCATGTCATAGAGCGCCTTGGAGACCTCTGCCACCTTGGCCGGGGCGATCTCGCCCTCGTAGGGGCAGCCCAGCACGCAGGAGACGTAGCCGCGAACCAGCACGCCGGCCTGCTGCGCGCGCTCGAGCACCGGCTCGAAACGGGCCAGGGATTCGGCCACCGAGCAGTTGATGTTCTTCTGCGAGAAGGCCTCGGAGGCGGCGCCGAATACCGCGACTTCCTCGACGCCGCATTCCAGCGCGCCTTCCAGCCCCTTGAGGTTGGGGGTGAGGGCGGCATAGGTGACGCCCTCCTGCCGAGCGAGGTTCTTCATCACCTGCAGATGGTCGGCCATCTGCGGCACCCACTTGGGCGAGACGAAGCTGGCCGCCTCGATGTAGCTTATGCCCGCCGCGCCGAGGCGCTCGATCAGCTCGAGCTTGGTGGTGGTGCTGATCGGCTCGGGCTCGTTCTGCAGCCCGTCGCGCGGGCCGACCTCGACCAGGCGCACGTGTGTGGGGAATGCCATCGGTTGTCTCCCATCCTTATCGGCCTGACGGGGGCATGCCCCGGCCAGGATCTTGGCTATTTGAGCTCGGTGGCAGGCCCCTCCGGGTCAGACCCCGCCAAGCCGTGTGACTTGTTTCGGGGGTCGTCGCCGGTGGGGCTGGCCGCCGCCGGGGTCTGACCCACGGGGCTTCGACCCTCGGAGCAGGCCCCGGCCGAGACGTATGGCCCGTGATGGTGCCTGTCTCTGGCAGGGGAGGCCTGCGGCCTCCATTCGCGCTGCAAGCAGTGCTCCCACGAAGGGCAACCCCGTCATGCTGGGAGCAGCTCTCCCACGAAGGGCGGCCTCATTGTGCTGGGAGCGTTGCTCCAGAAGGGTAACCCCTTCGCGCTGCAAGCAGCGCTCCTACGAAAACCTGTGCTCCCACCAACCCTGCTGCTCCCACGAACACCCGATTATTCGTCCGGAGCGAACTCGAGCAGCACGTCGCCCTGGCCGACGGTATCACCGGCGTGGAAGTGGAAGCTGGCCACATGGCCGTCGGCGGGTGCGGTCATGGTGTGCTCCATCTTCATGGCTTCCATGACCATCAGCGGCATGCCCTTTTCCACCTTCTGGCCGGGCTCCACCAGCAGCGCCACCACGGTGCCGTGCATGGGGGCGGTGAGGGTGGACTCGGCCTCGTGGTGGCCGTGGTCGATGGCGTCGATGCGCCGCCAGAACAGGCGGGTCTCGCCGCGCGGGTCGACCATCACCACCACGTTGCCGTCGCGGCGGGCCTGCAGGCGGCGGCGGTGGCCGTCAAGAGTCATGGCCACGGCGTCGCCGGCCAGCGGGTCGAGGCGTGCGGTGAGCGTCTCGCCGCCGATGGTGAGGTGCCAGGGGCCGCTGTTGTCCTCGCGGGTGCCCTCGACCACCACCACGGCCTCGGAATCGTCGTCGTCCTGGGCGTGGGCCGGGTCGCAGAGGGAGATGCGAATGGTGCGCGGGGCGTTGACGCGGAAGCCGTCGTGGCGGTCCCAGGGCGAGTCGCTCTCGCACTCGCGGGAAAGCTGGTTGAGGCCCACCAGGGCGGCCCCGGCATACTCCTCGACGCTGTAGCGGCGCGGCGCGAACAGCGTCTCCTCGTGCTTCTCGATAAAGCGGGTATCAAGCTCCGCGTCACGGAAGGCGGGGTGGGTGGCCAGCCGCTGCAGGAAGGCGCGGTTGGTGACCACGCCCTGCACGTCGAGGGCGGCCAGCGCCCGGTTCAGGGTCGCCAGCGCCTGGGCGCGGTCGTTGCCGTGCACGATCAGCTTGGCGAGCATCGGGTCGTAGTGCATCGAGACGGCGTCACCAGTCTCCACGCCGCTGTCCAGGCGCACGCGCTCGGGGTCGAGGCCGGCGCCTTCCAGGTCCATGGCGAAGCGGGTCAGGGTGCCGGTGGCGGGCAGGAAGTCCTGTTCCGGGTCCTCAGCGTAGAGCCGCGCCTCGAAGCTGTGGCCGGTGATGGTCAGCTCCTCCTGGGTGAGGGGAAGCGCCTCGCCCATGGCCACGCGCAGCTGCCACTCGACCAGGTCCTGTCCGGTGATCATCTCGGTGACCGGGTGCTCCACCTGCAGGCGAGTGTTCATCTCCATGAAGAAGAACGAGCCGTCGATGTCCAGCAGGAACTCCACGGTACCGGCACCCACGTAGCCGATCTCCTTGGCGGCGCGCATCGCGGCTTCGCCCATCTCGCGGCGCAGCGCGGCGGTCATGCCCGGGGCCGGGGCCTCTTCCAGCACCTTCTGGTGGCGGCGCTGCACGGAGCAGTCGCGCTCGAAGAGGTAGACGCCATTGCCGAGGCTGTCGCAGAACACCTGCACCTCGACGTGGCGCGGCTGGGTCAGGTACTTCTCGATCAGCATGCGCTGGTCGCCGAAGGCGGCCTGGGACTCGCGGCGGCAACCGTCCAGCGCGGCCTGGAAGTTGGCGGCGGACTCCACCACGCGCATGCCCTTGCCGCCGCCGCCGGCACTGGCCTTGAGCAGCACCGGGTAGCCGATCTTGTCGGCCTCGGCCTTGAGCAGGGCATCGTCCTGGTCGTCGCCGTGGTAGCCCGGCACCAGCGGCACGCCGGCGTTGGCCATGCGCGCCTTGGCGGCGGACTTGTCGCCCATGGCGGCGATGGCCGAGGCGGGCGGGCCGACGAAGACGATGCCGGCCTGGTCGAGCGCCTCGACGAAGGCGCCGTTCTCGGAGAGGAAACCGTAGCCGGGGTGGATGGCGCCGGCGCCGCTGCGCTGGGCGGCCTCGACCACGGCCTCGACCTTGAGGTAGCTCTCGCGGGCCGCGGCCGGGCCGAGGCGGATGGCCTCGTCGGCCTCGCGCACGTGGCGGGCGTTGGCGTCGGCGTCGGAGTAGACGGCGACGGTGCGCAGGCCCATGGCACGCGCGGTGCGCATCACGCGGCAGGCAATCTCGCCGCGGTTGGCGACCAGCAGGGTGTCGAAGGTATTGAGGCTCATGAGCGTCGCTCCGTGGCGGTCGTGTCGCTATCGTTTATCCAGGCCGGGCGGCGCTTCTCGAAGAAGCTGGCCAGCCCTTCCTGGCCCTCGGCGCTGACGCGCAGCTCGCTGATTACCTGGCAGGTGTGCTCGCGGGTGGCCTTGCTGTCGGGCGCGCGGGCGACCTCGGCGAGCAGCGCCTTGGTCGCGCGCTGTGCCTGGGGCGAGCCGGCGAGCAGGGTGTCGAGCATGGCGGCCACGGCGTCGTCGAGCGTCTCGGGCTCGACCACTCGGTGGGCCAGGCCCAGCGCCAGGGCGGTGGGGGCGTCCATCACCTCCGCGGTCAGCGCGTAGCGGCGCGCCTGGCGTTCCCCCAGGGCACGCTGCACGTAGGGGCTGATCACCGCCGGCGAGAGGCCGATCTTCACCTCGGAGAGGCAGAACTTCGCCTTCTCGGAGGCGATCACGATGTCGCAGCAGGCGGCCAGGCCCACGGCGCCACCGAAGGCGGCCCCCTGCACACGGCACACGGTGGGGCAGGGCAGGGTGTCCAGGCCGTGCATCAGCGCGGCGAGCTTGCGCGAGTCGGCGATGTTGTCATCGACGTCGTACGCCACCATGCGCTTCATCCAGTTCAGGTCGGCACCGGCGGAGAAGCTCTTGCCCTCGGAGCCCAGCACCACGGCCCGCACTTCACCATGCCGTGCGGCATCGTGGAGACGCTCGAGGTGCACATTGAGCTCGGCGATCAGGCTGTCGTCGAAGGCGTTGTGAACGTCCGGGCGCTCCAGGGTCAGCCAGGCCACGCCGCGGTCGTCGATCGTCAGTCGTGAATAAGTCTGCGTCATCTCGACCTCACATCCGGAACACGCCGAAGCGGGTCTCTTCCACTTCGGCATTCATGGCGGCGGCCAGCGACAGGCCGAGGATCTCGCGGGTCTGCAGCGGGTCGATCACCCCGTCGTCCCACAGCCGGGCGCTGGCGTAGGTGGGATGGCCCTGGTGTTCGTACTGCTCACGGGTGGGCGCCTTGAAGGCCTCTTCTTCCTCCGGCGTCCATTCGCGGCCCTCACGCTCGATCTGCTCGCGCTTGACCTGGGAGAGCACGCCGGCGGCCTGCTCGCCGCCCATCACCGAGATGCGCGCATTCGGCCACATGAACAGCAGGTTGGGATCATAGGCGCGGCCGCACATGCCGTAGTTGCCGGCGCCGAAGCTGCCGCCGATCAGCACGGTGAACTTGGGCACCTTGGCACAGGCCACCGCGGTGACCAGCTTGGCGCCGTGCTTGGCGATGCCCTCGTGCTCGTACTTCGAGCCCACCATGAAACCGGTGATGTTCTGCAGGAAGATCAGCGGAATCTTGCGCTGCGCGCACAGCTCGATAAAGTGCGCGCCTTTCACGGCACTCTCCGAGAACAGCACGCCGTTGTTGGCGACGATGCCCACCGGGTAGCCCTGGATATGGGCGAAGCCGGTGACCAGGGTGTCGCCGTAGTAGCGCTTGAACTCGTCGAAATCGGAGTCGTCGACGATGCGCCCGATCACTTCGCGCACGTCGTAGGGCTTCTTGAGGTCGGTGCCGACGATACCGTAGAGCTCGCTGGGGTCGAGGCGCGGCGGCTTGGGCGCCTGCATCTTGAGCTGGCCGCGCTTCTGCCAGTTGAGGCGCGAGACGCAGGCGCGGGCCAGCTGCAGGGCGTGGGCATCGTTCTCGGCGTAGTGGTCGGCCACGCCGCTCTTCTTGGCGTGGACGTCGGCGCCGCCCAGGTCCTCGGCGCTGATGCTCTCGCCGGTGGCGGCCTTCACCAGCGGCGGGCCGCCCAGGAAGATGGTGCCCTGCTCCTTGACGATGATCGACTCGTCGGCCATGGCCGGCACGTAGGCGCCGCCCGCGGTGCAGGAGCCCATGACCACGGCGATCTGCGGGATGCCCTCGGCGGAGAGCGTGGCCTGGTTGTAGAAGATGCGGCCGAAGTGGTCGCGATCCGGGAAGACCTCGTCCTGGCGGGGCAGGAAGGCGCCGCCGGAGTCGACCAGGTAGAGGCACGGCAGGCGGTGCTTGCGGGCGATCTCCTGGGCGCGCAGGTGCTTCTTCACGGTCAGCGGGAAGTAGGTGCCGCCCTTGACCGTGGCGTCGTTGGCGACGATCACGCACTCGACCCCCGAGACGCGGCCGATGCCGGTGACCACGCCGGCGGCGGGCACCGCCGAATCGTAGACCTCATGGGCGGCCAGCGACGAGAACTCGAGGAAGGGCGAACCCTCGTCGATCAGGTGATCGATGCGGTCGCGCACGAACAGCTTGTCGCGGGACTCGTGGCGCTCGCGGGCCTTCTGGCCGCCGCCCTGGGCGATGGCCGCGGTCAGCTCGCGCAGCTTGCCGACCTCGTGGCGCATGGCGACGTCGTTGGCCTGGAAGACGTCGCTGCGTGAATTGATCTGGGTCTGGAGGATGCTCATCTTGGATCCCTTGGATGTCTTTACCGGTGCCTTGATGACGAATGCAGGAGCGGATCGCGTTAGCGAGCTTAATCAGGGGCGCCTGTCGGCGCCATTCGCGCAGCAAGCTGTGCTCCTACAGGACAGGCCCGGTGGCCTATCAGGCTGATTCTGGCTCATTGTAGGAGCGCTGCTTGCAGCGCGATAAGCTCCCGTTGCCATCGCCTTGCACGCAAGGCTCCTACAGCGAGAAGTCACCGATCATGCCGTTTCGTTAAAGATCTCGCGGCCGATCAGCATGCGGCGGATCTCGCTGGTGCCGGCGCCGATCTCGTAGAGCTTGGCGTCGCGCAGCAGGCGGCCGGTGGGGTACTCGTTGATGTAGCCGTTGCCACCGAGCAGCTGGATGGCGTCCAGCGCCACCTGGGTGGCCTTCTCCGCGCAGTAGAGGATCACGCCGGCGGCGTCCTTGCGGGAGGTCTGGCCGCGGTCGCAGCCGGCCGCCACGGCGTAGAGATAGGCGCGGCAGGCGTTCAGGGTGGTGTACATGTCGGCGATCTTGCCCTGCACCAGCTGGAACTCGCCGATCGACTGGTTGAACTGCTTGCGCTCGTGGACATAGGGCACCACGACATCCAGGGCTGCCTGCATGATGCCGATGGAGCCGGCGGCGAGCACGGTGCGCTCGTAATCCAGGCCGCTCATCAGCACGCGCACGCCCTTGCCCAGCTCGCCGAGAATGTTCTCTTCCGGCACGGCGCAGTCCTGGAACACCAGTTCGCAGGTGTTGGAGCCGCGCATGCCCAGCTTGTCGAGCTTCTGGGCGGTGGAGAAGCCGGGCATGTCCTTCTCGATGATGAAGGCGGTGATCCCCTTGGAGCCGGCCTCCGGGTCGGTCTTGGCGTAGACCACCAGGACATCGGCGTCGGGGCCGTTGGTGATCCACATCTTGTTGCCGTTGAGGATGTACTTGTCGCCATCCTTGCGCGCGCGCAGCTTCATGGAGACCACGTCGGAACCGGCGCCCGGCTCGGACATGGCCAGCGCGCCGATATGCTCGCCGCTGATCAGCTTGGGCAGGTACTTGGCCTTCTGCTCGGCACTGGCGTTGATCTTGAGCTGGTTGACGCAGAGGTTGGAGTGCGCGCCGTAGGAGAGACCCACGGAGGCGCTGGCCCGGGAGATCTCCTCCATGGCGATGCAGTGCGCCAGATAGCCCATGCCGCTACCGCCGTCCTCGTCCGACACGGTGATGCCGAGCAGCCCCATGTCGCCGAACTTCTGCCAGAGATCGTTGGGGAACTCGTTCTTTTCGTCGATCTCGGCGGCGCGCGGGGCGATCTCGTCGCGGGCGAAGGCATTGACATGATCGCGCAGCATGTTCAGTTCGTCATCGAGGCCGAAATCGAGGGGCTTGTAGGGCGTTTGCATGGCGGGCTCCCGTTCTTGTCAGGTGAGACGCCGATCGCTCGGGCGGTCGGCGCCACAGGCAAAGTGGTGCCATCAAGATGGCAGATGGCACAAGATTAGGCGAGGTTGACGTTAACGTAAAGTGCAGGTTCTTACCGCTACGACGAATGTCGAAAGCAGGGCGAGGGGTGATGAGTGAGGAGTGAGTGGCGAGGAGTGAGACCGGCCACTGCCTGGTGGCCGGTCTCGGGAGCTCAAGCCGTCAGCCAGGTGATCAGCTGGTGATAGAGCGGGATGCCGATGATCACGTTGAGCGGGAAGGTGAAGCCGAGCGAGGCCAGCATCGCCAGGCCGATGTTGGCCTGGGGGATCGCCGTGCGGATGGCGGCCGGCGCGGCGATGTAGGAGGCGCTGGCGGCAAGGGCGGTGAGAATCAGCAGGGAGCCCTGGGGCAGGCCCAGCGCCAGGCCGACGGTCAGACCGGCCATGGCCAGCAGCGGCGGGGCCACCAGGGCGAAGGTGAGCAGGCGCCAGTGGAACCAGGGAATCGGGCGCAGGGTCTCGGCGGCGGTAAGGCCCATCTGCAGCAGGAAGAGGGCGAGCACGGCATGGAAGGCACCGGTGAAGAGCTCGGTGACGTTGGCGCCCTCCTGGGGGCCATACATGGCGCCGATCACCGCGCCGCCGGCCAGCAGGATCACGCCGCGGTTGGTCAGGGTCTCGTGCCAGATCCCCTGCATCGCTTCGCCCGAGCTCTTGCCCGCATGGCGGCGGTAGAGGGCGATGGCGACCATGATCGCCGGCAGCTCCATCATCACCAGATAGAGGGTGACCTCGGCGCCGATGGGCAGCGCGCGGCTCTCGGCGAAGGCCAGCGCCACGGCAAAGGTGCCGGCGCTCACCGAGCCGTAATGGGCGGCAATGCTGGCGCTGTCGGCGGCGGAGAGGCGGGCGAGGCGGCGCAGCACCGGCATCAGGGCCAGCGGGATCAGCGCGCCGAGCGCCGCCACGGCGGCCAGTTCGGGCACCAGCGACCAGCCCAGGTTGCCGTAGAGCGCCATGCCGCCCTTGAGGCCGATGGTCAGCATCAGCAGCAGGCTCAGGGTGTCGTAGGCGGCCTTGGGAATGGTCAGGTCGGACTTCACCAGCCCGGCCAGCAGGCCGAGCAGGAAGAACATCACCACGATATCGGGCATCGGAGGGTCTCGGGTAGCGGAGGAAAACGCCACGCATTCTGCGAAGCTCGGGTCATTGATTCCAATAAACTCTTTGGCACTGCATCATGGATAATCATCTATGTAAGCCGGGGCACTGCCGCAATGAACATCCGACATCTGACCTTCCGCCTGCTGCAGGTCTATGTGGCGGTGGTGCATGCCGGCTCGGTCAGCGAGGCGGCGCGACGGCTTCACCTGACCCAGCCCACGGTCTCCCAGCAGCTGCGCCGCCTGGCCGAGACGGTGGGCGAGCCGCTGCTGGAGAGCCGCCAGGGGCGCCTGGTGCCTACCGAGGCGGGCGGCGAGCTCTATCGGGCGAGCCGCGAGGTGCTGGGGCGCTTCGACGACGTCGAAGACTACCTGGCCTCGCTGCGCGGCGGGGCACGGGGGCGCTGCTCCATCGCCCTGGTCAATACCGCCCAGTATGTGCTGCCGCGCCTGCTCGGCCCCTACAGCCGCGCCTTCCCCGAGGTGGACGTCACCCTGCATATCGGCAACCGTCGCCAGGTGCTGACCCGCTTCGAGCGCCAGGACGACGACCTCTACGTGTTCAGCCATCCCCCTTCGCTGGCCCATGCCCGGGCTGGCCGCTTCCTGCGCAACCCCCTGGTGGCCGTGGCGCCCCAGGGCCACCCCCTGGCGGGACGCGACCAAGTGGCGATGAGCGAGCTGCTGGGCGAGCGCTTCCTGCTGCGCGAACCCGGCTCGGCCACGCGGATGCTTTTCGAGAGCTGGCTGCAGGAGCAGGGGCTGACCCTGGGGCCGACGCTACAGATGGCCAGCAACGAGGCGATCCGGGTCGGCGTGGCTTCGGGAATGGGGCTCGCCGTGCTCTCCGAGCACGTGCTGCCGCCGGAGCATCCGGACCTGGTGATCCTGCCGGTGGCGGGTCTGCCCCTCGAGAGCCATTGGCAGTTCATCGTGCGCCGCGACCGGCGGCTGCCCCATGCGGCGCTGGGGCTGCTGCGCTTTGCCGAGGGACACCTGGACGAGTGCGTCGAGTCGCGCTTTCTTTGCAACGAACTGGCGGGCCTGCTGGCGGGGCTGGGGTCAGACCCTTAAGTATCCTGAAGGGTCTGACCCTACAGGGTCATTCGGCGGCGCTGGGGAAGAACAGCGGCTGGCCCTTTACCTCGAAGTCGGCGATGGCGGCCTGGCCTTGCTCGGAGAGCAGCCACTCATGCCACTGTTCGGCGAGGTCGTGCTTGAGGTGGGGATGTCGCTCGGGAGCGATCAGCACGCTGCCGTACGGGTTGAACAGCGCCTCGTCGCCCTCGAACAGCAGTTCCAGGTCCTGGCGGTTGTCGAAAGCGACCCAGGTGGCGCGGTCGGCCATCACGTAGGCGTTCATGCCGGCGGCGGTGTTCAAGGTCGGGCCCATGCCGCTGCCCAGTTCCCGGTACCACTCGCCACCCGGTTCGACGCCCGCGGCCTGCCAGAGGCGCCTTTCGGCGCGGTTAGTGCCGCTGTCGTCGCCGCGTGAGGCGAAGGGCGCCGCGGCCTCGGCAATGCGCGTGAAGGCCTGCTCCACGGTGTCGGCCTCGCTGATGCCTGCCGGATCCTCGCCGGGGCCGATGAGCACGAAGTCGTTGGCCATCACATCGGCGCGCTCGCTGCCGTAACCCTCCTCGACGAAGCGCTTTTCGCCGGCGGTGTCGTGCACCAGCAGGCTGTCGGCGTCGCCCCGGCGGGCGATCTCGAAGGCCTGGCCGGTACCCACGGCGACCACCCGGACCTCGATGCCGGTCTTCTCGGTGAAGGGGGGGATGATGGCGTCGAAGAGGCCCGAGGCCTCGGTGGAGGTGGTCGAGGCCAGGATGATGTAGGGCGCCTCGTCCCGGGCCGAGACGCCCAGCGAGAGCCCCGCCAGGCCGATGGCGACGAGGGTGAGTCCTGCCTTCTTCATGATGTTCTTCCCTCCTTCGGGAGTGGCGCAGGGGGCGCGAGCGGTCACCAGACCAGCTCGCCGCGGATAAAGGCTCTGGCTTCCGGGGTCTGCGGATCGCTGAAGAAACGCTCGGCCGGGCTGTGCTCGACCAGTCGGCCGCCGAAGAGCAGCACGATGTCGTCGGCCAGGCGTCGAGCCTGCTGGAGGTCGTGGGTGGTCATCAGAATGCGCGTGCCGCGCCGATGGAAATCGCCCACGGCGGACTCCACCGCCTGGATGGCGGCCGGGTCGAGGGCGGCGGTGGGCTCGTCGAGAAACAACACCTCGGGATCAACCAGCCAGGCCCGGGCCAGGGCCAGACGCTGCTGCTCGCCCCCCGAGAGCACCCGGGCCGGGCGCTTTTCGAGGGTCGCCAGGCCGAAGCGCTCCAGCGCCTCGCGTGCCAGGGGCTTGCGCCGACGATAGGGCGTGCCGTTGATCGCCAGGACATAGGTGAGGTTGGCCAGCGCCGAGCGCTTGAGCAGCACCGGGCGCTGGAAGACCATCGCCTGGCGGGGCGGGCGGCCCTCCCAACTCACGCGGCCGCTGGAAGGGGCCAGCAGGCCGTGGGCCAGGCGCATCAGCAGGCTCTTGCCGGCACCGTTGGGGCCCATCACCAGGGTGCGCTGGCAGCCGGCGAGGCGCAGGTCCAGGGGATGCAGCAGGGTCTGGCCGCGATGCGTGAAGCCGACGCCCTCCAGGGCGAGCGAGGGTATGGCTGCCATGGGTAGCCGCCGCATGTCGTTCATCCCAGCCGCCTCTGTGCCGTCTCGCCCACCAGGTGGGCGGCGGCGTTGACCAGAGCGACCAGCACGAGCAGGACCATGCCCAGCCCTAGCGCCAGGGGCAGGTTGCCCTTGCTGGTTTCCAGCACGATGGCGGTGGTCATCACCCGGGTGACGCCGTCGATGTTGCCACCGACGATCATCACCGCCCCGACCTCGGCGCTGGCCCGGCCGAAGCCGGCCAGCATCACGGTCGTCAGCCCCAGGCGGGCGTCCCACAGCAGGGTGGGGATGCGCCGCGGGCGCGAGACGCCCAGCGAGGTGAGCTGTTCGCGGTACTCGCCGTGTAGCTCCTCGACCTGCTGGCGGGTCAGGGCGGCGATGATCGGCAGCACCAGGATCACCTGGGCGATCACCATGGCGCCGGGGGTAAAGAGCAGGCCGAACTCGCCCAGGGGCCCGGCCCGGGAGAGCAGCAGGTAGACCGCCAGCCCGGCCACTACCGGCGGCAGCCCCATCAGGGCATTGAGCATCACGATGACCGCCCCGCGGCCGGGAAAGCGCCACAGGGCTAGCGCCGCACCGAGCGGCAGGGCGATCAGCGCGGCGATCAGCACCGCGGAGAGCGAAACCTGCAGCGACAGCGCCACGATTCCGATCAGATCGGGATCGCCCCCCAGGATCAGGGCCAGGGCGGTCTGGAAGGCGTTGGCATCGTCGGGCATCGGGCTCTCCTGCGCTCTCCCTGCATCTTGTGCGTTAAATCGCCAAGGCGCATCCAACGCAGGAATTCATGCAGTACCATGCAGGATAACGACATCATTGCCGCCAAGGGGGCCTGCATGCGGGAAACCGACCGGGGGAGTGCGTCCCGCACCTACCTGACCACCGCCGAGGTGGCCGATTACCTGCGCCTCAAGGAGCGCAAGGTCTATGACCTGGTGCGCCAGGGAGCGATGCCCTGCGTGCGCGTGACCGGCAAGCTGCTCTTTCCGCGCCAGAGCATCGATCTGTGGTTGATGAACCACCTGGAGGGCGACCGGGCCAGTAGCCGGCCGGTGCCCGTGGTGCTGGCGGGCAGCCAGGACCCGCTGCTGGAGTGGGCGGTGCGCGAGAGCGGGGCGGGACTGGCGCTGCTCTGCCACGGCAGCGGTGACGGGGTGCGGCGCCTGCTGGCCGGCGAGGTGATGGTGGCGGGCATGCACCTGCTGGACGCCCGGAGCGGAAGCTACAACCGGCCCGAGACCCTGGGGCTCGGCGGCATGCGCGACCTGGTCATGGTGCGCTGGGCGAGGCGTCGCCAGGGGCTGCTGCTGGCGCCGGACAATCCCCTGGGCATCAACGGCCTCGAGGACCTGGTTAGGGACACAGTGCGCGTGGCTCACCGACAACCGGATGCCGGAGCCCAGCGTTTGCTGACCTGGCTATTGGCCCGGGCGGGGATCGATACCGGCCGGCTGCACTTTACCCCGCATCCGTCGCTCAACGAGGATGATCTGGCGCTGTCGATCCGCCAGGGCGAGGCGGATGCGGGGCTAGGCGTCGAGGCGGCGGCGCGCCGTCAGGGACTGGCTTTCGTGGGGTTGCATGAGGAGGCTTTCGAACTGGCCCTCCGGCGGCGCAGCTACTTCGAGCCGCCGATCCAGCGGCTGCTGGCCTTCGCCCGTGAGACGCGCTTTGCCGAGCGCGCCGAGGCGCTGGGCGGCTATGACATCAGCGAGCTGGAGCGGGTGGTCTATAACGCGTGACTGCTCCCCGCCCTAAGCGCTGACGCGCCACGGGCGAGGCTTCCCACTTCTCAGGCAGCAGCCGGCGACATGCCGGACTTACGCAAGCCTCCATGGGCAGTGACGGACAGCCCTTCCGCCTTCAACTTCACTATGCCTTGATGCTTGATGTTCAGCGCCGCGTTGATGTCCCGGTCGTGCTGTGTGTGGCAGGCGGGGCACTCCCACGACCGGAGACTCAACGGCATGGCGTGCATCTTGTGCTGGCAGACATGGCAGGTCTGGGAGCTGGCAAACCACGGGTCGATCTTGACCAGATGTTTGCCCTGCTCCTTGGCCTTGTAGTCCAGTTTGGCCGTCAAGGCATGCCATGACGCATCGCCGATGTGCTTGGCGAGCCTGGCGTTCTTCATCATGTTCTTGACCTTCAGCGTCTCGACGATCACCGCTTGGTTGTCGTCAACAATCTGTCGAGAGAGCTTGTGCTGGAAGTCATTGCGGGCATTGGCCACCCGCTCGTGCGCCTTGGCGACGAGCAGCCGTGCCCTAGCTCGATGGGCGCTGCCCTTCTTCGTGCGGGCCAGCGCCTGCTGTTTGCGCTTGAGGTTCTTCTGCGCCTGCTTGAGGAAGCGCGGATTGGCGATCTTGCGGCCGGTGGAGTCAATGGCCAGATGCGACAACCCCATGTCGAGGCCGACGACACCGGCAGCGTCTACATCCTTCAGCAGTGCCGGGGCGACCTGTTCTGTTTCGTAGAGCAGCGAGGCGTAGTGCTTCCCGGTGACCGTCCGGGTCAGGGTGATGCTTTTCAGCCTGCCCTCAACCTTGCGATGCACCTTGGCCTTGATCGGCCCGAGCTTGGGCACCTTGATCCAGCTATCGCCAGCATTGACGCCGACGCAGTGGTAGCTGGATTGCTTGCCCCGCTTGCTCTTGAAGCGCGGGTAGCCCGTCTTTTGATGGGGGTCGAAGAAGCGCTGGAAGGCTTGGTCGAGATTGATGCACGACTGCTGGAGAGCCATGGAATCCGCTTCTTTCAGCCAGCCATACTGGCGGGACTTCTTGGCCACCGGCAGCAGTTTTTTGATGTCGTGTTTTGCACTCAACGAGTGGCCGTGGCGCTTGTAGCGATGGGACATGATGCGAAGGCCGGTGTTGTAGCAGAAACGCACCGCGCCGAACTGGCGGTTCAGAAACGCCACCTGCTCGGTCGTGGGGTAGATGCGTATCTTCGTGGCATTCAACATAACGAAGCACATAGCATGGATGTATGTACAGCGTATGTCGTCTTATCCTGTCGGGCAACCCCAGCAGCGCTACCGCGCTGCCCGCTTACCTCCCCGCCCGAGTGGGCGAGGGTTCACGCGGATTTTGCTGAGCGTTCCCGTTATGGCGTCGAGACGGCTCGATGTCTGTTCGCCCGTGCGCCGGCAAGACAGCGTACTCGGTTACCGGAACGCTGCGGGTTCCCCTCGGGGCAACAGGAAGCCGCCACGGCTCGATGGCGAGCCGTGGCGGTGAGGGGACTGCTGCTTATCCACCATGGTCCTTGTCCGGGGAGCGCTTGATATACAGCGCTGGGTGTCAGCGCCACCAGGGATCGGGGGATGTGTTTGTCGCCGCCGGTACCGCTCTTGCTCCCGTTGTGCGCGTTCCTACCTTTTGTTGCATTGTTGTCGGTACCACGGTGGATGTCTTCGCCTTTTCGTGAAGGCGTTTCGTACGCTCTTCCAGATACACCGAATCTGCTGCCATAACGGGAGAGATGGACAGCAGTGCGATGATCAGGGCCGAACTGCATGCCATGAGTTTCATGGTCATTGCCTCGTTGAGGTATCTAGGCGGTAACGGTCATCGGTATCCGATCCTGGGTGCCGAGTGACGCCCGATACCGAGGTGGATCCTACGGCGCCACGCCTTGCCGGTAGGCACCGTGCCGTCGGCCTGGTGGATCTCGAGAGGGCAAGGAAAGCGTCCCTGCAGGACACGCGGGTTCATCAGGAGCACTCGTTCATGGCCTGTGTGCAGGGTCTTGTGATCGCCGTCAGGGAGGTCTGGCTTGGGCTGCTTAATTATAGCCTGCGGCGCGTAAGCTGAATGGTTTCGATGTGAGATTTTTTTTCACTTATGGGCTTCACGAGTGGCCTCTTGATGTACAAAAAGCTCTGCTTTGTCGCTAGCGGAAATGAGCCCAATCCGCCTGGTATAAGGTAATCGCGTACTGAAATACTGGCTGTTCATCAGATTCGACAGACCCTGGCCCGTTCATGGGCCTGAATCATGATAGGAGCCGCAGAAAGGGAGACCAGCTGCTAGAACTGATAGGTAGACGGCGGATCGTGTCAGCGTGATGCCCCGTCGACGTGCTGCGGTGCGAGACGCCGCGACTCCCATGGCTTCCATCCCGGAGGTACGCCATGCAACAGACCACGCAAACCACCAGCGAATACGTCGAATTCTGGAACGACACCCTGGCCGACAAGTTCGATCGCTTCCAGGACATCCTGATGAACGGTCTGAGCTACCACAGCCGGATTCCGCTCACGCGACTCGATATCGAACCCGGTAGCCGGATCCTCGATGTCGGCTGCGGCTGGGGCGATACCGCCATCGAGCTGGCGCGCCGCACCGGTCCTCGGGGCGAGGTCCTGGGCCTGGACTGCGTCGCACAGTTCCTGGAGGACGCCCAGCGCCGCGCCGCGGAGGCGGACGTCGACAACGTGCGCTTCATTGCCGCCGATGTCGAGCGCTACCCCTTCGAGCCTGAGTTCGACCTCTGCTTCTCGCGCTTCGGCATGATGTTCTTCGAACATCCGGTAGTGGCCATGCGCAACGTCCACAAGGCCCTTAAGCCGGGCGGTGAGCTGATGTTCATCGTCTGGCGCGATATCGAGGACAACCCCTGGCTGGGGCTGCCCAAACAGGTAGTGCTGGACTTCCTGCCACCGCCCGGCGAGGACGCCCGCACCTGTGGCCCGGGGCCCTTCTCCATGGCCAATCCCGAGGTGGTCACCCAGCAGCTGGAGATCGCCGGTTTCGAGAACATCGCCTTCGAACGCAACGACGGGCCGGTCGAGGTGGGCGACTCGGTGGAGAACGCCATGCGCTTCCAGCTCGCCCTGGGGCCGGCCGGGGAGGTGTTCCGCGAGGCCGGCGAGGAGGCCGAGCGGCAGCGCCCGCAGATCGAGGAGGCGCTGCGCCAAGCCCTGGCCCCCTTCGAGCAGGACGGCAAGATCGTCATGGGCTCAAGCTCCTGGACCATCACCGCGCGCAAGCCGGAAGGTTGAGCCCGCGCCGCCCTTCGCGCACGTGCAGGCGCGAGGTCACGCACCGATCGCGGTACACAGGCCCCGGGGCATGGCGCCCTGGCGTTGCCCCCCGGCCAGCCAGGCGGCGAGGTGGTCGCAGAGCTCCCGGGCGTCGTCGTCGGCCCCGTGGATGAAGCTCGACTTGCGCCGGCGCAGGAACGGCAGGCCCAGCACGTAGAGGCCCGGGGCGTCGACCACGCCGCCGTGGTGGCGCAGCTGTCCCTTGCGGTCGAACACCGGCACCTGCAGCCAGCTGTAGTCGGGGCGATACCCAGTGGCCCACAGCACGGTGCGGATGTCGCCATCGGCGAGGTCCAGCCCTAGGCAGGGGGCGTCAGGCAGGCGGGTTGGCGGGAAGCGCTGCGGTGCCTCGAGGCGGCCATCCAGCCCGCGTATCCGCGCCCAGGCATCGAGGGTGTCGAGCAGCCGTCCCAGCTTGAGGTCCGCCGCGGCGCAGTGGGCCGGCAGCGAGCCGGAGAACTGCAGCCGGGTGTCCTGCAGGCCCACCAGGCGGCCGACCAGCCTGACGCCCCGTGCGCTCAGCGCATTCAGGTCCAGGGTGGCGGGGATGTCGCCGCCGGCCAGCTGTGGCGAGGGCAGGCGGCGGGCCCGCTCGATGTCGTCCACCTCGTCGATACGCTGGTCGAGGATGCCGGCCGCCTCCAGCCACCACTGGATGTCCCTTCCACGGTAGCGGCGTGGCAGGCGCACATGCTCGCCCACCGACAGGGTCACCGGATGGCCGGCGCGCTGGAGCTCGTTGGCGAGCTGCAGCCCGCTGGCCGAGGCCCCCACCACCAGCACGCCCCCGGGCGCCAGCTGCTGCGGGTTGCGGTACTCCCGCGCCGTCAGGCGGTCGACCGATGCCGGCAGTGCCTTGGCCAGGGGAGGTATCACGGGCAGGTTGAAGGCGCCGCTGGCGATCACCACCGCCCGGCAGCGCCACTCGCCACGCTCGGTGATCACCCGGTAGCCGTCGTCTGCCTGGCGGACCGAGAGCACCCTGGTGCCGGCCTGAACTGGGGCCGAACATCGCCGGGCATAGTCGAGCAAGAAGTCGACCACCTGTGGCATGGCCATGAAACCGTCAGGGTCGGGCCCCGCATAGCGGAGCCCGGGCAGACGACATTGCCAGTTGGGGGTCAGCAGCCTGAGCGAGTCCCATCGCTCATGGCGCCACGCGTTGCCCACCTCGCCACGTTCCAGCAGCACATGCTCGATGCCGGCCCGGCCGAGGTAGTGGCTCATGGCGAGCCCGGCCTGGCCCGCGCCGATGACCACCACGGTCACGGCGCGGGGCGGGCGGGGCCGCCGTCCGGGATGTGCGTTGCTCATTTCACCTGCACCGAGACCTGGGTGGGGTTGGTGAGGATGTCGTAGACTGCCGAGCGCTTCTGTGACTGGGCGACCAGGCCCTCGACCTCCTCGCGGGTGGCGTCGGCATCGATCTCGAAGGTGACCCGAACGTCGTCGAAGCCGTTGCGCACGTCGCGGTCCATGCCGAGGATGCCCTGGATATCCATGTCGCCCTCCAGGCGGGCCCGCACCGAGCGGAGCTGGATGCCGCGGTGCTGGGCGACGGCGGCAACGCCGGCGCTCAGGCAGCCGGCGAGGCCCACCAGCACATACTCCACAGGGGTGGGGCCATGGTCCTCGGAGGCGAAGACCTCGGGGTGGTCGGTATCGAAGGCGAAGCGGGTCTTGTGGTGCTGCTCCTCGCCGAGGCCGTGGAAGCCCTCGACGGTGGCGCGGCTGTGGGTGCCCATCACCCAGTCGCAGCTGGCGCGCCAGGTGAAGCGTGCGGCCTCGGGGGCCTGGGACAGGGCCTCGCGGGCGCCCAGCAGGGCGGTGACGTTGACGCCGTTGTCGATCTCGCGGATGGCGGTCTGCATGGTGGTCTCTCCTCGGGTTGTCGTGGTATGGCGGGTGGGCTCACCCGTCAGGCACGACTCTGGGGCCGGGACGTGGGAGCCGGCGTGGGAGAGGCCGTGGTTTTTCAGGGGACGGGCGTGGAATCGACCGGGAGGCCGGGGAGGATCGTCTGGAAGGCCCAGACACGCTCCAGCGGCATGCCGGCCTGGTGCTGGGCGAGACGCACCGACTCGGCATCGGGGGCCCGGTAGAGGCAGAGCATGCGCTTGGCGTCCCGCGAGAAGAGGGTGCGCACGAAGCGCACCCGGTGGTTCTGCAGGCAGGCCGCGCCGGCATCCTCGCGGGCCTGGATCGCCGCGAGGCTGACCGGCGCGGCGAAGGCACGCTCCACCAGCACGTTGGCCGCGGCGAGTGCCCCGGTGTCGAGTCCCGGCGCGTCGTGGATCGTGCCGGGCCAGAGGGTGGTGATCTCGGCGCCGGCCTGGCGCAGGGCGTTGCGTGCGGACTCGACGTCCGGGGCCCGGAAGCGGCAGACCATGCGTCGGCCGTCCCGCGCCAGCAGGCTGCCCTCCCAGGCGACCCGGTGAAGGGAGAAGCAGCTCTCCGCCGCCTCCGACAGCGTCCTGACGAGCTCGGCGCTGAGCGGTGTCGCGAAACGGCGCTCCAGGACGAGGTCGATCATGCGGTGTCCTCCGGCCGGGTGTCAGCCAGCAGGGCCGCCGACCTAAGCCGCGCCCAGCGGGCGACAGGCCGCTGGGCGATCTCGGTCGCCGCCTGGGCATGTTGGCCCTGCGCGTCGATGCTGCCGGTCACCCGGTGGGCCTCGGCGAGCACGCCGTGGGCGAGCAGCTGCTCGGTGGCACGCTCCAGGGTCCGGGCGTGGGTCAGGGCCTCCCCGGCCCGCGCGATGGCGTCGAGCGCCCGGCCACGCTCGAGGTCGAGCCGGGCGGCGTGGATCAGCAGGCAGCAGAGCCGGTGCTTGGCGTCGGCGTCACGCAGCGTTGCCAGGGCGGTCTCCAGGGGGAGCGCCTGGTCCTCCAGGGCATAGCGGCAGAGCGCCAGGGCGGCGCAGGCGAAGGGGGCCTCGCTGCCCTCGCGCAGCTTCTCGCCGATCTCCGCGAGGGTGATGCCGCGCTTCAGGGCCTCGGGAAAGCGGCCTCGCTCGAGCTCCAGCATCAGCAGGCCCTCGTTGGCCTGGAACTCGCCGAGCCGATCACCGCTGGCCTTGCAAAGGGTTCGCGCCTCCTTGAAGTGTCCCTCTGCTTCCTCCAGCCGGTTGTCGTGGAAGCGCATCAGCGCAAGGGCCATGGAAATGGCGGGGTGACTCAGCCGCTGCCGGTCGGCCAGCATGCGGGCGTCGTCGAGCATCCCGGCGGCCCGGTCGAGGTCACGCTCCAGCATCGCCAGGCACTTCGCCGTTTCCGCCATGGCGACGATCTGGTCGCGGTCGTCGGCGCTGTGGGTGACCCGCTCGGCTTGCAGGGCCTCCTCGTGGGCATCCCGCCACTGGCCATGGGACCAGCGAACCTGGCTGGCAAGCTGGTAGCCGAGCCGGGCATGGGTGAGGGCACCATGCTCCAGGGCCTGTTCGGCGAGGGTCACCAGTTCCCTGGCAGTGTCCTGCCAGTCCGCCAGGGGGGCGGCATGGAGCATCACGTCGCGCAGCTCGATCAGCAGACAGACCCGGCGGGCGCCAGTGAGTCGCTCGGCCATCTCGACGCCCTGGCGGGCGAGGTGCAGGGCCTCGTCGTTGGCAAAGAAGCGCAGGCAGGCGCGTCCGGCCGCGATCAGGGCCTCGGCGGCCAGCGCCGGGTCACCGCTGCGTCGGGCGTGGTGGGCCAGTTCGGCGGCGCTGTCCAGGTCGAGGTGGGCATCGCCGAGCCGCTGTTCGGCGACATGGCGGTGCATCAGCTGGCGGCGCGCCGGGGAGATCGCCTCGTAGAGGCGGCGCGGCAGGGCGTCGTCGGCGAAGCACAGCCCGTGTTCGGTGGCCTGCAGCAGGCCGCGTCGCTCGGCGGCCTCGAGGGCCGCGCCGATGCGCTGGGCCTCGAGGCCGCTGAGCCGTGCCAATACGGCGACATTCGGACAGGCGCCCAGCAGCGCGGCCCAGCGCAACACCTCAAGGGGCTCGCCCTCGAGAGGCTCTCCCTCCAGGGAGGCGGGCAGCGCGGCGCTCGGAGGATTTGCCGGCGAGGGGGCAGCCGCCTGCGACCGCGCCTCGTTGGCCCGGCGGTGCAGCGGGGGGCCGGTGGCGGAATGAACGGCCGGCGGCGTCCGTCGGGCGCGCAGCAGGGCGCCGGTCGAGGGGATGCCGGCCTCGCCGAGCAGGCGCAACCCCAGCTGGCAGTGCTGTTCCGCTTCCCGGGGGCGGTTGAGACTCATCAACAGCCGGACCAGGTGGGCGCGGGCGTCCTCGTCGAAGGGTGCCAGCCGGACCAGCGCATGGGCATGGGTCAGGGCCCGTTCGGGAGCCTCGGCCAGGCGGCGGACCAGGACCGAGAGCAGCGCGACCTGGGCTCGCAGGGCACGCTCCCGCTCGGCCAGGCACCAGCTGTGGAAGTCGTGGAAGTTCGGCAGATCGAGGCCTTGCAGGAAGGGGCCACGATAGCGGGCAGCGATGCGCTCCAGTCGTGCGATCTCCTCCTGTTCGAGTGCCTCCCCCTGGACACCATGTAGGGCCAGGAGGTCGACATCCAGGTCGCCGGTATCCAGCGCCGCGCTGAGGCGGTCGGCGATGATGCGCGGCCGGCCCGGTTCATCCACCAGCCGGCGCAGTTTCGACAGGCTCCAGCGCAGCGAGCCGCGGGGGTCGTCGGGAATCTCCCACAGCAGGTCGCAGAGGTGCTCGCGACAGAAGGGGCGGTCGCTCATCGCCAGGTAGGCCAGCAGGGCGCGGGTCTTCTTCGACGGCGGGAGGGTCAGCACCCGGCCATCCCGAACCACCTCGAGATCGCCGAGCACGTTGAGGGTCAGTGTGTTCATCGCCTGCCCCCTCCCAGGAGAGAGACCACCCTTGAGTATAGCGCGTCTGGCGGCCGCGCCCGCGGGGCGTGACCTGAAAATACCACGCTGGCTACCACGCCCGCTCCCTCGGCGGCGGCGCAGGCTGACCCTGCAAGGCACCGATCCCCCTAACGAGGAGCAGCGACATGGCACGCTACGACAGTATTCTGGACACCATCGGCCGCACGCCGCTGGTGCGGCTCGACCGGCTGGCCCCCGCCGGGGTGAACCTCTACGTGAAACTCGAGGCGTTCAATCCCATGGGCTCGGTCAAGGACCGCATGGCCCTGGCGGTGATCGAGCAGGCGGAGCGCGACGGCGTACTTCGCCCTGGCCAGACGGTGATCGAGGCGACCAGCGGCAACACCGGCATCGGGCTCGCCATGGTCTGCGCGAGCAAGGGCTATCCGCTGGTGGTGACCATGGCGGAGAGCTTCAGCGTGGAGCGGCGCAAGCTGCTGCGCTTCCTGGGGGCCAGGGTAGTGCTGACCCCCGCGGCCGAGAAGGGCACCGGCATGCTCAACAAGGCGGTGGAACTGGCCGAACGCCACGGCTACTTCCTCTGCCGTCAGTTCGAGAACGAGGCCAACGCCGAGGTGCACTCGCGGACCACGGCCCGGGAGATCCTCGACGACTTCCGCGGGGAGTCCTTGCACGCCTGGGTGACCGGCTTCGGCACGGGCGGCACCCTCAAGGGGGTGGCCAGGGTGCTCAAGCAGACGGACCCGGCGATACGCGTGGTCGTTGCCGAGCCCGACAACGCCGCCCTGCTGGGCAGCGGCATCGCGCAGCCGCGGGATGCCGGCGGTAGCCCCTCGGCCAGCCATCCGCGCTTCCGCCCCCATCTGATGCAGGGCTGGAGCCCGGACTTCATCTCACGGCTCACCGAGGAGGCCCTGGCGGCGCAGCATGTCGACGAGGTGGTGCCGGTGGCGGGCGACGAGGCGTTGAGGCTGTCCCGCGAGCTGGCCCGCCGCGAGGGTATCTTCGTCGGCATCTCCAGCGGGGCCACCCTGGCCGCCGCGCTGGACGTGGCGCGCCGTTCACCGCCCGGCAGCAACATCGTCTGCATGCTGCCGGACACCGGCGAGCGCTACCTCTCCACCCCGCTGTTCGACGGCATCGGCGAGGCGATGAGCGACGAGGAGCTTGCCCTGTCGCGCTCCACGCCGGGTTACCGCTTCGATGCCCCCGCGGCGCCGCCCCGTCCGGCGGAGGCGACATCCGCGGCGCCGGTGGCGCTGGATCCCGAGACCGAGCGCTTCGTCGACGAGACCGTGGCCACCGAGCCGGTGGTAATGTTCGCCCTGGAGTGGTGCGAGTTCTGCTGGTCGGTGCGCAAGCTCTTCGCACGCCTGGGGATCGAGTACCGCAGCGTCGACCTCGACGCGGTGGCCTACCAGGAGGGCGACCTGGGCGGCAGGATTCGCGCGGTACTGGCCGAGCGCACCGGGGCCACCACCATCCCGCGGATCTTTGTCGGCGGCGAGTCGATCGGGGGCTGCACCGAGCTCTTCGATGCCTGGCGGGACGGCTCGTTGCGCCGGCGTCTGGACGCCAGCGGCATCGCCTATCGCCGCGATGTGGAGATCGACCCCTATGCGCTGCTGCCGGGGTGGCTGCATCCGCGCACTAGCGCGGCATGACCGGGAGGAACGACGAGATGAGCTTCATCGACACGATTGCGCCCGAGCAGGCTTCGGGCGAGGTACAGGCGATGTACCGGCGCCAGCAGGCCCACTTCGGCTACCTGCCCAACTATGCCCGGGTGTTCTGCCATCGCCCCGAGGTGATGGCGAGCTGGGCGGCCCTGCTGGGGAGCATCCGGCGTCACGTCGACCCGCGGCGCTTCGAGCTCGTGACCCTGGCTGCGGCGCGGGCACTGGGCAACTCCTATTGCGCGCTGGCCCACGGCCAGGCGCTGGCGGGGCTGGTGGGCACGCCGCAGCTGCAGGCGATCCTCGAGGGCGGGGATACGCTCGACGCGGCGGAGCGGGAGATGATGGCACTGGCCGCGAAGGTGGCCGATGACGCCGCCGGCGTGACTCAGGCCGATATCGACCGGCTGGGGGCACACGGGCTCGGCGATGACGAGATCTTCGACATCGTGGCCGTGGCCGCCGCGCGGGCCTTCTTCACCAAGGTGCTGGACGGCCTCGGTGCCCGGGCCGATATCGCCTATCGGGAGATGGCGCCCGCGCTGCGCGAGGCGCTTACCGTGGGGCGCCCCATCGCCGGCGATGAGGACGAGCGACAGGCGATGTCCTTGGCACTGCCGGTGGCCGAACCCTAGTGCTGGGTAAGCCTGATCAAGACGTCACCGCGCCGGGCGGGGGCCAGCCCCTTGGCAACACAGCCGGGGAAGGTCGGGCCTCACTGCATCTGGGGCAGGAACTGGTGGCGTCGGTCGATCACCTCGCCGGCGACCATGAAGACCCCGTCGCCGGTGTAGTGCAGGGTCTGCGGATGGGCCGGCGTCGGCGCCACCTGTGCCGCTACGACTTCCCAGATGAAGAAGTCGTAGCGGTCGACGAGCCTGTCGTCTAAGAGGCGACACTCGAAGTGGGCGTGACACTCGTCGATTCGCCTGCTCGGCCGGCTCGGCCGGCTCGGTCGGCTCGGCGCTGAGGTCGAAGTATTCGAACTTGTCGACACTGGCGCCGCTAGTGTTGCCGATGCTGATCACGGCGTCGGTCAGCTGGGTGGTGGGGAGGTTGATGATGCACTCCCCGCTACAATTAGACCAGTTCAGTTCCTGGCCCAGCTCCATCTAACACGATTCGCGATGAACAACCGCTGGTGGCATGCCCAGGGCTTCCGGGGTGTAAGCTTCTACATGAAGCGGTTTGCTAACACTTGACCAACCGCCATGGTACGGATCCGTATGCCTGGTGGTGTGGGCAGACGGGGGCTAGCCCCCTCCGACCCGATCCCATGTCGAGGCGGCGACGCAGCCGGATTTGCCGACCAATATCGAGGCAATGCGGCAGTTCGTTCGGGAATTGGTCGCCCGCCCCATGGCGGCGGTGGATTTCGAATATGCACTGGCATACAACATCATCGTTCCTGCCAAGGTTCGGGCCGCTCTGCTGATGCGGGAGATCGACTGTGACGACGTCCTTCAGCACATGCAGGTGCCGGTACTGGTTTCGCAGGGCCGGCTGGACCAACATGTCCTGCCTGCCATGGCCGAGCACATCCTGGCGGTCTGTCCAAGCGCCAAGTCATCCTGGTACGAAGCGGCTGCTCATATGACGTTCCTGGAAGATCCCCAACCCTTCAATATGGAACTGGCGGCATTCGTGCACGCCACACGGAGCTGACTGGGCCGATTCACCCCGCCGCCAGCTCCAAGCTACCGGCGAGCGCCATTGGGCAGGAGTGCAACGTTCGGGCAGGGACACACCAGTCCCTGTCCCGTGTCGAGAGCCCGACGCCTGAATGGCGCCGGGCAGGTGCCACGTCGTGGTCGGAGGCCCCTGGGCGATTCAGGGCCGGCAGACGTACCAGTAGTTCTGAAAATCGTGATCGAGCTCGTGAATCTCTATGTCGTTGAAACCGGCAGAGCGGAAGTACGCCTGCGCCTTTTCCCGGCCCCACATGGCGCCGAGTCCTTCGCCACCGCGGGCCAGCGACACCGTCATGCAGTGCATGCAGGAAAGGGTGTAGAGCAGCGGTCCGATGGGGTGGCCGCGGTCCTGATGGTGATGGCTCGAACCCTTGATGTCCTGGGCCAGATAGATGCCGTCATCGGCCAGGGCGCGACGGATGCCGCGGAGCAGGGCAGGCGGGTCGGCTTGGTCGTGCACGGCATCGAAGGTGGTGATGAGATCGAAGGTGGCCGGTTCGGCGGTGCGGTCGAAGTCGGTCAGGTCGCGTACCTCGAAGACCACGTTGGTATTGCCGAGCTCGTCTGCCTCCCGGCGAGCCTTGGCAATGGCTTCCTTGGAGAGGTCATATCCGATGAAGTGACTCCGCGGGAAGCGGCGTGCCAGGGTGTTGAGGGCCCGACCGCTGCCGCAGCCGGCGTCGAGCACATGGATACCGCTCTCGAGGCGCTCGAGGAGTCCCGGTATCAGCGGCAGTATGTGCGACTCCAGCGCCAGTACCACCGACTGCCCGCTGTCCTCGGCCATGATCTCGTGGAAGCGGCCGAAGCGTTCATAGGGCACGCCGCCGCCCTCGTGGAAGCAGCGCACGATGTCGTCTTCCACACTGCCGAGCAGCGGTATGTACTGGGCGAACACCGCGATGTTGTCCGTGGGCGAGCGTCGGCTGAGGCAGGCAGCGTGTTCTGGCGGCAGGTGGTAGGTGCCGGCGGCCGGGTCGTGCTCGACGATGTTGCCAACCGTCATGGCGCCCAGCCATTCGCGGACATAGCGCTCGGCGAGACCGGCACGCTGGGCAACCTCGGAACTCGTGGCCGGTGGCATGTCGGCCAGGGTGTCGAAGAGGCCCGTACGATGACCGAGCGAGGTCATCAAGCTCAAGGCGCCGCCATTGAGGTGGTCCACGAGGCGGTCGGCGAAGGCCTCGACGTGTCGTTCATCGAGGGTGGCAAGGGCCGGGGTTGTGTCATGGGGTGCCGTCATGATTTGTCCCTCCTGTTGGTGTTGGTGAGCGCAGCCGGGGGCCGGCTTTCCTACCAGCAGCTTGGGCGTAACTCGGGGGTGCGGCTAGTGAACCCGTGGTCGGGTTCTCACACGCCGGGGAGTCTCGACTAGAATCAGCTATATAGGTCAGGTGTAGGCGGCAACGGTGCGGCCCTTGCGGGTGTCGGGGCCGCCAAACTGGACGTCCGGTACGGTGAACCGGGGTGGTGATGAAGATGGGCAGGGGCGAAGCGACCCGCGAACGCATCCTGGCGATTGCGGAGTCGGCGGTACTGGCGAAGGGCTTCGGTGCCACTTCCATCGAGGAGCTGATCGCCGAGGCGGGCATCACCAAGAGTGGTTTCTTCTACCACTTCCACGACAAGAACGTGCTGGCGCGAGCGCTGCTTGAGCGTTATATGGAGCGCGAGGATGCCTTGTTGGACGATATCTTTTCCCGTGGTCGCGAGCTGGCCGGTGACCCCCTCCATGGCTTCCTGGCAGGCCTCAAGCTGCTGGCGGAGACGATGAGCGATCTGCCGGGGGACTATCCCGGCTGTCTGGTGGCGACCTACTGTTACCAGGAGCGCCTCTTCGATCGCGATGTGCGCGAACTCAACCGGCATATCGTCCTGCAGTGGCGAGCGCGCTTCAGTGCCATCCTGGACGAGATCGTCGTGCAGCATGCTCCACGGGAGCCGGTCGATACCGAGGTCTTGGCCGACATGGTGTCGACGATCATCGAGGGCGGGCTGGTTCTGAGTCGCGCCACCGGCGACCCGCAGATACTGCCCACCCAACTCATGTTGCTGCGCCATTATATCCAACTGTTGTTCGAGCCGAAGGCCGGGGAGCTGCATTGAGGGCTCGTCTGCGCAGGGGGGGCGTGCAGGCTGGACCGCCGCTAACGTTCGGGCATGTTGCGGGTTCCCGGCACGCCCTTCAGACGCCGGCGCAGGGCGGCCTTGCCCATCATGTGGGCGCTGACCGGGGCGGTGGCGAAGAGGAAGATCGTCACCAGGGCTTCCTGCACCGAGATGCCCTCCTGCTGGAGACTGAAGTAGAGCAGCGAGCCGATCAGGGTGCAGCCGACGCCCAGGGTGCTGGCCTTGGTAGGGCCGTGCAGGCGCGTGTAGAAATCGGGCAGCTTGGCCAGCCCCCAGGAACCGATCAGCGCGACCAGGGCGCCGAACAGCAGGAAGGCGACGATGATGAACTGCAGATACCAGGGCATGTCGATGCTGGTCATTCGATGACGTCCCCCCGAAGCAGGTATTTGCTCATGGCCACGGTGCTGACGAAGCCCATCAGGGCGATCAGCAGGGCCAGCTCGAACAGTATGCCCAGGCCCATCCAGATGTCGGCCAGCACGATCAGCGCGATGCTGTTGATCATCAGGGTATCCAGCGCCAGGATCCGGTCGACGATATCCGGGCCGATCGCCAGGCGGTAGAGGTTGAGCAGGGCGGCGACGGCGAAGAGCGTCATGGCGATCGGTATGACGACGGCAATCATCGGAAGATCTCCTCGAGAGGCTGCTCGTAACGCTCACGAATGGTAGCGATGGCCTCCTCTTCGTCCTCCAGGTGCAGGGCGTGCACCAGCAGGGTGTTGGCCTCGGCATCGTAGTGGAGCGAGACGGTGCCGGGTGTCAGCGAGATGGTGCTGGCCAGGATGGTGATGGCGAAATCGTCGTCCAGCGTCAGCGGATAGACGAAGAAGCCCGGCTGCAGATACCGGGCAGGGCGCAGGATGCGCAGCGCCACCACCAGGTTGGAACGCAGGATGTCCACCAGCAGCACCAGCAGGTAGCGCAGCAGCGGCAGGGGGCGCTTGATCTTTGCTTCCTCGGGCCAGAAGGCGTGGGTCGTGAAGGGAATGGCCACGCCCAGGCCCAGTCCCAGCAGGGCATGCGCCACGCTGACGTCGTTGACCATCGCCAGCCAGAGCAGGGCCAGGAACAGCGAGAACAGGGGGCGCGGCAGCCAGAACTGCCGGGTGCGAAATGACGATATCATGGTGAGATCTCCTGGCGGGCAGCAGTAGCCTCGGGCAGCACGGCGGCGATGTAGGCCCGCGGGTCGAGCAGCTGCTCTGCGGTCAGTTCGAGGTAGCCCATCACCGGGTCACCGAACACTGCCAGAAGCCCGTTGAGGCCGACCATGAGGGACACCAGCGTCAGCGGGCCCCGCTCGAGTGGATACGGTTTGTCCATCTCGCCAGGGCGCCAGAACCAGCTGCTGCCGGTGCGGCTCAAGGCGATCAGGGTCAGCAGCGCGGCGGCCAGCAGCACGCCCCACAGCCAGAATCCCTGGGGCTCCTGTGCGCTGGCCTGCAGGATCCACGCCTTGCTGACGAAGCCGCTGAAGGGGGGCAGGCCCACCATGGCAATACCGGCAATGAAGAACAGTGTGCCCAGCAGCCAGCGATGGCCGATGGGCCCGGTCGCAGAGAAACGGTCGTAGCCCTCCTCGCGCTGCTGGCCCAGCAGGTCGGCCAGCAGGAAGAAGACGGCAGTCATGCCGGTGCTGTGGATCAGATAGAAGAGCGCGGCGCCGAGGCTTGCCTCGGTGGCAAGACTGATGGTGGCCAGCAGGGTGCCCACCGAGAGGATCACCAGGTAGGCGGTCAGGGTACGCAGGCTGTTCGAGCCCAGCACCCCGATGCCGCCCAGCGCCAGGGTCAGTAGCGCCAGTGGCCAGAGCCAGCCCCAGGCGGTCTCGCTGACCGGCGTCTCGCCCAGCGCGAAGACCAGCAGGAAGACACGCAGGATGGCGTAGATGCCGACCTTGGTCATGATGGCGAAGAGTGCGGCGACCGGTGCGGTGGCGGCCGAATAGGCGCGTGGTAGCCAGAAGAGCAGCGGCAGGATGGCGGCCTTGACGCCGAACACCACCAATAGCACCAGGCTGGCGGCGGCGAGCAGCGGGGCGTCGCTGGGGGGAGCCTGCGCTACGCGCACGGCCAGGTCGGCCATGTTGAGGGTGCCGGTGAGGCCATAGAGCGTGCCCAGGGCGATCAGGAACAGTGCCGAGCCCACCAGGTTGATGATCACGTAGTGCAACCCGGCACGGCTGCGGGCGCGGCCCCCGCCGTGCAGCAGCAGGGCATAGGAGGCGATCAGCAGGATCTCGAAGAACACGAAGAGATTGAACAGGTCGCCGGTCAGGAAGGCCCCGTTGAGGCCGGCCAGCTGGAACTGGAAGAGGGCATGGAAGTGGGCCCCCCGCGTATCGCTGCCGCTGCTGGCATAGAGCAGGCAGCAGAACCCCAGCACGGCGGTCAGCGCCAGCATGATGGCGGAGAGTCGGTCGAGGACCAGCACGATGCCGAACGGCGCCGGCCAGTCGCCGGCGTGGTATAGAACATGCTCGCCGGTGCCGGCAATCTGCAGGCACCAGATTCCCAGCAGCACCAGCCAGAAGGTGCTGGCGAAGCCCAGCAGACGCTGCAGGGCGAAGGGCGCCTGGTAGAACAGCAGTTGTCCGGCGCCGGTGATCAACGGCAGCAGGATCGGCAGGATCAGGGCGTGATTCATGCGCGGTCCTCGTCGGGGTTCTCACCATCCACGTGGTCGTTGCGTAGCTCCACCGCGGCCTTGAGGGCCAGCACCACCACGAAGGCTGTCATCGCGAAGCCGATGACGATGGCGGTGAGCACCAGGGCCTGGGGCAGCGGGTCGGCCGAGCGCTCGGTGAGGCCGACGATGGCCGGCGCTCCGGCGACCAGGCGCCCCGAGGCGAACAGGTAGAGGTTCACCGCATGGGAGAGCAGCGTCAGCCCCAGGATGACCGTGAAGGTTCGGGCCCGCAGCAGCAGGTAGACCCCGCAGGTGGTCAGCACGCCGAGGGTGATCGCGTAGAGCAGTTCCATCAGCCGATCTCCTTGCCGGGGCCGGCCACGGTCATCAGCTTGCCGAGGTTGGCGAGTATCAGCAGCGTCGATCCGACGACGGTGGCGTAGACGCCGAGATCGAAGAGCATGGCGGTGGCCAGCTCGAACTCGCCGATGAGCGGCAGGCTGACGTGGCCGTGGGCCGAGGTGAGGAAGGGGTAACCGAACAGCCAGCTGCCGAGGCCCGTCAGCACGGCGATCAGGATGCCGGCGCCGATCAGTGGCCGGAACGGAGACAGCATGCGTTCCTGTGCCCAGACCAGCCCGCCCGCCATGTACTGCAGGGTCAGCGCCACCGCGGTGATCAGCCCGGCGATGAAGCCGCCGCCGGGCAGGTTGTGTCCGCGCAGGAAGATATAGGCCGAGACCAGCAGGGCGATCGGCAGCACCAGGCGGGCCACGGTACTGAGCATGATCGGATGGGGTTCGGCGACCCAATGGCCGGGATGGGTATCCACCACGCGCTCCTTGAGATGCAGGTCGCGAGTGAAGGCGAACACCGCCAGGGCGGCGATGCCCAGCACGGTGATCTCGCCCAGGGTATCGAAGCCGCGGAAGTCCACCAGGATGACGTTGACCACGTTCGTGCCGCCACCGCCGGGTACGCTGTTGGCCAGGAAGAACCCGGAGATCGTCTCCTGCGGACGGGTGAGGATGGCGAAGCTGAAGGCCGTTACCCCGATGCCCATCAGCACGGCAATGGCGAGGTCGCGCCCCATCCGGAAGGAGGTCGAGCCCTGGGGTGACGTCTGCGGCAGGAAGGAGAGCGCCAGCATCATGATCACCACCGCCATCACCTCCACCATCAGCTGGGTCAGGGCGAGGTCCGGCGCCGAGAAGCGGGCAAAGGTGACGGTGACGAAGAGCCCGGTCACGCCGAGCAGCAGCAGGGCTGGCAGGCGATAGTGATGGAAGACCACCACGCCCAAGGCTGCCAGGCAGAGCAGGATGGCGGCCAGCACGGTCAACGGATCGAGCGGGGCCAGTGCCACGCCCCCGTCCCAGCGGTCGACGGCCAGCAGCTCCAGGCCGACCAGCACCAGTACGGTGACCATGATGAAGACCAGGTAGCGCTGCAGCGAGCCATTCTCGAGCTGGAAGACGCGGCGCTGGGAGAGGGCGATGGCGCTTCGCATGATCCAGTCGAAGATCTCCTTGGCGTCCACCTCCGGCAGGCTGGCGTGCAGGCGAAACAGCGGGTCGCGCATGGCGTAGAAGAGCGCGCCACCGGCCAGGGCGGCGAGGCTCATGATCATGGGTACGCTGCCGCCGAGCGTCGAGAAGTCATAGGGATCGACAAGCGTTTGACGCGCGGCGGCGAAGGCTGGCTGGACCAGGGCGGAATAGACGTGCTCCGGCATCAGCCCCACCAGCAGCGTGGCCAGGGCCAGCAGCGCGATGGGCGACAGCGCCGCCGGGCGAGGCCCTTTGGGGGGCCATATGGGCAGGTTAATGGGCCGGCCGTTGAAGAAGACGTTATGGAAGATCCGGATCGAGTAGGCCACCGAGAAGAGCGCGGCCAGGGTCACCCAGGCGGGGATCACCACCACGGCCCAGTCGGGCGCCGTCACCAGCAGGCTCTCGGTAAACAGCATCTTCTTGCTCAGGTAGCCGCTCATCAGTGGCAGGCCGGCCATGGCGGCGGCGGAGATGCCCGTCAGCACCATCATTGCGGGCATGAAGCGCCACATGCCGTTGATCTGGCGCATGTCACGGGTTCCGGTGGCTCGATCCACATAACCCGCCATCATGAACAGCGGGGCCTTGAACAGCGCATGGCATACCAGGTGGAAGAGCGCCGCCGCCAGCGCCATGGGGGTGCCCAGGCCAATCAGCAGCATGATCAGCCCCAGGTGCGAGACCGTGGAGTAGGCCAGCAGCCCCTTCATGTCATGCATGAACATGGCCACGAAGGCACCCACCATCAGGGTCAGCATGCCGGTCAGGGTGACCAGGTGGAACCATTCCGGGGTATCGCCCAGTGCCGGATGCAGCCGGGCGAGCAGGAACAGCCCCGCCTTGACCATGGTCGCGCTGTGCAGGTAGGCGGAGACCGGGGTCGGCGCCGTCATGGCATGGGGCAGCCAGAGATGGAAGGGAAACTGTGCCGACTTGGTGAAGGCGCCCAGCAGGATCAGGTTGAGCATTAACCCATAGTGCTCATGGCTGCGGATACGATCGCCCGCCGCCAGCACCGTGGAGAGGTCATAGCCGCCGGCGGCCTGGCCCAGCAGCACCAGCCCGCCGAGCAGGGCCAGCCCGCCACCGCCGGTGATCACCAGTGACATTCGCGCGCCCAGCCTGGCGGCCTGGCGGTCGGTATTGAAGCCGATGAGCAGGAAGGAGATCAGGCTGGTCAGCTCCCAGAAGACCAGCAGGAAGAGCAGGTTCTCGGAGAGCACGATGCCCAGCATGACCGACATGAACAGCAGGATCAGGGTGAAGAAGCGTGCGGAGGCGTCGTTACCCTCGAAGTAGTAGCGCGCATAGAGCAGGATCAGACAGCCGATGCCGGTGATCAACAGGGCGAACAGCAGTCCCAGGCCATCGAGACGGAAGGCCACGTTGAGGCCCAGCGACGGCAGCCAGGTCAGCTGCTGCACAATGGCTTCGCCTCCGTGCATGACGTGCGGCAGCCAGCTGAGCAACAGCAGCAGGCTCAAGAGGGCAGGAATCGCCGAAACCGAGGCCAGCAGGCGCGATGATCGACCCTGCATGAGGGCGGGCAGGCAGGCGCCCGTCAGCGGTAGAAGGATGATCAGCGCAAGCGGCATGGGACGCGTCTCCCTGTCCAGCATCGAGTGCGGAATGTTTCCGACACTTCACACCCAGGCAGAGTGGAGTGCCTTGATTGGCGTCAACCGAAGGTGATGTCGTCGGACACTCGCCGATGGGTATCCCGAGATTACCTGTCTCACAGGGGATGGTGAAGGCATGCGGCAGAGGCGGATCACCCCGGGACAGGGAGGGTGAGCCGCCCCCGTCGTTTGCCGCTCATGCCTCGACGCCTGTGCGGGCAGGGCGGTTGACCGGTCGCTCGGTGATGAACCAGTGCAGGGCGGCGGCTACCACCGAGAGCAGGATGGCAATATTCCATACCACCTCGTAGTCCCCCTGCAGATCATAGAGATAGCCGCCCAGCCAGACGCCCATGAAGGAGCCGAACTGGTGGAAAAGGAAGACAATGCCGCCCAGCATGGAGAGGTGCTGCACACCGAACACGGAGGCAACGATGCCGTTGGTCAGCGGCACCGTGGAAAGCCACAGCAGCCCCATGGCGATGCCGAACAGGTAGGCGCTCACGGGGCTCAAGGGAGCGACCAGGAAGAGGGTGATCACCACGCCGCGGATCAGGTAGAGCCAGGTGAGCAGGCGCGGCTTGGAGAAGCGCCCGCCCAGCCAGCCGGCGGTATAGGTGCCGAAGATATTGAACAGGCCGACCAGAGCCAGCACGGTGCTGCTCACCGGCACGGCGATGCCGCTGTCGACCAGATAGCCGGGCAGATGGACGCCGATGAACACCACCTGGAAGCCACAGACGAAGAAGCCCAGGCAGAGTAGCCAGAAGCCGCGGTGACCCGCGGCCTCGTTGAGTGCAGCGCCCAGGCTGATATCGCTGGCGGTCTTGGCCGAGGGACGATCACGCAGCAGGGCCCCGAGGGGTAGCATCAGCGCGGCGATGGCGCCCATCGCCAGCAGCGCCGCCGACCAGCCCAGCCACCCCAGCAGACCCAGGGTGCCGGGCAGCATGGCGAACTGGCCAAAGGAGCCGGCGGCACTGACGATACCCATGGCCAGGCTGCGCTTCTCGGGCGACACGGCCCGGCCTACGGCGCCGAGGATCACCGAGAAGGTGGTGCCGGAGAGGCCCAGGCCGATCAACACCCCGGCGGAGAGGGTCATGCCCAGTGCCGACTCCGAGAGTCCCATGAACAGCAGGCCCAACGCATAGAGGCCTCCGCCTACTACCACCACTCGGGCGGCACCGAAACGATCGGCCAGGGCACCGACGAAGGGCTGGGAGAGCCCCCACAGCAGGTTCTGTATGGCCAGGGCGAAGGCGAAGACACCGCGGCCCCAGCCCAGTTCCGAGCTCATCGGCTCGAGGAACAGCCCGAAGCCGTGGCGCAGGCCCATGGCCAGCGAGATGACCAGGCTGCCCAGGACGATGATCAGCAGGGTGTGGCGGCGCAGAGCATCCATTCCTCAACCCTCTTCAAGGGCACGCTCCAGGATCGCTAACCGGCCCGGTACCAGGGCATCCTCTACGGCGGTGATGCGCAGCACATGGCCGAGGTTCGGGTGCGCTGGACGGGCAATCAGTCGTCCATCCTCGAGCAGTTCCCGATGGACCCGCTCGGCGAGCTCGACGCTGGGCAGACGGATGCCGATGAAGTTGGTGGCGCTGGGCAGCACCTCGGCACCCAGTCCGCGGAAGTGCTCGGCCAGGCGCTGGCGACGCTCAAGCACCGCGGCAATATGCTCGTGGGTCTCGTCTGGGTGGTCCAGCACCACCTCGGCGGCGGCCTGGGTCAGCGTCGAGACCGCATAATGGATGCGGACCTTCATCATCATCGCCAGCGTCGCGGGCTCGGCGATGGCATAGCCGATGCGCAGACCCGCCATGCCATGGGCCTTGGAGAGGGTGCGCAGGCGAAACACACCGGGCAGTACCTCCCGGGCGAAGGACGACTCTGCATCATCGCGGAAGTCGTGATAGGCCTCGTCGAGCAGCAGCCAGCAGTCGTCGGGCAGCGTCTCGCGCAGTTGGCGAATGGCCGCGTCGTCATGCAGGTGGCCGCCGGGGTTATCGGGATTGGCCAGATAGACCAGCCGCGCCCGTTCCCTTCTGGCAGCGGCGGAAAGGGCCTCGAGGTCGGGGGCGAGGCGGCCGGGCGCTTCCTCGTAGGGTACCTCGACCAGCCGGCAGCCCTGGCCCCGAGCGAAGTAGCCGAAGGTGGGGTAGGTGCCGCCGGTGGCCACCACGGCAGTGCCGGGCTCGGCCACGGTGCGCAGGGCAAGGGCGATCAGGCTGTCGGCCCCGGCGTCGACCAGCAGGGCCTCGAGCGGGATGCCCTGCTGGTCGGCGAGCCGCTGGCGGATCCCCAGCGCCTCCGAATCCCCGTAGCAGTAGGCATGCTCGACCATGGCATCGCCGAAGTGCGCACGCAGGGCGCGGTGAGGCATGTCGAGCCCTTCGTTGGAGCCCAGGCGGTGGGGGATCTCGCGGCCCAGGCGCCGCTCCAGCACACGGATCCCCGGGAAGGGATTGGTGGGTCCGTCGCCGGTCAGGTGGTCGGGAAAACGGGGCATCGTGAACTCCCAGTCAGCTGTGTTCGGGGGGATTCAGTCACGGTCTGTCAGGCGCCGGTCGTGGTCAAGGCTGAGCCGACTTGTTTTCAACTTTTCTTCACGCCATCTTGACGCTGTAGACGGCGACTGGAAGGCGTTACTCCCGATGGCATTACTCGATATTCGCGCCGCCACCCTGGGCGAGGAGTACGTGGCCCATGCCCATGATCACCACCAGCTCATCCTCGCTACTCGCGGGACCACCGAACTCTCCATCGAGGGCCGGGGGGATCGCATCACCGGCAGTCGGGGCTGCCTGATCCCCTGTGGCCGACACCATGACTATCGGGGCGACGGGCGCAACCGCACCTTCGTGCTCGACATTCCTGCCACCAGCCTGCCGGCGCTGCGCGATGGGGAGGCCATCGAGCGACTCTTCGAGCGGCCGCGCTTCTTCAGCGTGCCGCCGCGGCTCAATCGCCTGGCGGCCAGCTTGATGCAGCAGCTCGAGTGCTGTCCTGCACTGCACAGCGAGATCGCCGCGCTGCTGCTGCGGGCCCTTTATCTGCACCTCGAGTCCCAGCCCCTTTCAGAGGATACCGGGGCGGCGCTCGGCCCGGGATTACGCGAACGCCTCGATCTGGGCCGATTGGACGCCTGGATCGACCACCATCTTGCCGACGAGATCCGGGTGGAGCAGCTGGCGGCACTCTGCGCGTTGAGCGCGGGGCATTTTCATGCCTGTTTTCGCGAGTTGACCGGCATGACCCCGCTCGCCTATGTCCAGCGACGTCGCCTGGATCACGCCCGTACGCTGGTGACCCACAGCGGCTTGAGTCTCGGGCATATTGCCTCTCTGGTGGGCTTTCGCGATCAGGGCAGTTTCTCGCGCGCCTACCGCCGCTGCTTCGAGGTTTCGCCCTCCGTAGCTCGCCGTGAGAGCCACACATTGGCGAGCTTCGGGCAAGAGCACCGCAGTATAGGGCAAGCGAAAGCGGCCGAGTCGACCTAGTCTGAAGAACAGCTGTCTCGTTGTGTCCTCCATAGGGAGAGCGAGACAGACTCGTGACAAAGACAAGACAATGACAAAATGACGAGAGGTTGACCATGAAAGCGAAGACACTCCCCGGCGCTCTGGCACTGGCTGCATTGCCCCTGGCCATCGCCAGCACGCAGGTTCAGGCCCAGTCCACGGAAATGGCGATCGCTACCATTCTCCCGGAGAACATGAGCAACAACGAGGTCTATCCGGCGCTGGTGCACTTCAAGAACCTGGTCGAGACCCGCACCGATGGTGAGGTGACGGTCTCGATCTTCGGCAACAGCCAGCTGGGTTCCGAGGTGGAGACCGCTTCCGAGGTCCAGGGCGGCCGTACCCTGCAATCCACGATCATCACCACTGGTGCCATGTCGTCCTTCTACGACGATTACCAGATGATGACTGCCCCCTTCATCTTCGACAACTGGCGCCAGGCCTGGACCTTCTTCGATAGCGAGTGGTTTGCCGACTTCATGTCGGGGACCATCGAGGAAGCCGATATGCGCTATCTCGGTACCTTCGATGACGGTGGCGGCTTCGTGGCCTTCACCAACAACGAGCGCCCGATCAAGACCGTGGAGGACCTCGAGGGGCTCAATATCCGCACCGAGGAGAATCCGGGGCACGTCGCCATCATGAAGTCGCTGGGCGCCTCGGCCACCCCACTGCCCTGGGGCGAGGTGATTACCGCTCTGGAGACGGGCCTCGCCGATGGTCAGTTCAACGCGCCGGTACTCAATGTCACCTATAACTTCGACGAGGTAACGGACTACACCACGCTCACCGGCCACGTCTACAACAGTGCTGCCTGGCTGGTCAGCGAGGAGTGGTTCCAGAGCCTGAGCGAGGCGCATCAGGAGGCCATTGTCACCTCCGCCCGCGAGGCCGTCGCCATCGGCCATGGCATGTCCGGCGCGCTGGCCACGGCCAGCTGGCAACAGTCCTGCGAGCGCTTCGAGGAGTGCTACATCATGCCCCCCGAAGAGCGTCAGCGCATGGCGGAGATCGCCACGCCGGCATGGAGGGACTGGATCGTCAATGACTTCGGCATCGAGGCCGACAAGGTCGATGCCTTCCTCGCGGAAGTGGCCCGGGTCGGTGAAGAGGTGCAGGAATCCGACGTGGCCGTCTATGGCCGCTGAAGCTCGACTCTGATCCGTCCCGTCGACCGGCCGGATTGACCGGTCGGTCGACGCTGCCTGTGAGGTGATCCGATGCACCTGCTTCAATCCCTGCGTCGCTTGAGTGACGTGGTCAATCAGGTAGCGATCGTGACGTGTGTGGCCTGTGTGCTGTTCATGCTGGGCATCTCCTTCACGGCCTTCCTCTACAAGCTGGCCACCGGCAGTACCCTGAGCTGGACCTACTCCCTGGCGCGGCTCTTCCTGCCCTGGATCGGCTTTCTCTCCATGACCATCTCGCTGCGCTACGGCGAGCACGTGGCCATGACGCTGCTGGTGCGCAGCCTGCCACGGGCACTGCTCAAGGTGGCGGCAGGGCTTTGCCTCGCCGTCATCGCGCTGTTCGCCCTGATGCTGGTCTGGTACGGCTGGGTCTTCTTCGAGGGAGCCAGCCAGGTCTACATGGTGTCCGACCAGATCCAGATTTCCGGCAAGGTCACTGCCATCGTGGTGCCGATCAGCGGGGTCATCATCCTGCTGCACCTGGTGCAGGGCTTCGACCTGCTGGAACACTTCATCGACGATGAGACCGTGATCGAGGAGCTCATCGATGCCAATGACATGGAGGAGCGCTCATGACGCCTGCGATCATTGCCTTCGTCGTGCTTCTCCTGATCGGCGCCCCGGTGGCCGTGGTGATGGCCATGTCGGGGTTGGCCGGCGGTTTCGCCATGGGGGGCGAGCGCATGCTCGGCATCATTGCCGATCGCATGTTCGCCGGCGTCTCGGGCTTTCTGTTGATCGCCGTGCCCTACTTCATCTTCACCGCCGAGCTGATGAATCAGGGCGGCCTGACCCAGAAGCTGATCGCCTTCAACAACGCCCTCTTCGGCCGGGTGCGCGGGGCGCTGTCCCACGTCAACATCTCGGTATCGGTGTTCTTCGCCGGCCTGACCGGGGCGGCGATCACTGACACCGTGGCCATCGGCAAGATCATGATTCCCGAGATGAAGAAACAGGGTTACGACGCGGAGTACGCCGCGGCGATCACCGCCTGTTCGTCGATCATCGGACCCATCATCCCGCCCAGCGTGGTGATGGTGGTCTATGCCACCCTGCTGCGTGACATCTCGGTGATCGACCTCTTCGCCGGCGGGATCATTCCCGGCCTGCTGATGGCCCTGGCCCTGCTCGCGGTGAGCTTCTTCCTGGCCTGGAAACGGGGCTATCCCAAGCAGGCGCCCACGCCGTTCAAGTTGGCAGTCGTGGCCTTCCTGGTGGCCCTGCCCGCCATGGTCGTGCCGCTGATCATCCTCGGCGGCATCCTCTCGGGGATGACCACCATTACCGAGGCCTCCGGGTTCGCCGCCGTCTATGCCATCGCCATTGGCGTGGTCTTCTACCGCAGCCTCACCTGGCGCAAGATCTGGCACGCCCTGGTGGTGACGGTTCGCTTCTCGGGGGTGGTGTTCTTTCTGCTGGCAACCTCGGCGGTGCTCGGCTGGTTCGTCACCCGCTCCGGCATCGCCCGTGAGGCGGCGGGCCTGATCACCACCTTCAGCGACTCGACCTTTCTGCAACTGCTGCTGGTCTGTGCCTTGTTGATCCTGGTCGGTACCATCATGGACGTTCTGCCGGCGCTGGTGGTGGTGGCCCCCGTGCTGGTGCCGGCGATGATCCAGCTGGGCGTGGACCCGCTGCACTTCGCCATCCTGATGATCGTGGTGCTCAATATCTCCAACGTCACGCCTCCGGTGGGGATGACGTTGATGACGGCAGCGAGGATTGCCAACGTGCCCTTCGAACGGGCGATCATTGCCTCGCTGCCGTTCTATGTCGCCTTCATCGTGGTGATCCTGCTGCTGGTCACCTTTCCGTCGCTCTCCACCTGGATTCCCTCACTGCTGGGCTAAGGAACCCCATGATCAAGCTCTTCTACCATCCCGATCAGGAGCGACATGCGCCGCCGACCTTCCTGCTGCGCGGTCGGCCGGTGGCCTCGCCGGAAGGGCCGGTGCGGGCCGAACTGCTGACACGGGGACTGGCGTCCCTGGGCCTCTCCATGACACCACCCACCGAGGTCGACAGCGCGCGGTTGAGAGACCGCCTGGCCAGGATCCATGTACCGCGCTATCTCGATTTCCTCGAGACCATCCATGCCCGTTGGCGGGCGCTGCCGGATGCTGCCGAGATCGTGGCGCCCAACGTCCACCCCTGCGGGGGCGGGCACCACTACCCTCGGCACCCGGTGGGTCTGGTGGGCTGGCACATGCATGACATGGCCTGCCCGATGACCGCCGACAGCTTTGCCGGCATCCTGGCCAGCGCCGCCAGCGCCGAGGCCGCCGCCGACGCCGTGCTGACCGGCGAGCCCTCGGCCTATGCGCTGTGTCGACCGCCGGGCCACCATGCCGGCCCCGAGCGGGCCGGCGGTTTCTGCTTCCTCAACAACTCGGCGCTGGCCGCCACGGTGCTGCGCGAGCACCACGAGCGGGTGGCGATCCTCGACATGGATCTCCACCACGGCAACGGCACCCAGGACATCTTCTACGACCGCGGTGATGTCTGGACCGGTTCGCTGCATGCCGACCCCGGCGACTTCTATCCCTTCTTCTGGGGCGGAGCCGACGAGCTCGGTGAAGGCGACGGGCAGGGGGCCAACGTCAATCTGCCGCTGCCCCTGGGCAGCGATGGCGCGACCTTCCTGGCGACCCTGGACCGCCTGATCGAACGCCTGGCCGCCTTCCGGCCCCAGGCGCTGGTGGTGGCCCTGGGGCTCGATGCCCACAAGGACGACCCGCTGGCCGGCCTGGCCCTGGAGACCGAGGACTTCACCGAGATCGGGCGGCGCCTGGCCGCCATCGACCTGCCCACCGTGCTGGTGCAGGAGGGGGGGTACCCCACCCAGCACCTGGGCGATAACTTGGCCGCCCTGCTGGGCGGCTATACCGCAGCCTGACTGCCATCCTGACGAGAGAGCACGCCATGACCGTTACCTATCATGACAGCAATGCCCGCATGAGCCAGATCACCGTGCACAACGGCACCGTCTACCTGGCCGGCCAGGTGCCGTCCGACCCCTCTGCGGACATGCGCGGCCAGACCGAGCAGGTGCTGGCCCGCATTGATGACCTGCTGGCCAAGGCCGGCACTTCCAAGGAGCACCTGGTTGCCGCCCAGATCTGGGTCACCAGCATGGCCGAATTCGACCAGATGAACGCCGCCTGGGACGGCTGGGTAGTTCCCGGTCGCCCGCCGGCACGTGCCGCCGTCGAGGCCAAGCTCGCCAAGCCCGAGTGGAAGGTGGAAATCATGGTCACCGCGGCGCTGCCGGAGGCCTGAGATGCGCATCATCACTGCCGATGAGGTGTCGGCCTCGCTGGCCTGGCCCGCGCTGGTCGAGCGGCTGGCCACGACCTTTCGCGAAGGGGTGGAGTCGCCGCCTCGTCACCACCACGCCATGCATCGCCCCGATGGCGAGGCCACCATGCTGCTGATGCCAGCCTGGGAGCGGGCCGGCTACATCGGCGTGAAGATGGTCAATGTCTTCCCGCAGAACGCTGATCATGGGCTCCCGGCCATCGCCGGCGTCTACCTGCTCAGCGAGGGTGCCCATGGGCGCCCCCTGGCCTGCATCGACGGCAGCGAACTGACCCGACGGCGCACCGCGGCGGCCTCGGCCCTGGCGGCCCGGGAGCTGGCCCGAGACGATGCCGCGACCCTGCTGGTGGTGGGCACCGGCAAGCTGGCCCCCATGGTGATCGAGGCGCATGCCGCGGTGCGGCCCATCACCCGGGTGCGGGTGTGGGGACGTAACCCCGCCAAGGCCGAGCAATTGGCTGCCGACTATGCCGACCGCTTCGACAGCGCCGCGGTCACCGACCTCGAGGCGGCGACCGGCGAGGCGGATATCATCAGCTGCGTGACGCTCTCCACCGCGCCGCTGATCCGGGGTGACTGGCTCGCACCCGGCACCCACCTCGACCTGATCGGGGCGTTCCGGCCGACCATGCGCGAGACCGATGCCGAGTGTCTGGCCCGTAGCGAGGTGTTCGTCGATACCTATGCCGGGGCGCAGGGCGAGGCGGGCGACATCCTGCAGGCGATCGACGAGGGAGGCTTCGCCTTCGACGCCATCCGCGGCGACCTCGCCGAGTTGCTGCGTGGCGAGCGGCCCGGGCGCTCCTCGGCCGATGCCATCACGCTGTTCAAGTCGGTGGGCGCGTCGCTGGAGGACCTGGCCGCGGCCATCGAGGTCTGGGAACAGCAGGAGGGCCGCGGATGACAGCGGCGCGAACCGATGCGCCGACCACGGGGTTTTTCTGGCACGAGCGCTGCTTCTGGCACGATCCGGGGGCCATCGGGGTCTTCTCGGCCCCCGGCGAGTTCCTGCAGCCGCAGCCGGCCTCGGAGAGCGCGGAGAGCAAGCGGCGGCTGAAGAACCTGCTGGAAGTCTCCGGACTGATCGATGAGCTGGCGGTGCGCAAGCCACCGCCGGCCACCCGCGAGGCTCTCGAGCGCTTCCATACGCCTCGCTATCTGGAGGCGCTGGCGGCCGGCGACCGAGGACGCGGCGGCGATGGCGGCGATTGCGCCCCCTACACACCGGGTAGCCTGGCCGCTGCACGCCAGGCGGTGGGCCTGGCTATCGCCGCGGTAGACGCCGTGGCCAGTGGCGAGTTGCAGCGCGCCTACGCGCTCTGTCGTCCTCCGGGGCATCACGCCGAGGCTGACCAGGGGCGGGGCTTCTGCCTGCTGGGCAACATTCCGGTGGCCGTGATGCGGGCGCGTGCCCTGGGGCAGGTGGGGCGCGTGGCGATCCTCGACTGGGACGTGCACCACGGCAACGGACAGCAGGCGGCCTTCTATTCCGATCCCGAGGTGTTGACGGTCTCGATCCACCAGGCGGGCAACTTCCCCCTCGACACCGGCACGTTCGAGGAGCAGGGGGAGGGGGCCGGCAAAGGCGCCTGCCTCAATCTGCCGCTGCCGCCGGGCTGCGGTCTCGGGGCCTATGAGCACGCCATGAGCGAGCTGGTGCTGCCGGCGATCGAGGCCTTCGCGCCCGACCTGATCGTGGTGGCCTGCGGCTATGACGCCTGTGCCAAGGATCCGCTGGGCAAGATGCTGCTCAATAGCGGCGCCTTCGCGCGCATGACTCGCCAGGTTTGCGAGCTGGCCGAACGCCGCTGCCAGGGCCGACTGGTGATGGTCCACGAGGGTGGCTATTCGGAGGGCTATGTCCCACTGTGCGGTCACGCGGTCGTCCAGGCCCTTGCCGGCAGCGCCATTGCGGTACCCGACCCCCAGGATGAGGAAATCGCCGCCTGGCCCTACCAGGCCCTGCAGCCCCACCAGCGCGAGCTGATCGACGGCTGGCGCAAGGCCTGGGCCGCGGCCGGTCGCCTCTGATTCGAAAGGAACGCAACTCCATGACACCTCTCTACGACCGCGACGGCTGGCTCTGGCATGATGGCGAATGGCTGACGTGGCGCGATGCCCGCACCCATATGCTGACGCATACCCTCCACTACGGCATGGGCTGCTTCGAGGGCGTGCGTGCCTACGATGGTCCAAGGGGCGCCCACCTGTTCCGGGTGGTGGAGCACACCCGTCGGCTGCTGGATAGCGCTCATGCCCTGGATATCCCGCTGTCTTTCGATGATGAGGCGCTGATACAGGCCCAGCGCCAGTGTCTGGTGCGCAACGGCCTGACCAATGCCTACCTCAAGCCGACGGTCTACCTCGGTGCCGAGGGCCTGGGGCTGCGGGCCAAGGGGCTTTCCGTGCACGTGATGATTGCCGCCTGGGACCTGGGAGACTACATCTCTCCGGAGGCCGCATCGATCGGCCTGCGTGCGCTGACCTCCTCCTGGGCGCGCCATCATGTCAACATCAGCCTCTGTCGCTCCAAGACCAACGGCCACTATGTCAACTCGATGCTGGCGCTCAACACCGCCGTGAAAGCGGGCTTCGACGAGACGATCATGCTCGACCCGGAGGGCTATGTCGCCGAGGCCTCGGCGGCCAATATCTTCCTGCTGCGCGATGGCGTGCTGCATACCCCTGAGGTGACCTCCTGCCTGCAGGGCATCACCCGCGACAGCGTGATTCATCTGGCGCGTGAGGTGCTGGGCATCGAGGTTCGCGAGCGGCGTATCACCCGCGACGAGCTCTACATTGCCGACGAGGCCTTCGTCACCGGCACCGCGGCCGAGTTGCTGCCCTTGCGCGAGCTCGATGGTCGGCACATCGGTGCCCGGGCTGGGGCGCCGCCGCCGGACAAACCCATCGCCGAGGCGTCGCTGACCGCCCGGCTGCAGCGGCTCTACCACCGTGTCACCCGAGGCGAGCTCGGCGACGACCTGCAGGGCTTCGCCGGTTGGCTGACCGGCGCCTGAGCCGCCAGCCGCCGTTGGCCTCCAGCCCAGCCAGCTCTGATAGCCTCGCGATAGCCTGTTCGCAAGGGGAGCGATGATCTTGGTCCTGCTGGATGGCATCCTTCGCCTGGCGCTGCTGCTCGCTACCCTCTGGGGAGCGCTGGCCCTGGGTCATCGCCTGGCACTGCCACGCCTAGGGCGGTGGCTGGTGGTAGGACTCTGGCTGCTCGCGGGAGGTGTCTGGCTGTGGCTGGCCTGGCAGGGGGCGCGGCTGGGTCCGCTTGCCGCCATGGCGGTGCAGATGATGGCGCTGCTGGCCTGGTGGCGGCGTCTTACGCCGGCGAAACATCGCGACTGGGCCGAGGACGTCGCCTATCTGGCGACCGGCGATGTCGAGGGCGACCGGCTGACCCTGCATCACGTACGTCACTTCGATTGGCAGTCCCCGGACAAGGCGCGCGGCGGCTGGGAGCGACGCGTCTACGACCTGCATCGCCTGAAGGCGGTCGATCTGTTCGTCTCGAGCTGGGGGCGGCCGGGTATCGCCCACGTACTGGTTTCCTTCAGCTTTTCCGGCGAGACGCCGGCCGATGACGATTTCGTGGCCTTCTCGGTCGAGGTGCGTCGCGAACGCCACGAGCGTTTCTCGGAGATCGCTGGCTTCTTCAAGCAGTATGAGCTGGCGATCATCGCCGCCGACGAACGCGATGCAGTCCGCCTGCGCAGCAACGTGCGTGGAGAGCGGGTGACCCTTTACCACGTCACCCTGTCTTACGAGGCCCGCCAAGAATTGCTGCTGGCGCTGGTGACGGCGGCTAACGATCTGGCGCGCGAGCCGCGCTTCTACCACACCATCACCGCCAACTGCACCACTCTGATATTCGTCATGATGCGACGGATCATCGGGGGTCTGCCGCTGGATCATCGCCTTCTGCTCAGCGCCTTGTTGCCAGGCTACATTCACGACCATGGTGGCCTGGTGCCTGGCCACTCCCTGCATGAGCTGCGCCGGCGTGGGGATGTCACCGAGCGTGCCCGTCAGGCGGGTGATGCCCCGGACTTCTCACGGCGTATCCGTCGAGGCGTTCCCGGCTGGGAGTCCCTGGATCGCCAGCCATGAAAACGCCACGACGCGGGCGTCGTGGCGACATCTCTCCTCCCTGGGCATCGTCCCGATGCCGTTCTCCCTGGCAGGGCGTCCAGCCCCCTCGCATCCCTGGCGACGTGCTCGGCAGTATCCCTTGCCTGTCCCCGACACTATCGTCGATTCCCGTGACAGCGGTGTGATGCTCCGTTGACGGTGGCATGACATCGGGGTGAGGTGCCGCGGCAGGTCCAGTAGCCTTCTGGTAGAATCCTGCGCCGTTTCATCTCAATCCAACTCCTTTTTCGGGAAAGCTGTCATGAATGCAGTAATCATTGCGGTGCTGGTGATGGTGGGCCTGTCGCTGGCACGGGTCTCGGTGGTCTTTGCCCTGGTGGTGGGTGCGTTGGTCGGGGGGCTGGTTGGCGGGCTTTCCATCGAGGCGACCCTGGCCGCCTTCAACGACGGAGTGGGTGGGGGCGCCAAGGTAGCGCTGGCCTATGCCACCCTCGGCGCTTTCGCGGTGGCGATCTCGCGCTCGGGGCTGCCGGACCTGTTGGCCAAGCGCCTGATCGCCCTGCTGGGGCAGGAGGCTACCGTTGACCGGAAGGCCGTGGTCAAGTATCTGTTGCTCGGTGCAGTGCTGCTGGTGGCAATCTCCTCCCAGAATCTGATTCCGGTGCACATCGCCTTCATCCCCATTCTGATCCCGCCGCTGCTCAAGGTGATGAACCAGCTGCGCCTGGATCGCCGAGCCGTGGCCTGCGCACTGACCTTCGGTCTGACAGCCCCCTACATGCTGCTGCCGGTGGGCTTCGGGGCCATCTTTCTCAATGACATCCTGCTGGCCAACATCAATCAGGCCGGTGAGGCGCTGGGACTCGAGATCAGTCGGGGGATGGTGCCCCTGGCCATGGGCGTGCCGGTGGGTGGCATGGCACTCGGTCTGCTGGTGGCGGTGTTCATCAGCTACCGGCGGCCCCGCGACTACGAGGCCCTGGATGTGGCCACCACCAACATGCCGCACCATCATCCGGAGACCCACGAACCTCACACCTTGGGACTGATGATGTCGGTGCTGGCCATCGTCGCTGCCCTGGGCATCCAGCTCTACACTGGCTCCATGGTGCTGGGTGGCCTGGTAGGTTTTGCCCTGCTGTCCGTGGGTGGCATCTTCAAGTGGCGGGAGGCCGATGACCTTTTCACCAGCGGGATGCGCATGATGGCGCTGATCGGCTTCATCATGATCTCCGCCTCGGGCTTCGCTGCGGTGATGACCGCCACCGGCCAGATCGAGACCCTGGTGGCTTCCAGCGTGGAAGTGATCGGCGACAACCGCGGCCTGGCCGCGCTGCTGATGCTGCTGGTGGGGCTATTCATTACCCTGGGTATCGGCTCGTCGTTCTCCACCATTCCGATCATTGCGGCGATCTTCGTGCCCCTGGCGGTGCAGTTCGGTTTCTCGCCGCTCGCCACCGTGGCGCTGGTGGGCACCGCCGCGGCGCTGGGCGACGCCGGCTCGCCCGCCTCGGATTCCACCCTGGGGCCCACCTCGGGGCTCAATGTCGACCGCCAGCACGATCACATCTGGGATAGCGTGGTGCCGACCTTCCTGCACTACAACATCCCGCTGATCGCCTTCGGCTGGCTGGCGGCGATGACGTTATGAATCCGGCAGGTGACGCTCCAGCGAGGCGAGCAGGCCGCGCAGCAGCGAGAGCTCGCGGCGCGAGGGTTGGGCGCGGGCGAACAGGGACTCGAGCTGATCCTCGGTGCGGGCATGGGGCTGGGTGATGAAGCCGCTGCTCTGCATCACCCGCGAGAGATGCGCCTGGAAGTGACCGAGCTGCTCGCGTGTCGGCTGGCGCTCCTGCGCCGGCCGCGGTGAGCGGTAGCCGCTGTCGGGGCGGCGTCGCCAGGCGGTGAAGAGCTCGTGGGCCAGGACCTGCACCGCCTGGGCGAGGTTGAGGATGCCGTAGTCGGGATTGGCGGGGATGCTCACCTGGTGGCTGCAGCAGCGGATCTCGTCATTGGTCAGGCCGAAGCGCTCGCGACCGAACACCAGGGCCACCGGATCATGGCCGGCCTGCTCCACCAGTTCCCGGGCCATCTCGTCGGGTTCGTCGAAGTGCGGCAGCGGCAGGCTGCGCAGGCGCGCGCTGGCCCCGACGACCTGGACGCAGTCGCTGACCGCCTCGGACAGCGAGCCGACCACTCGGGCATTGTCGACCAGATTCTCTGCGCCCGCGGCCAGTCGCGAGGCTTCGGGGTCGGGAAACTGGCGGGGATTGACCAGCACCAGGTCGGTCAGGCCCATGGTCTTCATGGCCCGCGCCGAGGCGCCGATATTGCCGGGATGGTAGGTCTGGACGAGGACGATACGGATGTTCGATAGCATGGGCAGGCGACTGGCGTCAGGTGATGAGCGTGGAGGCGTATCTTACCGCGCCAAGCCGCCAAGCCGCCAAGCCGCCAGATCCGGGTTTCCTGGCGCTTGTAGCTCGGCGCTTTGCGCTGGCCACAAAAAACCCCGCCGGCTTTCACCGGCGGGGTCTGTCTCAGGCTAGGCCTGGGGCAGGGGGCTGGCGTTACATCATGCCGCCCATGCCACCCATACCACCCATGCCGCCCATGTCGCCGCCACCGGCTTCCTTCTCGTCCGGGTCGTCGGCGATCATGCACTCGGTGGTGATCATGAGGCCGGCGACGGAGCCAGCGGACTGCAGGGCAGAACGGGTCACCTTGGCCGGGTCCAGCACGCCCATCTCGAACAGGTCGCCGAACTCGCCGGTCTGAGCGTTGTAGCCGTAGTTGCCTTCCCCATCCTTCACCTTGTTGAGGATGACGGAGGCTTCTTCGCCGGCATTGGTCACGATCTGGCGCAGCGGAGATTCCAGGGCCCGCACGGTCAGCGCGATGCCGTGGTTCTGGTCCTCGTTGTCGCCCCTGGTCGCAGCGACCTTGGCCAGGATGCGCACCAGGGCGGTACCGCCACCGGGCACCACGCCTTCCTCGACGGCGGCACGAGTGGAGTGCAGGGCATCCTCGACGCGAGCCTTCTTCTCCTTCATCTCGATCTCGGTGGCGGCACCGACACGAATGACGGCGACACCGCCGGCGAGCTTGGCGACGCGCTCCTGAAGCTTCTCGCGATCGTAGTCGGAGGAAGTTTCCTCGATCTGCGCGCGGATCTGGCCGACGCGGGCCTCGATATCACCGTCCTGGCCGGCACCATCGATGATGGTGGTGTTCTCCTTGGACATGGTCACGCGCTTGGCGGTGCCCAGGTGATCCAGGGTTGCCTGCTCGAGGGTCAGGCCGACCTCCTCGGAGATCACGGTGCCGCCGGTGAGGATGGCGATATCCTGCAGCATGGCCTTGCGGCGGTCACCGAAGCCCGGTGCCTTGGCGGCTGCGACCTTGACGATGCCGCGCATGGTGTTGACTACCAGGGTGGCCAGCGCCTCGCCTTCGATGTCCTCGGACACGATCACCAGCGGCTTGCCGGCCTTGGCGACGGCTTCCAGCGTCGGCAGCAGCTCGCGGATGTTGGAGATCTTCTTGTCGACCAGCAGGATGTAGGGGTCTTCCAGCTCGACCGCCATGGTGTCCTGGTTGGTGACGAAGTAGGGCGACAGGTAGCCACGATCGAACTGCATGCCTTCCACGACATCCAGTTCGTCTTCGAAGCCGCGGCCTTCATCGACGGTGATCACGCCTTCCTTGCCGACTTTCTCCATGGCCTCGGCGATGATCTCACCGATGCGGGCGTCGCCATTGGCGGAGATGGTACCGACCTGGGCGATGGCCTTGGAGTCGGTGCAGGGCACGGACAGGGCCTGGACTTCCTTGACGGCCGACGTGATGGCTTGATCGATGCCGCGCTTGAGATCCATCGGGTTCATGCCCGCGGTCACGGACTTCATGCCTTCGGTAACGATGGCTTGGGCCAGTACGGTCGCGGTGGTGGTACCGTCGCCGGCCACGTCGGACGTCTTGGAGGCGACTTCCTTGACCATCTGTGCGCCCATGTTCTCGAACTTGTCCTTAAGTTCGATCTCCTTGGCCACGGAAACACCATCCTTGGTCACGGTCGGGGCGCCGAAGGACTTCTCCAGTACCACGTTGCGACCTTTCGGTCCGAGGGTAACCTTGACGGCGTTGGCCAGGACATCGATACCACGCGCCATGCGCTTGCGGGCATCATCAGAGAACTTGACTTGTTTTGCTGCCATTTTCGTATATTTCCTGTGAGTTCGTGAACGTCAGTATCGAACAGTTGCGGGTCGTGTCCGAGTTCAGCCTTCGACAACAGCCAGAATGTCGGACTCGCTCATGATCAGCACTTCTTCGCCGTCGATCTTCTGCTTCTCGACGCCAAAGCCATCCTTGAAGATCACGGTGTCACCGACCTTGACGTCGAGCGGGCGGACATCGCCATTGTCGAGGATCCGGCCGTTACCGGCAGCTAGGACCTCGCCGCGAGTCGGCTTTTCCTGGGCGTTTCCCGGAAGCACGATGCCGCCAGCGGTCTTCTGTTCTTCTTCAACGCGACGGATCACGACGCGATCGTGCAAGGGGCGGATGTTCATTGCTCACGTTCTCCTGATGGTTTGCAGTGCCAGGGCGTTGCCCAGGCGGTTTTCATCATCAACCCGCAGTCAAGCTGCGAGGTGGAGGCGAGGTTCGCCTTCCGTGTCGATGGCCCGGGGGTTAGCCCGTGCCGAATCCTGATGCTGTCGGATAAGTGGGGCTCTGCATTGGCCTTTCAAGGCCCCAGCCGAAAATTTTTTGTGTCCGGCTCAACGTGAGTCGTCACGCGAGATGAACTCGCCTTCCAGGGGCTCGTTTTTCCGGCCGCTGTGGGCTTCCCCGTTTTGCGCCCCGTCGGATGCCCGACCTGGCCCCGCCTGCTGCCAGTCGGCATCCGAGCCGCGGCGTGGGCGATAGGTTTCGGCATGCACATGCAGCCCCTTCACGCGTACCCCCACCCAGGCCAGCATCCTGGCCAGCTGACGTCGTGCATTGGGGATCAGACACATGAACCCCAGCGCATCGGAGAGGAAGCCGGGCGCCATCAGCAGCGCACCGCCGAAGATCAGTGCCGCACCGGTCAGCAGCTCGCCCGAGGGAATCTCTCCCTGGGCCATGCGCTCCTGGGCACGGGCGAAGGTAGCCACGCCTTCCCGGCGGATGAGGTGCAAGCCGATGAAACCGGTGGCGAGGACCAGTAGCAGGGTGCTCAGCAGGCCGATATGGCTGCCGACGGAGAAGAGGATGACGAAGTCGAGCAGTGCGAAGAGGGTAAAGATGACGAGAAAGGGCATGATGACTCCGCGTGTGACAGTTCCGCAGGTGATTGGGGCGGGGCGAGGGAATTCAAGCCACCGCCGTGTCGTGATGAAGTGATGGAAAGTCCTTCCACGATTCGTTATGGTAATGGTGCAGTGCATCATAATGATGATGATACACCAGCAGCTGGTACCCCCCTGCCGGCGGCTGCCCGGCAATCGCGCCGACAGCGCGACTCCCCATCTCCCGGAGAAGTGCCTATGAAACTCGACAACACCGTCATCGCCATCACCGGCGGCGCCCGTGGCCTCGGCCTGGCAATGGCAAGCCAGCTCGGTGCGCAGGGAGCGAAGCTTGCCCTGATGGACATGGATGGCAATGCCCTGGACAGCGCCGTTTCCACCCTGCACGACGAGGGAGTCGAGGCCCGTGGCTTCGTGGTCAACGTAGCCGATGAAGCATCCGTGAAACAGGCGTTCGGCGATATCGCGTTATCGCTGGGCCCTATCCAGGGTCTGGTCAACAATGCGGGAATCGTGCGCGACGGCCTGCTGGTCAAGGCCAGGGAGGGCAAGGTGGAGAAGACCCTGCCGGTGGAGCAGTGGCAACAGGTGATCGACGTCAATCTGACAGGCGTTTTCCTCTGCGGACGCGAGGCGTCGGTACAGATGATAGAGGCGGGCCATCAGGGCGTTATCGTCAATATCTCGAGCATTTCTCGGGCCGGTAACATGGGCCAGAGCAACTATGCCGCGGCCAAGGCCGGCGTGGTGGCGCTGACCACGACCTGGGCAACCGAGCTGGCACGCTACGGTATTCGCGTGGGGGCGGTGGCACCGGGGTTCATCGAGACGGACATGACGGCCTCGATGCGTCAGGACATGCTCGACAAGCTGACAGCAGGTGTACCGCTCCAACGGCTCGGTCAGCCCGAGGACATCGCCGAGAGCGTGGCCTTCATCATGACCAATGACTACTTCACGGGGCGCGTGATCGAGTGTGACGGCGGTTTGCGACTCTAGCCATCTCGATAGCAGTAATTGCCCGACGAAAGATAACGCCGGCCTTGCGGCCGGCGTCGTCGGGACTGACAGACATTCCTGCGCTTAGAATGTCACCTGGTCGGCGAGCCCCTCCACGGTGGCGTCGCCAATGCCGCTGACCCGCGTCAGGTCCTCGGCGCTCTCATAGGGACCCTTGGCTTCCCGGTCCTCGATAATCGCGGCTGCACGCGTTTCCCCGATGCCCGGTAGTTCGGCCAGTAATTCGGCATCGGCACTGTTGACGTTGATCGGCTCCATCTCCTGAGCGACGGCACAAAGCGGTGCAAGACCCAATATCAGGGCGACGAGACTGGCCCCTAACAGGGTTTGAATCCTCTTATTCATGTTACTTCCTCCCTTGATGGAATCGCATCCTCGGCGGGTGCCTTTTTCAAGCTAGCCGTGAATGGACGAAAATCCCTTGGGTCTTCTGCCCATTTACATGTAGGACACGACTTCAATGGTCCGTCGCCTTGGCTTTCAGGTGAGAGGTGACGTCGCCGTTTTCAGATCGGAGATCTCGTACCGATTCCGTCAGGCATGGCTGGTATACTCTATCGACGATTTCCTCTTGCCAGGAGCCCGGTTCGTGTCTACCGATTCCCCTCTCATCATCGCCCTCGACTATGCCTCCCTGGACGCTGCCCTGTGCATGGCCGATCGCCTCGATCCCTCACGGTGCCGACTGAAGGTGGGCAAGGAGCTCTTTACTCGCAGCGGCCCTGAGGTGCTCGATGCCCTGCATGGCCGCGGCTTCGAGGTATTCCTGGATCTCAAGTTCCACGACATTCCCAACACCGTCGCCGGGGCGGTTCAGGCCGCCGCAGAGCAAGGCGTATGGATGGTCAACGTCCATGCCAGCGGTGGTCGACGGATGATGGAGGCGGCACGCGAGCGCCTGGATCGTCAGGGGCTGACAACCCGGCTAATCGCGGTAACGGTGCTGACGAGCATGGAAGCTGCCGACCTGTCCGATATTGGTATTGATGCCTCCCCCGCCGAACAGGTCGAGCGCCTGGCAGTGCTAGCCAGGGAGAGTGGCATGGACGGGGTGGTCTGTTCGGCGCAGGAAGCGTCACGTCTGCGCGGTCTATGCGGCGACGCGTTCTTGAAGGTCACGCCCGGCATTCGGCCAAGCTTCGCCGTGCACGGTGACCAGCGTCGTGTCATGGCCCCGGCGGATGCCATGGCCGCTGGCAGCACCCATCTGGTGGTGGGGAGACCGGTGACCCAGGCCGAGCACCCCATGGCTGCCCTGGCCGCCATAGAGTCCGAACTGGGCGGCGTTTGAGCCTGGTCACTCCCCTTCGATGCCGATGATCGGCTTGGTCGTGCCCCAGTTGCGGCAGCGCGGGCACTGCCAGCGCAGTCGTTCGCCCGAGAAACCGCAGCGCCGACAGCGGTGGCGAGGCAGGGCCTGTACCAGGGTATGGATATGCTGCTGCAGGACGGCGAGACGCTCGTCCTCATTCTCCTTGGCGTCGTGCCGATAGAGCGACAGCAGGTAGTGTACGGCGCCCAGGCTTGGCTCTCGCTCGAGTTGCCGGATGACAAGCAACAGGGCATCCCGGTCATCGCCATGATGATGACGCAGTGTCTCGGCCAGCCGGGTGATCACGCTGGTGCTGGGTGACTGATCGAGAAGTTCCCGCAGGCAGCGGATCAGCCCCTCCTCGTCGTCCAGCAGGCGATAGGCGCGGGTCAGAGGGTCGAGGATGGCTGGAGTGAAGGCGGGGTCCTGGTCGGGAATTCGCCTGAGCAGCCGGATGGCCGGCTTGTAGTGGCCGGTCTCGTGCTCCATGGCGGCCAGCAGTAGATTGGCGCGCACGCAGCGGGGGTCGGTGGTCAGCGCCTGGCGCAGATGGCGCCGGGCCAGAACGGGGCTGGCCGAATGACGCTCCTGTTCAGCCAGCTCGCACAGCCAGTGCGCCGCCGCGCGGCGGATGTCGTCGTGCTGGCGGACAAGCCTTGGCAGGGCGACATCCAGTGCGGCCCGCCATTCTCCCTCACGTTCCAGCAGGTCGACCAGTAGCCGCCTCGCCGTATCGCGCAGTTCGTCGTCCTGGCAGTCGCGCACCAGGCTCTGCAGCAGGCGCTCGGCGCGGTCCAGCAGCCCCAGGGCAAGAAAGTCGCGGGAGAGCTCGAGCTGTACCCTGTCGCTCTGCCCGGCGGTCAGTGTCGGGCGGGCGAGGAGGTTCTGGTGGATCTTCAGGGCACGGTCAGCTTCCCCGCGGGTTCGAAAGAGGTTGCCCAGCGCCAGGTGGGTCTCGATGGTTTCGCTGTTGACCTCCAGAGCGCCGATGAAGGTTTCGATGGCCCTGTCCTGCTGGTCATTGAGCAGGTAGTTGAGGCCGACGAAGTAGTCCCGCGGCAGCGCCGATGGCACTGAGGTCCTGCCGGATTCCTGACGCTCCCGGCGGCCCAACCACCAGCCGATGGCGACAGCCACCACCAGCATGGCCAGCAGGAAAACATCGGGCATCCTAGGGGAGTTCCTTCATCTCCTGGACACGCAGGCGATCAAGCTCCTTGCGCTGCTGCTGGTTGTGCCGCTGGGCACGGGTCAGCAGGGTGCGCAGGCGCAGGTAGACGCCGCTCATGGCGAGCATGCCCAACAGCACACCCACGGCAAGCGAAGCCAGCAGCCAGACGGAGAGCGAGGCTGCAGGCAGCTCGATCCAGATCAGGTTGAGGGGCAGGGCCTGCTGGTTGTTGACGGCAAAGAGGATGCCGATCAGCAGCACCACCAGCAGGATGATGGCCAGGATCAGGCCTTTTAGCCAACGCATGTGCTTGTTCCCATGTCGGTTGAAGGAGAGTCGGCGGTCGCGGGGGCGCCGCTCAGTAGCCGAGCGCGCGGCTGGCATCCACCTGTTCGCGCAGCTCCTTGCCGGGCTTGAAGTGTGGCACGAACTTGCCGTCGAGTGCGACTGGTTCCCCTGTCTTGGGGTTGCGGCCCACCCGAGGTTCCCGGTAGTGCAGCGAAAAGCTGCCAAAGCCGCGGATCTCCACGCGTCCTCCCTCGGACAGAGTATCGGTAATGTCATCGAGGATCAGGCGTACCGCCGCCTCGACTTCCTTGACCGACAGCTCCGGCTGTCGCATGGCGATCTGTTCGATCAGTTCGGACTTGGTCATCGGCTCTACTCCGTGCGGTCCTGCCTGGGTCGACGCGATCCCGGCGTTGTTGTTTTTCCAAAGCATACTGTGCAAGTGTCGAGAAAACAACGCACTACGACCTTTTCTCGAATCCGAGGGCTGAGCGTGGGCCGAGTAAGGACAGCGAGGGTCCGACAGGCTGCCGGCAGGGCAGGGCTCGGGTATACTGGAGCCACACTCATTCGACACAACGAGGCCGACCTTGAGCGACGATTCGTCTCCGGAAGCCATCCTCCGCAAGCGTCTCTACTGGCACTCGCGTCGTGGCATGTGGGAGCTTGACCTGCTGTTGATCCCTTTCCTCGAGCAGTGCTATGGCGAGCTGGACGAGGCCGACCGGGCGGCCTTCCGATCATTGATCGAGGAGGAGGATCAGGACCTGTTCGCCTGGTTGATGCGCCGCGAGTGGCCCGAGGATTCGGCCCGGCGGCGCATCGTCAAGATGATCGTCGAGCATGCCGAGACCACCGACAACGATCGCTATCGCAACCTCTAGGCTGTCGCTGGCTGCCCACGGCCTGGTGGCCGTGTCCATTGTCGGTCTCTTGGCGGCAATGGCACCCCCCTGGACCGCCGTGCTGGCGGTCTTGGTGCTGGGTGGGGTATGGCTGACCCTGGCGAGGCGCCGTTCGTCTGGGGAGTTGCGTGCCACGCCGAAGGCGGCCGGTGGTGTGGTCTGGTCATGGCGAGACAGCGCCGGCCAGGCCTGGCGGCCGGTGAGTCTGCGCTGCGACTATCTCGGCCCCTGGCTGATCGGCTTGAGGGTCGAGGGACGGCGGTTGTGGCTGTGGCCCGACAGCAGCGATGCCGAATCGCTTCGCCGCCTTCGTCGGGAACTGTCTCCGCTTCCTTGAAGACCTCTCGTGAAAACTCGGGGTTGCCGCCCGGAGGGGAGCAGCGGATCACATCTCCTCAAGCTGGATTCGCGAAGGGTGCGGGGTCTCATCACCATGTATCGGGCAGTCCGGATTGAAGTGAAGTCCCCGTGACTCGCGTCGTGCGCGGGCGCAGTCCACGCTCAGGCGCGCCAGGCGAAGAGCATGCCAGAGGTTCGTCAGGGGGACCGAGGGCGCGGCACTCCTTACCTGGGGGGCGAGGCGGTCATGCAGCTGTGCCAGACCCCGGGCAGCCTCGTTCAGCCCCTGATCGGTGCGCACGATGGCCATGCGGGCACTCATCAGTTGACGCATTGCCTCGCGGATCTCCTCGATGCTTTCCAGGGAGACCTTCTGACTGCCCCACAGCGCCGGGGCCAGTTTGGCAATCGGCAGGGTGTCGGCAGTCTGGAGTCGTCGTGCACAGCTGCGGGCATAGACAAGGCACTCCAGCAGGGAGTTGCTGGCCATGCGGTTGGCCCCGTGCAGGCCGGTGCAGGCCACCTCGCCGATGGCGTGCAGCCGCGGGACCGTGGTGGCGCCATCCAGGTAGGTGGTGACTCCACCACAGCTGTAGTGGGCTGCGGGCACGACCGGGATCGGCTGATGCACGATGTCGAGCCCGCGACTGGTGCAGTGGGCGTGGATGGTCGGGAAGTGGTGACGGATGGCAGTTTCGCCGAGATGACGGATGTCCAGAAAGACATGATCGCTGCCGGTGCGCTGCTTCTCGGCATCAATGGCCCGGGCAACGATATCACGAGGTGCCAGCTCGGCTCGGGGGTCCAGCGCTGGCATGAAGCGCTCACCCAAGGCGTTGATCAACAGCCCGCCCTCGCCGCGTACCGCCTCACTGATCAGGAAGGCAGGGCCTTCGGGATCAAAGAGGCAGGTAGGGTGGAACTGCTGGAACTCCAGATTCATCAGTTCGGCGCCGAGTTCGGCAGCCATCATCATACCTTCCCCGCTGGCGGGTTGGGGGCTGGTGGTATGACGGTAGAGGCCGCTGGCTCCTCCGGTGGCGAGCACGGTGTCATCGGCCAACAGCTCATGAAGGCGGCCGTCGGTGTCCAGACAGCGCGCCCCTCGGCAGTGGCCCTCGCTGTCGCCGATCAGGCCGATGGCAGTGAGATCGCCGTACTTCCCGATATTGGGGTGGGCGTCCACATGTTGCCTGAGGGTCTCGACCACGGCCCGGCCAGTCGCATCGTCGGCGTGGATGATACGCCGTGCGCCATGCCCCCCCTCGCGGGTGAGGTGGTAAGGATAGCCGGTATCGGGACTCGTGTCCGGCGTGAAGGGAACGCCCAGCGACAGCAGCCATTCGATCGCCGAAGGCCCCTGCTCCACGGTGAAGCGCACTGCTCGCTCGTCGCACAGGCCATCGCCTGCCACCAGGGTGTCGGCGATATGGGCCTCTACGTCGTCCTGAGGAGAGAGCACAGCGGCGATACCGCCCTGGGCCCAGCGGCTGGCGCCCTGGTCATCGCTGGCCGGCCGCAGCAGCGTGACCCGGCGGTGGTCGGCCACCTCCAGGGCGAGTGCCAGTCCGGCGACCCCGCCGCCGATGACCAGCACTTCATGCTTGCCGTCTGTCATCTGCCGTTCCTTCTTTGCTTGGCGGCTGCCGCGATGCCGGAGGGGTTCTCGGTGAGCCCGTGATGGGGCGCTCGGCGACGCAGTCGCCGGCTGGGTAGACGTTCCAGGCCACCCAGGCGCCGTGCGAGGTCGGCGGTCAGGCGTGCCAGCTCTCGATTGAGCCACAGGTAGCCGCTGGGACTGAACAGCATGCGGCCATCGGCGGACCGGCCATTGCCGGCCTGTTCGGCGTGGCGTTGCAGCTCGAAGGGGGTGATGGTCACGTCGATGGGCTGGCCGGTCCGCACCTGGAAGGCCAGGGTGCCGATGCCGCGAGCCAGGGTATGCTGCTCTTCGCGAAGGCCGGCCATGGCGTCGATGCGATCATGTCCATCCCGGCTTGTCCAGTGAGTCTCGAGCAGCAGCTCGATGGTGGAGAGCATACGCCGCTGTAGCGAGATCAGGTCATCAAGCTCCTGGCGGCTCAGTCGTCTTTCACGATGGATGGCATCTACCAGGCCTCGCTGCTTGACCAAAAGGCTGCTGGTGGCCTTGAGGGTCTCGCGGGCATCGATGTCGGGGGCCGCCGTGGCCGAGGTGTGAACATGATAGAGACGGGCCATGCCGTCGAGGTTATCGGCCAGCATGAAGCGCAGCATGTCGGTGGCCTTCTGCGGCAGTACCAGCAACGTGACGGTGATGCCTACCAGGGTGCCGAGCAGCACGTCGAAGGCGCGCCACAGGGCGATATCAAGCTCCCGGGTGCCGTCTCCGATCACCAGCAGCAGGCTGATCGCGAACATCAGGCCGCTGTAGCCATGCCGGTTGCTGAAGGTCAGCCAGGTGGCAACGGCGATGCCGGCCAGGGCGGCAAGGGGAGCGAGTGGCGGCCAGGGCAGCGGCAGCAGGATCAGCAGCAGGCCCCAGCCAGCGCCGAGCAGGGTCCCCAGCAGCCGCTGGCGTCCCTTGTCGAGCACACCGCCGATATGCGGAAGATTGCCCATCACCATGATGGTGCTGACCAGTGCCCAGCCGCTGTGCTGGACGGCGAAGAACTCGATGATGCTAAAGGTGATGCATAGTGCCATCACGATGCGCAGCACATGCAGCTTGCGCCGGTGCTGGTAATTAAAATAGGGGTCGCGCAGGCGAGGCAGGATCATGTCATGGCGTCCCGTTGGAGGGTCGCGCCCGACGCTTGCGGGAAGGGTGCTGAAAAGCTGGTGCCCGGAGCCGGGCTCGAACCGGCACGGTGTTGCCACCGAGGGATTTTAAGTCCCTTGCGTCTACCAATTTCGCCATCCGGGCGGCACGGTTCCGAGCGGGGGCAGTGGGGGGAGTGATGGAGGCTGGAGTCGGAATCGAACCGGCGTACACGGAGTTGCAGTCCGCTGCATAACCACTCTGCCATCCAGCCTCATGAGTCGTGCCATTCGTGGGGAATGGAGCGGGAAACGAGATTCGATCGGACCGGCGCACCGGCTCGCGACCCTCGCAGTCGCACGCAATGACTCTTGTTACTGCTTTTTTCGAGTCTGGAGCGGGAAACGAGATTCGAACTCGCGACCCTCGCCTTGGCAAGGCGATGCTCTACCACTGAGCTATTCCCGCCTGACTCGAGAGCGAATTATACGGATAAGTCGGTGACTGTCAAACATTTTCCACTCCCTTCAGCGCATCGAGCTGCTCAGGTGCGGCCATGCCGCCTTGAGATAGAGGAACATCGACCAGAGGGTCAGCAGGGCCGCGACATACAGGATCACGACGCCCAGCAGAGCGATAGGGGTGCCCGGGGGGAAGGCCAGCAGCACCAGAAGAGCGACCATCTGCAAGGTGGTCTTGACCTTGCCGATCCACGATACGGCCACCTGGCCGCGCTTGCCCATCTCGGCCATCCACTCGCGCAGCGCCGAGATGACGATCTCACGGCCGATGATCACCAGCGCCGGCAGGGTCAGCCAGATGGCCTCGTAGCGCTCGATCAGCAGGGCCAGGGCCACGGCCACCATCAGCTTGTCGGCGACCGGATCGAGGAAGGCGCCGAAGGGGGTGGACTGGTCCCAGCGCCGGGCCAGGTAGCCGTCGAGCCAGTCGGTTACCGCGGCCAGTGCGAACAGGGCGGCGGCCAGTGGCATGCTCCAGTTGAAGGGCAGATAGAACAGCACCACCAGCAGCGGGATGAAGAGGATTCTGGCCAGGGTGAGCAGGTTGGGGATATTCATCGGGAGGTGCGATCCTTGCCTTGGGAGATACCGGAATCCTCCTTATTCTATCCCTCGGGGCCGGTCTCATCCATGCAGGGCACGATGAATCGTTTCGGCCAGCGTGGCACTGATGCCGGGGACTCGGGCCAGCTCCTCACGATTGGCCTGCTTGACCCCCTGCAGGCCGCCGAAGAAGCGCAGCAGTTCTCGTCGCCGACGCGGCCCCACACCCGGAATGTCCTGCAGAGTGGAGGTTCGCCGTGTCTTGTCGCGCCGTGCCCGATGCCCGGCAATGGCGAAGCGATGGGATTCGTCTCGGATGTGCTGGATCAAGTGCAGGGCCGGTGATGCTCCATCGAGGTCCAGGCTGCGGTCGACGGTCTCGACAAACAGTGTCTCGAGCCCTGCCTTGCGCGTCGTGCCCTTGGCCACGCCGAGCAGGGTGATGCCGTTGACGCCCAGTTCGGTGAACACTTCCCGGGCCATGTTCAACTGTCCCTTGCCGCCATCGACGATCAGGATATCCGGGCTTTCGCCTTCGCCCTCGGCAAGGCGTTTGAAGCGCCGGGTGAGCGCCTGGCGCATGGCGGCATAGTCGTCGCCGGCGGCCACGTCCTCGATATTGAAGCGGCGGTAGTCGGACTTGCGCGGCCCGTTCTCGTCGAACACCACGCAGGAGGCCACCGTGGCCTCACCGTGACTGTGGCTGATGTCAAAGCACTCCAGGCGGCGGGGTGTGTCCTCGAGTTCCAGGGCCTCGCGCAGCGCCGCGAAACGCTTCGACAGCTGGGTCTGGCTGGCCAGCTGGCTGGCCAGTTGCTGTTCGGCATTGGTGCGGGCGAGCTCCCGCCACTGGGCGCGATGTCCGCGGACCTGGTCGGTCAAGCGGATGCGCTTGCCGGCGCGTTCGCTTACTGCTTGGGCAATAAGCGTGGCATCCGGTACCGGGTGGCTGGTGATCACCTCCGCCGGGATCTCCCTGGCCTGACCCAGGTAGAACTGGCTGATGAAGTCACCGAGCAGTGCCTCGGGCCCCAGGTCAAGCCCGTTGGCCGGGGCATGGTGTCGGGCCCCCAGCAGACGGCCCTGGCGTACCGTGAGCACCGAGATACACAGTGCACCGGGGCGGCTGGCCAACGCGAAGACATCGGCGTCGCCGCCGCCGGTGTCGACGAACTGGCGCTTCTGCATCTGGCGAAGGTGCTGGACCTGGTCACGCAGCCGGGCGGCCTCCTCGAAATCCAGGCGGGCGCTGGCAGCTTCCATGGCCTCGCTCAGCTCTTGGGTCACCGTGTCGCTCTTGCCCTCGAGACACATCACGGCATGCTCCAGGTCGCGCCGATAGTCCGCCTCGCTGATGTAGCCCACACAGGGGGCGCTGCAGCGCTGGATCTGGTGCTGCAGGCAGGGGCGAGTGCGATGAGCGAAGACACTGTCCTCGCAGTTGCGAATGCGGAAGATCTTCTGCATCAGCGACAGGCTCTCGCGCACGGCGCCACTGCTGGGGTAGGGGCCGAGGTAACGCCCATCGTTATGGCGCACCCTGGCGCGCTTGTATTCAAGGGCGGGGAAGGGGTGGCGGTCGCTGACGAAAACGAAGGGGTAGGACTTGTCGTCGCGTAACAGGATATTGTATGGCGGGCGCAGTTCCTTGATCAGCGTCTGTTCGAGGAGCAGGGCCTCGGTCTCGCTGTTCGTCACCGTCACCTGAATATCGGCGATGCGGCCGACCAGGGCCTGGGTCTTGGTGTTGAGCGCACCGCGAAAGTAGCTTGCCAGGCGTGCTTTCAGGCGACGCGCCTTGCCGATATAGAGGGTCTCGCCGTGCTCATCGAGCATGCGGTAGACCCCCGGGGATTCGCTGACGCTGCCGAGGAAGTCGCGGGAATCGAAGCTCATGGAAACGGCGTGCCGGGGATAGATAACAATGCCTACATGCTACCAGATCCGGGCCATAGGGGCGCTCAATCGGCGTCGGTAAAACCGTCGACCAGGCCATGGCGCAGGCCTAGGTGGGTCAGCTCAACGTCGGAGGCCACGCCGAGCTTCTCGAAGATCCGGTAGCGGTACGTATTGACGGTCTTGGGGCTGAGAAACATGCGATCAGCGATGTCGGCAACGCGCTGACAGTTGACCACCATCATCGCGACCTGAAGCTCGCGCTGGGAGAGCTGGTCGAAGGGGTTGTCCGGTGCATCGATGCGCGACAGCACCAGCCGCTGGGCGATCTCCGGGCTGACATATCGCTTGCCGCCGAACACGCAGTGGATCGCCTCGACCATCTCCTCGTGCTGGCAGCCCTTGCTGATGAAGCCGTGGGCGCCGGCCTCGAGCAGGCGCTGAGCGAAGGTCTCCTCGATGAAGGCGGTCAGTACCAGAATGCGGATGTCTCCGGCGAAGCGGTGGATCTTGCGGGTGGCTTCCAGGCCGCCGATTCCCGGCATGCGAATATCCATCAGCACGATATCCGGTTCGAGCTTGCGCGCCTTGTTGATGGCCTCCTCGCCATCGGCGGCCTCACCGACCACGCGTATTCCGCGTTCGGCATTCAGCAGGTGGGCGATGCTGGTCCGAACCAGGTGGTGGTCATCGGCTACAAGAACCCTGATCAACGCAGACGCTCCTGAAAACGTAGTAGATGGGTGTTGTCCCTGGGCGGGACCTGGCCAAGTATGAAGGCGCCAAGGTGCGCGCTGGCTCGGTAACAGTCTAGGCAGGGTGGCACATCCCGTCCCTAAGGGGAATTGGTCAAAGGCAGAAGAGTGAATTTGCCAGCATGGGGTTGACGCTCCTGAGGAGGCTGCGTACTATTCGCCTCGTTCACGCAAGACGGAACAACGTGGGGCCTTAGCTCAGCTGGGAGAGCGCAACACTGGCAGTGTTGAGGTCAGCGGTTCGATCCCGCTAGGCTCCACCAAAAAGAACATGTGAATCAGCCCCTTGGCCTAACTCGCCAGGGGGCTTTTTCGTGCACTGGTAAAAAACTGGGAAAATACTGGGAAAACTCCACACGGTTTATCGGCTCTCAGGCCTCCTCCAGTAGCGCCTGCATGCCCTTTCCCGGGCCCTTGGCTTCGAGCCAGCGGATGCCGTGACCGTCGAGATAGTGCTGCGTCATGCTCTCGTCGGCGTGGCCCATCAGTACCTGGATCTCACCCAGGTCAGCACCGGTATCCTCGAGCAGCTTGGAGCCGAGCGAGCGGATCTCATGGAAGGTGGGTCGCTGGCGCGGCTCCAGCTTGGCGATCTCCGGCACCTTGTCGCGCAGGCGGGAGAAGGTCTTAGAGAGCATGTCGTCGGTAACTCGGCTCCAATGGTCGCGGGCGCGGGTTTCGGCGGTGATCCGCTGGTGCACCCGATGGACGATGTAGGGCGACACCGGTGGCACCAGCCGTGAGCGCTGGATGATGTCCTCGATGGCCGGTGTCAGCTCTATGGCCACGTAGGCGGTGTGGCTGCGAGTGCGGGTCTTCTTCCTTATATAGCGGAGCCGGCCGTCGACGATGTGATCATACCGGGCGGCGGCGACTTCGGCCCGGCCGAACAGGCAAACTAGGGCGAGCTCCATGGCGACCTGAAACCATGGCTCGGCCTGATCATAGATGGCCTGGAACTGCCCGGGGGTGAGGCGGCGGCGCTGCTTGGTGTAGCCGGTGTCGCTCTTGCTGGTGGGCTCGATGGGGTTGTCGCCCAGCCAGCCCTTGGTGCGGGCGAACTGGAACACCTGGGCGAGCAGGGCGCGGTGGTACCGGTAGGGCTCGCCCTTGTAATGCTCGTCCAGGTACTCGGCACACCAACGCGTGGTGATCTGCTCGAGGGGCATGTCGCCGCGATCCTTGGCGATCCGCTGCAGGGCGTATCGCTTGTTGGCCCGGGTGCCTGGGGCCAGCTTGCTGGCGCTATCGACGCGCTCCTTTCGGAAGGCCTCGATGGCATGCGCCAGGGTGAGCCCGCTGGTGCCCTCTACCTTGGCCACCAGGTCTGCACCCTTTACCAGCCTGGCGTTGAGGATCCGCGCGGCCGCCTGGGCCTTGGCCTTGTCGCTGCCCATGCCGGTCTTCTTGTCGGTGCGCGGGTTTCGGTAGGTGTAGTAGCCCCCGGACTCATAGAGGTTGGGCTCCAGCCCCCGGTGCTTGCGCTTGCGCGGCCTGGCTGCCATCAGCGGGTCTCCATCTCCTTGAGCACGCTGTCGGCGAGCTCGTTGCCGGTCATCATCTTCTCGGCGTCCAGGTCGATGAACCAGGCGCCGCCGATTTTTTTGGCTGGCAGCACCCCTTCCCGGCACCATTTGCGAATGGTCGACATGGCTGGTGGTGTACCAGCGAACCGCGCGTGCCGCCACTGATCTGGATCCATCAGCTTGCCCATAGTCTAGTCTCCCGTATGCCTTGCGCCGCCCGGGCCATGGCCGCGGCTTCCCCGCCATTTCTGTTCCTGCTCCGCGACCGCATCTTCTTGCTGGCGCTGACGCTCCATCCGGTGCGCCTCCAGAGCGGCCTTTACCCCGGGCAGCGCCATCGCCTGGCGTCTCTGTTCGAGCTCCTGCTGCTGGCGCTTGATGATCCCTGCCGCTACCTCGGCCAACTGCCATCGATCCTTTGGTGTCTCGCCGTCCTGCCGTACCTTCCCCAACCCGAAACAGCCGCCGCAGGGGCGATCCTTGTTGCCTTTGATTTGATCCGTGCCGGTGCCCATGCAGACCGTGCAATCGTCGCCGGCCACCGGGCGCCAGTTGGTCTCCCAGTCCTTGGTGGTGGTGGCGGTGTCGACCTCGAGATCCAGGTCTCGGTAGACCACGATCTGGTGAGACTCGAGCGAGGTGTCGCCGTTGTAGTGGGCGACCAGGGCGAATCGGCCGCCCCGGGTTTTGTGGGTGTGGGTGGGCTGCGTCACTCGGTGGGCTCCTTGTCTGTCTCCATCCCGTGCAGGATCCGGAATAACGCGCCCAACAGCTGCTCGCGGTCGTCGTAGTCGGTGGGGCTGAGCTGACCGATCGCGTCGAGCTTGGCCTGGGCGGCATCGCGCTGGGTCGTCACCCGTTCCAGTTCCTCGGTCAACTCGGCGTTAGCCTGGCGTTCGCTTTCCAGCGCTTCGGGGTTGGTTTGTGCATACAAACGCTTCGCTTCGGCTTCCATGTAGGCGCCGCCTTTCTTGGCAGCGTCCATTCCTGCACTCGCCGCTCTGGCTTGCTTGTCGAACAGGATCTGCACATGCTCGGCGAGCTCGTTGATGGATACGGGCTCTCGCTCGCGGGCCCATTTGATGATGTGGTCGCGCATGCTCATACCCCACCTCCAGCGAGCCAAACGCCCAGCCTCACCAGGGCATAGATGACCGCCCCGGACACGATCCCGAACACGAGCCCGACGATGCCGCCGAGCAGCCAGTCGCCGCCGCCTTTGCTCGGCGAGTTGGAGTTGAACATCGGCTCGGTCAGGCCGATGACGGCGCAGAGCGCGACCCAGACGATGATGAGTGCCGGTAGCCAGGTGGTCATGCATCACCTCCCTCGGCTTGTTTGCGGAGGCGGTCGGCCTCCTCAAATGCACTGTCAGCGGCATCGGCCATACCATCGGCAGCTTTTGGGTGTCCGTTATCCGCTGCTGCATGGGCGTTATCTCGGCAATCAAAACCGAAACCCTCCAGTACCTCCGCTTGCCAATGCGCCTTGAGGCGGGCGAGGCTGGTCGCTGGCGCTTCCTCCGCCGCGAATGTCCAGCGGTCCCGAGCCGCTTGCGACCTCGGCGCGTGATCAGATCCCTGCCAGAACGCCAGCTCGGCCCTCAGCGCGTTGCCGGCTTCGATCAGTCGGACGTTGTGGGCAGCGAGAGCGTCGTATTGATCCATGAGAGCTCGCACCGGCCCGGCGCCATGCCAGTCACCCGGCTCGCCGGTGCCTTTGGTCACGACTTGATAGATCTCATGCACCGTGGCGCGCTGGGTGCGGGCCTCCTGGGCGCTGGCCTCGGCCTCGAGCTGTAGGCGATCAGCCTTGGCTTTGACTTCGTCCAGCTCTTGCGCGGCGGCCAGCTCGGCTTCCTCGGCCTTTGTCTTAGCGGCCTGCAATCGCTCCACCTGCACGGCCGCGGCATCCGCGACTTTCCGAGTCTGGGGATCGCTGGCGTGCCAGGCCAGGGCCAAAGTCGAGGTCAGCAGTTCCTTGGCCCACTGGTCTCTGCTTTTTCCGCTCATGCTGCCTCCGCTATCAGGATGCTCACCGACACGCTGGCGCCGGGGAATTGGTTGTCGAACGGGCCTTGCCAGGTACATGCCAGTCCCTCCAGGTGGAATGTGGTCTGAGAGCTTGCCGGCAGGATGGCGACCAGCCGGCCGCCGGGGGCCAGGAGATCGGCGGCGGCTTCGGTGTGCGCCTGCCAGCGGCCTTGCGAGAAGGGCGGGTTCATCAGGATGCGGTCGAACGGCTTGTGCTTCGCCTGTATGTCATCGACCAGGGCCAGGAAGTCGCCGGGGATCTTCGCGTAGCCCTTCGCCTCGAGCACCTGGCAATGGAGGGCGCTGACCTCGATGCACAGCGGTTCGTGCATCAGGTCGGCCAGGGCACCGGTGCCGGCACTAGGCTCCAGGCACAGGTGGTGGGGCTGGATGTCGGCCAGCTCTGCGACCTTCTCCGCCAGCCCCCGGGGCGTGGGGTAGAACTGGTGGCTCTGGTGGTCAGGCACGGTGCCGCTGGCGACGATCAGGCCGATGGCCTCGCCGGGGTCGTAGTCGAATTCCCACCAGGTGGAGTTCTTGGCGCTGTACTTCACGCCGCCGATAGCTTCGAGCGCCATGCCGGCCTGTTTGACGAGGTGCTTGTCATGCTCGCCGAACGGCAGGCCGAGGTTGTGACGGTTGCGGGTCAGCGGCTCGATCTCGCGATCCCCGAACTGGTTGCGTACCAGGTGGTGGATGATCGGGCGCATCTCGGCGATGAGATTGAGCACGGCGAAGGGCAGCGGGCGTTCCATCAACGTATAGTGGCGGCGCTTGGCACGTTTGGGCGCGGTGCGAAACTCGCTGGGGATCGCCGCCGGGTGCAGGTGGGCGAGGATCTGGTTGAGCTGCCAGGCGATGTCCTCGTGGATCTCGAGGTGGCCGTTACCGTTCTTGTAGCAGCGCAGGCGCAGGGCACCGCCGTCGACCGCCAGCCACTCGCCGCGATGCTCGCGCCGGGCGATCTCGACCAGGCGGTGGCTGGCCTGCCAGCCGGGCTCGTCGCGGTTCATCAGCTTGGCGACCACCTGGCGCAGGTCGTTGAGGTGGCCGGTCTGCTGGCGCCCGTAGTGGCCCCAGTCGTTGGTCACGCCGGTGAGGATCAGCCGCTTGCTGAACCCTTCGGGGCGGTTGGTCACGTGCTCGCGGCTCAGGGCGCGGAAGATGCCGTCGACCTTTTCGGCGAGGAAGTCCATGCGCTGGGCGAGCAGGGCGCCCAGGGTGGCGCGCACCGTCTCTTCGCTGAACTCTGGCGCCTGGTGCTCGCGGATCAGCGTATGCCACTCTTCACGGCGCTCCGCCGGCATGAAGTCCATCACGTCGGTGAGCGCCAGGGCCCGCTGCCAGTAGTCGGCATCCAGCGCGGCCACGGCACCCGTCTCACCGAACAGCTGGGCGACGCTGCCGGTGAAGCGGTCTCGCCGATCCTGGTTGCCGGCGATGAAGTAGTGGAGCACGTTGCCCAACTGATCGGGCCGGACGAACTCGACCACCTGCTGGATGCGCTGACGATCGCGGCGGTACTGCCCGTGCAGCCCGGCGACCATGTCGGTGGTGGCTGGCGCGAAGAATTGCTCGCCGATGGAAAGGTCGGTCATGGCTGCCTCCTGACGTGGATCAGTCCCAACGCCGGCCGGCGTGGCACGGTCTTCACTCCGGCGTGTTCCAGCCACTGCATGGCGTCGTGCAGGCAGTCGGCGAGGCAGTCGCGCTGCTCTTCCAGCAGGCTGATGTGCTTCTCGGGATCTGTGGTGGTGGTCAGCACGGCACCGCAGATGGCGCAGTGACCATCGACATAGTCGACCATGTCGGCGGGCCAGCAGTCGGGGCAGTAAGTGAAGAGGGTCATGCCTTACCTCCCGCCAGTTCGAAGCGCGGATGCCAGCCGTGGTAATCCTTGCTCTTCGGGTCGGGTGAGCCGTAGTAGCGCTTGCTCTCGATGATCTCGCCGGTGAGCACCAGGTACCGGCAGTGGCTGAACATGAGGTCGGCGGAATAGCCCAAGTCGCTCTCGATCTTCGCGGCCCGCCGTCTGCTCAGGATCTCGCTGTACTCGAGCCGCCCATCGGCCAGCTGGATCCGGATCCAGTCGAGCGCGTCCTGGTCATAAGGCCTGAGCGTCCAGCCGGACATGATGGTGTCCCGGCAATACCAGCCTTCTCGCCAGCCTTTCGCTTCGTAATCGAAGGTGGGGCCCTCGCTGATGCCGCGCGGTGGCTCGGCAGTGGTATCGGCGAAGAGGTCCGGCGTCTGTTCGGCAGCATTCACGATCCCACCTCCAACGCCTTCGCGGCTTTTCGGAGAATGGCAGCGGTCACCTTGCGCCGGCTGGCCTGGCCTTCCATGCCCTGGAGCTGCTCGAGCAGTTCGATGGCGATGCGCGCTGCCCTGGCCGGGTTGCTGCTCAGTTCACCTTCGAGGGTGATCCGGCAATCGTTGGCGCTGGTGCTGATCAGGCTGTTGATGCTCATGCCGACCTCCCGAAATCCCTGAAAAGAGTGGACGCCAGACGACCGTCCGGGGTGGCCAGCACCTCCTGGGCAATCTGCTGGCGCGTGGGCGGTAGCTGGCGGATGCCGCCCGTCTTGCTGTGACGGCCGCCAACCTGGTAGCGCTGGTCGGGCTTTTTCACCAGGTCCGCACCGGTCTTCCCCTCCCGGTTGCGGCGCTGAACCGTGGGGTAGGGGACGCGGTGTCGCCTGGCCAACTCCTTGAGCGTGATCATCTCGCCGGTGGCGGGATCCTCGACGCGGTAGATGCTTGCATCGTGGGGCATGGGGACTCCTGAGCCTGACAGGCCGTAGGGACAGACGGCTTGTCGAATAGGTGCCGGGCAGCCCCGACGAACTCACCACTTCGCAGGTGACGCGCCTGCTATCACCACAACAGCAGGAAGCCGGAATGGCGCTGTGCTAGCGTGAAGACACACCACAACAGCACGGAAATTCGCTATGTCTCAGAAACGCGATGGAAGTCGTCAGCCACACTGGCCCTCGACTCCGCCTGACCGCGAAAGGAAAGATCATGTGCCGATCCGCAGGACACCACCGCCGCCCCCGCCCCCCAATAAGCCGTAGTTCTGGAGGCGCCGTATGAGCCCGGAACGCAACGAGGGGGAATTCACGGTTTATACGTCGTACAACGTGGAGAAGCTGACCGAGACCCTGAATGCCAGGGCGGACCGGCTCTGCACTTTCCTGCTCATTCTGCTGGGCTCTGCAGTGCTGGCTGACATCACCAGCACTGTTGCGCTGGGACTCACGGTCACCACGGTGGCGGCTCTGCAATTCGTTTGCCGTTTCGGGGAGGCTGCGGGCCAGGCCCGTTCGCAGAAGCTGCGCTACGCGAGTCTTCTCGCTCGCCGGCAAGCCTTGAGTGATACCGAGCTGATCGACCAGTTCGAGCGAATCCATGAACACGACAGTCGGCCTCTGGCTGCCATCGAGGAGATCGCCTTCAACAAGGCGTGCCTGCAGCGCGGCCGGAATAGTCACATGGCGCCGTTGTCGCTCAGTGCACGCATGCTGGCATTGCTGGTCGGTGGCCAGCCCTGCGAGCCGGAACGCTCCCAGAAGCCGAGCGATGACGCGGTGAAAACAGACTGAATCGCGCATCAGAAGCTCCCGGGGTTGGGTGATGCTGCGGGCTGCCCGGCCTCGCCGCCCATCCACTCGAGAAGGCGGTCGATGTTGTCGCCCAGGGCCTGGGCCATCAGCAGGAAGTCGGTCTCGAGCCGGATGATGGCGTCGTCGCCGTCGTCGGCCTGGCTGGCCTCGTCGATCAGGCGGTCATCGAAGCGGATCGACTTGATGGCCAGGTCGTCGTGCAGCACGAAGGTGAAGCGGTCTTCCAGCTGAAGGGCGAGCTTGCTGGCCTGGCGACCACTCTCGAGCAGCTGCTGCATCTCGTCGCTGTCGAGATCCACCTGGCGGCCACGTACCACGCCGTCATCGCCCTTGGCCTTGAGCTCCACCTGGTCGCCGATGATCAGGTCGGCTGGGCGCGAGCTCGCATTGCCGAGCCACTCGGTCATGGCCCGCATGGGCAGCGTCTGGGTAGCCAGTGGGGTGACCTTGAGGCTGCCCAGGGTCTCGCGCAGCAGGTCGAGCACTTCCTCGGCACGCTTGCGGCTGCTGGCGTTGACGCCGGTCAGCTGGCGCTTGGTGTCCCACCAGAGATCTACGCGCTGGCTGCGTACGAAGGCCCGGGGCAGCAGCTCCTCGAACACCTGTTCCTTGAGCGTGAGCCTCTCCTGGCGGCGCAGCTTGCGGCCCTCGCTGGTCTCGATGGCCTCGGCACGCTCATCGACTTCCTCGCGGACCACGCTGGCGGGCAGGATCCTCTCCTGGCGCTGGGCAGTGAGCAGCAAGTGGCCCTGCAGTTCGTGGAATAGCTGGGTGCCGGCTCGGCCAGCGGGTGGTGTCCATCCCATCCGGCGCGCTTCGCTGCCGCCCAAGGGACGGAAGGCCTGCTCGCCCAGGACTTGCCCGAGGGCCGCGGCATCCAGCTGGGGCGCGTCGTGCAGGCGGTACAGGTTAAGGTTGCGGAACCACATTGGGTCTCTCCTCAGATGATCCGGCCCAGGGCCGCGTAGATGAGTCGGTCGACGAGCTCCAGGGCGCGGGCGTCATCGCCTCGCCGGCGGGCTTCGAAACAGGCTTCTGCCAGGCCGAGGGTTCCTTTCCCCTCGATGGGGTCGTAGCCATCGGGCAACTCTTCATCCGTCGCGCGGCGCTTTCTCAGCTCGCGCTGAAGATCTTCGGTGTCGATCTCGCAGAGCTCGACGTCCACATCCACGGTGACTGTTGCGAAAGACATGACGACCTCCTCAGCGATGCCCGAGCCGCTTAGCTCGACGAGTTGCCCGGCGCTTGGCGGCCCGGCGTTGATCCTGGGCGACGGTGCGATGACGGCCCCCGTTGCGGGTGGGCGCCTGCTCTGGCCCGATGGCCAGGGCATCGATGTTGCGCGTCAGGCTCGGTGCGCTTGCGGCTGCACCGATGGCTAGGGCGGCGGCGATTCGCTGGAGCATCTCGGCTCTCCTTAATTCCGCGCCAGCTGGCGCTCGGTGGTAATGTTGAGGCCTGCCGGGCGCATCCCGGGGCAGTCCTCCGCGGCGCGCTCGTCGTAGTCCGGGTGCCCGGTGCGGCGCTCGGGGGCGATGCCGCGGGATTCCTCGGCGCTCCACACGGCGACGCCGGTGCAGTAGGCCTCGAGGCTGGCGCGTTCCACCTGGCGATCGATGGCGGTGAGCCAGGCGCTAAGGGAGTAGATGGCGACCAGGGCGGCGGCCACGGAGAGGATCTGTAGGGCACGAATGAGGGCGACGCGGATCATGGCAGGCGCTCCTGTTGCTGGCGCTGCGCTTCTACCTGGAGCACGTCGAAGCGCTCCATGGCAGCGAACGTGATCCAGGTGACGAGATAGCCAAGCAGGATCAGTGAGAGCAGGAACCTCATGCCGCGCCCTCCATCACCCCGGGCAGGCGGATGGCGCCGGCCTGGTGGGCGGCCTCCAGGCGGCTTCTCAGCTGCTCGCGAGCGGCCTCGGGGGTGGCGGCCGGCTTCTCGCCGGTGAGGATGACGAGCACGCCCCAGGGATTGCGGAATGCGGGCCACCAACCTGAACAGCCCTCGCAAGGCACGGCCTCAATCACCGTGCCGGGCAGTGCCGCGCCGTGGTGGCTCTGGCAGTAGACGCGCCAGGCGCTCACGAGCAGGGCCATGGCGAAACGACGGGGCTCGAGGTAGAGGCTCATGACGTCACCGCCTGGAGGGCGGGGCCCTCGCTCATGCTGTCGATCAGCAGGCTGTCCAAGTGATCGAGCATGGCGGTCAACTGCTGCTCGACGTGCGCCTTCGCGGTCTCGTCATCGACGAACCCCAGGCCTTCTTTCCAGAGGTTCTCCAGATCGGTCTCCATGCTTACGGCCTCAGGATCGCCATGCTCTGCGCCCACCGGCATGGTGACGATGCGGAAACCCAGGTATTGGCCGCTGCGGATCTCGCCGGTGAAGGTGTACAGATACGCCCAGTGCTGGCCGTCCAGGTTGACGTCCATCACCCGGTCGGTGACGAGCGAAATAATCAGGCGAGTGCTGGTGGGAATGCGCTTGAGGTGGTTCATGCGTAGATACTCCCTGTGTCACGGCGGCTGACGACGCGGCTGGTGCTGACCTGGGTCCGTGTCCGGGTGGGTTGGCGAACGCGCAGTGCCTCGCTGTTCGGGTTCATGGCGCCGACGATCAGCGCCAGCAGGAGCGGGGCGATCCAGCCACGGCGCAGGGCCTCGGCCACGGCGCCGGCGGCGCGCTGGGCATGCAGGTGGAAAAGCAGGGTGGCCACGGCGGCCTTCACGGTGGCGGGGCTCACACCGCGTGCTCGGGCGATCTCCTTTTGCGTGAGCCCGGCGGCCAGGCCGGCCAGCACCTGGGCCTGGGCGATGGTCGGCAGGCCGGAGTGGCGTTTGCCGGTACGGCAGCGCCAACCAGCAAACTCGAATTCCTGTGCCTCGATGGGTGTGACGATGGTGGTGGCCATGGCGGTGATCCCCGTTGAGTTGTTCTTGTGAACCAATATGAACCAAGGGTACATCATGGTCAAGTACCGAAAGTACATTTATCAGGCGCAGAGATACCACGCCTCGATGGGCGGTGGCTTACAGGATGTGTCGGTGATGGCTTACAGGCGGGGTCGGCACTTTGCTACGGCGGCCAGTGCGAGCCAGGGCCATGCTGAGGGCGTGACGCATGCCGCACGCGACCTCTGGGGTCGCCAAGGATCAACGTCGCGTCATGTTGTGCCCCTGCGCCCTGGTCATGGATGGCCGGGGCGCTTTCGTTGGGGTTCGGGTAGGGCAGATATAAAAAACCCGCCAACCGTGGCGGGTTTCTGTGGGGCGAGCCAGTTACAACTCCAGATCACCCTGATTGGCTCGCTCTAAGCGGGCCCGCTTGAGGAGCCATGGCTTTCGCTCCTGCCATTCGCGCAGGATGCGGGCCGCCTCACTTGCCTTGCGGCGTTCCAACTCATACCGCTGGTTAGCACTGCTATGCATGGTTGAGTACCTATGCTTATGCAGGCCCAGCGCGGGGGAGGGGGGCGACCGAGACGGCGTCGCCTGCGGCCTTCCAGGTTGAACGGCAACGCGTTCAAGTAGGTGTTTACAGCCTTAGGCTTCAGCACTACAGTTACCCCCGTAGGTAAGCTATCTCACCAGATCTGAAGGCCTCGCTAGACGTTGCAGCGTCCGTGATGCGGGAACCTTGAGATTCTGATTACCTCATCCACCGCACCAAGCTACTGCAGTGGTTCTAAAGGGCTCTTCCTAGCCGGGGAAGGGCCCTTCCTCGTTGTGCGCCGATGCATCTACAGCCACTCCATGAGCTTCTGCCTAAGCGCACGGCTCCAAGATAGTGTGCTTTCCGAGCCCCATCAAGTGGATAACCTGTGGATCGTTTGTGGCTATCCGTGGGGCGAAATCACAGCACAAGGCGGATGAATAGGGAGGTCTAAAACGTTAATCTCCTTTATTCGTTTTGCATGTGGATAATTCGCGTGAATCAAGATGTGGTAGCTGCCGGTTTGGTGCGGTTCAGCGGGTTTGATGCAAGCCGAATTCGACCTACGGGCCGCCATGAAACGCCGCGTCACGTCTTGCCCCGCGCACCGGTCATGGATGGCCGGGGCGCTCTCATTGGGAAGCAGGTAGGGCAAGCACGAAAAACCCGCTTTGGTGGGCGGGTTGGCGGGGCTTGCCTTTGTCGGTCAGTCGCCAAGGTAACTGGCCCAATGTTTCTCGCTGACGATGGCGAGGTCTCGGCCATCGGCGCGTAGCTCCACGGCCTTCTGGATCTTACGGCCATAGCTGGACTGGGCCCAGTCAGTGCTGCCCAGGTTGCCGATCACCACGAAGCGGGTCTTTCGCGTGGGATTGCTCTGTGTGAGGCCGCCTCGCTCCATGATCTCGGCTTCGCACTCGGCGCGGGTGCCGGTGATGAATTTGCCCGTGAGCACGAAGTGGCAGTCTTCGAACTCGATCTCCGGCGCGGGTTCGCAGAGGGGCAGGGCGGAGGACTGTCGGCTGGCGCTGGTATCTTCACCGCCTGTCAGGCTACCGCCACCGGTGTAGTCCAGCAGCAGGGCCATCAGATCGGCTTCCTCCTCTGCATCGAGGTGACCATCCTGAAGGGCGTCATTCAGCCTTTCGAAAAGCACGCTGAAAGGCCAGACGTTGAGCGACTCGGGCCGTTCCTCCAGCCAGCGGAGCAGGAATTCGGCTTCGCCCTGGTTAACAATGCCGTCAGCGAGGACGCCACGCGCCAAGCCAATCAGTTCATTGGCGTCACGATCGGCGTTACGTGCGATGACCAGGCGGCGAGTGACCGGCTGGCCGTGCGGATTGATTGATGAAGTGGACATGCATAGCTCCCTTGTTGTTGTTCCCTGGGGCTTGGGGCCCATCAAGCAGTGTGGCAAAGGGAGCTGACCGGCGCTGTAAGCGATCACCGACAGACAGGTACAAAAAACCCGCCACGGTGGGCGGGTTGGGTCTGGAAATGGGGCTCAGGCCATCCGGTGTTTTAGCTTGCGCTGGAAGTCGGCGACGTTATCGATGCTGTGAACCATGTCGTTGGCGGCATTCATCAGTCGAGCGCCGTCAGCCTTAGGCAAGCTGAAGAAGTCTGAGCACACCACGAAGGAATCGAAGTCGTGATGTTGGTGCATCAGGTGCTGCATCACGATGGTGGAGATCCTGGCTCGGTCCGGCGTATTCACACCGAACAGATAGAGCGGCCGTCGTTCCGCGCGAATATAGAAATCCACAGGGTACAGCTCTGCATCTTCGATTCCCGGCACGATGTAGTCCTCGACTACCTCTTTCTCGCCAACTGCCTCAAGAAGAATGCTGCGCAGATCGTCTCGGAAGGTTGACTCCACCCGGGTGCGCGACCATAGCCCGAGATCCTCGATGCGCGATGCTCCCTGGCCCATCGAGAAGAGACCACGCAGTAGGCCGTCGGTCGGAACCTCAAGAAACAACTCCCCGTCTTCTTCTTGAAGACCGGATTCACTGACGATCTGCTGAAAGAGATCGCCCCGTGGGCCTGACAGTAGGGTGCCCAGATCGTTCTCATAGCTGAGGCGCATCAGCGAGGTGCCCATGTCGGAGATTCGCCAGCCGCCATCGCCGCGGGACAGGTAGACTGTGTGATGGTCACCATCCCTGGCCACAAGCGGTAGAGAAACGCGGATGGAATCCTTGCGTGCAGAGACCTTCACGTCCTCACAGAACGCGGAGCAAAGCTGCTTTCTCAAGGATTCCATATCAATCGTCATGTTTGCTGTCGTCACCCCACATATCGTTGTGTACGTCTGACAATGGTCCTGTGCGGGCCGGGAAGTCTATGTGGCAGTCCTGGCAAAGGGCAAGAACTGCGCCTTGTAGATCATCGTAGCGTGCCGTGGTTTCAGCATAGTGCTCTGCTTTTCGGCCTGCTGCCATGTAGCGCTGTGTTGCATGGTGGATGTGGCACTGGTTGTAGATCTTGCCTTTACCTTCGAGCGGGTTTTCGTGGATATGATCGTTTCCATTGTAGCGGCATAGTGTCACATCCTTATGCTTGCCCTCAGGATGACAGTATCGAAGCCCGCAAGAAAAGCTCTCTTCTAAGCGAATGTTCTGACGCAGGTAGAGCACAAAGTGCAGGCCGCATGTCGACTTGACCTTGTAGTTCTTCTGCATCGAACCGCTCTGCTGCTTCCAGCGCGCACGAGGATTGGTCACCGTCTTGTGCGTGCTGAGCAGTACGGAGATTTCATCATCGGTCAGAACGAGCTGGGTCACAAAGCCTCCTTGCGTTTCATCCGCTTAATGACTTCCGCGGCGGCTGCAACGGATCAGGCCGGGTCCGGTGATGGAAATCCGGCGGTTAGTCAAACACTTCCCACCAGAACACGCGGCCGATGATGCGCAGTTCCTCCAGCTCCGGCGGGCTGACGATCTCGTCCGGGTGCTCGGCTGAGTTTTCGCTGGCGATGCGGATGCGCCCCAGGGGGAGGCGGTAAAGGTACTTCACCCGCAGCATGCCGCCGTGGTCGATGGCGTAGATCTTGCCGTCCTCGATGCGCGTGCAGCCACGGTCAATCGCGATGGGGCTGCCATCCATGATGCGCGGCTCCATTGAGTTGCCGACCAGGGTGGCGCAGGCGGCATTCATCGGGTTGACGTTCTTCTTGGCCAGCTTGGCGGTTGGGAAACGCATCGTCATGCCGTGATTCTCGATCACCTGCGTCCTGCCGATCCCGCCCTCCATCTCCACCTCGCGAAAGTACGGCAGTTCGACCTCGTCCAGCCCCGCCGGCCCCGGCTCTCCCTCGGTGATGGTGAGCGACTGGGGTTCGGTCATGGAGGGGTGGTCGTCTGTCATGTGGCCCCTGCCATACACCAGCCAGTCTTCACGAACGCCCAGCTTGGCAGCTAGGGCTACGGCCTTGTCATGACCAGGGCGTGATTCGCCATTCAGCCACTTGCTTGCGGCCTTAGGTGTAACACCTGCGACCTGAGCCAGCCATACGCCTTCGCCGCGTCCGGAAAATCCGGCGCGGGCAAGTGCTTTCCTCAAACGGGCGCTGAATTCAGCCCGTGAATCTTCAGTATGAACCATAGGTTCAACGATAGGTGAGCTTGAATGTACTTTCAGTTCCCGTCTATGATGTACCGTAAGTACATTATCTAGAGGTCCACGCTCATGAGCGCGCTGCGCTTCGCAATAGACAAAGTGGGTGGCGTCGCTGAATGCGCCCGCATTTGTGGCATCACCCCGCGAGGGGTTTACAAGTGGCTCCATCGCGATTCGCTCCCCCGGACCGAGTACACCGGCGAGACCCAGCACGCTCATCGCATGGCCTCTGCAAGCCAGGGTGCCTTCACCGCGCAGTGGCTTCTCGAAAACGCCGGGCCGACCTCTGATTCACAGCCTAGTCCTGCCTCCACCAGTCGCGCTGCGGCCGGTGAGGCGTGAACGGATATACAGGGGCCCGCCATGACCGAGACCACACCCACTGCCAACCGCGAGGCGCTGATCACCGAGACCAGCCGCCTGGCGTTCGAGATCGAGGCCGCCGAGCGTGCCGGCCGTTCCATCGAGTGCGCCCAGTTGCGCGTGCGCTTCCACACCGCCATGGCTGAACTGCTGGCGCTGACCACCTCCTGGCATCCGGAAGGACGCGCCAAGGTGGAGTGGGCCCGGCGGGATCACTTGCGCCTGGCCGAGGAATACCAGCGCGAGCTCGAGGGGCTGGCGCCGACAACAGGAGGGGAGCGTGATGTTTGAACCACTCGAAGAGCAGCAGCAGTGGGAGCTGGAAGTCAGGCTGGGGTTTCTGATTCGCCAGCTGCAGGACGCCCGCTTACATGCTGAAGACAAAGAGCAAGACGCTCGTGCGCTTCGCAAGAAGGAGGCCGAGCTGGCGGAGGAGGTGCGTAAGCATCGCCAGCAGCTCGGCCTGCCGGATGGGCCTACCGAACACCCGGCTCCTGTGACCGGTGATGATCAAGAGCCGCCTTCAGGTTCGGGCGACGGTCCATCAGGTTTTCAACCGTTTGGATCGCCTCAGGTGGGAGCGTGAGATGCGCCAGCTGCTCATTCAAGGCGGCGATCAGGGCGCTGGAGTTCAGCTTCTCAACCTCGCTGAACTTCCAGTGATGCAGTGCCATGACCCTCATGCGCAAGGCGTCTGCGTCTTTTTCCGGCCTCAGTGCTGGTCCCAGTTCGTTCTTCACCTGGTCGCAATAGTGAGCCAGCAGATACCGGCGGAAGGCGCTCATGATTGCCGTCTCGGCTTTCTGAGCTGGCATGTCATCAAGATCGCTGCGATTGCCGCCTGCTGCCTTATCCAGCAGTTGGTACCAGCGCTCGTCGTAGTCAATCGGTTTGGCCATGTCGTTGCTCCATCGGGTTGTGTGAGAACTCCCAGCGTAGCTGACGCCATTGCCTTCTGTTTTCCCGGGGGTGAAGAAGTATGAGCCTGGCCGCAATGCATTGGGCGCGTCAGTCCCTGAAAACACTGCCGGCCACCGTGAAGGCACCGGCCCGGCTGGCGCTGATGCTGCTGGCCGACTACGCCGACGAGCAGCATGCCAGCTGGCCTTCAATCACCACCATGTCCGAGGAGATGGGCTGCTCGGTGCGCAGCGTTCAGCGGGCCATCGAGCTGCTGCAAGCTCACGGCCTGGTGAGGGTGGAGATTCGCCACGCGGTCAACGGCCGGCAGATGTCGAACCGCTATCACCTGGGCGTCGATGAGCGCTTCCCGGTAGGGCGTCAATCTGACACCCCCTCTATATCTGACCAATCGGGGGAGGGTGACAACCTGACACCCCCCGAGGGTGACAAATTGACAGGGGAGGGTGACACCGGTGACAGGGGGAGGGTGTCACCGGTGTCACCCCTTGAATCTACCACTAGGACTCTACCACCAACCCCCTCTCTCACTGGCGCGGACGCGAGCGATTCGCCGGACCACTTCGGCGAGAACCTGAGCGACGACGGCCAGCCCCTGGACGACTCTGCCGACCAGACTCCACCCCTGGCCGGCCATCGTGACCGCAAGCAGCCGATGACCCTGGACTGGGAGCCGGACATGCCGACCTGGCAGCGCGCCTGCTTCGACCGCGGTTTGCCCGTGGACATTGACGTCGGTACCGCACTGATCGATTTCCGCGAGCACTTCGCCGCCCAGCCCGGGCGCTCCGCTACCCCTGCCGACTGGACCCGGCGTTTCGCCAAGTGGGTCCACCAGAACCTGCAGCGCCAGGCTGCCAAGCCCGCCCACGGAGGTGACCATGCCAACCGCCGAGACCGTACTCCAGCGCGTCGTCTCACCGCAGCAGAGGCGCGTGCACGTGACCGAGCCGCCCAGCAGCCCCACGCCGGACGCACGTTCGACGGCCAATGCTCCGGCGCTGGCTGAGCAGGACATGGACCTGGTGTTCGATGCCCTGGGCCAGCTGTTCGGCCACAAGTTCTCCAGCCAGTGGGGCAGCTATGACGCCGACGGTGCCTGGCTGGCCGAGCTCTCGCACTTGAGCCGGCGCCACCTGGAGCTGGGGATCTCTCGGCTGCGCCAGCAGGTGCGCGAGTCGGCTCGCTCCGGTGACGAGGCCTGGCCGCCCCAGCCGGTGGCCTTCGCCGCCCTGTGCGAGCCGCGCCCCGAGGACCTGGGCCTGCCGGCGGTGGCCGAAGCGTGGCGCGAGGCCGCGGGCCATGCCCACGACCCCGCCGGCCATCGCTGGCGTCACGAGGCGGTGCGCCTGGCCGGGGCTGCCGTGGGCTGGTGGGAGATCACCCATGTTCAGCCCAGCCGGGTCGAGCGCCTGGAGCGCCGCTTCGCCCGGGAGTACACGGCGCTGATCAACCGGGTGATGGCCGGCGAGGACCTGACGCCCCGCCAGCTGCTCGAGCACGACGGCAGCCGCAGTGCCGCCGAGCTGGCCGAACGCGCCGGGCGCGAAGCCGCCGCCCAGAAAGCCGAGGCCGACGGCCTGCCACATGCCATGAACGCCGACCAGGGGCTGCGTTCCCTGCGCGCGGCACTGGGGAGGAACGGATCATGACTGCCGCCATGCAACCCACCGGCAAGGAAGTCTCCCGCGAGGGCTGGGACGACGTGCGCCGCTCCGGCCGCGCCGCCCACCAGAAGCTGGCGATCCTTGCCGACCTTCGCGCCAACGGTCCCAGCACGCGTCACGAGATCTTCGAGCGTACCGGGATCCCGCTGGCCAGTGTCTGCGGCCGCTGCAATGCCCTGCTGGATGCCAGCCGCCTCGAGGTGGTCGGCACTGTGGGCAAGCCCGCCCGCCAGGTGCTCGACCTGAGCCCATCGGAGGTTGCCCAGGGCGCGACCCAGTCCCAGGAGATGCCGGCATGAACCTGCCAAAGAACGAACAACGGGCCCTGCTGGCGCTGGTGGAAGAGCACGACGAGAACCCGCGCCTCATCTCGACCCTGATCGTGATGGCCGCCTGCAATGCCCGCGCCGGCCATCAGCAGGACGCCATGCTGGTGGCGTTGGCCTCGCTCAAGCGTCAGGGCCTGGTCGACATGAAGGGTGACGCCTGGTGGCCCACGCGGGACGGCTTCCGTGCCGCCCGCATGATCAAGACGGGCACCGTGCCCGCCGCCCCGGCACCCGAGTCTCTGGAAGAGGCGCCGCCGGTACGCCCCAAGAGCCGCGACACACTGCGCACTCGCCAAGGCGCTGCCCCCAAGCCGGTGACGCGGCCTGATCCCGCCGCGCCGGCCTTCGATGATCCTGATAGCCCAGAGGAGCCGGCTGCCGACTGCCATACGCCGCTGGCGGCCGACCTGGCCATTGAGGGCGATGGGTCTGGTCAGGCGCTGCCGCCCGTTGAGTACCCGGCCACAGTGGAGCGCATCGGCCCTGGCCCGCTGGCGCCTGACCTGGTGAACCGCTGCGCGGCCATGCAGATGGCCCTGTTGGCGGATGCCCGCCGGCGCTATGAGCAGGGCGACGTTGATGCGGCCGGGGAGATCCGCTGGCTGCAGGAAACCGGCCAGCAGCTGCTCGAAGCGGGAGGCCTGTCATGCGCGTGAAGAAGCGAACCCTGAAGAGCCTGGCGCTGGTGATATTGGCCTCGCCGATCTACCTGGCGCTGCTCATCGCCTCGCTGGAGGTGCTGCGGTGATGACCACGTTGATCCACGCCGGTCTGCTGTTCGCCATTGCGGGGCTCACGATCGCCCTGGGCGTGACGCTGTTCCAGATCCACCGCGAGATCTATGGCTTCGACGAGGACAACCGGCCGTGACACAGAGCGAGACCAAGGGCGGAACGCTGGCGCGTCAGGCCGCGATGCTCTGCGAGCTTCCGGTGTTCGGGCTCTACCTCGACCAGCGCCGCCGCTGGCGCCAGGGCCTGAGCCCGGCCCAGCTGCCCGATGGCACCCACACACCCGAGGACGCCGCCGATGCCCTGCGCCAGGCGTGCGGTATCCAGAGCCGTGCCGAGCTGGATCACAACGAGCAGGCCGCGGCGATGTACCGCCGGATTGTGGCCGATCACATGCGATGGAAGAGGAGGGCGGGACTGTGACCGAAGCCAACCACCAGCTGGAAGACCAGGCATGGGCTCTGGTTGATGATGTGCGCTTCTGCGAATGGCTGGATTCCAGCATCTCGACAGCGAGGAGCAACAGCTGGCAGCACAGCCGCTATACCGCTCGGCGTTGGCTTGAGGAACAGTGCGGCATCGAGAGTCTTGGGCACCTGGCCACGGATCCTGAGGCCGCGACCGCTTTCGATCAGATCGCCCGGGCCTTCGCCCTGTGGGATCGCAACCAGGAACTGGCGCTATGACGACCTACCGCACCAAGCCCAAAACGCTGGCGCAGGCCAAGCGCAACCCGCCGCCCGGGGCGAAAGGACACAAGGCCCCGCGCAAGCGCGCCATCAACAAGGATGGCACGCCACGCAAGCGCCCGGTGGACTGGGAAGGTCAGGAACAGGCGGTACTGATCCGCTGGTTGCTGGGCGAGAAGATGCGAGGCACGCCGGTAGGGGAGTTCTACGACCATACCTACAGCGTCCCGAATGGCGGCTTGCGGGCCTGGAAGACGGCCAAGGCCATGAAAGCCCAAGGCAGCAAGTCGGGGGTCAGTGACCTGGTGACTCGTCAGGCTCGAGGTGGATGGCATGGTCTCTACCTCGAACTTAAGGCGACTCCTCCCCGGGATGCGGACCTGGCCCCGAGTCAGTTCGAGTGGCTAGAAGGCAGCGAGTACGAGGGCTATTGCCCGGCATTGGCGCTCGGTCTCGAGGAGGCAAAGAGAGTGCTCAGGGAGTATGCCAGTTGGCCCCGCACCCAGGTGGTGGGCGATCGACTGGTGCTGGAGAACGGCACCGAATGGCGAAAGGAGAGCGACGATGGCGATGGCAGCACTGGCGGTACCGACGACACCACGGACTGAGCGAGGGGGATGCGTGGCGCGAAACTATCAGCGGATGCATATCTGGGAGCTGCGCGAGCTGGCGCGGGAGCAGCACCCGGACCACGACCCGGAGGCCACCCGGGTCTTCGTCACCCGGATCCTCGACATGGAAGCCGAGCGTCGCACGCTCTACGGCGACGAACACCTGCAGGGCTATGGCGGCAGCCCCATCGCCCCGGGTTGGGCACCGGGCAGCACCGACATCGCCCGGGAGCCACTGGCCATGCTCTACGACCGAGGCATCTACACCCACGAGCAGCACGAAACGGCCCGCCGCTGGGTCGCCGCGGCTCGGCTGCCATCCCGTCAACTGCTCGCCGCGCTGATCCAGGCCCGCAAGCTCCACGGCAATGGCAACCAGTACGGTACCGGCAAGGAGTGGATCAAGAGCTACGACCAGATCGCCGGCAACCTTGGGCATTACGCTCAGCTGCTGGGCATGCCGCCTGGCTCTCCGCCTGCTCACACCTTCGACTGCATCGATGAGGAGAAGCGCACGAAAGGTAGCGTGCGTGTTCGTCGCGCACACCAGGTGATGGCATTCAGGAACGGCCAGGCGATCAAGGATGCCGCGAAGTCAGCCAAGGCCGCTTTGATCATGCTCGCGAAGCGCTAGGTTCGTGTCGTGAGTCAACCTGTAGTGGTTGAGTCTGATAGAGCTACCAGATGTTGCGCTTTCTCCACGAGTCCACTACATTATTCATAGCTTGGCGATCGACCCGCCAGGCGCCACCCAACACAACGCCCTGCCGGCCATCCGGCGGGGCGTTTCCGTTTTCAGCAGGCGGGACAGACGGTCAAGTCGCTGGGCTCATAACCCGGAGATACCTGGTTCGACTCCAGGGCCTGCTACCAGACACGTTGCCATGCGTGTTCCCCGGCCAGGGATGGCCACCCCTTTCTCGTGATGACGCCGCCACCTGGCGCCTTTGCCTTGCCCGCGACTAGCCGGGCCTTTTCTCTCTGAGGTAAGCCATGACCGCCCACACTCCCGCCCACTGGCTGGACGAGGCAGAGCTCGTTGCGTTCGAGCCCCCGGTCGATCCATCGGCTGACGACAAGGGCAATGTGGCGGCCTTCCTCGACATGCTGGCGCACGCCGAGGGAACGATTCGGTTCGGTGACCAGGATGGCTACAACGTCATCGTGGGTGGCGGACTGTTCAGTGACTACAGCGACCATCCTCGCCAGCTCATCTCTCTGCCTCGGTACGGCATCTCCAGCTCTGCGGCCGGCCGTTATCAGTTTCTGTCCCGCACCTGGGACGATCTGGCGAGGCGCTTCAACCTGCGCGACTTCAGCCCGGCCAGCCAGGACGCGGGCGCCATCCAGCTGGTCCGTCAATGCCGGGCCCTGGGCCTGATTCACGATGGCCGGATCCGCGAGGCCATCCATGCGTGCCGTCGCATCTGGGCGAGCCTGCCTGGGGCGGGCTATGGCCAGCGTGAGGTGGATACCGAGGAACTTGTCGAGGTGTATCGCAGGGCGGGCGGCCGGGTCGCCGAGGATCAACCGGGCAGGGTTTGAGCGTGACTATGTCTGAGGTACCGAAGCAGGGATCGCAACTCGACCGAATCGAGGGCTTGCTGGCGCAGGTGTTGGACCGACTGACGCGGATGGAGGAGCGCCAGAACGCACAGTCGGCCCAGATCGACAGCCACGCCATCCAGCTATCTGAGTACAGCCAGCGCATTCGTGAGCTCGAGGTTCAGTTGGCGGTGGCTGCTGCATCCGGCAAGGCGCAGACCAGGGCCCTGAATGGGCGGTGGGCTGCTGTGGGGGCTGCATCGCTGGTCATTCTCGGCGCGATAGGCGCCTTCGTCGGTAATGCCGTCATCAAGCTACTGCACATCGGGAGTTGATCATGATCCGAGTCATTGTTGCTGTTCTCGGCGCCCTGGTTATTGCCGGGTGCGCTACCTCTCAACCTGGTGAGCAATCCACCAGCCTCTCAGAGCGCGTGCTCGCACGGCAGCGCACTTACTGCACGGAAACAAGCCCGGTGACCCGAGCTGCTGCCTTGGCACTCATTCGCGCGCAGGTGCCGGGCTATCCCGCATCGGGGTTGTGCACTGACGCTGAGCAGGCCCTGGCGGCCGAGATCGCACGACAGCTCGAGGATCTGCCCGAGGGCGCGACCATAGACATCGAGCAGGCCCGCGAAGACCAGCGCCGCTTCCAGGAGCAGGGCGATGCAGATACAGATACCCAGCCGGCTCCTGACGTACAAGGCGCCGAGTGACCTAAAGACACCGTGGCTGAAAGGCCGCGGCACTCGGTGGGTAGTCGCCAAGGACTGGTGGGTCTGCATTGATGGCGTCTGGTACTGCGTTCCCAAAGGATATGTCTTCAACGGCTCGTCTATCCCCTGGTGGCTCTGGTGGCTCTTCCCGCCGACGTATGCCCCGGCATGGGAAGCAAGCTGTCTGCATGACTGGTTCTACTCCCACCTTTGGCGCCAGGTCAGCAAGACGTTTGCCGATTCCGCATTCAGGGCGGTGATGCTTTATCACGGGGCCAAGTCATGGATAGCCGACAGCTTCCACTGGGCCATCTCAAGGCATGGCAAAGGCGGATGGTAGCGAGGTGGCGCCGAACGAGATTCGTCTGGCTGCGCCGCTACTTGATAGCCCACTATCTGATAGGGCTCTGGTGGCACACGGGGAAACGATATGACAAAGCGCGAACAGTTCGCACAAGGCGCACGCCGCTCAAGTGACTCCGGATCGCTCGCCTTGGTGGCACTGCTGAGCTGGGCTGCTGCCGAGTTCGGCGGCGTCGAGCTGCCGCCAGGTATCAGCGAGACGCTGGCGGGCTACATCGTGATGATTGGTACCCGCATACGCGGGGTGCTGTGATACCTACCAAGCCACCCCGACCAATGTGCACCGGCACGACCACTGAACGCCACGGCTACTGCGAGGACCATGCGCTCCTGGCCAAGCCATGAATCGGCAGGCTAGCAGGCCGTGGGAGTTGCGGCCTGCTACGACGATGCAAACCAGCTAGGACAAGCTCTGCAGATCTTTATGGGCTCGCTGCACCTGGCAGACGGAAAGAGCAGGGGGTTAACCGGTTGACGTGCCCCTATCCCTCAGCGATAAACAGAGATCCACAACTGCCAGGAAAAAGTCATGGATCCAGTCGAGTCAGGGAAGTTGGCGTTACGCGCCTATAAGGAAGGATACATTGTCGTCTTCGATCAGAAGGATGGAATGGAAGTTAAGACGGACGATGACTTCGCCGAGGCACCGGAAGCATACGAATATTGTAGAGAGGAGCTCTTCAACCACTATGCCGACGAGCCACTCGACGATGATCCCGAAGGGAGAAGCCTGCGCCAAATAGAAGAGCCTGCAGATCTCCTGGAGGGTTTTCAGGAGTTCAGCATCGAATACATGTTTTTCAGATTGAGCGAGAAGTTTGATTCGGCAAGCCTAGAAGAGGTTCTCGCAGCCTGTAAGGCTCGATGCTTTTTTCCTCCGTGGTATGTCTTCAAGCAGGGCAAGAGGATTTACTCCTTCGGATGATCCGTAACCACCATATCAGCCCAGCTAAGTGCTGGGCTTTTTCGTATGAGAGAAGTCGATGCCTGGCAAACCACCGCGACCCTGCCGTGCGCCAATGTGCAGCGGCAAGACCACTGAACGCCAGGGCTACTGCGAGGAGCATGTGCACCTGGCTACCGGATGGCAGCGGACCCAGCAGGGCAAGAACTCGACCGAGCGTGGCTATGGCGGGCACTGGAGAAAGTTGCGGCGAGTGGTGATGCAAAGGGATGGCGGGCTGTGTCAGCCATGCCGGCAGGCAGGACGTATCACCTCGGCCAGCGCCGTCGACCACATCGTCCCCAAGGGCGAGGGCGGCACGGACAGCCACGATAACCTTCAGGCCATCTGCTCCCCCTGCCACAAGGCTAAGACTCAGCAGGAGGCCACCCGGGCCCGCCAGGGCGACACCTGAGGGGAGGGGGGAGTGCAATCCCTACAGCCTTTCAGGGGGTCGACCGCAAGCCTTCGGCAGTTTCTTACACCCGCGAAATTGAAAAATCAGGTCGGCGGGAATCGCTCGCAATCGGGAAGGTTCGCAGATGACAAGAGGTCGCAAACCAAAGCCCAGCCACCTGAAGGCGGTGCAGGGAAATGCCGGCAAGCGGGCGGTCAATCATGACGAGCCCCAGGGGGACGAGATCACCGAGGTACCGCTGCCGCCGGAGTGGCTGTCGCCGATCGGCATCGAGCTGTGGGAGAAGATCGCTCCCTGGCTGGTCAGCAGCAAGATCCTGACGATGTCGGATCTCGCCAACCTCGAGGCCTACTGTGCCGCCTACTCTCGCTGGCGCCTCGCCGAGCAGGACATCGCCAAGAACGGCATCGTCGTACCTGGCATGAACTCCGACGTGAAGAACCCGGCATGCACCGAGGCCAATGCTGCGCTCAAGCAGATGGCGATGTTCGGCAGTGCCCTGGGTCTGGATCCTTCCAGCCGCGCGCGGCTGGCCGTGCCCGGCGCCAAGGATGCCAACAATCCCTTCAAAGACCTGGTAGGCAAAAAGCGATGACACTCAATGGCCAGCTATCCCAACGTCAACGTCGCGAACAAGTACGCTCGGGACGTTGCAGCTGGCCGCATCGCGGCGTGCAAGGAGGTCCAGCAGGCCTGCCGGCGCCATCTGGAGGACGCCAAGGCAGCGAAGTCTCGGTCGTATCCGTACCGCTTCGATCGCGAGGCCGCTGAACGGGCCTGCGTCTTCATCCAGCTACTGCCCCATACGAAGGGGCGTTGGGCGCGAGAGAAGCGGCTGATCACGCTCGAGCCGTGGCAGCTGTTCATCGTCTGCGCGATCTTCGGCTGGCTGAAGAAGCGCACCGGCATGCGCCGTTTCACCGAGGCCTACATCGAGGTCGAGCGCAAGAACGGCAAGTCGGTACTGGCCGCCGCCATTGCCAACTACATGCTCGCCGCCGATGGCGAGTACGGCGCCGAGGTCTACTGCGGGGCAACCACCGAGAAGCAGGCCTGGGAAGTGTTCCGGCCCGCTCGGCTGATGCTGATGAAGTCGCCGGCGCTGGTCAGCGCCGCAGGCATCGAGATCATGGCCAAGAACGTCTCGATCCCGGAGGACGGCTCGCGCCTCGAGCCGCTGATCGGCGACCCGGGTGACGGCTCGTCGCCCAGCTGCGCCCTGGTCGACGAGTTCCACGAGCACCAGTCGCCGAGCCTCTACGACACCATGGCGACCGGCATGGGCTCCCGTGACCAGCCGTTGATGTTCATCATCACCACGGCCGGCTTCAACCTGGCGGGCCCCTGCTACGACAAGCGCCGCCAGGTGCAGCAGATGCTCGACGGCGCGCTGCCCAACGAAGAGCTGTTCGGCATCATCTACACCATCGACCAGGGCGACAGCTGGCAGGATCCGGCGGTACTGCGCAAGGCCAACCCCAACTTCGGCATCTCGGTCTCCGAGGAATTCCTGCTCAAGGCCCAGCGCGATGCCATTCGCTACCCCAGTCGACAGAACAGCTTTCTCACCAAGCACCTGAACGTCTGGGTCAGCGCCCGCAGCGCTTGGCTGAACATGGCCGAGTGGCACGCCATCGGCGATCCCTCGCTGAAGATCGAGGACTTCATCGGCCAGCCCTGCTGGATGGGCGTCGACCTGGCCAGCAAGACCGACATCGCCGCCATCGCGCTGCTGTTCCGCGACGAGGTCGAGGACAAGAACGGCCGGCTCAAGACACGCTGGACCGCCTTCGTGCGCAGCTATCTGCCAGAGGGCGCCGTCGAGAGGGCGAGTCACAACCGCGCCGCCTATGAGAGCTGGGTCAACAGCGGACACCTGATCACCACGGATGGGGAAGAGCTCGACTTCGAGGTGATCCGCGAGGACATCAAGGACCTCGCCAGCCTGTTCGAGATCCAGGAGATCGCCTACGACCCCTGGCGCGCCACCCAGCTGGCACATCAGCTGATGAGTGACGGTGCCGAGATCATCGAGTACCGCAACACCGTGCAGAACATGTCGCCGGCCATGCGCGAGATGGAGGCCGCCATCACCGGTGGCCGCTGGCGCCACCCCTGCGATCCCGTGTTGACCTGGATGGCCAGCAACGTCATCGCCAAGGCCGACGCCAAGGACAACATCTACCCGCGCAAGGAAAAGCCCGAGAACAAGATCGACGGCATCATCGCCATCCTCATGGCGTTGGGCCGCGCCATTACCGCCGAAGGCCAAGCGCCGGACGAATCCATCTACGACACCACGGACGTGACATGCTGATTCCCCTCGTCACCTTTCTCGTCGGCCTGATCGGCGCCGCCCTGGTCGCCTTCGGCGCCTGGCTGCTGGCGCCTGCCGCCGGCTACATCGTGGCCGGCGTGCTGTGCCTGGCCTGGTCGTGGCTGGCCGCCCGGGCCAGTGCACGGCAGGCCCCGCCATCCGATGAGGGTGACCGCTGATGTTCTGGCCCAACATGTTCACCAGTGCCGCCAGCGGCCAGCAGCGAAAGAGCGTCGACTGGACCGGTTGGGTCAGCTCGGTGGCCGGCCGCCAGAGCTCGGCCGGCACCATGGTCAACACCGAGACCGCGTTGGCCGTCGGTGCCCTGCGCGCCTGTGTGACCCTGCTCGCCGAGTCCGTCGCCCAGCTGCCCTGCGAGCTCTACCGCCGCGACGATAACGGCGGGCGAGCTCGAGCCGTGGATCATCCGCTGTACGACCTGATTCACAGCCAGCCCAACCGCAAGGACACCAGCTTCGAATACTACGAGCAGGGCATGGGCGCGCTGACGCTGGAAGGCAACGAGTTCTCGTTGATCGACCGCGACGGTGCTGGCTATCCGCGCGAGCTGATCCCCGTGCATCCCAAGAAGGTGCGGGTGCTCAAGGGGCCGGACGGCATGCCCTACTACCAGCTGCTCGAGCACGCCGACGAGATCGTGCCGATGCGCATGATGCACCACGTAAAGGCGTTCTCCATCGACGGTTTCGTCGGCCTCTCACCGATCGCCACCAACGCCGACGCCATCGGCCTGGCACTGGCCACCGAACAGCACGCGGCCGCCGTCTTCCAGCGCGGCACCACCATGTCCGGGGTGATCCAGCGGCCGCAGGCGGCGACGCCGATCCAGGACCAAGCCAAGGTCGATCGCCTGTTGGAGAAATTCGCCGAGCGTCACTCCGGCCTTCGCAACATGTTCAGCGTGGCCCTGTTGCAGGAGGGCATGGAGTACAAGCAGCTGGCGATGGACAACGAGAAGGCCCAGTTGCTCGAGTCGCGCAACTTCGGCGTCATCGAGGTGTGCCGGCTCTACAAGGTACCGCCGCACATGATCCAGCAGCTCGACAAGGCCACCTTCAACAACATCGAGCACCAGGGCCTGCAGTACGTCATCTACACCCTGCTGCCGTGGATCAAGCGCAAGGAGGCCGCCATGATGCGCGACCTCCTGCTGCCCGAGGAGCGCAAGAACCTCTACATCGAATTCAATGTCGGCGGCCTGCTGCGCGGCGACCAGAAGAGCCGCTATGAGGCCTACGCCCTGGGCCGCCAGTGGGGCTGGCTGTCGGTCAACGACATCCGTCGGCTGGAGAACATGCCGCCCATCGCCGGCGGCGAAAAGTACCTCACGCCGATGAACATGACCGACTCCCAGCGCCCCGGCGAAAGCCTGCACGCGACTCCCGATCAGCTCCAGGCCATCCAGGAGATCCTTCAATGAGCCACGCCATGATCAACTACCCGCATATCGCCTCGATGGTGTTCAACACCCCGCTGTATGCGACGCCGACCCTGGTGCAGGCCGTGCGCTCCGTGCTCGAGCCACGCCTGCTGGGCCGCACTCACGACCTGCCGCAGAGCCTCGGCCTGGGCGGTGATGAAGAGCGCGAGATGCAACGCCTGCAGGTGGTGGGGCGGCTCGCCATCATCTCGGTGCATGGCGTGCTGGTCGCCCGCCGGGGGCAGATCAACGACGCCTGCGAGGAGATCCTCAGCTACGAGCGCCTGCGTGGGCAGATCACAGCAGCCCTCAACCACGAGATGGTCGAGGAGATCGTGCTCGACTTCCACACCGGTGGCGGCCAGGCCATGGGCTGCAAGGAACTCGGCGACTTCATTCGAGCCAGCACCGCCATCAAGCCGATCACCGCCCTGGTCAACTTCGCCGCCTACTCGGCCGGCTACTTCCTGGCCGCGGCCTGTAGCCGGATCATCGCCAGCCCCACCGCAGGCGTCGGCTCCATCGGCGTGATCATCGAGACCTACGAGATCAGCCGCATGGAAGAGGAGATGGGCATCACCTTCAACACCTTCTTCCGCGGCGATCACAAGAACAACCTCTCGCCCCACGAGCCGATCACCGACCAGGCCATCCAGGAGATCAACATCAAGCTCGACGACGCCTATGCCACCTTCACCGAATCCGTGGCCAGTTACCGCGGGCTCTCGGTCAACGACGTGATGGCCACCGAGGCCCGGCTATACACCGCCAAAGATGCCCTGGCCGCCAGGCTGATCGACGACATCGCCCCGGCGCAGGACGCCCTCGACGCCATCGCCCAGGCCTATACCAGCCAGAGCCCGCCATCGGGCCCCCGAAACAGCCGGCGCATTCAGGCCCAGGCCCGAGCGCTGGACACCAGCTGTCGGCTCTAGCCACGCGGCGGAGCGACACCCCAGGCGGCCACGGCCGCCTTTTTCGTGCCCAACCGAAAGAGGTTCTACCATGAAGTCCATCGAAGAACTCCGCCGCCAGCGCGCCGAGGTGAATGCCCAGGTGCAGGAACTGGCGCAACTGGAGACCGAGAACGGCGAGCTCACCGCCGAGCAGCTCGAGCAGTTCGAGCAGCTCGCCGGCCAGTTCGACAAGATCACCGAGCAGCTGACCCGTGCCGAGAACGTGGAGCGCATGAACGCCACCGCCTCCACCCCGGTCGAGAACTACGGCAACCGCTCTCCGGCGGTGCACACCAAGCCCGAGCTCAAGCAATACACCGGGGCCAAGGTCGCGCGCATGGCCATGGCCGTTGCCGCCGGCAAGGGTGACCTGCAGCTGGCGGCCAAGTTTGCCACCAGCGAGATCGGCGATGCGGATGTCTCCATGGCCATCGAGACCAGTGCCGGCTCCGGCGGCTCGCTGATCCCGCAGAACATGCACGATGAGGTCATCGAGCTGCTGCGTCCGCGCACCGTGGTCCGCGGCCTCGGCGCCCAGACCATGCCGCTGCCCAACGGTAACCTCAGCATCCCGCGCATGGCCTCCGGTGCGACCTCCAGCTATGTCGGTGAGGGCGCCGACGTGCTGGCCTCCGAAGGCAGCACCGACGACGTCGCGCTGCAGGCCAAGACCATGATCACCCTGGTGCCGTTCTCCAACCAGCTGATCGGTCGCGCCGGGTTCAACGTCGAGCAGCTGTTCCTCAACGACATGATCGCCTCCATGGCGGTGCGCGAGGATAAGGCCTTCCTGCGTGACGACGGCACCACCGACACTCCCACCGGCTTCGCCAAGATCTGTGCCGATGAAGGCCGGCTGGTGCCGTGGAACAGCGCTGATGCAAGCGACATGGCGGCCATCGACGCCTATCTCGATACCCTGATTCTGACCCTGATGGAGAGCGACAGCCTGCTGCTCCAGCCGGGTTGGGCGCTCTCGCCGCGCACCTACATGAAGCTGTTCGGCCTGCGCGACGGCAACGGCAACAAGGTGTATCCGGAGATGGCCCAGGGCGAGCTCAAGGGCTGGCCGATCAAGCACACCACCACCATCCCCACCAACCTCGACACCTCGGGCGATCTCGACAACGACGAGACCGAGATCTTCTTCGCCGACTGGAACGACGTGGTCATCGGTGAGAGCGACATGATGACCATCGACTTCAGCCGCGAGGCCACCTACAAGGACGCCAGCGACAACCTGGTCAGCGCCTTTTCGCGCAACCAGTCGCTGCTGCGTGTCGTGAAGGAGCACGACGTGGCCTTCCGCCATCCCGAAGGCCTGGTGCTGGGTACCGAGGTGCCCTGGTAAGCCACCCACCCGGCGCGCCTCCGGCGACGCCACCTTGATGCCGGCCGCCTGAGTGCGGCCGGTATCGTATCCGGATCCCATTCCCGAAAGGAGCCAGACCATGGCCACCGCCAAGAAAACCAAGCGCGAGCTCGTCTCGATGACCTTCCGCAAGCCCTGGGGCCGCTACACCAAGGGCGACCGCGCCGGCTTCGAGCCCGACCGCGCCAAGCAGCTCGAGGAGCGCAAGCTCGCGGTGCGCAGCGCCCAGGCCAAGGACGTCGAGCAATCGGCCGAGACCAAGCAGGCCAGCACTAAGGGCACCGAAGGCGCCGACAAGACCTGACCCCGTTGCCGCCCACCCGGGCGGCAACCCGAACACTGACCGAGCGCGCCTATGATCACACTCGCCGAGGCCAAGCTGCACCTGCGCCTGATCACTGACCTCACCGACGCGGACAGCTACACCGCCGAGGATGCTCACATCCAGGGGCTGATCAGCGCCGCCTATCGCCATGCGGAAGCGGTGACCCGCACCACGCTGGAGAGGCGCTCCAAGACGCTGGTGCTGGATGGCTTCCCGGCCGGCAGCCAGGCGATCGAACTGCCCTGGACGCCCGTCGAGGCCGTCGAGTCACTTGAGTATGTCGATCCGGATGGCATCGAGCAGTCACTGGCTGCCGAGACCCTGCGCCTCGATACCCGGCCGATCTATCCCCGGCTGGCGCCGCAGTGGGGCAGCCTGTGGCCCGCCACCACGGACGAACCCGAGTGCGTGTCGATCACCGCTACCGCTGGCGCTGCAGAACTGCCGGCGGACATCCGGGCCGCGCTGCTGTTGCTCGTGGGTCACTTCTACGAGAACCGCGAGGCGGTCGTCATCGGCACTATCAGCAGCGCGATTCCCTTTAGCGTCGAGACGCTGCTGGCGCCCTACGTTATCCACTCGGTGGGCTGAGCCATGCGCATTGGTCGTCTCAACCATCTGGTTAGGATCCTCGCTGCCCGCCATGGCCACCCGCCCAGCTGGCCCGTGGCTGGCCAGGCGTGGGCCGAGTTTGTCGAGCCGAAGAGTGCCGGGCGTACCGAGCAAGTCGGCATCCGCGCGCCGGGCAGCACCCTGGTACGCATGCGCCCGCGTGCCGGCCTGCAAGTGGGCCAGCTGATCGAGCGGGGCGACGGCGCGCTGTTCATCATCGAGGCCATCGACCCGGCCCGCACGGTGGTGGAGATCGCCGCGCGTCGCCTGCAAGGCGTGGCGGCCAGTTATGTGCCGTTCGCCACCGGCATCGGCTACGCCATCGAGGCCTTCCTGCTGCGCGAGAATGTCTTCACCGGCCAGGCCAACGAGCCGCGCCACCTGGTGGAGGTGATCCAGCCGCAGCTGACCTGGCCCTGGGCGGAGCCCGGCGACCTGATCCAGATCGCTGGCCTCAGCCTCGAGGTGGTCGGCCAGGTCGAGGGCACCGACGACGGCATCACCGTGCAGCTGTTCACCATTCCGGGCTGAACGTAGGAGATAAGCCATGGCCCGCAAGCGCGGCGCGAACAGCAAGCTGCCCAAGGGCGTGGTGGTCAGCGGGCTCAGCGAGAGCAAGAAGGCCTTCCAGGCGCTGCCGGCCGCCACCCGCCGGGCCATTGCCGGGGCGGTGAACGAGCAGGCCGGCGAGACCCGCACCGCCCTGGTCGGCCGCATCAGCCAGGATGGCGGCGTCAAGAAGGGTGAGGTCGCCAAGCGCATCTATATCAGCAAGGCCAAGGCCAGCGAGAAGCCCTTCGCCGAGCTCAAGCTCAGCCGCCGCCCGGTGCGCTTCAAGCACTGGCAGTACGAGACCCGCCAGACCGATGGCACCGGCACCCGGTCCAGCATCTGGATTCGCAAGGGTGGCACCCGCATGCGCGTGTGGGGCTTCGTCAACCCCAAGGGCCGGGGTGTGCCGCTCACCCGGTACCGCAAGGGCAACAAGGATCGCGTCCGCCGCGCCGCCGGCTGGGGCCTCAAGAACCACTGGAATCACCAGGTGAATGACCAGCTGCGTAGCGAGATCGCCACCGGCGTGGATGGCAAGTTCCTCAACCGCTTCAACAAGGAGTGGGCCAAGTGAGTACCCCCAAGAGCACCCAGGTGGTCGCCAAGCTGCTCGAGCGCCTCGCGGCGATCAGCACCGCCAACGGCTACTTCACCGACCTGGCCCACATCGAGAGCGACGCGCCGCAGGTCGACATCCAGCACGACACCAGTCTGCCGGTGCTGCACCTGCGCAACCTCGAGAACGCCATCACCAGCGTGGTGGCCGGCGGCGCGCGCAGCGAGCAGCGCACCCTGCAGATCGACGCCTACCTCAAGGGTGGCGCCGGCGCCCGTCAGCGGCAGGATGCCCTGCTCGATGACCTCTACCGGGCCCTGTACACCGGCGAGAAGATCAAGCTCGACCGCCTCGCGGTGGAGATCTCCACGGGCGTTGCCGCCCTCGACGATGCCGACCTGGGCAGTCGCATCGTGCCCATCTACTTGCCCGTCACCATCACCTACACCAGCGAGAGGTAACACGCCATGCCTGGCTACAACGATACCGGCCTGATCGTCGCCGGCGACGTCTTCATGGGCGAGGTCGACTCGGACGGCAACGTCGGCGCACTGCGCGGCCCCATCAACGTGCCGTCGCTTGCCATCACCCCCAACACCGTCGAGACCATCGAACGGCAGAGCTACAAGAAGGCCACCTACGGCCAGACGCTCGACGCCGTGAACCTGCCCAACGAGGCGGCCAACCTCACCATCCAGTTCGACTCGCTCCCCGCGATCCAGCTGGCCGAGGCCCTGGCCGGCAAGACAGTGGCCATCGACGACGCCGCCGACACCATCACCGGTGAGGCCCACACCCTGGAAGAAGGGCTGTGGATCAAGCTCGCCCACTCCAACCTGGCCGAGAACTCGGTCACCGTGACCGCCACCACCGGCAGCACCGACGTGACCGCCGACTGCACCATCGATCACGCCGCCGGCCTGGTGCGAGCCAATACCACGGCCGCCGCCGTCGACGTCACCATCGACTACGACACCGACGCCACCACCGGCACCCGCGTGCTCGGTGCCAGCGAGATCTCCAAGCCGCGCTTCGTGATGGTCGAGGGCATCAACCTGGCCACCAACAAGCGGGTGCGCGTCGAGATCGACCGCGTGGTGCTCAGCTCCGACCAGGCCACCGAGCTGATGGGCCGCGAGTTCATCAACGGCCAGCTCACCGGTTCGCTGGTCACCCTGGAAGGCAAGCAGAGCCCGTACACCATGGACATGTACGACTGAGCCCTTCACTGACCGACGTGCTGGCTGACAGGGACGTCAGCTTCCGCCCACAACACGTGTAAGCCATCACCGACAGGAGCCTTACCCCCATGCCTGATACACAAGCCCAGCCCGCCGACCTCGTGCAGGTCACCCTCAAGAAGCCGCACACCCATGGCGGCAAGGACTACCAGGAAGGCGACCAGATCAAGGTCCGCCGTGACCAGGTGGAACGCCTGAAGAATCACCACAAGGTGTGATGCCACCCCGGCCCTGCCGAGTGGCGGGGCTGGGTTACCCGTTGTAACCTGCTCTCAGGGATCGAGAGGAGGGGTTATGGCGGAACAGATGCGGCAGGGATTCTGCCGGGAGTGCAACAAGTACACGTTGGTGAAGCGGCGGGGAGTGAACCACATCCTTCACCTGCTGTTATCCATCTTCACCCTGAGCCTCTGGGTAGTGGTGTGGGTCTTCCTGACCCTGTTTCATGTCGGCGGCTGGCGATGCCAGGCGTGTGGCAGTGATCAGATCAAGGACACCGGGGAGATGCTCAGCCTGCGCGGCTGGATCATCATCGTGTTCATGGCGGGGTTTGTTCTGCCGTTGATGATTGTCATGGCTGGCGGTGATTCTGGCGTTTCATCGATGGAGTCGATCACGGGCATTCTGGTCTGGGTGCCGGTGCTGTCGATCCCTGTGCTGATCGTGATGGCGGTACAGCACCGCAACCGCAAGCAGGAGCGAGCCCAGTCGAACCGAGCGGAGGTGCCGCAATCGATGCCGGCCGCACCTGATACCGTGTATCGGCCTGGTGACTCGCCACAGGCTCAACCTGAGTCAGCGCCACCGGCTGGCATGATCGTCAGCGAAGAGACCTACGAACGCGCCGAGACAGACCAGGACGCCGCCGCTGAGTTCCGGCGACGCATGCAGCAACGCGATCCCTAGCGTTACCCACACGATTACCTGAGCCCCGCCATCGAGCGGGGCTTTTCTTTGCCTGCACGGTGACCCATGGCCCAGAACCAGAACGACATCCAGTTGCGCATCAGTGCCGCGGTCGATGGCCTGCAGGACATCGGCAAGCTGCTCGGTGAACTCGACGAGGTGGGGGCGGATACCACCGCGGCCTCCGCCGATGTCGAGAAGCTCAATGAGGCGATGACCTCGCTGAGCCAGCAGCGCAAGCTGATCGATGCCCTGGAGCAGACGCGCGGCAAGGTCAGTGAAGCCGAGCAGGCCATGAACGAGGCGGTGGGCGAGGCCGAGCGGCTGAAGTCCGCCTACGACGATAGCGCCGAGGGCGTGGAGGCCCAGCGCCGGGCTGCTCAGCAGGCTGCCGAGCAGGCCGAGGTGGCCAGCCAGGCGTATCAGGAGCAGCGCCGGGAACTGCAGGCTCTGCAGACTCAGTACAAGGGCGTGCAGGAGAGCACCACCGGCGCTCGCCAGGCATGGCGCGATGCCGCCCAGCGAGTGCAGGATCTCGAGCAGGCCATCGAGGCCAGCGGCGGGGCCACCGAGGAACAGACCCGCCAGCTCAACGAGGCGCGTGGCGCCGCCGACCAGGCTCGCCAGAGCTACGAGCAGCAGGCCGGCACCCTCGGCAACCTGCGCGATGAACTCACCCAGCAGCGCACCGCCGTGAATGGCGCGAAAGAGAGCTGGGAGGACTACCGCGACGAAAGCCGCGACCTCAACAAGGATCTCAAGGAAAGCGAGAAGGCCTTCGCTCGCCAGGGCAAGGAGCTGGACCGCGCCGAACAGGCCGCCGACAAGGCGAGCACCAGCTTCCAGCGGCAGGGCAAGGCGCTCGACGAGCTGAGCACCGATGCCAAGGAAGCCGGCGTCGACGTCGATAACCTCGCCGACGAACAGCAGCGGCTCGATGTGGAATCGCAGCAGCTCGAGGGCTCGGTCGATCAGCTCAAGAATGGCCTGCGCGAGTATCGCCAGCAGGTCGACCAGACCGACGGCAGCCTGAAGAAGTTCGGCAAGTCGCTGGCCGGAGGGGCCGTCAGCTTCGCCAAGTGGGCGGCGGCCGGGGCCGCTGCCGGTGCGGCACTCTCGGTGGGCCTGCTGACCCGCTACACCGCCGCCCAGGCCGACGCCGCCCAGCAGATCGACAACACCAGCGAGTCAATCGGCGTGAATGCCCAGCGCCTCCAGGAGCTGCAGTACGCCTTCAGCCGGGTGGGCATCGATGCCGACAAGACCGGCGACCTGCTCAAGGACGTGGCCGATAAGATCGGCGACGCCTACACCAACGGCGGCGGCGAGGCGAAGGATGCCATCGATGCCCTGGGACTGAGCCTCGATACGCTGATCGGCATGTCGCCGGATGAGCAGCTGCTGGCCATCGCCAACGCCCTGGACAGCATGCCGCCGGCCAGCCAGGTCAACATCATGGAGAGCCTGGCCAACGACGCCAGCCTGCTGCTGCCCCTGCTGCGTGACAACGCCGCCGGCCTGCGCGAGCTGACCGACGAGGCCAATCAGCTCGGGGCCATCATGTCCCCCGAGGACATCGAGAACCTCAAGGCCACCAACGAGGCCCTCGATCGCCTGCAGGGCCGTCTGCAGGGGGTGCGTAACCGCCTGATCGGTGAGGTCTCTCCGGCGGTCAACGACCTGGCGGACAGCTTCGACGACCTGCTCGAGGACAACCCCGGGCTGATCGATGACATGGCCCAGGTGTTCCGTGGGCTGATCACCACCACCCAGCGTTGGATGGAGTACGTCATCTCCAACAGCGAGAAGGTGGGCAGCTCGCTGCAGACGCTGATCGACACCGCCCAGTTCCTGGGCAACAGCTTCGTGGCCGCCTTCCGCGGTATCCAGGCGGCGGCGGCTGGGGTGCTCACCGTCATTGGTGGCGCAGTGGCCGGGGTGATGAGTGCGATTGAAGGCGTGATGATGGGCCTCAATCGCCTCGGCATCGTCAGCGATGAAGCGATGCAGCGCATGCAGGCCCGCGCCCAGGCCGCCCGCGACACGGTGGCCGACCTCGGGCGGCAAACACTGGAATACGGGAGCCAGGCCATCCAAGCGGGTTCTGATGCCGTGGGCGCCTTCGACAACAGCGGCAAGGCGGCCAAGCGCGCGGCGGAAGAGACGAAGAAGGCCGCCGAGGTACAGAAGGAAGTCGGCGCCACCGCCGTGGCCTCGGCGATCAACATCGCCAAGGCGACCGCCGACAACGCCCAGCGCCAGAAGGAGCTGCGAGAAGAGGTCAAGGCCACCGAGCTGGAGCTGGCCCGCTACCAGACCATCATGGCGAACGATCCCTCGCCCGAGGTGGCCGAGAAGGTTCGCCAGTATGAGATGCGGCTCTCCGCGCTCAAGGTCGAGCTACAGGACGTAACCCGCGCGGCAGACAGCAACACCAAGGCCATGCAGGCCGCCGCCGAGGCCATCGGCCTGACGCTCGATGAGCTGCGCACCGGCATCAGCGACAGCGCTGCCGAGGCCATCGAGGGCTTCGAGACCCTGGCGCGTTCCGGCGAGCTCACCGGCGAGCAGCTGCAGGACGCCTTCCAGGCCACCTGGGAGAACCTCGACAGCCCCGAGGCGCGCGAGGCCTTCCTCGACAACCTGCGCGAGATGGTCGATGACGGCGTTGAGGGCGCCGGCCAGTGGCTCGCTGCCTGGCGGGCTGCCTTCGATGGCCTGGAGGAGGGCAGCGACGGCGCCGTCGATGCCCTGAAGAAGGTCAAGGACGCCGCCAAGGAGGCCGCGGACGAGCAGGAGGAGAACGCCGAGGCCGGCAAAAAGCTGAGCCTGAGCCTGGCGCAGATCCAGGGCGCGGCCAACCGTGCCGCCGGCGGGGTGCGCGCCGCCTGGCAGGCCCTGGCGAATCAGGCCCGGGAGGCAGCCGCCGCGGAGAGCCGCGCGGCGGACAGCAGCCGCGACCACGCCAGCGCCGTGGACGAGCAGACCCGCGCCATGCAGCGCGCCGAGCAGGCCAGCTCCAGCCTCAACCAGTCGTTGGAAGCCAACATCGCCAGCATGCAGGAGCAGCTCGCCCAACTGGAAGGCGACCAGTCCCGCGTGCAGGAGCTGCAGTACGACCGCCAGCGCCTCGAACTGCAGCAACAGCTGACCGAGGCCCGCGAGGCCGGCGACGCCGAGGCCCAGCGCAGCGCCCGCGAAGCCATGCGTCTGGCCGACGAGATCCACCACAAGCGCCTGGCCAACATCCGCAAGGAAGCCCAGGAGCGTGAACGCCAGGCCGTGGACCAGACCCGCGAGGAACAGCGCCGGGCGACCGCCACTGCCGCCACGCCGAGCACGGCGGCCAATCAGCCGGCCGCCCCGGCCCAGAGCACCCAGCGCGTCGAGATCGCCATCAAGAGTGACACCGGCACCGCCACCGTTTACGCCGACAGCCAGAGCGAGGCTGATCGCTTCCTCGAGGCGCTGGGGCGCGACGCCAAGCGTGTGCATTGACCGCCTGTCCTCAAGACAGTCCTGAAGAGAGCCCCGATGATCACACTCACCCATGCCGGCACCGCCATCGCGCTGCCGGAAGATCTCGCCTGGCCGGACGAGTTCGACTGGAGCCCGGTGGCCGCCGCCGAACAGCGCACCCTCACCGGCGCGCTGATCATCCACCACAGCACCCGCCAGAGCGGCCGCCCGATCACCCTGGCCAGCGAGGGCGCCTCCTGGTTCCCGCGGGCCCAGGTGCTGGCCCTGCAGGCCATCCACCAGATGGATGCCACCGCCGTGGCCGTCGGCCAGCCGGTGGCGCCCATGACGCTGGACGTGCACGGCCGCGTGTTCTCGGTGACCTGGCGCCGCGGCGGCAATGCCCAGCCGCTGGAGGCGCTGCCCGTCTACCGCCTGGCCGACCCGGACGGCACCCATCCCTATCTGATCACGCTCCGGCTCCAGGAGATCTAACCCCATGCCGATCCTGCAAGGCGACATCAAGCTGCTCAAGTCGGAACGCATGACCGACAACACCGACGGCGGCGGGCGCATCACCGGCAACGAGATCGTCGACGGCCTCAGCAACGAGATCTTCAACGATGTCTCCGACCTGGACCGCGTCTACGGCCGTACCAGCTTGCGCAAGGTGTTCGGCGCCGTGGAGACCGACGACACCGACTACTACTTCGGCGCCCACGTGATCATCGACCAGGCCCCGGCGGACGACAACGTCAGCGTGCTCGCGTTCTCCACCGGCAGCCCGGTGGACGAACGCGGCGAGGCACGCGACCGGGTGGAGGGCTACGTGGTGAGCGGGCCCCTCACGCGCATGCGCCTCTACGGCGACCAGCTCCCCGGCCAGCGCTCGATCCTCGCCTACCAGCGCGTGGGCGAGACCCCGCCGGACATCGGCGACGTGCTGCTGCTGGCCACCGAGAGTGGCGCCTTCAACGGCGAGAGCCAGTACGTGCGCGTCACCGAGATCGACTCCCAGGACCTCACCTTCACCGACGGCGCCGGCGACTTCGTGCGCCAGGTGCTGACCATCGGCATCTCCACCGAGCTGCTGCTGCGCTTCTACGGCCACGAGCCGCAGCGCACCACCGGCACCCAGCCCGATACCCGCCTGCGCAGCACCCTGGTGGCGGATGCCGCGCGCTACTACGGCATCAGCCGGGCGGCCATGGCGGCCAGCCTGGGCAGCAACACCATCACCGTGGAGAGCGTCTACCAGGCCATCGTGCCCAGCACCCAGACCGAGACCCCGGTGGTCGACGTGCAGATCGGCGGGGAAACGGCGGTGACGGTGACCAGCGGCGGCATCGATCACGAGATCCCCCAGGTCGCCGAGACCGACCGCATCGCCATCCAGGTCAACAACCGCGGCTTCAACTACACCCGCAACCTGCAGCCGCTGCCGGCCCCCGGCACCGTGGTGGTGGAGTACCGCGCCCTGGGCCGCTGGTACACCCTGCGCGACGAGGAGGGCAACGGCGAGCTGACCGGCGCCGGTACCGGGCAGATCAACTACGCCACCGGCTCGGTGATCGTCACCCTGCAGGCGCTGCCCGATGCCGACACCTCGCTGCTGTTCTTCTGGGGCACGCCGGTGCACTACGTCGACCGCGCCGGCTACCAGGTGCCGTTCCCCACGCCCTCGCTGACCTTCGAGCTCGACCACGGCGGCATCGTGCCCCAGAGCGTGGTGGTCAAGTGGATGAGCGACGAAGTGGAGGTGCAGGCCACCGACGACGGCATGGGCACGCTCAGCGGCTCGGCGACGGGGCGCATGATCTACGGCTGGCAGGACGTCGACGCCGGCGACCGCCCCGGCCAGGTGTGGGTCGAGTTCAACGACGGCTTCTGGCCGGATGCCAACTCCCTGGTGGTGGTGGAGTACGAATACGGCGCGAGCCAGACCGCGACCTTCAACCCCAGCAAGGACGGCAGCGGCTTCGTGCAGCTGCAGCTGCCCAACGCGCCGATCAAGCCCGGCTCGGTCAGCTTCGAGTGGAGCGTGACGCGAAAGGACGTCACGGTCAGCGGAAGCACCGAGGTATACAGCCAGCTGATGGGCGGGGGCAGTGCCACCTACGAGGAACGCCGCGACGACAGCAGCACGGTTTCCTATCGCGCCTATGACGACGGCATGGGCGGCATCCAGGCCTTCGACGGCACGGTGAACTACGAGAACGGCCTGGTCACCCTCAAGGTCGAGGCGGTCAACGAGGTCAACGAATGGCGGCGCGACAGCGCCAGTGGCGCTACCTGGGAGTCCACCACGCTGACCGATGCGTTCGCCGACGGCGCCGCCGTGATCGCCCGCTGGCAGCCGCAGATCATCGCCAGCACCTCGGGCAGCGTGCAGCGCAACCCCAACCCGCTGACGGTCTCGCTGCTGCCGCTGATCCAGGACATGGTGGTGCCGGACACCCTGCGCTTCACCTTCCGCGGTGCCACCTACGAGGACCGCTCCGGCTCGCTCTACCGCGATGTCGACCCGGCCACCGGCGCCGGGCTGCTCAGCGGCTCCATTGACTACGACCGCGCCGAGGTGGTCCTCGAGGACTGGGGCTCGAGCGGCAGCAACCAGATCAGTATCACCAGCCTGGTCACGGTGTTCGGCCGCTGGACGGTGTTCGACGTGTTCTTCCGCACCCCGGGCGCACCCATCCAGGTGGGCGGCCTGACCCTGCTGGCCACCACCGCCGACGGCGCGCTGCTCAACGGCCAGGCCAACTTCCAGGGGGTGATCGAGGGCGCGAACGTCGAGGGCGAGATCGATTACCAGACCGGCGTGGCCAGCGCGAGCTTCGGCGAGCTGGTCGACGACAGCACCCTGACCCCCGAGGAGAAGCAGGAGGACTGGTACGACCCGGCCAACGTCGAGGGCGGCATGATCTGGAAGCCCCGCGCGGTGCTGCCCAGCGCCTGCCGCTTCAACGCGGTGATTCTCTCCTCGCTGCCGCTGGATGCCGAGCTGCTGGGCCTCGACCCGGTGCGCCTGCCGCCGGATGGCCGCGTGCCGATCTTCCGGCCGGCCAACGTGGCGGTGGTGCACAACACCCAGAAGACCCCCTGGCCGCTGGGCACCGCTGCAGGCGACAGCCTCGACGTCGGCCGCACACGCCTGGCGCTGCTGCACATCGAGGACTTCGAGGGCACCCGAATGCCACCCGCCGACTACGTGGCGGACCTCGACGCCGGCACCATCACCCTGGATGCCGCGGCGGATCTCTCGGGCTATGTGGAGCCACTCTACGCCGTGCACCGCATCGAGGACCTGGTGCTGATCGGTGACGTGCAGATCGGCGGCGAGCTGACCCTGGTCGGCCAGCTGAGCCACGACTATCCCGTCGACGGCACCTACGTGAGCAGTGCGCTGATCGCCGGTGACCTGCAGGCGCGCTGGACCAACCTGTTCGACCAGAGCACCTGGACCAACACCTGGTCGGACGAGCTGATCGGCAGTGAGACCAGCGCCGAGTACAACGCCGCCATCTACCCGCTCACCGTGACCAACCGCGGCACCATCACCGAGCGCTGGGCGCTGCGCTTCACCAGCACCAGTGGCGGCAACATCATCGGTGAGTCGGTCGGCCAGATCGGTACCTTCTCGATCAACAGCGAGACCACGCCCAACAACCCCAACACCGGCGTGCCCTATTTCCGCATCCCTGCCGGTGGCTGGGGCAGCGGCTGGAGCGCCGGTAACGTGCTGCGCTTCAACACCATCGGCGCCAACACGCCGATCTGGCTGGCCCGCACGGTGCTCCAGGGCCCCGCCGAGGCCAGCAACTTCCAGTTCCGCCTGCAGGTGCGCGGTAACGTCGACGCCCAGCCGTCCTGATAGCCCGTCCAGACAGCCCCCGATAGGAGCAGAGCAACATGCCATTCCCCGTAAAGTGGTTCTCCAGCGACATGGGCGGCGCGCCGGTTCTGGGCGACACCGCCGCCGGCGACTTCATCGCCCTGGTCAAGGCCTGCCTGGTCACAGGATTTAATGTGACCCCGATTGCCTCGATGACCTACGACAGCGAGACCGACCGCGCCACCGTGGCCGTGGGCAGCGACCATGGTTTCAAGGTGGGGCAGGTGGTCGATGTCAGCGGTGCTGACCAGGCCGCCTACAACGGCGAGCACCGCGTCACTGCCGTCACCGCCACCCAGTTCCTCTTCAAGCCGCCCTATGCCCCGGCGGCCACCACCGCCACCGGCGCCACGCTGGAGGCCAAGGCCGCCCCGGTGGGCGGATGGACCATCGAGGCCGAGGACGCCACCAACCACAAGATCGCGCTGAGCCGCACGGCGGCCGACGCCACCGACCATGTCGTCGTGATCGAGAACAACGGCAACCAGGGCAACTACTCGGCGGGTAACGAGTTCGTCGCCCGGGTGCGGGTGTGCGAGAGCTTCACCGACTTCGCCACCTATGACCAGGCCATGGAGCAGTTCTGGCCCGCCAGCCATCGCTACGCCACGGCCGAGTGGCTGCTGGTCGCCGATGGCCACGCCCTCTACTGGCTCAACCGCTACGCCTCCGCCGGCAAGCGCAGCGCCGTGATGCTGGGCGACATCGAGAGCGTCCGCCCGGGTGACGCCGCCCACTGCGTGCTGACCGGCATCGAGAGCAGCACCGGTGCCGAGTGGGATGCCAGCGAGAGCTACTACGCCGACTTCGCCACCCTGGGCAGCAGCGACTACCGCGCCATCGCCCGCGGCTACCAACAGCTGCCCGGCGAGGTGCCCTGGCAGCTCTACGGCATCGGCACGCGCCTGGGCGACGGCGTGATCGCCTACCCCAACCCCGCCACCAACGGATTCTACGTGGCCACCGGTAAGCTGATGGTGGTGGAGCAGGGCAGCCTGCGCGGCTTCCTGCCCGGCCTGCTGCAGCCGCTGCACACCTCTAGCGTCTACCACGGCGCGGTGGTCGACAACCTGCCGGATCTCGAAGGCGTGCCGGTGCTGTTCTGGCTGGCCATGGATTCGCGGGCCTACAACGGCACCGAGCGGCTGATGGCCTGGCGGCTGGATGAATGGTTACCGGAGGTGGGCGCATGACACTGATCGCCCGCTATAAGCTCGACGGCAACGCCCGCGACAGCGCGGGCACCGCCCACGGCACCGCGGTGGACGTGACCTGGGCGCCCAGCCAACTGGTCGATGGGGGAGGGGAGGCGCGCCTCAACGGTACCACCAGCCGCATCGACACCGCCATCCAGTTCAGCAGCGAGACCGCCGTATCGCTGCCCGTTTGGTTCCGACCAGGCCCTGGAGCCGGGCACCTGATCGGCCAGCACGACGGCACCAATGGCCTGGCCATCGAGCAGACCGAGACCGGCAAGATCCGCCTGGTGGTGGGCGGCACGGCCAGCACGGAGGTGACCGTCTACCCCGGCGAGTACCACCACGCCGTGGCGGTGTATGACGCCGCCGAGGCGACCCTCTACCTGGACAATGAAGCCGTGGCCACGGTAACGGCCACCGTCACCTGGCCGGCGGTGCCGGTGACCCTCGGCGCTAGGGCGGACAGCAGCGCGGCACTCGCGTGCGATGTGGTGGATGTGGGGGTATACGACTCAAAAGAGATCCCGATTACAGTCCCGACTGACGGTCTCACCATTAGGTACACAATGGATGACGTCACCGGCAGTACGCTGGTGGCCGAAACGGGTGATTACAATGGGACGATAAGTGGGGCGGCGCAGGAGCCAGGGATAAAAGGCCAAGCTCTGGCTTTTAATAAAAGCAACAATGACCATGTTTATGTTCAGATAGAAAACAGCATTAGATATAATATACTCTCGATATCATGTTGGGTAAAAAGAGAATATTCTACTGCATTTGAAGCAATCTGTTCCTTTAGTGGTATTGGAAATGAAAGGGTTGATTTTTATATTCAAGGGTCTAGTGGATTTCTTAGAGTCCAAGTCTCAAGTTCTGGTGGTTCTCAAGTTTTTGGCTCGCCATCTGGGGGAAGCGTCCACGATGGGGAATGGCATTTAGCTCAAATCGAAGTGAATGCCGATATAGATGAAGTTAATTTTTTTGTGGATTCACAGCACGTCGGGAGCCTGGATATTTCGGCCATTGGATACACAGGCATAACTCCGCAGTCATTGGTTATAGGATGTATGGTTCCTGAAAATAAAATTAACTTCCTTAATGGAATGTTGGATATTTTCAGCACACACAACCGCTCACTTACACAAACAGAAAGACAAGATTTATACACCGAAGTAACCGGAAATACGTTTTTTAATATTTCAGGAATAACTTACCGAGTTGGTCGAGATCTGGGGGGTGTTGGCCAGGCATACAACCCCCATCCGAGCCCGGTCCCCAACCCCACCGCCATCCCTCGCTCCGGCCGCAGCAGCGTGCAGGGCGTCACGGCCCTGCTGGCCCGGCCGGCCTGGTTCGACCAGCGCGACGGCAGCGGCGGCAGCCACCTGACGCCGGAGGGCGTGGTCTCCCGGCCCGATCGCCAGGGGCGCATCAGCGGCAATACCACCGATCCCAACGGCAACCCGGTTTCGCGTCGGGTGCGCTGCTTCGAACGCACGACCGGGCGCATCGTCCGCGAGGGCTGGAGCAACAGCGCCGGCTACTACCAGTTCGACGACCTGGATCCGGCCAAGCGCTTCACCATCGTCGCCCATGACCATACCGGCGAATACAACGCCGTGATCGCAGACAACGCCCAACCGGAGGTGCCCGCCTGATGGCCAACCTTGCCCTTGCCCTGAGCGAACGCCAGGCCCGCCTCGAGACCCTGGCCGCGCGGATCAACGCCGGCGCCACCGAACAGGCCCCGGCGACGCTGACCTTCTACGCCGAACCGCAGCCGGCCAGCCCCGACACCGCCCTGGCCGGCCAGGTGGTGCTGGCGGTGGTCGAGTGCCCAATCCCCTTCGAGGACGAGATCGTCAACGCCGTGCTGACCACGGCCCCGTTCGATGAGGTGCTGGCCACCGAGGCGGGCATCGCCGCCTGGGCGCGCCTGCGCGACAGCGCCGGCGCGGTGAAGGCCGACCTCACCGTGGGCGTGGAGGGCAGTGGCGCCAACATCGAGATCACCCAGACGCAGTTCTATGCCGGGGTGATCGTCGAGATAACCTCGGGCACCATCGCCGAGGCCTGATCGTCACCGAACCTCCAGCACAGCACGTAGCCGAGGAGCCGGAATGGCCCAGTATCATCTCCAGTTCGGCCCCGCCGGCTATGTCTCGCCCACCGGCGGGGCGCCGTTGCAGTTCGGTGTTGCCCAGGCCCCGCCGGACGAGGGCGGTGGTGAGCCCACGCCGGGGATCTGCCCCGAGTGGCATGCCCCCGTGGGCACGGTGCCGCTGCAGTTCGGCTTTCCCGCCGAGGCCCTGGCCGCCAGCGTCTCCCTGCAGTTCGGCATCTGCCCCGAGGGCGAGCCCGCCGAGCCTGGTGAGCGCTTCCCCGCCAGCCTCACTGCCACGCTGCCCGCGCCCACGGCCGAACTGGCCGCCACGGTGCCGGTCGCCGCCGGCGCGATCGCCGCCACGCTCCCGGCGCCCGAGGCCACGGCCCAGGCGCGTGCGCTGCTGCGCCCGGCCATCAATGCCAGCCTGGCCCCGCCCACGGCGACCATCACCGCCGAGCAGCGCCGCCCGGTGGGTACCCTGTTCGGCGTGCTGCCGCCGCCAACTGCCGGGCTCACCGCCCGGGCCCTGCTGCGCCCGGTCATCGACGTCACCCTGGCCGCGCCCCAGGCCACCGCCACGGCCACCCTGCGCGTGCGCGCCCAGGTCGCGGCGAGCTTGCCGGCGCCTCAGGCATGGTTCGAGGCCGAGCGCGACATCAACGTCTGGCGCGGCCCCGGCGTGCAGGCCGCCACCGACTACCAGCAAGGTGAGGCGGTGCCGGCGCACGTTACCGGCCGCTATGCCCAGAGCGAGCGCTACCACCAGGCCACCGCAACCCGCTACCAGCAGGCCGACCCGCTCAGCCGCGGCACCCATGCCACGGCCCAGCACCTGCCCCGACTGGACGAGATGCGGCGCATCGTGCAGGAGCACGGCGAGCGTCTGGCCAGCCAGCGGGCCACGCACAACCGCTACCTGCCGCGGCTCGACCGCCACCGCACCCCGCGGGAGCAGCAGGGCGCGGCCATTTGGCAACACGCCGGCACCCACAACCGCTGGCTGCCGCACCTGCGCACCCAGTGGGGCCTGCCCTACCAGCAGGCCAGCCGCATCCTCGCCTGCCACTGGGGCAGCGACTGGCAGACCGCCGCGCCGCATCCGCTGGCCTGGCAGGCCAGGTACGAGCAAGCCAAATGGCCCGACCCGGGGACCAGCCCCTACCCGCATCCGCCGGTCGAGCCGCCGCCCGATCCCTATGTGCCCGACAACGAGCTGCCGTTCTGCCGCCCCGGCCAGGGCGACACCGATCTCGGCTTCGGGCCCATCGTCTGCCACCCCGTCGGCGTGCCGATCCGGAGGACCTACCTCGTGAGCAACACCGCCAGCCTCAAGCTCGTGGCCACCGGCCAGCTGCTCGACGCCAGTGCCATCTCCGCCGCCATCGATGCCGACTCCTGGAGCTGGGAAATGCGCGCCACCGTGCACGGCCAGGCCAGCCTCGACGCCGTGCGCAACGCCAGCCAGCCCGTGGAGATTGAAGCCGTGCTCAACGGCTACGTGTGGCGCGGCGTGCTCGACTCCTGGAGCCGCCAGCGTCAGTTCGGCGAGGTGCCGACCATCACCCTCAGCGCCCGCAGCCTCGCCGCCTACCTGGCCGCGCCCCACGCCGAGCCGCGCAGCTACAGCGAGACCCAGACCCGCACCGCCCGTCAGCTCGCCACCCAGGAGTTGCCCCTGGGCTGGACGCTGGACTGGCAGATCGACGACTGGCTGGTCGAGCCCGAGGCCTGGCACTACACCAACCGCACGCCCATCGAGGCCATCACCGCCATCGCCAACGCCGCCGGCGCCATGGTGCAGGCTCATCGCAGCGCCCCGCAGCTGATCATCGCCCCGCGTTACGCCCTGCCGCACTGGGCCTGGGCCGGCACCACGCCCAGCGTGACTCTGCCGCTCGACGTGCTCACCCGGCTCGGCTCCGAGCTGCGCCGCTCCGAGGCGCTCAACGGCGTCTACATCTCCGGCGAGACCACCGGCGTGCTGGCACTCGTCAAGCGCACCGGCACCGCCGCCGACCGCCTCGGCGAGATGGTCGTCGACCCACTGATCACCCGCCAGGCCCCGGCCCGCGCCCGTGGCATCAGCGTGCTTTCCGCCAGCGGTGCCCAGACCCGCGAATCCCTGGCCCTGCCGTTGGCTGACGACCTCGCCGGGCTGCTCGAGACCGGCCAGCTGCTGCACGTCGATCCCAGCGGGGATGACTGGCGTGGCCTGGTGCGCGCCGTCAGCCTCAACGCCCGCCTGCAGAATGATGCCCTCACCATCGAGCAGACCGCCGAGCTCGAACGCCACCTCGAGGAGACCGCCTGATGGCCCGCAACCTCTACCGCCAGTTCCTCGATCTCATCCCCCGCGACCCGATGTTCGTCGGCGAGGTCATCCAGCACCACCCCGACGGCACCAGCACCCTGCAACTCCCCGGCGGCGGCAACCTCCGCGCCAGGGGGCAGGGTGTGGCGGTAGGGCTCAAGGCGTTCGTGCAGGCGGGGGAGGTGAAGGGCGAAGCGCCTGCGCTGACGGATGTGGTGGTGGAGGTGTGAGTGGCTATAGCAACTGAGCCCAGAGCTGCGGCCCGAAGCCGATGAAAATAGCCACCAGGGCTACCCGCGCGATTCTGTTCGACTTGGCTCGCTTTTTAGCCAGTCGCGCTCGTGTAGCTTTGAGCTCAGGCGATGTGGTGACCCGAACACCTTGGGACTTCTCGTGCTCCGGAAGGCTTGGTGGGTAGATGAAGAGCAGCGCCACGCCCAGCATGTCTAGCAGTAGGCCGCCAGTGGTCATGGTTAGCATGATGAAGACCTCATGTCAGATTGTCTTCACAGGCTAGTCTTGCCCATCTTCAGCGCAAAGTGGCGGTCGACCAGGGATCAACGCATCGAGGTATGTGGATCAGGCTCAGAATGGTCTATCCATACGGTGACTGATTTGTCGGCTTTAAGCTGACTCCCAGCTCCTGGGCTTTGCTGTAGATGGCATTTTCGGTCCTGCCCAGCTTCAGACCAATGACTCGGGTAGGCGTATTCTCCTTCGCCAACTGTTTCAATTTGGCTTTGTCCGCTGCAGACCATGGCTTCCCTTCGTTATCTGGCCACTTGCTCATCGAAGCACTCCATCCTATGACTGTGATTGGCTATGCCGCTATCCAAGGTACTCCGCTACCGTGGCGTTCAGTGCTTCACGGTGCTGGAAGAGGTCGCTAACCGAAGCAATCTCTACCCGATCCTCCTGCTTATCCTGAAAGAACCCCACGCGCATAACGCTCTTGGCATTGAAGTGGAAGCGGCAGATCGGCTTGCGGTTGTTGTCATCAAGTAGCACGGCGCAGTAGGACTTGGCATCGCGCATCGTGATTCGGCCGACGTCTATCTGCTCAGCCAGGATCGACCGGACAATGTTGTAACCATCGATTTCATCTTGAGTCGTGACGATTCCGTCGTCGTCGGTTGGCTGCTCTTCGCTTGGAGTTTGTAAGGCAGGTATGGCGCTGGCGGCTTCCACATCGTTGCTTGCCAGTGCCCCTTTGAGCCGTTGGGCGACCTGCTCCTTCACATAGAGCGTGCCAGCCTCCTTAATGATGGGGGTGAATTCCTCGATGACCTGTCGCGTCTGCCGCCCTTCGTAGATCTTACCGACTATGAACTTGACGTATTCTTCCGGGATTTCGCGGAACACCTCATCTATGGCTCTCTTTGCCAAGTTGGTGTACTTGAGACGGTTCGCCGTGCTGAGTATGGCATCGACATCGAAGTTCGGTTTGGTGAATTTCTGAAGCTCGTCGATGTCCTGGTCGTTGAAGTCAGCGAGATCGAAGGTGAAGAAGGGGCGAGTGTCCAGCTTGTTCTCGAAGTCGAGGTCGGAGTAGAAGCGATACTCGAAGCCATTCGTCAGGATGGCGAATTTTGCATCGGTGCAGGCGAAGTACCGATACAGCTGGTTGTACTGGACATGAGAGAGGTCGGCGCCCAGCGGCTTGCATTCCACCAGAATCGACAAGGTGCCATTCGTCCTGATTGCGTAGTCTACCTTTTCCCCTTTCTTGGTGCCGACGTCAGCGGTGAATTCCGGCACTACCTCTCGCGTATCGAAAGGGTCATAACCCAGCGCACCGATGAAGGGCATCACCAACGCCGTCTTCGTTGCCTCCTCATTCTTGATGTGGCCTACCTGTTCCTGGCCTCTCCGAGCGATGCTTGAAAGCTTGTCACCTAGTTCCATGGTTCGTCCCTGCCAATTTTGTTATGTGCGATATGAGGTCCACTTAGCCTAGACCTGTCTCTCAGGCAGCACAAAGGTACGTGAGGGGCTAAAGCAGCATCACCGAGTGTTTGTAAGCGATCTCGCACACCAGAATGCGAGATCTAGCATGGCAATGGCTGCGGCAGGGCGCCTATGTTTGAGGCGTGACGCCTCACAGCATGCGACTCCACAGGATGAGGAGTTGCCACCACGGACGGGGCACCGCGTCATACCGGCATGGATCGCACCGCCAGGCCAGGGACGGCTTTCTGATCCTTTGCCACCTGCCACACTCCCTCCTCGACATCCTGGCGCCGATCCAGCAGATACACCGCTGAGCCTGGTTCCCAAAAGCCGGCATGGTGGTCCAAACTCGCCCAGCCTTACCCGCCCGCTGATCAGTCGCCCCTGCCAGATCACGTGATACTCGACCAACCGATCACCTGGTGGCCGGCCCCGGCGCAAGCTTACCCAGCCCAGGCGCTCAAGGCGCTTACGCCAGGTGGTGAGTCGGTAACGGGTGGCGTCGTCCATGGAGGAAACATGCCTTCAGGGAAGAGGGTAGGTAAGGATAAGGTGCCATTACTGAGTCAACTGGTGGAGCGCAAGATGTGAGACACGTTGCCGTCTTCTGAGACGGCGAGTGATCCAAGGTAGTAGGGGTGACGGGGCTCAGTAGGTGGGGCGCGGCTCTGCCATTGAGCTACACGAACAAAGACTACTTCACGGCTACAGCCTCTCGCAATTCCTGAGCTGCTGACAAGTACTGCTCTCGCTGCTCGGCAGTGCATACCGGCTGGCTGTGCTTGTCCGTCGCATGGGCTTCTCTCTGAGCGGCCAAGTATTTCGCGGCCTTCGGAGCGATCCGCTTTCTGTCACGGTTGCGAAGGCTGGCCTTCATACGGGTCAGATCATCGCCTGACGGTGAGCCGCTCACTGTTTCGGGGGAGTCACTGGCGATTAACTTCTCCAACCCCACACGCACATCGTGGGTGAGATGGTTGTATTCGGCCCTGCGCGAGTTCGCTAGGGAGGCCGCCCATCCAATCAAACCACCCGCTAGGGTGGTGGCGATCGGCAGAGCTGCTTGTGTCCATACAGACATCATCAAGTCCTTGCTATGGGTCGGCGTTCATCCGGGTGGCTTTGTCAGTGTGGCCACAGCTCGTGCATTTGAAGGCAACGTCAGTGGAGCCGTCTAAGCCTCGCCCACACTCAAATTCACTGAGGTGGTGTTCGTCGCGGACAGACTCCGTAGCACCGCAAGGACAGGTGATAGTGATCTCGTCAGGGCCTTCGACAATGCTGAACATGGCGATTCCTCCCGGTAGGTCCCCTCTGATCATGCCGTAAAACCCAGCCGGAGCGCCAGTATCCATGCAGAGCGTATATGCTGTATGTGCTTCCAGTCTGAGAGGAAGGTTTCAATTTGACATCAGTACGTTATGCGAACGGCTATGCAACACTGGCAGTGTTGAGGTCAGCGGTTCGATCCCGCTAGGCTCCACCAAAAAGAACATGTGAATCAGCCCCTTGGCCTAACTCGCCAGGGGGCTTTTTCGTGCGTTGGGGAAAAACTGGGGAACTCCATGGGATGAAGGCTCGAGCCTTTCCGGGAGGTGCGGAGCGGCTAATCTCCACTCTTCAGGCCGTCGAGGGCTTGGCGAGCCGGGTTCTGCCAGGCGCCGGGATGGGCCGCCGCTAGCTGCAGGGCCTCGCGAGCCTGATCGACGTTTCCCATCTCTTGCTGCAGGAGCCCCAGATTGAGCCAGGCGACGGCGAGGTCGGGGTCCTGTGCCACGGCCCCCTCGAAGGCCGCAATGGCGCCCTGCCGGTCGCCGGTGGCGTAGCGGGCATTCCCCAGGGCGAAATGCCCCATGGCGTGTTCAGGGTGGCGGTCAATGAGAGCCTCCCAGGCGAGCAGTGCAGCCTGTTCGCCCTGCACGCGCTCGAAGTCGACAATGGCATCCATTGCGGCCTCAGCGTCGGTGGTGGCAGGCAGCGTGCCCGGGGGCAGGGCAACGAAGGCCCAGCGATCGCTGCGGGCCCAGGTGGCATCGAAACGCTTGAAGGACTCGATGCGCTCCGGCTCCATGCCGCTATGCAGGATCAGCGTCTCCTCGTCCAGATCGAAGCCGATGGCCACGGCGTAGTGCCAGATCGGCCAGGCGGGCAGCGAGAGATTCTGCATCACCACCGTCGGGTGGCCGGCGTCGATCTCGGTGAGCAGGGCATCGAGGTTGCCCTTGATCATGAAGGGAATGCGACCGTGGCGGCGTACAGTGGCCAGCATCTCCGGCTGGACGCTGCCTTCACGCTCGGGCAGGAAGACCTGGGGAATCAGGGTGTCGACCTCTACCGGTACATCGGAGGCGTTGAGCACCATGGCCAGCGAGGCGGGGCCGCACTGGTAGTCGCGCTGCCCGTGGAAGGGGGTCTGCTCGAGAAGGGTCTGGCGGGGAAGTTCGCGTTTCGTGGTCTCGGCCAGCTGCGGCGTGCTGGCGCAGCCGGCCATGATGAGCATCACCAGTGCCAACGCGAGAACGCCCGCTAGGCGGGCGTTCCAGAAGGTCGTCTTGGTGAAATGCCGGGAAGGGCATGGAGTCATGCGTCGCTCACCTATCAGCGGGTGAAGGGGTAGACGTTGGTCAGGCCGAGGATATCGGTGACCAGCAGGATCACGAAGACGGCGAACAGGGCGCCGACCACGCTGGCACCGGCCGGCAGCTGCTCGAGCTGGTCGGCCATCTGAGCGGCTTCTGCATCGGAGAGGGCGGCTACGCGGGCTTCCACCTCGGTGGGATCAACGCCCTGGGCGACGAGCTGCTCCTGTACCTCGTCACGTGCGAGGATCTCGTGGATTCGCTCCCGATCTCCCTGGGACCTTTCGGCATTCAGGGCCTCCTGGGTGGTGATCAGTCCGCTTCCAGAACTGGCCGGTGCAGCGGCCACCGGCAGGCTGCCCAGTACCAGAGCGGCGATCAGCAGCGGGCTGAGATAGCGGTAGAGCTTCTTCATCATGGCGGTGTTCCTTCTTGTCGGGATTGGGCTTCCAGCTCCAGGCTTCGTCGGCGCGGCTTTCATGCAGGCCCGCGAAGCAGCGATGCTGTCTGATTATAGGACGGAATGCCGTGACATTTCATGCCTTAGTGGGAGAGAACTCGGCACCGTGCCTTTGTGGGAGCGATGCTTGCATCGCGATGCAAGCATCGCTCCCACAAGAAGTGGCACTCTCAATAGTGTTTGCCCCAGTGCTTTAGCCGACGCGGTAGGAGGAGGGCAGCTCAGCCAGCAGGCCGCGTCCGCCGGCCAGGGTGAGGGCCAGATCATGGAGGCCATCCCATAGTGGCACGCTGCTGGCTCCCTTGATCGCCAGATCCAGTCGCTGGGCAAAGAGCAGCAGCTTGTGCAGTCGTTTAAGCGGCAGCCTGGCCATGGCTTGCTGATAGGCCGGGCGGCGCTTCTCGAAAATCGGCGGTTTCTGGGCCTTGCAGGCGTGCTCCAGGCTCTGGCCCTGATCAAGGTGCTGCTGAATTGAAAGAAGGATGCGCAGTTCACGGGAAAGCGCCCAGAGCACTATAGGGGGTTCGACGCCTTCACCGCGCAGGCCGGCCATGATCCGTGTGACTCGCGCGCGTTCGCCCTTGAGGCAGGCGTCCATCAGGGTAAAGACGTCGTATCGTGCGCTGTCTTCTACGCCGCCCGCTATTTCGCGTGGCCCGACTCGCGCGCCGGAAGGCAGCATCAGGGCGAGTTTCTGGAGTTCCTGATCGGCGGCCAGCAGGTTGCCCTCGGTGCGTTCGCCGAGCAGCCTTGCGGCTTCGAGCTCCAGGGAGAGCCCGTGGCGGGAGGCGCGGTCACGCAGCCAGAAACCCAGTCGCGAGACGTCTACCGGCCAGACCGGTACGAAGAGCCCGATTTTGTCCAGGGCCTTGAACCAGGCACTCTTCTGCTCGCGGTAGTCGAGCTTGCCGGTGGAGAGCAGCAGGATATCGTCGCTGCCCTTTATGGACTCGGCATAGTCGCGAAGCGCCTTGGCGCCTTCCTGGCCGGGCTTGCCGCTGCCAAGCCGCACCTCGATGAGCCGCCGCGTGGCGAACAGCGAGAGGTTGGCGGCGGCTTCGGTCAGGCGTCCCCAGGCGAAGTTGGCCTCCACGTGCAGGATCTCGCGCTCGTCGACCCCGGCCTGACGGGCGGCGGCTCTAACGGCGTCGCAGGCTTCCACGTGCTGCAGCGGCTCCTCGCCCGAGACGATCACGACCGGGGGCAGCTTCTTGGCCAGTGCATCCTCGAGCTTGTCAGCGAATATCTTCACGACAGTACCTTCACGAAAGCCCCTTCACTGTGTGTCCAGCGCGCGCAGGCGATCCATCAGCTGGCGTACTGCGTCGTCACGCAGCCGGTCGTGAGTGGCCTCGCGCAGGTCATCCTGGGCCAGCAGCTGGTCATCGTTGACCGTGATGCGCTCGCTGACTTCCAGACGCTGCTGATCGATCAGGTAGGCGCCGTCGGCGCGGCGCTGGACGGAGAAGGGCACTTCCAGGGAGATCTCAAGTTCGCGGGGTCCGCTGTCGAGCACGCTCAGGCGTCGCTCACGGAAGCGTTCCGCACCCAGGTTGAGCACCAGCGCCGCCCGGTCATGCACCCGGGTGCCGGCACGCTCCAGGCGTCGGGCGGCCTGCCGGGCCAGTTCGCTGTCAGTGCCCGCCAGGGCCAGGGCGTCGCGGGCCACCACTGGCTGGTCGAGGCCGCGAAGGCGAAAGCCGCAACCGGCCAGCGCCAGGGAGGCGCCGGCGGCGAAGCCGAGTTGCAGTAGGGTTCGGCGCTGCATGGGTCTCTCCCCGTCAGGGTGCGGCGTTCAGCCGGCCACGATATTGACCAGCTTGCCGGGCACCACGATCACCTTGTAGACCGTCTTGCCGTCGAGGTGGCGCTGGACATTCTCGGCCGCCAGGGCCTGGGTTTCGATGTCGGCTTTTTCCGCGGAGGCTTCGGCCTCGATGCGCGCACGCAGCTTGCCGTTCACCTGCACCACCAGCTCGATGGTGTCGCGCGCCAGGGCCGATTCATCGACCTGTGGCCAGCGGGCATCGATCGCCGGCTCGTCATGGCCGAGCGCCTGCCACAGCGTGTGGCAGGCGTGGGGGGTGATCGGCGCGAGCAGCAGCACGCAGGCTTCCACCGCCTCGCGGGCCACGGCCAGGCCCTGGGGCGAGGCGTCCTCGAACTTCGAGAGGGCGTTGGTCAGCTCCATGACCGCGGCGATGGCGGTGTTGAAGGTGGTGCGCCGGCCGATGTCGTCACCGGCCTTCTTGATGGTCTCGTGGGTCTTGCGACGCAGTTCACGCTGGGGCTCGGTGAGGGCGCCGAGGTCGAGCGTGCCGGGCTCGCCAGCCGCGAGGTGCTCGCTGACCAGGCGCCACAGGCGCTTGAGGAAGCGATGGGCCCCCTCGACGCCGGCGTCGGACCACTCCAGGGACTGTTCCGGCGGGGCGGCGAACATCATGAACAGGCGCACGGTGTCGGCACCGAAGCGGTCGATCATGGATTGCGGGTCGACGCCGTTGTTCTTTGACTTGGACATCTTCTCGATGCCGCCCATCTCCACCGGCTCCCCGTCACTGGCCAGCACGGCGCTGACGGGGCGGCCCTTCTCGTCGCGCTTGACCTCGACATCGGCGGGGTTGAACCACGCCTTGCCGCCGTTCTCGGTGGGGCGATAGTAGGTCTCGGCGATCACCATGCCCTGGGTGAGCAGGCGCTGGAAGGGCTCGTCGCTCTTCACCAGCCCCAGGTCGCGCATCAGCTTGGTGAAGAAGCGGGCGTAGAGCAGGTGCAGGATGGCGTGCTCGATACCGCCGATGTAGAGGTCCACCGGCAGCCAGTAGTCGACCCGCTCGTCGAGCATCGCTTCCATGTTGTCGGCGCAGCAGAAACGCGCGAAGTACCAGGAGGACTCCATGAAAGTATCGAAGGTGTCCGTCTCGCGGGTCCAGCCGTCGCCGAGGTCATAGAACGCGGGCATGCGCTTGAGCGGCGAGCCGGTAGCGTCAACGGTGACCTCCATGGGCAGTGCCACCGGCAGCTCCTCGTCGGTAAGCGGGACGGTCTGGCCCTCGGGGCCGTACTTGACCGGGATCGGCGCCCCCCAGTAGCGCTGGCGAGCCACGCCCCAGTCGCGCAGGCGAAAGTTGGTCTTCACCACGCCACGGCCGAGTACCTCGAGGCGCTTGGCGATGGCCTCGAAGGCGGTCTCGAAGGCCAGACCGTCGAACTCGCCGGAATGGATCAGCACGCCATAGTCGTCATGCGCGCCCTGGGAGAGGTCCGGCGCCTGGCCCTTCTCGTCGGCAATCACCGCCTCGATAGGCAACTCGTACTTGGTGGCGAACTCCCAGTCGCGCTGGTCGTGGCCGGGCACGGCCATCACGGCCCCGGTGCCGAACTCCATCAGCACGAAGTTGGCCACGTAAACCGGGACCTCGCGGCCGGAGAGGGGATGGACGGCCAGGTGGCCGGTGGGCATGCCCTTCTTCTCGCGGGTGGCCAGCTCTGCTTCCGAGGTGCCGCCGCGAGCGCACTCGGCGCAGAAATCCGCCAGCGCCCGGTTGCTCTCGGCGGCCTGCTTGGCCAGCGGATGGTCGGCGGCCACGGCCATGTAGGTGACGCCCATCAGGGTGTCGGGACGCGTGGTATAGACCGCAAGCGGCTCCTCGACGGCCTCGAGGCCGGAGCCCTCGGCGGGCTTGACGTCAAAGGTGAGTTCGACGCCGCGCGATTTGCCGATCCAGTTGCGCTGCATGGTCTTGACCTGCTCGGGCCAGTCGATGCGCTCCAGGTCGGCCAGCAATTCCTCGGCGTAGTCGGTGATCTTGAGGAACCAAAGCGGGATTTCCTTGCGCTCAACAAGCGCCCCGGAGCGCCAGCCGCGCCCTTCGATCACCTGCTCGTTGGCCAGCACCGTCTGGTCGACGGGGTCCCAATTGACGGTGGACATCTTCTTGTAGACCAGCCCCTTCTCCACCAGCTTGGTGAAGAACCACTGCTCCCAGCGATAGTAGTCGACATCGCAGGTCGCGAACTCGCGGCTCCAGTCGTAGGCGAAGCCCAGCGCCTTGAGCTGGGTGCGCATGTAATCGATGTTGTCGTAGGTCCACTTGGCCGGCGGTACCCGGTTCTGGATCGCGGCGTTCTCGGCGGGCATGCCGAAGGCGTCCCAGCCCATGGGCTGCATGACGTTCTTGCCCTGCATGCGCTGGTAGCGCGAGACGACGTCGCCGATGGTGTAGTTGCGCACATGCCCCATGTGCAGCTTGCCGCTGGGGTAGGGAAACATCGACAGGCAGTAGAACTTCTCGCGACTGGCGTCTTCTACCGCCTTGAAGCACTGGTTGTTGTCCCAGAACTGCTGGGCGTCGCGTTCGGTATCGTGGGGGTTGTACTGTGCGTCCATCGCTCTCTTCGGGTACCTTGAAAGTCGAGCGCAGCGGTGCGGTGCTGCGCATGTCAGCGGCCCTTGTCCGGCATCAAGGTCGTGCGCGGGGCCTGCGCGAAACCATTGATTTTCCGGCGGGATGTCGTCTAAATGGTGATTCTGATTGCCTGTTAGCATACCCCAGCACGGTATCCGGCGGCTATGGGGTATCGCTGCCGGGCCGGCAAGCCCTGACGCGTCACGAGGAGAGCACCATGAGCGAGCACAAGGATACGCACCAGGAACACCGCCTCCGCGGGGGGTATGAGCGCATGCTCGACCGACTGCGTGACGGGGCGCACGAGCTGACCTGGGAAAACCTGCAGAAAGAGCTGGACGAGGCGGTCGAGTTCGAGGACGAGCTGGAAGAGTTCACCAAGGATGAGCTGTCGCTGCTGCGTGCCTGGGTAGAGCGTGACCTCAAGGAGATGCGCCGTTACTTGAGCGCCGGCGGCGAGAGTGTGGCCAGTTGGCTAGGCATCGACCTCTCCGTGCTGTCGCGCAAGGTGGTGGAGTCGCTGTTTTCCATCGCCGATCGCAGCGTTATCGAGCGGGAGCAGCTCCAGGATGACCTTGAGGCGTCACGCGCCGACTATGTCGCCGGCGAGATGGCCGCCCCCGGGCGCATGGCCTGCACGCATTGCGATGCCATCGTCGAGCTCGAAGGGGTTGCGCGGATAGAGCCCTGTCACCAGTGCGGCCACCGCTACTTCGTTCGCGCGCCGAAAAAGTAGGCCTGCGGCCAGCTACAAGCTTCAAGGAACAAGTGACAAGGAAAACCCATCTAGCCTCCAGCTTGGGACACATACTGCCTTGCAGCTTCAAAGCCAGGCATCAAGCCCTATGATGCTCACTACCACCAGCAAGGCCATCACCGCCGCGTAGCCGAGGTTGTGGCGCATCATTGTCGTCCCGCTGACGCCGTATCGTCCCTGCAGTGAGAGATTGATGCCGGAGAGAGGACCGACGCTGGTGCCGACGGCCCAGGAGGCCAGGCCCACGAACGCGAACAGGGTCTGCTGGCCGGCGTCCAGGTCGAGCATCGAGGCGAGCACGGAGACGCCGATGATGGGGTGCAGGCCGGCCACGGCACTGAGCACGATAGTCAGGAAACTGGCGACGGCCTCAAGGGGCCCGAAGTGGGCAAAGAGCGTCCAGGTGCTGTCCGTGGCGGCGGTGATGAAGCTCGATAGCCCCTGGGTCAGCAGTCCCGCGCAGAGGAACAGCGAGATCTCGCTGCGCATGGCCGGTAGGCGGTTGAGAGTGTGCTGATGGACTCGCCGTAGGGTCCAGCGTGCGCCCCGGGGCAGATTGGAAAGCAGCGCCACGCCCGGCAGCAGGAAGGTGATGATGCTGACGATGGAGAGGGTGGGGGTGATGACGTAGTGGAACAGCATCACCAGGCCCGCCATGCACACCGGCATCAGCAGGCTGCGTGGCGAAAGCGAGAAGCCGGCGGTATCGGCCAGTTCGAAACGCCGCGAGAGCTCGCCGACTGTCAGCATGCCCGACACCATGGCCAGGGGCAGACCGAAGGCGAGAATGATGGCGTAGTGCATCGCCGGTGCCAGGGTCATGACCACGCCCATGGAGGCGAAGAAGGGCGACCAGAGTGCCGCGCTGGAGAGGCCGCGGTTGAGGCCCAGTAGCTGGGGCGTGGTGAGTGGTCCGCGACGCTCCAGGCGGTCACCGACCATGAACACCGTGGAGAGGTTGAGGATGGAGCCGAGCAGATGGACCCCCAGCCAGGTGCCCAGCACGCCGCGGGCCCCGGTGAGGGCCTTGCCCGCTGGACGTGACCGGCCGCGCAGGTTGCCGATCAGGCCGATGAAGCTAACCCCCACCAGCATGGCGACCACGTAGGTGTTGCCGTCGAGGATGCCCGGCCAGTCGATCCTGGCGCCGTGCCAGGTGCGTGCCATTACCAGCAGCCCCAGACCCAGCGCGGCGAGTATCCCCGCCTGGCGCCGGGTGCGCCGGGGGATGTCCACCCACAGCAGGGCCGTGGCCAGCCACAGGCAGTAGCTCACCGCATGGGCCAGCGGGAATAGCCCGGTGAACTGTGCGACCTGCAGGATGAGCCCGGTGAGGATCAGCCCGCCGGCCAGGGCGTGGCGGGGGACGATGGTCGCCGCGGTAGTCTCCGACACGGAACGGGAATCCTCGTGCAAATAGTGAACAGTCTAAACAATCTGCCATGAGGTTGTCCCGGGCTCCCACTTATAATGTCGGCACTGTGCCCCTTGTGGGAGCGAACGGTTCGACGCCTCGACGCTTGCGTCGCGGTCCGTCGCGATGGCCTGATGCGTCAGCCCCACTCCCTGGCAGCCGCCTCACGGGCGGCGTCGAGCTGGGCCAGCATGGCCCGTGCCGGATTGGAGAGGGTGCGGCTGCGATGCACGAGATAGCCCAGGGGGCGGTTGATGGGCGGATGGTCGACCTCCAGCTCGTGCAGTTCGCCGGCGACCAAATGCGCCGGCAGCAGGCTCCAGCCCAGGCCGATGGCGGTCATCATCTTGAGTGTCTCGAGGTAGTTGGTAGAGAGCGCCACCGGCAGGTTGAGCCCGGCCGAGGCGAAGCGCGACTCGATCAGGCTGCGGGTGAAGGTCAGCGGCCCGGGGAGCACGGCGTCGAAGGCGCACAGCTCCCGGAGGGCCAGGCGCCCCCGGCCGGCGAGGGGGTGGTCGGTTGCACAGACGAAGCAGAGGCGGTCGATCCACAGCTGGACGACCCGCAGTTGCGGGTCGGGATGCGGTGCCAGGGTGACCACGGCGATCTCGAGCTCGCCGTCCAGCACCCCCTGATAGGCCTGCTCGGAATCCAGAAAGTGAAGGTCGAGCCGGACCTCGGGGTGGTCGCGAGTATAGGCCTTTAGCAGCGGGGGCAGACGGTGCAGGCCGATGTGGTGGCTGGTGGCGAGCGTCAGGCTGCCGGCGACGCTACCCTCGAGGTTGCCCAGCGCCCGGCGGCTGTCGTCAACCATGACCAGGATCTGCCGCGCCCGGGGCAGCAGTACCCGACCGGCCTCGGTGAGGCTCACCCGACGACCGATGCGGTCGAACAGTCGGGCGTCGATCTGGCCCTCCAGCACGGCGATTCGCTTGCTGACCGCCGGCTGGGTAAGGTGCAGCTGCTCGGCGGCGCGGGAAAAACTGCCGCTGTCGGCCACGGCGAGAAAGGCCTGCAGGCTCTGCGTATCCATGGGCACCCCCGTGGCGATGATTTCGGATTCCTTAATGGAATCCAATCCATAAATAACATGAATTGATTTTATGGGCGAGCCGTCGGAAAATGCCTATGACTGGACAGAAAATGAAGGGCCCAAGGCCCGGGAGAGCGATATGGCAGGCCAGACACTCTACGACAAGCTGTGGTCGCAGCACCTCGTCAAGGAGCGTGGTGATGGCACCGCGCTGATCTACATCGACCGTCAACTGCTCCACGAAGTGACATCGCCCCAGGCCTTCGAGGGGCTGCGTCTGGCGGGGCGCAAGCCGTGGCGTATCGACGCCAACCTGGCCACCCCGGACCACAACGTGCCCACCACCCTCAAGGAGCGCGCGGAGGGGAACGCCGGCATCAAGGACCCGGTGTCGCTGATCCAGGTGCAGACCCTCGACGACAACTGCGGCGAGTTCGGCATCGAGGAGTTCAAGATCAATGACCCGCGCCAGGGGATCGTCCACGTGGTAGGACCGGAGCAGGGCGCCACCCTGCCTGGGATGACCGTGGTCTGCGGTGATTCCCATACCGCCACCCACGGCGCCTTCGCCGCCCTGGCCCACGGCATCGGCACCTCCGAAGTGGAGCACGTGCTCGCCACGCAGTGTCTGCTGGCGCAGAAGATGAAGAACATGCAGGTGCGCGTCGAGGGTGAACTTGGCACAGGCGTCACCGCCAAGGATATCGTGCTGGCCATCATCGGCCGGATCGGCACCGCCGGCGGTACCGGCTATGCCATCGAGTTCGCCGGCAGCGCCATCCGCGAACTCTCCATGGAAGGCCGGATGACCGTCTGCAACATGGCCATCGAGGCGGGGGCGCGGGTCGGCCTGATCGCCGTGGACGACACTACCATCGACTACCTGCGTGACCGTCACTATGCGCCCACCGGTGAGCAGTGGGACGCCGCGGTGGCCGACTGGCACAATCTCGTCTCCGATGCCGACGCCGCCTTCGACAAGGTGGTGACCCTGGATGCCGCCGAGATCGAGCCGCAGGTCTCCTGGGGCACCAGTCCCGAGATGGTCACCGGCATCTCCGGCGAGGTGCCCGATCCGGCCGAGGCCGGCGACGAGACCACCCAGCGTGGCTACACCCGGGCCCTCGAGTACATGGGGCTGGCAGCGAGGCAGAAGATCACCGATATTCGTCTCGACAAGGTGTTTATCGGCTCCTGCACCAACTCGCGCATCGAGGACCTGCGCGAGGCGGCCAAGGTGGCGCGCGGCAAGAAGGTGGCCGATTCCATCCAGCTGGCCATGGTGGTCCCGGGCTCCGGCCTGGTGAAACGCCAGGCCGAGGCGGAGGGCCTCGACAAGGTCTTCATCGAGGCGGGATTCGAGTGGCGCGAGCCTGGCTGCTCCATGTGCCTGGCCATGAACGCCGACAAGCTGGGGGCCGGCGAGCACTGCGCCTCCACCTCCAACCGCAACTTCGAGGGTCGCCAGGGCTTCGGCGGGCGCACCCACCTGGTCAGCCCGGCCATGGCGGCGGCCGCGGCCATCGCCGGCCACTTCGTGGATGTGAGGGGACTTGGAACCGATGCTGCCAATGACGACGTCCAGGGTCAGGAGGCCTGAACCATGAAGAAATTCGAACGCACCCAAGGCCTCGTCGCGCCGCTCGACCGGGCCAACGTCGACACCGACCTGATCATTCCCAAGCAGTTTCTGAAATCGATCAAGCGCACCGGCTTCGGTGTCAACCTCTTCGACGAACTGCGTTACCTCGACGAAGGGCAGCCCGGTCAGGATGTCTCCCAGCGCCCGAAGAACCCCGACTTCGTGCTCAATCAGCTGCGCTATGAGGGGGCCAGCGTGCTGCTGACGCGTCGCAACTTCGGTTGCGGCAGCTCACGCGAGCATGCACCCTGGGCCCTGGAGGATTTCGGCTTCCGCGTGGTGATCGCGCCGAGCTTCGCCGATATCTTCTACAACAACGCCTTCAAGAATGGCCTGCTGCTGGTGACCCTGCCCGAGGAGACCGTGGATCGCCTGTTCGACGAGGTCGAGGCCAACGAGGGTTACCGGCTCGACGTGGATCTCGAGAACCAGCGGGTGATCACGCCCTTCGGTGAGATTTTCGAATTCGAGGTGGACGCGTTCCGCAAGCAGTGCCTGCTGGAAGGCCTGGACGACATCGGCATCACCTTGAAGGACGAGGACGCCATCCGTGCCTTCGAGGCGAAGCACCGCGCGGCGCGGCCCTGGCTGTTTCGCGATTCCGCTCAGGCTTGACAACCTCTTACACCCTTGCCGACGGGAACGCGGGCTGATCCGGCGGCAGGCCCCGAAGTGTCGGACCATCGGGGAGGCGCTGTGAATACTTCCCTGTACGCTACCGATGCCATCCCTGGCATAGGACCTCCTCTTCGGCCTGCCCCCGGCGCCCTTGTTACCCGGCTGTAGTTGCACAAGGACCAATTAATGACTCAGAAGATTCTTGTACTGCCGGGTGATGGCATCGGCCCCGAGATCACCGCCCAGGCCTCCCGTATCCTGGCCGCCTGCCAGGCCCGCGGCCTCGACGTCGAGGTCTTCGAGGGGCTGTTGGGCGGCGCCGCCTATGACGCTCACGGCGAGCCGCTGCCCGCCGAGACCCTGGAAAAGGCCAAGGCGGCGCGCGGCATCCTGCTGGGCGCCGTGGGCGGCCCCAAGTGGGACAAGATCGAGGACCTCGCCAAGCGCCCGGAAAAGGGCCTGCTTGGCGTTCGCAAGCAGCTGGGCCTGTTCGGCAATCTGCGTCCGGCCATCACCTATCCCCAGCTGGCGTCTGCCTCCAGCCTCAAGCCGGAACTGGTGGCCGGCCTGGACATCATGATCGTGCGCGAGCTCACCGGCGGCATCTACTTCGGTCAGCCCCGCGGCATCGAGGAGCGTGATGGCGAGCGGGTGGGCTTCAATACCTACGTCTATTCCGAGAGCGAGATCGAGCGTATCGGCCGGGTCGCCTTCGAGATGGCGCAAAAGCGCAGCAAGAAGCTCTGCAGCGTCGACAAGGCCAACGTGCTCGAGGTCACCATCCTGTGGCGCGAGGTGATGGAGCGCCTGGCGCCGGAGTACCCGGACGTCGAGCTCTCCCACATGTACGTCGACAACGCCGCCATGCAGCTGGTACGTGCCCCCAAGCAGTTCGACGTCGTGGTGACCGGCAACATGTTCGGCGACATCCTCTCGGACGCCGCCGCCATGCTCACCGGCTCCATCGGCATGCTGCCTTCCGCCTCCCTCAACGAGAGCGGCCAGGGCATGTACGAGCCCTGCCACGGCAGCGCCCCGGACATCGCCGGCCAGGGCATCGCCAATCCGCTCGCCACCATTCTCTCGGTGGCCATGATGCTGCGCTACTCCCTGGACGCGCCGGCCATGGCCAAGCGCATCGAGGATGCGGTGGGCAAGGTGCTGGATGACGGCCTGCGAACCGCCGATATTGCCGCCGAAGGCACGCGTACCGTCTCCACCGCCGAGATGGGAGACGCCGTGCTGGCGGCGTTCGAGGCGTTGTAAGCAGCGTTGGTTTTTAGGGCGCCTGGCGGCACCATCGCGATAAGAAGTCGGAGCGCCGAACCGTCGCTCCCATAACTCCGGTTTAGCTCCGAGGCACTGTGGGAGCGATGCTTGCATCGCGATCCGTCGCGCAGCGACGGTGCGTTTACCTAGGCGCCTGACGGCGCCATCGCGCTGCAAGCAGTGCTCCCACAGTATGCGCTGGCATCGTGCCCTTGTAGGAGCGAACGGTTCGATGCCTCGACGCTCGCGTCGCGATACGTCGCGCAGCGGCGGTGGGTCGCCCTGGTCGCCTGCGAGGCGGGCCTCCTTTCTGTATAATATCTCTCACATTCGATTTCTGGAGGACTTCACATGTTGAAAGTCGGTTTTGTCGGTTGGCGTGGCATGGTGGGTTCCGTGCTGATGCAGCGGATGATCGATGACGGTGACTTCAAGGGCATCGAGCCGATCTTCTTCACCACCTCCCAGGTTGGCCAGGACGGCCCCGATGTCGGCGTCGACGTTCCCCCGCTGAAGGACGCCTTCGACCTGGAAGCCCTCAAGGCGCTGGACGTGGTCGTGACCTGCCAGGGCGGCGAGTACACCGAGAAGGTCTATGGTGACCTGCGCCAGGGTGGCTGGAAGGGCTACTGGATCGACGCCGCCAGCACCCTGCGCATGGCCGACGAGGCAACCATCGTCCTCGACCCGGTCAACCGGCGCGTCATCGATGCCCAGCTGGCCAAGGGTGCCAGGACCTTCGTCGGCGGCAACTGCACCGTCAGCCTGATGCTGATGGGGCTGGGCGGCCTGTTCGAGGCTGACCTGATCGAGTGGATGACCTCCATGACGTATCAGGCTGCGTCCGGCTCCGGCGCCAAGCACATGCGCGAGCTGCTCAACCAGATGGGCGGCCTGCGCGACAGCGTGGCCGACGAGTTGGCCGATCCGGGCAGCGCCATTCTCGATATCGATCGCAAGGTCACCGCGGCCATGCGTAGCGGGGAATTCCCCACCGACAACTTCGGTGCCCCGCTGGCCGGCAGCCTGCTGCCCTGGATCGACAAGGCCATGGACAACGGCCAGAGCAAGGAGGAGTGGAAGGGCTCCGTGGAGACCAACAAGATCCTCGGCCTCCAGGACAACCCGATCCCCATCGACGGTCTCTGCGTGCGCATCGGCGCCATGCGTTCCCACAGCCAGGCCTTCACCATCAAGCTCAAGAAGGATGTCCCGATCGATGAGATCGAGGACCGCCTGGCCAAGCACAACGACTGGGTGAAGGTGATCTCCAACGACAAGGATGCCACCATCGATGGCCTGACGCCGGCGGCCGTCACTGGCACGATGAGCGTGCCGGTGGGGCGTCTGCGCAAGCTGGCCATGGGCGGCGAATATCTCTCGGCCTTCAGCGTCGGCGATCAGCTGCTGTGGGGCGCCGCCGAGCCGCTCAAGCGGATGCTGAAGATCCTGCGTGAGCAATAAATCCGATGGGGTCGTCAACGACCACTTGAGCAAAAAGCGGGGCGCCGACCAAGGCGCCCCGCTTTTCGTTGGCCATTGGTTGTCGGTTTTCGCGAGCGAGGGTCGCATCTCATGCGATCAATGGCTTATGTTTAAAGTACGATGAACAGTGATGATCCATGAGGGCGCCGGTAGAATGAATATGATACATATTCATCATAACGACTAAGAATATATTACCAGGCTACCGCCGGGCCCGGCGGGGCGCAGTGGAACGACGCAAGGGATCCCGATGAAACGCAAGCTGACATTTGCCATGCTGCTTTCGCTCTCCGCCGCCAGCCCGATGGCGCTGGCTCTGGGCCTGGGCGAGGCCGAGGTGAACTCGACGCTCAATGCACCGTTGCGGGCGAGCATCCCCTTGACTGACAGCAGCGGCTTGCAAGCTGAACTGCTCAATGTCTCGGTGGCCGATGAGAGTGCTTTCTCGGCGGCTGGCCTGCCGCGCACCCCGCTTGCGGCCAGCGTGAGGATGGGTGTGACTCGACGCCAGGGGCGTCTGGTAGTCGATCTGACCACTGAGCGCGCAGTTCGTGAGCCCTGGATCGACCTTCTGCTGCGCTTCGACTGGCCGAGTGGCCAGCAACTGCAGGAAGTGACCCTGCTGCTCGATCCGCCCGACTATGATCAGCTTCCGGCCCTGGTGGCGTCCTCGGCTTCACCGCAGCAGTCAGCATCCTCGCCGAGTTCTTCTTCCGCGGCCTCAGAACCCGGGCCGCGTCCGGTGGCGCGAACCTCCAGCGACGGCTCGGGAGACCCCGCACGGGTGCGCAGCGGCGATACCCTCTGGTCCGTGGCTGGCCGGCTGCGACCGGACAGCGGTATCAGCAGGAATCAGATGATGGTTGCCCTGGTGGAGGCCAATCCGGAGGTCTTCCCGTCCGGCAATATCAATGCCATGCGGGCCGGCTTCACGCTGGTAGTGCCGCCTCGTGAGGCCATCGCGGCACGCTCCTCTGCCGACGCTGAGCGTATCGTCCAGGCTATGAATCAGGCCTGGGCCAACCGCGGCAGTGGGGCACCGGCCAGGGTGGCCCTGGGCGGTTCCAACGATGCGGCAACATCGGCAGTGGCCAGTGCCCCTGCGCAGGAAGATGCGTCAGCTCAACCTGCCGCCGAGGCGCAGGCAGAGACGGCCGAGACAGAGCCCAGCGTTGCCTCCGACAATGATGAGAAAGTGACTGACGAGGAGGCCCCCCGGTTGACACTGCTCAGTGATGCCGAGGTGGCCGCTGAAGGTGTGGCGCCCGTCGAGGAGGACCAGGCCCAGCAGGAGAATGACGAGACTACCGACGCAAACCAGGCGGAGGTGATGACGGATGTCTCCCTGGCATTGCCCTCGGGTGATGCCGGTCAGGGGCCGTTCATCGACCCCGAGGTGCTGGGGTTGATGGCGGGCAGCGGCGGCCTTACCGAGGATCAGCGCCTGCTGCGCCTCGAGTCTCGCTGGCGCGAGAATCGTCAGGCCCTGGAGGCGGTTCGCAGTGAACGGGATGTGCTGCAATCTGAGCTCGGTGAGCTGCGAGAAGAGCTGGACGCCATGCGTGACCAGCTGGCCGCCCTGAGTGCCGGAGAACAAGGCGCTGATGCGGCAGGCAGCGGTGGCGTGGTGGCGCCTGGCAGCGAGCCGGAAACTTCCCAGCAGGCGCCTTGGTGGGGTGCGCTCTATCAGGGTGACTCCGGCCGCCATCTGTTGCTGGGTGGAGCCGGGCTGGCGGCACTGCTGGCGCTGTGGGCCCTGATACGTCGTCGTCGTCGCGAGGAGAGCGAGCCGACGGCGGTGTTCAGCGAGGTTCAGCCGTGGGACTCAACAGCAGGTGGTGTCGTGGTACCGGGTACCTCCGAAGCGCAGAGAGCCGATGTACGTCGCGAAGAGAGGGAGCTGTCGGTGCGCACGTCCATGCCCGAGGCCGAGGCCATCAGCGAAGCGGATATCTTTATCGCCTACGGGCGTCACGACCAGGCACGCGAACTGCTGGAATCCAACCTGGCACAAGAGCCAGACCGTGATGACCTGAGGCTCAAGCTTTTGGGGGTGCAGCTGTCCCAGGGCGACAATGCGGCGGCAACCCGACAGGCCGAGTTGCTGCGCGCCGGCGGGGATCCGGATATTCAGGTTCAGGTAGCTCATCTGATGGAGCGCCATGCTCACAGCGCTTCGTCGGCCTCTGCCACGGACACCTCGGCGAATACGCCTGCCGAACGGGCGGTCTTCCCCGAGGCCGACGAGCTTCCCCCGCGTCGCTTCGACGACGCCGATGCGACTGACGAGAGCGACGAGACGTACGGCGACGAAGCACCTGCGGCCGAGGAGGCATCACCCGCCGAGGCACCGGAGGAGTCTTCGGTCGCCTCGTCGGAGCCCGAAGAGACACCCCCCACCGTATCGCCGGAACCTGAAAAGGAATCTCCCGTCAGTGAACCGGCCGATCCGCTGGCTCGCTATCGGCCACCCGAACTGGAGCCAGAATCTCAGCAGGGCTCAGCCTCACGGGCGGGAGACATTGCCTCGTCCGCTCAGGATGGTGAGCCGTCCCGGGGCGACGAGCGGTCCGGTGCGGCGCCTGATCAGGAAGGTGTGTCGTCCCCCGGGGGCAAGCGCCCCGACGTGGCGACATCCGAAGGGCCGGAAGGGGGAGAGGAGTTTTCGTCAGTGCCACTGACCACTCGTGCCAGCGAAGACGGACGCGACGTCATCGACTATAGTCCGCCGACTCTGGAAGAGCGCCCGGCCCCTCGCCAAGAAACGCCGATGCAGCCCAGCGTGGAGTTCACCGCGTCCGACGCCGGGGACGACGCCGCGGTGGATACCAAGCCCGGCAACAACGCGGATCGCGACGTGCACGAGGAGTGGGACATCGAGGAGGTGGCCTTCCCGCCTCTCTCGCGGGATAATGCCCACTTTTCCGCGGCGGCTTCCTCCACATCGACCCTGGCCGAGGCGCGGCGCCTGCTTGACGCCGGCGAGTCCGGCCAGGCACGTGCCTTGCTCGAGAGCCTGATCGACGAGTCCCACGACCCGGATGTCAAGGAGGAGGCCCGCGAATTGCTGGACCAACCCCCGCAATGAGGCCGAATGACCCTTTTCCGAGCTCTCGATGAACACCGCCCCTTGGCCGGCCGCCTGGCCATGGGGGTGGAGTACGACGGCAGTGCTTACTCTGGCTTCCAGTTTCTCAAGCAGGCGCCCTCGGTGCAGGGCGCGCTTGAGAAGGCCCTGGGCAGGGTGGCCAGTCAGGCGGTGCGTGTCCACTCCAGTGGACGCACCGACTCCGGTGTCCATGCCACTCGCCAGATCATCCACTTCGATCCGCCGGTGCCGCGCTCCGAGAAGGCCTGGGTGTTTGGTGTGAACGCCAACCTGCCGCGCGATGTCGCCGTGCGCTGGGTCAAGGAGGTACCCGAGACCTTCCACTCCCGCTTCAAGGCACTGGCTCGCCGCTACCGCTATATCCTGCTCAATCAGCCTAGCCGTCCGGTGCTGGAGCGCGCCAACGTTACCTGGTGTCGCGATCCGCTGGACGCCGAGGCCATGCACCGCGCCGCCCAGGCCCTGGTGGGCGAGCATGACTTTTCCAGCTTCCGTGCCGCCGGCTGCCAGTCGAAGACCCCCTGGCGCCACCTGCACTTCATTGAGGTGCACCGCCACGGCCCGCTGGTGGTCATCGACGTCCAGGGCAATGCCTTCCTGCACCACATGATCCGAAATATCGTGGGTGCCCTGGTCACGGTGGGGCGCGGCCAGCGCGGCGAAGACTATCTGGGCGAGCTCATGGCGCTGAAGAACCGTCGGCTTGCCGATGTCACCGCCCCCGCGTGCGGCCTGCACTTCGTCGACTCCCTTTACGACGAGTGTTGGGGGTTGCCTCGCGAACCGCTGGGCCCCAACCTGCTGGCCTTCCTCGGCGAATGGACCGGCGAGCGAGCGCTTCCCGACTGCCCGATGGTCGAGTTTCGACGAGGCAGACCAGTGGCCGCCAGCCAGGAGGCGACATGACCGGACGTACCCGCGTGAAGTTCTGCGGCCTGACGCGTCCCCAGGATGTCGATGCCGCCGTGGCCGCGGGCGCCGACGCCCTGGGTTTCGTGCTCTGGCCGGGCAGCAAGCGCGCCGTGGACGCAACGCGTCTTGTCGAGCTGACCGCCCGAGTGCCGGCCTTTGTCACCCGGGTCGGGCTGTTTGTCGACGCCGAGTACGGTTGGATAGAGCGCTGCGCGCCCTGCCTGGATCTGCTGCAGTTTCATGGTGACGAGTCTCCCGACACCTGCCTTGCCGCCGGCCGTCCCTGGATCAAGGCACTGCGCATGCGCGATAGCCTCGACCTGCACGCCGCCGCCGAGACCTATGGCGGGGCACAGGCGCTGCTGCTGGACGCTTACCGGCCGGGCGTGCCGGGGGGCACCGGCGAGACCTTCGACTGGTCGCGAATCCCCGCAAGTCTGGCAAAACCTGTTATCCTCGCCGGAGGCCTGATGCCGGACAATGTGGCCGAGGCGATCGCGGCCGTGTCTCCCTTTGCCGTGGATGTCTCCGGTGGCATCGAAGTGTTCCCCGGCGTTAAGGACAGTGCGCGCATGACGGCCTTCCTGCGGGCCGTGCGCCGAGCTGATGACGCGCGTTGCGGTGCTTGAGCCCTTCGCTTCACCCTGTTTCCCCTACATCCCTTCTGGCGACCCTGTGAGGTGTCTTTCGTGAGCAAGTTCAGTGACCTGACCCGACTGCCGGATGCCCGCGGCCATTTCGGTGCCTATGGCGGCCGGTTCGTCTCGGAGACCCTGAGCTTCGCCCTGGATGAGCTGGAGAAGACCTATCTGAGTCTTCGTGAAGACCCGGCCTTCCTGGCGGAATTCGACTATGACCTGGCCCATTTCGTGGGCCGCCCGTCACCGCTCTATCATGCCGAGCGATGGTCGAAGCAGCTCGGTGGCGCACAGATCTGGCTCAAGCGCGAGGATCTCAACCACACCGGCGCCCACAAGGTGAACAACACCATCGGCCAGGCGCTGCTTGCCAAGAAGACCGGCAAGCCGCGAGTGATCGCCGAGACCGGGGCAGGGCAGCACGGCGTTGCATCTGCCACGGTGGCCGCGCGGCTGGGTCTGGAGTGCGATGTCTACATGGGGGCCGCGGATGTGGAGCGCCAGAAGCTCAACGTCTATCGCATGCGCCTGCTGGGGGCCAACGTCATCCCGGTGGAATCCGGCACTCGCACGCTCAAGGACGCCATGAATGAGGCGCTGCGCGATTGGGTGACCAACGTCGACACCACCTATTACATCATTGGCACCGTGGCCGGCCCCCATCCCTATCCCATGCTGGTGCGCGACTTCAACGCGGTGGCCGGGCGCGAGGCACGCCGCCAGTCCTTCGAGGAGTTCGGCAAGCTGCCTGATGCGTTGATCGCCTGCGTGGGCGGCGGCTCCAACGCCATGGGCCTCTTCTATCCCTTCGTCGAGGACGATGATGTCGTCATGTATGGCGTCGAGGCGGGCGGCGATGGCGTCGAGACCGGCCGCCATGCCGCGCCCCTGGCCTCCGGCGCACCTCGCGGCGTACTGCACGGCAACCGCACCTACCTGATGTCCGACGAGGGCGGCCAGGTCTCCGATACCCACTCGGTCTCGGCGGGCCTGGACTACCCGGGCGTCGGCCCCGAGCACGCGTTGTGGAAGGACGTGGGGCGGGTCAACTACGTGGCCGCCAACGACGATGACGTGCTGGCGGCCTTCCGCGAGCTGACCCACGTCGAGGGCATCATGCCGGCGCTGGAAACGGCTCATGCCCTGGCCTATGCCAAGGTGCTGGCGCCGACCATGCGCCCCGACCAGAACATCGTGATCAACCTCTCCGGTCGCGGTGACAAGGACATCATGACGGTGGCAAAGATCGACGGGATTGAATTCTGATGACGGCCCAGACCATGAATCGTATCGACCAACGCTTCGCCGCGCTGAAGGCCCAGGGGCGCCGTGCGCTGATTCCCTATATTACCGCCGGCGACCCGGCACCCGAGCACACCGTGGGGTTCATGCACACCCTGGTGGAGGCGGGGGCGGATGTCATCGAGTTGGGGGTGCCGTTCTCGGACCCCATGGCGGACGGGCCAGTGATCCAGAAGGCCTGCGAACGCGCCCTCAAGCACGGCGTGCGGCTCTCCCACCTGTTCGAGATGGTCCGCGAATTCCGCCAGACCGACAGCGAGACCCCGGTGGTGCTGATGGGCTACCTCAATCCGGTGGAGCGCATCGGCCTCGAGGCCTTCGCCGACCAGGCGGCCGAGGCCGGCGTCGATGGCGTGCTGATCGTCGACATGCCGCCGGAGGAGGCCGACGATGTCGGTCCGCTGCTCAAGGCCCGCGGGCTGGCCTCGATCTTCCTGGTCGCCCCTACCACTTCGCCGGCCCGGGCCGCTACAATATGCGCCCATGGCGAGGGCTACATCTACTATGTTTCGCTGAAGGGCGTGACCGGCTCGGCGACCCTGAATGCCGAGGATGTGGCCGCGCATCTGGCGCCGCTGCGCGAGATGACCGATCTGCCGCTGTGCGTGGGTTTCGGCATCCGCGATGGGGCCTCGGCGGCCGAGGTAGGCAAGGTGGCCGACGGCGTGATCGTCGGTTCCGCGCTCATCAATCGCGTTGCCGAGAATGCCGAACGCCCCGAGGCGATCCCGGCCGCGCTGAAGGCGGTGCTGGGGGAGATGCGCCAGGCGCTGGACGCCTGATCCGGGCTCGTCGCCAATCGAATCGATCCCGCCCCCGGCGCCGCCGAGGGCATCAGCCTATACGGAAGTGTTTCTGACATGAGCTGGCTAGACAAGATCGTGCCCTCGGTGGGCCGCATCCAGCGCAAGGATCGCCGGGCAAGCGTGCCTGACGGCCTGTGGCGCAAGTGCCCCAAGTGTGAGGCGGTGCTCTATCTTCCCGAACTGGAGAAGCACCACAACGTCTGCCCCAAGTGCGACCACCATCTTCGCCTGACCGCGCGCAAGCGGCTGGACTGGTTCCTGGACAAGGAGGGTCGCGAGGAGATCGCCGCCAACCTCGAGCCGGTGGACCGCCTCAAGTTCCGCGATTCCAAGAAGTACAAGGACCGCCTGGCGGCGGCCCAGAAGGAGACCGGGGAGAAGGATGCGCTGATCGCCATGCGCGGCTCCCTGGAAGGGCTGCCGGTGGTGGTGGTGGCCTTCGAGTTCACCTTCATGGGCGGTTCCATGGGCGCCGTGGTGGGCGAGAAGTTCGTGCGTGCCGCGACTGTTGCCCTGGAAGAGGGCATTCCGCTGATCTGCTTCTCCGCCTCCGGCGGCGCACGGATGCAGGAAGCGCTGTTTTCGCTGATGCAGATGGCCAAGACCTCGGCGGCCCTGGAGAAGCTCAAGCAGGCCGGCGTGCCCTATATCTCGGTGCTGACCGACCCGGTGTTCGGGGGTGTCTCGGCGTCGCTGGCGATGCTCGGCGATCTCAATGTGGCCGAGCCCAATGCGCTGATCGGCTTCGCCGGCCCCAGGGTCATCGAGCAGACGGTCCGCGAGCAACTGCCGGAAGGCTTCCAGCGCAGCGAGTTCCTGCTCGAGCACGGCACTGTGGACATGATCGTGTCTCGCGGGGAGATGCGCGAGCGGCTGGGTGGCGTGTTGCGCAAGCTGACTCACTGGCCCGTGGCCGGCGAGGAAGCTCCCGTCACTGACGAGCCCGATCTGGTGCAGGCCGCCGAGCAGGCCGAACAGGAAGCGGCCCAGTCGTCGACCAGCCCGTTGGACGCCGAGCCGGAGGCCGACCCTGATGCTGAGCAGGACGGCGAGCGTCCCGATCCCGCGCGCTGATCGATTGGCATGAGCGATCACGCCCTTCCCGATACGCTTCCGGCCTGGCTGGCCCGGCTGGAGACGACCCACCCGGTCGGTATCGACCTCGGCCTCGAGCGTGTGGCCGAGGTCGCTCGCCGCATGGGGCTCCTCGAGGCTCCGCTGTGCGAGCGGGTCATCACCGTGGCCGGTACCAACGGCAAGGGTTCGACCGTGGCCATGCTCGAGGCGCTGGCCCGTGCTCATGGCCTCTCCACGGCGGCCTATACTTCGCCCCATCTGCTGCGCTACAACGAACGCCTGCGTCTCGACAGCCAGGAGGCCGACGACGCAACTCTGATCGCCGGGTTCGAGGCGGTGGAACTGGCGCGGTGGGAAGGCGAACCCGTCAGCCTCACCTATTTCGAGGTGGGTACCCTGGGGGCGCTGTGGGTCATCGCCAGGGGGCAGGTAGACCTGGCTATCCTCGAGGTGGGGCTCGGTGGTCGGCTGGATGCGGTCAACGTCATCCACCCCGATGTGGCGGTGATCACCACCGTGGCCCAGGACCATGCGGCTTTCCTCGGCACCGACCTGCAGGGCATCGGCCGCGAGAAGGCCGGCATTCTGCGGGCCGGTCGGCCCGCGGTGCTGGGCAGCACGATGCTGCCCGCCAGCGTGCGTCAGGTGGCCACGGAGCTTGGCGCCGATGTCCATGCCCTGGGAGAGGCCTTCCGCCGCGAGGGAGAGGGCCCGGGCTGGCGCTTTAGTAGTTTTTGGGTTCAGACCCCGGTTACCGATCTCCCCGACCCCGGCCTGCCCCTGGACAATGCCGCCACGGCCCTGCAGGCGCTGACCCTGGTCGGCATCGAGCTGGACCCGCCTGCCTGTCGCCGCGCACTGGCCGGCGTCGAGCTGCCGGGCCGCATGCAGTGGCTGGGGCAGTGGTGCCTGGATGTCGGCCACAACCCCCATGCCGCCAACTACCTGGCCACGCGCCTGGCGGCGCGGCCCTGTACGGGTCGCACTTACGGCCTGCTGGGCATGCTCGCCGACAAGGATGCCGATGGCGTGATCAGTGCCCTGGCGCCGGTGGTGGATGTCTGGGTGCCAGCGAGTCTCGCGGGGGAGCGTGCCCGCAGCGCGGATGATCTGGCCGAGCGTCTGGCGCTTCACGGCGGCGAGGTGGGATACCGCGGCAGCTCGCCGGTCGATGCGGCCGAGTGGCTGGCAGCTCGGCTTCTACCCGAGGATCGGGTGCTGGTCTGCGGCTCCTTCTTCACCGTGGCCGAGGTGCTGGAATGGCGGCTGGCGATGAGCCAGGCGACGGATCAGACTGCAGGGGAAGACAAGGTCATCGAGGGAGCGAGATGAAGTACGGAATGCGAGAACGCCTCAGTGGAGCAGTGATCCTGATTGCCCTGGCGGTGATCTTCGTCCCCATGCTGTTCGACGAGCCGGCACCGCGCAGCGAGCGGCCTCAGCCGGTGATGACCATCGAGCAGCCGGTGGAGGTCGAGCGTCGTGACGTGCCCGACCCGGAGCCCCCGGCGAGCCTCGGGCAGATCCAGTCGCCCAGCGGGACATCGTCGTCTCGACAGGAGGCCACGGAGTCGCGGGTTGAACCGGAGGCCGAGCAGGCGGTGGAGGTCGTGGCCGAATCGCCTTCCGACGCGCCCTCTGATACCGAGCCCGCCGAGACGCGTGCAGCGCCCAGCGATGACCCCATTGCCGAGCTGGCCCGCGCCGCCGACGAGCGTCTGTCTGGCCAGGCCGAGCAGGCGAACCGCGAGCCGCCCGAGGCGGCTCCGGAGGGCGAGTGGGCCGTGCAGGTGGGCAGCTTCGGGGAGCCGTCCAATGCCGAGCGTCTGGAGTCGAATCTGGCCGCACAGGGCCTGCCCGTCTATAGCCGCGTCCGTGACAACGGCCTGACTACCGTCTATGTCGGACCCTACGCCACTTCCAGTGAAGGCGAGGAGGTGATGGCAGAACTCAAGGCCGAGTCCAATCTCCAGGGCCTGCTGGTACGGGCGGGTAACTGAGCATGGCGCTGACCTGGATCGACTGGCTCTTCGTGGCGGTGCTGGTGGTGACCGGGCTGACCGGTTTCCTGCGCGGGTTGGTCCGCGAGGCCCTGGGGCTGGCGGCCTGGATCATCGCCCTGCTGGCCGCGCGGCTACTCGCCGAGCCGGTGGCGAATCTGCTCTCGGGCATTATCGACAATCCGGATGGACGCCTGGTGCTGGCCTTCGTGCTGGTGATCTTCGCGGTCATCCTGCTCTGCGGCATCATCATCCGTGGGGTGCATGCGGCGGTGGAGTGGGTCGGAATGGGGCTGCTGAATCGGGTGACCGGCGCTGCCTTCGGCATGGCCAAGGGCGCGGCGATCCTGGTGCTGGCGACCATCCTCCTCAGCCTGACGCCGCTGGCCAAGCTTCAGGCCTGGCAGGACGCTGAGCTGCGGCCCACCTTCGAGCAGCTGCGCGACTGGGCGGTGAGTCACCTCGAGGCATGGGAAGGAGGCCTGCCCGAGACGCCCGATGCGCTGCGCGAGCTCTCTCTGCCGCGTTCCGAGCAGGCACCGGTAAACGACGCCGAGACGGCGCCGGCAGATGCCGAAGAGGCGACGGATCCCTGACAGATGCATTTCGGACGGGCGTATCGCGACCCGTCCTGACTCTTTGAAGCAAGTTCCGAGCGAGCGAGGTAAGGTGGAATGTGCGGTATCGTGGGCCTGATGGCCAAGCAGGCGGTGAACCAGGGGATCTATGACGCCCTGACGGTGCTCCAGCATCGCGGACAGGATGCCGCCGGCATGATGACCTGGCACGAGGGCCGCTTCCTGTTGCGCAAGAGCAACGGCCTGGTGCGGGACGTTTTCCATACTCGGCACATGACGCGTCTGAAGGGGAATCTGGGCATCGGCCATGTGCGCTACCCCACGGCAGGCTCCTCCAGCGAGGCGGAATCTCAACCCTTCTACGTGAACTCCCCTTACGGCATCACGCTGGCCCACAACGGCAACCTCACCAATTCCGATCAGCTCAAGCAGGAGTTGTTCTCCTCCGACCTTCGCCACATCAACACCAGCTCCGACTCCGAAGTGCTGCTCAACGTCTTTGCCCACGAACTCGGCAAGCAGGGTCTGCACCTGGAACCCGGTGACATCTTCGATGCGGTGCGACGCGTGTACCGTCGCTGCCGAGGGGGGTATGCCGCGGTGGCCATCATCAACGGCGTGGGGCTGGTGGCCTTCCGTGACCCCAATGGTATTCGTCCGGTGGTGTTCGGTACGCGCGACGAAGGCTACGGGCAGGAAGTGATGATCGCCTCCGAGTCGGTAGCCCTCGACGTCGGCGGCTTCGAGCTGCACCGTGACCTGGCCCCGGGGGAGGCCATCTTCGTCGACATGGACGGCACTATCCATACCCAGCAGTGTGCCGACCATCCGCGGCTGACCTCCTGCATCTTCGAGCATGTCTACCTGGCGCGTCCCGACTCCATTCTCGATGGCGCCTATGTCTATGGCACCCGCATGCAGATGGGCCGCAAGCTCGGGGACCGTATTCAGAGCGAATGGCCGGAGCATGATATCGACGTGGTGATTCCCATTCCCGATACCTCGCGTACCTCGGCACTGGAGCTGGCCCAACACCTGGGCGTGACCTATCGCGAGGGCTTCATGAAGAACCGCTATATCGGCCGGACCTTCATCATGCCAGGCCAGACCCAGCGCAAGAAGTCGGTGCGCCAGAAGCTCAATGCCATCGGCATCGAATTCAAGGACAAGAACGTGCTGCTGGTGGATGACTCCATCGTGCGCGGTACCACCTGCAAGCAGATCATTCTGATGGCCCGCGAGGCCGGTGCGCGCAAGGTCTATTTCGCCTCGGCCGCTCCTCCGGTGCGCTATCCCAACGTCTATGGCATCGATATGCCAGCCGCCAGCGAGCTGATTGCCCACGGACGCAGTGAGGCCGAGGTGGGGGAGCTGATCGGCGCAGACCGGATCTTCTATCAGGACCTCGACGATCTGCAGGCCGCCTGCCGCGAGGTGAATCCCGAGCTCGAGACCTTCGATTGTTCGGTGTTCGATGGCAAGTACGTGACGGGTGATATCGATGAGCGTTACCTGTCGGCCCTCGAGGCCTCACGCAGCGACGATGCCAAGCAGCAGCGCAGCGCCGGCGACCATGCCCTGGTGGGGATGCACAATCAGGAAGATGACATCGACGACTGAGAGGCAGGTCATGCAGCAGGATCAGACACCACAGCAGGAGTGGGCACTGGAAACCCTGGCAATCCGTGCCGGTCACCAGCGTACCCATGAACAGGAGCATGGCGAGCCGATCTTCCCGACCTCGAGCTTTGTCTATGGCAGCGCCGCCGAGGCGGCGGCCAAGTTCAGTGGCGAGGAACCGGGCAATGTCTACTCGCGCTTCACCAACCCGACAGTGCGCACCTTCGAGCAGCGCCTGGCGGCCATGGAGGGCGGTGAGCGTTGCGTGGCCACCAGTTCGGGCATGGCGGCGATCCTGGCCACCGCGCTGGCACTACTCAAGGCCGGCGACGAGATCGTGGCCTCGCGCTCTCTGTTCGGTTCCACGGTCAGCCTGTTCGACAAGTATCTCAGCAAGCTGGGCATCACCACGCGCTACGTGGAACTGTCCGACCTCGAGGCCTGGGAAGCGGCGATGACCCCGGCCACCCGGCTGCTGTTTGCCGAGACGCCGTCCAACCCGCTTTCCGAAGTGGTGGATATTGCGCAGTTGGCCAGGATCGCTCGACGCCACGGCGCCTGGCTGGCTATTGACAACTGCTTCCTCACCCCGGCGCTGCAGAAGCCGATTGCCCTGGGCGCCGACCTGGTGATCCACTCCGCCACCAAGTACCTGGACGGCCAGGGCAGGGCGATCGGAGGTGCCGTGGTGGGGCGCGACAAGGAACTCGAAGAGGTGTTCGGTGTGGTACGCACCTGCGGTCCTTGCCTGAGCCCCTTCAATGCCTGGATCTTCACCAAGGGCCTGGAGACACTCCACCTTCGCATGCGGGCTCACGGCGAGAATGCTCGCATCCTGGCGGAGTGGCTGGAGGGACATCCCGCCGTGGAGAAGGTCTACTACAGTGGCCTGACCACGCATCCGCAGCACGAGCTTGCCAGCCGCCAGCAGCAGGGCTTCGGGGCGGTGCTGGGTTTCGAGGTGAAGGGGGCGCGCGAGGCCGCCTGGTCAGTCATCGATGCGACACGGCTGCTTTCCATCACCGGCAATCTGGGTGACGTGAAGACCACCATCACCCATCCCGCTACCACCACCCATGGGCGCCTGTCGGCGGACCAGAAGGATGTCGCCGGCATTACCGAAGGGCTGATTCGAGTGGCGGTCGGCCTGGAGGCCATGGAAGACATCCGCGCCGACCTGGCCCGGGGGCTCGACGCTCTGGTGTGAGCTCGATTCGCCGTGGCTTACCTTGCCCCCTGCCATCCCTGGCGTGGCGGGGGGCATGTGGTTTTTCCGAACGGTGCGTTCGGCTTTTTTCAGCGGATGCCGATAATACGCTGCGGTAAGCTGTCGTCATCGATACGAGGCGGACCGAGGCACCGGATCATGTGGAAGAACACCCATAGCGGCTGGGGGCTGGTCAGCATCCTGCTGCACTGGATCAGTGCCCTGGCCATTATCGGCCTCTTTGCCCTGGGCTGGTGGATGACCGGGCTCGGCTATTATGACAGCTGGTACAACCTGGGGCCCTGGTGGCATCGCTCCGTTGGGATGTTGCTGCTTTTCGCCACCTTGCTACGTGTGGTCTGGCGCTTTGCCAATCCTGTGCCGGTGGAGAGGGGGCATCCCCTCGAGCGCCTGGCCGCGCATTTCGGCCACATCGGTCTTTACGTGCTGATGCTGGTAGTGCTGGTCAGCGGGTACCTGATCTCGACCGCTGATGGCAAGGGCATCAGCGTATTCGATGCTTTCGTGGTGCCCGCCCTGATCAGCGACCTCCCCAATCAAGCTACCGTGGCTGGCCAGGTTCACTGGTACAGCGCCCTGGCCCTTATCCTGCTGGCGGCGGGACATACCCTGGCCGCTCTGAAACACCATTGGGTTGATCGAAACGACGTCTTGATGCGTATGGTCGACCCGCGCCGTTCCCGTCGTCCCTGAGGCGATATTTTCCCGACACGACCCGAAGGAGAAATACATGATCAAGAAGACCGCTATTGCCACCGCCCTGAGTGCCGTCGCCCTGATGGGCATCAGTCAGGCTCAGGCCGCCGACTACGTCATCGATACCGATGATGGTCAGCATGCCTTCGTGCAGTTCAAGATTAGCCACCTGGGTTTCTCTTATATCCTCGGCAGCTTCGAGGAATTTTCCGGCACCTTCAGCTATGACCCCGATAATCTGGAGGCCTCCAGCGCCGGGATCGAGGTTCAGGTCGACAGTCTCAACAGCAACCATGCCGAGCGTGACAAGCACATCAAGAGCGATGACTTCCTTGATGCCAGCCAGTACCCCACTGCCACTTTCACGTCCATGGATTTCGAACCGACCGGGGACAACGAGGGCGTGCTGACCGGCGAGCTCACCCTGCACGGCGAGACCAACGAGATCGAGATGCCGGTCGTCCTGGTGGGGGAGGGCGAGGACCCGTGGGGCGGGTATCGTGCCGGCTTCGAGGGGACTACCATGCTGACGCTGGCCGACTTCGGTATCGACATGAGCGACTTCCCCGAGGTGATGCATGAGCTCGAGCTCTATGTGACCTTCGAAGGCATCCGTCAGTAAGGCTTCGGCCCGCGGGTTCGGCCCGTCGTTCAGCATGACGCCCCCCGGAGAATCCTTCGGGGGGCGTCTTGTTGCAGAGAGTGAGCAGCGATTCTCGTCGCTCGCCTGCCTCGGGCTTGTGGTGGTTAACCAGCATAATGCTCGGTGCCTTGCCGCCATCGGCATGCATGACTTATGCGTGTAGGATGAGACTTCTCGATGTCACACGCGGGGTTCAGCCCGCTTCTTGATGAAGAGCCACATCGTCCTCCGAAGATGAGGGATTCAATGGGCGGTCGCGATACCGGCTTCCGACACTGGCTGGCGCGTCGGTGGCAAGAGCTCAGAGCCAGAAAACCCGATGTCCAGGACGATAGCGTTGCTGACGACATCGGGGTCGTTCGCCGCCAGTATCTGGAGAGCGAGCAGCGTTTCCGGGCCCTGCTGGAGAGTCTGCCCAAGGTGGCAGTCCAGGGATATGATCGTGACCGTCGTGTGATCTACTGGAACGAGGCCAGCACCCGGCTTTATGGCTATGCCGCGTCGGAGGCCCAGGGCCAGCTGCTGGAAGAGTTGATCATTCCCGCGCCGATGCGGGAGCTGGTGATTCAGGCGCACGGGGCCTGGTTGAGGGAGGGGGTAGAAATTCCCGCCGAGGAGCTCGAGCTCCAGCACAAGAGCGAGGAACTCGTTCCGGTCTTCTCTCATCACGTCATGCTCGCCGAACACACCGACAATCCCCTGATGTTCTGTATCGATGTGGACCTCTCGGATCAGAAGCGAGCAAATCGCGAACTGGATTTCGCTACACGCTTTGATTCACTGACCCGCTTGCCCAATCGTCAGACCTTCGAGGCACGATTGGATGAGACCATCGCCGACTGTCGCCGACAGGGCGTTGGGCTAGCCCTTGTCTATCTCGACATCGATCACTTCGTGGACATCAATGATGCCCTCGGCTATGAACAGGGTGATCGATTGCTGATCGAGTTGACTCGGCGGCTTTACCTTGCGACGCGATCCTCCGACTTGATGTCTCGGCTCTCCAGCGACGAGTTCGTGATCGCCTTCCCGGGGTTCCAGCGCGAGGATGTGCTTCCGCAACTGGTGCACAAGGTCCAGCAGGTCCTCAGGGCTCCCTTCTTGATGAATGGTTCGCGGCGCCAGGTGTCGGCCTGCCTGGGCGTAAGTCTCTATCCGGATAACGGCAATACGGCGCGGGAGCTGATACGCAATGCTGATGTCGCCAAGAATCGAGCGAAGCTGGATGGTCGCGGCAGCGTGTGGTTCTTCGATCAGCAGCTTCACGACGAGTTGCTCCACCAGCATCGCCTTGTCGACCGGTTGGAGCGGGCCATGGACAGTGAAGAGCTCTCGCTGCACTACCAGCCGCAGGTAGCCGTTGGGAGTGGTCGCATCGAGAACCTGGAGGCGCTGCTTCGCTGGCAGCCGGCGGACGGGGCGCCGGTCTCCCCGGCCGAGTTCATTCCCCTCGCCGAACGCTCCGACCTGATCCATCGTCTCGGTGACTGGGTCATGGAGACCGCCTGCCATCAGCGTGCTCAGTGGCGAGACGCTGGCCGGGCCATCGAACGCATCGATATCAATTTCTCCGGCCGTCAGATGAGCCGGAGCGACGTATTCCAGCGTTTCGAGGATTGCCTGGCGCGTTATGATCTGGGACCGCGGCATATCGGTCTCGAGCTCACCGAGAATGTGCTGATCGAAGCCGACGACAGGGTGCTGGAGGGCTTGCAACGGCTCCATCACCTGGGCTTTCGCATTGCCATCGATGATTTCGGTACTGGCTACTCGTCGCTGAGCTACCTCAAGCACTTCCCGGTCACGGCGCTCAAGATCGACCGGACCTTCGTGCGGGATGCTCCGGACCAATCCGAGGATCGGGCGATCATGGAGGCCGCGATCTTTATCGGCCATCGTCTGGGGCTCGAGGTCGTGGCCGAGGGGGTCGAGAACCTTGAGCAGTTCACCCTGATTCGGGAGATGCGCTGCGACCTGGTCCAGGGGTTCTATTTCTTTCATCCCATGCCCGCCCCGGAGCTGGAGCGCGTGCTGGACGGGCTGCTGGTAGCGCACCAAGACGGTTCGTGCTGAGGACGACGCCACCTTGGCGTAGAATGCCAGGCTTCCGAACAGCCACGGAGCCCCTGTGAATTCCCACGACGAATCCCCTTCCTCGCTTGGTCTCGTCCTCTGGCGCCAGACCTGGCCCATGGCCATCGGCGTGCTGGCACTGCTCGGCTTCCAGCTGGTGGACAGTGCCTTCATCGCGCGGCTCGGCACGGCGCCGCTGGCTGCCCAGTCCTTCACTTTTCCGTTGTCCTTCCTGGTCATCGGCATCCAGGTGGGCATGGGAATCGCCATTGCGGCGTTGATCTCGCGGTCCCTGGGGGCAGGGGAGTCTGCCCGGGCACGGCGATTGGGCAGTCTGGTGCTGCTGGTGGGAACCGTGACGATTGCCCTGCTGGTATTGCTGCTGTGGGCCATCCAGACGCCGATCTTTACCCTGCTGGGGGCCGACGCGTCCACCCGTGAGCTGATCCGGGCGTACTGGACGCCCCAACTGCTGGCGGCCTGGCTGGGGGCCGTGCTCTATTTCGGCTATAGCCTGTTCCGGGCCCATGGGGATACCTGGCTGCCCGGCAAGATGATGGTGATCACCAGCCTGGTCAATCTGGTCCTTGATCCGTTGCTGATCTTCGGCATCGGGCCCTGGGCGGGTCTGGGATTGCCCGGGGCGGCCTGGGCAACGTCGATCGCCTTCGCAACCGGCCTGCTGGTACTGAGCCGTCGGCTGGTTGTCATGGACTGGCTGGCGGCCGAGGGGCTCCTCGGGGAGTTGCGCCGTTCGCTGGTGCCCTTCGCTGGCATTGCCGGCCCGGCCATGATCAGCCAACTGATGCCGCCCCTGGCGGCGATGCTCGCCATCTCGGTAGTGGCCTCCCTGGGCGAAGCTCAGGTGGCGGCCTGGGGGCTGGCCAGCCGCCTGGAAACCCTCTCGTTGATGGTAGTGCTGGCCATGACGATGTCGCTGCCGCCCTGGCTCGGACGCTGTTACGGTAGCGGTGACTGGGACCAGATACACCGGCTGATGCGCCTGGCGCTCAAGGTAGTGGTCGTCTGGCAGTTGTCGCTGGGTCTGCTGATGGCCCTGGCATCGCCCTGGGTGGCGCTTGCCCTTTCCGGCAATCCCGAGGTGCGCGATGACCTGGCGACGCTGATTCGCTTCCTGTTGCCCAGCTATGCGGCACTGGGCGTCTGCATGATCGTGGTCTCGGCGGGCAACGCCCTGGGCTGGCCGCTACGCGCCATGCTGATGTCGGCCGCCCGGCTGTTCGTCTTCTATCTGCCTTGCCTCTGGGTCGGGGCCTGGCTGGGGGACCTGCTGGGTCTGGCCATGGGGGCGGCGCTCGGCAACCTGCTGGCGGGACTGGCGGCCTGGCAGGTGCTGCGACGCATCCTCGCGGCTCCTCGCAGGCAGCCAGTGACGATGGAGCGTCCGATCAGCTAAGTGACGGGCAAGACAGAGTGCTCAGCGGGTAACTCTGAGGCCTCGCATTCTGGCTCGCCGCAACAACGACGCCCGGGCCGATGGCCCGGGCGTCGTCGTTGCCAGAATGCTGGTATCAGTTGACCGCGGCGATCGCCTTGGCCAGGTAGCCCAGGTTGTCGTGGGAGAAGCCCGCCACGTTGGCGCGGCCCGAGCGCACCATGTAGATGCCGAAGTCGTCGCGCAGGCGGTCGACCTGCTCGGGTGTCAGGCCGGTGTAGGAGAACATGCCGCGCTGCTCGGCCACGCAGGCGTATTTCTGGTCCAGCTCGTAGGGCTTCAGGGCCTCGACGAAGTCGCGACGCAGGGTGTTGATGCGGTCGCGCATCTCGGTGAGCTCCTCGCGCCAGACGGCCGCGAGCTCAGCGGAGTGCAGGATCTCGCTGACGATGGCACCGCCGTGGGCCGGCGGGTTCGAGTAGTTCTCACGGGCCACGATGGCGATCTGGGAGCGGACGTTTTCCATCTGCTCGTGATTCTTCGCCACCATGATCAGGCAGCCGGTGCGCTCGCAATAGATGCCGAAGTTCTTGGAACAGGAACTGGTGATGATGACCTCGTCGAGATTCTCGGCCATCAGCCGAACCCCGTAGGCGTCCTCATCCAGGCCCTCGCCGAAGCCTTGATAGGCGAAGTCGATCAGCGGTAGCAGGTTGCGCTCGCTGACGACTTCGAACACCTGCTGCCACTGGTCGCGAGAAAGATCGAAGCCGGTGGGGTTGTGGCAGCAGGCGTGGAGCAGCACCACGTCACCCTCGGGGATCTGCTTGAGCGCCCCCAGCATGCCGTCGAAGTCGAGACGGTTCTCGGCGTCCACATAGGGGTACTTGTGCAGGGTCAGGCCGGCGGCCGGGAAGATGCCCAGATGGTTCGGCCAGGTCGGGTCGGAGACCCAGATGTCCTTGCCGGGCAGCTGGGTGGCAATGAAGTCGGCCGCCAGTCGCAGGGCACCGGTGCCGCCGGGTGACTGGGTGGCGCTGGCACGCTTGGCCTCCAGCACCGGCGATCCGTCGCCCAGCACCATGGGCAGGATCACCTCGCCATATGCCGGCGCGCCATGCGAGCCGATGTAGGTCTTGGTGGTTTCGTTCTTGAGCAGCAGGGCCTCGGCTTCCTTGACGGCGCGCATCACAGGCGTATTGCCCTGGTCGTCCTTGTAGACGCCGACGCCGAGATCGACCTTCTGAGGGTTGGTGTCTTTCTTGAAGGCTTCGATCAGACCGAGGATGGCGTCCCCGGGAACCCGCTCAATTTTCTCGAACATTTATTTCGCTACCTCGTCGGTTCTGGCGGCAAGAATGAAATCGTTCCGGTGCAGGCCCTTGATCTTGTGTGACCACCAGGTCACGGTCACCTTGCCATATTCGGTAAGGATCGCGGGATGGTGATCGGCTTGCTCGGCGATCTCGCCAACCCGTTGGGTGAAGTCGAGAGCCTGCTGGAAGTCGCGGAACTTGAAGGTCCGCTCCAGTTGCATGATGCCATCGCGATCAACGATCTGCCACTCGGGGATATCGGCCTTGTACTGCTCGATCTCGTCCTCGGTCACCTTGGGGGCGTCGATGCTGCAGGCTTCGCACTGCTGTTCGGAAAGCTGGCTCATGGTATCTCCTTGTCGTTTCAATGGGTCGTTTGGTCAACCTTGCTCGTGGTCTCCTGTCCGAAAAGGTCGTGCAGAGTCCCGAGATCGTCAAGCGCGCGGTAGCACGCTTGGAGGCGGTCGACGGGAGCTGGCGCGCCTTGAGGCAGAGCAGGTGTCACGTTATCTTGACACTTCGGTCACGTTAGCGTGACGACTTTTCTGACACCCAAGAGAGAACCTGTCCCGATGCGACTGAGGTTTCACTGCCAGAACCGGATCGGCATCCTGCGTGACATCGTCGCCCACTTCTCCGATTACGGCCTCAACGTGGCCCGCGGGGAGGTGGGGGGCGAGCACGGCAATGCCATCTACCTGCATGTGCCCCATCTGCTTCATGCGCAACTGGCCACCCTCAGGCCGGAGCTGGAGGCGGTCCCGGGGGTCTTTGCAGTGCGCCAGGTCAGCCTGATGCCCAGCGAGCGACGACACCTGGAGCTGGATGCGCTGCTCTCCTCGCTTTCCGACCCGGTGATGTCCATCGACATGGAAGGGCATATCGTGGCCGCCAACCGGGCCGCCGGGCAGTTGCTTGGCGTACGCATCGACGAGGTGCCCGGGCTGTCGCTGGATCGTCATCTCCCGGAGCTGGACCTGCCGGCCCTGATCCGGCGCAACAATGCCCGGGTCAATGGCTTGCGTATCAAGCTTCGCGATACCACTTTCCTTGCCGATATCGCGCCGCTGCACCGGGAGCACCAGGAGGACGTGGCCTCTCTGGCCGGTGCCGTGGTGACCCTGCACCGAGCCGATCGCATCGGGGAGCGTATCTACCAGGTGCAGCGTCAGGAGCTACGTGGCTTCGAGGCGATCTTTCAAGCGAGCCCACGACTGCAGACAGTGATTCGCGAGGCCCGGCGGATGGCGCCGCTGGATGCCCCCTTGCTGATTCAGGGCGAGACCGGCACCGGGAAGGAGCTGCTGGCCCGGGCCTGCCATCTGGCCAGTGCGCGGGGCCAGGCTCCCTTCATGGCCCTCAACTGCGCGGGCCTGCCCGAGTCCATGGCCGAGACCGAGCTGTTCGGCTATGCCCCCGGTGCTTTCGAGGGCGCGCGAGCCGAGGGCAAGCTGGGCCTGCTGGAACTGACGGCTGGCGGCACCATCTTTCTCGACGAGGTGGGCGAGATGAGCCCACGGCTGCAGGTCAAGCTGCTGCGATTCCTGCAGGATGGCGGCTTCCGCCGAGTGGGGAGCGACGAGGAGACCTGGCTCGACGTGCGGGTCATCTGTGCCACTCAGCAGGACCTTCCCGCACTCTGTGCCCAGGGCCTGTTTCGCCATGACCTCTACCATCGCCTCAATGTGCTGTCGCTGCAGGTGCCACCCCTGCGCGAGTGTCGGGATGGCATGGAGGCGTTGGCCATGCACTTCATCGACCGCGCCGCGCGCCAGATCGGCTGCGGCCTCCCGGGCCTCTCTTCGCCGGCCCTGGCGAGGCTCGTCGCCTACCATTGGCCCGGCAATGTCCGCCAGCTCGAGAACGTGCTCTTCCAGGCGGTCTCGCTGTGCGACGGCGAGACCATCGAGCCCGACCACCTTCGCCTGCCCGACGTCGGGGATTCGGCAGGCCTGGCGGGCATCGACCTCGAGAGCTCCCTCGCCGGCATCCTCGGCGAGGTGGAGCGCCGGGTGCTCGAGGAACTCTATCCCCGGCATCCATCCAGCCGCCAGCTGGCCAAGCGTCTCGGGGTCTCCCATACCACCATCGCCAACAAGCTCAGACGCCACGGAATCGGCGGGGAGGAGTGATGCGCTGTCCTACCCGAAGCTCTCCGTCGCCTGAAGGGCTGCCTCTGTGGCTCAAGCTGGTCTTCAGCCTCTGGGTCGCCACCTGGGCGCCGACCTACTGGATGCTGCTGGGCCCCCAGAACTACTTCTGGCTGTGCAACCTGGCCAACTTCCTGCTCCTGGCGGGACTCTGGAGCGAGAGCCGGCGGCTGATCTCCATGCAGTGGCTGGCCGTGGCCCTGGTGGGCACCTTCTGGGCGGTGGATGTGGGTACCGCCTGGGTGACCGGCTGGCACCCCATCGGCGGTACCGAATACATGTTCGATCCCCAACATCCTCCGCTGACACGGGCGATGTCGCTCTACCACCTGATCCTGCCGCTGGTGGCGGGCTTCGCGATCTGGCGGATCGGCTATGACCGCCGGGCGCTGGTCTGGCAGAGCCTGCTCACCTGGCTGGTGATTCCCGCCAGCTACCTCTTCACCGAGGCCGAACGCAATATCAACTGGGTCGAGGGGCCCTTCGGGCAGCCCCAGGACAGTCTCCCGCCCCTGGTGTATCTGGCCGGTTTGATGCTGCTCTGGCCCCTTGTGGTCTATCTGCCGGTGCACGGGCTGACCCTGGCGCTGTCACGTCGCCGTTGCGGCTGACCCGGTTAGTCGGCGAGGTACCCGGCGAGGTAATGTCGAACCTCAGCATAGGGATAGTCCTCCAGGGCGGCGAACCCCGGCAACTGGCGTGCCTTCATGGGAGTGAACAGCGGCGTGGTGATCCCGCACAGGAAGCGCGTCAGCAGGTCCGCTGTGGCCGGGTGCCCCTCGCCAGCTTCTCCGAGCCGTTTCAGGAATGGCTCACACAGGGCGGTGATATCCTGGGTCACTAGGGGGCTCGTCGGCTCGGCCGGTGGCAGGTGTGCCACCTGGCCGCGGCAGGCGGAACAGTGGCCACAGGATTCTGGCGCCCGGGCATCGCCGAACCAGTCGGCGAGCCGACGGCTCAGGCAGTGGTCACTTTCGAACAGCGCGAGCATGGCGTGCAGGCGGTCGATCTCGGCGCTCTCCTTGTCACGAAAGTAGGCGTAGAGGTCGTCGGTCAGCGATTCGGGTTCTATCTCGACCGAGAGAACCTCGTAGACCTCGGTCATCTGCTTGCTTTCCAGCACCATCCAGCCCTTCTCGACAAAGTAGTCCAGGGCGGTGATCACGCGGCTGCGACGTGTATCGAGGCCACGCTCGCCACCCAGGACCTCCAGGGCGGCGAAGTCCAGGCTGTACCAGGTCCGGGCACGTGAGGAGGCGTCCAGGATCGCCTGAACGAAGGCGCGACGCTCTCCCTGGAAACGGCCGACCAGGGTGTCGGCCTCCTCCTCCAGCCGGAAGCGATAGTCGGCAAAGTAGCTGTAGCGGGGAGCAATGAGGCCCCTCAACTCGAGCTGGACGAGCAGCGTCTTGAGCGGCAGGGGGCGGATATTGCTGTGCCGCGACAGGGTGTTGAGCATCAGCTCCCACTGGCGTCCGGCGGCTCTCAGCTCGTCGATCACGCGGCGAATCCCATGAGGCTCGGGCGTGTCGCCGTAGACGAAGTTCTCGAGTATCTCGAGATGGTCGCGCCCGGCCAGCATCAGGCAGTGGGAGGGCAGGCCGTCGCGGCCGGCCCGGCCGATCTCCTGGCTGTAGTTCTCGATGGACTTGGGCAGATCGAAGTGGACCACGTTGCGGATGTCGGCCTTGTCGATGCCCATGCCGAAGGCGATGGTGGCGACGATGCAGGGCGTGCGGCCGGCCATGAAGTCTCGCTGGATGGTTTCGCGGCGCTCACCGTCGAGCCCGGCATGGTAGGCAGTGGCCGGCAGGCCCGCTTGCGCCAGGTAGGCGGCCAGCCGTTCCGCTGTCTGCTGCAGGGTGACATAGACGATGGTCGGCTGGGGTGGCCCTTGTTCGAACCGCGGACGCAGCCACTCGACCAGCCGGCGGGGGCGCTCGGCTGCGGGTACCGGGGTTACCTGGAGATCGAGATTGGGACGGTAGAAGCCGGTGCCGGTGACGTCGTCCGCGTCGATGGCGAAGCGGGTTCGCATATCGTCGATGACTCGCGGGGTGGCCGTGGCGGTGAGCAGCAGAACCTGCGGGATGGCGAAGTGGCGGCGGTAGTCCGGCAACTTGAGGTAGTCCGGACGAAAGTTGTGGCCCCATTCCGAGATGCAGTGGGCCTCGTCCACCACCATCAGCGAGATCGGCACTCGCTGGATGAAGGCGCGAAAGCGCTCGTTCTTGAGGCGTTCCACCGAGACCATCAGGATGCGGATATCGCCGCGCTTGACGCCTTCCATGACCGCGGCCGCTTGCTCACGGCTCTGTCCCGAGTCGAGACTGGCGGCGAGGATGCCGTGACGACTGAGGAAGGCCAACTGATCCTGCATCAGCGCCAACAACGGAGAGATCACCAGGGTCAGATGGGGGAGATGCAGCGCCGGCAACTGATAGCACAGCGACTTGCCGGAGCCGGTGGGAAAGATCGCCGCGGCCGAGCGGCCGGCCACGATGGCCTCGATGACCGGTCGCTGACCCGGGCGAAAATCGTCATGGCCGAAGACCTCTTGGAGCGTCTGCTGGATCATGGGCACATCCTGCCGTGTCGACGGAGTATTACTGGGAATTCTTCCAGTATAACGTGCCCATCGACTCTCGTCCGCGCCGAGGAGTTAGACGCCGACCATGACCTGGTTGCGCCCGCTGTGCTTAGCCGCGTAGAGGTTTTCGTCGGCTCGGTGGATGAGGGTTTCCTGGGAGTCACCGATGCGATGTTCGGCGATGCCGATGCTGACGGTGATACGTTTCGGACCGATACCGAAGTCATGGATGGCAACCCGCTCGCGAAGGCGTTCCGCCAACTTTCGGCAATGAAGCTCGGGGGTCAGAGGCAGCAGCAGGGCGAACTCCTCGCCCCCTAGCCTGGCCACCAGATCTTCCTCTCGCAGTATTTCTTGGCACAGGGTGGCGAGGTCTTTCAGTACCTGGTCTCCTTGCAGATGTCCCCAGGTGTCGTTGATCGTCTTGAAGTGGTCGATATCGAGCATCATCAGCGACAGCGGGAAGGCGTGTCGGTTGCTCAACGATATCTCCTCGTCGAGGCGCTGCATCAGCTTGCGGCGATTGGCCAGGCCGGTCAGATCATCGGTGTCGGAAAGCCGGCGCAATCGCTGCTCCTCGGCCATCTGTTCGCTGATATCGATCATCATGCCGTACCAGAGGGTGCCGGTGTCGATCTTGCGCGGCTGGGCACGCAGGGCGATCCAGCTCATTCGGTCATCGGCTAGCCTGAGTTGGAACTTGGTGGTGATGGGACTTTGACAGCGGGCGGAACGCTCGATGGCAGCCATCAGGCGGGGGTACCCGTCCTCGGACAGGCGCTCGAGTGCCGGCAGGGCGCTCTGCGCCAGGTCGAGTCGGTCGATCCCGAGCTTTTGAATACCGCTGCCGGCCAGGTAAGGGAAGTACATCCGGCCATCCGGGGCCCGGTGCAGCTGAAAGATCACCCCGGGCAATTGCTCGGTCAACTCGAGGATCCAGTCCGGTTGCGGCTTTTCCCCAACCGGCCCGAGGTCGTTGGAAGGCATGCGGGTGTCCTTTCCCCTGCGGCGAACAGGGGGATTCGTGCTTGGTTATCGTCCTGCCCCACGGAGACGGCAGCTGGTGGACGCTGGGTGTCTCTTGATCAAGCACATTATGATACGCCGACGGAGTCGAGTCGGCATCCTTCCTGCGACGTAGGAGATCGCTTACAAGATGGTGCGGGATTGAGCGGCACTACCGTGGGGCATCGTAGCGTCCCGGGCGTCCGCGGGAGAAGACGACCTGCCACAGCTGCAAGTGGCGAGCCCGGAAGGCGCCGGCACAGATCGCCAGATAGTAGCGGAACATCCGGCGGGTGCGCTCGTTGTAGCGATGGGCGATTTCGTGCCAGTGGGCGTCGAAGTTCGTCAGCCAGGCCATCAGTGTCTTGTCATAGTCGGGCCCGAAGTTCTGCCAGTCCTCCATCAGCAGGTGGTCTTCACTGGTGCGCGCGATGTCCATGGCGGAAGGCAGGACGCCATTGGGGAAGATGTAGCGATTGATCCAGGGGTCCGCCGTGATCTCGGAGCGGTTGGAACCGATGGTATGCAGCAAGAAGAGGCCATCGGCGGGCATCAGTCGCCGTACCGTCTCGAAATAGGTGGCGTAGTTGCGGTGTCCCACGTGCTCGAACATGCCGATGGAGACGATGCGGTCATAGTGCCCGTCCAGGTCGCGGTAGTCCTGCAGCAGGATCTCCACCGGCAGTCCTTCGCAGCGCTCCCTGGCCAGGGCGGCCTGTTCGCGGGAGATGGTGATGCCGGTCACTTCGACGTTGTGGTGGTGGGCGGCATGCTCGGCAAAGCTGCCCCAGCCACAGCCGATATCCAGCACTTTCATGCCCGGCTGGAGTTTCAGCTTCTGGCAGGCAAGCTCCAGCTTGGCCTGCTGGGCCTGGTGCAGGTCATTGGCCGATTTCCAGTAGCCACAGGAGTAGCACATGGTGGGGTCGAGCATGCGCTCGAAGAGGTCATTGCCCAGGTCATAGTGGGCTTCACCGACCATGTAGGCGCGAGCCTTGCTCTGGAGGTTGAGGAAGCCGGCCTGCAGGCGGTACTTGAGGCGTTCCGTGGTCGAGCGGGCATTCTCGCCCAGCCCGTTCATCAGGAGCCGGTAGGCCAGCTCGTCGATGCTGTCACACTCCCACCAGCCATCCATGTAGGATTCGCCCAGGCCCAGGCTGCCGTGGTACAGCACCCGCGAGAAGAAGTCGGGATGCAGCACGCGGATATCCTGGGGCGCATCGCCGTTGAGGGTGACGCCCGATCCCTCGAGAAGCTGTTCGACGACTCGGCGGGCGCGAGTGTCGGGCAGGGCGATGGGGCCGATACGGGGTTCGCTGGTCATGGATTCCTCCTGGTCCGGTGATGGAAGTCAGGGTGGCGAACGCGCTGGGCATGGCTCTGCGACCGCATTTTTCTTATGTGGATTAGCATAGACCAGCAATCATGGGTCGTATATTGCACCAGGTTAACGAAACAGGAGGTGTCTCAATGCACGTGATCATCGATCTTTGTGTGGTGCCCCTTGGGGTCGGAGTGTCCGTTTCAGCGGAGATCGCGGCTTGCCAGCGGGAGATCCAGGCGTCGGGGCTTGAGTACCGCATGCATGCCTACGGCACCAACATCGAGGGGCCATGGGACGAGGTGATGGCAGTGGTCAAGCGCTGTCACGAGGTCGTGCACGAGATGGGGGCGCCACGCATCACCACAACGCTCAAGCTCGGAACGCGCACCGACCGCGACCAGCGAATGGATGACAAGGTGGCGAGCGTCGAGACCCTGCTGGGCGAGCAGTGACCCCGGCGACCGGACATGGCGTCACTCTGTGCGTAAATTCAACGTTACACCTTGTCAGACATTTGCGCCATGCCAAGGCTGGAACGGATGGGTTTGCAGTGTTTGTAAGGAATTCGTTACGAAATAGGGGTGCGGGTGATGTCGCTGGAGTCCCAACGGCATCGTTTACGGATTCCGGGGGAAGGGCCGAGGCACTAGGCTGAGCGTCATCGAGAGCCCGTCAGCAATTGAACATCACCTGCGACGGGCCGATGACCGTTCCAATGCAAATTCACAATAATAGTTCCCCAGGAGAGAGTCGCCATGACCGCAACCACCCAGCATCAGACCGTACAGCCTGTCACCCACGACAATCCCATCGGTACCGACGGCTTCGAATTCGTTGAATACACGGCACCGACTACCGACGGTATCGAGGCGCTGCGGGCACTCTTCCACCGCATGGGCTTCACCGAAACCCGCAAGCACCGCTCCAAGCAGGTATTCCTCTTTCAGCAGGAAAACGTCAATTTCGTGCTCAATGCCGAGCCGGGTAGCCATGCGGCGACCTTTGCCGATGTGCATGGCCCCAGCGCTTGTGCCATGGCCTGGAAGGTAGAAGATGCCCGCCAGGCATTCGAGTATGCCGTGGCCAACGGTGCCGAGCCGATGGAGAATCCGGTCGGTCCCGGTGAGGTGGGTATTCCCGCAGTGAAGGGCATCGGTGGTTCGCTGCTGTACTTCGTCGACAACAAGGTCGACAGCGAAGGTCGTACCATCTATGACATCGACTTCGAGGCGATCCCGGGGCGGTCACCGCAGGACAACAGCGTGGGCCTGCAGGTCCTCGACCACCTGACCCACAACGTCGATCGTGGACAGATGGATCCCTGGGCCAACTTCTACACCCGTATCGCCAATTTCCGTGAGAACCGCTATTTCGACATCAAGGGCAAGAAGACCGGGTTGCATTCCCGTGCCATGACCGCTCCTTGCGGCACGATGCATATCCCCATCAACGAGTCTGCCGATGATACGTCGCAGATTGCCGAATTCCTGCGCGAGTACAACGGCGAGGGCATTCAGCACCTGGCCATGGCCACCGACGACATCTACGCCACGGTGCGGGCGCTGCGGGCTAATGGCGTGACTTTCCTCTCCACGCCGGATACCTACTACGAGAAGGTCGACCAGCGTGTGCCCAACCATCAGGAGAACGTCGAGGATCTGCGCGAGCTGAGCCTGTTGATCGATGGTGGTCCCAATGAGGGCGTCCTGCTGCAGATCTTCACGGAGACGGTCATCGGGCCGATCTTCTTCGAGATCATTCAGCGAAAGGGCAACGACGGCTTCGGCGAAGGCAATTTCAAGGCCTTGTTCGAGTCCATCGAGGAAGACCAGATTCGTCGTGGCGTACTCAAGGACGATTGATCCTCTTGTGATCTCCCGGTCAGGGGGCAGGTGGTAACGGCCCATAACGGTACGATCGACCACCTGCCTGCCTCTTCACGATAAAATCCCTCACGTCAGAGCTATCATTAGCGATTCTGCATCGTGACGGAACAACAATGTTCATGACCCCTGGTGTGATATGACAACGAATCAACAATCCCGGACTCAGTGGCACGGCCGCTGGGGCTTTGTACTGGCGGCAACCGGTTCTGCGGTGGGCCTGGGTAACATCTGGAAATTCCCCTATATCACCGGCGAGTTCGGTGGCGGGGCCTTCGTGCTGGTCTATCTGGCCTGCATCCTGGCGGTGGGGGTACCGGTGATGATGACCGAGATTGCCCTGGGGCGTCGTGGTCGCGGCAGCCCCATCGATGCCATCCGTCGAGTGGCCAGCGAGTCCGGCCGTGGTTCGGCATGGTCACTGCTGGGCTGGATGGCCATGCTGGCCGGCTTCATGATCCTGTCCTTCTACGTGGTGGTGGCCGGCTGGTCCTTCTCGTACCTGTGGAAGATGCTCAGCGGCGGCCTGGCCGCCTCCAGCGTCGAGGAGATGGCGGCAATCTTCGGCGCCAACAACGAAAGCCCCTTCAATCTGGGGTTCTGGAGCACCCTGGTCACGGTGGCCACCATGGTGATTGTCGGCAAGGGGGTTCAGGCCGGGATCGAGAAGAGTGTCAGCTGGATGATGCCCGGCATGGTGGTGATGCTGCTGGTGCTGATCGGCTACGGGATGTTTTCCGGCGGCTTCGGCGAGGCGGTACGTTTCCTGTTCTCGTTCGATGCCGGCAGCCTCTCCAGTGAAGGCGCGCTGGCTGCGTTGGGGCATGCCTTCTTCACCCTCTCCCTGGCCTCCGGGGCCATCCTCACCTACGGCAGTTACCTGCCTGCACGGGCCTCCATTGCTCGCACCACGCTGTCCGTGGCCCTCGCCGACACCCTGGTGGCGCTGATGGCGGGACTGGCGATCTTCCCGGTGATCTTCGCCAACGGCATGAGTCCGGAAAGCGGGCCGGGACTGATCTTCATGAGCCTGCCGCTGGCCTTCCAGGCCATGCCGCTGGGTACCCTGTTCGGCATCCTGTTCTTCGTCATGCTCTCCATGGCGGCCCTGACCTCCTCGATCTCGATGGTCGAGGCCACGATATCGTGGCTGACCGACAACAAGGGCATCTCGCGGCGCACAGCGTCCTGGGGCACCGGCATCGTGCTGTGGCTGGTCAGCACCCTGGCGATGCTGTCGTTCAATGTCGGCGCCGACTGGACCCTGGCAGGCAAGCACTTCTTCGGCTGGCTGGATTACCTGACCTCGCGCTGGATGATGCCGCTGGGCGGTCTGGGCATGGTGCTGCTCGCCGGTTTCGTGCTCAAGAACGAGACGTTCCGCGAGGAGCTGGGGCTCTCTGCCGGCTGGCATGCGCTCTGGCTGTTCATGGTCCGCTACGTGAGCCCGCTGGGTATCCTGGTGATCTTCATCGATGCACTGGGCATCACCCAGGTGGTGTTTGCGCAGCACTGGCCCTGGTTGCTGGCGGTGCTGGTGACCATCACCCTGGTTGGTGAGCTGATTAGTCCTCGCCTGCGTCGTATGCTCGCCCACTGAGCACGTAGCAAACTCCGGAAGACGCTTCGTCGCCCCCCCCCCGGGGGGGCGACGTCGTTTATGCCGTGGAGTCGTGACGATACCTGGCGACAGGCATGTACCGCCTAGGCCGGACTATGGCACGGCAATGAATGCATGTCGGAACCGTGAAACGGTTGCCGCCGACCGGCGAAGTGGTTACTATCCGACCCCCGACACCGGTTGTCGTTGGCCGCGTGGTGTCGTTGCATCACCGGCTAGCCTGCTTCGATCAAGGCCTGGTCTCGAGTTCGGGTAGGATGCAGGGTAAGCTTTCTGGTCCGTCAATTTCCGATCATGGCGCCTAATCGCTGGATGCGAAGTCGGCGCATTACGGCAAGTCATGAGGTGACATTATGGCGATTCGATCTCGCCTGATTCTAAACTGCTGCGTGGCAGCTCTTCTTGCGACCGGCTTTGTCGGCAAGGGGCTGGCTCACGAAAAGTCGGCAGAGACCCAGCAGGGTGTCGCGTCCTATTACAGCGACCGCTTTCAAGGTCGTACTACGGCCAGCGGCGACCCCTTCGACCAGCAGGCTTTCACGGCGGCGCATCCGACCCTGCCATTTGGAACCAAAGTCGTGGTGACCCGCGAGGACAACGGCCGCGAAGTCGAGGTGCTGATCAATGACCGCGGCCCCTACGCCAAGGGGCGTATCATCGACCTCTCCAAGCGTGCCGCCAAGGAGCTCGGCATGTTGCAGCGTGGTACCGTCCCGGTGGAAATCTCATTCGTGCAGTGAGTCAGCCGTGTCGGGCTAAGAGCCCGTCGGTTCGATGGTCAGCGTGAAGCCCTGCGCGAAAATTCCCGCTGCCAGCGGGACAGCAGTGCCTCACGCTTGAGGTCGTCCAGGGTAGCCAGCAGACTGGGCCCCAGGATGATCGGCCGCAGTGTCTCGCCTCTTTCCTGACGCAGTGATGTCGCCGTACCCGCCCCTTCCAGCGCGGGATGAATGGCGCCCAGGCTGGTCTCTCGAGCCAGGACTGTCTGTCCTGTCTTGTCGATGAGATAATCCATAAAGCGCTCGGCCGCCGCGGGGTGGGGTGCCTGGTGGGGTATCAGTGCCAGGCGCTGGGTGACCAGCGTATAGTCTTCGGGCATCACGATCCTCAGTTGCGGCTGGTCGGCCAGACGGGCCCTGGCGTAGCTGCCCAGCAGGTTGTAGCCCACCAGGTAGCGTCCTTCGATCAGTCCCTCCAGCATTGCCCCGGTGGTCTCCACCAGTTCGGTATCGGCCTGCCCCAGCGCGGCCACCAGATCCCAGTAGCGTGGTGACAGCCGCGACTCCTCGATGGCATAGGTATAGCCTGCGCCACTGATGGCCGGGTCATAGGTCACCACCTTGCCCTGAAGAGTCTCTGCATGGCGCTCCAGCAGGGCGAGCAGGTCGGCATGGCCGCGCACCTCCCCGAAGCGCTCGATGACTGTCTCGTTCACAACCATGACAATGGGCTCGAAGGTGATGGCGAAGAGTTCATGGCGCCAACGCGCCCAGGCCGGCCAGCGATATGCGGCGGGACTGTCCAGGGAACGAGCATGGCCCGCATTGGCCAGCCGGTATTGCCAGGGCATGGCCGACGAGAGCAGCACATCGGCCTCGTCCGGCGCGGCAAGAAAGCGCTCGTGCAGCGCCAGGGTGGTCAGATTGCGGTAGTGCACTTCCAGGCCGGGATTCTGGCGATGAAAGCCCTCCAGCAGCGGACTCATCTGGGGCAGGTCCAGGGCGCCATGGATCACCAGTGATGCGTTGGGCCCACCATCGGACGCCGCGGGGTAGTACAGGCTCTCGTCGGCGCTGACGAAGGTGCCCACCAGAAAGAGAAGCAGCAGCCAACGGCTGGCAGGCCGGCCTGGGCGATTCATGGGGTGTCTCCCGTAAATTGCAGCGTCACGCGGAGTCCGTGGTCGTCATGGCCTGCCGATAGCTGCAGGCGGGCGCGATGCGTTCTGGCGATACCATCGACGATGGCCAATCCCAGCCCCGATCCCTCCTGATCGTCGCGGTCGCGGTGGAAGGGGCGCAGCATCAGCAGGCGTTTCTGTGCAGGGATCCCGGGGCCGTCATCCTCCACGGTCAGGCGGGGCGGTTTGTCCTCGACCTGTACCGTGACCCGGCGCCCTCCATAGCGACAGGCATTGTCAATCAGATTGCCGATGGCTTCGGCAAGCAGCCAGTCGATGCCCCGGATCCAGACTTCGCTTCCGGCGGTCTCCATTCCCAGGTCGACCCCCTGTCGGTGGCAGGTCCCCCAGTGATCGTGTAGTGCCTGGCGGGCGAGGGCGTTGAGCTCCAGGGGTACCAGGTCCGGGCGGTACTCGGGGTTGTCCAGCCGCGTCAACGAAAGCAGCTGGCCTGCGAGCCTGGCGGTACGGGCGCTGGTGGCCTGCATGGCGACCAGCGCCTCTTTCCAGCGCGCCGGATCGTCCTGGCGAAGAGCGAGCTCGGCACGCGCCGAAAGGCCCGCCAGGGGGGTCCGCAACTGGTGCGACGCATCGCCGATGAAGCGTTCCTGGTTGGAACGCACGCGGCGCATCCTGGTGAGCAACCCATTGACGGTATCACGAAGCTCGGCAAGTTCCCGCGGCAGTGGGAGCTCCAGGGGAGCGAGGGTGCGCGGGTCTCGGGCGCGGATGGCGCGACGTAGACGGGTCAGGGGAGAGAGGGCGGATCGGATGGCGAACAGCAGGCTGATCACCGCCAAAGACCCCATGATCACTATACCCGAGAGGTTGGCCCGCCAGAGTTCGGCTGTCAGAGCATCACGACCTTCGCGGCTATGCGCCACGCGGACCTCGAAGGGCTCGCGAATTCGCCACTCCTCGAGCCGTGTGCGCCTCACCCCCTGGCGCAGCGTCATGCCTTGCCAGTCGATGTCGCGGTAGAGAAGGGTGTCATCGGAGGTCTCCTCCTGCCGGGGATCGGCGGGCAGCTCGGCATTACCGGTGATCACATGGCCCTGGTCGTCCACCAGACTGTAGAAGACCCGCTCCTCGGCATCGGTGGCCAGCATCTCCAGGGCTGCGGGGGGCAGGTCGAGCCACAGTCGGTCATCTTGCCACTGCACCTGTTCGGCAATGGCCAGGGAGGCAGCCTCGAGCAGTCGGTCGAAGGCACGGTCGGCTGTCCGTTGCGCGTCGACCCAGGCCTGGATCAGGATCAGGCTGCCCAGCACCAGCAGGGGCAGCAGCAGCCATCCCAGCAGGCGCTTGTAGAGGCTGTCGCCCCGCTTCACTCCACCTCCAGCAGATAACCCAACCCACGCACCGTCCGCAAGGCTACGCCGGTGTGGCCGAGTCGCTTGCGCAGGCGGTGAACATAGACCTCGATGGCGTTGTCGCCCATGGCGTCGCCCTGGAAGGCTTCCTCGGCAAGTTGCACCTTGTCCACCGGCTCGCCGGCATGGCGCATCAGGCAGGCCAGCAGGCGTTGCTCGCGGGGCGGCAGGGCGAGCGTTGCATCCTCGAGGGTGAAACGCTGATGCCGGGTGTCGAGCATCAGGGGTCCGACCCTGAGCTGAGGGTCGACACTGCGCCGCCGCAGCAGGGCGCGGACACGGGCCTCGAGTTCACCCAGGGCGAAGGGCTTTGCCAGGTAGTCGTCCGCGCCCAGGTCGAGGCCCTGCACGCGATCCTCCACGGCGCCGCGTGCGGTCAGGATCAGTACCGGGGTTTCCGTGTCGTGGCGACGCAGTGCTTCGAGAACCGAAAGGCCGTTGCACCCCGGCAGGTTCAGGTCGAGCAACACCAGCGCGGCGCCATGTTCCGGCTCCGAAAGATGTGTCCGTGCGGCTTCGCCGTCAGCGAGATGCCATACCTCATGGCCCTCGAGGCTCAGGGTATCGATGAGGGTCTCGGCCAGCAGGGTGTCATCTTCCACCAGCAGCAATCTCATGGCGTCAGTTCCTCGCCGGTGTTCCCGCGTGGGGTCTTGAGGTCAGCGCCGGCTTCGGCCAGGGCAAGGGTCGCATCGGCGACCGTCAGGCGCCCCTCCGGACCCGACAGGGCCAGCCAACGTCGCGGTGCGCCAGGTATCTCGGGAAGCGGATGACTGACCATGCATCCGCCGGGAAGAGCGGGGCAAGGAGCGTTATCGATGGCTGGCGCCCAGGTCATGCCGGGGCGCAGGTCGTGGCGGAGGGCGGCAGCCGGCAGGGCCACCAGTCGGCACTCGACGCTGTCGCCCGATCGCTCCAGCAGCGAGGCCGTCTCGCCAATCTTGGCGGCCAGCCTATCGAGCAGCGGCTGGACCCGACTGGCCAGCAGCTGGTCGGGATCCTGGCGTCGGGCCAGGCGCCGCGGGCTCTCGCCCAGGTGCCAGAGGCCAGCCTCGTCGCGCCTGACATAGTCGAAGCGTACCAGCGAACCCAGCAACCGCAGCAGGGTGCTCTTGTAGAAGCCTGTGGCCTGGGCCAGTTCGGCGAGGCTGAAGGCCTGCTGGTCGGAGTCGAAGGCCTCCAGCACGCTAAGCGCTCGCTCCACGGCCTCCACACGATCCTGAGCCATACTGACAAGACTCCCTTCGGGTGGGGTATTCCGGTATGAAACTTTGGTCGCAATTTCCCGGATCGCCATTGACGCGATCATCGGCAAACCCTAGTTTTCTATCCTGAAGAACGTTGTTCCGCCTTACAGAATTGTAAGGTAATCGACGACACCTGGCAAGGCCTGCTTCCTTGTTCGATATACCCGCAACGCAAGAGGACATAACAATGCCGATGAAAACACCGCTCAAGCTGTTTGCCGTAGCCGTCTTCGCCGCTGGCGCCGGTGGTATCCAGGCCTTCGAGCCCGAGGGCAAGGTGGAGTGCCTGGCGCCCGCCGATCCGGGTGGCGGCTGGGACTTCACCTGCCGAAGCGTCGGCAAGGTGATGGAGGATCTGGACATCGTTCCGCGTAGCGTCCAGACCATCAACATGGCCGGTGCCGGCGGCGGGGTGGCCTTCGGTCACACCATCAGCAAGCGCGCCGGTGACGAGCAGCTGCTGGTGGCCGCCTCGACGGCCACCACGACCCGCCTGGCTCAGGGCCAGTTCCCGAACATGACCGCCGACATGGTCAACTGGATCGGCGCGCTCGGGGCCGATTACGGCATCATCGCCGTGTCAGCCGATTCCGAGTATGAAGATCTCAATGAGCTGATGGATGCCCTCAAGGAAGACCCGCGCAGCGTCAAGTTCGCCGGGGGCAGTGCCAAGGGGGGCTGGGATCACCTCAAGGTGCTGATCGCCGCCCAGGCCGCGGATGTCGAGAACCTGCCGCGCATCGCCTACCTGTCGTACAACAACGGCGGTGAGGCCTTGACCCAGGTGATCGGGGGCCATGTCGAGGCCTTCACCGGTGATATCACCGAGGCCCAGGGCTTCATGGAATCCGGGGATCTCAAGGTGCTTGCCGTGCTGTCCGAGGAGCGTCTGCCCGGTAAGTTCGAGGATATCCCCACCGCCATGGAGCAGGGTATCGATGCGCTCGGTCCCAACTGGCGCGGCTTCTATATGCCGGCGGATATCTCCGATGACGCCAAGGCCTACTGGACCGAGGCCATGGACACCATTTATGCCAGCGATGAGTGGCAGAGCGTGATGACCCAGAATGGCCTGATGCCCTTCCACATGACCGCCGGCGAGTTCGAGGACTTCGTTCTCAACCAGATCGACGAGATCGAAACCCTCTCCAAGGATATAGGGCTGATTCAGTAATGACCTTCAACGACCGCATCTTCGGGGTCTTGATGATTGTCCTGGCCGTCGCGTACGGCTGGGGCACTACTCAGTTCACCGAACCCTTCGGCGGGAGCGAGGCCGTCGGTCCCGATACTTTCCCCCGCCTGCTGGCCGTCGTGCTGGCGCTTTCCAGCCTGTATATGGTCGTGCGGCCGGATCCGGATAATGCCTGGCCCTGGAGCCGCACGGGCATCGAGCTGATCATCGCCGTGGTGGTGCTGATCCTCTATGCCATGTTGCTGCAGCCATTGGGCTTCATCATCAGCACCACCCTTGCCGTGGGCACCCTGTGCTGGCGCATGGGATCGCGTCCGGTCAAGGCCTATGTCACCGGTGCGGTGTCCGGGGTGGTGGTCTTCCTGCTCTTCAACTTCGCCCTTGACCTGGCGTTGCCGATGGGACTGCTGTCCTTCCTGGAGGTGAACTGATGGAGACGCTCGGCTTTCTGATGGACGGTTTCGGCGTCGCCCTGGCACCGCATAACCTGATGTTCGCCCTGCTGGGCGCCTTCCTCGGTACCCTGATCGGTGCCTTGCCGGGCCTGGGGCCGGCCAACGGGGTCGCCATCCTGATTCCGCTGGCCTTCACCCTGGGGCTTGCCCCGGAAACAGCCATGATCATGCTCACCTCGGTCTATGCCGGGGCCATGTACGGCGGACGCATTTCGTCGATCCTGTTGAATATTCCCGGTGACGAACCGGCCATGATGACCTGCCTTGACGGTTATCCCATGGCGCAGCAGGGCAAGGCCTCCGAGGCGCTGGCGATTTCCGCGGTGGCCTCCTTTATCGGCAGCCTGGTCGCCACCATCGGCCTGATCCTGCTGGCTCCGCTGCTGGCGAATTTCGCCCTGACCTTCGGCCCGGCCGAGTATTTCGCGCTCTTCCTGCTGGCCTTTGCCACCCTCGGCGGCATCACCGGCAAGAATCCCATGAAGACCGTGGTGGCCGCCGCCATCGGCCTGATGATCGCCACCGTGGGCATCGACTCCACCGGGGTCCAGCGCTATACCTTCGGCACCCTGGAGCTCTACGAGGGGGTGGACTTCATCATCGCCATCGTCGGGTTGTTCGCCATTTCCGAGCTGCTCTTCTTCATCGAGGAGAAGGCCGGCGGCGGCAAGGAGAAGATGGCCGTCAACAAGCTCACGCTGAAGTGGAAGGATATCCGCAACATCCTCCCTTCCAGCTTCCGGGGTGGCGTGCTGGGCTTCATCGCCGGCGTCCTGCCCGGCGCCGGGGCCTCACTGGGCAGCTTTATCGGCTACACCCTCGAGAAGAAGATGGTCGGCAAGAAAGGCTATTTCGGCCAGGGGGACCCGCGCGGTGTCGCCGGTCCCGAGGCCGGCAACAATGGTGCCTCCAGCGGGGCCCTGGTGCCCATGCTGACGCTGGGTGTCCCGGGCAGCGGTACGACCGCCGTGTTGCTGGCCTTGCTGATCTCGCTGAACATCACCCCCGGGCCGCTGATGTTTACCCAGAACGCCGATATCGTCTGGGGGGTGATCGCGGCGCTGCTGATCGGCAATTTCCTGCTGCTGATCCTGAATATTCCGCTGGTGGGCATCTTCGTCAAGCTGCTCTCGGTGCCGCCGATGTATCTGCTGCCGGTGGTGACCATGATCGCTTTCGTGGGCATCTACTCGATCAGCAACACCGTCTTTGATCTCTACTTCATGGTGGCTTTCGGTGTTGCCGGGTATATCTTTCGCAAGTTGGAGATCCCGCTGGTACCGATCATCCTCGGCCTGCTGCTGGGGCCGGAGATGGAGAAGAACCTGCGCCATGCCATGGACATCTCCGATGGTGACTGGACCATCCTGTGGGACAGTGGCCTGGCCATCGGTCTCTGGGTCTTCGCCGGCCTGGGGCTGATCCTGCCCTATATCGTCGGCCCGATCCTGCGCCGTCGGATGCAGAACACTACCGGCACGGGTGGGCCCGAGAGCGACTGACTCCAGCGTTCTTTGCGACTGCCCAGCGGGGGCACCGGCCAGGCCGGTGCCCCCGCTTTCCTTGTGGCCCTTTTTGCGTCATGGCGGTGCGCTGCACCAGACGACCAGACCATTATGGGGCAGGGCAGCGACCCTCTTGCACCAGGATATTGCCTTTTGATGGATTCGGTGGCGTAGAGGGAATGGGCCAACTCTCTGAATAAACGAGTAAAAATTGGCATCGTGCCAATCTGGCACATCCCTTGCGATAGCAGCGAGAGGCATCTTGCGATGTTCTCCCTCGCTGGACTCATCGACAACAACATCGATCGCAAGGAGATCCCATGATCCCGTCCAATCCTTATCGCACTCCCCGCTGGCTGGCCGCTTCGCTGTTGAGCGCTGCCGTCGCCACGCCAGCCCTGGCCCAGGAAGACCCCATCAAGGTGGGCATCCTGCACTCCCTTTCCGGCACCATGGCGATCAGCGAGACGGTGCTCAAGGACACCGTCGAGATGCTCATCGAGCAGCAGAATGCCGAAGGCGGGCTGCTCGGGCGTGAACTCGAAGCCGTGGTGGTGGACCCGGCCTCCGACTGGCCGTTGTTTGCCGAGAAGGCGCGGGAGCTGCTGGCCCAGGAAGAGGTCGACGTCATCTTCGGCAACTGGACCTCGGTATCGCGCAAGTCGGTACTCCCGGTGGTCGAGGAACTCAACGGGCTTCTCTTCTACCCGGTGCAGTATGAAGGGGAGGAGTCCTCCGAGAATGTCTTCTACACCGGGGCGGCGCCCAACCAGCAGGCGATTCCCGCCGTCAATTACCTGATGAACGATGTCGGTGTCGAGCGCTGGGTGCTGGCCGGCACGGATTATGTGTATCCGCGTACCACCAACAAGATCCTCGATGCCTATCTCAAGTCACACGGCGTGGCCGATGAAGACATCATGATCAACTACACCCCCTTCGGGCATTCGGACTGGCAGAACATCGTGTCCGAGATCAAGGATTTCGGCAGCCAGGGCAAGAAGACCGCGGTGGTCTCGACCATCAACGGCGACGCCAACGTGCCCTTCTATCGGGAACTCGGCAACCAGGGCCTCGATGCCGCCGATATTCCCGTCGTCGCCTTCTCGGTGGGCGAGCAGGAACTGACCGGTATCGATACCGGGCCCCTGGTCGGGCATCTGGCGGCCTGGAACTACTTCATGAGCGTCGATACCGACGTCAATTACGACTTCATCGATGCCTGGATCGAGTACACCGGCGACGAGATGGCGGTGACCAACGATCCCATGGAAGCCCACTACATTGGCTTCAACATGTGGGCCGAGGCGGTGCGCAAGGCCGGCACCACCGATGTCGACGCGGTGAAGGATGCCATCATCGGCGTTTCAGTGCCCAACCTTACCGGTGGCTATGCCGCCATGATGCCCAATCATCACATCACCAAGCCCGTGTTGATCGGCGAGATCCAGGACAACGGCCAGTTCTCCATTGTCTGGGAGACCCCGTCCACCGTGGCCGGTGACGCCTGGTCCGACTATCTGGAAGGCTCGCGCGACCTGATCAGCGACTGGCGCAAGCCCATGGAGTGCGGCAACTACAACGTGGTCGAGGGCAGCTGCGGCGGCAGCGAAGCCGAGACCGAATGATCCCCGGGCCGGCCGCAAGGCCGGCCCACCGTGACACGCCACTCTAACGTTAATCGATAAACCACAGGACTCTCCCATGTGGATGATCCGAGCCGTCTTGCCCGGGGTATGGCTCCTCTGTTTGCTGCTGGGCCTGGCACCGACGGCCCAGGCCCAGCAGCAGACAGGCCAGGGTCAGGCCCTGCTGGAATCTCTCGATGCCCCCTCCTACGACGCCAAGGCCGAGGCCATCGAGGCCATTATCGTCAGCGGTGATGAACGCAGCCGCCGTTGGCTCGACGAATTGCTCGGGGGCAAGTTGCAGCGCCACAAGGACACCGGGCGTTTCGTGATCGTGCTCGAGAACCGCAGTCGCAACTGGCCGGTCATCGATGCCCTGACCTTCGAGGACGCTGGCGAGATGTCGCGTCGTGATCTGGACCGTATCGGCATCAACAATGCCCTGCGGGGTCAGCTGCAGAGTGCCCTCGCGGTGCTCGATCTCTATACCGATGATGTCGATGATCGGCGCGATGCGGCCCGTGAGCTGTTGGGCAGCGTGGATGCCCCCATGGTCGAGCCGTTACGCGAGGTGATCGCCAGTGAAGACGATGCCGAGGTTCGCCGCCTGCTCGAGCAGGCATTGGCCATCCATCGCCTCGAGCAGGGAGAGATCGAGGCCATCGCCGACCTGGAGGGCAGCCTCAATAGCCGAGTGCGTTCGGCGCTCAACTCGGCCACCCGCAGCGACGATCCCCTGGTGGCCGATGCCGCCTCGGCGGCCCTGGCCGATATCGAACAGAGGCTGCGCATCAACAGCGGCCTCGAGACCCTCTACTTCGGGCTGTCGCTGGGTTCGGTGCTGGTGCTCGCGGCCATCGGCCTGGCCATCACCTTCGGTGTCATGGGCGTGATCAACATGGCCCACGGCGAGTTGATCATGCTGGGCGCCTACACCACCTGGGCGATGCAACAGCTGTTGCCCGGCCAGCCCGGCCTGGCACTGGTCCTCTCGATTCCCGCGGGTTTCCTGGTGGCGGCCTTGGCCGGCGTCGCTATCGAGCGCAGCGTCATCCAGTTCCTCAAGGGGCGTCCCCTGGAGACCCTGCTGGCGACCTTCGGGGTCAGCCTGATTCTCCAGCAGCTGGTTCGCACGGTCATCTCCCCGCAGAACCGTACTGTCGTCTCGCCCGAATGGATGAGCGGCTCCTTGATGATCAATGAAGGCTTGTCCCTCACCTTGAACCGTCTCTTCGTCCTCGGGTTCGCCCTGGTGGTGTTCGCCTGCCTGATGCTGGTGATGCGTCGTACCCGTCTCGGCCTCGAGGTCCGCGCGGTGACCCAGAACCGGGCCATGGCGCGCTCCATGGGCATTCGGGCGACCCGGGTGGACATCATGACCTTCGCCCTGGGGTCGGGCGTCGCCGGGCTGGCGGGCGTCGCCCTGTCCCAGCTCACCAATGTGGGCCCCAACCTCGGCCAGAACTACATCATCGATTCGTTCATGGTGGTCGTGTTCGGCGGCGTGGGAAACCTCTGGGGCACCCTGGTGGCGGGTCTCTCGCTGGGCGTCATCAACCAGGTCCTCGAGCCCTGGGCCGGTGCCGTCCTGGCCAAGATCATCGTGCTCGTCTTCATCATCCTGTTCATCCAGAAACGCCCTCGCGGACTCTTTCCGCAGAAGGGCCGTGCAGCGGAGGGCTAGACTGCCATGTGGTTGATGCAACCCTTCAATGAAGGCGCGACCCGACTCTTCCTGGGCGTGCTGCTCGCCTGCCTGGCACTGGTGACGGTGCTTCATCTGGCCGTCCCGGCCGGGCACCCCCTGCACGTCTCGGCCTACACCGTGACGCTGCTCGGCAAGTATCTGAGCTATGCCCTGCTGGCTGTCGCCGTGGATCTGGTGTGGGGCTACCTGGGCATCCTCAGCCTGGGGCATGGGGCCTTCTTCGCCCTGGGTGGCTACGCCATGGGGATGTACCTGATGCGCCAGATCGGCGATCGCGGCACCTATGGCGATCCGATCCTGCCGGATTTCATGGTCTTTCTGAACTGGGACAGCCTGCCCTGGTACTGGCTGGGGTTCGACATGCCCTGGTTCGCCTTTCTGATGGTGATGCTGGTACCGGGGGCCCTGGCGCTGGTGTTCGGCTTCCTGGCCTTCCGCTCGCGGGTCACCGGGGTCTACCTGTCGATCATCACCCAGGCCATGACCTTCGCTCTGATGCTGGCCTTCTTCCGCAACGAGATGGGCTTCGGCGGCAACAACGGCCTCACCGATTTCCGCGAGTTGCTGGGCTTCGACCTGCGTACCGACGCCACCCGCCTGGGGCTCTTCATCGCCACCGGCGTGGCCCTGGCGCTGGGCTATGTGCTGTGCCGCGCCATCGTTGCCAGCAAGCTAGGCCGGGTCAGTGTCGCCTGTCGTGATGCCGAGGCGCGCACGCGCTTCCTGGGCTATCGCGTCGAGCGCTTCCAGCTGTTTGTCTTCGTGGTCTCGGCGATGCTCGCCGGGGTGGCCGGCGCCCTCTATGTGCCCCAGGTGGGCATCATCAATCCCAGCGAGTTCTCGCCCATCTTCTCCATCGAGATCGTGCTCTGGGTCGCCCTGGGCGGTCGCGGCACGCTGTATGGCGCGGTGATCGGGGCCTTGCTGGTCAACTATGCCAAGACCGTCTTCACCGGCGTCATGCCCGACGCCTGGCTGTTTGCCCTGGGGGGGATGTTCGTGCTGGTCACGGTCTTCCTGCCCAGGGGCGTCGCCGGCCTCTTGGCCTATCGTTTTAAAGGGCAGGGATTCAAGAGAGGCAGTAATGAAACGCTGTCTCACGATATCAGCAAGGAGGCCTCCGCATGAGTTTCCTGAGTTCCCTGGCCGATCGCGATCATGTCTTCGATTTCCTGGTGCCCGCCACCTCTCCGGTGGATGTGCGTCACGGTCCCATCCTCTACCTGGAGGATGTCAGCGTGAGCTTCGACGGCTTCAAGGCCATCGATGATCTCAACCTGACCATCGATGACGGCGAACTGCGCTGCATCATCGGCCCCAACGGGGCGGGCAAGACCACCATGATGGACATCATCACCGGCAAGACCCGACCCGACAGTGGCTCGGTATGGTTCGGCAGTCGTCACAACCTGCTGACCATGAACGAACCGGAGATCGCCAGCCTCGGCATCGGCCGCAAGTTCCAGAAGCCCACGGTCTTCGAGGCGCTCAGTGTCTTCGAAAACCTGGAGCTGGCCATGGCCGCCGACAAGCGCATCCTGCCGACGCTGACCGCCCGGATGACCGGCGAGGTGCGAGATCGTATCGAGGAGGTGCTCGAGACCATCGGGCTCGAGGCGTTGCGTAACGGGCCCGCGGGCATCCTCTCCCATGGCCAGAAACAGTGGCTGGAGATCGGCATGTTGCTGATGCAGCGGCCACGCTTGCTGTTGATCGACGAGCCGGTGGCCGGCATGACCGAACAGGAGATGGAGCGTACCGCCGAACTGCTGACCGGCCTTGCCGGAAAGGGCAAGCAGTCGGTGGTAGTGGTCGAGCACGACATGGGTTTCGTGCGCTCTATCGCAGGGACCGTGACGGTGCTGCATCAGGGCAGCGTGCTGGCCGAGGGCAGCATGGACCAGGTCGCCAGTGACCCCAGGGTGATCGAGGTCTACCTGGGCGCCGATCCCGACGAGGAGGCCGCCTGATGCTCAACGTCGAGGGACTCAACCAGTACTACGGCGAGAGTCACACCCTCTGGGATCTCGACCTCGAGGTGCCGGCCGGTCAGTGCACCTGTGTGATGGGGCGCAACGGGGTGGGCAAGACCACTCTGATGAAGGCCATCATGGGCGAGGTGGCGATCTCCTCGGGCGGCATCCGCTATGACGGCGATATCGACCTCACCCGCAAGCCCATCGAGGATCGCCCACGGCTGGGCATCGGCTATGTGCCCCAAGGCCGCCAGATCTTTCCCCTGCTGACCGTTGAGGAAAACCTCAGGACCGGCCTCGCCGCCAGGGGGGACGGTGTCAAGCGCATCCCCGATCGGGTCCATGAACTCTTCCCGGTTCTCGAGGAGATGAAGCATCGTCGCGGCGGGGACCTGTCCGGCGGCCAGCAGCAGCAACTGGCCATCGGCCGTGCCCTGGTGATCGAGCCGCGGCTGCTGATTCTCGACGAGCCGGGGGAAGGCATCCAGCCCAATATCGTCACTCAGATCGGCGAGGTGATTCGTCGCCTGATCCGCGAGGACAACCTGACGGTGCTGCTGGTGGAGCAGAAACTGCCCTTCGCCCGCAAGTTCGCCGACCGCTTCGCCATCATTGATCGCGGGCGCCCCGTGGCGGGGGGCGGGATCGACGGGCTTTCCGATGCACTCATCAAGGAGCATCTGACGGTATGACGGCCTTCGAGACGACGATACCCGGGCGCTCCGGCCATCGCTTCGATGCCCGGCGCCACTGGGCGGCCTCCCTCGAGCTGGCCTTCGCGGCACGAGAGGGCATCACCCGGATGGTCCGGGCACGTCACCAGGGACCGCTTCGCGTCCAGCGCACCTTTCATCCGGAAGGGACCACGGGCGCCTGTCATGCCTATCTGCTGCACCCGCCCGGCGGGCTAGTCAGTGGCGATGCCCTGTCGATATCGGCCTGCGTCGAACCTGGTGCCCATGCGCTGCTCACCACCCCGGCGGCCAATAAACTCTACAAGGCGGATACCCATGGCGTGGCCTGGTCTCAGCACTCCCGGCTGGCGGTAGCCGATGACGGCATTCTCGAGTGGCTGCCTCAGGAAACCCTGGCCTTCGACGGCTCCCGGGGAGAGCAGGCCACGACGATCGAGCTCGAGGGAGGCGCCCGCTGCCTGGGCTGGGAGGTGCTGGCGCTGGGCCGGCCGGCCAGTTCGCTGCCCTATGTCTCGGGCCGGATCGACCAGCGCTTTCGCCTGACCCGTGACGGCCGACCGTTGTGGCTGGAACGCCAGCCCCTTGACCCGGCACATCCACGCTTCCTCGGACGCTGGGGCCAGGGCGGCGCCACGGTGCAGGCTACCCTCTGGGCGGTAGGCCTGGATGACGAGCGCGAGGCCATCGAGGCGCTGCGCGAGACCCTGCCGACCGCGGTCCGCTGGGCGGTTACGGTGCGCCACGGAGTACTGCTGCTGCGCTATCTCGGCAACGAGCGCAACGAGGCCTGGGAACTCTGCCAGGGCGCCTGGGAGATCCTGCGCCCCCTGTTGATCGGTAAACCCGCGCAGGTACCGCGTATCTGGTTGACGTAGGAGCAGGAGCTCTCTGGTGGGAGCTCTGCTTGCAGAGCGATGGCGGCAGTAATCGCCGTGCAAGCACGGCTCCCACAAGCGGCATGAATGCTCAGTCGCGAATATTTAAAGAGGAGAGAATTGCATGGAACTGACCCCCAGAGACAAGGACAAGCTGCTGCTGTTCTCGGCGGCACAGCTGGCCGAGCGGCGCCGCGACCGTGGCCTCAAGCTGAACTACCCCGAGGCCGTTGCGCTGATCAGCTTCGAGATACTGGAAGGCGCCAGGGACGGGCGCAGCGTGGCGGAGCTGATGAGCTATGGCCGCGAGATCCTGAGACGTGATGACGTCATGGAGGGGGTGGCCGAGATGGTCGAGGACGTGCAGGTCGAAGCGACCTTCCCGGACGGTACCAAGCTGGTCACGATCCACGAACCGATTGTTTGAGTGTGAGGAGAGAAGCGTGAGGCATGAGGTGTGTTCACCACCTTGCCCCTCACTCCTCCCTCCTCACCCCTCACGCGACGAAGGAGCACGCCATGATTCCCGGCGAATACAAATTGCAGGACGGTGAGATCGCTCTCTGCGAAGGGCGTGAGCGTATCAGCGTCGAGGTCGCCAACACCGGCGACCGGCCGATCCAGGTGGGTTCCCACTACCACTTTGCCGAGGCCAACCCGGCCCTGACCTTCGACCGCGACAAGGCGCGCGGCTATCGCCTCGACGTGGCGGCCGGCACCGCCATCCGCTTCGAGCCTGGGCAGAGCCGCGAGGTGACGCTGATTCCCTATGTCGGGCGGCGCCATATCTACGGCTTTCGCGGTGCCGTCATGGGCAGCCTGGAGGACGACACCTGATGAAAATTTCGAGACAAGCCTATGCCGATATGTACGGCCCCACGGTGGGCGATCGGGTGCGACTGGGCGACACCGAGCTATGGATCGAGGTGGAACGCGACGCCACCCACTACGGCGACGAGGTCAAGTTCGGCGGCGGCAAGGTGATTCGCGATGGCATGGGCCAGAGCCAGCGCGCCGACGAGAGCGTGATGGACACCGTGATCACCAACGCCCTCATCCTCGACTGGTGGGGCATCGTCAAGGCGGATGTGGGCCTCAAGGACGGGCGCATCGCGGCCATCGGCAAGGCCGGCAATCCCGACACCCAGCCGGGTGTGGAGATTATCATTGGCCCGGGCACCGAGATCATTGCCGGCGAGGGCAAGATCCTCACCGCCGGGGCGCTGGACGCCCATATCCACTTCGTCTGTCCGCAGCTGGTGGAGGAGGCCCTGATGAGCGGCATCACCACCATGCTGGGCGGCGGCACGGGGCCGGCCACCGGCACCAATGCGACGACCTGTACGCCCGGCGAGTGGCATATCGGCAAGATGCTTCAGGCGGTGGACGACATGCCGATGAATATCGGTTTTCTGGGCAAGGGCAATGCCAGCCTGCCCGAGGCACTGGAGGCACAGCTCGAGGCCGGCGCCATGGGGCTCAAGCTCCACGAGGACTGGGGGACCACGCCGGCGGCCATCGATAACTGCCTGAGCGTGGCTGACAGGTACGATGTCCAGGTGGCGATCCATACCGATACCCTCAACGAGTCGGGCTTCGTGGAGGATACCCTGGCGGCGTTCCAGGAACGTTGCATCCATACCTACCACACCGAGGGGGCCGGGGGCGGCCATGCGCCCGATATCATCACTGCCTGTGCGAAGCCCTATGTGTTGCCGTCATCGACCAATCCGACGCGACCTTATACCGTTAACACCATCGACGAGCACCTCGACATGCTGATGGTGTGCCACCATCTCGATCCCAAGATCCCCGAGGATGTGGCCTTCGCCGACTCGCGCATCCGCCGCGAGACCATCGCCGCCGAGGATATCCTTCATGACCTGGGCGTTATCTCGATGATCGCCTCGGATTCCCAGGCCATGGGGCGGGTGGGCGAATCGATCTGCCGCACCTGGCAGACCGCCCACAAGATGAAGGTCCAGCGAGGCCTGCTGCCGGAAGACGAGGCCCTTGGCGCCGACAATTTCCGCGCCAAGCGCTATATCGCCAAGATCACCATCAACCCGGCGATCACCCATGGCATTGCTCATGAGGTGGGCTCTGTAGAGGTGGGCAAGCTGGCCGACCTGGTGCTCTGGAAACCGGCCTTCTTCGGCACCAAGCCGGCCATGATCCTCAAGGGCGGGATGATCGCCGCGGCACCCATGGGCGACCCCAACGCCTCGATCCCCACGCCCCAGCCGGTGCACTACCGACCCATGTTCGGCGCCTACGGCCGGGCGGCGAGCCAGACCCGCCTTACCTTCGTCAGCCAGGCGGCGCTGGACGCCGGCATCAAGGAACGGCTGGGCCTGCAGAGTCCCTTGTCAGCATGTCGTGATGTCCGTCAGGTACGAAAGGGCGATATGAAGCTCAACGGCGCCTGCCCTGAACTCAGTGTCGACCCCCAGACCTACGAGGTGCATGCCGACGGGGAGCTGCTGACCTGCGAGCCCGCGACTGAATTGCCTCTGGCACAGCGCTATCACCTCTTCTAGGAGCTCGACATGTTGAAATTGACCGAACGCCTCGGGCCCATCGCGGCGAGGCAGGCGGATGACACCCTGACCCTGCCCTTCGATCAGCGCATGCTGGGTCGCCTCAAGGCGGTCAGCGACAGCGGCTGCCAGCTGGGCCTCTTCCTCGATCGTGGCCCGGTGCTGCGCGACGGCGAGGGGCTGCGCGCCGAGAACGGCGAGGTGGTGCGTATCCGTGCGGCCGTGGAGCCGGTGGTCACCGCGCGTATTGCCGCTGGGCTGCCTCTGGCGCGGCTCGCCTACCACCTGGGCAACCGCCATGTGCAGCTGGCGCTGGGTGAGGACGAGGACTCTTCATCAGGTCAGGGCTTCGTGCGCTTCCCGCCGGACCATGTGCTCGAGGCGCTCGCCGAGCGCCTGGGCGCGCGCCTGACGCATCACCAGGCGCCCTTCGACCCGGAGTCGGGGGCGTACAGCCATGGCAGTCATGAACATGGCCATGCCCATGACCACCTGCATGAGGATGACCGTGAGCAAGAGCATGCGCATTGAGATCGACGAGACGGCAGGGCAGGGCAATGAGTTGGCACTGCTGGGGTTACTGCAACTGGTGAGTCCGGCATTGCCCATCGGCGCCTTCGCCTTTTCCCAGGGCTTGGAGAGCGCCTTCGAACTGGGCTGGGTGTGGGACGAGGCGAGCCTCGGCGAGTGGCTGGACGGCGTGCTGGACGATGGACTGACCCGCTGCGAACTGCCGGTGCTGGCTCGCTTGATGACGGCCTGGGAGGCCGGGGACGGGGAAGCGATCGCCGCCTGGGATGTTTGGCTGGCGGCCAACCGGGAGACCGCCGAACTGGCCGCCGAGGATTCGCGACTTGGCGCCTCGCTGACTCGCCTGCTGGATAGTCTGGGGCTTCTGCCCCCGGGACCTTCAAGCGCGTCGCCGGAACTACCGGCGGGTGCGGCCTATGTGACGGTTTTCGCCTGGACGGCCCATCAGCGCCGCATCGGGCAACGCCAGGCGCTGCTGGGATTTTCCTGGGCCTGGCTGGAGAACCAGCTTGCCGTCGCCTGCAAGGCGCTGCCGCTGGGCCACACCGCCGCCCAACGCCTGGTAGAACGACTGCGCCCGGCGCTGGTGGCCGCCGTGGAGGAGGCACTGGTACTGGACGATGACGATCTGGGGCCCGTCCTGCCGGGCCTGGCGTTGGCCAGCGCCCTGCACGAGACCCAGTATTCGCGACTTTTTCGAAGCTAGGAGAACGAGATGACACATTGCCTGCGTATCGGCGTCGGCGGCCCGGTGGGTTCCGGCAAGACGGCATTGCTCAAGCAGCTCTGCCTGGCACTGCGCGACCTCTACGACATCGCCGTGGTCACCAACGATATCTATACCCGGGAGGACGCCGACTTCCTGCTCAAGCATGAGGCGCTTCCCGCGGATCGCATCCTCGGCGTGGAGACCGGCGGCTGCCCGCACACCGCGATCCGCGAAGATGCCTCGATGAACCTCGCCGCTATCGACGAGCTCCAGGCACGGCATCCGGGACTGGAACTGGTGCTGGTCGAGTCCGGCGGCGACAACCTCTCGGCCACTTTCAGCCCGGAGCTTTCCGATCTGACCCTCTACGTGATCGATGTCTCCGCCGGCGACAAGATTCCACGCAAGGGTGGCCCCGGCATCACCAAGTCGGATCTGCTGATCATCAACAAGATCGATATTGCCGAACAGGTTCACGCCTCCCTGGAGGTGATGGATCGTGATTCTCGAAAGATGCGCGGCGAGCGGCCCTTCGTCTTTACCAATCTCTACGACGGCGTCGGCCTCGAGGAGATCATCCGTTTCATCCTCGACCGAGGCATGTTGCCGGACCGCCGGCCGACCGAACGCCGCGCCGCAGCGGATACCGCGACCGCAGGATGATCGCCTGAAGCCTCGCCACTTCCGTTCTTGTCATGACCAGGAGACACTCCAATGAAGCCACTTTGTTCTACCACCCTGCGCACCCTCGGTGCTGGCGCTGTCATCTTGTTGCCGGTCGTTGCCTCCGGACACTCGGGGCATGGTGCCCCCTCGGTGCATGCCCATACCGGCAGCCCGTCGATGCTGGTCGTGCTCGGTATCATTGCTCTGGGAATCGCTTCCCTGGCAGGAGTGGCACGCCTGATCCTGCGCCGCCGCCGGCTGAGCCGCCAGGACTGAGCTCCCTTGAGCCGCTAGACGTTCGTTGTGCCCGGCCTCGGCCGGGCACACCTGCTTTTTGCCAGCCCTGTCGCTATGCTGGCCCCTGACGTTGCACGATGAGGCGACGCGACTGACTGAGGGCGTCATGGACGGCAAGCACAAGCTGGGACAGCGGAGGCGCCGAATGTGGCCATGGATCGTGATGGTGTTGCTGGTGGCCTGGGTCGTTATGGGCGCCTGGCAGCGCTACAAGCCACTGCCCGACGGGGTCTCCCTAGCCTTTCCGGAACGGGTCGCCACCGAGGTACGCTTTCTTGCCGACGAGACCTGGTACACCCCTTCGGGGGAACGGCACGCTCGATATGAAATCTTCGACGAGGTGTTTTCCCTGATCGGTCAGGCCCGGCGACTGGTGGTGTTGGACATGTTCCTCTTCAACGACTTTACCGGTGCCGCCGACGAGGCCTTCCGACCGCTCTCGACGGAGGTCAGCGATGCCCTGATCGCACAGAAGCGGCAATATCCTGAGCTTGAGGCGGTGGTGATCACCGACCCGCTCAACACCCTCTACGGGGGGCTGGAACTCGCACATCTCGACAGACTACGCAAAGCCGGGGTGCGCGTGGTGATCAGCGACGTTAATCGGTTACGGGCCTCCAATCCCCTCTGGTCGGGGATCTGGCACCTGGGCCCGCGTTGGCTCGGTAACGATAGCGACGGCGGCTGGCTGCCCAATGCGTTGGGCCCGGGGCGGGTGTCACTGCGCAGCTACCTGGCCTTGCTCAACTTCAACGCCAACCATCGCAAGACCCTGGTGGTGGACCATGGCGATAGCTGGGCGGGTCTGGTCACCTCTGCCAACCCCCACGATGCCAGCAGCTTACATGGCAATATGGCGCTGCGTTTCCAAGGCGCGGCGGCACTCGATCTGCTGGCCTCGGAACGTCCGGTGGCGGGCTGGGCGGGGGTTAGCCTGGGTGGCCCGGCACCGCTCGACCGCGACGAGAGGCCGCTCGAGCAGGCCAGGCTTCAGGTGCTGACCGAGGGCGCGATCCGCGATGCCCTGATGGCGGCCATCGATGCCAGCGGCCACGGTGACCGACTGGACATCGCCGTCTTCTATCTCTCCCATCGGGAAATGATCGACGCGCTGGTGGCGGCCAAGGAGCGCGGAGTGGTGCTTCGCGTCCTGCTCGACCCCAACCGCGATGCCTTCGGGCTGGAGAAAGGCGGGATTCCTAACCGTCCCGTGGCCCATGAACTCCACGAGGCCGGCATCACGGTGCGCTGGTGTGTCAGCCGGGGCGAGCAGTGCCATAGCAAGCTGCTGCTGCGTCGGCCCGCCGAGCCGGGCAGCGAGGCCGAGATGATTCTCGGCTCGGCCAACTTCACACGGCGCAATCTGGATGACCTCAATCTGGAGACCAGTGTGCGACTGGTCGGTCCTCCAGACACCCCGGCCCTGCTCGACGCCGCTTCTTTTTTCGAACGTCGCTGGCAGAGTACCCCCCGGCGGATCACCAGCGAGCCTTTCGAGGCCCATGACGACACCACGGTCTGGAAGTGGCTGCGCTATCGAGTCATGGAGGCGACGGGACTTTCCACGTTCTGATGGCTGATCCCTCTTGCTCGTGACTAGTCGACATGCGTCACTGCCTGGTAGCGAGGATCGATGTACCAGGCTAGGCCCAGGCGGGCGTTGCGCTCCAGTTCGGCGATGACCTGTGCCCCGAGCAGCAGAATGATGGCGCCCACCTCCAGGCTAAGTAACACGACCACCAGGGTGGCCAGGGAGCCGTATACCGCGTTCACCAGAGAGATGTTGGCAAAGTAGAAGACCAGCAGCAGGCGCACGCCCTCCCACAGCAGGGCAGCGATGAATCCGCCCACTATGGCGCGTCGCAGGGCGATCGTCACCACGGGCAGGACCTTGTAGATGGCGCTGAAAAGCAGAAAGACGCCGAGGAAGCTGGTCAGGTTGAGCATCGGCTCGGAAAGGCCGGCAAGGGGCAGTTCGCGTTCGAACAGTGCCAGCCACAAGGCATTCATGGAGCTGACCAAGGTCACCAGCAGGGTCAGGGCCAGCAGGCCTGCCCCCAGTACCAGCATGAAGGCATAGGGCAACAACACCGAGACCCAGGCGCTGCGGCCATGGGGGTGGGTGTCCGGGGCATGGAAGATGATGGCCAGGGCGTCCTCGAGCATGCGAAAGGCAAAGGAGCTGAACAGCAGCAGCACGGGAAAGCCCAGAATGCCGATCACGTCACGCGAATCGAGCAGGGTGCGTACCGCATCGAGCAGGACTTCGGCATGAGCGGGCGCCAGATGGCGAGCCTGGACGCTGAGCACCTCGAGCAGGTGCGCCTCGTCGACCACGCCGGCCAGTAGTACCACCAGCAGAGAAAACAGCGGCACGATGGAGAGCAGGATGTTGTAACCCACGCCACCGGCCAGCAGAATGCCGCGGTTGCGCAGGAAGGCGCACAGCACCCGCCACAGGAAGCGCAGAATGCGTGGCAACAGCGTGAAGATCAGACGTCGTGAGCGAACAGTCGGTGATGTCATCGGAGCTGCCATGCGAAAGGACTTCCGTCATCATAGGCGCATCCAGCGTCGTCGGGTCAAACCCCCGGCCGACAAGGTGTTCAGCCGATGTCATTGAATTCACAAGGAGAGAATCATGGATCCGGATTCCCGGCCCGCACCCAAGACGAGACGCGGTCAGCTCGAGCGGCACTTCGAGGCCTTCCTCTGGAACTCACGCCTGATGGTGCTTCTGGCCGTGGTGCCGGCCCTGCTGGGGGCCCTGGTACTGTTTATTATCGCCAGCCTGGATATCCTCTCGGTTGTGGCCGATACCTGGCGTCATTACCTGGGCGGGGGAGACGACATCCACAAGAGCGTGGTCACCGATATCATTGTCGCCGTGGATATCTACCTGATCGCCTTGGTGCTGATGATCTTCGGCCTGGGGGTCTATAAGCTTTTCGTCTCCCGTATCGAGCCCGTCGAGGGGCGCGACCCCCAGCACCCCTTCAACGTCAGCTCTCTCGATCAACTCAAGGACAAGATCGCCCGGGTGGTCATTCTGGCCGTGATCATCGAGTTCTTCCGGGCCGTGGTGGGGATCAGCTTCGATACGCCACTGGATGCCATCTACCTGGCGCTGTCGGTGCTGGCCCTGGCTCTCGCCCTCTACCTGATGGCGCTGGCTCACAAGCAGGAGTAATACCGGGCTCGAGAAACGTGCGTGCCGTGCAGCCAGTGGAGAGCTTCGTGGCCGATACCGTCGGTTGCATCCTTGCACGGCGGGCGCCGAGGTTATCCAGTCACCGCTGCCGACTCCACTGAGAGGTGACCTGTGGCCAGGTATCGGGTGAGTTTCTCTGCTATTCATATATCCCTCATCCTTGGATAAAGGGCGATCTTCACCAAGGGCTTGAATAAAGAAGGCGCAGCCGATCCTCGACCCAGGAGCTTCAGGCCAATGGACACAGCAACTCTCAACGAACTCATCGTTTCCCGGAATATCGACGACCGACATGAGGCCATCGTCTCCCTGGGGCGAGACACCCTCGGCAGCACCAGCCGGCGGGATCTCCTCGATCGTGCTGCCCGCCTGGCCGGCGGTCTCCGCCAGCAGGGTCTCGTCCGCGGTGATCGCGTGGTGATCATGGCGCCCAACAGCGTCGACTGGGTCGTGTCGGCACTGGGCATCCTGCATGTCGGTGGCGTGGTCGTACCCCTCGACACCCAGATGCCCCAAGAGGATCTGGAGCACGCCCTGGGTGACTGTGCGCCTTGCATGGTCTTCACGACGGCGGCTCTGCGTTCGCGGCTCTCTCCTCTGCCGGGAGAGGTCGCCCTGTTTCTCTTCGATGGCGATGGGGATGACAGGGAGTCGGGTCGCGCCTGGCAGGACCTGCTTCAGGCCGAGCCCGTGGCCGCCTGCGCCGATGGGAAAGATCTGGCCACTATCTTCTATACCTCCGGTACCACCGGCCCTCCCAAGGGGGTGCCGTTGACCCACCACAACATGACCAGCAACGTGGAGGCCCTCTGTACCCAGGAGCTGGCCGACAGCAGCGACCGCGTCCTGGTGCCGCTGCCGTTCCATCATGTCTATCCCTTCACCGTGGGTATCCTGGTTCCCTTCACCCTGGGGGCTTCCATCATCGTGCCGTTCTCCCTCGTCGGTCCCCAGATCGTGCGCGCCCTGCGCGAGGGAGAGGCCACCGTGATGCTGGCCGTGCCACGCCTCTACGAGGCGATATGGAGCGCCCTTCATGAGCGCGTGGCCGAGCGCGGACGGGTGGCGGCTTTACTCTTTTCCGGCATGCTCGGCGTTTCCATGGCGGTACGGCAGCGCCTGGGCTGGAACCCGGGCAAGCAACTCTTCGCTAGTCTTCATCAGCGTATTGCCCCGCGCTTGCGGTTGATGGTGGCAGGGGGCGCCGCCCTGGACCCGGAACTCGGCCGCAAACTACGTGGCCTTGGCTGGGATGTGGCGACCGGCTACGGACTCAGCGAGACTTCGCCGATCCTGACCATGAATCCTCCCGAAAAGGTCAAGCTGGAGAGCGTGGGCAAGGCGCTGCCCGGGGTGGAGCTCGCGATCGATGACAGAGAGGGCAGGGGGCGTGGCGAGGTGCTGGCACGCGGCCCCAATGTCTTCGGTGGATACTGGAACCTGCCGGACAAGACGCGGGAATCCCTCGACGAGGAGGGCTGGTTCCATACCGGCGACACGGGCTCCTTCGATGCGGAGGGCCATCTCTACCTGCATGGCAGGGCATCGGCGATGATCGTGCTCTCCGGGGGTGAGAACGTCGATCCGGAACGGGTCGAGAAGGCCCTCGAGGCGTCGGACAGGATTCGTGAGACCGGCCTCCTCGCGCATGCGGACCGGCTGGCGGTCGTCGTCGTCCCCGCCCCCGGGCTGCTGCGCGAGGTAACCGGCGATGAGCTGAGACGCACCCTCGAGAAGGCAGTGAGCGAGATATCCGCGGCTCTGCCGAGCCATCATCGGCCTGGTGAAGTGCGGGTGTCACTGGATCCGCTGCCGCGAACCCGCCTGGGCAAGTTGCGGCGTCACAAGCTCGAGGCGTTGTTCGAGCATCTCGAGGAAGGCGACGAGGCCGCCGAAGCGGTTGTTGAGCCCCTCTCGCCCGAGGACATGGCCCCCGAGGACCAGCAGCTGCTGTCCGATCCCGCCGCCGATAGCACCTGGCGCTACCTGGCTCGGCGCTTCCACGACATTCGCCTGACACCGGACAGCCACCTCGCCATGGACCTGGGCATCGATTCGCTGAGCTGGGTGGACCTGACCCTGGCCCTGCGCGAGCATGCGGGCATCGATCTGGAGGATTCGGCGATCGCCCGAGTGGAGACCGTGCGGGATCTGCTCAACGAGGCGGCCGCCGGTCCGACCGGCAGCGAAGGCGAGGACGAGGATCTGGTGGAAGCCTTGCGGAACCCCGAGGGGTTGCTGGATGACAGACAGCGCAGGGCTCTCATGCCACCCGGGCGTATCCACGGATTCATGGGATGGTGGGTCTGGGGGCTGGCGCGGTTGATCAGCAGAGGATTGCTGCGAGTCTCTGTCAGTGGTCAGTGGCCCGACAGGATGCCTTGTGTGATCGCTCCGCGACATCTGAGCGTACTCGATCCGCTGGTGCTGCTGCAGATCATGGATCGTTGTCAGGCAGAATCACTCTACTGGGCCGGCTGGACCGGCATGCTCTTCACCGGGCGCGTGCGTCGCGGGTTCAGTCGCATCGCGCGGATACTGCCCATCGATCCGGGGACCGCGCCGAGGCGCAGTCTGGTGCTCGCCTCTGCCGCCCTGGACCGCGGTCATCAGCTCGTCTGGTTTCCCGAGGGACAACGCTCGCCGGATGGCCGGCTGCAGCCCTTTCGTCCCGGATTGGGGCTCTTGCTCAGGGCCCAGCCGGTACCGGTGGTGCCGGTGTGGATCGAGGGAACCCACGAGCTGATGCCCCCAGGGCAGCGGTTGCCGCGGCGAGGGCGGGTCAGGGTGGTCATCGGCGAGCCCGTCGATCCAGAACGGCTGGAAGGGGACGAGCGCGAGATCATCGAACGGCTCCAGGACGAAATGGCGGCGCTGGGTGAGAGGAGGTTGTCCGGTCGCCGCTCCCGGCTACACTGAGTGGTAGCCTGCGGCCAGGTAACGGGGAATTTCCCCTCACTTTTTCATATGAGGTGTCGGCAAGGAGAACAACGTGCGAAATATCATCTATCTTATTGGCTTGATCGTGGTGGTGTTATTCATTCTGTCCCTGCTTGGACTTATCTGATCCACCTCCAGTGCCAAACCCCCTGCCATAGTAGACCCGCTCACCGGCATGGACATTCTTTGTCTCCCTTGATGGGGTGCGCTTCCCGGGTAGCCTGCCGAGGCAAGGGCGGTGACCGGTTTCCCGGCAGGTATCCTCGAGGCACTTCTTTCCCTTCCTCTTAGAGGCCCCATGGCAAAATTCGAAGAGATCGGCACGGCGAGCATTCCCGGGCAGGGTGGCGAGCTGCGGCTGCTGCAGCGTAATGACGAGTTCTCGATCCGTATCGCCGGCAAGTCAGGCGAGCTGATGAACACCCGCCTGCATGGTTCCGAGGATGCCTTGGCGGAACTGGCCTGTGAGCGAATCGCTCAGCGTCCGGGAGCGCGTGTCCTGATCGGCGGACTGGGTATGGGCTTTACGCTTGCCGCGGCCTTGAAGGCACTGGGCGAGGACGCCGAAATCGTCGTCGCCGAGCTGGTCCCGGGGGTAGTGGAATGGAATCGGGGCCCGCTCGGTGATGCCGCCGGTCGTCCCCTCGATGACCCCCGAACCCGCGTCAGCCCGGGGGATGTCGGCGAGTTGCTGCGTCGTGAGCCCGGCGGCTTCGATGCCATCATGCTCGACGTGGACAATGGCCCCGAAGGGCTGACGCGCCGTGAGAACGACTGGCTCTATTCTCCCCGGGGGTTGGCTGCAGCCCAGCAGGCCCTGCGACCCGAGGGGGTACTAGCGGTCTGGTCGGCAGGTCAGGACCCGGCGTTCACCGAGAGACTGCGGCGCGTCGGGCTGCTGGTCGAGGAGGTCACGGTGCGCGCTCATCGCCCCGGCAAGGGCGCCAAGCATCGGATCTGGCTGGCATACTGAGGCCCCACATTCAATATTCACCCGGAGGGCCAACGCATGCTGGAACTCTCTCGCCAGGTGAGCATTCCCGATCAAGAGATCGAGATGCAGGCTGTGCGCGCTCAGGGGGCTGGCGGTCAGAACGTCAACAAGGTTGCCAGTGCCATTCACCTGCGTTTCGATGTTCGGGCGTCCAGCCTGCCCGAGGGCTTCAAGGAGAAGCTGCTGGCGCTGGGCGACCAGCGCATCTCACGCGACGGGGTGGTGATCATCAAGGCCCAGAGCCATCGTACCCAGGAGCGCAATCGTGCCGAGGCCCTTGCACGGCTCAAGGCGTTGATCAAGAGTGTGATGTATGCGCCCAAGAAGCGCGTTGCGACCCGTCCCAGCAAGGGCGCCAAGCAGCGTCGGCTCGACAGCAAGAAGAAACGCGGCCGGTACAAGGCGTTGCGTGGCAAGGTCGAGACCTGACGTTGACTGAGAGGTGGATGTTCGGGTGGCGACGTCTCACCGGGCGTGTATGCTGAAAGTCGTGACGACGAAGGCTGGCCATCCTTGGCCGGCGACATCCAACCACGTAGGGGGATACATCGATGGCGGATACGTCGATGAGTGAGCTGTTCAAGGACAATCGCGTCAAGGGCTTGGCGGCCGTGGCGGTGATTGCCATCATCTGGGCCCTGGTTGCCCAGTCGAGCGTCAGTTCCAGTAACGAGGCCCGCGATTCGTTGCAGGCGCAATTCGAGAATACCCAGGCTGAACTCGAGAATGTTCAGGCCGAAAACGAGAGTGTCCAGGCCGAGAATGCATCCTTGACCGAGCGCGTCGAGGAACTGCGCAACACGGCCGGCAATGTAGATGAGCTGTCAGAGCAGCGCAGCGATCTCGAGTCGCAACTGCAGGCCGCCGAGGCCGAGCTGCAGGGCATCCAGGACGAGATTACCGCGGCTCGCACCGAGCAAGAGGAGGCCCGGGCCTCGGTAGAGGCAACTCAGGCTGACCTGGAAGCTCGCCAGAGCGAACTCGAAGCCGCCGAGGAGGCCCTCGCGACGACGCAAGAGGAGCGTCAGCAGGCCGCCGAGGCTCGTGACGAGGCTCAAGCTTCGCGTCAGGAAGCCGAGGAGGCTCGCCAGGCTGCCGAAGAGGAACGACAGCAAGCCGAGGCCGCTCGCCAAGAGGCCGAGCAGAAGCGTAGCGAGGCGATTGCTGCCCGCGACGAAGCCCGTGCCGAGCTCGAGGGGCTGCAGGACGAGATCGCTTCGGCCGAAGAGAGCCTGGCCGGCGTCAATGACGAGATCGCCGCTAGTCAGGAAGAGCGTGATGCCCTCCAGCAGGAGATCAGCGAACTCGAGGCCAGCCGTAACCAGGCCAGCGAGGCGCTGGAGGCGACCCGTGGTGAACTGGAAGGGGCCAGATCAGAACTCGTCCAGGCTCGTGAGACGTTCAAGGACCTCGAACTCGCCATCCAGTTAGGCCGTGACGAGGTTGCCAAGATCGAGTCTCAGATCGAATCCCGCCAGTCCCAGCTCGAGCGCCTGGAAGGCCAGCTCGATACCTGGCGCAACGAGCTGTCACGTCTGGAGAACAGCGTAAATTCCGAGGGCGGCAATGACGCTGCCGGCCAGCAGGAGGCCAGTGCCCAGGAAGAGGGTGATGGTGCTGCGGCCCAGCAGCAGGCCGAGGCCCCGCAAGAGGGTAATGGCGGAGCCGCACAGCAAGAGGCCGATGACCCGCAAGAAGGTGATGGTGGTGCCTTGGAGCAACAGGCCGATGTCCTGGAAGACGGCAATACCGACTGATTCTCACGGGACGTTCCATCAGCCACGACGGCGAGCCACTGGCTCGCCGTCGTGCGTTGGCAGGCATTGCATGGCAGGGCGACTCGACGGGTATACTGGCACTTCTTGCCGCTTGCGTGGCAACCCCAACTGGATAAGGAGTGAGTCGTGATCGAAGGGGTCAAGCATATTGTCGCCGTGGCATCCGGCAAGGGCGGGGTGGGCAAGTCCACCGTGACCGTCAACCTGGCACTGGCCATGGCCGCCGAAGGCTATCGGGTAGGTATCCTGGATGCCGACATCTATGGTCCTAGCCAGGCGCAGATGCTGGGGGTGGGCGAGGGCGTGCGTCCCCAGTCTGCAGGCGAGAACCGCTTCAAGCCGCTCGAGGCCCATGGTATTCAGGCCATGTCCATGGCCTTTCTGGTCGACATCCGCGAGCCCATGGTCTGGCGCGGGCCGATGGTCGCCGGCGCCTTCCAGCAGATGCTCAACCAGACCGTCTGGGATGACCTGGACTATCTGTTCATCGACATGCCACCGGGCACCGGCGACATCCAATTGACCCTGGCCCAGAAGGTGCCGGTGGATGGCGCGGTGATCGTCACCACGCCCCAGGACATTGCCCTGCTGGACGCACGCAAGGGCATCGAGATGTTCCGCAAGGTTAATGTGCCGGTGCTGGGAGTCGTGGAGAACATGAGCCTGCACATCTGCTCCAACTGTGGCCACAGTGAGCCGATCTTCGGCGAAGGCGGGGGCGAGCGCATCGCCCACGAGTACGAGACCCAGGTGCTCGGTCGTCTGCCGCTGACCCTGTCGATCCGCGAGCAGGTGGATGGCGGGCGGCCTACGGTCGTGGCCCAACCGGACAGCGAGGTGACCGTCACCTTCCGTGGTATGGCGCGCCAGGTTGCCGAGCAGATTCGTGGTCAGGATACCGAGGGGCCGGAGATCTCCTTCAGCGAGTGATCTGGCGACGGCGACGCCTGCCGTGACCTTCAGCGTCGGGGCCGCTATGATGTGGCCCCGGTTTCTTGCCTGTTTACCCAGTTCAGGACGCTTCGATGAGCATCAAATCCGATAAGTGGATACGCCGCATGGCCGAGCGAGACGGCATGATCGAGCCCTTCGAGCCCGACCAGGTCCGCTACGAGAACGAGCGGCGGGTGATCTCCTACGGGACGTCCAGTTACGGCTACGACGTGCGCTGTGCCGACGAGTTCAAGGTGTTCACCAATATCCACTCGGCGGTGGTGGACCCCAAGGGCTTCGACGACAAGAGCTTTGTCGACATCAAGGGCGATGTCTGCGTGATTCCCCCCAACTCCTTCGCCCTGGCGCGCACCGTGGAGTACTTCCGCATCCCGCGCAGCGTGCTGACGATCTGCCTGGGCAAGTCCACCTATGCGCGGTGCGGCATCATCGTCAACGTCACGCCGCTGGAACCTGAGTGGGAAGGGCATGTGACCCTGGAGTTCTCCAACACCACCAACCTCCCGGCGCGCATCTACGCCAATGAGGGGGTGGCGCAGATGCTGTTCCTGGAATCCGACGAGATCTGCGAGACCTCCTACAAGGACCGCGGCGGCAAGTACATGGGGCAGCGGGGAGTGACCTTGCCGCGGACTTGAAAGCGCCGAGCTACAAGCGCCGAGCTACAAGCGAACCCCGAAGGCCGAGACCTACGGGGCTCGCTTTTGCACGAGATCAACAAACACTGCTTGGCCGCTTGGCCGCTTGGCCGCTTGGCCGCTTACTCCTCGACGTCCTCGTCCTCGTCCTCGTCCACTTCCTCGGCCGCATCGGAGTGGGAGAGCCGCATGCCGGTGGGCGGCAGGGCAACGCCGTCCATGGTGGCGCTGTCGCCCTTGAGCTGCAGGCGCCCCTCCAGGAACCAGCGCACGGCGATCGGATAGATCAGATGCTCGCGGGCCTGCACTTTCGCCTGGAGGCTGTCTTCGGTGTCGTCCTCGGTGACGGCCACCTCGGCCTGCAGGGCGACCGGCCCGCCATCCAGTTCCTCGGTGACGAAGTGCACACTGCAGCCGTGCAGGGCTACCCCATCGGCCAGGGCGCGGGCATGGGTATGCAGCCCGGGATAGTCCGGCAGCAACGAGGGGTGGATGTTGAGCATGCGCCCCAGGAAACGGTTGACGAAGCGCGGCGTGAGAATGCGCATGAAGCCGGCCAGCACGATCAGATCGGGTTCGTGCCGCTCGATGACCTTGATCAGGGCGCCGTCGTAGGCGTCGCGGCTGTCGTACTCGCGATGCGGCAGGGCCACGGCATCGATGCTCGCGTCACGGGCACGCTTGAGTCCGTAGGCATCCGCTTGATTGGAGATTACCGCGACGATCTCGCCGCCCAGGGCGTCATGACGCTGGGCCTCGATCAGCGCCTGCAGGTTGCTGCCGCTACCGGAGATCAGCACCACTACCCGGCGCGTCTCGCTGGGCTCGGGAGTGAAGGCGTTCAGCGTGTCGCTCTGATAGTCGGTGACGCTCATCCCTTGAGGTTCTCCAGCTGGACCTGCTCTTCGTCATTGCTCCGCGCGGTGATTTCACCGATGCGGTAAACCGTCTCGCCGAGGGCTTGCAGATGGGCACGGGCCTGGTCGGCCTTCTCCGCCGGAACGACGATCACCATGCCGATGCCGCAGTTGAGTACGCGGTGCATCTCCTGCTCGTCGACGTTGCCCTGCGTCTGCAGCCAGTCGAACACCGCCGGGCGCGTCCAGCTGGATGTATCGATGCGCGCGGCCAGGGTCTCGGGTAGTACACGGGGGAGGTTCTCGAGCAGGCCGCCCCCGGTGATGTGCGAGAGGGCATGCACCGGGATGTCGGTCTCCTTGAGCAAGGAGAGCAGCGGCTTGACGTAAATGCGCGTGGGCGCGAGCAGCGCCTCGCCCAGCGACCGGCCGTCGATGGCGGTGTCCAGCGCCGATTCGCTGACCTCAAGGATCTTGCGGATCAGCGAGTAGCCGTTAGAGTGGGGGCCGGAGGACGCCATGCCCAGCAGTACGTCACCCTCACCGACCTGCTTGCCGTCGAGGATCTTTGATTTTTCCACCACGCCAACGCAGAAGCCGGCGAGGTCATAATCGCTGCCCTCGTACATGCCCGGCATCTCGGCGGTCTCGCCGCCCACCAGGGCGCAGCCGGCCCGCTCGCAGCCTTCACCGATACCGGTCACCACATCGGCGGCGATATCCACGTCCAGCTTGCCCGTGGCATAGTAGTCGAGGAAGAACAATGGTTCCGCCCCGGCCACCACCAGGTCGTTGACGCACATGGCCACCAGGTCGATGCCGATGGTGTCATGGCGGCCCAGGTCCATGGCCAGGCGCAGCTTGGTGCCGACGCCGTCGGTACCGGAGACCAGCACGGGCTCCCGGTAGCCGGTCGGCAGTTCGCACAGCGCGCCGAAACCGCCCAGCCCTCCCATGACCTCGGGGCGGGATGTGCGTTTGGCGACGCCCTTGATGCGATCGACCAGGGCATTGCCGGCATCGATGTCGACGCCGGCATCCTTGTAACTGAGCGATGCCCCGCTAGGGCGATGGGTGGAATCGGTCATGACGCTTCCTGTATGAGATGGCGGTCGCAGGACGACGCGCAGCGGTCAGATTAAGGCAGAGAATTGTAGCATCACGGCGCGCGACTGGCAGCCGTCAGCCATGCCGCACACAGGGAGGAGACGATGCACAGGCAGTGGTGGGTGGTGGCCGCCGTCGCGGCGCTGGGATTGTGGTTCGTGATCAGTATCGAGCCGGTGCTGATGCCCTTCTTCGTCAGCATGATCCTGGCCTATCTGGGTGACCCCCTGGCGGACCGCCTCGAGGCTCGCGGCCTCTCGCGGCGCCTGGCGGTTTCGCTGGTCTTCCTGCTGCTTTCGCTTGCCATCGTGCTCACTCTGCTGTTGGTGGTGCCGATACTGGGCCGACAGCTTGGCCAGCTGGTCGAATCGCTGCCGGCGGTGCTCAACTGGCTTCAACAGACGGTGGTGCCACACATCCAGGCGCTGACGGGCATGGATCTCTCCACCGATATCGACCAGATGCGTCAGGCGATCGTCGACAACTGGAAGGAGACCGGGACCTTCGCCGCCACTGTGCTGGCGCAGGCCTCGCGTTCCGGACTGGCGCTGGTCGCCTGGATCGGCAACCTGGCGCTGATCCCCGTGGTCACTTTCTATCTGCTGCTGGACTGGGATGTTCTGGTCGCCAAGCTGCGCGGCTTGCTCCCGCGCAGCTGGGAGCCGGCGGCGGTTCGCCTTGCCGGTGAATGTGACGAGGTGCTGTCCGCCTTCCTGCGCGGCCAGTTGATCGTCATGCTCTGCCTGGGCGTGATCTATGCGGTAGGATTGACCCTGCTCGGCGTGCGTTTCGGCCTGCTGATTGGCCTGCTCGCCGGCCTGGCCAGCATCGTCCCCTATCTCGGGGTGATCGTGGGGATTTCGGTGGCCGGAGTAGTGGCGTTTTTCCAGTTCGGCGACTGGTTGATCCTGCTCGGCGTCGCGGGGGTGTTCGGTTTCGGTCAGCTGGTGGAGAGCGTGGTGCTGCAGCCCAAGCTACTTGGTGACAAGATCGGCCTGCATCCGGTGGCCGTCATCTTCGCCGTGCTGGCTGGGGGACAGCTGTTCGGATTCACCGGGGTGCTGCTGGCGCTGCCCGTGGCCGCCGTGCTGATGGTAGTGTTGCGTTATCTCTTCGAGCACTACAAGAACAGCACCTTGTATGACGCCGGTCGTCAACGTGGCCACGACGAGGAGTCGCCATGAGCCGATTACCCACGCAGTTGCCGCTGGGCGTGGGGTTACGCGATGATGCCACCTTTGGCAATTTCTACCCCGGACCCAATGCCACCCTGGTCGACCGGCTCGTGCATCAGCTCGACGACGGCGGTGAACCCTTTCTCTATGTATGGGGGGCCTCCGGCACCGGACGCAGCCATCTTCTGCAGGCCGCTTGCCACGAGGCCTCCGATCGCGACTGTCGGGCGCTTTACCTGCCGCTGTCTGAGCTCGGCCATTTTCCACCGCTGATGCTCGAAGAGATCGAGCGCCTGGATCTGGTGGCGATCGACGACCTCGACCAGGTGGCGGGGCGCAAGCGCTGGGAGGAGGCGCTGTTTCACGCCTTCAACCGTCTGCGGGATGCCGGCAAGCGCCTGCTGATCGCCGCCGCGGCACCGCCACGCCAGCTACCCATAAAGCTGCCCGACCTGGCCTCGCGACTCACCTGGGGAATGACGTTCCAATTGCAGGGGCCCGATGATGCCGGGCGTCTGGCCGCGCTTCAGCTGCGTGCTCGGGGGCGTGGCATGCAATTGCCCGACGAGGTGGCCCGCTACATCCTGCATCGCGGACCACGCCGCCTGGACGCGCTTTTCGACATCCTGGCGGTTCTGGATCGGGCCTCGCTCTCGGCCCAGCGCAAGCTGACCATTCCCTTCGTCAAGCAGGCGCTGGGCTGGTAGCGGCGAAGCGCATGGCCTAGCCTGCCCCGCTGCAGAGCTGGTCGGCATTGAAACGGTAGGAGTAGATGATGTCCTTTGACATGAAGCCGTAGCGAGCCAGCGTCTGCTGCCAATCGCCGTAACGCTTCTCTTCCAGCAGTTCCTCGTTGACAGCATCGCGCAGGTCTTCGGCATCGGGGGGGAAGGCGAAGCCGCCGAAATAACGGATCTCCTGCCCGTTGATCACCGGGTCCTTGAAGTTGAATTCCGCTTCTACCCGCGGGCTCGTATCCTCCAGGGCCGCGACCGTCATGCCGGTGGCGGCGAAGGCATCGGCCCTGCCGCGAACGATGGCGTCCACGGCCTCCGGGAGGCGTTCCACCGTTACGATCCGGTCCGGATCGATACCCAGGGCAGTGAACATCTCCTGGGTGACCGTTCCCTCCTGTACAGCGACGCGGATGGTATCCGAGCGTTCGACGAAGTCCTCGTAGGCGCGAATGTTGTTGGGGTTGGAGGCCAGCACCAATAGCCCCTCGCCGTAGGAGGTATTGGGGTCCGAGAAGAGCACGCGCGTGCAGCGTTCAGGCATTATGGCCATTTCCGCTGCGGCCATGTCGAAGTGGCCGGCCTCGAGCCCCGAAATGAGATTCTTGAACTCGGATTCGACCCATTCGATCTCCTCGATGCCGAGCTCCTTCAGGATACGCTGTGCGACTTCCGGGCCGACGCCGAGCGCTTCGCCCTCCTCGTTAAGGTAGCCATAGGGCTGCTCGTTCGCGACGGCAATGCGGATCACGCCGCGCTCGCGGATCTCTTCGAGGGTGGCGGCCTGCAGGCCAGGGATGGCCATCAGGGCAGCGAGAGCGCCGACCAGAAGGGACTCTCTGCCAAAGAAAGGTGTGTTGGGTGTCATTGTTGTCAGCCCCGCGTACTGTTTTTCTGACCCGTCTCTCGTCTCGGATCATCCGGGATTTGACTGATGGGTGGTGCCGAGGAGGGTCAGAACGGTGGGTGGTTGACCATGTTGCATGGCGTCTGCGTATTGAAGCCCTCATGGCGTGATGTCCGCCATCTCTCGATGGCGACACATTCAGCGTAGAAGTGCCGTTGAAGGAATGCTAGGGCCAACAAGCATTATCTCAGATCAAGCACAGCGACTGTCGGCAATGTCTTGCATGACGCGGGCAGGTGGCTGTCAGCAACAGGGAGCCAGTGTCAGGGAGGGCTCAGCGACTGAGCTCAACGCTGCGCGATTGGCCGTTACCCAGGCTGACCTGCTGGATGACCACGCGCGTCTCGCCGGTGGATGGATCCTGGCCGCTGCCAGAAACATAGAACTCACCGGCCGGCAGGCCTGTGATGCGGAAGTAGCCGTTGCCGTCGGTACGGGTGGTGTGGGTGTAGGCGCGAGCTCGAGGATCCGCACGCTCCACGGCGTTTCCCGCCAGGGCCTGCTCCGCGGCCTCGGCGGAATAGGTGGTCACCGGCGCAACCGCGACGCCTGCGTTTGGCACGGGGCGGCCACCCAGCAGCAGACGTCCGCTGATCACGCCGCTGCCGCTCTTCTCCAGGGCGGCATACTCCTCGTCCGGGAAGGCTACCTGGCGGGCGACCCGGCCGGTGGTGGAAGGGCGCTCGGCACGCTCGGTTTCGCGTGTCTCGCCTGTCTCGCGGGGCGCCTCCGTGCCGCGTTCGATCACCTCGACGCGCTCGCGTTCACCGGCGGGATAGCGCGGCTCGATGATCTGACAGCCGGTCAGCCAGAGCCCCAGCAGGGCGGGTAGAATCCAAGGTTTCATCTTCAGTCTCCCTGCGGGTGGAGGATGCCCCGGGCCGGTGAGCAAAGTACCCGGTGAGCATAACGCAAAAGGGCCGCCGATCATCGATCGGCGGCCCTTTTGTGATCAAGCGGGCGCCGGCAGCGCGGGCGCCGTCAGGCTTACTTGGCTGCCTTGGTGGCAGTCTCGGTTGCCTGCTTGACGTTGTCTTCGGTGAGCTTCTGGCTCTGCTGCACGAAGTCCTGCTGCAGGGAGACGACCTTCTCGGTGTCGCCCTTCAGGCGCTCGGTCAGGTCCTTGGCGACCTTCTGCTGGCCTTCCATGTAGGTGCGCAGGTCTTCGGCATCCTTGACGTTCAGCAGGCTGCGGAGCTGCGCCATGCCGGTGTCGGTGTAGGCCTTGCTGGCATCCAGCTGGGCATTGACCAGCTTCTCGGTGTAATCCACGGACAGGGCGGCGTAGGCGCGAGCCGGGCCGAAGAACATGGATTCGAACTGTTCGGTGAACTGCTTGGTGTCGAAGTTTTGCATCGTGAGTCCCTCCCGGGGATTTCGGATCAATTCGAAGGCCGTGGCGGTCTGCCGATGCCTTCTGCGTCTCTGTTGCAATGCACAATAGCAAAGCGATTGGTGCAGTGCAACATGCTTTCTTTCTTTTTTCGATCAGGGCGATTTCTTGCAAGGCCGACCGCCTGACGCCATGTTGAGAAGAGCGTCATTCACGCAGAAAAGGAGGAGCTGGACATGAGCGACCATCGCATAGAGCGCGACAGCATGGGCGAGCTGCAGGTGCCGAGGGAAGCTCTCTACGGTGCCCAGACCCAGCGCGCCGTGAACAACTTCCCGGTCTCCGGCCAGCCGATGCCCACGGCGTTTATCCATGCCATTGCCCGTATCAAGCTGGCGGCGGCCCGGGTCAATCGCGAGCTGGGACTGCTCGACGATGCGCGATGCGGGGAGATCGTTGCCGCTGCCGAGGCGATTATCCGTGGCGAACACGATGATCAGTTCCCGATAGATGTCTTCCAGACCGGTTCGGGAACGTCCAGCAACATGAACGTCAACGAGGTGTTGGCCCACCTGGCCAGCCGTGATGGTCTCGAGGTGGGACCCAATGACCATGTCAACATGGGGCAGTCGAGCAACGACGTGATTCCCACGGCGATCCATGTGTCGGCCGCACTGGCGGTGACCGGCCAGCTGCGTCCGGCGCTTGAGCACCTGCGCGAGACCCTCGACGCGCGCGCCGGGGAACTCGACGGTGTGGTCAAGACCGGGCGTACCCACCTGATGGACGCCATGCCGCTGCGCATGAGCCAGGAGCTGGGGGGCTGGTCGAGCCAGGTCGGGCAGGCCATCGAGCGTCTGGACAGCGCCCTGGTGCGGCTCTGTCGCCTGGCCCAGGGGGGCACGGCGGTGGGCACCGGCATCAATGCCCATCCCGAGTTCGCCGGGCGCATGGCGCGCGACCTGAGCGAGCAGACGGGGCTGTTGTTCTCGCCCAATGACAGTTTCTTCGCCAGCCTCGGTGCCCAGGACGCCGCGGTGGAGCTCTCCGGGCAGCTGAGGGGCCTGGCGTGCGTGGTGATGAAGATCGCCAATGACCTGCGCTGGATGAACTCCGGGCCCCTGGCCGGGCTGGGTGAGATCGAGCTTGAGGCCCTGCAGCCCGGCAGCTCGATCATGCCCGGCAAGGTCAATCCGGTGATTCCCGAGTCGGCGGCTCAGGTCGCCGCTCAGGTGATCGGGCTTGACACGGCGGTGACGGTGGCCGGGCAGAGCGGCAACTTCCAGCTCAACGTCATGCTGCCGCTGGTCGCCAACAACCTGCTGACCTCGATCACCCTGATGACCAATACCTCGCGGCTGCTGGCCGACCGCGCCATCGCCACCTTCAAGGTGCGCCATGACAACCTCGAGGGGCCACTGGCGCGCAACCCCATCCTGGTCACGGCGCTGAATTCGGTGATCGGCTATGACGCTGCGGCTTCCATCGCCAAGCAGGCCTATCAGGCGGGGCGGCCGATCATCGAGGTGGCCGAGGAACAGACCGATCTGTCGCGACAGGAACTCGAGCGGCTGCTCGACCCCGCTGCCCTGACGCGAGGCGGCGTGCCGGAGTAGACGTGAATTCGCTGGCGGCCCGGTCATCGCCTGGGCCGGTGGTCGTCTTGCGTGAATGCCTGCTGCGGATGATCAGAGTGCCTTGCGGCGCAGCAGGCCGGTAATCCCCTCGCCGATCAGTACCAGTACAACGATGGCGATCAGGATGGTGGCGACTGTCTGCCAGGCGAAAGTGTCGATGGAGCCCTGCAGGATCACGCCGATACCGCCGGCCCCCACCAGCCCGAGTACCGTGGACTCGCGAATATTGATGTCCCAGCGCAGGATGATGATGGCGAAGAAGGCCGGCATCACCTGGGGGACGACGGCATAGGCGATCACCTTCGCCTTGGAGGCCCCTGTCGCTTCCATGGCCTCCACCGGGCGACGGTCGATCTCCTCGATGGCTTCACCCATCAGCTTGCCGATGAAGCCCACCGAGCGGAACATGATGGCCAGTATCCCGGCCAGCACCCCGGGCCCGAATATCGCCACGAAAAGCAGTGCCCAGATGATGGTGTTCACCGAGCGGCTGGAGACCAGGATGAAGCGCCCCAACCACAGGCAGGCACGATTGGGCGTGGTGTTCTGGGCGGCGATATAGGAGACCGGCAGGGCGATGAAGATAGTCAGCATGGTGGCGAGCGTGGCGATATGCACGGTCTCGATCATGGCATTGACGATCTCGCCGAGGCGGCTCGGGTCCGGCGGCCACATGCGTGCCCCCAGGCTCGAGATCTGATTGGGGGCATCCCAGACCCAGGGCCAGAAGATGTCGATGTCGCGGACTGCCCAGACGACCAGCATCAGCGTCACCAGCATCACGGCGTAACGGATGAGCTGCTCCCTGGGATTGTGGCGTCGCCAGATGCGATCGGCGAGCAGGTCGGCATCCTTTACCATATCTTCTTCCTTACCCAGCCGCTGACGCCTTCGCTGATCAGGATCACCGCGATGATCACCAGCAGGATGGCGAAGGCGAAATCATAGTCGTAGCGCCCGAAGGCATTCATCAGGGTGCTGCCGATGCCGCCTGCGCCGACGATACCCACCACCGCGGAGGCGCGCAGGTTGCTGTCGAGCTGGTACATGGAGAGCCCCACCTGACGCGGCAGGATCTGCGGGAAGACCGCATAGTAGAGCGTGGCCAGATAGCCGGCACCCGTGGCGCGCATGGCCTCGACCTGGCCCCAGTCGATCTCCTCGATCTCCTCGGCGAGCAGCTTGCCGACGAAGCCGATGGAGTAGAGGGTCAGGGTCAAAATTCCCGCCAGGGGCCCGAAGCCCACCGCGGCAACGAAGAGGATGGCGACAATCACCGGATGGAAGCTGCGCGAGACGATGATCACCGCTCGCCCCAGCAGGTAGACTGGCAAGGGCGCGATATTGCGTGCCGCCATCACCGCAAAGGGGATCGACAGCAGCACCCCGAGCAGAGTGGCCAGAATGGCGATCTGCAGGCTCTCCGTGAAGCCGGTCAGCAGCAGGTCGAAGCGCGAGAAGCTTGGCGGAAAGCCGCCGCCGAAGATACGAGCCGCCCGGGGCAGCCCTTCGCTGATGCGTTCCCAGTTGAAGGGCAGGGTGGCGAAGGCCCACACCAGATAGAATGCTAGCACCGCCAGTAGGCCATAGCGCAGCAGGGGGTTGGCGATGAAGGGCGGCTTGCGCCAGGTCCGCGGCGTTGACGTGGTGGTACTGTCACGTCGCGTCATGGCGGGCCTCCCCTCCAGATGCTTGCGAGCCGTCCTGCGGGGTGGCGGTCTCGTCCTCCGGCGATTCGATACCGCCGTAGATGGCATCCAGTGCCTCCTGGTCGAAGTCCGCGGGGGCGCCATCGAAGATCATGGTGCCGTGGCGCAGACCGACGATACGGTCGGTATAGGCCCTCGCCTGGGCCACGTTGTGAATGTTGATCAGCACCGGCAGCGACAGCTCGCTGGCCAGGCTCTGCAGCAGCACCATAATCTGTTCTGAGGTACGCGGGTCCAGGGAGGCCGTGGGCTCGTCGGCCAGCAGCACCTCCGGTTCCTGCATCAGAGCGCGCACCACGCCGACCCGCTGGCGTTCGCCGCCGGAGAGCTCGTCGGCGCGCTTGTTGGCATAGTGGGCGATGCCCACCCGCTCCATCAGCTTGAAGGCGCGCTCGATATCCGCGGCAGGGTAGCGGCGGGTGATGGCCTGGAAGAGGCTGACATAGCCCAACCGGCCGGAGAGCACGTTCTCCATCACGGTGAGGCGATCGATTAGATTGAAGCCCTGGAAGACCATGCCGATCTTGCGTCGGGCACGGCGCAGTTCCCCATGCCTGAGATTGACGAGTTCGGTACCGTTGAGCTTGATCGAGCCCGAGGTCGGTTCGACGAGTCGATTGATGCAACGGAGCATGGTGCTCTTGCCGGCGCCAGAGGCACCGACGATGGCCACCACGCTGTTGTCCTCCACGCTCAGATCGAGCCCCTTGAGTACGGGCTCGTCGTGTCCGTAGCGCTTGATCAGGTTGGATATCTCTAGCATCGGCGGTTCCGGGCGGGCGAAGGGTCAACGAGACAGCGACGCCGACCTCGTCGGGAAGGCCGGCGTCGTGGTGTCAGGGAAGGTTACTGGAGATTGTCGGGGGTGTATTCGACCCCGTTGGCATTCTGGATGGTGCGAATGACCTTCCAGTCTTCCTGGTAATTGATGGGGATAAACTTCTCGACCCCTTCGAACTCCTCGCCGAGCTCGGTACCGGCGAACTCGAAGCTGAAGAAGGCCTCCTCGATCTTGTCGACCAGATCGGGATGCAGGTTGTGGGCATAGTTGTAGGACGTCGTCGGGAAGCGGTCGGACTCGTAGATGATCTTGACGTCTTCCGGGTCATAGAGGTCGCGGGCCGCCATGCGATCCACCACTTCCGAGGCCACCGGGGCGGCGTCGTAGTCCTGAGCCACCACGCCGAGCATGGACTGGTCGTGGCTGCCGGAGTAGACCACCTCGTAGTCCTCGCCGGGCACGATGCCCATCTCGGGAAAGAGGGCGCGCGGCGCCTGGTTGCCCGAGTTGGAGGTCGGCGAGGTGTGGGCGACTCGCTTGCCCTCGAGGTCCGTTATTTCGTCGATGCCGGAATCCACGTGGGTATAAAGCTGCAGGGTATAGCCGAAGCGACCATCGTCGGAGCCCATCAGGGCGAAGGGCACGGCACCGGCCAGGTTGACGGCGAAGGGCGTCGGACCCGTCGAGAAGCCGGCGATGTGCAGGCGGCCGCTGCGCATGGCCTCGACCTGGGCCGAGTTGGACTGTACGGCAAAGAAACGCACGTCACGTTCCGTTACTGCCTCCAGGTGATCGATGAAGGGTTGCCAGATATCCGAGTAGATGGCGGGGTCTTCCACCGGCGTATAGGCAAAGATCAGGGTGTCGGGGTTGGCCCACTCCGACTCGTCCTGCGGGAGGTCGGCTACCATGTCACCGTTCCTGTCACAGTAGATCTCGGCCAGGGCGCCGCGCTCACAGTCCTCCTGAGCCTGGGCCTGGTTGGCGGCCAACAGGGCAAGGGGCAGCAGCGAAGAAGTGAGGGCCAGCTTGGCGAACGAGCGCTTTCCAGATCGGTTGGGATGATGAATCATGGCGTGTCTCCTGAGATTATTGTTGTACAGTGCGTTCGGTTTTCGACATGTCGACGATCGATTCCGAACAGCTCTTTCTAATCTAGAGTTTGTGACAAAACCATGTCAAACACTTTCCCGCCCGCGTCGTGTCATCGGCGTAACCGCTACCTGCTGATGCGCCACGGTCATAGCCAGGCCAACCAGCAGGGGCTGATCATCAGTTCGCCGGAACGCGGTCTAGCCGGTTTCGGACTCTCGCCCATTGGCCGTGACCAACTCGATGAACTCCTGGCCGAGTGGCGCTGGGATCCCCCCAGCCGAATTCTGCACTCGGATTTTCGGCGTACCACCGAGACGGCAGAGCGCGTGGCGCGCCACTTTGGGCTGCGCCTGGAGCCAGAGCAACGGCTTCGCGAGCGACACTTCGGTGACTTCGAAGGGGAAGGGGATGCCCGTTACGCCGAGGTATGGGCACACGACGCCCGAGACCCGGCCCACACCCTCGCCGGAGTGGAGGCCGTCACTGAGGTGGCCGCGCGCACCGCGGGACTGGTCGCCGAGCTCGAACAGCACCACCGGGGAGAGACCTTTCTGCTGGTCAGCCACGGCGATCCCCTGCAGATTCTGCTGACCGCCCTGGAAGGCGGCGATCTGAAACGGCACCGCGAGCGGGTGTCGCTTGCCCCGGCCAGCATCACGCCGTTGTGATGGCGCCTTGGGGCACCGCGTCAGGCACTGCGCAGCGACCGCGATGGGTCGCGAGCAGCGCCGACACGCGACTCGGGAGGCGCGGCAGGAGGGAGCGGGCTGTCATCGCGCAGGTCAAGGCGATCGTTCAGGTAGTTGGCCAGGCGCCGGGTCTGGACCGCATTGAGGTGCAGCGCCAGCTTGGTCCGTCGCCACAGGATGTCCTCCAGCGACCGAGCCCACTCCTGATCGACCAGGTAATCCACTTCGGCAGCGGTCAGGCCGGCGCCGAAGGCCGGCCCCAGGGCGGACTGGGACCCCTTGTCGTCGAGGAAGATACGGCACAGCGAGCCGTAGGTGCGCGCATAGCGGCGCGCCTGGAAGGCATCCAGGAACGGATACTCCTCGAGCAACTGCGCCGCAAAGCTGGCCTGGTTACCGATATCGCCCCCGGGCAGCGGCGTTTCCTCCGTCCAGGGAGCGGCCATCGCCGGCAAGTGTGGGGCGAGCATTTCAAGCGCCGCTTCGGCGAGCTTGCGATAGGTGGTGATCTTGCCGCCGAACACCGAGAGCAGCGGCGCGCCCTGGGTATCGAGGTCCAGGGTGTAGTCGCGCGTCATGGCCGAGGGGGCGGTGGATTCGTCATCGCACAGCGGGCGCACCCCGGAGAAGGTGCGGATCACGGCGCTGCGCGCAAGTTGGGTGCGGAAGTGGGTGTTGACCACCGACAGCAGGTAGTCGATCTCTTCCTCACTGGCTTCGACGCGCGATGGGTCCCCTTCGTAGCGGCGGTCGGTGGTGCCGATCAGGCTGAAGTCTTCCTCGTAGGGCAGCACGAAGACGATGCGCCGATCGCTGTTCTGCAGGATGTAGGCGCGGTCGTCGCGATTCAGGCGAGGCACGATGAGGTGGCTACCCTGGATCATGCGAACAGCGTAGAGAGACTGACGTTGTACCTGGTGGCGTACCACCTTCTCGACCCAGGGACCCGCCGCGTTGACCAGTGTTCGACAGCGGCGGGTCAGGCGCTGGCCGGAGATTTCCTCGATATCCACCTCCCAGATGCCGTCGACTTCCCGGGCGCCTGTACAGCGTGTGCGAACTCGAATCTCGGCCCCGTTGCGGCAAGCCTGGATGGCGTTGAGTACCACCAGGCGGGCATCCTCCACCCAGCAGTCCGAGTATTCGAAGCCGCGGCTAATGTCCGTGGCCAGGCCCTGATGCGCTGAGAGCCTGACGCTGCGCGAGCCCGGTAACGTCTCGCGTTTACCGAGATGGTCGTAAAGAAACAGGCCGGCCCGAAGCATCCAGGCCGGTCGCAGGTGTGGACGATGCGGCAGGATAAAGCGCAGTGGCCAGATGATATGGGGCGCCTTGGCAAGCAGTACCTCGCGCTCGCGCAGGGCTTCGCGCACCAGACGAAATTCATGGTGCTCCAGGTAGCGAAGGCCACCGTGGATCAGCTTGCTGCTGGCCGATGAGGTGGCGCCGGCAAGATCCCCCTGTTCGCATAGCCCGACCGACAGGCCGCGTCCGGCCGCATCATTGGCGATACCGGTGCCGTTGATGCCGCCGCCGATCACGAAGAGGTCGAGTACCTCATCCGATGTGTTATCCATGGATTCCCCCTCCCGACACTGGCTTGGACCGCTAGGATGTTTGAATTCGAAAATAGACGAAAACCAAACGAACATCAAGGCGCGTCATCACGCCCTGGCGTCCTGCCAGAGGAGTGATGGCGAATGTGCCGGATGTAGAGGGCAAGGGATGAAATCGCTGCCAGACGCGGCATCAGGCGATATGCAGCGTCACATCGTGCTGCTTCAGCAGGCGCAGGATAGCCTCGGGGGGCTCGCGGTCGGTGAACAGGGCGTCGAGCTGTGCCAGGTTGCCCTGACGAACCACCGGGTTGCGCTGGAACTTGGAGTGATCGGTGGCCAGGAAGATCTTTCGGGAATTGCGGATAATGGCCTGGGCGACGCGCACTTCCTGGTAGTCGAACTCCAGCAGGGAGCCATCCTCGTCGATACCGCTGATGCCGATGATGCCGTAGTCGACCTTGAACTGATTGATGAAATCGATGGTCGCCTCGCCGATGATGCCGCCATCCCGGGAGCGGACCTCGCCGCCGGCGATGATCACGTTGAAGTCATCCTTGTGCTGGAGGATCGCCGCCACGTTGAGATTGTTGGTGATCACCTCCAGTCCCTGATGATCGAGCAGCGCCTCGGCGATGACCTCGTTGCTGGTTCCGATGTTGATGAACAGCGACGAGTGGTCGGGAATGTGCCGAGCGAGCAACACGGCGATACGCTGCTTGGCCTCGAGGTTCAGGGTCTTGCGTGTCGAGTAGGCGGTATTGACGGTGCTCGACTCCAGGCCTGCACCACCATGAACCCGGCGAATGCGCCCTTCGGTGGAGAGCGTGTTGAGGTCGCGACGAATGGTCTGGGGCGTGACCGTAAAGTGCTCGGTGAGCTGCTCGATGCTGGCATACCCCTGGCGGCGCACCAGCTCGATGATGGCGTCCTGGCGTTGCTGCTGGTTCATGGCATCTCCTTGGTTAAGCATGATTCTACTGCATTTCCGTCGCTTGGGGGATGGTCGTGCAGATGCGGAGTCGGTAACGGCGACGGCGCTTCCTTGCCCTCTATAACCGCCGACGTGTCATGGCCCTCTTTATTAGGGCCTCGCGATTTTATGGTGCCGGAAACCCGTGAGTTCCGGTGGTGGTGATTGAATGTGAAAATAGCGGCAATGCAAAGTTGCAAATACAATACAGAGGCGGCACGATTCGGGCGTGAATGTTCGATATCGATCATATCGAGCATTCTCTATCCTGCAATGATTAACAAGGAGATGGTTCCATGGCTGCAAAACGTATCCTGCTGTTGGTCGGCGACTTCGCCGAAGACTATGAGGTGATGGTCCCCTTTCAGGCCCTGCAGATGGTGGGCCACCAGGTGGACGCCATCTGCCCCGGAAAAGCGAAGGGCGAGAAGGTCAAGACCGCCATTCACGATTTCCAGGGCGACCAGACCTACACCGAGAAACCGGGACATGAGTTCGCCCTTAACGCCACCTTCAAGGACATCAAGGCGGCCGACTACGATGCTCTGGTGATTGCCGGCGGCCGGGCCCCGGAGTACCTGCGGCTTGATCCCGAGGTGATTGCGCTGGTGCGCCACTTCGCCGACGAGAACAAACCCCTGGCGGCCATCTGCCACGGTGCCCAGGTGCTGGCTGCGGCGGAAGTCATCGAAGGTCGTAGCATTTCTGCCTATCCCGCCTGTGCGCCGGAAGTACGACTGGCCGGTGGCACGTATGCCGACATCGCCATCGATGGCGCCGAAACCGACGGCAATCTCGTCACCGGACCGGCCTGGCCGGCCCACCCGGCCTGGCTGGCGCAATTCCTCGAGGTCCTGGGAACACGCATTACTCTCTAACCCCCTCTCCGGGCCAGCTGTCACAGGAGCGCCGCCGGTCGGCGCTCGCTGCGTTGGGGCGGTCCTGGGGCCCTGTCGATATATTCAACAACGAACATCCTGGAGCATAATTGTATCGCTCCTGGCCAATTGCCACGGTTCGAGCATGATGGATTTCTTGCGATCAGGCGGGATAGACAAAAGTATAATGTTAATAAAGTTCATATAAAACAATCTAGTACATACACCCCCGATGTTTTTGATAGAGCCCTCTTGCTGAGTTCGAAAAGATACTCTAATGTTCGAAAACGAACCTTGTTGTCGCCTGGTACTCCGCAAAGGCATGCGGCATAGAGCCTCGGCAGGATACGGTTTTCCGTCAGATACTCAGGTGCTGTTTTTTGTAAGCCATCAACCCGGCCCGCAACCTGGCGCCGCGCCTGGCGCATCGTCTTCTGCCCGTTGTTGGCATGGGAGGGACGAACGGGAAATACGCCTGGGTGCCCATCGTGAAACCCTTGATTGGCGCCTTCGATAGCTCTTGCAAGGCCTGGGGAGCACTGTCACACCAAAAGAAAGCAACAATCAGCTGTCAACACCGAGGAAAGTCCCATGGAAAAACAATACATCCTGTCGTTCGATCAGGGCACCACCAGCTGCCGCGCCATCCTCTTCGATCGTGACGCCCAGATCGTGGGTATCGCCCAGAAGGAGTTCAAGCAGCACTACCCGACCCCGGGCTGGGTAGAACACGATGCCATGGAGATCTGGGGCAGCCAGATGGGGGTGGCCCGAGAAGTGCTGGAGACCCAGGGCATCAAGCCTTCCGAGGTGGCGGCGATCGGCATCACCAACCAGCGGGAGACCACGGTAGTCTGGGATCGTCACACCGGAAAGCCCGTGCACCATGCCATCGTCTGGCAGGATCGCCGCACCGCGGCCCTGTGTGACGAGCTCAAGGCGCGCGGACTGGAGGACTACATTCGCGAGACCACCGGCCTGGTGGCGGATGCCTATTTCTCGGGCACCAAGATTCGCTGGATCCTGGACAATGTCCCGGGGGTTCGCGAGCGGGCGGAAAACGGCGACCTGCTGTTCGGGACCATGGATACCTGGCTGGTCTGGAACCTGACCCGCGGGGAGCGTCATGTGACCGACTACAGCAACGCCTCGCGGACGCTGCTCTACAACATCCGCACCCTGGAGTGGGACAAGCGCATGCTCGAGGAGCTCGATATTCCGGACGCCATGCTGCCCGAGGTTCGGCCCTCCAGCGAGGTCTACGGAACCACGGGGGCCGAGATGTTCGGCGGTGCACGGATACCTATCGCCGGCATTGCCGGCGATCAGCAGGCGGCCCTGTTCGGGCAGGCCTGCTTCGAGAAAGGGATGGTCAAGAACACCTACGGCACGGGCTGTTTCTTGCTGATGAACACGGGGGAAACGCCTGTGGCCTCCAAGTCCGGCCTGCTGACCACCATCGCCTGGGGAGCGGAAGGCAAGGTCTACTATGCCCTGGAGGGTTCCATCTTCATTGCCGGAGCGGCCGTGCAGTGGCTGCGTGATGAATTCAAGCTCATCGATTCGGCCGAGGATTCGGAATACTACGCCGGCAAGGTGGCGGATTCCGGCGGGGTCTACGTGGTGCCAGCCTTCGCGGGACTGGGAGCCCCCTACTGGGACATGTATGCACGCGGTGCGATCTTCGGGATCACCCGCGGAACCCGCAAGGAGCACATCATCCGCGCCACGCTGGACTCCCTGGGTTACCAGACCAAGGATGTCATCGATGCCATGCAGGCCGATTCCGGGATCACGCTCAAGTCCCTGCGCGTTGACGGGGGCGCCGTGGCCAACAACGTCATGATGCAGTTCCAGGCCGACATGCTGGGCGTCAACGTGGATCGCCCCAGGATCACCGAGACCACCGCCCTGGGGGCGGCCTATCTGGCCGGCATGGCCGTGGGCCTCTGGACGCAGGACGAGGTGGTCAACAAGGGCAAGGTGGAGCGCACATTCGAGCCGCAGATGGATAGCGAATGTCGCGAACGCGCCTACAGGGGATGGAAGAAGGCCGTTCGCCGCACCATGGACTGGGAGCGGGAAGACGAGGAGTAAAGTAAGGCGTTTCGTCAGCACGTGTTTCCCCGGAGCGTCCCGACGAGTATCTGGGGGCGCCCTCCAGGCACCTGTCGGTGTCCGCCGGACAGGATCTTAGCCATCTGTGAAGGGACCCCTTCATGCAATTGCGCGACAGCAATATCGAGAAACTTTCCCGCGAGACCTTCGATGTCCTGATCATCGGTGGCGGCATCAATGGCGCCTCAGCCGCCGCCGCCCTGGCTGGCAAAGGCGTCAGGGTCGGCTTGATCGACCGCGGCGATTTTGCCGGCGAGACCAGCATGCACTCCTCCAATCTGGTGTGGGGTGGCATCAAGTACATGGAGAGCTACGACTTCCCTCTGGTGCGTAAGCTCTGCAAGAGCCGCAACCACCTGATCAAGAGCTTTCCCTCCACGGTCCAGGAGATCCGTTTCCTGACCACCATCGCCAGGGGCTTTCGCTATCATCCGCGCTATCTCTGGGCCGGCAGCTGGCTCTACTGGCTGATGGGCAATGCCTTCACGCGGATTCCGCGTTTCCTGAAACCGTCTGCCATCAAGGAGCGGGAGGGGATCATCGATACCCGGGACGCCATAGGCGGCTTCGAGTATTCCGATGCCTATCTGCACGACAATGACGCCCGCTTCGTCTTCAATTTCGTGCGCTCCGCGCTGAACTACGGGGCCATGGCGGCCAACTATGTCGAGTCCCGGGGCGCACGACGGGAGAACGGTGTCTGGGTCACGCGTGCCCGCAACGTCATGAACGACGCCACCTTCGAGATTCGCTCAAGGGTGTTGATCAATGCCGCGGGGCCCTGGGTCGACCAGCACAACGAATCGACCGGGCAGAAGCCCGGGCACCATCACGTCTTCTCCAAGGGCATCCACCTGATCGTGCCACGGCTGACCGACAGCAAGCGCGTGCTGGCGTTCTTTGCCGACGACGGACGGTTGTTCTTCGTTATCCCCATGGGGCAGCGCACCTGCATCGGTACCACCGACACTCGAGTGGAGAACCCCGAGGTGCATGTTACCGACGAAGATACCCAGTTCGTGCTGGACAACATCAACAAGCGCCTGCAACTGGACAAGCCGCTGGGCAGGGAGGATATCATCGCGACTCGCTGCGGGGTTCGGCCCCTCGCGGTCAAGGCCCGCGCGGGTGGAGGTCGCGACTTTCTGCAACTCTCGCGCAAGCATGCCATCGATACCGACGATGCCGAGGCGCATATCAGCATCTTCGGCGGCAAGCTCACCGACTGCCTGAACGTCGGGGAAGAGATCGTCAGCGAAGTTAAGCGCCTCGGTGTCTCGGTGCCGTATCCGGACTATCGCTGGTACGGCGAACCCTCCGAATCGGTCAGGAAGGAGTTTCTCCATCAGGCCGAGTTGATGGATCTTGACGCCATGACCGCGCCGGAGGCCTCCGAGCCGCTGACGGCGCGCCTGTGGCGGCGCTACGGCACTCACGCCCTCGACATGCTCGAGGAGATCCGCGAGGACCCGCGGCAGGGTGAGTTGCTGATCGAGGGCACCGAGTATCTGCGCTGCGAACTTGGCCAGGCACAGCGGCGCGAAATGATCACTCGGCTCGAGGATTTTCTGCGTCGTCGTTCGAAGATCTCCCTGGTGGTCAGCAATGCAAGGATCCGTCGGTCCCCGGGGCTCATGGAGGCCTGCGAGATCCTCTTCGGCGACCAGGCCAGGGAGCGTTTCGACGAGTACTTCGCCGAAACACCGGAATGGACCCCCGAGAAGCTCAGTCCCGAAGCCGAGGCCGACAATCCGGCGCACTCCGAGTCTCTGAACTGGTCGAACAGGGGCTTTTCGTCGACCTGAGATCCCGTCGATACGAGGGGCGCGCGTAGCGGTCCGGCGCCTTGGTCATCAGAGCCAAGTCACTGCTCCCGCGGCGTTGCTGGATGCCGACGGGGCGTCGTTTATTGACTTGCATTTCCGAAGCGGATGGGTAGAATACGCATCCGTTGTCACGGCGAATTTCGGCCGTCGCGGTGAAGCAGGACCATAGCTCAGTTGGTTAGAGCGCCACGTTGACATCGTGGAGGTCGGCGGTTCAAATCCGCCTGGTCCTACCAGATCCCGCCCGGTGACGACAGCGTCAGGACCATAGCTCAGTTGGTTAGAGCGCCACGTTGACATCGTGGAGGTCGGCGGTTCAAATCCGCCTGGTCCTACCAGATTCCGAAACGCCCCTTCAGTCTTGAACTGCGGGGGCGTTTTTCATTGGATTATTGGATGTCGGTGTGCGCGATGAACACCGCGACCAGCCGCTCGATACCCGCCTGGTCGGCCTCGCTGAAGCGCTCTTTCATTGGGCTGTCCAGGTCCAGGACTCCCCACAGCCGGTCATTGGCCACGCTGGGCACCACCAGTTCGGCCCGGGAGGCCGCATCGCAGGCGATATGGTCCGCCACGGCATGCACATCCGCCACGCGCTGGGTCTCGTGCGTGCGGGCGGCGGCACCACAGACGCCTTTCGAGAAGGGAATGGGGTGGCAGGCCGGCTTGCCCTGGAAGGGGCCCAGGGAGAGCATATTCGGCTGACGCTGCAGGTAGAAGCCGACCCAGTTGAGGTCGGGGAGCTCCTGCATCAGAAAAGCGCCGGTCTGGGCACTGTTGGTCAGCCAGTCGCGGGTATCGAGCAGGGCTTCGAGCTGGCGAGCCAGCAGGGCATAGTCGGGCGTCATCGTCACTCCTCAAACATGACAGGGGCCGGCACAGCGGCCGGCCCCCAAACTCATCAAACCCGGGTAAGGGAGTTCACTCACTTCCAGCCGGGCACCGCCTGCGGGCCAAACAGCTCTGCTGCCTTGGCCTCGACTTCCTCGGTCTGGTAGGCCTCGACCAGCTGCTGGATGGCCTTGCGATCCTCGTCACCGCCGCGCACCACGATCAGGTTGACGTAGGGAGACTCCGGCCCCTCCTTGATCAGGGCGTCGTCCAGGCTCAGGCCGGCCGGCTGGGCGAAGGTGTTGTTGATGAAGGCCATGTCCACGTCGGGCAGCACGCGGGGCAGCTGGGCGGCCTCGATCTCGCGGAAGTCGAAGTCGCGGGGGTTCTCGGCGATATCCAGCGGCGTGGCTTCCAGGAACTCCGGATCCTCGAGTTCGATCAGCCCTTCGTTGTGCATCAGGATCAGGGAGCGTCCCTCGTTGGAGGGGTCGTTGGGCAGGGCGATGGTGGCCCCGTCCGGGAGCTCCTCGATGCTGTCGTACTTTGCCGAGTAGGCGCCGATCGGGTAGACGAAGGTGTAGCCGGCGATGGCGAAGTCGTAGCCGCGGTCCTCGACCATGGAGCGCATGTAGGGCTCGTGCTGGTAGGCGTTGGCATCGAGGCTGCCGTCGGCCAGGGCGGCGTTGGGTGTCACGTAGTCGGTGAACTCGATGATCTCGACCTCGAGACCGTACTCGCGTTCGGCAATCTCGGCGGCGACCTGCATGACGTCGGTCTCGGGGCCGGCCACGGTGCCGACCTTGATGGCGTGCTCGTCGGCCAGTGCGGTGCCGGCGCCGAGGGTCAGGGCGGAGGCCGCCAGGGTGCCGATCAGGCGCTTGTGCATATCTTGGTTCTCCTCGTTGAAGGTATTACTGTTCCGGGGCTATCGCATATGCAAGGAACGCTCAAGGCTGTTCCGGGGATAGCCCTGATTACCGTTCAAGCCAATAGTAATAGAATAACCAGAAAAACTATAATGCATTCTGGTTATCAGGCCGAGTGATTCACTTGTGGTCGCTCTTGCGGACCAGATAATCCCCCAGGCTCTGGAAGCCCTGGACCATCACCACCAGGATCACCACGGTGATCAGCATGATGGTGGGGTTGAAACGGTTGTAGCCATAGCGGATGCCCAGGTCGCCGAGGCCGCCGCCGCCCACGGCACCGGCCATGGCCGAGTAGCTGACGAGGGTGACGGCCGTTACCGTGAGCGCCGTGAAGATGCCGCCGCGCGCCTCGGGGACCAGCACCTTGGTGATGATTTGCCAGGGCGTGGCGCCCATGGACTGGGCGGCCTCGACCAGGCCCGGGGGGATCTCGTTGAGGGCGCCCTCCACCAGGCGCGCCACGAAGGGGATGGCGGCGATGGTGAGGGGCACGGCAGCGGCATTGGTGCCGATCGATGAACCGACCAGCATCCGCGTGAAGGGGATGATCGCCACCATCAGGATGATAAAGGGGATCGAGCGGCCGATATTGGTGACCGCCCCCAGCACCCGGTTGAGCGTCGGCTCGGCGAGTATCTGTCGTGGCCGCGTGACGTAGAGCAGCACACCCAGGGGGATACCCACCAGGGCCGAGATCACCCCCGACACGCCTACCATGTAGAGCGTGTCCAGGGTGGCCTTGAGGATCAGATCAATCATCGCGCTGGACATGGCCAAGCACCTCCACCTGCAGGTCGTGGGATTCGAGATAGTCGAGGGCCTCGCGGGTCTTCTCCGCCGGGCCCATCAGTTCGGCGATCATCAGCCCCAGGGTGCGCTCCTGAATCGACTCCACCTTGGCCTGGAGGATGCTGACGTCCACGCTGCACTCTCTGGCCAGTCGCGAGATAAGTGGTGTCGAGACGGCGTCGCCCGAGAAAGCCAGGCGCACCACCGGATGGCTGTGTGGTCCGGGGGCGTCCTCGAGGCGCTCGATCAAGGCGCGGGGCGGCTCGAGTTCCAGGAAGTCGTTGAGGAAGTCTCGCCCTAGTTGGGTGCGCGGCGCGGTGAAGAAGTCGCCGACGTCGGCTTCCTCGACCAGTTCGCCGTCCGAGATCAGGCTGACCCGGTGGCAGATCGACTTGACCACTTCCATCTCGTGGGTGATCAGCAGGATGGTCAGGCCGAGCTTGCGGTTGATGTCGCGCAGCAGGTCCAGGATCGCGCCGGTGGTATGAGGGTCCAGGGCCGAGGTGGCCTCGTCGCAGAGCAGCACCTTGGGACGGCTGGCCAATGCCCGGGCGATGGCCACGCGCTGCTTCTGGCCGCCCGAGAGCTGTGCCGGGTACTGTCGCGCCTTGTCGGTGAGGCCCACCAGTTCCAGCAGGGGGGTAATCCGCTCGCGGATCTCGCCGCGCTTCATGCCCATCAACTCCAGCGGCAGGGCCACGTTGGCGAAGACCGTGCGCGAGGTCAGCAGGTTGAAGTGCTGGAAGATCATACCGATGCGGTGGCGGGCCTGGTTGAGGGCCGACCCGGAGAGGGCCGTCAGTTCCTGGCCGTCCACGGTGACGGTGCCCGTGGTGGGGCGCTCGAGCAGGTTGACGCAGCGGATCAGCGTGGATTTTCCGGCACCCGAAAGGCCGATCACGCCATGAATCCGGCCCTGGGGCACGTGGAGGTCGGCATGCTTTAGCGCCGTCACGCCCGAGGCGGTACTGCGTCGCCCCTTGGGGTAGTAAGTCTTGGAAACGTCGTGGAGTCGAATCATCACAGCCACCGGTGGGGCGCCGGTCGAGTGTCGGGCGGGCAGGGCAGTGGGCAGGCACGAAAAAAAGCCACCCTGGCGGGTGGCCATCAACGCTGGACACACCCTTTTAGCTGCACTTCACGCCGCGGACTGCCTCGAGGGACGGTCCGCGACGTCGGCGCCCGCAATCCGGGGGTCAAATCGGCGCCTTCAAAATGTAGCCGTGCATCTTAGGTTTCGAACGAGCGTAAGTCAATGAGAATGGGAGATGATGCCGTTAAGAAAGCTTATCTCTGGTGGGATTTCCTGCGTGAAGGGGTGGACCTGGAACATATCGATGGTAATGGCGCTCAGTGGGCCCCCTTGCCCCATGTCACTCGACCCTCGCTCCTCGCTGTCGTGGACGTTGTCCCCGGGGTTTCCTAGACTGGCGATCTTTCCCGGCCCATTCGCGGCCGGCCAGCACGAGGAGCGTTCATGTTCACTGGCATCGTACAGGGCACCGCCGAGGTGGTGGCCATCCATGAAGCGAAGGCCTTTCGCACCCATGTGCTGGCGCTGCCGGCCGAGCTGTGCGAGGGCCTGTCGCTGGGTGCCTCGGTGGCCCACAACGGGGTCTGTCTCACCGTCACCGCCATCGACGGCGAACGGGTCAGCTTCGATCTGATGCGCGAGACCCTGCGGGTGACCAATCTCGGTGCAGTCAGGGAGGGAGATCGCGTCAATATCGAGCGCGCGGCGCGATTCGGGGACGAGATCGGCGGTCATGTCATGTCCGGCCATGTGATGGCGCTGGCCGAACTGGTCGAACTCGACGAGGCCCCCAACAATCGCCGGCTCTGGTTCGAGGTGCCTCACGCCCTGAGCCGCTTCCTGTTCGACAAGGGCTACATCGGAGTGGATGGCATCAGCCTGACCATTGGAGAGGTAAAAGCGGCCACCACGGGCCAGGGGCCGCGGTTCTGTGTCGACCTGATTCCCGAGACACTGGCCCGGACGATCCTGGTGGACCGGGCCCCGGGCGACGGCGTCAATATCGAGATCGATCCCCAGACCCAGGCCATCGTCGAGACGGTGGAGCGAGTGCTTCAAGCGCGAGGCGCCTGATGTGCCATGGAAAACTTGACCGTTCCGTCAAGTCTTCGTTGGTCGGCCGGGTGGCGTATGGCCCGCAAGTTGCTTAACTAGGTGGAGCCGTGCTGCCTATGAGCCCTTGGGCGCCTCGCAACATCTCGAGGCTTTGGGTACCATAGGCGGCTTTTCTCGCACCCCGGACGCCACGACGTCACTGCGCGCAGGAACAATAACCATGCTGAAACGCCTGATCGACAACCAGTTCAAGCTGGTCGAACACCACACCGACGTGAAGACCGAGGTCATCGCCGGGATCACCACCTTCCTGACCATGGCCTACATCATCTTCGTCAACCCCAGCATCCTCTCCGAGGCAGGCATGGACTATGGCGCGGTGTTCGTCGCGACCTGTCTGGCCGCCGCGGTGGGCTGTCTGATCATGGGCCTGTGGGCCAACTACCCGATTGCCCAGGCGCCCGGCATGGGTCTCAACGCCTTCTTTACCTATGGCGTGGTGCTGGGCATGGGGTATACCTGGGAGGCGGCGCTGGGCGCGGTCTTCTTCTCGGGCTTCATCTTCTTCCTGCTCAGCGTCTTCAAGATCCGGGAGTGGATCATCAACTCCATTCCGCTCTCCCTCCGGCTGGGGATCGCCGCGGGTATCGGGCTCTTCCTGGCGATGATCGCGCTGAAGAATGCCGGCATCGTGGTGGCCAACGAGGCAACCTTCGTGGCGCTGGGGGATCTGTCCCAGCCGCCGGCTCTTTATGCGCTGCTGGGCTTTTTCGTGATCACCGCGCTTGCCTATCTCAAGGTCACCGGTGCGGTGATGATCGGGATCCTCGGGGTCACCCTGCTGGCGATGCTCTTCGGCCATAACGAGTTCGGTGGCTTCATGTCCATGCCGCCCTCCATCGCCCCGACCTTGATGGCTCTCGATCTGGCCGGTGCCTTCGACGTGGCGATGCTCAGCGTGATCTTCGCCTTCCTGTTCGTCGATCTCTTCGATACGTCCGGTACGCTGGTTGGCGTGGCCCAGAAGGGCAAGTTGCTGGACAAGGACGGCAAGCTGCCGCGCATCGGGCGCGCGATGATGGCCGACAGTGGCGCCTCCATGGCCGGCGCGGTACTGGGGACTTCCACCACCACCAGCTACATCGAGTCCACCGCCGGCATTGCCTCCGGCGGGCGTACCGGTCTGACCGCCGTGGTGGTGGCGGTGCTGTTCCTGATCAGCCTGTTCTTCGCGCCGCTGGCGGGCTCGATTCCCGCCTATGCCACCGCCGGCGCCCTGCTCTATGTAGCGGTGTTGATGGCCGGCAGCCTGGCCCATGCCAACTGGGACGATCCCACGGACGCTGCCCCGGTGCTGATCGCCGCCCTGGCCATGCCGCTGACGTTCTCGATTGCCGAAGGTATCGCGCTGGGCTTCATCAGCTATGCCGCTATCAAGGCGCTCTCAGGGCGTTTCAAGGACCTGAATCCTGCGGTTATCGTGCTGGCCCTGCTGTTTGCCGGCAAGTTCCTGTTCCTTGGCTGATTCCTGCCTATCGATTGCATTCACTCACCGAGACTCGACCCGATGAGCATCTACGGCGACTACATCAAGTCCGTGATCCGCACCGTCCCCGACTGGCCGCAGTCGGGGGTCAACTTCCGCGACATCACCCCGCTGCTGCAGAACAGGTCTGCCTTCCGCAAACTGATCGATAGCTTCGTGCATCGCTATCAGGAGATGGGCATCGATGCCGTCGCCGCCATCGACGCCCGGGGCTTTATCGTCGGCGCGCCCCTGGCCTATGAGCTGGGCTGCAGCTTCGTGCCGGTGCGCAAGAAGGGCAAGCTGCCGTTCCGCACCATCAGCGAGACCTACACCCTGGAGTACGGTGAGGCCGAGGTGGAGCTGCACTCCGACGCCTTCAAGCGGGGAGACCGCATCCTGATCGTCGACGATCTGATCGCCACCGGCGGTACCATGCTGGCTGCCGCCAAGCTGATAAGCCGCAGCGGCGGGCAGGTGGTCGAAACCTCCACCATCGTCGACCTGCCCGACCTCGGCGGATCCCAGCGAATCCGTGAGGCCGGGTATGGTGTCTTCGCCGTCTGTTCCTTCACCGAGGACGAGTGAGCCCCATGAGCACCCATCGCTACCACCAGCATTTTACCGTCTCCTGGGACCAGCTGCACCGCGACGTGCGCGAGCTCTGCCACCGGCTGATCGAGCGTGACTTCAAGGGTATCATCGCCATCACCCGCGGCGGCCTGATCCCGGCGGCACTGATCGCCCGTGAGCTCAACGTGCGCCTGATCGACACCGTCTGCATCAAGAGCTACGAGCACATGGATCAGGGCGGCCTGGACGTGTTGAAGGGCGTCGACCATGACGGAGAAGGCTGGTTGCTGGTCGACGATCTTGTCGATACCGGTCGTACCGCCAAGGCCGTGAGTGAGATGCTGCCGAAGGCCCACTTCGTGACCATCTATGCCAAGCCTGAGGGCAAGCCGCTGGTGGATCAGTACCTCACCGAGGTGGCTCAGGACTGCTGGATCCAGTTTCCCTGGGACATGGGCGTGGCCTATGTCGAGCCGCTGGTCGATCAGGCGAAGCGCTGAGCCATGGCCTGTCCGCTCCCTGACAGCTGGCAACAGTGGCTGGGCGACGAGTTCGAGGCGCCCTACATGCAGTCGCTGCGCGACTTCCTGGCGGCCGAGAAGGCCGCCAGGAAGGTGATCTATCCGCACTCGACGGACTGGTTTCGCGCCTTCGAGCTGACGCCGCTGGACCGCGTGAAGGTGGTGATCCTTGGCCAGGACCCTTACCACGGGCCGAATCAGGCCCACGGGCTCTGTTTCTCGGTGCGCCCCGGTGTGCGTGTGCCCCCCTCGCTGGTCAATATCTACAAGGAACTGCAGGCAGACGTGGGCTTTCAGCCGGTGGACCACGGCAACCTCGAGCACTGGGCGCGCCAGGGGGTGCTGCTGCTCAACACATCGTTGACGGTGGAGCAGGGCAATGCCGGCTCGCATCGCGGCAAGGGCTGGGAGACCTTCACCGACCGCGCCATCGCCACGGTAAGCGAGCATGCCGAGCCTGCGGTCTTTCTGCTGTGGGGCAGTCACGCCCGCCAGAAGAAGGCACTGGTCGACACGTCGCGCCATCTGGTGCTGGAATCCCCGCATCCGTCGCCGCTTTCGGCCCATCGCGGTTTTTTCGGCAATCACCATTTCTCCCGCGCCAACGCCTTTCTGGCCGAGCAGGGCCGCGAGCCCATCGACTGGCAGCTTCCCGCCCAGCCTTAACCTCAACGCGGGATGCGGTTAGAATGGCGCGCTAATTATCGTGGGAGCCGTCGGTTCGACGCATCGACTTGCAGGACGATGTATGGCCGACGCCTTTCGCGGTGCGAGCACCGCTCCCACAATCCGATGTAGGCTCTATACCCTTGTGGGAGCCGTGCTTGCACGGCGATGTGTGCCCGCCGCCTTTCGCGCTGCAAGTGGTGCTCCCATCAGCTACTTACCGCCGTCCAAGAGGTTCCCCCATGAGCGTCCATGCCATCCAGCATCCGCTGGTTCAGCACAAGGTTGGTCTGATGCGAGAAGCTGGCATCAGCACCAAGAGCTTCCGTGAACTGTCCGGCGAGCTGGCCAAGCTGCTCACCTACGAGGCGACCAGCGACCTGGAGCTGCAAACCCAGGAGATCGATGGCTGGAGCGGCAACAAGATTGCGGTGCAGCTGCTCAAGGGCAAGAAGGTGACGATCGTTCCGATCCTGCGCGCGGGGCTGGGCATGCTCGACGGCGTCACCGATCTGATTCCCAGTGCGCGGATCAGCGTGGTCGGTCTCTATCGCGACGAAGAAACGCTGGAGCCGGTGCCCTACTTCGCCAAATTCGCCAACGATCTGGACGAGCGCATGGCCATCGTCATCGATCCCATGCTGGCCACCGGCGGCACCATGGTCGCTACCCTGGACATGCTTCGCGAGCGGGGTTGCAAGCACATGAAGGTCATTGTGCTGGTCGCTGCTCCCGAGGGCATCAAGCGTGTCCAGGACGCCTATCCGGATATCGAGCTCTACACCGCCGCGGTGGATGACCACCTCGACGAAAACGGCTATATCGTCCCCGGCCTGGGGGACGCCGGCGACAAGATCTTCGGCACCCGCTGAGCGACATGCCACGACTCTCGATGCCTTCCCGCCCCGAAGACTGAGGCCTTCGGGGTTAACCCGTCGCTGTTCTTCCCTCCCTTCGTTTCACCACTCCCCTGGCCCGATTTTCGACTTTCGTCGCACCGACTGTGTGGTGCTGCGCAATGTTCGTTTTCGATCATAAAGAAACAGGAAGTCCCAGGTTTGTCCCTCGGGCCCTGTCCCGCCTGTCCTAAGACAAAAGTTCAATGCTTTTTAAAAAATAAACAATAACAGTCATTTGGAGAGGTTTTGCGAGAAAGGTCAGGGCGCTGACCGCTATTTTCGGTTGACGACATTTGTGTTTGAAAGCGAATCTCGGCTACGTTGTATTCAGCTGTCCCTGAATCAACACATAACAACGAACCGTCGAGATCCGTATGTCCTTGATCCTAGAAAACATCGATCACGTGGTAGGTGGTGACACCTACATAGCGGGCGTGAACCTGGAGCTCCAGCCCGGCTCCTTCAACGTCTTGCTGGGGCGAACCCTGGCCGGCAAGACCACCTTGATGCGCCTGATGGCGGGGCTGGATTCGCCGACTCGGGGCCGCATCCTGATGGATGGGATAGACGTGACCGGTCGCTCCGTGCGCAAGCGCAACGTCTCCATGGTCTATCAGCAGTTCATCAACTATCCGGCGCTCTCCGTCTACGACAACATCGCCTCACCCCTCAAACTGGCCAAGGTCGAGCGTGCCGAAATCGATCGGCGAGTGCGAGAGGTCGCCGAGATGTTGCATATCGAGCATCTGCTAGACCGCCAGCCTCTCGAACTTTCCGGTGGCCAGCAGCAGCGGACCGCCATGGGGCGCGCGCTGGTAAAGGATGCCGATGTCGTGCTCTTCGATGAGCCACTGGTCAACCTCGACTACAAGCTCCGCGAGGAATTCCGTGAGGAGTTGCGCTCCGTGTTCAGCGAGCGTAACTGCATCGCCGTCTATGCCACCACCGAACCTGCCGAGGCGCTCGCCCTGGGCGGAAACACTGCGGTCCTTCATGAGGGTCGCCTCCTGCAGTACGGACGTACCGAAGACGTCTATCACCGGCCGTGCGATATTCTCACCGCGGAAATGTTCTCGGAGCCCCCGATCAATATCGTCAGGGGCATCATCTCCGGGTCCGAGGTGACCTTCGACAAGTCACTGCATTTTCCCATCAACGACGATCTGCGCACCCTGGCACCCGGCGAGTATCGCTTTGGTGTGCGTGCTTCGCACATCTCACTCGCGCCGCGTGACAAGGATGATATCGAGGTCAAGATGACCGTCGATCTGGCCGAAATCAGTGGCTCCGAAACCTTTCTGCATGTGCACAACGACCTCTTCCACATGACGGTCCACCTTGAGGGGGTTCACGAATTTCCCGTCGATGCACCCGTGACGCTCTATTTCCCGACCCACAAGGTCTACGCCTTCGACCGCCAAGGGGCGGTGGTGCATATACCGACCCACCTGGGGGGTGTCTGATATGGCCGAGATCACCCTGAAATCCCTGGCTCACACCTATCTGACCGATCCGCAGTCGCCGGAAGACTACGCCATTCGCGAGATGAATCACGTCTGGCACCAGGGTGGGGCCTATGCGCTGCTCGGGCCTTCCGGCTGCGGCAAGTCGACCCTGCTCAACATCATCTCCGGCCTGTTGGAGCCCTCCAGCGGTGAAGTGCTGTTCGATGGCGAAGTGGTCAACGCCCTTCCGCCCGAGGCGCGCAATATTGCCCAGGTTTTCCAGTTCCCCGTCATCTACGACACCATGACGGTCTACGATAACCTGGCTTTTCCGCTGCGCAATGTGCGCACGCCCGAAGTGCGTGTGCGAGAGCGCGTCATGGAAGTCGCCGACGTCCTGGAACTCACTGCCCAGCTCAAGCGCAAGGCCAAGAACCTCACTGCCGATGAGAAGCAGAAGGTCTCCATGGGCCGGGGGCTGGTGCGCGAGGACGTCTCGGCGATCCTCTTCGACGAGCCGCTCACCGTCATCGACCCTCAGCTGAAGTGGAAGCTGCGCCGCAAGCTGAAGGAGATCCACCAGCGCTTCGAGATCACCATGGTCTATGTGACCCACGACCAGCTCGAGGCTTCCACCTTCGCGGACAAGATTGCCGTCATGTACGAAGGACAGGTGGTGCAGTTCGGCACGCCCAGAGAGCTCTTTGAAAAGCCCAACCACACTTTCGTCGGGTATTTCATTGGTAGCCCCGGGATGAACTTCCTGGAGGTCACGACGCGTGACGGTAGGGTAATGGCCGGTGATACCCGGCTGACGGTAGGCAACAACGTGCACGATGCCGTTGCCAACGCGCGCTCCTCCAACATCAAGCTCGGTATCCGTCCTGAATTTATCGAGGTGCATGCCGAGCCGGTTGAAAGTGGCATGGAAGCCCGAGTGGAGCACGCCCAGGATCTGGGAACCTACTCTATCGTTTACCTGAAACTGGGCAACATTTCGCTCAAGGCACGCATCGAGGAGGACCAGAAGACGCCCTCGGGTAAGGCATGGCTGCGCTTCCCGGACGATCGAATTGGCCTTTACGTCGACGAATTTCGCGTGGAGATCGACCATGAATAAAGTCTACAACAATCGCGCATGGTGGCTGATCCTGCCCATGCTGCTGCTGGTGGCCTTCTCGGCCGTCATCCCGCTGATGACCGTGGTGAATTACTCGGTCCAGGATGTCTTCGATGCCAATACGCGCTTCTTTACCGGTACTGAATGGTTCGAGCAGATGCTCAACGACCCGGCGCTGCAGTCGGCAGTACTGCGTCAGTTTGCCTTCTCGCTGACCGTGCTGGCCATCGAGGTGCCCCTGGGGATCGGCATCGCCCTGATCATGCCCAAGAAGGGCTGGCAGGCCTCGGCCGTGCTGATCCTCGTTACCATGCCCCTGCTGATTCCCTGGAACGTGGTAGGCAGTATCTGGCAGATCTTCACCCGGGGGGATATCGGCCTGATGGGATGGAGCCTGCGGGAACTCGGCTATGGCTACAACATTACGGCCAGCCCGGTAGATGCCTGGGCGACCATCATCCTGATGGACGTCTGGCACTGGACGCCACTGATTGCACTGCTCTGCTATAGCGGCCTGCGTTCGATTCCCGATGCCTATTATCAGGCTGCGCGTATCGACCGTGCCTCGAAGTGGGCCGTGTTCCGCTACATCCAGCTACCCAAGCTCACCAACGTACTGGTCATCGGGGTACTGCTTCGCTTCATGCACTCCTTCATGATCTATGCCGAGCCCTTCGTGCTCACGGGCGGTGGCCCGGGCAGTTCCACGACCTTCCTCAGCCAGTCACTGACGACCATGGCCATCGGTCAGCAAGACCTCGGGCCATCGGCGGCATTCTCGCTGATCTATTTCCTGATCATTCTGCTGGTCACCTGGGTGTTCTACACCGCGATCATGAACATGCAGAAAGACGACAACAACCAGGAGGCATGACATGAGTGATTCATTGCCCACGACCCCCGACGCCGTGCGCCAGCGTGCCGCGGCCGCCGACAACCGCCGTCGTCGCAAGGCACGTCCGGCCTCCCGCCAGTGGCGCCGCCGGGGGCTCATGACCGCCTATATCGTGTTCGTATTGTTGCCGATCTACTGGCTGCTCAACATGTCCTTCCAGTCCAATACCGAAATTCTCGGTGGGCTGACCCTCTGGCCGGAAGCCTTCACGTTCGAGCACTACGCCAAGATCCTGACCGAACCCAGCTGGTACATGGGTTACGTCAATTCCATCACCTATGTGCTGATGAACATGTTGATCAGCATTGCGGTGGCGCTGCCGGCGGCGTATGCCTTCAGCCGCTACAAGTTCATCGGCGACAAGCATCTTTTCTTCTGGCTGCTGACCAACCTGATGGCGCCGCCGGCCGTCTTTCTGCTGCCCTATTTCCAGCTCTACTACACGGTCGGTCTGTTCGACACGCACATCGCGGTGGCCCTTGCTCACTGCCTGTTCAACATTCCGCTGGCCGTGTGGATTCTCGAGGGCTTCATGAGCGGGGTTCCCAAGGAGATCGACGAGACCGCCTTCATCGATGGCTATAGCTTCCCGAAGTTCTTCGTGAAGATCTTCATTCCGATGATCAGCTCGGGGATCGGCGTGACCCTCTTCTTCCTGTTCATGTTCTCCTGGGTCGAGCTGCTGCTGGCCAGCACCCTGACTTCCACGGGCGCTCAGCCGATCGCCTCGGTAATGACCCAGACCAAGGGGGCCTCGGGGATTGACTGGGGGACGCTGGCGGCCGCCGGCACGCTGACCATCCTGCCGGGCATCGTGGTGGTCTATTTCGTTCGCAATCACATTGCCAAGGGCTTTGCCCTGGGCCGCACCTGAGGAGACGCGACATGGAATGGATGGTATGGACCACGCCCACCACGATCTTCTTTGCGGTCATTGCCGTCATGCTGGCCGGCATGACGTCCTGGGAAGTCATCTCGCCAACGGTCGAGCGCAAGGGCTTCCTGCCGATCTCGACCACCCGCGGTGATCGGCTCTTCATCGGGCTTCTCTCCGCGGCTTACATCCACCTTGCGGTGGTGGGCTTTACCCCGTTCAGCATCTGGCTGGCTCTGGGGGCATCGGGTCTCTGGCTACTCGTCCTGATGCGCTGGGGCTGACAGAAACGCATGGAGCCGAATGTCCACGGACGGACTACTACAACTCAAGAGGTCAATATGAAAGCGACAACAATGCGACTCTCTCTCCTCGCTGCCAGTGTCATGCTGGCGAGCGGTGCCCTGCACGCCGACGAGCACGACGCGCGCGCCATTGCCGAACGCCTGGTCGACGAGCACTTCCAGAACTCGACGCTGTCCCGCGAGGAGCAGATCGAGGAACTGATGTGGTTCGCCGAGGCGGCCGAGCCCTTTCGCGACATGGAGATCAATACCGTTGCCGAGGGCTTGACCACGCACATCTACGAGCGGGATGTACTGGCCGAGGCGTTCAGTGAGCTGACCGGTATCGACGTGACCCACAACATCATCGGCGAGGGTGATGTGGTCAATAACATGCAGACGCAGATGCAGTCTGGCCGCAACATCTACGATGGCTACGTCAACGATTCCGACGCCATCGGCACGCACATTCGCTACGGCACCACCATCAACATCTCCAACGCCATGGAGAATGAATGGGCCGACTACACCCTGCCAACCCTGGATCTGGACGACTTCATCGGTCTGCAGTACGGCACCGGGCCGGATGGCAGCATCTACCAGATGCCCACCCAGCAGTTCGCCAACCTCTACTGGTTCCGCTACGACTGGTTCCAGCGCGAGGACCTCCAGGCGCAGTTCCGCGAGCTCTACGGCTATGACCTGGGGGTGCCGACCAACTGGACGGCCTACGAGGACATCGCCGAGTTCTTCACCGAGCATGTCGGCGAGATCGACGGCACCAAGGTCTATGGCCATATGGACTACGGCCGCCGCGATCCGTCGCTGGGCTGGCGCTTCCACGACTCCTGGCTCTCCATGGCCGGCATGGGCAGCCCCGGCGTCCCGTTCGGTAACCCGGTGGACGACTGGGGGATTCGCGTGAACGAGGAGAGCCAGCCGGTCGGCGCGAGCGTGTCTCGCGGCGGGGCCACCAACTCGCCGGCCTCGGTGTTCGCCGTGACCAAGATGGTGGACTGGCTCGACAAGTACGCCCCGCCCGAGGCCAGCGGCATGACCTTCGGTGAGGCCGGGCCGGTGCCTGCCCAGGGCAACATCGCCCAGCAGATGTTCTGGTACACCGCCTTCACCGCGGACATGACCGACCCCGGCCTGCCGGTGACCGACGAGGACGGCAATCCCAAGTGGCGGATGGCACCGTCGCCCGCCGGGCCGTACTGGGAAGAGGGCATGAAGGTCGGCTATCAGGACGTGGGGTCCTGGACCTTCTTCGACTCCACCCCGGAAGACCGCCGCACCGCCGCCTGGCTGTTCGCTCAGTTTACCGTTTCCAAGTCCGTCTCCCTGGAAAAACTCATGGAAGGTCTCACGCCGATCCGCGAGTCCGACGTGTTCTCCGAGCAGATGAGCGACATGGCGCCGAAGCTGGGGGGTCTGGTCGAGTTCTACCGCAGCCCCAACGAGTCCAACTGGACGCCGTCCTCCACCAACGTGCCGGACTATCCGCGCATGGCACCGCTCTGGTGGCAGAACCTGGCGCCCGCGGTCAATGGCGAGGTCACGCCTCAGGAGGCACTCGACAACCTGGCCGGCGACATGGACAGCATCATGGCGCGCCTGGCACGCGCCAGGGTCTTCGAGCAGTACGCGCCCAACCTGAACGACGAACGTGATCCGCAGTACTGGCTCGATCAGCCCGGCTCGCCGAAGGCGAAGCTGGCCGACGAGATGCCGCAGGGCACGACCGTCCCCTACGACGACATGATGGAGGCGTGGATGGCCGCCGGTTCTCGCGAATGATGGGCGGGCGGGTCGTCTGACCCGCCCACACCTTTCCCCGGTGTTGCCGGGGCGACGTCAGTCCGTGTAACCGGTTGCCTGAACGGGACCCAGGGCCCCGCTCGGTGCAGTCCGAGCGGGGCCCGTTGCTTTGAAAAAGGGCCAGACATGCAACTCAGAGCGAACAATATCCGCAAGCTTCCCGATCAGACCTTTGATGTTCTAGTGATCGGAGGTGGCATCAACGGGGCGTCAGCGGCGGCAGCGTTGAGTGGAAAAGGGGCCAAGGTGGCCCTGATCGACCGCGGCGACTTCGCTGGCAGTACCAGCATGCACTCCTCCAACCTTGTCTGGGGAGGCATCAAGTACATGGAAAGCGGTGACTTCAAGCTGGTGCGCAAGCTGTGCAAGAGCCGCAACCACCTGATCAAGAGTTATCCATCCACGGTCCAGGAGATCCGCTTCCTGACCACCATCAACAAGGGCTTTCGCCACCATCCCCTCTATCCCTGGGCCGGCACCTGGCTCTACTGGCTGATGGGCAGCGCCTTCACGCGTATGCCCAACTTTCTGCGCCCCTCGGGCATCAAGGCGCGTGAGCCGATCATCGATACCCGCAATGCCCAGGGGGGCTTCGAGTATTCCGATGCCTACCTGCACGACAACGATGCGCGCTTCGTCTTCAACTTCGTACGCGGCGCCCTGGATTTCGGGACCGTGGCGGCGAACTACGTCGAATCCCTGGGCTCGCGCCGCGAAGGGGAGTTCTGGATTACCAGGGTCCGGGATCGCACCGACGACAGGTCCTTCGAGATTCGCTCCAGGGTGCTTATCAATGCCGCCGGTCCCTGGGTCGATCAGCACAACAGCCTCTCGGGCCAGAAGACCGACCATCATCATGTCTTTTCCAAGGGCATCCACCTGATCGTGCCCCGACTGACCGACAGCAAGCGTGTGCTGGCCTTCTTTGTCGATGACGGACGGCTCTTCTTCGTCATTCCCATGGGCCCGCGTACCTGCATCGGCACCACGGATACTCGGGTCGAGAAACCCGAGGTCGGCGCAACGGAGGAGGATATCCGCTTCGTGCTCGACAATATCAATACGCGCCTCGAGCTCCAGACCCCGCTGGGCAAGGAGGACATCATCGCCACGCGCTGTGGCGTGCGTCCTCTGGCGGTCAAGCCCAGCGGGGACGGCGGTCGTGACTTCCTCAATCTGTCGCGCAAGCATGCCATCGACATCGACAGCGAAAAGCGTCACCTGAGCATCTTCGGTGGCAAGCTGACCGACTGCCTCAATGTGGGGGAGGAAGTCGTCGAGGAAGTGCGTCGGCTCGGTGTCGAGATTCCGTACCCGGATGTCCGCTGGTACGGGGAACCCGATGCCTCGGTGCGCGAGGCCTTCATGCACCAGGCGCGGCTGATGGACCTGGACGCCATGACCAGCGCGGAGGCCTCCGAGCCATTGAGCACACGGTTATGGCGCCGCTATGGCGCTCAGGCACTGGAAATGCTCGAGGACATCCGCCAGGACCCGACCCAGGGCGAGGTGCTCATCGAGGGGACGGAATACCTGCGCTGCGAACTCAAGCTGGCCAGGCGTCGCGAGATGGTGACCAAGCTCGAGGACTTCCTGAGGCGTCGCGCCAAGGTATCGCTGGTGGTGCCCGAGGAGAGCATCCGCCATTCGCCGGGGCTGCGCGAGGCCTGCGATATCCTGTTCGACGACCAGGCCGAGGCACGCCTGCAGGAGTTCCTCGAGACAGAGGAAGGTTGAAAGAGGGGAGGGGGCGCGGGGATCCCCGGGGGACCCCTGCAAGCGCCTTGCTGGTAGAATGCCGCGCGACCCGTTCCCCTCGACCTTTCTGGAGCCCTGGACCATGACCGACAACACGGCGGCCGCCGCCATGCCCACCGAGACCCCGTTGCGCACCCTGCTGACCGGGGCGCAGATGCTCTTCGTGGCCTTTGGTGCCCTGGTGCTGGTGCCGCTGCTCACCGGGCTGGACCCCAATGTAGCGCTGTTCACGGCAGGGGTCGGCACCTTGATCTTTCATGGCGTCACCCGGGTCAGCGTGCCGGTCTTCCTGGCCTCGTCCTTTGCCTTCATCGCCCCCATCCAGGGCTCGGTGGCCAACTTCGGTATCCCCGCCACCCTGGGGGGCCTGATGGCAGCCGGCCTGGTCTACGTGGTGATCTCGCAGTTCGTGCGCCTCAAGGGCACCGCCTGGCTGCATCGGCTGTTGCCCCCGGTGGTGGTGGGGCCGGTGATCATGGTGATCGGCCTGGCCCTGGCCCCGGTGGCGGTGGACATGGCCACCGGCGAGACCAGCGACAATATCGGCTATGGCGCGGCCATCTTTCTCTCCATGGCCAGCCTGCTGGTGACGCTGGTGCTGGCGGTGTTCGGACGCGGCCTGATCCGCCTGATCCCCATCATGGGCGGTATCGTGACAGGGTATGCCCTGGCGCTGGTGATGGGCGTCGTGGATTTTTCTCCGGTGCAGGAATCGGCCTGGCTGGCGCTGCCGTCGTTCACCGCGCCGAGCTTTCACTGGGCGGCCATCCTCTTCATGATTCCGGTGGCCATCGCCCCCGCGGTAGAGCATATCGGCGACATGGTGGCGATCGGCTCGGTGACCCGCAGGAACTACCTGGAAAAGCCCGGCTTGCATCGCACTCTGCTGGGCGACGGCCTGGCCACCACCGCGGCGGCGATCTTCGGTGGCCCGCCCAATACGACCTACTCCGAGGTCACCGGTGCCGTGACCCTGACCCGTGCGTTCAATCCCCGGATCATGGTGGTGGCCGCCTGCATCGCCATTCTCCTGGCCTTTCTCGGCAAGCTCGGCGCGCTGCTGCAGACCATCCCCGGTCCGGTGATGGGCGGCATCATGACGCTGCTCTTCGGGTCGATTGCCGTGATCGGCATGAACACCCTGGTGCGAGCCGGCAAGCCGCTGACGGCGCCGCGCAACCTGGTGGTGGTGTCCCTGGTACTGGTCTTCGGTATCGGCGGCATGCAGTTCGGCAATGGCCAGTTCACCCTGCAGGGGGTCAGCCTCGCCGCCCTGGTCGGTATTGTCCTCAACTGGGTGTTGCCCGGGGCCGACGAGGATGAGACGCCTCAGGCGTGATGCTGTTCCTGGCCCGCGTCGGAGAAGGTCGGCGGGGTGCTGGCGCTGACGATCACGCACTCCTCGTCGCCGGTGTTGCGAAAGCGGTGGGGCAGGCGGGAGTCGAAGTAGTAGGCGTCGCCCGCGCTCAGCACACCCACCTCGCCGTTCACGGTGATCTCGATCTGCCCCGCGACCACCACGCCGCCTTCCTCGCCGTCATGCTCCAGCATCTCCTCGCCGCTATCGGCCCCGGGTGGGTAACGCTCGTAGATGATCGACATGCGCCTGTCGGGTCGCCGCGCGGCCACCAGTTGCCAGGAGAGCTGGCCATCGCCGATCTCGGTCAGCTCGCCCTGACGATAGAAGGACTGTGGTTGACTGGGCTCGTCACCGGCGAAGAAGGCGCTGATCGACACCGGCAGGGCGTCGAGTATCTTCTTCAGTGAACTCACCGACGGGCTGACGTTGTTCTGCTCGACCAGTGAGATGGTGCTGTTGGTAACCCCGGCCCGTTTGGCCAGTTCTCGCTGGGAAAGTCCGCGCGACAGCCTCAATTGCTTGAGCCGAGCGCCGACATCGAATGCCTCGTCCATGGGTCGATCCTTGGCGCGGTTGTCGCCGCATTCGTGGATTATTTTCAACATAGTGTACCTCCTTGGAGGCACGGGGATAAGCCATGGCTTGACCGGCGTCAGGGCAGGGCGCCAGCGTGGACGTCCGGCATGGCACCCGCCGTCGGGCTAAGGCATCATGCGTCATACCATGACCGATTCGTCAGGAGAGAGCCGATGATCACCCGAGACGACCTTACCGGCCTGATCCTGGCCGGCGGCCAGGGACGCCGGATGGGCGGTCGCGACAAGGGGCTCGAATCCTTCGCGGGTCGTCCGCTGGTGGCCCATGTTCGCGAGCGCCTGGCAGGGCGAGTCGCTGAGGTGCTGATCAACGCCAACCGCAATGCCGAGGCCTATGCGCCGCTGGCCGACCGCGTGATCGCGGATGCCGAAGGCGGCTTCCAGGGCCCGCTGATGGGGATCTACAGCGGTTTGTGTGCGGCCAGGACCCCCTGGCTGCTGGTGACGCCCTGCGACACGCCGGCCTTGCCCCATGACCTGGTGGATCGGCTGGTGGTCGGCGTTGGCGAGGGCGATATCGCCGTGGCCTTCGATGGCGAGCGCCTCCATCCGGTGGTGGCGCTGATCCGCACCTCCCTGGCCGAGGACCTGGCGGCGGCCCTGGCCGACGGGGAACGCAAGATCGATCGCTGGTATGCGCGCCACGCCTGGTGTCGGGTGGACGTCAGCGATTGTCCCGACGCCTTCGCCAACCTCAATACCGACGACGACAAGCAGCGGCTTGAGCGCGCCCTCAGTGGGGTGACGTCAGCCCCCGGAAGAGAGGAGCCAGCGGATTGGAAGTGACCGAACCCTTGGGCGATGGCGTACCGAAGGCGGTGCCGTTCGATGATGACCTGCCACTGCTCGGCATTGCCGCCTGGAGCGGCACCGGCAAGACGACCCTGCTGGAGCAGCTGCTACCGCACCTCGGCGCGCGGGGGCTGCGCGTGGCGGTAATCAAGCACGCCCACCACGCTTTCGACGTGGACCAGCCCGGCAAGGACAGCCATCGCCTGCGCCAGGCCGGCGCCTCCCCGATGCTGGTGGCCTCTCGTGCCCGGGTGGCGCTGATGATGGAGACGCCCGGGCGCAAGGAAGCGGACCTGGCCGAGCTCATCGACATGGTGCGTCCTCAGCGCCCTGACCTGGTACTGGTGGAAGGCTTCAAGGCCTGGCCGCTGCCCAAGCTCGAGCTCTACCGTCCCGAGGTCGGCAAGACGCTGCGGGTGGCCGAGGATCCCTGGGTACGGGCCGTGGCCAGTGACGCGAGTCTCGCCCTGCCCGAGGGCGTCGAGGCGCTGGACCTCAATGACCTCGAGGCCCTCAGTGACTGGATCACAGCCTGGCCCGCCCGCTGGCCGGCCAGTCAACGGCCTCGCGAGCGTTCCTGTGATGAGGAGACCGCGCCATGACGCTTTCCTGCTTCGATCTCGGCGAACGCATGCTCCCGGTGTCGGAGGCACGCGTACGCCTGACCAGTCTTGTCGAAGCGCCACTACCCACCGAAGATGTCGCGCTAGCCGAGCTCTACGGCCGGGTACTGGCCGAAGGTCTCGTCTCGCCCATCGATGTGCCTCAGAACACCAATGCCGCCATGGACGGCATCGCCCTGGCCTGGCCTCTGGCTGACGAAGTGCCTGGCGAGTGGCGCGTGGTAGGAGAGGTGCTTGCCGGCCGCTGCCTTGATGAGACGCTCGGTGCCGGCGAGTGCGTGCGCATTACCACCGGGGCACCCCTACCGCCGGGGGCCGACAGCGTGATCATGCTCGAACAGCTCGAGGAGCGCGGCGAGACGGTGGTGGTGCGCCAACCCGAGCGCGTCAGGCGTGGCCAGAACGTACGCCGGGCCGGCGAAGACATCCCCCGCGGCCACACGGCGCTGGTCGCCGGTACTCGGCTGGGCGCCGCCGAACTTGGCCTGCTGGCCTCGCTGGGCCTGGCCGAGGCGAAGGTGCACCGACGCCCGCGGGTGGCGATCTTCTCCACGGGAGACGAGGTCACGGCGCCCGGTGAGCCGCTGCCACCCGCGGGTATCTTCGATGCCAACCGCTACAGCCTGACCGGCCTGCTGGCCGAGCAGGGCGCCGAGTTGATCGACCTTGGCATCCTTCCCGATGACCGCGACGCCATGGTTGCCGCTCTGAGCGATGCCGCCGGGTTCGCCGACATGGTCATCACCAGCGGCGGGGTGTCGGTGGGACACGCCGACTTCACCCGTGCGGCGCTGGAATCCGTGGGCCGCCTGGCCTTCTGGCGGATCGCCATCCGCCCCGGGCGCCCCCTGGCGTGTGGCCTGCTGGGCGAGCGGGGCGTGCCCTTCCTGGGATTACCCGGCAACCCGGTGGCGGTCATGGTGACCTTCCTGCAATTCGTGGCGCCGCTGCTGTCCAAGCTGCAGGGCAGGCCGGCATGCGAGCCCGAGCGGCTGAACGCCATCACCGACGAGGCCCTGAAGAGCCGCCCCGGGCGGACCGACTTCCTGCGCGGTCGCTATTACGCCGATACCGATGGCCGCCTCCACGTAGGCAGCACCGGGGCCCAGGGATCCGGGATCCTCTCCTCGATGGTGGCGGCCAACTGCCTGATCGAGCTCACCGACGACCGTGAGGGGGTGGCCCCGGGCGAAACGGTGAGTATCCAACCCCTTCATCGACTGCCATGAGACGCTGACCCCCATGCCTCTGACCAATCAGCCCCTGACCCATCTCAATGCGCGCGGCGAGGCCCATATGGTCGACGTCGCCGACAAGCCGGAGAGCCGCCGCGAGGCCGCTGCCTCGGGCCTCATCCGGATGCAGCCCGCGACCCTGGCGCTGCTCGCCGAGGGTGGTCTGCCCAAGGGCGACGTACTGGCCACGGCGCGTATCGCGGGCATTCAGGCCGCCAAGCGCACCCATGAACTGATCCCGCTCTGCCATGCCCTGGCGCTGTCGAAGGTCGCCATCGACTTCAACGTCGACGAGGCCCAGTCCTGTGTACACGTCATCGCCACCTGTCGTCTCAACGGGCGAACCGGGGTGGAAATGGAGGCGCTGACCGCCGTTTCGGTGGCCTGTCTGACCCTCTACGACATGTGCAAGGCCGTTGACAAGGAGATGGAGATTGGCGGTATCCATCTCGATACCAAGACCGGCGGCAAGTCCGGCGACTACCGGCGTGACGAAGCCTGGGCATCGCGAGCGGTGGCGCCCTCCATCATCGAGTCCGCCCCGTCACCGATCGTCACCGGCGAGGGGGTAACCGGCGAGGTCTCGGTGGGGCCGCGATGCGACATTGCCGCGCCCTGCCTGCGCGTCAAGTGCCTGGCCGAGCTGCGCGAGCGACTCGGGGTCGGCGATGTCTCGGTGCCGATCGAGCGTCTGCCGAGTTCCGATGTGGCAGGACTCAAGACGGCCCTCAAGGCACTCGACGCCCGCTTCGAAGGCCTCGATCAGGGGCGTGTTCTGTGTGCCGTCAATCAGGTGATGGCCAGCGATGCCACGCCGCTGACCGATAACGACGAGGTCGCCTTCTTTCCCCCCGTGACCGGAGGCTGAACGATGATCCGCGTGCAGGACAGCGTCTTCGATGCCGGCGTTGAGCAGCGAGCCTTGCTCGAGGGGCGCAGCGACATCGGCGCAGTGGTGAGCTTTACCGGCCTGGTGCGTGACTTCAACGAGCGCCCCGAGGTTCAGGCACTGACCCTGGAGCATTATCCGGGGATGACCGAGGCGGCCCTGGGCGAGATCGTCGAGCAGGCGAGGTCTCGCTGGGTGCTCCAGGGGGTGACCGTGATCCACCGGATTGGACGCCTCGACCCCGCAGACCCTATCGTGTTGGTAGTGGTCGCCAGCGCCCATCGACGCGCCGCCTTCGATGCCTGCGATTTCATCATGGATTACCTCAAGACCCGCGCGCCTTTCTGGAAGAAGGAGCACACTGCCAGCGGGGACTACTGGGTTTCGGAACGCGACGGCGATCATCAGGATGCCCGTCGCTGGGAGATGTCTACATGACCGATGAGCTGATCGACGACTTCGGCAGGCGAGTGCGCTATGTGCGCATTTCGGTCACGGATCGCTGCGATTTTCGCTGTGTCTACTGCATGAGCGAGGAGATGACCTTCCTGCCGCGCGCCCAGGTGCTGACCCTGGAGGAGTTGGCGATGGTCGCCCGGGCCTTTACCGAAATGGGGGTGGAGAAGATCCGCCTGACCGGGGGCGAACCCCTGGTGCGGCGTGATATCGATCACCTGGTCGGTGATATCGGGGCGCTGCCGGGGCTCAAGGACTTTGCCATGACCACCAACGGTGCGAGCCTGCCCAAATTCGCCGGGCGTCTGCGCGAGGGCGGCCTGCAGCGACTCAATATCAGCCTCGACTCCCTAGACCCCGAGCGCTTTCGCCGGCTCACTCGTACCGGTGACCTGCACAAGGTCATCGACGGCATTCGTGCCGCTCGCGATGCCGGTTTCGAGCGTATCAAGCTCAATGCCGTCATCCTCAAGGGTCGCAATGATGACGAGGTGGTCGACCTCGTCGATTTCGCCCGTGATGAGGGGCTCGACATCAGCTTCATCGAGGAGATGCCCCTCGGCGATGTGTCGGACCACTCGCGTGCCGAGACCTTCTGTTCCAGCGACGAGGTCCAGGCACGTATCGAGACCCGTCACACCCTGATTCCCACCACCGAATCGACCCTCGGCCCGTCGCGCTACTTCAAGATGCCCGACAGTGAGTCTCGCGTCGGCTTCATCTCTCCCCACAGCCACAACTTCTGCGACACCTGTAACCGGGTTCGGGTCACCGTGGAAGGGCGGCTGCTGCTGTGCCTCGGCAACGAGCACTCCGTGGACCTGCGCGCCGTGCTGCGTCGCCACCCCGGCGATATGGATGCGCTCAAGCACGCCATCGTGCATGCCATGCCGCTCAAGCCGGAGCGTCATTACTTCACCACGGACGGCGAGGTCCAGGTGGTACGCTTCATGAACATGACCGGCGGCTGAGCCGACACTATCGCCTGGCCGAGGCCGGCATCATGGCATAGCGGGCGACATCACGATGTCGCCCGCTTTTTTGTGGGCAGAAGAAATCCGGCCGAGACACTGCGTTTCCCGCCCGATTGTCTGGTTCAGGTGGCGTGAATCTTTCCTGGCCTTGTCCCTTTTTTCCCGCGGCTTTTCTTGCCAATATGGCGCAATTGCATATACTTTTGACGTGTCATTACGCAACACAACCGTCCAACATTCGGCATGGAGACCGCTAATGTCCAGCGAATCACTGGAGCGCATCGCCCGCAACAAGAACGTGGCTCGTGCCGCGGCACGCCAGCTGAGCATGGAACAGCTTCGTAAGCTGGCCGAGGTCATCGGTGAAGTGATCGATCAGAAGAGGGACGAGGAAGTACAGCGCCAGGAAGAGGAAGCCGATAAAGCCAGAAAACTCGCCGAGATCCGTGAGCAGATCAACGAAGCCGGCCTTTCCCTGGACGATCTGGTGACCGAACAGCCCAAGCGCAAGCGTGGTCGTCCGCCGAAGAACGCCAGCAAGGGTTAAAGCGTTTTTATTGTGAGCTTTGCTGCAGTCATGGTGTAGCGTGAGCAGGGCTCTTGCTTGAAATCGCCGTGCATGCACAGCTCCCACAGCACGATGATGCCACTGCGCACTTGTGGGAGCCGTGCTTGCACGGCGATTGTCTGCCGATCTCCGCTATTCGCGGTGCAAGCACCGCTCCTACTAATGACCTGAGACTTATCCTTTTACTTCCCCAACGCTTCGGCTTCCACCGCCAGAATCTGCAGGTGTACCTCGGGTACCCGGTGCAGATGATCGGCGAGCCAGCCGAGCAGCCTGGGTTGCAGGGCCAGGCGCAATTCTGCCAGGGAATCCACCTCGATCCTTTCGAGGCAGTCGTCCAGCCAGTCGGCGAAGGCTGTCTCGTCCATCGGGCTCGCATGACTGGTGTCGAGCATCAGTCGGCCGATTCGGGTCCAGCCGCTGTCGGTGGCGGCCACCGAAATGGCCAGATACAGGCTCCCATGGCGTGAACGGTTGATCCCGTCGCCACTCCCCAGACCGGGCAGGGCGGAGACCGCATCCTGGCTGACGATATGTGGCTGCTGGGGGTGGCGCGCCTCCAGGGAGAGCCCCTCGGCATCCAGGCGGATCAAATCGCCATTCGTCGGCGCCAGTGGTGCCTGGATGCCGAGGGACTCGGCCAGGTCCCGGTGGGCTTGCTGGTGGCGAGGCTCGCCATGCACCGGCAGCAGGTGGCGTGGTCTTACCCAGCCGTAGAAGGTGCGCAGTTCGTCCTGGGCCGGATGGCCCGAGGCGTGCAGTTCGGGGTGATTCTCGTCGTCGAGGATGGTCACGCTGAAGTGCTTGAGGCCACGCTTGAGGCGGTCGATTAACCGCTCGTTGCCGGGGATGGCCTTGGCAGAAAAGATGACCGTGTCACCGGCCATCAGCTCGAAGTGGGGGTGGCGCCCCCGGGAAAGGCGTGAAAGCGCGGCGCGCGGCTCGCCCTGGCTACCGGTCGCGACCACCAGCACTTCCTCGGGAGGCAGGTAGCCAAGGTCGGTCACCGGCACCAGGGGGGGCAGGTCGTCCAGGTAGCCAAGTCCGCGGGCCACGCCCACCATGCGCTCCATGGAGCGTCCCATCAGGCTGACCCGGCGCCCGCAGCGCTCGGCCGCGCGGCCAATCGCCAGCACCCGTGCCAGGTTGCTGGCGAAGCAGCTCACCACCACCCGCCCCTCGCAGCGGGCAATGGTGTGGCTCAGCGCCTCCGCGACATCTCCCTCGCTGCGCGAGTGGCCGGGGATCGGCGCGTTGGTGGAGTCGCCCACCACCAGATCCACGGGAGCGATGGCGCGAAAGGTCGCGGCCGAGATCGGGGGGCCGATCAGCGGCTCGGGATCGAGCTTCCAGTCGCCGGTGTGCAGCACGCGATGAGCGCCGGCGGCAATTAACAGCGCGCAGCTCTCGGGAATCGAGTGGGTCACCGGCAGGAAGCGCAGGGTGAAGGGCCCGGTTTCCAGCGCCTCGCCGGGCTCGATGACCCGGATGGCGTCGGTGGCCAGCCCACGCTCGGCGAACTTGGCTCTCAGCAGGCCGGCGGCCAGCGGCGTGGCGTGGATCGGGCAGCCCCACCTGGGCCAAAGCCAGGCGGCGGCGCCGATATGATCCTCGTGGCCGTGGGTGATGATCAGCGCCCGAGGCCGGATCGACAACGTTTCCAGGCTGGAGAGATCCGGCACCTGGAGAGGGTTGTCCGGCAGATCCTGGCGGATCATCATGCCGCAGTCCACGGCGATCCAGTCATCTCCTTGGCCGCGCTCCCCATGTCCATAGAGGCTGAGGTTCATGCCGATCTCGCCACAGCCGCCCAGCGGCAGGAAATACAGGGGAGTGCGGCGGCGAGGGCGAATCTGGGCGCGTGGCTGTGGCATCGAGGAAGGGGCGGGCCTGGATAAAGTGTTACGACACTATACGGGAAGCCCGCCGGGCCCCACAACGCGGCCGTAAGGCATTCGGCTCAGGTCGGAGTGTCCAGCGCGACCTGGGTCGCCAGCACCTTGCGCAGGAAGTCCCGGGTGCGGGGATCCTGGGGTGAACCGAAGAGCTGGCCGGGCGGTCCCTGCTCGACGATACGCCCTCCCTCCATGAAGATCACCCGGTCCGCCACGTCCCGGGCGAAGCTCATCTCATGGGTCACCACCAGCATGGTCTGGCGCTCCCGGGCGAGCTGCTTCATCAGGCCCAGGACCTCCTCGACCCATTCCGGGTCCAGCGAGGAGGTCGGCTCATCGAAGAGGATCACCTCGGCCTGAGCCGCCATGGCTCGGCCGATGCCCACCCGCTGCTGCTGGCCACCGGACAGGGAGGCGGGGTAGGCATCGGCCTTGTCGGCCAGGCCGATGCGCTCCAGGATCTCCCGGGCGCGGGCATGGGCCTTCTCCTTGGGCCAGCGATTGACGACGATCAGCCCCTCGGCAATGTTCTCCAGCGCCGTCTTGTTGGCGAACAGCGCATAGTTCTGGAATACGAAAGCCGTGCGCCGCCGAGCCGTCAGGATGTCGGCGCGGCTGGCCCGGGTGACGTCCACGTCCAGGTCGCCGATGGTCAGCCGCCCCGCATCCGGTCGCTCGAGGAAGTTGAGGCAGCGCAGCAGCGTCGACTTGCCGGTTCCCGAGGGGCCGATCACCACGATGATCTCGCCCTGCTCGATGGCCAGGTCGATGCCGTCGAGCACGGCGGTGCCACCGAAGCGCTTGATGAGTCCCTGTACCTTGATCATCGGCGATACGCCTCGTTGAGTCGGGTTTCCAGGCGCCGCTGGAACCAGGCCAGCAGCTCGACGATGATCCAGTAGAAGATCGCCACGGTGATGAAGGCCTCGAAGTAGAGGAAACTGCCGGCGGCCTCTTTCTGGGTGGCGCCCATCAGTTCGGTGACGCCCAGGGTGAAGGCCAGGGAGGTCGCCTTGATCATGTCGATGAAGTAGTTCATCAGCGTCGGCACCGCCACCCGCGTGGCCTGGGGGAGCACGATGCGCCGCATCAGCTGGCCGTTGGTCATGCCGATGGACAGCGCCGCCTCGGTCTGGCTGCGGTCGACCCCGACAATGGCGGCACGGATGGATTCGGCCATGTAGGCCGAGAAGTGCAGCGTCAGCCCCATGATGGTGGCGGTGATGCCGTTGATCTGGGTCAGGAAGGCCAGCAGCTGAGGCAACCCGTAATAGAACAGGAACAGCTGCACCAGCAGCGGCGTGCCGCGAAAGAAGGAGATGAACAGCAGGGTGGCCGCGTTCAGGCCCGGGATGCGCAGCACGCGGATCACGGCCAGGCCGCAGGCCAGAACCAGGGCCAGCGCCATGCCCACGGCGGCCATCTGCAGGGTCAGCGGCAGGTAGCGCAGCAGGACAGGCACCAGCCCCAGCATGTAGTCGAAATCAAGCAGTGGCATGGCAGCGACTCAGCCCCTCAGGGGCGAGTGATATCGGTGCCGAACCACTCTTCCGAGATCGCCTGCAACTCGCCCGATTCGCGCAGGCTGGCCAGTGCGGTATCGACGCGGTCACGCAGGGTGCGATCCTCCTCGGTGTTCCGGAAGGGCAGGGCATTGCGAATCTTGGAGAACGGCTGGCCGGCGAGCGCCAGGGGCAGCGGCTTCTCCTTGATCACCTGGCTGGCACTCACCCGGTCCATGACGAAGGCATCGACGCGGCCCAGGGCGGTGTCCTGCTCGATGTTGCTCTCGTAGGTCTTGATGTCGATCTCGTCGGCGTAGGGCAGTTCGCGCAGCAGCTCCTCGTAGTTGGAGCCGAGGTTGACGGCCACCGTCCTGCCCTTCAGGTCCTCGACGCCCTGGATCGCCTCGTTGCCTTCCCGGACCACGACCTGGGCGCCGTCATAGACATAGGGCTCGGTGAAGGCGTACTTGGCGGCCCGCTCCTCGGTGATGGTGATCTGGTTGGCGATGGTGTCGATCCGGCCGGATTCGAGCATGCCGAACAGCCCCGAGAAGTTCGCCGTGACGAACGTGACCTCGACGTCCAACTCTTCGGCCACGGCCTCCATCACATCCACCTCGAAGCCCTGAAGCTTGTCCTGTTCGACGAAGGTGAAGGGGAAGTAGCCACCGGACATGCCGACCTTGATGGCGTGCTCGTCGGCGTGGGCCAGGCTGCCGGCGGTCATCAGGCCGGCGGCCAGAGTGGTCAAGGCAATGCGCTTGAGCATGGGATGGCTCCTGTGTATTGGCTGGAACTAGGAAATTGGCACGGCGTGCCCGTCGCTCATGGCCGCATACGCTAAAGAATAAGGAGAGGTATTTCCAATAGCCTTTGGTTATTAGGTATAGGGTGTCAAGCCGGCTATCCGTTCCGCAACGGCTTTCCTGCGGGGTCCGGTCACTCGCCGACCACGCTGTTGCGCCCCAGTGACTTGGCCGCATAGCTCGCCGCGTCGGCACGCGCTATCACGTCGTCGATGGTCTGGTCCGTCCCCTGGAAGCTACCCACCCCGATGCTGACCGTCACCCGCCATGTCTGGCCGTTCTGCTCCAGGCCATTGGCCGCAATCCGCGCCCGCAGCGACTCGGCGATGCGCAAGGCCCGAGAGGCCTCGCAGCCCGGTAGCAGGATGGCGAATTCGTCGCCCCCTTGACGAGCGGCATGATCGCTGTTGCGGGTTTCAGCAACCATCGCGGCGGATACCTGCTGCAGCATCCTGTCGCCCAGGGCGTGGCCGCCCGTATCATTGATGGCCTTGAAGTGGTCCAGATCGAATATCAGCAGGGAGGATGGAGTGCCGGCTTTTTCCCAGGCAGCAAAGGCCTCTTCCACCCGGCGCTGGAAACCGCGACGGTTGAGCAGGCCGGTCAGTGGATCATGCTCCGCTTCCCAACGCAGCAGGATATCCTCGTGCTGGCGCTGGGTGATGTCGCGTACGATCCCCACCAGGCCGATGATCTCGCCGTCCACGCGGATCGCGTTGGCGTGGACGTCCAGCCAGTAAAGTTCTCCCTCCTTGCTGAAGTAACGGAACTGTCGGACAAGGTCCTTTTGCTGGAGAAGGCACGCCTGCCAGGCGGCCACCAGCGGCTCGCGATCCTCCTCGTGGATACGCTTGGCCCAGACTGGCAGATGGACCGGCGGCTTGATCCCCAGCAGGTCTTTCAGTGCCCGGTTGACGAAGGTCAGACGTCCCCTGGTATCGGTGACGAACATGGCCTGGGGTGACGCGGCCAGGATGCCCTTGAGGAACGCCTTGCGCCGTTGCAGGTCGTCCATCGTCCTCGCACGGTCCTGTTCCACCTCATTGAAGACGTCAATGACGCGGCGCAATTCGTGCATGCGGGTCGCTATCTGAAGAGCGCGCCGGCGGCCGTGCCTCAGATCCTTGATCTGATGCGCCAGACGCGTCAGTGGCCGCAGCACCAGCCAGATCAAGGCTGCCATCACCGGCAACAACAGCCCCAGGACCCACAAGGCCCGCAGAGCAATGCGCTCCATGACGTTTGTCAAGGGGGTATAGACCTGTTCGAGGGGCAGGTAGAGGCCCAGTATCCAGTCGGCGGGCCAGATCTGTCGATAGGCCGTCAGCGCCGAGCCGCCTTCATGCAGTTCGCCACTGGCTTCGCCCTCCCAGCCATCCAGCGCCAGGTCCAGCCAGGGGTCTTCCATCAGATCATCCCGCGTCGGCAGGTTCTGCCTCTGGTCGGGATGATAGATCAGCCGGCCCGAGGTCGTGGTGATCACCACATGGCCTTCGTCGCCCAGCCGGAGCCGATCGAACCCCGTGAACAGTTCGCTGTGGTCGAGCTCGACCAGTCCGCCCAGGAAACCGGCATAGCGGCCCCGCTCATCGTGGCGTGGAACGAGCATCATGACCAGCAGCCTGCCGGAGACCTCCCCGACGAAGGGCTCGCTGACATGGGGGCGCTGGATATTGCGCATGAAGCGTGCGTAGGTCCGGTGGCTGATGTCCCGGCCGATACGCCCCGTTATCGTCGGCCAGTCATCGATGACGGTATTCTCGGCATCGACCACGACCAGGCCCTCGAACAGCGCGAGCAAGGGGTCGTGGTTTCCCTGGGCCAGAGATCCCGGCGAGGGGTCCGGGAGCTGGTCGGCCAGGCGGTCCAGCACCTCCAGGCGCTGCTCGATCTCATGCGTGATGTCGTTGCGTATCAGGTTCGCCTCGTAGCGAAGGTGGATGCGGTTGGATTCCTCGACCAGCAGGGTGCCGGACTGCCAGCCCAGGGCCAGCAGTATCAGGCACAAGAGTGTCCAGATCACCACGACCCCCAGCAGCAGGCGGCCCCGCAGCGAGAAGAGGTGGCGATGGAGAGCATGTCTCAAGGGCTGAGCGAATTTCTGTTGAAAGGCCACGGCTCTCCTTATGCCGTCGTCCCGCGGGGCTCGTGTCGCGGGTGTGGGTCTTGGACATCTGACGAAAAAGGATGTCACCCCGCTACCGGGATCGGAAAGGCATGGTTACGGCGCATTCGTGCCTTGAAAACACCACGGGCTGATGGATGGCGTGTTGGCTTTTGACCGGTCAACGCTAGCCATCGCAGTGTTCGCCTGTTTTCGCTACAGTTTACCCCCAAGGCGCCGTTGAAAGGAGAGCGCCACCCGGGCCAACAAGGCGGCTGAACCATGACCTCGACTGACACTGTCAACCGGACTTCGCCGTTTGGGGTGGCGCTACGCCTTCTGTCCGCTCTGGCGTTCCTCCTGTTGCTCTCTGGCTGTGCGATGCTGGCCCCGGCACCCCCCGAGACTCCGTCGAACATCTGCGAGATCTTCCGCGAGCAGCCCGACTGGTACGACTACGCCCGGGATTCCCAGGAGAGATGGGGGACGCCTATCGCGACCCAGATGGCGTTCATCCAGCGCGAATCCAGCTTCCGTAGCCATGTGAAGCCGCCTCGTGACAAGTTGCTCGGCTTCATTCCCTGGACACGGCCCTCTTCCGCCTACGGATACGCCCAGGCCCAGGACCCGGTGTGGGGCGAGTACCAGGACGAGGCAGGGCGGCTGTTTGCACGGCGCTCCCACATGAAACACGCCACCGACTTCATCGGCTGGTACAACGCCCGTACCCGGCGCATGACCGGGGTTTCCTTGCACAACCCCGAGCACCTCTATCTGGCCTATCACGAAGGACAGGGCGGTTACCGGCGCGGCTCCTGGCGAGGCAAGCCCGCCGTGCGGCGCACCGCTCGCCAGGTTGCGGCTACCGCCTCGCGCTACAGGCAACAGCTGGCCGCCTGTGAGGCGGAGTTCCGCTGCGATGGTCCGCTCGAGATATGGCCCTTCTGCCGCTGATCTCACGCTGATGAGTTGCCCTCGAGGGGAGGAGCGCGGAGACTGGCATCCGCGTACGAAGCGCCGCATCATCCTGGATATCACGACAAGGGTGTGCCGGGCCGGCGGTTGCCCGGCACCGTGTCGATCATGCGCAGGGAGCAAGGCTCATGCCGTTCAAGACCCGTGATATCGCCCTGGACAGCTGGCTGCTGATGGTGTCGGCCGCCTTCGTGCTGATGGGGCTGGCCGGGATGATGCAGTGGCTTGAGGACGCCCTGCCGACGCTGCTGGCCGCGGACGCCGCGCTGGCCGCCTTGCTGTGCGGGACTGGCCTGGTTGCCGTGGTGCAGTGCTGGCCGCGGTTACGCCTTCTGGCGGGTGGCGGCCTGCTGGCCTTGACGGGCTATATCCTGCTGTACAACACCCTCCTCGGCCCCGGTCAGTCCGGCGTCTACTGGCTGTCCGGGGAGCCGCGGGTAGCATCGCCGTCAGCCGTCTTGCTGGTGGGGGTGGCCAGCTGTCTGCTGTCCGGGCTCGATCGACCAGGCGGGCGACGACTGTGGCAGCTGTGTGGCGGCCTGCTGCTGTTGTTCGGGGCCTTCGTGCTGGGTGCCACGCTCTTGCTCCCGGCGGATGGCCCGGCTCTGGCGGACATGATCTCATCTCCGCCGGGGGTGGCACTGGTCACGCTGACGTATGGCAGTGCCATGGTCGCGGCGAGTGTCAGAACGCGCCACGGTCAGCTCCAGTTGGGAAGAGCGGCCCTGACGGCCGGTCTGGTCGGCGTGCTGGCCAGCAGTCTGGCGTGGTACCTGCTGGGCTGGCAACAGCAGCAACGGACCTACCAGCAGGCGGAACACCTGCTCGACAACGTTCGCTTCAATGCCGAGCAGGTGATGGAGTCTCACCTGACGCTGATGCAGCGCATGGCCGAGCGCCTGGATGCCTCCGCTACGGGACTGGAACCCGCCGTACGCCAACGCGATGTGGCCAACAATCTGAGCGACACGCCGAGTCTCGAGGTCATCGGCCTGCTGAGCAGCGACCAGGACTGGCTGTGGCGCCAGGCGCGCAGCCGTGAGGCTCAGGCGTGGCTGGCAGAATGGTCGGATGCCGAGCGGGTGCAGGACTGGTTGAGCATGCCGTTTCCCGAGCCGCGCATGATGGTGCCGGATGACAGCACACCCGGCATGGCGATCATGGCGATCGCGGTACCGAGTCGTGACCAGCAGTTGGTGGCCGTGCTGGACATGGCGACCCTCCTCGAGCGAGGGCTGCGTATTCAACTGGTCGGCTTCCAGGTCAACCTCTCCCGTGACGCCGAGCTGATCACCGCCCTGGCGGCGCGGGGCATGAGAGCGCGTGATGTGAGTGATGCGCCCCTCCTTGCCGTACGCCACATCGGTCTGCCGGGTGGCACCATGCTCAGCCCCTCGGTGCATCCCCGTGCCGAGGCGAACTGGCTGCAGGCGGGTCTGGTGCCGTCGGCCGTTGGCCTGGGCGGTCTGACGCTGAGCTATCTGCTGGTCTTCAGCCTGGGGATGGTGCGCCTGGCCCTGGGGCATTCCCGGAACCTGATGGCAGCCCGGGAGCAGCTCGAGCAGCAACAATCCATCCAGGCGATGATCGCCGAGGAGGTGCCGGTCGATCAGATCCTGGAGGCCATCTGCACCATGCTCGAGAAGCAGCTACCGGGGGGCTTATGCTCGATCATGCTGGCCGACGACGAAGACCACACCTTGCGCCTGGTGGCGGGCAAGAGTCTGCCGGTCAGCTTCCGTGAGGCCCTCGGCTCGATTCCCATCGGGGCCGGCGTCGGTACCTGCGGCAGCTCGGCCCATGGCCGTGAAGTCGTGATCTGTGAGGACATCGAGCATGATCCGCGCTGGGAGGGGTTCAAGTCGCTGGCGGTCGACGCGGGGCTCCTGGCCTGCTGGTCCTATCCGGTGATCGCCAGTGAGGGTCGCCTGTTGGGGACCTTTGCGACCTACTATCGCCGCCCGGGCAAGCCGGGAAATACCGAACTGGAAATGACGCGACAGGCCGTGGATCTGGTGGCGCTGGCCGTGGAGCGTGAGCAGGACAGGCGTTCGTTGTGGGAGAGTGAGCAGCGCTACCGTTCGCTGTTTGTCTATAACCCGGATGCGGTGTTTTCACTCGACCTGCAGGGCCATTTCGTTTCCGCCAATGCACACTGTGCCGAGCTGACCGGTTTCCCCGTCGAACAGATCATCGGCACGCACTTTTCTCGATTCCTGAACCCGAACGACCTTGCCGACGTGCAACAGAAATTCGAGGTCACGTTGGACGGTGAGCCCTGCCGCTATGAGCTGCAGATTCCTCATCTGGATGGCAAGATGCGCCGTCTGGATCTCACCAATTTGCCGATCGTTGTCGGCCAGCGAATCAAGGGCGTCTATGGCATCGCCAAGGATGTGACCCAGCGACGCGAGCACGAGACCCGATTGCGGATTCTCGAGCGCAGTGTGCAAGCCAGCGTCAACGGGGTGCTGATCGCCGACGCGGGACAGCCCGATCTGCCGATCATCTATGCCAATGACGCCTTCCAGCGCATGACGGGATATTCGCGAGAGGAGGTCATCGGCCGCAATTGCCGTTTTCTGCAGGGCGCCGAGACCGACATGGCGGCGGTGCAGCAGATTCGCCAGCAGCTGGCCAGCCAGAGTGAGGCACATGTCACCCTGTGCAATTATCGCAAGGACGGCACCCCCTTCTGGAACGACCTCTTCATCGCGCCGGTGCGCGATGAAGCGGGTCGCGTCTCCCACTATGTGGGCATCCAGCACGATATCTCCGAGCACAAGGCCTATGAGGCCCGACTGGCCTACCATGCCAGCCATGATGCCTTGACCGGGTTGCCGAACCGCTCGCTGCTGGAGGATCGACTTGTCCATGACTTTGCCCTGGCCAGGCGACAGGGGCACCTGCTGGCGGTGCTCTTCGTCGACCTCGACGAATTCAAGCCGATCAACGACAGCCTGGGCCATGCCATAGGAGACCAGCTGCTGCAGGGTGTCGCACAGCGACTCTCCGCGGCGATGCGTCCGGGCGATACGCTGGCGCGCCTGGGCGGCGACGAGTTCGTGATACTGCTACCCGACCTGCATGACGAAGCGCAGGCGCTGCAGGTGGCCGAGCGGCTGCTGCCGATCATCGCCCGGCCCTATCGGATCGGTGAGCATGAGCTTTCGCTGTCGTGCAGTATCGGTATCGCCGTCAGCAGCCCCGCGGTCTCCCAGGCCATCGAGCTTATCCAGCAGGCTGACATGGCCATGTACCGGGCCAAGCAGCAAGGGTGCAATGCCTACCAGTGGTTCACGCCCGAGATCACCCACCGGCTGGGGGATCGCGTCGCGTTGCGCAACGAGCTCCAGGAGGCGATCGATACCGAGGCCTTCGAGCTCCACTATCAGCCGTTGATCGATCGCCACGGACGGGTGGCGAGCGTCGAGGCGCTGCTGCGCTGGTCCAACCCCGTGCGCGGCGATGTCTCTCCCGCCCAGTTCATTCCCCTGGCCGAGGAGACCGGCCTGATCATTCCCATCAGCGAGTGGGTGCTTTCCAGAGCCTGCCAGGACCTGCGCATGCTCGACCAGGCAGGACACGGCATCCTCAATGTCGCGGTCAATCTTTCGCCGCTGCAGTTCCACCGTTCGAGCTTTCTCGGCAACCTGCGCCAGACCCTGGCGGTGACCGGGCTGCCGGCGCCGAAACTGTCACTGGAACTGACCGAGGGCGTGCTGATGAACGATACCGAAAGTGCCATCGACATCTTGCATGCCCTCAGGGGCATGGGCGTGGGGGTGGCCATCGATGACTTCGGTACCGGTTTTTCCAGTCTCAGCTATCTCAAGAATCTGCCCGTCGATACGGTGAAGATCGACCGCAGCTTCGTCAGCGAAGTGACACGCAGTGCGGAAGATGACGCCATCATCCAGGGCATCATCTCCATGGCGCATCACCTCGGGCTCAAGGTGGTCGCCGAGGGTATCGAGCACGAAGCGCAGTACCGCCTGCTGATGAGCCATGGCTGTGACCTCTTTCAGGGCTTCCATCTGGCGCGCCCCATGCCCCTGGAGCGCCTCATCGAATTCATCGGCGCGTCACGCGCACTCGACAGCATCGGGCCGCGAGAATGATCCACTGCCGTCCGGCCGGGGAGTGGCGTGCCGGTCACAGCTGCCGACGCCAGCGACTTTCGATGGTCTCCAGCTCCGCCGGCCCGTAGAGCGCCCGGGCGCGACCGCTGTAATGAGCCCAGAGCTGGTCCCCCGCATCGTAGTGCCACCATTCGCTCGGCAAGTTGGTAAAGCCCTGTTCGCACATGGCGTGATAGAGGCGACGTCGGTTGTCACGCGCCTGTCGCTGCCGAGCATCCGGGCGAGAGCTGGCTTCCAGCGCGGCGGTGTGGGATCCCGGCACGGCCTCGTCGAACAGGGTGCCCATGTCCAGCGGCAGCCCGTCGGCATCGCTCAGGGTCACATCCACGGCACCGCCGGTGAGGTGAGGGCTAGGGGAACTCGGCTCCCGGCTGGGCACGGAGACAAATTCCCGCGTCCGCTCCAGTAGCGCCTCCTCGTCGAGGGCAGGGTGGTGCGTCCGGATGGCCTCCTGCAGGGTATCGAAGAGGTACTGCTGCACGCGCCAGGGCCGCCAGCCGTCGAGGACAATCAGCCCATATTCCGCTGGCAGGGCACGTGCCACCTTCAGTAGCCGCCGGTAGACCCCTTCACGGACATAGCATTCGTTGATGGCGCCGGGAATATCCTCCTTGGCATAGACCGGGAAGATCTTGATCGGTGACGGCGCCAGGCTCAGCGGGACCAGCGGCTCGTCACTTCCCGTGATGGGGATGCGGCTCACCACCGGCCAGTCGGGATCGGGGTAACGGTCGATGGGCGATGACGGGGAGGGGTTCACGACGGTCTCCATGGGGTCAGCCAAGCTGGGTTGGTAGCCAGAGGGTCAGGGAAGGGAACAGGATGAGCAGGATCAGTACCAGGATCGCCGTCACCACGAACGGCCAGATGGTACGAAACAGCGAGGTGATCTCGAGCCGACTTACCGCGGCCGCGACGAAGACACAGGCGCCCATCGGCGGGGTGATCAGGGCAATCGTGATGTTCAAGGTGATGATGATGCCCAGATGCACCGGGTCGATGCCCGCCATCATGGCCACGGGGGAGAAGATCGGCGTCAGCAGCATCAGGGCCGAGACCTCCTCCATGAACATGCCGGTGACGAAGGTGATCAAGCTCAGCAGCAGCAGGATCAGCACCGGCTGCTCGATGTAGGGAGCCAGCAGCGCCACGAACTCGTTGGGCACCTGGGCATAGGAGAGCAGCCAGCTGATGGTGGCCGAGGCGGCCATGATCAGGAAGATCGCCGAGGTCAGGCGCGTGGTATCGACCATGGCCTTCCAGAAGTCGGCGATGCGCAAGTTGCCTTGGGCCAGGCCGCAAAGTGCCACGTACAGCGCCGTCAGTGCGCCGGATTCGGTAGGTGTAACAAAGCCCATGACGATACCCGAGACAATGATGAACGGTGCCACCAGCGCGGGCAGGGCGCCCAGGGCCGTCACGGCCAGCTCCCGTCGTGAAGGGAGACCGCCACGTTTTTCGAGTCCCTTGTGCCAGGCATACCAGGCATTCATGGCCATGAACGCAAGACCCAGCACCAAGCCCGGGATCACCCCGGCAAGAAACAGGTCACCGACCGAGGTGTTGGTCAGCGAGGCGTAGAGGATCATGAAGATGCTGGGCGGGATGATCGGCCCGATCAGCGAGCTCCCGGCCGTCAGGCCCGCGGCAAAGGCGGTGGAGTAGCCTTCCTTGCGCATGGGCGGCACGAGCAGCGAGCCCAGCGCCGAGGTGTCGGCCACCGCTGAGCCATTCACCCCGGCGAAGAAGATGCTGGATACCACGTTGACATGGCCCATGCCGCCGCGCAGGTGTCCGACTAGCAGCTTGGCGAAGGCCATGAGCCGATCCGTCAGTCGCGTCACGTTCATCAGGTTGCCGGCCAGGATGAACAGCGGAATGGCCATCAGCGAGAAGGCATTGATACCGCCGAAGAACTGCTGGGGCATCATGCGCGGGATCATGGCGGGATCCACGAACATGAAGCCCACCACCGCCGTGGCGAGCAGCGAGATAAACAGCGGCAACCCCAGCAGCACGTGCACGAGGAAGACAACCAGCATGGTCAAGGTCATGCGGGGTCCTCCGTTAGCGTCTTGAGGGGTGCCGGACCATGCCACAGGGCATGCCAGGCCAGCAGCGCGAAGCCGACCGGCACCGACAGCATGGGAATGGTCCTGCTGATTCCCAGGCCCTGGCTGGTGAACATCGAGACGGACATGGCGTAGCGATAACTGATGATGGCGGCGCCAACGGCAATGCCCAGCGTGAGGAGCCACTGGTAGAGGTTGAGGAGGCGGCACAGCGGCGCTGGCAGCAGGCGCTCGATCAGCGCGACGCGCATGTGGCCACCCTCCACCCAGACAGCACCGGCCCCGAGCAGCACGCTGCCGATGATCAGAAAGCGGGCCAGCTCGTCTGTCCAGATGGGCGCCCCTCCGGCCAGATAGCGCATGAACACGCCGAAGAGGATGATCGCCAGATCGATGAGCAGCAGGCTACCGGCAACAGTTAAGGACACGGACCGGCTGATGGCCAGTATGCGAGAATTCGATAACGTCATAGAGGGATGCCATCTGTCATGGGGCAGGGGGAGAGCCCCTGCCCGAACTGCAGGACGTCTCAGGGACGGTGTGGCTTACTCGGCCAGATGGGTCATCCCCGCATCCTCGAGCGCCATGTCGATGAAGGACGGATCGATGTCCTGCTCGCCGAGCCATTCCAGATAGGCCGGCTGGCCCTGCTCGCGGAACGCTGCCAGCTCGTCCTCGGACGGCCGGATCACCTCCATGCCCTCTTCCTCGAGGAAGGCGATGCGCTCGTCGACCCGGGACTCGTTGTGCTCGCGAGCCATCTGGTTGGCTTCCTCGACGGCCTCCATGAAGGCCTGGCGCGTCGCGTCGTCCCAGCCGTCGATCATGGCGCCGTTGCCGATCAGGAACTGGTCCGAGTACTGGATGTTGGCCAGCGTCAGGTAGTCCTGCACCTCATAGAGACTGCCCATGATGATGTACATCGGCGGGTTCATCTGGCCATCGGCGACGCCTGTCTTCAGGGCCATGTAGACCTCGGTCCAGGGGATCGGCGTGCCTGATGCCCCGAAGGCTTCATAAAGTGCTACCTGGCTTGGGTCCATGGCGCGAAAGCGCAGGTCCTCGAAGTCGCTGGGGGAGGAGATGGGTTTCTCGTCGTTGGTGAAGGCCAGGAAACCGCCTTCCTCGACGACGGCCAGCAGCTCCATGCCGGTACGTTCGTGCAGGGCATCCTCGACGGCCTGCCAGTACTGGCCTTCATCAAAGAAGGTGCGAGCCGATTCGAAATCGTCAAAGAGGAAGGGGATGGCACTCACGAAGACTTCCGGTACCAGCGGCGACATGCCGGCGAAGGAGGCGATGTTCAGGTTGGCGCTGTTCATCGTCTGCTCCATGCGCTCCTGTTCCTCCCCCAGCATGCTGTTGGGGTAGAGCTCGAGCTCGAGTTCGCCGTCGGTCTTCTCCTCGACCAGCTCCTTGAGGTTGGTGGCAAAGACATGCACGGCATTCTTCTCGGGATCCGGGGCGCCGTTGTAGCTCAGGTTCACGGTCGTGGCGGCATATGCTTGGCTGGCCAGGGTGCCAGCGGCCAGCACGGCGGCAGCGAGGGAGGAAATGGCAAACGATCGAGTAGGATTCATGCTTGGACTCCGGACGTTATTGTTGGCGGAACTCCCGGCCTGTCGGCCGGCATACCAGCAGACTAGGCGTTGTTGTGTTGACTAATCAAACCCGATGGTGTTGTTTTTACATCAACGTTCAGCGCTCAGAAGGCGAGGGGCATCGGCATTGAAAAAGCGCATACCGCGGCATAGGTGGTCCAGACAGGCATTCGTGGCCACCGTGAGCTCGCGGCCCGCAAGGCTTACGATCTGGGCTCGGGCATCACTGAGCATGTCGTAGGCCATGGGGAGCACGGCGATATCCCCTTGCTGGACCTCTTCGGCCACGGTCAACTCGGGCATGAAGGTGACTCCGATGCCCGAACGCACGAAATTCTTCAGCACGGCCACGGAGTTGGTGTGCAGGCGGGCATGCAGAAAGATGCGTTCCTGATGGGCCACGGCATTGATCATCTGGCGCATGCCGAAGGGATTGTCCATCAGGCCGATCGGCCATCGCACCAGGTCCTGCAGGGTGACCGGCCGCGGGACATGGGCCAGTTCATGGACGGAGGGGACGATCAGGTCCAGCGGCTGGCGTGTCTCGACATGGCAGGTCAGCTGCGGGTCGACGGGGGGCGCATAGAGGAGGGCGAGCTCGACCTCGCGATCCTTGACCAGTGCCATGGCCTCATTGACACCGGCCATCACGACCTCCAGCTCGATTCCCGGGTAGGTGGTCATGAAGGATTGCAGGGGAGCGGAGATCAGGTCGGCGATGAAGCCTTCGCCCACCGCAATCCGGACATGGCCGCTGTCCAGTCCCTGCAGCGCCGACAGACGTGAGATCACGGCGTCCTCTGCTGCCTGCTGTCGATGGTAATGATCGACGAGCAGGCGCCCCGCCTCGGTCACCTTGATGCCACCCGTATGGCGTTCCAGCAGCCGAATATCGAGATTTTCCTCGAGATAACGTATCTGCCGACTGATGGCCGAGACATCGATACCGAGGTAGGTGGCCGCCTTGCGTAGTGAGCCGCGACGAATGACTTCGCTCAGATATGACAGGGCTCTGCTGTTGAGCATCGGCCTTAGCTCCAGGTGTCAGTCATGAAGGGGGAGTCGGGAGTCGGCACCCTGAGGATTTCACCATACCCCGGCGCAGCAGACACCGCAGCGTCGCGTGGCTCCCCAGCGTGCCCGAAGCCCCTGTTTTGGCTACACTGTCGCCCTCAGTCACCGCCGCAACCCGGGATCATCCGATGTCACACTACTACCGCCTGGTGGTTTCCTGTCCCGACCGCCTGGGCATCGTCGCCAGGGTCTCCAACTTCATCGCCGGCCACGGCGGCTCGATCACCGAGGCCAGCCAGCACTCCGACCTGGAGGCCGGTCGCTTCTTCATGCGCTACGAGATCCTCGCCGACTCCGTGGGCATGCCGCCGGAGGCCTTGCGCGAGGCCTTTGCGCCCATCGCCTCCGAATTCGAGATGACCTGGGCGCTCACCGACACCCGCCAGCGGCGTCGCGTGGTGCTGATGGTCTCCCGGGAGACCCACTGCCTGGTGGACCTGCTCTATCGCTGGACGGCAGGGGAACTCGACTGCGACATCGCCGGCGTGATCTCCAACCACGAGGACATGCGCGGCCTGGCGGAGTGGCACGGCATCCCCTACCACCATGTGCCGGTCAAGGCCGACGACAAGCAGGCCGCCTTCGCCGAGGTGCAGCGGCTGGTCGACGACGCCCGCGCCGACTGCGTGGTGCTGGCGCGCTACATGCAGATCATGCCGCCCGAGCTCTGCCAGCGTTTCCAGGGGCGGATGATCAACATCCACCACAGCTTCCTGCCCTCCTTCGCCGGCGCCAGGCCCTATCACCAGGCGCACCAGCGCGGCGTCAAGCTGATCGGCGCCACCTGCCACTACGTCACCGAGGAACTCGATGCCGGGCCGATCATCGAGCAGGATATCCACCGGGTCAGCCACTGCCATACCCCCGACGACCTGGTGCGCTTCGGGCGCGATGTGGAGAAGGCGGTGCTGGCACGCGGTCTGCGCTGGCACCTGGAGGATCGTGTGCTGATCCACGGCAACAAGACCGTGGTGTTTGCCTGACGAGGTGACTGCATGACGATTGCCGAGCCGGTTCTTGCCCCCTGGCTGCTGTGGCTCTGCGGCCTGGTCTCCCTGGCGGTCATCGGCCTGGCACTGAGTCGCCGGCCGTGGGCGGCACTGCTCGACGGTCATGCCCTGCAGCATCGCTGGCTGGCCGCCACCGTCATCGTGATGCTGTTCTGGCAGCTGCGGGCCCAGGCGGTGGACTGGCTGACCCTGCACCTGATGTTCACCGCGCTGCTGACCCTGGTCTTCAAGGCGCCGCTGGCGCTGCTCTCGATCACCGCGATCAATATCGCCATGGTGCTGCTGGGGCGCATCGAGTGGCCGCTGCTGGGGGTGAACGTCTTGATCACCGGGGTGGTGCCGGCCCTGGTGATGGGCATCATCTGGCGGCTGGTCGACCGGCGCCTGCCCGACAACCTGATGGTCTTCCTGTTCGTCTGCGCCTTCTTCGGCTCGGCGCTGGCCACCCTGGCGGCGGGCCTGGCCGCCGTGGGGCTGATGGCGCTGGGCGCCAGTGACGCCGAAGCGCTGCGCCAGGCGCTGGAGTACGCCCGCTTCCTGCCGCTACTGATGCCCTCCGAGGCCTTCATCACCGGCATGCTGATGAGCATCCTGTTGGTCTATCACCCCGGCTGGGTCGCCACCTTCAACGATCATCGCTATATCGATACTAAATAACCGGCCGAGCGCCGAATGGGTCTAACCTATCGCCGTGCAAGCACGGCTCCTACAGCAGACTCAGGTCTTCAGTAGGAGCGGTGCTTGCACCGCGAAAGGCTGAGAGCACTGAATTGCCGTGCCAGCACGGCTCCTACAACAGGTTCAGGTCATCAGTAGGAGCGATGCTCGCATCGCGAAAGGCTGAGAGCACTGAATCGCCGTGCAAGTCGAAGCGTCTAACCGACTGCTCCCGCATCCACCTCCCTACAGCCACGCCGCATTCCAGTATGGGTAGTCCATGATGTTGTCCACCAGGCGCGCCCGAAGGGGGTTGGCCACGATATAGCGGGCAACCGACTTAAGGTCCTCTTCATGCCTCAGGGCATGGTCATGAAAGCCACGCTGCCACACGGCTTCGCCGATATCGCGGGCTACCTTGGCCTTGTAGAGCTTTACTGCGGTAGAAATCGAAGACCCCTTTAGCTGAATCAGCCAATGCAGGTGGTCAGGCATCAGCACAAAACTAAGGGTATCCGCATGCCGTTGTACCGCATCGCAATACAGGTAGCGGCAGGCCAGACATGCCTTGAGCGGGTTACGGAAATGAGGTTGCCGATCATCGGTGACGATCGTCAGCAGGTAGCAGTACCCGGGAATGGACTTGCGGCCCTTTCGAAGATCATGGCTGTGGAGTTGGGGCATGCATTTGGATCCCTCCGATTGCCGTGATTTTCAGTCTAGCGACTTGCACCCCGAACTGCGCAGGCCGGCAGCGAATCGCCGTGCAAGCACGGCTCCTACAGCAGGCTCAGGTCATCAGTAGGAGCGGTGCTTGCACCGCGAAAGGCTGAGAGCATTGAATTGCCGTGCCAGCACGGCTCCTGCACCAGGCTCAGGTCATCAGTAGGAGCGGTGCTTGCACCGCGAAAGACTGAGAGCACTGAATCGCCGTGCCAGCACGGCTCCTACAGCAGACTCAGGTCATCAGTAGGAGCGGTGCTTGCACCGCGAAAGACTGAGAGCATTGAATTGCCGTGCCAGCACGGCTCCTGCAGCAGGCTCAGGTCATCAGTAGGAGCGGTGCTTGCACCGCGAAAGTCTGAGAGCATTGAATTGCCGTGCCAGCACGGCTCCTGCAGCAGGCTCAGGTCATCAGTAGGAGCGGTGCTTGCACCGCGAAAGGCTGAGAGCACTGAATCGCCGTGCAAGCACGGCTCCCACAAGGTCTAGATCGGCAGGGTCAGCTGCTGCCGCGCTTCCTCGGGCACCAGTCGAACGCCGACGCCGAGCAGGCGGACGGGGCGGCGGGCGCGGGCCCAGGCCTGTTCCAGCAGGCGGGTGTAGCTGTCGGCGTCGGGGGTGAGGCCGCGGCTTTCCAGGGTGGTGAGGCTGAAGTCGTCGAAGCGCACCTTGACGAAGAGTCCCGCCATCGGCGGGTGGCCGTGGCGCTCCAGGCGGCCCTGCAGCTTGTCGCAGAGCGGGGCGAGGGCGGCGCTGGCCGCCGCCAGATCGGGCAGGTCCTGGTCGAAGGTGGTCTCCACGCCGACCGACTTGCGCTCGCGCTCGATGCGCACCGGGCGGTCGTCGAGGCCGCGGGAGAGCTCATAGAGACGACGCCCGAACTTGCCGAAGTCGTCCAGCAGGCGCTCGATGGGCAGCGTGCGCAGCTCGGCACAGGTGCGGATGCCCATGGCGTCGAGCCTGGCGCCGGTGGCCGGCCCCACACCGTGCAGCTTCTTGACCGGCAGGTCGCGCACGAAGGCATCGACCTGTTCCGGCGGGATCACCGTCAGGCCGTCGGGTTTCTCCCAGTCGCTGGCGATCTTGGCCAGGAACTTCGAGGGCGCTGCGCCCACCGAGACGGTGATGCCGGTGCGCCGATAGCACTCTGCCTTTATCCACTCTGCCATCCAGGTGGCGCTGCCGCGGAAACCCTCGACCTCGGTGACGTCCAGGAAGGCCTCGTCCAGCGACAGCGGCTCCACCAGCGGCGTGAGTTCATGGAACACCGCCTGGATCTGGCGCGATACCTCGCGATACTTCTCGAACTGCCCGCGCATCAGGGTGAGATGGGGGCAGAGGCGCAGGGCTCGCGCGGTGGGCATGGCGGAGTGGATGCCGAAGGTGCGCGCGGGGTAGTTGCAGGTGGCGATCACCCCGCGCTGCTCCCGCGAGCCGCCGATGGCCAGCGGGATGTCGCGCAGGGCAGGGTTGTCGCGCATCTCCACCGCGGCGAAGAAGCAGTCGCAGTCGGCGTGGAGGATCTTGCGCACGCGCTCGGTCATGGGGCGAGGGGCGGCCAGCCTTGCTCAGAGGGCCTGGCCGCTGCCGCCGCGGATGACGCCGACGCCGATGCCCTCGATCTCCAGCGGGTCGTGGCGCAGGTCCACCTCGATGGGCGCGAAGTCGGGGTTCTCGGCCTCCAGGGTGACCACGTGACCCTGGCGATGGAAGCGCTTCACGGTGACCTCGTCCTCCAGGCGCGCCACCACGATCTGGCCGTCGCGGATGCGCTCGGTGCGGTGCACCGCCAGCAGGTCACCCTCGAGGATGCCGGCATCCTTCATGGAGAGACCGCGCACCCGCAGCAGGTAGTCGGCCCGGGGGGTGAAGTACTCCGGCGGCAGGGGGCAGTAGCGGTCGATATGCTCGGCGGCCAGTATCGGGCTCCCGGCGGCCACCTCGCCGATGATCGGCAGGCCCTGGGCCGGCTCTTCCAGCCCCTCCTCGTTGGCGGCCTCCGGCTCCTGGATCGGCAGGCGGATGCCCCGGGAGGTGCCGCGGATCACCTTGATCGCCCCCTTGCGCTCCAGGGCGCGCAGATGCTCCTCGGCGGCATTGGGCGACTTGAACCCCAGCGCCCGAGAGATCTCCGCTCGGGTTGGAGGGTAGCCCAGGTCGTTCATGGTCTTGACGATGAAGTCGTATACGTTCTGCTGCCGGGCCGTGAGAGAGCGACTCATGGGGCCTCCAGGGTCGGTAACCAGGGAGTGGCGGTTGCCTCGCCACCTGTCTGGCCAAGTATACAGCATGTCTTTCTGTCCAGTAAAAGCGAGAAGCGCCGAGCGGTGCAGCTTTGCAGGAACGGTCGTTTTGTGGGTTTGGTGTTTTGTAGGAGCGATGCTCGCATCGCGATAGGCGGATAGCAGGAATCGCCGTGCAAGCACGGCTCCTACAGAGACCTGGTCCTCGGCTGCTTTTTGCTCCCGTTTCAAACACCCATCATCCTCCTGTCTTGAGCCACGCCCTTGGCTGTCATACACTTTCATGGCTTTCAAACTGCCGTTTCCAATCAGATGGAGCCGCTTCTCATGGCCCAGCAGCCCGACACCGTCACGCGCATCCTGGATACCGCCGAGGTGCTGTTCGCCGAACGCGGCTTCGCCGAGACCTCGCTGCGCAATATCACCAGCAAGGCCAGGGTCAACCTGGCGGCGGTCAACTACCATTTCGGCTCCAAGAAGTCGCTGATCCAGGCGGTGTTCGCGCGCTATCTCGACCCCTTTACCGTGCGCTTCCACGCGGCGCTCGATGAGCTCGAGGCGCGCCACGAGGGCGACGACATCCCCCTGGAAGAGCTGCTGGAAACCATGGCGCGCAGCGTGCTCGAGGTGCCGGCGGAGCGCCACAGCCTGAAGGTGTTCATGCGCCTGCTGGGGCTCGCCTACAGCCAGGCCCAGGGGCACCTGCGGCGCTACATCCAGGAGGAGTACGGTAGCGTCTTCACCCGTTTCACCGAGCTGGTGCGCCGGGCCACGCCGGAGCTGCCCGACGCCGAACGCTTCTGGCGGCTGCACTTCATGCTGGGCACGGTGATCTTCACGCTCTCCGGCCTGGATGCCCTGCGCGATATCGCCGAGAAGGACTACGGCGAGCACGTCAGCGTGCGCGACCTGGTGCGCCGCCTGCGCCCGGTGGTGGTGGCGGCCATGAACGCGCCCTTGCCCGAGCCCCTTCCGGCACAGCGCGAGGCGGGCTGATGCGCCCGCCCGTGCTCACCGAGCTGCCGCCGACGGAAGGCGTGTGGCTGGAGATCGACACCGCCGCCCAGCGGCTGACGGTGTGGCAGGGGCGGGAGATCGACTGGCAGTGTGTGGTTTCCACGGGCGCCAACGGCACCGGGGAGGAGGAGGGCAGCGGCGCCACGCCGCTGGGCTGGCACCAGGTGCGCGCCGCCATCGGCGCGGGCAATTCGCCGGGCACCGTCTACCGCGGCCGTCGGCCCACCGGCGAGGTCTACAGCGAGGCCCTGGCCGCCGAGCACCCGGGTCGCGACTGGATCCTCACGCGCATCCTGTGGCTCAGCGGCCTGGAGCCCGGCCGCAACCGCGGTGGCAGCGTCGATTCCCAGCGCCGTTATATCTACCTGCACGGCACCCCACCGAGCGAGCCCATGGGCGTTGCCCGCTCCCACGGCTGCATTCGCCTGCGCGACGCCGATCTGCTGGCGCTGTTCGAGATCGCCGTGCCGGGCACCCCGGTCTGGCTGCATGACTGACGATGTGAGAGCAGGGTCTTGTGGGAGCCGTCGGTTCGACGCTTCGACTCGCACGGCGAATGGGGGAAGGCACAGATCGCGCTGCAAGCAGTGCTCCCACAAGGAATCAGGCACCTATTCTGGGAGCAGTTGTGGGAGCGGCGATTCACACAAAGCGCTCGGCGCTCGGCGCCTTATGCCGCCTCGCTCTTGAGCAGTGGCCAGGCACCCTGTTTCGATGCTTCCAGGATCACCACCTCGACGATGGTGCCGTCCTCTGCATAGCTGATATGCGTATTCCAGTCCTGTGAGCGTTCACGAACGATCGGCTTGTCTGCAAGGTGCAGTACCAGGATGTCATCCGCCTCATCGTAGGTGGTGCGCATGATCAGTCCTCCCATTGGAAATGATGCATCACTGTCTTGACGACCAGATTATCTTCCAGGATCACGGCTGCACAGACCAGATTGTCCGCTCGGCCCGGCATCTTCTTGGCGATCCATAGTCTGGCATCATCTTTTTGGCGCGTAGCGCCGGTTTCGAGCAGGTCGTGCAATTCACACTCGTTGATGCACCTTTCTGCCATACGTTCACGGGCATGACGGGTAATATGTACGTTCAAGTCAAATCTTTGGCAGTACATGAATTATCTCGGATCATCCAACCGGGCACACCGGTCTGGCTAGATGACTGACGATGTGAAAGCAGAGTTTCGTGGGAGCCGTGCTTGCACGGCGAAAGGCGGAGGGCAAAAATCGCCGTGCAAGCACAGCTCCCACAAAACCCTCATTGCGCTGCAAGGCGAAGCGTCGAACAAACAGCTCCCACATTACGGCCGGTGCCATCATCCTGCTCGGCGCTCGGCGCTCGGCGCTCGGCGCTCGGCGCTCGGCGCTCGGCGCTCGGCGCTCGGCGCTCGGCGCTCGGCGCTTACCCGATCACGCTGCCCAGTTCGAAGATCGGCAGGTACATCGAGATCACCAGGCCGCCGACCAGCACGCCCAGCACCACGATGATGAAGGGCTCGAGCAGCGAGGTGAGGGTATCCACCTTGTTGTCGACCTCCTCCTCGTAGTAGTCCGCTACCCGGTTGAGCATGGCGTCCAGCGAGCCGGCCTCCTCGCCGATGCCCACCATCTGCACCGCCAGCGCCGGGAACTGCTCGGTGAGGCGCATGGCGAAGTTGAGCTGCTGGCCGGTGGACACGTCCTCGCGGATCTGGGCGATGGCACGCTCGTACACCATGTTGCCCGCCGCACCCTCGGCGGTATTCAGGGCTTCCACCAGCGGCACGCCGGCACCGAAGGTAGTGGCCAGGGTGCGCGAATAGCGCGCCACCGAGGACTTGTCGAGGATGTCGCCGATCACCGGGATGCGCAGCGAGAGCGCATGCATGCGGTAGCGAAAGGCGTCGGACTTCTTCATGCCGGCGCGCAGCAGGAAGATGAATGCCGCCAGGCCCAGCACCCCCCACCACCAGTACTGCTGGGCGAACTCGGAGAGCGCGATGGTGACGCGGGTCGGCGCGGGCAGCTCGGCGCCGAAGCCCTGGAAGAGGCTCTCGAACTGCGGCACCACCTTGATCAGCAGTAGGGCGGTAACGCCGATGCCCACGGCGATCACCGCCGCCGGGTACCATAGCGCCTTCTTGACGCGGCCCTTGAGCGATTCGATCTTCTCCTTGTAGGTCGCCACCCGCTCGAGCATGGTATCCAGCGAGCCGGACTGCTCCCCGGCCTCCACCAGGTTGGCGAACAGCCGGTCGAAGTGCTGGGGATGCTGCTTGAGCGCCTCGGAGAAGCTGGCGCCGGCCGCCACCTCGTTCATCAACTCCTGCACCATGGCGCTCATCGCCGGCTTCTTGAGACTCTCCGCCACCACCTGGAAGGCCTGCAGCACCGGCACGCCGGCGCGAATCATGGTCGCCATCTGGCGGGCGAAGAGCATGATGTCCTTGGGCTTGATCTTGCCCATGCCGCCGCCGAACCCGCCCTTGCGGCGGATCTGCTTGACCACGACGTTCTGGCCGGAGAGCACCTTCTCCACTTCGGACTTCTTGGGCGCGATGATCTCGCCCCCCACCTTGCGCCCACTGGGGCCCTTGCCCGTCCAGCGCCAGCGGTAGAGCTTGGTCTTCTGTGCCTTGCGCATGGATCTTGTTGCCATGGTCGTCGTCCCTGTCCCTGCGTTTATTTGTGGGAGCTGTCGAACCGACAACTCCTATTATTTGCTCAGGCTCCCTGTAGGAGCGGTGCTCGCACCGCGAAAAGCGGAGAGCAAAAAATCGCCGTGCAAGCACAGCTCCCACAACAGCCCGCTTCTACAACGTTGGCTGCTTGTTAGTCCTTCGTCACCCGGTTGACCTCGGCCAGGCTGGTCAGCCCCTGCATCACCTTGAGTAGCCCGCTGCGGCGCAGGTCCGGGTGGCCCTCCTGGCGCGCCTGGGTGTCGAAGTCGCGGGAGTTGCCCTCGGTCATGATCAGATGGCTCATGTCGTCGCTGATCGGCACCACCTCGTAGATGCCCACCCGCCCCTTGAAGCCCTGGGTACACTTCTTGCAGCCCACCGGCTCATAGATGGTGGCATTGGCCACTTCGTCCTCGGTGAAGCCCTGCTGGCGCAGTACCTCGTGGGGGATGTCCGCGGGCTGCTTGCACTGCTTGCACAGCCGCCGCGCCAGGCGCTGGGCGATGATCAGGCTCACCGAGCTGGCGATATTGAACGGCGCCACCCCCATGTTGGCCAGGCGGGTCAGCGTTTCCGCCGCCGAGTTGGTGTGCACGGTGCTGAGCACCAGGTGGCCGGTCTGGGAGGCCTTGACGGCGATCTCGGCGGTCTCCAGGTCGCGGATCTCGCCGACCATCACCACGTCCGGGTCCTGGCGCAGGAAGGCGCGCAGGGCGCTGGCGAAGGTCAGGCCGATCTTGGGCAGCACGTTCACCTGGTTGACCCCCGGCACCTTGATCTCCACCGGATCCTCGGCGGTGCAGATGTTGCGCTCCACCTCGTTGAGGATATTGATGCCGGTGTAGAGGGTCACCGTCTTGCCGCTGCCGGTGGGGCCGGTGACGAGGATCATGCCCTGGGGGTCGTCGAGCACGGCCTCGTACATGGCGCGCTGCTCGGGCGTGAAGCCCAGCTGCTCGATGCCCATCTGCGCCGAGCCGGGGTCGAGGATACGCAGCACCACCTTCTCGCCGTACACCGTGGGCAGCGAGTTGACGCGGAAGTCGATGGAGCGGGTGGTGGAGAGCTTGAGCTTGATGGCGCCATCCTGGGGCAGGCGGCGCTCCGAGATATCCAGCCGCGACATCACCTTGAGGCGCGCCGAGATACGTGAGCGCATGGCAAAGGGCGGATGGGCGACGTCGTGGAGGATGCCGTCGATGCGAAAGCGCACCCGGTAGCTGGTCTCGTAGGGCTCGAAGTGGATGTCCGAGGCGCCGCGATGGATGGCATCCAGCAGGATCTTGTTGACGAACTTGACGATGGGGGCGTCGTCGCCGGCCGCGGCCACCGCCGCCTGCTCGTCGCTGGCATCGACCACGCCCTCGTCGTAGGCCAGCTGGCCCACGGCGTCGTTCACGTCGCCCAGGGCATCGAGCATGCTCTTCTCGGTGTTGGCCAGGTAGCTCTCCAGCACCGGGCCGAGCTGGTCCACGGGGGCGAGAATGCCCTCCGGCGTCAGGCCGGTGGCGAACTGCAGTTCGTCGAGCAGGGCCAGGGTGGAGGGATAGGGCACGGCCACGGTGAGCTGGTGGCCGTGGCGCACCAGTGGCAGCACCCCCAGCCGGCGCAGGATCTTGTCGGGGTATTCCTTGGCCGGCGGCAGGCTTTCCAGGCGGATGGCGTCCAGGTCGATCATCGGCAGGCCGTACTCCCAGGCCGCCGTCAGGGTGGCCTGGCGGGCCGGCACCATGCCCGCCTCGATCAGGTGCTGCAGCAGCGACACCTCTCCCTCGCGGGCTTCCGACTCGGCCCGCGCGGCGGCGGCCTCGCTCAGCCGGCCATCGCTGACCAGGCGCCGCGCCAGGCCGCGCAGCCCGTTGCGATGGGTGGCGCCATGCAGCGCCGTGGGCGCAGGCTCCGCTGGCGCCGGCGGCTTCTCGGAAGAGGGGGGACGATAGTCGTTCATGGCGCCTCATGACGTAGCAGCAGTTCAACAGCTCCGCTGATTCTAGCCTTTCAGGCCACCCGCCGCCCAGTGCCAGGCCACGGCCTTTCAACCCTTTGCCTGCCCGCAGGCCGCCCCCTCAGCGTGAAAAGGCGCTGTTGGCGCCCTCGCCGGAGGCAGGGCGTTGAGAATATCGCTTGCAGCGTTGCGAAGCGTAAATTAATGTAAGCGTAGGGTTGGCCCGCGGCGGGTGTCGACCCGGCGAAAGGGAACAGGAAAGACTTACAGAACCGGTGGCAGCCGCCACCCGACGTGATACCACACCGGCCACACGCAACCCAGAGCAGACGGCCAGCGGCAACCAGCAAGGGGTACATGACCATGAAGAAGCAAGGCATGCAGAAATATATCAAGACCGGTCAGGGCGGCTTTACCCTGATCGAGCTGCTGATCGTGGTGGCGATCATCGGCATCCTGGCGGCCATCGCGATTCCGCGCTATCAGGATTATGTGCTCAGGTCTGAGGTATCGTCTGCTCTCTCCTCCATTCGGGGTGGACAGACGACTTTTGATTCCAATCTTTATACGGGAGACTCTCTTGGTTCGCCTGAGGATATTGGACTGAGCGCATCCAATACTTACGGTACCATCTCTGTAGATGATACCTCAGATACGATCACTTTCACCTTTGATCAGAGTGGTGCTGTTTCTCGCGAGTATCCTGATTCTACACTAGTCTTGTCTAGGGATGCCTCTGGTGCTTGGACTTGTGCCCCCGGTGGTTCTAATACTATTCCGGATGATTATCTACCGCAATATTGCAAATAATAACTTGGTTAAGTAATATAGAAAAAGGCCGGGTAGTACCGGCCTTTTTTGCGCCTATAGCAAACTCATCTACTAATATCCGACAAGCCGGGTGGCATCATTTCTACTGTGTCGCTAGGTGGTTTCTTTTCGTACATGGCCTGGAAGCTGGGATAGAGCCATTCCGCCTCGGCTTCTACTCGTTCAATTGCATCAGCATCACCCAGGGCGCGGTAGGCCAGGCGCAGGTTATAGTAGAGTTCCGGCCGCGGGATCAGTGCCTTCCGCTCCTCCGCCCATTGGGCATACTCTACTATGGGACCGTCGAATCCTATGGCTGCCGCCGCGTCGACCTGACGCGACATCTGGATAAATTCTAGCTGCCGGTACATGCCGAACGGATTGATGATCGCCGCGAGGGGCTCGGGCTTGCTGGTGATGCCGTAGACATGATCCGCCACCTTGAAGAGGGTGTGCAGATGGGTGGCGAAGAACAGCAGCAGCAGCGGCGTGGCGAGAAAGGCACCGATGCGGATGCTGAAGGTATAGCGGAAATCACGTTCCCGGAAGGTCTCGGTGCGCGAGACGACGAAGCCCAGCAGCAGGAGGAAGGCCAGGAAATGCGCGATGGAGTGGTAGAAGGGCAGTTCGGTCATGCTGTGCAGCAGCAGCGGCAGGGGCAGACAGACCAGCAGCAGCCGTTCGGCCCCCAGGCCGCTGGTGAGGATGCGCCAGGCCACGTAGCCCCCCAGGCCGAGCATCGCCAGCACCGGCAAGAGCCCGCCCTCGATGCCCCACTGCAGCAGCTCGTTGTGGGGATGGGCCATATTGGTGGTGATCACCAGATCCACCGCCGGGTCGGCGGCCCGCGCCTCGGCGAGGCTGTGGATGAAGTCGTGCTGGAAGCGCCCGTAGCCCCACCCGGTGAAGGGTTTCTGCAGGATCATGTCGATGCCGTGGGCATAGATGCCCAGGCGAATGCCGGGGGTCCCCAGCGAGGTGCCGGAACGCGCCACGTCCTCTGCCTCGATAGTCATCCAGCCGATCGCCGCGAGGAGACAGCCGGCGGCCAGCAGCCCCCCCCAGAGCAGGAAGTGTCGCCGCGAGGTCAGTAAGAGATACGCCAGCAGCAGCGGAACGACGATCACGAAGGCCAGCCAGCCGGTTCGCGAATAGGTCAGCAGCACGGCGAGCGGAATGAACAGCGGGGCCAGGCCGGTGATGGCCAGGCCGGGCCAGCCGCGCGCCTCGCGCATCAGCCAGACGGACACCGCCAGGCCGGTGACCAGGAAGCTGGCCAGCGGGTTGGGCTGCTGGAAGATACCGAAGGGCCTGCCGTACTCCGGGTCATAGTTGATCCAGAGCCCAGGCCCGAGGAAATAGTACTGGCCAAGGGCGTAGGCGGTTTCCAGCAGGGCGCCGGCGAGTATCGCCATGCCGATCCACCACCAGTCGCGGCGGGTCAAGCCGGGCTGCGCCAGCCCCAGCAGCAGGAGGGCCCCGGCGGTGACCGTCAGCATCCTTGGCAGCGCCATCAGCGAGGCCTCGTTCCAGCTCCAGGCGAAGGGCAGCCAGAACGCCAGCAACAAGAGCCCCAGCCCCTGGTGGAAGGGGCTGTAGCGGATCACCCCGTGCGCCGCCGGCCAGAGGGCGATCGCCGTCATCAGCACGAAGCCCATCCATACCGTGGCATTGAAGGGCATCTGCAACCCCGACCCGCCGATATTGGGAAAGCTCAAGTGCAGGAGCACCACGAAGGTAAAGAGCGCCATGCCGATCAGCCAGGCGATCAGGCGGCGGTTGGGGGCGGAAGCGGTATCCATGCGGGCGTCCCTGCGATCGAGAAATGGCGTTTCAGAATGTAACAGCCGCCGCCACCGGGGAACAGGGCCACGCAAGGGCTGAGCGGGCGGTGCAAGCCATCGTTCCGCGCATTCAGCCCCTCGGAAGCTGGCATACATCGGACATGGAGGCGGCGCGTGCAGGGTGCGGACCCGGATAGGTGCCTCTGTCGTGCTTTCGGTTTTCTATAAATGTTGCACTGCACCAAAAGCCCTGTTAGGGTGCATTGCATCAGAGCGGGAATCTCCCGTTCCATGTCATCCAGAACCAGGAGGTTCATCATGACCAACGCATTCGCCTTTGATCCCAAGCAGTTTGACACCGCGCAGCTCGAGTCCATGTTCTTCGCTCCGGCACGCGCCTTCGCTTCTCTCTCGGTCGATTACACCGAGAAGCTGGTCAACGCCCAGCTCGAGGCCACCAAGGCCTATTCCGACACCGGCCTGGCGCAGCTGCGCAGCCTGATGGAAGTCAAGGACGCGGAAGGCCTCAAGAGCTACATGGAAGGCCAGCAGAAGGTCGCCACCGAGCTGACCGAGCGCCTGAAGGGCGATGCCGAGAAGGTCGTGGCCCTGCAGCAGGAGTTCGCCGAGGAGAGCCAGAAGCTGACCGAGAGCAGCGTCAAGCAGGCTCAGGAAAGCGTTCAGGAATCCGCCAAGGAAACCACCGAGACCGCCACCAAGGCCGTCAAGGAAGCCGCTCCCAAGGCCAAGTAAGCCGCAGGAAGCGCGCAAGCAAGCATCAGGCCCGCAGTGCGGGCCTGATGGCGCCAACAAAGGGGCCGCCGATCATGGATCGGCGGCCCCTTTGTGTGGTGTGGGGGCTAATCGGGAAAAGCGCCCATTTCTATCATTTCCCTCGGTTGACATTACACTAGCTGGCTGTTGCGTACAAAAATACGTACAATGTGATTCTAGACTGAGGAGTAACGCATGGACACCGTGACCTACAGCCATTTTCGCAGCCATCTGGCCAAGGTACTGGATCGGGTCAATGACGATCACGTCCCGGTGCTGATCACGCGCCAGAACGGCAAGCCCGCTATCGTCATGTCAGTTGAGGACTTCAAGTCCTACGAGGAGACTGCCTACCTGATGGCCAGCCCGCTTAATGCGCAGCGACTGAATGAGGCGATTGCCGAGGTGGAGCGGGGTGAAGCGTCGGCTCACGATCTGATCGAGTCATGATGCTGACCTGGGCCAGCCAGGCCTGGCAGGATTATCTCTACTGGCAATCTCGTGACAAGAAGACGCTCAAGCGCATCAATACCCTGATCAAGGATATCCAGCGCCAGCCCTTCCAGGGGCTGGGAGACCCCGAACCCTTGCGGCACCAATGGTCAGGTTACTGGTCACGGCGCATCGACCGGGAACATCGCCTCGTCTACAAGGTCACCGACAACGCTGTTGTCATCGTCCAGTGTCGGTACCATTACTGATCCTGATCGGGGCCAGTCCCGCCTTTCCTGCCTACCCTCATTCAACTAGCGGCCGGCCGCTGGCGTTTTTGCGGCCCCATCCCTGTTGAGTGGCATCAGGAGGCCAGTTGTCTTACCTCGGGTTGTGCGCTGTGCTCGGCCTGCCAGAGGTCGTAGGCGGTCTGCATCGCGAGCCAATGCCGCGCGTTGCCGGCACCGGCACGTTCGAGGCGCACGGCCAGATCGGGTGAAATGGCGGCATGCCCATGCACGACCCGGGACAGGGCGACCCGAGACATGCCGAGGCGTCGAGCCGTCTCGGCGACTGAAATCCCCAACGCTTCAATGACATCCTCGCGCAGCATTTCGCCTGGATGCGGCGGATTGTGCATTCCTGTGGTTCTCATGGCCTTTTTCTCCATTCAGAAATTGACACGGTAACGATTCGGTACGCCAGGAACCTTCTTGACGCTTCATCAGTGATAGTCCAGATAATCAACCAACTCGACATCCTCTCCGGCGAACCTGATCGTGAGGATCACCGCGCCTCGTCTCTTGTGGCCGGTCAAGAATGCCTGGAATGTATCGCTAAGAGATACACAATTCAATGGCTAATCGGGTTGATGGGGGGCAGACTCCCATTTCCCGCCTAGCCTGAACCAGAATCACCCAGCTGCAGGGCAATCGCAGTTAGCCGCAGCGAGAGGCGCCGGGGACAGGTCGAAGGGGAGGTCCCACGCCAGGGATGGCGTCGGTAGCGCCCAGGGAGGGGTTCACAGCGCCTCCCCGCAGAACTGTCGCCGGAACAGCCTCGAGCATTACTTCCATCTGCGATAACCCTGCACCCAGCGGCCGGCCGCTGGCGTTTTCTGTCAAGCTGCGATACATTGATCGCATGTATCATAAGAGGTGCCCATCATGCCTATCAGTCTCCGCCTGGATCCCGATATCGAGGCACGCCTGGCTCATCTGTCCCGGGCGACAGGGCGTTCCAAGACGTTTTACCTGCGTAAGCTGATCGAGGAGCACCTCGACGAGCTGGAAGATGCCTATCTGGCCGAGCATGCACTGGAGCAGCTTCGCCAGGGCCGGGATCGCGTCATGACCTCCGAGGCGTTCTGGCGTGACCTGGAAGGTTGAGTATCTGGCCTCGGCGGCAAAGAGTTTCAAGAAGATCGACCCTCAGCACCGTCGGCGCATTCGTGCCTATCTGGAAGAGCGGGTAGTGTCCTTGGATCATCCGCGCCAGCTGGGCAAACCCTTGAGAGGCGAGTTGACGGAGTTCTGGCGCTACCGCGTGGGAGATTACCGCATCATCTGCCAGATTCAGGATGACAGACTGGTTGTACTGGTGGTCCGGGCAGCCCACCGCAAGGATGTCTATGAGGGCTAGCCGGACGCCACCCTTTCCCTCCTGATCTGAACCACCCAGCGGCCGGCAGCGATGCCGGCCGCTGGCGTAATGGCGCGCCAGCCTTGAGTAGCGACGCGATGGCGGTATCGTGGGACCCTCATCACGGTTTTAGTTTTGGTTCATCGCAATTCGCCGTGAAAACCATGGGAGTATCGTGTAGGCCGGATAAGCCGAAGGCGCATCCGGCGCAGCGGAGGCCCTACTCCACGCCCGGTGCGCTGGCGCTTACCGAGCCGACGAGGATTGTGTGGCCAGCCGGTGTCGTGCGAAGAACCTTAAATATAGAAGCGCGGCAGGCGTGCCTCGGGACGACGCCCAGTGGTAAGCAGGCGTTCGCGGCGGCGACGCGCTGAGCGAAGCGGACGCGCGGGGAGGGGATGGTCCCATATGGTGGCGATCTGCTTGACGTTCATGGTGAGTCTCCGGGGCTCTGGCGGCCCGTTGGTCGATGTGAACAGATTTTCCATTATACTCGAGGTCGGTCGTTTGTCTACGACTAAGGTCGAATAGGCCCGGCTGGCGGGAGTGCCGGGAAAGCGAAAGGGGGAGAGAGTGCATGAGGCTGGACCACGACACCCTCGAGCGGCTGATCGCCGGGGTAGAGGCCGCCGGGCGCGAGGTGATGAGGATCTACCGCCGGGAATTCGCCGTCGAGCAAAAGACCGACGACAGCCCGCTCACCGAGGCCGACATGGCCGCCCACCATGCCCTGCTGGAGCTCCTCGAGGGCGAGACGCCGGATATCCCGGTGCTCTCGGAGGAATCGAGCGAGATTCCCTTCGCCACCCGTCGCGGCTGGTCGCGCTACTGGCTGGTCGACCCCCTGGACGGCACCCGCGAGTTCATCGCCGGCAACGGCGAGTTCACCCTCAACCTGGCACTGGTCGAGGCCGGCGTTCCGGTGCTGGGTATCGTGCATGCGCCGGCGCTTAGCGAGGGAGGGGTGACCTGGCGCGGCCAGGTCGGGCAGGGTGCCTTCCGCCGTGAGGGGGCCGGCCAGGATCACCGCGAACGGCCTATCGGCGTGCGGGCACTGCCCGACCCCGACCGCGAGCCCTGGCGGGTCGTGGGCAGCCGCCGCAACGGTAGGCAGGCGTTCGAGACCTTCTGCCAGGCGCTGCCGGCCCATACCACGCAGTCGGTCGGCAGCTCGCTGAAGTTCTGCCAGATCGCCGAGGGCAAGGCCGATCTCTACCCGCGCCTGGCGCCCACCAGCGAGTGGGATACCGCCGCCGCCCAGGCCATCGTTGTCGCCGCCGGCGGCCAGGTGCTCGAAGCCGAAACGCTGGAGCCGCTGCGCTGCAACCAGGGCGAGAGCCTGCTCAATCCCGGCTTCATCGCCTGCGGGCAGCGCGACGCCCGCTGGGAGAAGGCGCTGGCCAAGGCCCTGGCGGCCGATCCTGACGGCAGCGTTTCCTGAAGGAAGTTGGGCAATCGCAGTTAGCCGTAGCGAGAGGCGCCGGGGACAGGTCGAAGGGGAGGTCCTACGCCAGGGATGGCGTCGGTAGCGCCCAGGGAGGGGTTCACAGCGCCTCCCCGAAGGCCTGTCGTCGTATAAGCCTCGAGCGTTACTTCCTACTGCGATAGCCCTTCCTGACGGAGGGCGACGCTTACGGCTCGGCGTTGCATCAATGATAGGCTGTAATGGTCCAAGGCGGACCAACGGCGAACGCGTTTGCGGGGAGACCTTGATGATCGATTCGATACAGCGCTTCTTCAATGACTTCATGGTCACGGAGGCGGGGGGCAAGGCCGCCACGGCCCCCACCCTGGAGCTGGCTACGGCGGCACTGCTCTTCGAGGTGGCGCGTGCCGACTACCACCTCGATGACAGCGAAGTCGCCCTGCTGCGCGACCAGTTACGGCGGCGCTTCGCCCTGGAGGAAACCGACCTCGACGAACTGCTTCGGCTGGCCCGGGAGGAGGCCGAGTCGGCGGTGGACCACTATCAGTTCGTCAGCCTGGTCAAGGAGCACTTCGACTATGCGCAGCGCTGCGAGCTGGTGCGCATGATGTGGTCGCTCTCCCTGGCCGATGGCGAACAGCACCATCTCGAGGAGCACCGCATCCGGCGCCTGGCCGAGTTGCTGCACGTCAGCCACTCGGACTTCATCCGCGCCAAGCTGCAGGTGCAGGAAGGCACGGCTGACTAACGTCATGCCGTGACTTTTCCTTCGTGTAGAGAAAGTGCATGCTCGGTATCCGTTCTCGAACCGCAGGCAAGGAGTCAGTGATGGCGCGTGAAATCGTGGTGTTGGGCGCCGGGATGGTCGGCGTATCGGTGGCCTGGCACCTGGCTCGTCGCGGGCATTCGGTGACCCTTGTCGACCGCCGGGAGCCGGGCCGCGAGACCTCTTTCGGCAATGCCGGCATCATCCAGCGCGAGGCGGTGCGCCCTTATCCCTTTCCGCGGGACCTGGCCACCATGCTGCGGGTGCTGCCCAATCGCGCGGTGGATATCCGCTATCGGCCAGGGGGTATGGTGAAGGCGGCCCTGCCGCTGCTGCAGTACTGGCGGAACTCCGCCCCCAGGCGCTATGCCAAGATCGTGCCCGAGTACGCTTCGCTGATCGGCCTTTCGCTGGACGCTCATGCGCCGATGGTCGAGGCGGCCGGTGCCGATGCCCTGGTGCGTCGTGAGGGTTGGCTGGAGCTCTATCGCACGCGGGAGGCCCTGTCGGAACGGCTGAAGGATGCCGAGGGTAACGCCGAGCGCTTCGGGGTTCGCTATCGGGCCCTGGATACGCAGGAACTCGCGGCCATGGAGCCCGATCTGGCCGGCGGGCTGGTCGGGGCGATCCACTGGGAGCAACCCTGGACGGTGGCCGATCCCGGTGCCCTGGTGCAGGCCTATGCCCGCAGCTTCGAAGCGGAAGGCGGCCGCGTGCAGTGCAGCGAGATCAAGGAGGTCGCTCGCCACGGCAGCGGCTGGCAGGTGAGTACCAGCGAGGGTGTCCTGGACGCCGAGCAGGTGGTGATGGCCATGGGGCCCTGGTCGAAGGACTGGCTCTCGAGCCTGGGCCTGGAGCTTCCGCTGTTCGTCAAGCGCGGCTACCACATGCATTACGCTGCGTCGGGTTCGGCCAGGCTCCACCACTGGGTGATGGATGCCGAGGTGGGCTACCTGCTGGCGCCGATGCAGGCGGGAATTCGCCTCACCACCGGCGCGGAGCTGGAGCGGCTCGAGGCGCCCTCGCATCTCGAGCAGCTGGCCGCCGCCGAACGGGCGGCGAAAAAGCTGTTCCCGCTGGACAAGCGGCTGGATGCCGACCCCTGGAAGGGCGCGCGACCCTGCACCCCGGACATGAAGCCGGTGATCGGCCCCGCCCCGGGCCAGCAAGGACTCTGGCTGGCGCTCGGCCACGGGCATCAGGGGTTCACGCTGGGGCCGGCCACCGGGCTCCTGCTGGCGCAGATGATGGAGGGAGAGACGCCCGAGATCGATATGGCACCGTTCCGGGCCGATCGGTTTTGAGGAGTTATGCGCTCAATAGCATTGGCTTTGAGCATTTGTGGGAGCGGTGCTCGCACCGCGATTCCGTGGCACGGCACTAATCGCCGTGCAAGCACAGCTCCTACAATAGGTCTGTGGCTGTCGGCTGATTTTGTGGGATTGCCCTCCACCAATCGCGCTGCAAGTCGAGGCGTCGAACCGAGCGCTCCTACAAGGACTTACCGCTTCGCCCTGCGCTTGCGCTGAACCTGGTGGCACAGCAGCTTGATCAGCAGGGTGAAGACAAACACCAGCCAGCCGGCGGTGGCGAGGGTATTGAACAGCAGCATCTTCTGCTCGCCGTTCATCGGGGTGAGAAGATGGTCGATGACGATGGCCAGGAGAAAGGCCAGCGACAGGGGCAGGGCAAGGATATGCATCCACATCTCGGTGCGCCGCTTGCGGACGTGGTAGCGGCCGAGCAGCACGCGGATGGGCCGGTGCACGAAGCTGATCAGGATCAGGCTGCCGAGCATCAGCAGGGCGGCGAGGCTGGGTTCGATGCTGCCGAGGTGTGCCGAGATGCTCACCGACCAGAAGAGCACCAGCCACATCAGGCCGGCCAGGATGGCAACGGTATCGGCGTAGTGTCTTACCTTGGGCATCGAGTCCTCACGGGGCCGGGCGTCGGTGGCGACGCGAATGCAGGCGTCATGATACGGCATTCAGCGCCGCTTGAAGAGTCGGCGTCCCCCTCGCCAGCGGTTGATCAGCAGGACCGGCTCGGGAAGCGGGTGTGGTTCCGATATACTGGTCGCCCTTTGCCCCCATGACGAACCCCACGCTTTCGATACAGACTTTCAAAACAGGACCTGCCGTGAACTCGATCACCCTGACCCGCCCGGACGACTGGCACCTTCACTTGCGCGACGGCGAGGCCATGGCCGCCGTGGTGGCTGCCAGCGCCCGACAGATGGGCCGTGCCATCATCATGCCCAACCTCACGCCGCCGCTGACCACCACCGAGATGGCACTGGCCTACCGCGAGCGGATCCTGGCGGCGCGTCCCGCCGGGAGCCATTTCGAACCGCTGATGACCCTCTACCTGACCGACAATACCTCGGTTGAGGAGATCGAGCGGGCCCATGCCAGCGGCCTGGTGCAGGCGGTGAAGCTCTATCCCGCCGGGGCGACCACCAACTCCGCCTCCGGGGTGACCGATCTGGCCCATTGCGACGCGGCCGTTGCCGCCATGGCGCGGCTGGGGATCCCGCTGCTGGTGCATGGCGAGGTGACGGACGCCGATATCGACATCTTCGACCGCGAGGCGGTGTTCATCGAGCGGGTCATGAAGCCGCTGCTCGAGCGCCACCCGGACCTGAAGGTGGTCTTCGAGCACATCACCACGGCCGACGCCGCCGACTTCGTGGCCGCGGCGCCGGCCAATGTCGCCGCGACCATCACCGTCCACCACCTGCTGTTCAATCGCAATCAGATGCTGGTGGGCGGCATTCGCCCTCACTACTACTGCCTGCCGATCCTCAAGCGCGAGCGTCATCGCCAGGCGCTGCTGGCCGCCGCGACCTCCGGAAGCCCGAAGTTCTTCCTGGGCACCGACAGCGCGCCCCATGCGCGCGGTGACAAGGAGAGTGCCTGCGGCTGTGCGGGGGCCTTCACCGCGCCTGCGGCCCTGGAGCTCTACGCCACCGCCTTCGAGCAGGCCGGTGCGCTGGACAAGCTGGAAGGCTTTGCGAGCCACTTCGGCCCCGACTTCTATGGCATGGCGCGCAATACTGATTCAGTGACCCTGGTACGCGACCCCTGGCAGTTGCCCGAAACGCTGCCCTATGCCGATGGCCAGACCATCGTGCCCCTGGCCGCCGGCGAGACGCTGGAGTGGAGGTTCCAGGAAACAACCTGACCTCGTCAGGCACCGTATTCGTTGCTATTGTGTACTTAAAGCAACGAATACGGTGCAAAGCATGTCCCTCCACGAGCAACTCAAGACCCGGCGTCGTGCGCTCTCCCTGACACAGCAACAGGTGGCTATGCGGGTCGGGATGACCCGCCAGCAGTACCAGCGGCTGGAAGCGGGGGGCAACCCGCGGCTGGACACTCTCAACCAGGCCGCTGACGGTCTGAATGCCCGATTGATGTTGATTCCCATCGAGAAGTGGCATGCGGTATTGGCGCTACTCGATGAAGGACTATCGTCTCGTCCCCCACTGGATGTGGACCCCTGGCAAGGGCTCCTCGACGATGAGGAGGATGACAATGGCCAATGAGCCCGTCGAGATGCTCGAGCTCTCGCTTCACGGCCGTCGAGTGGCATACCTGGCGGGCTACCGGGGTGGACGCAATGTCCTGGTGTTCGACGAGGCGTGGCGTCTTGACCCCGGCCGGCCCACCCTGACCCTGACCCTGATGGCGGGCTTTCCTCGGGCCGAGGCGCTGATGGAGACCGCCTGGATTCGCCAGCAGCGCCTCCATCCCTGGTTTTCCAACCTGCTCCCTGAAGGGTCTCTTCGTGACTGGCTGGCCTCACGGCTGAAGGTGCATCCCGATAATGAGTTTCCCTTGCTGGCCAGGCTGGGGCATGACCTGCCAGGGGCGTTAGTGGCAACCCCGGTGATGCCGGATGACATGCCGGATTGGGTGCTTTCCCATCGCCGTAGCGTGACTCCGGTCCCGCAGCAAGCTCGAGGAGGCGCAGGTTTCTCCCTGGCGGGTGTGCAGCTGAAGTTCTCCATGCGCGAGAGAGCGGGGCGCTTCAGTCTGTCGGGTGGGGATGGCCCAGGGACCTGGATCATCAAGCCGCCTTCCGCACGCCATTCCAGGCTACCCGAGGCCGAGTTCACGTCCATGCGGCTGGCCGAGAGTGCGGGGGTGGAGATCCCGGAAGTGCGACTGGTACCGTTGCAAGCCCTGGAAGGCCTGCCCGATATCAGCCTGCCTGACGAGCCTCATGCCTATGCCATTCGCCGCTTCGACCGCGTGCAGGAAACGCGTGTGCATACCGAGGACATGGCCCAAGTCCTGTTCCGCTACCCCCATGAGAAGTACGATGGCCCGAGCTATGAGCAGATCGGGCGCCTGTTGCGGGAGTTTACCGGGGACGGGTTGGCGTCGGTTCAGGAGTTCGCTCGCCGGCTGCTGGTGAACATCTTGCTGGCGAATGGAGACGCGCACCTCAAGAACTGGAGCCTGCTCTACCCGGATCGGCACAGGCCCTCGCTGGCCCCGGCCTATGACATCGTGACGACGCGGGCCTATATCGAGGAGGAGCGCGAGGCGGCCCTGAACCTGAATGGGAAGAAGGACTGGTATCGGCTCAACGAGGAGGATTTCCGGCGGTGGTCGGAGAGGGTTGGCGTGTCCTGGCCGGCCATACGGCAAGTCCTGGCCGAGACAGTCGAGCGCGCCAGGTGCCAGTGGCCGTCTCAGTTGTCGTCACTGCCTATGGCTGACGAGCATCAGCGTGTACTGAGAGATCACTGGAAGGCACTGGCGCCTGAGTGGCGTATTGAGTAGGGGGCGTTTGCGTGAGGACCGTGCTGGACGCCTCCTCCCGCAGTTGCCGGTCGAGAAAGGCGATGCCGGCCTCGATGGCGCTGTCGCGAGTCAGGAAACTGGTGACGTGCCCGCGGTAGTGCTGCAGGTAGAGTTCGCTCTCCACGCCCTGGGTGAGGAGTTCGGCATGGAAGTCGGTGGCGTGGTCAACCGGCACCAGGCCGTCCCAGCGGCCATGGAAGAGGAAGTGAGGCGGCGTGTCGGCATCAACGTGGTAGATCGGCGAGGCCAGCCGATAGGCCTCAGGCTTCTCGGCCCGGGTGCCGCCGATGAATTCCACCACCAGGCGCCCGTCGTCGAACTTGAAGAGATCGCTCGGCAGGCCGCCCCCCAGTACGGCGGCCAGGCGCGCGTGCTCGCCGCCGTAAGGCTCGCTCAGGGCATCGACATTGCCGGAGACCCCGAGCAGGCTCACCAGGTGGGCGCCGCTGGAGTAGCCGACACCGACGATCCGGTCGCTGTCGATGCGCCACTCGTCGGCCCGTTCGTGGATCCAGGCCATGGCCTGCTGCAGGTCGTGTAGCTGGGCGGGGAAGCGGTATTCCGGGGCGAAGCGGTAGGCGACGTTCACCGTCACGTAGCCGCGCCTTGCGAGCCGCTCGGCGATCTCGTCCATGTCGTCGGGGCTGCGCCGCTGCCAGCCCCCGCCGTGCACCAGCAGGGCAGCGGGGCGCAAGCGGTCTTCGCGAGTCTCCGGCAGCAGGACACGCGCCTCGAGGCTCTCGGGCCACTCGGCTGGGGTATAGGGGAGCGGCGCCAGGCGCTCGACGCGATAGTCGACGGGCTCCGGAAGCGCCGGGGTGGCAACGGGACCATTGCCGTCGAGGTGAGTGGCACAGCCGGCCAGGAGCAGGGGCAGGCAGAGGGTCAGTGTTCTGAAGCCATGCACGATGGGAGGCATCCTTCAGCCCTCGACGGTATCGGCCTGTCGGCTGTGGTGACCGAGACGATCCACCATGGCCATGACCATGCGCGTGGAGTGAGCGGCGGCCCTCTCCAGGAATTCATTGAAGGAGAGGTGGTTGTCGCCGCCACCGGCGATATCCGAGAGCGCACGGATCACCACGAAGGGGCAGCCGTACTGGTGGCAGGTCTGGGCGATCGCCGCGGCCTCCATCTCGGCCGCCAGCATGGTGGGGAAGCGCGAGCGGGTCGTGGCGACGAGCTCGGGGCAGGCCATGAAGACGTCGCCGGTGGCGATCAGCCCCTCCACCACCTTGACCTCGCCCAGCTGCTCGACGCACTCCCTGGCCAGGGTGACCAGCCGCGCATCCGGAAAGTAGGCGGCGGGCATCTGGGGGACCTGGCCATGCTCGTAGCCGAACACCACGGCGTTCACGTCGTGGTGGCGCACCTCGCTGGAGACGACCACATCGCCGATCTCGAGCCCTTCACCGAAGCCGCCGGCGGAACCGGTGTTGATGACCGCCTCGGGCTGATAGACATCCAGCAGCAGGGTGGTGCCGATGGCGGCGTTCACCTTGCCGATGCCGGATTGCAGGATCACCACCTCGACGCCCTGCAGCTTGCCCAGATGAAAGGTGCAGCCCACGTGATGGCGGGTGCGGCGCTCCTCCAGCTGGGCGGCGAGCGCCGCGACCTCCTGGGCCATGGCGCCGATGATGCCGATGCGCGTCATGCGAACACCTGGCTCCATTCATCGCGCTTGGCCAGGAAGCCGCGGGCAATCTGTTTGGCCCCTTCGAGGCTGTGGCTGGCCGCCCAGCCGCACTGCATCTCGTTGCAGGCCGGAACCTCGTCGGCCACCAGCACGTCCTCGAGGGTGCCTTCGAGCAGGTCCAGCACGCCGGCGTAGTCGTCGTGGTTGATCATGGCCACGTAGAAGCCGGTCTGGCAGCCCATGGGGCTGATGTCGACGACCTTGTCGGAGTGGTTGCGCGACAGCTCGGCCATCAGGTGCTCCAGGGAGTGCAGCGCGGGCATCTCCATATGGTCCCGGTTGGGCTGGCAGATACGCATGTCGTACTTGTGGATGGTGTCGCCGTGCTCGCCGGTCTTGATGTCGGCAAGGCGGACATAGGGCGCCTTCACCTTGGTGTGGTCGAGGTTGAAGCTTTCGACGTTCATCTTCTGGTCGGTCATCGGGAGGAGCTCGCGAGTGGGGTAAAATTGCCGAGTTATTCTAGATGAATAAGACGAAAGGTGCATGAGGCCGTTCTTCATCGCTGTGCCAGTCGAGGCGACGAACCGACCGCCTCCACAATTCATGGGCAGTGGCTGGGGTTTTCTGTGGGAGCGGTGCTCGCACCGCGAATGACTTGGCTCGGTACCTATCGCCGTGCAAGCACGGCTCCTACAGTAATCCCCTTGCTCCTTGTTCCTTGCTACTTCTTCTCGGCGTCGTGGATATCGGCGGCCTGCAGGGTGTTCTGGAGCAGCGTGGCGACGGTCATGGGGCCGACGCCACCGGGAACGGGAGTGATCCAGCTGGCGCGCTCGGCGGCGGGGACGAAGTCGATGTCGCCGATCAGGCGGCCGTCCTCCTGGCGATTGATGCCGACATCGATGACGATGGCGCCGGGCTTGATCCATTCCCCCTTGACCACGCCTGGCTTGCCGACCGCGACCACCAGCAGGTCGGCACGCCGCACATGCTCCTCGAGGTTGCGAGTGAAGCGGTGACAGACGGTGGTGGTGCAGCCGGCGAGCATCAGCTCCAGGGACATGGGGCGGCCGACGATGTTGGAGGCGCCGACCACGGTGGCATCCAGGCCACGGATCTCGAGTCCCTTTTCTTCCAGCAGCGTTATCACGCCCTTGGGGGTGCAGGGACGAAGCAGCGGCATGCGCTGGGCCAGGCGGCCGAGGTTGTAGGGGTGGAAGCCGTCGACATCCTTGTGGGGCAGGATGCGTTCGAGGATCGGGCGGGAATCCAGATGCTCGGGAAGCGGCAGCTGCACGAGGATGCCGTCGATGCTCGGGTCGTCGTTGAGCTGGTCGACCAGGGTCTCGAGTTCGTCCTGGCGGGTATCCGCTGGCAGCTGATACTTGAAGGAGCGGATGCCGGCCTCCTCGCAGGCGCGGTGCTTGTTACGCACGTAGACCGCGGAGGCGGCATCCTCGCCCACCAGGACCACGGCCAGTCCGGGAATGCGCCCTCCGGCCTCGCGTCGTGCCTGCACCTGGCGAGCGACCTGCTGGCGGACTCGGGCGGCAATGGACTTGCCATCGATCAGTTGGGCGGTCATCGAGCATCCCTCTGGTAGGTGGTAGGGGCGATGGATTTTCGCATGCCGGGGCGCGAAGGCAAAGCGACCGGGCGGCAGCGGCGCGCTTCTCGCTTGACGCGCGGGGAAAGTTCCGTAGAATACGCAGCGCTTGACGAGTCCTCCGCGGCGGCGTCAGGGCCGTGCAAGAGCCGGCGGGGTGTAGCGCAGTCTGGTAGCGCGCCTGCTTTGGGAGCAGGATGTCGGGGGTTCGAATCCCTCCACCCCGACCACAACTTGTTGATCAGGAAGTTGTTTTTCTGATTTCGGGTTGCGGTTAGGCGCTCTAATACGTAGAATGCGCCCATAGCTCAACCGGATAGAGCAACGGCCTTCTAAGCCGTAGGTTGCAGGTTCGATTCCTGCTGGGCGCGCCATGCGTTGCATGGAGCCGCCGGTAGCGAGTTGAGCGTGCCGTTGTAGCTTTCAGCAAGACCCGTGTCGTAATGGTGGATGTAGCTCAGTGGTAGAGCCCCGGATTGTGGCTCCGGTGGTCGTGGGTTCGATCCCCATCATCCACCCCATCTCGACATGACCCCCAGGCAGTGGTGGATGTAGCTCAGTGGTAGAGCCCCGGATTGTGGCTCCGGTGGTCGTGGGTTCGATCCCCATCATCCACCCCATTGCCTCCCTCATCAGCTCGTGCTTCTCTGTCTTCTTCTTTCCGACGCCTCTTCCGCGTTGTGACCCGCGTATTTCCGCCTTTTCGATGTTGATCGCGGTGCGGAAAATCCCTGTGGTGCCCTTGTAATATACCCTCAGGCCCCCATCTGTAGAGGCACGGCGCTTGCCAGTATCGGGTGAGATTCTTAGAATCTCTCCTTTGACCCTTTCACGCTTTCACAGAACGCCCCAGTCGGTAGAGGACATTTCATGCAAGTTTCCGTCGATACGACCTCCAACATTGAACGCCGCATCAAGGTCCAGGTGCCGGCCGCCGAGGTCGACGAGGCCGTTGCCGCGCGTCTCAAGGATGCCGCCAAGACCGTGCGCCTGGACGGCTTTCGCAAGGGCAAGGTCCCGATGTCGGTGATTCGCCAGCGCTACGGTGCGGGTGTGCGCGACGAGGTGGTGGGCGAAGTGATGCGCGAGCGCTATGTGCGCGCCATCTCCGACAATGATCTCAATCCGGCCGGGTATCCGCAGATCGAGGCCGATGTCAACGAGGCGGGCAAGGACCTCGAGTTTACCGCCACCCTCGAGATCTACCCCGAGATCGAGCTCGCGTCCATCGAGGGGGCCGAGATCGAGCGTCCGGTGGTCGAGGTGAGCGAGGCCGATGTCGATGAGATGATCGACACCCTGCGCAAGCAGAATGCCGGCTGGGAAGAGGTCGACCGCGCCGCGGAGGAGGGCGATCAGGTCACCATCGACTTCCAGGGCTTCCTGGGCGACGAGCCCTTCGAGGGCGGTAGCGCCGAGGGCCACGAGCTGGTGATCGGCTCCAACAGCTTCATCCCCGGCTTCGAAGAGCAGCTGATCGGTGCCAGGGCCGGCGAGGAGAAGGAGATTTCGGTCACCTTCCCCGAGGACTATCAGGCCGAGCAGCTGGCCGGTCAGGAAGCGACCTTCAAGGTCAAGGTCCACGCGGTGAAGGGCCAGGCCCTGCCCGAGGTGGATGCCGAGTTCGTCGAGAAATTCGGCGTCGAGGATGGCGATCTGGACAGGTTCCGCGCCGAGGTCAAGAAGAACATGACCCGTGAGGCGACCCAGGCCATCGACAATCGCGTCAAGCAGCAGGTGCTCGAGGCCCTCAAGAAGGCCAACGACATCCCGGTGCCCCAGGCACTGGTGCAGCAGGAGACCGACGGCCTCAAGCGCCAGGCAGCCCAGCAGTTCGGCCTCGGTGAAGACTTCGATGTCAGCCAGCTGCCCGACGAGCTGTTCGCCGAGCAGGCCAAGAGCCGTGTCCAGGTCGGCTTGCTGCTGGCCGAGGTGATCAAGCGCCACGAGCTCGAGGCCACCGACGACGAGATCAAGGCCAAGGTCGAGGAGCTGGCCCAGCAGTACCAGGACCCCGAGCAGGTGGTCGAGTACTACCTGGGTAACGACCAGCTCAAGACCCAGGTCCAGTCGGCTGTCCTCGAGGAGAAGGCCGTCGATGCCCTGCTCGAGCAGGCCAGCGTCAAGGACGTGGAAATGAGTTACCAGCAGGCTCTCGCCGCGGCCCAGCAACAGGGCGAGGCCGGTGAGGAAGACGAAGCCGAAGCCGAAGAGCCGGGCGAAGAGAAGCAGGCCTGATCATGGCCCGGCATTGCCTGCCCGGCCTCGCGGCCGGGCAGGTCGTCACCCGACGCTTCCATTCATCGCATCCAAGGACACCATCCTGATGAGCAACCCGTTCGATATTCAAGCTGCCGGTGGCCTCGTGCCCATGGTGGTCGAGCAGAGCGCGCGAGGCGAGCGGGCTTACGACATCTATTCCCGCCTGCTCAAGGAGCGCGTCATCTTCCTGGTGGGGCCGGTGGAAGACTACATGTCCAATCTGCTGGTGGCGCAGCTGCTGTTCCTGGAGTCCGAGAACCCGGACAAGGACATCCACCTGTACATCAACTCGCCGGGTGGCGGCGTGACGGCCGGCATGTCGGTCTACGACACCATGCAGTTCATCAAGCCCGACGTCTCCACGGTGTGCATCGGACAGGCGGCGAGCATGGGTGCCCTGCTGCTGGCCGGCGGAGCGCCGGGCAAGCGCTACTGCCTGCCCAATTCGCGAATGATGATTCATCAGCCGCTGGGCGGCTACCAGGGGCAAGCCTCCGACATCGAGATCCACACCCGCGAGATCCTCGGTATCCGTGACAATCTCAACCAGATTCTGGCGCACCACACCGGCCAGGACTTCGAGACCATCGCCCGGGATACCGATCGAGACAATTTCATGAACGGTCCGCAGGCCGCCGAATATGGCCTGATCGATGCGGTGCTGGAACAGCGACCGACATCCTGATAGCGTGAACTTCACCAGAGTGACGTTCATGCACTGAGACGTTTCCCGACGGCCGAGGTCGTCGAGGTGGACCCGACGCCCCGTGAGCCATGCTGGGGCGTCATTATGAATGAGGTACGCGAATGGCCGACGGCAAAGGCAAGGACGAAGGCGGCAAGCTGCTCTACTGCTCGTTCTGCGGCAAGAACCAGAATGAGGTACGCAAGCTGATTGCCGGTCCGTCCGTCTATATCTGCGATGAGTGTGTCGACCTCTGCAACGACATCATTCGCGAGGAGGTGCTCGATGCCGATGCCGAGACTGACGAGGAGCGCCTGCCCGCTCCCCGCGAGATTCGTCACACCCTCGATGATTATGTGATCGGTCAGGACCGCGCCAAGATGGTGCTGTCCGTGGCGGTCTACAATCACTACAAGCGCTTGCGTTATGGCGGCAAGGAAGAGGTCGAGCTTGGCAAGTCGAACATCCTGCTGATCGGCCCCACCGGCAGCGGCAAGACGCTGCTGGCCGAGACGCTGGCGCGGCTGCTCAATGTGCCCTTCACCATCGCCGACGCGACCACCCTCACCGAGGCGGGCTATGTCGGCGAGGATGTCGAGAACATCATTCAGAAGCTGCTGCAGAAGTGCGACTACGATGTGGAGAAGGCCCAGCGTGGCATCGTCTACATCGACGAGATCGACAAGATCTCGCGCAAGTCGGACAACCCCTCCATCACCCGGGACGTTTCCGGTGAGGGCGTGCAGCAGGCCCTGCTGAAGCTGATCGAGGGCACGACGGCCTCGGTGCCGCCCCAGGGCGGTCGCAAGCATCCGCAGCAGGAGTTCGTCCAGGTCGATACCACCAACATGCTGTTCATCGTGGGGGGCGCCTTCGCCGGCCTGGAGAAGGTCATCCGGGATCGCGCCGAGAAGGGCGGCATCGGCTTCAACGCCGAGGTGAAGAGCAAGGACGAGACCAAGGGCGTGGGCGATCTGCTGCTCGACGTGGAGCCCGAGGATCTGGTCAAGTTCGGCCTTATCCCTGAGTTCGTGGGTCGTCTTCCGGTGATCGCGACCCTCACCGAGCTCAGCGAGGACGCTCTGATCCAGATCCTCACCGAGCCGAAGAACTCGTTGCTCAAGCAGTACGCTCGCCTGTTCGATATGGAAAACGTGGAGCTGGATTTCCGTGAGGATGCCCTGCGCGCGGTGGCCCGCAAGGCCATGGCGCGCAAGACCGGCGCCCGCGGCCTGCGCTCGATCCTCGAATCGGTGCTGCTCGATACCATGTACGAGATTCCCTCCCTGGAGGGTGTGTCGAAAGTGGTGATCGATGCCTCCGTCATCGACGGCGAGAGCGAACCGCTGTTGATCTACTCCCAGCAGGAGGCGCAGCGAGTCGACGGTACCGACGGCTGAAATGTCGGGCGCAAGGCGCCCTGAGGGGGGAGTGGTTTCATTCCCGAGGTGTCTAGGAGCCTGTCGGACTCAACGCTGATCTACTGCGAGAACCGGACTTTCGGCCAATTTCATTCGATCTGATTCGTTAAATAGCGGGCTATTCGCCTCATCAGATCGATAAACTTGTCTCGAAATCCGTCTCTCTCGCTTCGATCGGTCGAATCCGACAGGCTCCTAACCGGCATCTCGGGCGATGGAACCGCTCCCCCTCTTTTTTCGAACCGGCGCAGGTTGCCTTGCAATGGCGCCGGTTCGCCCCCACTCCTTGGGTATCCATCCGATTTCGTGTGAGGAACGTCTGCGATGCAGCAGAATGCTGAACAGACCCTGAGTCTGCCCCTTTTGCCCCTGCGGGACGTGGTCGTCTATCCGCAGATGGTCATTCCGCTTTTCGTCGGACGCGAGAAGTCGATACAGGCGCTCGAGGCGGCCATGGCGGCCGACAAGCGCGTCCTGCTGGTCGCCCAGCGCGAGGCCAGCAAGGACGACCCCGACAACGAGGACATGTTCGCCATCGGCACCGTGGCGGAGATCATGCAGCTGCTCAAGCTGCCCGACGGCACCGTCAAGGTGCTGATCGAGGGCGAATCCCGGGCCGATATCCGCGAGATCATCGCCGTCGACGACGGCTACAGTCGCGCCGAGGTGAGCCTGCGCGAGAGCGAGCCGCTCAGCGAACGTGAGCAGGAAGCCCTGGTGCGGGTGCTGCTCAACCAGTTCGAGCAGTACGTGAAGATGTCGAAGAAGGTGCCCAACGAGGTACTCAACTCGCTCTCCGGCATCGAGGATCCCAGCCGCCTGGTGGATACCATCTGTGCCCATCTGTCGCTGAAGATCGACGACAAGCAGCAGCTGCTGGAGATGGACCGGGTGCGCGATCGCATCGAGCATCTGATGGCGCTGATCGAGTCCGAGATCGACCTGCTGCAGGTGGAGAAGCGCATCCGCTCGCGGGTCAAGGAGCAGATGGAGAAGTCTCAGCGCGAGTACTATCTCAACGAGCAGATGAAGGCCATCCAGAAGGAGATGGGCGAGCTCGAGAACGTGCCCAACGAGGCCGAGAAGTACGAGCAGGCCATCGAGGAAGCCGGCATGCCCAAGGAGGCCCGCGACAAGGCGCTCCAGGAGCTGGGCAAGCTGAAGATGATGTCACCGCACTCCGCGGAGGCGACGGTGGTGCGCTCCTACCTAGACTGGCTGGTGGCGGTGCCGTGGAAGAAGCGCACCCGCATCAAGCATGACCTGGTGCACGCCCAGAAGGTGCTCGACGAGGATCACTACGGGCTCGATGAGGTCAAGGCGCGCATTCTCGAGTATCTTGCCGTGCACAAGCGGGTCAAGAAGCTCAAGGGGCCGGTGCTCTGTCTGGTGGGGCCACCCGGGGTCGGCAAGACCTCGCTGGGGCAGTCCATCGCCCGGGCCACCAACCGCAAGTACGTGCGTCTGGCACTGGGCGGCGTGCGTGACGAGTCCGAGATCCGTGGCCACCGCCGCACCTACATCGGCTCGCTGCCGGGCAAGATGGTCCAGCGCATGGCCAAGGCCGGGGTCAAGAACCCGCTGTTCCTGCTCGACGAGGTCGACAAGGTCGGCATGGACCACCGCGGCGATCCCTCCTCGGCCCTGCTCGAGGTGCTGGATCCGGAGCAGAACAACACCTTCAGCGACCACTATCTGGAGCTGGACTACGACCTCTCCGAGACGCTGTTCATCTGCACCGCCAACTCGATGAACATCCCCGGCCCGCTGCTCGACCGCATGGAAGTGATCCGCCTGCCGGGCTACACCGAGGACGAGAAGCTGGCCATTGCCCGTCGCTACCTGGTGCCCAAGCAGCTCAAGGCCAACGGATTCAAGGATGATGAGCTGTCGTTCTCCGACGACGCGCTGCTCGAGTTGATTCGCTACTACAGCCGCGAGGCCGGTGTGCGTGAGCTCGAGCGTCAGATCGCCAAGGTGTGCCGCAAGGTGCTGCGCGAGCGCCTCGAGAAGGAGAGCCAGGAGGGCGCCCAGGCGCCGATGCTGCTTGCCGCCGCCGATGTCGAGCCCTACGCCGGCGTGCGCCGCTACAGCTACGGTCTTGCCGATCAGGAAGACCAGGTCGGCCGGGTGACCGGCCTGGCCTGGACGTCGGTAGGCGGCGAGCTGCTCAATATCGAGTCGGTTATCACGCCCGGCAAGGGGCGCCTGGACAAGACGGGTTCGCTCGGTGATGTGATGAAGGAGTCGGTGAGTGCGGCTCAGACGGTGGTGCGTGCACGGGCCATCGCCATGGGCATCGATCCCGAGCGCTTCGAGAAGGAGGACCTGCACATCCACGTGCCGGAGGGGGCCACGCCCAAGGACGGTCCCAGCGCGGGCATCGCCATGGTCACGGCCATGGTGTCGGCCTACACGGGACGCCCGGTGCGCTGTGACGTGGCCATGACCGGCGAGGTCAACCTGCGCGGGGAGGTGCTGCCCATCGGCGGGTTGAAGGAGAAATTGCTGGCTGCCAGGCGCGGTGGTATAAAGACGGTGCTAATTCCCGAGGAGAACCGCCGTGATCTCAAGGAGGTCCCGGACAATATCAAGGACGCCCTCGATATTCGGCCTGTTCGTTGGATCGACGATGTTCTCGAGGTTGCGCTGGCCCATAAGCCGGCGCCGAAAAAGGAAGATTCAAGAGCGGAAGACTCCATCTCCTCGGCATCGATAGTCAGTACGCACTAACGACAATTATCTCGTTATACCGAAGTATAAACCCCGGTATGACGGGGTCTGGCAAGGAAGTTTGCTTGACAGATCTTTCGCCGTATTGCTATAAATTACTGCTATGCTGTGATCGTGTCAGTCAGCTTAATGTCTCGCCGGTTAGAGCCAATTTACGAAAAAGTCAAGGGGTGAAGTGTGAACAAATCCGAGCTGGTCGAAGCCATAGCCGCATCCGCCGACATACCCAAGGCGGCCGCGTCCCGTGCATTGGATGCCATGGTCGAGACCGTGGCCGACAGCCTGAAGAAGGGCGATAGCGTCTCCCTGGTGGGTTTCGGTACCTTCCAGGTGAAGGAGCGCGCCGCCCGCACCGGCCGTAATCCGCAGACGGGGCAGCCGATCGAGATCAGCGCTGCCAAGGTGCCGAGCTTCAAGGCAGGCAAGGCGCTCAAGGACTCCGTCAACTGAGCCGACGGCGCCTGCCGCACCATTGAGGTCGATTTCATAACAGGTGCATCGCCCCGGCGGTGCACCTGTTCTTTTTCCGGTTCTGTTTCGGCCACCTTCACCACTGCTGGCGTCGCGTGATGCCTGCTGATGCGTATAATGTCCGCGATCCGACTCACTTGATTCGCAGAGGCCTGCATGCTGCAAAGTATTCGTGACCGCTCCAGGAGCTGGGGCGCGAAGATCATCATCGGTGCCGTGGTCGTGACCATGGCGCTCTTCGGCGTGGAATCGCTGGTCGGGCTGTTGGGCAACAGCCCCGACGAGGTGGCGGAGGTGAATGGCGAGGCGATTACCCGTCAGCAGCTGGAAATGGAGGTCCAGCGGGCGATCCGTAGCGGCCAGGTGCCGCCCGAGCAGGAGCGTGCCCTGCGCGCCGAAATGCTCGACAGGCTGATCACCGACCGTCTGCTGATCCAGTATGCCGATGAGGGTGGCCTCCATGTCTCCGAGGAGCAGCTGGACCAGCTGATCGTCAACCTGTCCGAATTCCAGGATGCCAACGGTCGCTTCGATCGCGACCTCTTTCGCAATCGTCTCGCCAGTGCCGGCTTCACGCCGCTGACGTTTCGCCAGCAGCTCAGCGTGGATGTGAAGCGCCAGCAGCTCCAGCAAGGCCTGTCGGTGAGCGATTTCACCCTGGAGGAGGAGCGCGAGCGCCTCGCCGCGCTGCAGCGCCAGACCCGCAGCTTTCGCTACCACGCCCTGGTGCCGGCGGACCTGTCATCGCCGCCCGAGATCGATGAGCAGGCGCTGGAAGACTACTACGCGGCCCACGAGGCGGATTATCGGCGCCCCGAGCAGGTCAGGCTGAACTATGTGGTGCTGGACCGACAGCAGATGGCCGAGGAGGCCGAGGTCAGTGAGGAGGCGCTTCGCGAGGCCTGGGAAGAGGGCGCCGCCGAAGCCGATCGCCGGGTGTCGCATATCATGGTCACGTTCGGAGAGGCGCGTGGCCGCGAGGAAGCCGCGGCGATCCTCGAGGAGGCGCAGCGGCGCCTGGCCGAGGGAGAGCCTTTCGACGAGTTGGCCGCCGAGGTGTCCGATGACACATCCACCAGCGACGCCGGTGGTGACCTGGGCGTGATCTCGCGCGGTTTCTTCGGCGAGGAATTCGAGTCGGCGGCCTTCTCCCTGGACGAGGGCGAAGTGTCGGAGATCGTCGAGACCGACAATGGTCTGCACCTGATCAAGGTGACCGAGCTGGACCGTCCCGCCTTCGAGGAGAGCCGCGAGCAGCTGCGGCGTCAGCTGGCCAGCAACCAGGTCAGCGACGCCTTCAACGAGCGGGCCCAGCGGCTGATCGATGACAGCTTTGCCGCCGAGGATCTGGTCAGTGTGGCCGAGGACCTGGGGCTGGAACTGCAGCAGAGCGACTGGGTCGCCCGCGGCGAGGCCGAGGGCGTGCTCTCCGAGCCCGGGGTAATGGAGCAGGCCTTCAGCGACGACGTGCTGGAGGAGGGCTACAACAGCGAGGTGGTCGAGCTGGACGAGGACCGCCGCCTGGTGCTGCGTGTGGCCGAGCATCGCGAGGCGACCACGCTGCCGTTGGACGAAGTACGCGAGCAGGTCGAGGCGGCGGTGCGCCGTGAGAAGACCCGCGAGGCGCTGATCGAGCTGGCCGCCGAGCGGGTGGAGCGTCTGCGCGAGGGTGAGTCCCTGGATATCGACTGGCAGCAGGCGGAAGGGGTCAGCCGCCAAGGCGGCAGCAACCTTTCCGATACGGTGATCCAGGTAGCCTTCCGTCTACCGCGTCCCGAGGGTGATGCCTCGGTCTACGGTCATGCCGTGGACGGGGAGCGCGTGGTCCTGATCGCCCTGGATGAGGTGCAGCCGGGCGAGCCCAACGAGGAGGTGGAGTCCTTCGTGGCTCGCATGGCCGAGCGACTGCGCGCCCAGGCCGCGATCCAGGGCCTGCTCGATGATCTGCGCGACGAAGCCGAGATTCGTCGCTAAGGCCTACGGCCAGCCGCAAGGCACAAGGAGCAAGCGACAAGGAACCCCCTTGGCTTGCTCCTTGGCGTTTGATGTTGATCCCTGGCCCCTTCCGGAGATGCCCGATGCCTGAGCCCCTTGCCGACGTGCCGGTCCACCTGGTCACCGGGTTTCTGGGAAGCGGCAAGAGCACCCTGATCCGCCGGCTGATCGCGCAGAAGCCCGAGGGAGAGCGCTGGGCGGTGGTGATCAATGAGTTCGGTCGGGTCGGCATCGACCAGGCGATGTTTGCTGCCCGCGAATCTGCGCATCAAGGGGGTGCTGCATACGGCTGATGGCTGGAAGCTCTACAACCGCGCCGATGGCACGGTCAGTTTGACTGACACGGCCTGGCGCCGTGACTCACGACTGGAGTTGATCGGCGAGGCGGGCCAGCTGCCGGCCGCCGAGGCGCTTGAAGCGAAGCTGGCGGCCTGTCTGGCACATCACTGAGATGCCAGGACCTGTGGTAGTGCTCGGTTCGGCGTCTCGACTTGCAGCGCGATGCTGTGGGAGTCATGCATGCTCGGGGAGGTGATCAAGGGCCATATCCTTCGCCGTGCAAGCACGGCTCCTACAATTTCTCACCCGAGCATGTGTCATTGTGTAGGAGCGCTCGGTTCGACGTCTCGACTTGCAGCGCGATGGGATTGCCGGAGGGCGCCCTCAATCGCTTTGCCAGCAAGTCTCCCACGACTCAGGACAGCGAAAACGCCTCCAGACGCGGCTCGCCACCGTCCTCGATGACAATCTCCCACCCCTTTCCGGGCTGCCAGTCACCCAGCACATAGCGCTTTGCAGGTCGGCCTTCGACCTCGAGCGCATGCACCGCGGGGCGGTGGGTGTGACCGTGGATCAGTGTCGTGACGCCGTGTTCGGCCATCGCGCTTTCCACTTCGCTCGGCGTCACGTCCATGATGTCCTCGGCCTTGCTGGAGTTGGCCTCGCCGGACTGCTCGCGCATTTGCCTGGCCAGGGCAATACGCTCCTGGATGGGCATCGACAGTACCTGCTCCTGCCATAGTGGGTGGCGGGCCTGGGCGCGAAAGGCCTGGTAGGCTTCGTCGCGAGTGCAGAGACTGTCGCCGTGCATCAGCAAGACCCGTTCGTTACCGAGCGCCACCACGCTGGGGTCCGACAGCAGGGTAGCGCCGGCGTCACTGGCGAAGCGCTCGCCCAGCAGAAAGTCGCGATTGCCGTGCATCATGTAGATGGCCGTGCCGCTGTCGGCAAGCTGCTTGAGGGCCGCGGCAATGCGGGCCGCCAGGGCGGCATTGCCGGTGGGATCCTGCTCGCCCAGTTCGAGCAGGTCGTCGCCGATCCACGCCTCGAAGAAGTCGCCGAGGATATAGAGGGCATCGCAGCCACGGGCGCGCTCCTCCAGCCAGTGCAGGAACCCCTCGGTGATCCGGGGGGCGCCGGGGTGCAGGTGCAGGTCGGAAATCAGCAGGGTGGTCATGGGCGGCCCTGTTCAGACGGTGAAACGAAGCACGCCCACCTCGATCGGGAAGCGACGGGCGGGCGTGTGGGAAGACAGGCGAGAATCAAGCCTCCGGCTCATCCTTCACGTAGGCCTTCTGGATGACCACATCCTCGGCGGGCACATCGGCGTGCATGCCGCGGCGGGTGGTGGGCACGGCCTTGATCTTCTCCACCACATCCATGCCGTCGACCACCTCGCCGAATACGCAGTAGCCCCAGCCCTGGACGCTCTTGCCGCTGTGGTTGAGGAAATCGTTGTCGGCGATGTTGATAAAGAACTGGGCGGTGGCGGAGTGCGGGTCCTGGGTGCGGGCCATGGCCAGGGTCCCGGTGGTGTTCTTCAGGCCGTTGTCCGCCTCGTTCTCGATCGGGTCGCGCGTCGGCTTCTGGTTGAAATCGGTGTCGAATCCGCCGCCCTGGACCATGAAGCCCGGGATCACGCGGTGGAAGAGGGTGCCGTCATAGAAGCCGTCGCGGACGTACTGCTCGAAGTTGGCAGCGGTCTTGGGTGCCTTCTCGTGGTAGAGCTCGACGGTGATGTCGCCGAAGTTGGTCTGCAGTACGATCATCGGTAAGTTCCTGTGTGGTAAAGGGGAGTGGCCTTGGCGTTGCCCATGGCTATGGCGCTATAATAACGGTTTTGCTGCGATGCGCGAAGCGCGCGGAGACGGTGTTACCCTTAACCCCGCTCGGGGCTGTTCCGTCGGCAGGCCTGCGAGGAGGCGCTGTGAACCCCTCCCTGGGCGCTACCGATGCCATCCCTGGCATAGGACCTCCTCTTCGGCCTGCCCCCGGCGCCCCTCGCTTCGAGACTCATTCGGGGGGCTGCGCTCATGCCGTTAGGTTCGCACCCCTTCAACCAGAGGTTGTTTTTCCCACCATGACCACCGATACCACCAGCGCGCCGAATTTCATCCGCAACCAGATCCGCGAGGAGATCGAGGCCGGTCGTAGCGGGAAGATCGTCACCCGCTTCCCCCCGGAGCCCAACGGTTTTCTGCATATCGGCCACGCCAAGTCGATCTGCCTGAATTTCGGTCTCGCCGAGCATTTCGGTGGCGACTGTCATCTGCGCTTCGACGACACCAACCCGGCCAAGGAGGAGCAGGCCTACATCGACGCCATCAAGGCGGACGTTCACTGGCTGGGCTTCGAGTGGGCGGGGCCGGTGCGCTTTGCCTCGGACTACTTCGACCAGCTCTATGCCTGGGCACAGCACCTGGTGCGCGAGGGCAAGGCCTACGTCGACGATCTCTCGCCGGACGAGATCCGCGAGTACCGCGGCACCCTGACCGAAGCGGGCACGCCGAGTCCCTATCGCGAGCGCCGCGCAGACGAGAACCTCGATCTGCTCGAGCGCATGCGCACCGGCGAGTTCGCCGAGGGCGAGAAGGTGCTGCGGGCGAAGATCGACATGGCCGCGCCGAACATCAACCTGCGCGATCCGATCCTCTACCGTATCCGCCATGCCAGCCACCACCAGACCGGCGACAAGTGGAAGATCTACCCCTCCTACGACTTCACCCATGGCCAGTCGGATGCCATCGAGGGGGTGACCCACTCGATCTGTACCCTGGAGTTCGAGGATCACCGCCCGCTCTACGAGTGGTTCCTGGACAACCTGCCGGTTCCGGCGACGCCCCGCCAGATCGAGTTCGCGCGGCTCAACGTCAATTACACCCTGACCTCCAAGCGCAAGCTCAAGCTGCTGGTGGACGAGAACATCGTCGACGGCTGGGATGATCCGCGCCTGCCGACCATCTCCGGCATGCGACGTCGTGGCTATACGCCGGCCTCGATCCGCAAGTTCTGCGAGATGATCGGCGTGACCCGCGCCGACGGCGGCCTGGTGGATATCGCCATGCTCTATCATGCCATCCGCGCCGACCTCGAGGACAACGCCCCCCGCGCCATGGCCGTACTCAAGCCGCTGAAGGTGGTGCTGAGCAACGTGCCGGAAGACTTCGAGGAGGTTTACGAGGTGCTCGGCCACCCGGCCCGCGAGGACATGGCGGTACGCAAGGTGCCCTTGACGCGTGAGATCTATATCGATCGCGACGACTTCATGGAGGAGCCGCCCAAGAAGTTCTTCCGTCTGGCGCCGGGCAAGGAAGTGCGCCTGCGTAACAGCTATGTGATTCGCTGTGACGAAGTGGTCAAGGATGCCGCCGGCGAGGTCAGTGAGCTGCACTGTTCGGTGGACTTCGACACGCTCGGCAAGAATCCCGAGGGACGCAAGGTCAAGGGCGTGATCCACTGGGTCAGCGCCGTGCATGGCGTGCCCATGGAGGTGCGGCTCTACGACAACCTCTTCCTCGAGGAGCAGCCCGACAAGGACAGGGACGCCGACTTCCTCGAGCACCTCAATCCCGAGTCGCTGGTGGTCGTACAGGCCATCGGCGAGCCGAGCCTGGCGGCTGCCGAGCCGGAGAGTCGCTTCCAGTTCGAGCGGGTGGGCTACTTCTGCGCCGACCGCCATGCCAGCCGTGACGGCAAGCGGGTATTCAACCGTACGGTGGGGCTGAAGGACGGCTGGGCCAAGGTCCAGAAGAAAGAGCAGAGCCAGAACGACAACAAGGGGTAAAGGTGAGCGCTGACATGCAGATCTATAACACGCTGACCCGTCGCAAGGAGCCTTTCACCCCCATCGAGCCGGGCAAGGTGCGCATGTACGTCTGCGGGATGACCGTCTATGACTACTGCCACCTGGGTCATGCGCGGGTGATGGTGGCCTTCGACGTCATTACCCGCTACCTGCGCCAGCGCGGCTTTGATGTCACCTATGTGCGCAACGTGACCGACATCGACGACAAGATCCTCCGGCGCGCCGATGAGAACGCCGAGAGCATCTCCTCGCTGACCGAGCGCATGATCGCGGCCATGCACGAGGACGAGGCGCGCCTGGGCGTGCAGCCGCCGGATCACGAACCCCGCGCCACCCGCCACATCGACGATATCCTGGCCATGATCGCGACGCTGATCGACAAGGGCTACGCCTATGCGGCGGACAACGGCGACGTCTACTACCGGGTTCGCAAGTTCGAGGGCTACGGCAAGCTCAACAACCGCGATCCCGACGAGATGCGCGCCGGGGCGCGTATCGAGGTGGACGAGCACAAGGAGGACCCGCTCGATTTCGTGCTCTGGAAGGCCGCCAAGCCCGGCGAGGCGAGCTGGCCCTCGCCCTGGGGCGAGGGCCGGCCCGGCTGGCATATCGAATGCTCGGCCATGTCCAGGTGCTGCCTGGGCGAGACCTTCGATATCCACGGCGGCGGGCCGGATCTGACCTTCCCCCACCACGAGAACGAGATCGCCCAATCCGAGGCGGCCAACGGCAAGCCCTTCGTCAATACCTGGATGCACGCCGGCGCGGTGCGGGTGAACCATGAGAAGATGTCCAAGTCGCTGGGCAACTTCTTCACCATCCGCGAGGTACTGGCGCACCACGACCCTGAAGTGGTGCGCTATCTGCTGGTGGCCAGCCACTACCGCAGCCCCATCAACTATGCGCCGGATTCGCTGGCCGAGGCTCGCCGCTCGCTGGAACGCTTCTACACCGCACTGGAAGGCCTGGTGCTCGACGAGGCGGTCGATGGCCCCATCACTGGGGTAGACTCGAGTTTCGATGCTCGTTTTACCGCCGCCATGGACGATGACTTCAATACCCCCGAGGCGCTCTCGGTGCTCTTTGACCTGGCCCGCGAGCTCAACCGGGCGAAGAGCGAGGCCACCGAGTTGGCGAGCCACCTGGCCCGGGAGCTCAAGCGCCTGGGTAGCGTGCTGGGCCTGCTTTATCAGGAGCCCACCCGCTTCCTGCAGGGTGGCGGAAGCGAGTTGCCGCTCTCCGAAGACGAGATCCAGTCCAGGATCGAGGCGCGTGCCGCGGCCAAGCAGGCGAAGGATTTCGCCACCGCCGATGCCATCCGCAACGAATTGGCCGCCTTGGGCATCCTTCTCAAGGATGCCCGCGAGGGCACGACCTGGGTGTTCGAGAAGCCAGAGCGCGAACTGTAAGCCGTACGCCTGAAGTTGGAAGACGCGCGGACCGCCATGCAGGTGTGTCGGGCGTCTCGCCAATCGAGTGAATCGGAGCAATCTTGGACTACACCCCGTTCAGCTATGTCACCGCCGAGAAGGCCGACCTCTATCGACAGGTGATGCGCGCCTTCGTCGAAGCCAAGTCGCACTTCCTGGTGCACCTGCGCCCGGAGGATGTTCAGCAGCAGCTGGGGGCGACGGAGCTGGCGACGGTGCAGGCAGCCCTGACGCAGCTGGTCACCTGGGGCAACCTGGATGCCGAGCGCGACAATGCTCGGGTCACCAGCGTCGAGGACTACTACCGGGCCCTCTATGTCTATCAGATCACTCGCCAGGGTGAGGCGGTGGAAGCGGCGCTGACCACCTATGACCAGGAACTGGGCCGGCGCGGCGCCCTGCAGAGCGTGGCGCTGGAGGATATTCGTGCCCGCCTTAAGGCGCTGCTGTTGCTGGCGCGCAGCGAGGCGCCGGACGCCACGCAGAGCCAGCTGCTGCTGCGCGATCTGGCCGGTGTGTTCAGCGATCTGGCCGAGAATGCCCGCGCCTTCATGACCGGCCTGAACCGTTCCCTGGAGAGCCAGGACAGCGATGCCGACGCCTTCCTGCTCTACAAGGAACGGGTGATCGGCTATATCGAGCGCTTCCTGGGCGATCTGACCACCGCGTCCGGCGAGATTGCCGAACTGATCCGCGCCCTGGATGGCGACGGTACTCAGGACCACGAGAGCGGCAAGGCACCGGTGGATCGGCTGCTGCGCCAGGCGGCCGAGCGGGAGCTGGCCGATCTGGCGCCCGGCGAGTCGCCGGATGATGGCGAGGAGCGCGCTCGCGCCTTTGCCGAGGCCTGGCGGCGCTGGCATGGCCACTGGGACGGGCTGCGTGCCTGGTTTCTCGATCGACCTGGACGCCAGGCGCAGGCCAGGCTGCTGCGCAGCAGTGCGCGACGGGCGGTGACCCAGCTGCTGGAGATGGTCGCCCGACTCAACGAGCGGCGCATGGCGCGCAGCGACCGCTCGGCGGATTTTCGTACCCTGGCGCGCTGGTTCCTGGAGTGCCAGGACGATGGCGAGGCCCACCGCCTGTGGCGCACCGCCTTTGGCCTGACCCCGGCGCGCCATCTGGTCGTCGATGCCGAGACCAGCGAACGCTGGCAGGAGGAGCCGGTACCGGCCAGCACGCCCTGGGCCGAGGCGCCAGGGATGCAGGTTCAGCCCCGCCTGCGCGCCACCGGCAGCTATCAGAAAGCCGGCCCCCCGCCCAAGCTGCATAGCCGGTCGCGGGAGCGCGAGCTGCTGGCCCGTCAGCTGGCCGAGGAGGCCAGTGCCGCCCGCGCCGCGCGTCGCCAGCTGGTGACGCAGGGTGCCGAGCGGCTCTCCGAACTGGATGAATTGGATGATGGCGCCTTTCGCCTGCTGCTCAACCTGCTGGGAGATGCCCTGGCGGCCAGTCAGGGCGATGATGCCCCCGTTACCACCACCACGGCGGACGGGGGCCTGCGCATCACCCTGAGCCCGCTGGGGCCTGAGACCTCGGCCACCATTCGCACCGCCGCCGGCGATCTGACAGGACGCGACTATCGGCTCGAGATCCTGGACCTGGAGGAGAGTGCACGGGAGGAGGGCGCATGATCGAGCTGAGTGATGCCCTGGAGCGCCAGCGCCTGGAGGAGCAGCGTCGCGCCCTGCGGGCGTTGTTGGCCAGGCCGTTGATCCGTGCCGATGACTCGGCCTTCCCCCTGGTGCGCCGCCATGCGGCGCCCCTTCGCGACTGGCTGGCGCGCGAGACCGGCTGGCACCTGCAGAGTGAGCGCGACTTCGTGCGTCTGCACAAGCGCCCCGCCGACAGCCGCGATGCGACCCGGCCGGCCCGGGTCGGCCGCGGCACCCAGCGCAAGACCTTCAATCGCCGGCGCTATGCGCTGTTCTGCCTGCTGCTGGCGGATCTCGAACGCGGCGATACCCAGATCACCCTGGGACGGCTGGGCGAGGGGCTGGGCCAGGCGGTGAACGATCCGGCGCTCGCCGAGCGAGACCTGGCCTTCAGCCTCGATCATCAGGAGGCGCGTCGCGATCTGGTGGTTGTCGTGCGGCTGCTGCTGGAACTGGGCGTGCTGGACCGGGTGGCCGGCGACGAGGAGCATTTCCTGCGTCGTGGCCCGGAGGGGGACGTGCTGTATGACGTCGACCGGCGGGTGCTCTCCGCACTGCTGGTCACCGCCCGAGGGCCTTCGCTGGTGGCCCTGAACGGTGCCGATCGCGAGCTCGACCTGGAGGCGCGGCTGAATGCCCTGGCCGAGACTTTCGTGCCTGACACCCCGGACGGGCGCAACCGCGAACTGCGGCATCGCCTGGCGCGGCGACTGCTGGATGACCCCGTGGTCTACTGGCAGGAGCTCGACGAGGACGAGGCGGCCTATCTGGCCAATCAGCGCGGCGTCATGCTGCGCCGCCTTCAGCAGGCCACCGGCCTGATACCCGAGGTCCGGGCCGAAGGGATGGCGCTGGTGGACCCCGACGGCGAGTTGACCGACGAGAAGATCCCGGCGGAAGGCACCGAGGGGCACCTGGCGCTGTTGATGGCCGAGCGGCTGGCCGCGGTGGGCCCCGACGGTGTGAGCCTGGACGAGGCGGAAGCCTGGATCCAGGGCTGGCAGGGCGAGTACCGCCGCTATTGGCGCAAGGCGGCCTGCGAGCCCGGCGCCGCGCCTGGCCTGTGCCGCCAGACCCTGGCGCGGCTGGAGGCGCTGCGCCTGGTGGCACGCCGCGGTGAACGCGTCCTGCCCCTACCGGCCCTGGGACGCTTTCGCGTCCAGCCGGCGGCCACGCCGGACGCCGATAGCGAGCGCCTTTTCGGACAACCGACGCGACAATCTGGCCGACCACCCAGCAAACCCTCCGACCTGGCGGATCCCTTGAGCGATGAGTGAGCTTCCCGAACCGCGTAGCCAGCGCTGGCAGCCCCTGCGCTGTGGCCTGGTGGAGATCTTCTACTACGACGAGGAGATCTTCCACTTTCACGACGGCCGCCTGCTGCTGCGCGGCAACAACGGCACCGGCAAGTCCAAGGTGATGGCGCTGACCCTGCCGTTTCTGCTCGATGGCCAACTGACCCCCTCGCGGGTGGAACCCGACGGCGACAGTGCCAAGCGCATGGAGTGGAATCTGCTGGTGGGTGAGTATCAGGAGCGGCTGGGCTATACCTGGCTGGAGTTCGGTCGCCAGGGCGAGGCGGGGCCCGAGACCTTCACGGTGGGCTGTGGCCTCAAGGCGGTGGCAGGACGGCCGGTACGCTCCTGGTTCTTCACCACGCCGCAGCGCGTCGGGCGTGACCTCTTCCTGATCGATAATGGCCGTAGCCTCAGCCGAGAACGGTTGATCCAGGCGTTGGGCAGCCAGGGGCAACTCTTCGATCGCGCCGCGGATTATCGCCGCGCCATCGATGAGGCGCTGTTCCACCTGGGCGAGCAGCGCTACGGGGCGCTGCTCGACCTGCTGCTGCAGCTGCGCCAGCCGCAGCTGGCCAAGAAGCCCGATCCCAACCGCCTCTCCCTGGCGCTGAGCGATGCCCTGCCGCCGCTGGGCCGCGGCTTGATCGGCGAGGTTGCCGAGGCCTATCGCAGCCTGGATGCCTACCGCGAGGAGATTCAGGGCCTGGAGGAGACCGCCCGTGCCGTGGAGGCCTTCCTGGGGCATTATCGCCACTATGCCGGCATCGCCGTGCGCCGTCGCGCCGAGGACCTGACCGGCGCGCACGCCGAGCATGAGCGCAACCGCGTGCAGCTGGGCAAGGATCGCCAGGAACTGGAGGCCGCCGAGACCGAACGCGATTCCCTGGCCGAGTCACGCCAGGCGCAGGAGGGCAAGCTGCTCGACCTCGCCGCGCGGCAGCGCACCCTGGAGGCCAGCGAGGCCATGCGCTCCGCCGAGGCCCTGGCCAATGCCGACGAGCAGGCGCGCCAGCGCGGCCAGCACGCCGAAACGCAGGCGTCGCTGCTGGAAAGGGCCCGGCATGACAGCGAGCGAGCCGATACCCGACGCCGAGAGGCCGAACTGGCGCTGCAGAACGCCGGTGAGGCGCTTCGCCAGCGCTCTGAGGAGAGTGCCGACGTGGCCGAGGCCGCGGGACTTGCCGCCGAGCATCGTCGCCACGTCGGCGAGTTGGACGCGCAAGAGCCGGCGCAGATCGATAGCGAGGCGCTGCAACAGACGCTGCGGGACCTGCAGCGCCACCGTCTGGCGGGCGTCCAGCACTTGCAGGGGCGTCTCGCGGAGGTGGAGCAGGCCGAGCGGCGTTTCCACCAGGCCGAGCACGAGGCGCGACGCGAAGAGGAGACCCTGGCCAACCGCGAGGACGATCTGCAGGAGGCCATCGAGGCCCGGGCCGAGGCGGCCGAGTCGTTGCAGGCCGCATGGCGCGGCCACCTGGCCCAGCTGAGCGAGCTGGCGCCCGAGGACCCGGAGGCGCTGCTCGCCGAGCTCGAGGGCTGGTGCGATCACCTGAGCGACGAGGATCCTGCCGAGGCGGGACTGGCCAGAGCGCGGGACACGCTGCGCGAACACCTCGGCCGGCAGCGTCTCACCCTGCAGCAGTCGGGGGACGAGATCGCATCGGCCCGCCAGGCGCTCGAGGAGGAGCGCGCTCGCCTGGACGCCGGCGGCGAGTCCGCCCCGCCCGCGCCCTACACCCGGGGCGAGGCGGTGCGCGAGGGGCGTGTGGGCGCGCCCCTCTGGCAACTGGTGGACTTCAGGGCCGAGCTTTCCGACGCGCAGCGCGCGGGGCTGGAGGCGGCCCTGGAGGCCGCCGGGCTGCTGGACGCCTGGCTGATGCCCGATGGTGCGCTGCTTTCGGCCGAGACCTGGGACACCCTGCTGGTGCCCGAGGCCGCCGCGCCGGGCACCCGCCTGGCGGACGCGCTCTGCCCGGACCTTCACGGCGAGCCGCCGGTGGCACGCGAGGTGGTCGAGAACGTGCTGGCGAGCATCGGGACAGGTGAGTCCGAGGCCTTCGCCTGGGTCAGCGAGGCGGGTGACTGGCGCCTGGGGCCACTGCGCGGCCAGTGGGGCAAGCCGGCGGCGGTGTATATCGGTCATGCGGCCCGGGAGGCCGCTCGACTACGCCGTCTGGCGGCCATCGAGGACGAGCTCTCCGCCCTGGACCGCCAGCGGGCCGAGATCGATGCCGCCCTCGAGGCCCTGGCAACGCGCCTGGAGGCGGCCGAGCAGGAGTGGCGGCAGCGGCCCACTGCCCGGGCGCTGCGCGATGCCCATGCCGGTGAAGCGGCGGCGCGGCGGGCCCGGGACCTGCAAGCCGAACGCCTGGAGCGGGCCCGCGAGGCGCTGGACAGTGCCCGAGAGGCGCTGGAAGCACTGCGTGGTGAGCTCTACCAGGCCGCCGAGGATCTGCGCCTGCCCGCCGAGCGTGAGGCGCTGGCAAGGATCGACACGGCCCTTGGCGACTACCGGCTGGCCATCGGCGAGCTGTGCCAGGCGCTGAGAACGAGGGATGAGGCGCGGCGGCACCACAGCGAGCGAGGCGAGGAGGCCGAGGCCAGCCGAGAGGCACTGCAGCAGGCGCAGCGCGAGCACGCCGAGGCCGTCGAACAGGCCAGGGAAGCCGAGGTGCGCCGGGATACCCTGCGCGAGTCCATGGGGGCCGAGGTACAGGCCCTGGAGCGCCAGCTGGAGGCGATTCGCCTGGAACGCGAGCGGCTGACGCGGGAGCAGCGTGAGCTCGAGCAGCGCCACAGCGAGCTGCTCGGCAAGGTGGCGCGCTTCGAGGAGAAGGTGGCCAACAGTGAGCTGCGCCTCGTCGAGCTGGACGGGCGCCGCACCCAGGCCATCGAGGCCTTCCGCGCCCTGGTGGAAGAGGGACTGCTGCGCGTCGCCGCCCCCGAGGCCTTCGCCGAACACGAGCCGCCCGCCTCCTGGGCGCCGGATCCCGCCGTGCGACTTGCTCGGGCCGCCGCCCAGGCCACCTCCCGCCTGAACGCCGACGATGACAGCTGGCATGCCCACCAGGGCAGGCTGCATGAACATATCAAGCTGCTCACCGATGTCCTCTCCCGGGGCGGCCACGACTGCCTGGCCGAGGCGCGTGACGACCTGCTGCTGGTACGCATCGTCTTCCAGGGGCGGCGCCAGGACCCCGATGCGCTGGCGCGACAGCTGAGCGACGAGATCGCTCAGCGACAGGCGCTGCTCAATGCCCGGGAGCGCGAGCTGCTGGAGAACTACCTGATCGACGAGGTGGCCAGCCATATCCAGGAGCTCATCACCGGCACCGAGCGCGACGTATTGCGAATGAACGGCGAGCTGGAGAGCCGTCCGACCAGTACCGGCATGCGCCTGCGTATCCGTTGGGAGCCGCTGAGTGAAGGGCAGAGTGCCGGCGGCCTGACGGCGCCCGCGGGACTCGCGGATGTCTGCCAGCGGCTGCGCCGCCAGGCCCTGGATGCCTGGTCCCCCGAGGATCGCGAGGTGGTGGGCGACTTCCTGCGTCGACGCATCGAGGAGGCTCGGGCCAGCGACGAGGGAGGCGCCCTGCAGGAGATCCTGGAGCGTGCCCTGGATTACCGCTTCTGGCACCGCTTCGTGGTCGACCGCCACCAGAACGGTCAGTGGCGTCCGGCCTATGGGCCCGCTTCCGGCGGGGAGCGGGCGCTGGTGATCACCCTGCCGCTGTTTGCCGCCGCGGCCAGTCACTACAGCAGCGCCCATCATCTGGCGCCGCGCCTGGTAATGCTCGACGAGGTCTTTGCCGGCATCGACGATGACGCCCGGGCCAAGAGCATGGGGCTGCTGGCCCAGTTCGACCTGGACGCCATCATGACCTCGGAGCGTGAGTGGGGTTGCTACCCGGACGTGCCGGGCCTGGCCATCGCCCAGCTGGTGCGTCGCGAGGGGGTCGATGCGGTCCATGTCACCCGCTGGCAGTGGGACGGGCGTCGCCGCGTGCGCGACGCGGTGCCGCTATCCCAGGCACGCGAGGCCGCTCCCCTGGCGGTAGATGAGCTAGAGGATGGCGGCATGGACAGCCTGTTCTGATGGATCCCGAACGCCTGCAGCGCCTGCTGGGCGGTCCCGAGCTGGTCCGCCTGCGTCAGAAGCTGTCGCGCAAGCTGTTGCGAGAGGGCGGCGGGCGGCTTTCCCTGAGCCGCGTCAGCGACGCCGAGCGGGCCGCCGTGGAGCGTCTGATCGGACGCTCTCCTCGCCAGGGCCGGTCGTTGAGCGTGGATCTGGAGACCCTCTCCCATGCCCTGTTGCGTGCCGGTGTGGCCGAGAACCTTCGCGTTGCCCTGGAGGCGCTGGACGGGCCCCTGATCGATGAGCGTGCCCGGAGAGAGGAGGAGCGGCGGCGCTGGGCGGAGCTGATGGTCGACTATCGCGGGCGGGCCGATACCCTGGGGCTGGGAGGATGGCTCGAGGCCCTGCAGGCCGGCGGGCTGCTCAAGCGCTTGGCGAGGGGCAGTGAGCCGCGCGGGCGGGCACTGCTCGAAGCGGCGCTGGGGGTGCTGGAGCGCCTGCCGGTACAGGGCATGAGCCTGAGTGCCCTGGCCGCCGAGTGCCTGGGCGATGCCCATGGCCTGGATACCGGCAGGCCGGTGGCCGCCCTGGTGCGCCGCGCCCTGGCGCGTCACTGGCGGGGTGGCGTCGCCCGCGTAGATCCCGACGAGCGCAGCATCTGGGCCCATGCCGGCGTACTGGTGGGCGGCGATATCACCAGTGCGGTGCTGACCCTGCGGCTCCCCGTGCGCCCCGGCCGAGGCCTGGACAGTGCATTGTCCTGTTATTGCCATGAGGCAGAGCCGACCTGGCTGACCCTGCGCCAACTGCTGCGGCATCCGCCTGCGTGGAACGGTGCGGGGCGGGATGTCTTTGTCTGCGAGAACCCTGCCGTGGTGGCCGAGGCCGCCGAGCGCCTGGGGGGCGACTCTGCCCCGCTGATTGCCACCTGGGGCCGCCCCGGGGCTGCCGTGCTCACGCTGCTGGAGCAGCTGCAGGCCGCCGGTGCCGTGCTCCACTATCACGGCGACTTCGACTGGGCAGGCATCAGTATGGCCAATGCCCTGCTGGAGCGCTTCGCCATGCACCCCTGGCGGATGGGGTCCGGTGATCTTAAGCGGTATGCCGATCTTGACGGCAAGCCCTTGGCGGGACGGTCGCTCGAGGCCGGCTGGGACCCCGGACTGCGAGCCGTCCTGGAGGAGAGAGGCAGGGCAGTTCACGAGGAGCAACTGATCGATTTGCTGCTCGAGGACCTTCGTGTCGGCTAGCTCAGGGGCGCGGCGGAAGAGGGATCTGCCGTGGCCAGTCATCGGCAACGACAAAGACGCGGCGCCAGCCCCTGTCGGGTTGCCACAAGGCGAGCTGGACGGGGTAAGCCGGCGCGGTGAAGTGTTGCGCCAGCTGGGCCTCGAGGTCGCGTAGCGGCTGCAGTGCCTCGCTACGCGGCAGGGCGAGCCAGTGGGGCTTGTACAGCCAGGCGCCGAGGGTGTCTCCGGGCAGGCCGTCGCGCAGCCGGTACCAGTCCCGCGCGTACAGCCAGTGACCCCGCAGGTGATCGGGGGTAGCCTCCCGCGGGGGCGGCATCTTGTCGTGCCAGGGGTAAAAGAGGGCGCCGGGCATCGCCAGACGGGCTGCCACCTCAGGCGCTGGCCCATCCGGCCCGGTGGGCCAGCGCGGCGATAGCAACAGCCTCAGGGTCTCTCGGGCCTCGGGGGAGCTGGCAAGGGTGAGCTGGTGGCGATGCAGGTGCTCACGCTTGGCGGCCAGGCTGTCGGCGCCGCCCGGGCCGATCCAGCGGGCCTGGCTATCCGCCGCGCCCGGCCCCTGGGGCAGGCCCAGGTAGAACTTGATGGCGACCTCCAGGTGCACCGGGTGGGGATCGTCATGCTGGCAATAGAGGAGATCCAGCTCCCCCAGGGTGCGCTTGCCCTGGGGGATGCGCAGATTATGGGCCAGCAGCCGGGTGTCGGGCGACTCGGCGAGCAGGAACTGCCATAGCCGCTCATGATAGAGCCCCATGCGTCCCCTGAGCGCTGGGGCCAGGTGTACCTCCAGGGCATCGGGCGCCACTTCCCGCTCACCCAGCCAGGCCGCCAGCCGCTCGTCATCGCCCAGGCCCAGATCGCGACGCGACGGGCGCCCCGGCCAGGGCATCGCGATCAGGTCGGGGGCCAGCAGGAGCCATGCCAGGTCGCGAACCAGCGGGTGGTGGCAATGCTCGAGGCGTCCGTTTCCGGGTGGAGGCATGACGATGTCCAGGCGTTGACAAGGAGTCTGTTAGAGAAGCTGTACAGGCCTTATACTCAGATTACATTCTCAAGCAACCGGGTGAACATCATGATTCGTCTCCTGTCTCGTTACGCGGCCCTGGCCGCCGGTACCCTCATCGCCTTCTCGACCCAGGCGCAGGATCCCGTGGTGGTCTCCTCCAAGATCGATACCGAAGGCTCGGTACTCGGCCAACTGATCCTGCAGCGGCTCGACCAGGGCGGTATCGCGGTGGAGGATCGCCTTCAGCTGGGCGGGACCAGTATCGTGCGCGAGGCGCTGATCACCGGCGAGATCGACCTCTACCCCGAGTACACCGGCAACGGCGCCTTCTTCTTCGATATGACCGACAGCCCGGTGTGGAACGATGCCGACAAGGCACTCGAGACCGTACGCCAGAAGGATCGCGAAGCGAATGACCTGGTCTGGCTGACGCCGGCCGAGGCCAACAACACCTGGGCGATCAGCGTGCGCGGTGAACTCGCCCGTGAACATGACCTGGCAAGCCTCGAGGATCTGTCGGCCTATCTCGACGACGGAGGGGCCTTCAAGCTGGCCGCCAGTGCCGAGTTCATCGAGTCGCCCCAGGCGCTGCCGGCCTTCCAGGAGGCCTACGACTTCGAACTCACCGGAGAGCAGCTGCTGGTGCTCTCCGGCGGCAATACCGCCGCCACCATGCGGGCCGCCGCCCAGCAGACCAGTGACGTCAATGCCGCCATGACCTACGGTACCGACGGTGGCTTGCAGGCCCTGGACCTGGTGGTCATGGATGACACCCTGGGGGTCCAGCCGGTCTATCAGCCCGCCCCGGTGGTGCGCGAGGCGGTGCTCGAGACCTACCCCGAGATCGAGTCGTTGCTCGAGCCGGTTTTCCAGGCTCTGAACCTCGAGACCCTGCAGCGTCTCAACGGCGACGTGGCGGTGAACGGTCGAGCTCCTTCCGCGGTCGCCGCCGACTTCCTCGATACCCTGGACGACTGAGGCCGTCTTGCGCCTGGAGAAATCCGGCCCCAACGTCGTCCTGCTGAGTCTGACGCTGGTCGCCCTGGCGGCCTGGCTGGGCCTGGACACGGTCAGCGTGGCCGCCAATCGCATCGTGCCAGGCACCGGCTATCGAGTCGACGAGGTCATCGGGGCAGGCGGTGCCCTGGCCACGGCGCTGCCCTGGCTGGCGCTGGCCGGGTTTGCCTGGCGCCCTGCTCGGCGCCATCTCCTGCTGGCCCTGGTGCTGGTGGTCCTGATGCTGTCGGCGCTGCCGGCCTGGCTGGCGCTGTCGGCGGTTACCCTGGTCGATGCCCCTCAGGCCCGGCTGGGTATCGGCGCCGGTATCTGGGGGGTGCTGTTCCTGCTGCTGCTGGCGCTGATCGAGCTGCGCACTCGCCTGGTCCTGTCGCGGCTACTGGGTTGGGCTTTGCTGCTTCCCCCCCTGGCGAGCGCGGCGCTGTGCCTTGCCCGCTGGCTCGAGCCCCTGGCGCTGTGGCAGGAGTATCGCGGGCGTAGCGGCCAGTTTCTCGGGGCGGTCGGCGAGCACCTGCTGCTGGTCGGCGTGGCCGTGGGGGCCAGCCTGGTGCTCGGTGTGGGGCTGGCGCTGGCCATGCGCCGCTGGCCCGGGGTACAGAAGGCGGGCTTCGGCATGCTCAACTTCCTGCAGACGATCCCCAGCATTGCGCTCTTCGGCCTGCTGCTGGCACCGCTCGCCTGGCTGTCGGCCAACGTCGACTGGTTGTCGGCACTGGGCGTCAGCGGGATCGGCTGGGCCCCGGCCCTGCTGGCCCTGGTGGGCTACAGCCTGCTGCCCATGGTGCGCAACACCTTCGTCGCCCTGGAGGCGGTGAATCCCGGGGTGATCGATGCCGCGCGCGGCATGGGCATGAGCCGGGGCCAGGTGTTCCGCCAGGTGCGTCTGCCGCTGGCGCTGCCGGTGATCCTCGAGGGCATCCGTATCACCACGGTACAGGCCATCGGGCTTACCGCCGTGGCCGCGCTGATCGGCGCCGGTGGCCTGGGTACCTTCATCTTCCAGGGGCTGGGCCAGGCCGCCATGGACCTGGTGCTGCTGGGGGCATTGCCCATTCTGCTGCTGGCGCTGCTGGTGGATGCTCTGCTCGGCGCCCTGACCGATATCCTGCGCCCGGGAGGGGCCGAATGATCGACCTGATTCATGTCACCAAGCGTTTCGGTGACGCCGTCGCGGTGGATGATATCTCGCTGAGCGTGGCCCGAGGAGAGCTCTGCGTGCTGGTGGGGACCTCCGGCTGCGGCAAGTCGACCACGCTGCGCATGATCAATCGGCTGATCGAGCACAGCGAGGGCGAGATCCATATCGACGACCAGCAGATCCGCGCCTTTCGCGAGGAGACCCTGCGCCGGCGCATGGGCTATGCGATCCAGAGCACGGGCCTGTTTCCCCACTGGACGGTGGCCCGCAATATCGGCCTGGTGCCGCGCCTGCTCAAATGGCCGAAGGCGAAGGTCCAGGCGCGGGTCGAGGAACTGATGGCGTTGCTGGGGCTTGCCATGGAGGCGTTCGCCGGCAAGTACCCCCACCAGCTTTCTGGCGGCCAGGCGCAGCGGGTGGGGGTCGCCCGGGCCCTGGCCGCCGACCCGGATATCCTGCTGATGGACGAGCCCTTCGGCGCCCTGGATCCGATTACCCGGCAGAGCCTGCAGGACGAGTTGCGTGAGCTGCAGTCCCGGCTGCACAAGACCATCGTCTTCGTCACCCATGACATGGACGAGGCGCTGCGGCTGGCAGACCATCTGGTGGTGATGCATCAGGGGCGTATCGTGCAGCAGGGACGGCCCCTGGCGCTGCTTCGCGAACCGGCGGATGGCTTCGTCGAGTCGCTGCTCGGGGGCGAGGATCGCGGCCTGAAGGAGGCGGCGCTGCTGCCGGTCAGTCAACGGATGCTGCCGCTGGGGCCGCGCCTGCTGGCCCGCGAGCGGATCGGCCAGCACGCCAGCCTGCGCGAAGCGCTCTCGGTGATGCTGTGGCGGCATGCCGAACGGCTCACCGTGGTGGATGACGATGATCTGCCGGTGGGCGAACTCTCCCTGCGTCGCCTGGTGGGAGTGCGCAGCGATGAGTAAGGGTCGCCGCTGGGTCGTGCCGCTGGGCTGGCTGGCACTGCTGCTGGTGGCCACCTTCGGCATGGGGCAGCTGGAGGGAGTGTTTCGCTGGATCGAGGCCGACAGCCGCCAGGTGATCTACGCTCGTGCCGATTTCGTCACCCTGCTGGGGCGCCACCTGCTGGTGGTCAGCGTGGCGGCGGTGCTGGCCATCCTGTTGGGCGTGGGGGCCGCCATTGCCGCGACCCGCGACTGGGGGCGGGACTTCCTGCCGCTGGTCAGTCAGCTGGCCTCCATTGGCCAGACCTTTCCGCCGGTGGCGGTGCTGGCGCTGGCGGTGCCGGTGCTGGGCTTCGGCACCCTGCCGATCATCGTGGCGCTGCTGCTGTATGGCCTGCTGCCGATCGTGCGCAACACCCTGGCCGGCCTCGAGGGCATCGACCCCGGCGTCATGGAGGCGGCCCGAGGCATGGGCATGAGCGGCGGCCAGATCCTGCGCCAGGTGGAGCTGCCGCTGGCCGCGCCGGTGATACTGGCCGGCATCCGCACTTCGGTGACCATCAACATCGCCACGGCGGCCATCGGCGCCACCGTGGGGGCGAGCAATCTCGGCGATCCGATCATCTCGGGGATCGTCAACGGCAACACCGCCTATGTGGTCCAGGGGGCGCTGCTGATCGGCCTGCTGGCCGTCAGCGTGGATAGCCTCTTCAGCCGACTGCCTCTAGCCGGTTCCCGCTGATTGGACGGCAGAGACATGCGCTCATCATTTCGACTTTTCGGGTCTACCCAAGCTCGCCAGTTTACGTTAACGTCAATCTTGTTGCGTTGACCGACCCCGGGGCGACCCTCTGGCGAATCGGAACATTAAAGACAACACTGCCCTCAAAAGGGGCACAGGATCACGACGATGACAACAACAGCGGATATTCACGAGCCGACCTTCCTGGCCGGTGACGAGTTCAGCATTCCCACCTTCCGGCTGCTCAAGCAGGACGGCACCCTCTTCGATGGCGCCAGGGCACCCGACCTGGAGCACGACAAGGCGCTGGCCATCTATCACGCCATGGTGGCCACCCGCGTGCTCGACGAGCGGATGCTCGCCGCCCAGCGCCAGGGGCGGCTCTCCTTCTACATGCAGTGCACCGGCGAGGAGGCCGCCGTGGTCGGCGCCACGGCGGCGCTGGATGATGCCGACATGATCATGGCCCAGTATCGCGAGCAGGGGGCCCTGGTCTATCGCGGCTTCACCTTCGACGAGTTCATGAACCAGCTGTTCGGCAACGAACTGGACTACGGCAAGGGCCGCCAGATGCCGATCCATTACGGGTCGCGCAAGCTGCACTACATGACCATCTCGTCGCCGCTGGGCACCCAGATTCCCCAGGCCACCGGCTACGCCTATGGCCAGAAGCTCGCCGGCGACGGCAAGTGCACCACGGTGTTCTTCGGCGAAGGCGCCGCCTCCGAGGGCGATTTCCACGCCGCCCTGAACATGGCGGCGGTGCACGAGGTACCGGTGATCTTCTTCTGTCGCAACAATGGCTATGCGATCTCGACGCCGTCCATCGAGCAGTTCGCCGCCGATGGCGTGGCGCCACGCGCCTTCGGCTATCGCATGCACGTGATTCGCGTCGATGGCAACGACATCCTGGCGGTCTACTCGGCCACCCAGGAGGCGCGCCGGATCGCCGTGGAGAACAACAAGCCGGTGCTCATCGAGGCCATGAGCTACCGCCTGGCCGCCCACTCTTCTTCGGACGACCCCTCGGGCTATCGCTCGAAGAAGGAGGAGGAAGCCTGGCGGGAGAAGGATCCCATCCTGCGCATGCAGCGCTGGCTGATCGACCTGGGATGGTGGAACGATGACGAGGAGAAGGCCCTCCAGGAGAGCCTGCGCCGCGAGGTGCTGGAGACCATGAAGCGCGCCGAGAAGCGCCCGCCGCCGCCCCTTGACAGCCTGGTGACCGATGTCTATGCGGATGTTACCCCGGAGCTGCAGCGTCAGCTCGACGCGCTGAAGACCCATATCCGCCAGTACCCGGACGCCTACCCGAAGGGCGCGCGCTCCCTGGATCCGGACGTGCGCGCCGGTGACGATGTCGCTGCCAAGGGAGGGGAGTGAGATGCCGACCAAGAACATGCTGCAGGCCATCAACAACGCCCTGGACATTGCCATGGGCGAGGACGACAAGGTGCTCTGCTTCGGCGAGGACGTGGGCAGCTTCGGCGGCGTCTTCCGTGCCACCAGCCATCTGCAGGAGAAGTACGGCCGCGCGCGCTGCTTCAATACCCCGCTGGTGGAGCAGGGCATCATCGGCTTCGCCAACGGTCTGGCCGCCCAGGGTTCGGTGCCGGTGGCGGAGATCCAGTTCGCCGACTACATCTTTCCGGCCTTCGACCAGATCGTCAACGAGACGGCCAAGTTTCGCTACCGCTCCGGTGACCTCTTCAACGTCGGCGGCCTGACCATTCGCGCGCCCTACGGCGGCGGTATCGCCGGGGGTCTCTATCACTCCCAGTCGCCTGAGGCCTACTTCACGCACACGCCCGGTCTCAAGGTCGTGATCCCCCGCGATCCCTACCAGGCCAAGGGCCTGCTGCTGGCGGCCATCCGTGACCCGGATCCGGTGATCTTCTTCGAGCCCAAGCGTCTCTACCGGGCGTCCGTCGGTGAAGTGCCGGAGGAGGACTACCAACTGCCCCTCGGCGAGGCCGAGGTGACCAAGGAGGGTACCGACGTGACCCTGGTGGGCTGGGGCGCCCAGATGGAGGTGATCGACCGCGCCGTGGAACTGGCCGAGAAGGACGGCATCTCCTGCGAGGTGATCGACCTGCGCAGCCTGCTGCCCTGGGACCAGGACAGCGTGGCCGAGTCGGTGTTCAAGACGGGCCGGCTGGTGGTCACCCACGAGGCGCCACGCACCGGGGGGTTCGCCGGGGAGATCGCCGCGGTCGTTCAGGAGCGCTGCTTCCTGTACCTGGAATCACCCATTGCTCGGGTGACCGGCATGGATACGCCCTTCCCTCTGACGCTGGAGAAGGAGTACCTGGCGGATCACCTGAAGATCGTCGAGGCCATCCGCGCCACCGTGAATTTCTGACGACCGGGCTCAGGACAGGAGAGACAAGATGACGGATTTCAAGCTGCCCGATATCGGCGAAGGTATCGTGGAGTGTGAGGTGGTGGAGTGGCGCATCAACGAGGGTGACGTGATCGAGGAGGACCAGCCGGTGGTCGAGGTGATGACCGACAAGGCACTGGTCGAGATCACCGCACCGGAGGCGGGGCGAGTCACCCGGCTCTATGTGCCCAAGGGCGAGATCGCCAAGGTTCATGCGCCGCTGTTTGCCTACGAGGTCGAGGAGGAGTCGGACGCGAAGGCGAAGGCTCAGCCGTCCGACTCCCACAAGGAAGAGGGCGCTCAGTCAGAGCCGGCTTCGTCGACGGCATCGTCACCCGGCAGTGCCAGCAAGGACTTTATCCTGCCGGATATCGGCGAGGGAATCGTCGAGTGCGAGGTGGTGGAGTGGCGCATCGCCGAGGGCGACGACATCGAGGAAGACCAGCCGGTCGTGGATGTGATGACCGACAAGGCGCTGGTCGAGATCACCGCCCCCGAGGCGGGACGCGTCACCCGCTTGCACGTGGCCAAGGGCGAGATCGCCAAGGTCCACGCGCCGCTGTTCGCCTATGCCCCGGCGCACGCCGAGGAGACGAGCGAAGCCGCCGCGACCCCGTCGCCCCCCGCCGAGCCGGCCCCGCGACCGGCGAGGGCGGCGACCCCGTTGTCGGCGGCGCCGCAGGCCAGTGGCCTCGGCCCCCATGGACGGATTCCGGCGAGCCCGGCGGTACGGCGCCTGCTGCGCGAGCTGGGGTTGCGCCTCGAGGAGGTGCCGGGGTCCGGCAAGCAGGGTCGTGTGCTGAAAGAGGACGTTCAGGCCTTCCTGGAGCGCGGCGATACGAGCGCGGCGGCGTCGACATCCGCCGGGGAAGCGGCTCCTTCCGCTCGAGCATCGGCCGGCGAGGCGGAGGTGCGCGCTGAGCCGCTGCGCGGCATGCGTGCCGCCATGGCCCGCCAGATGGTGGCCTCGGCCTCGACGATCCCGCACTTCCAGTACGGCGAGGAGCTCGACGTCACCGATCTGCTGGCGATGCGCGAGCGCCTCAAGCCCGAGGCAGAGGCGCGAGGTACGAAGGTCACGTTAATGCCCTTCTTTATGAAGGCCATGGCGCTGGCGATCCGCGACTTCCCGATTCTCAACAGCCGCCTCAACGAAGCGGGCGACGAGATCCACTACCTGCCGTCCTGCAATATCGGCATGGCCGTGGATGGCAAGGCGGGGCTGATGGTGCCCAACGTCAAGGGGGTGGAGCGGCTGACCCTGCTGGAGATCGCCGGCGAGATCCAGCGGCTGACCGCCGGGGCGCGCGAGGGCAGGGTGGCGTCGTCCGATCTCAAGGAAGGGACCATCACCATCTCCAATATCGGGGCACTGGGGGGGACCTATGCGGCGCCGATCATCAATGCACCGGAAGTGGCGATCGTCGCCATCGGCAAGACCCAGTGGCTGCCGCGCTTCGACGCGCAGGACAAGGTGGTCAAGCGGGCGATCATGACCGTGACCTGGGCGGGGGATCATCGCCTGATCGACGGCGGCACCATTGCCCGCTTCTGCAACGCCTGGAAGGGCTATCTGGAAGCGCCCGAGACGATGCTGCTGCATCTGGGCTGAGTCACCACCGTGGCCAGGGCGGGCGTTACGTCCCCTGGTCGTGGTCCCGAGGCAATCGCCGTTACCCGAAGCGAGAGGCGCCGGGGACAGGTCAAAGGGGAGGTCCTATGCCATGGATGGCATCGGTAGCGCCCAGGGAGGGGTTCACAGCGCCTCCCCGGCGGCCTGTCGCCGGAACAGCCTCGAGCGTTTCGTCCATCTGCGATAGTCCTGGTCGCGGTCCCCTTCGGCTTGGTTCACCGCCGCCCATTCTCTACACTCGTGACGCTACCCTCCCCAACAGGAGACTCTCCATGAGTCGTGAACTGATCCAGGCGCTGCAGGATCCCGAGTGCTACGCTCACCCGGTCAGCGATGTCGAACTGCACGAGACCCATATCTCCTGGGTGCTGCTCACCGGTGACTATGCCTACAAGATTAAGAAGCCCCTGGACTTCGGCTTTCTCGACTTCTCCACCCTGGCCCAGCGCCGCCACTTCTGCGCCGAGGAAGTTCGCCTCAATCGTCGCCTGGCCCCGGAGCTCTATCTGGATGTCGTGCCGATCACCGGGAGCCAGGAGGCGCCGCGGCTGGGCGGCGAGGGTAAACCCTTCGAGTATGCCATCCGCATGCACCAGTTCGACACGGCACAGATGCTGGACCGACTGCAGGAGGAGGGACGCCTGGACGTGGGGCACCTTGACGCCCTGGCCGACCAGTTGTCCGCCTTCCATCAGGGCGTGCCGGCGACCCGTGACGACGCACTGGGCTCTCCGGCGCGCGTGCGGGCGGATGCCGAAGAGAACGTCGAACAGATCCGACCGCTGCTCGACGACCCGCAGCAGCATGACCAGCTGGAGCGTCTGGCGGTCTGGACGCGCGAGAGCCTCGAACAGCTGGATCCGGAGTTGAGACGTCGCCACCGGGAAGGGCATGTCCGCGAGTGTCATGGCGATCTGCACCTGGCCAACATCGTGCTCTACCGCGGTGAGGTCAGGGTGTTCGACTGCATCGAGTTCAGTGACGGCCTGCGCTGGATCGACACCAGTAACGACCTGGCCTTCCTGCTCATGGATCTGGAGCATCGCGGAGCGGCCGAGCTGGCCAACCGGGTACTGAACCGCTATCTGCAGGGATACGGTGATTTCGATTGCCTGCCGCTGCTCGACTTCTACAAGGCCTACCGGGCCACGGTGCGCGCCAAGATCGCGCTGCTCACCTGCGGCAGCTCGAACCTGGACGCCGTTGAACAGGCTCGCCTGCTCGATACCTACCAGTCCTACATCGACCTGGCGGAGCGCTATGCCCAGCCTCGCCAGCCCTACTTGCTGGTGACCACTGGCGTCTCGGGTAGTGGCAAGAGCTGGCTGAGCCAGCGCCTGTCGGCGTCGCTGGGGCTCTTGTGGCTACGCTCCGACGTGGAGCGCAAGCGACAGTTCGGGCTGACGCCGCTGGCCGACAGCCACGCCCGGCACGAACTTAACCTCTATACACCGCAAGCCACCCGCGATACCTACCGGCGTCTGGCCGACCTGGCCGCCGACGCCCTGGCAGCCGGCTATCCCGTCATCGTCGACTCCGCGGCTCTGGATCGGGCACAGCGGGACCAGCTGATCGAGGTCGCCAGCGCACAGGATGTGCCCTACCTGCTGCTCGAATGCTGCGCGGCCGAGGAGCAGCGGCGCCAGCGGCTGCGTGAGCGAGCGGCAGCGGGCGGCGACCCCTCCGAGGCGGACGAACAGATCATGGAGCGTCAACAGGTCGATGCGCGTCCCCTGGCCGAGGCGGAGCAAGCCTACTGCCTGCGCGTCGAGACGGCAGACCTGCGCGATGCCCGACCCGTGGTTCGACAGGTCCGCGAGCGGCTGCTCGGCACGCAGGCGACGCCCTGACATGACCCAGGCGTCCCTCCAGCAGTTCTACATTCCGGAAGAGCAGTCGATCTATCTGCTCAGCCATGACGACGCGCGCAAGCTCAAGGAGTGGGTGGCGCTGTGCCAGGCCCAGCTGGAACAGCTGGGCTATCGGAATATCGAGCTGATCGGCAAGGGCGCCTACGGCTTCGTCTTCGCCGGGCTGACCGAGCTAGGCGAGCAGTACGTCTTCAAGTTCACGCGCGTCAACCTGCCTCAGCACCTCCAGGACCGCCTGGAGGAGGAGGCTTTCATGCTGGAGCAGGTCGATCATCCCCGCGTGCCCAAGCTGATCGTCTTCCAGCGGGTGCGCAGCCAGTCGGTCTTGGTGATGCAGCGTGCCCCGGGCTTCAACATGGAGGAGGTCTCGCTGCACGAAGGCCGCCTGTCACCACGCCTGGTGGTGCGTATTGCCGACCAGCTGGCCGATATCCTGCGCGCCCTGCGCCGCGAGAGCGGGCCGGCCGGCAAGCCGGTGGTGCATGGCGACATCAAGCCCTCCAACCTGGTCTTCGATGAGGCCCGCGAGACCATCGCCCTGATCGACTGGGGGTCTTCGGTCTTCGCCCAGCTCGATGCCAGCCTGCAGTTTGTGGCGACCAATGTCATGGAGCTGATGTCGGACAACCTGCAGCAGACCAACGCACGACTGGGGGACGTCTACTTCATCGGCGAGGAACAGCTCAACGGGGCGCTATCGTCACCGCGCTTCGACGAGCAGGGCGCGGCGGCCACGCTCTATGCCCTGGCCTCGGCGCAGTCCTGTCGCTTCGGCCACCGGGCCATTCCCGCGACCTCGCTGGGGCTGCCCATGGAATTTGCACGCATGCTCGACGGCATGCTCGCCCCCGACCTGCGTACACGAATGCGGGCCGGCGACCACTTCATTCGCGAGATGCCCCGGCTTGCCCGACTGGTGATGCTTGACCTGCCCACCCCGCAGGAGGTCCCCCTGGTGCCGGTCTGGAGTCGCCCGGCGAATCATGAGATCGATACCGTGGTTTACAGCTCGCGCAAGTCTTTCCTGCGCGAGGAGGGGGGGCACGAGACCCTCAACGACATCAACGACGTCCAGCTCGATCGCTACTACAAGAACTTCATGCAGAACATGGGCGAGACGGAGAAGGCCTTCCTGGCGGCGGTGAGCCGGCTGGGCAAGTACCCGGTGGTGGGGGGCTTGGCGGTGCGCTGGGAGGTCGACGGGGTCTATATCGACACCTCGCTCAACCTGCATGATCCGGAGCGGCGCGGCGCCTTCATCGCCGCGGTCAACAACATGGTGACCCTCGCCCGGGCGATCCATCGCCGCGGCATCTTCAAGAGCTGCCTGTTCAACGCCCGCGACACCCTGCACCTGGATCGGGAGAACGTCGAGGCGCCCTTCGTGCCCCTGCCCGGCATGCGCCTGCACTACGAGGTCAGCGCGGTACCCGAATTCGAGGACCGCTCGCGCCTGCACAGCTACTTCGAGGATGGTCCCGACCCGGAGGAGTTTCTGGTGCTGCCCGAGGCGATCATCGCCTCGCTGGAGGCGCTGAACGACATTCATCACACGGGCATGATCATCTTCGAGGCGCTGCCCCAGCACCTCAAGATCCATAGCCACTACCGGCTGCTCGACCCCTCCCGGGAGGAGGAGTTCCGGCGTCGTCTGGATGACATTCTCGACGCCGTGGGGCTGATCGAGGGGCTCGGGGTCTCTGGCTTCATGAAAATGCCCTACAAGGACACGCGCTTCTTCGCCCATATCGAGCGACAGCCCGAACGCTTCTATCCTCGTGATCCTCGGCGGGTCGTCGAGTAGATCAAGGACGTTTCGCGCCTGTCACGCAATTACTTGCCCATGGCCTGCGGCAGCCAGGTGACGATGCCGGGGAAGAGGCTGATCAGCACCACACCGAGCATCATCAAGAAGAAGAAGGGCATGGCCGCCCAGGCGATCGAGAGGATATTGCGCCCCGTCATCCCCTGCAGCACGAAGAGGTTGAAGCCGATCGGCGGGGTGATCTGCGACATTTCCACCACCACCACCAGGTAGATGCCGAACCAGATCAGGTCGATGCCCGCGGCCTCGACCATGGGCAGCATGATCGAGGTGGTCAGCACCACCACCGAGATGCCGTCCAGGAAACAGCCCAGCAGGATGAACAACAGCGTCAGTGCCGCAAGCAGCATGAACGGCGACAGTCCCATGGTGCCGATCCAGGCGGCGAGCTCGCGGGGCAGGCCGGTAAAGCCCATGGCGGCGGTGAGGAAGGAGGCGCCGGCGAGGATGAAGGCGATCATGGTCGAGGTGCGCACCGCCCCGAGCAGGGCGTCGCGGAATACCGTGCGATCCATGGTGCCCTGGACCCGGGCCAGCAGCAGCGACAGCACCACCCCCACGGCCGCCGCCTCGGTGGGCGAGGCAAGACCGGCATAGATCGAACCGATGACCCCGACGATCAACGCCAGCAGCGGTATCAGCCGGCGCGTCCGGCGCAGCTTCTCGCCCAGCGGCAGGCCAGTCTCGGCGGGCGGAATCTTGTCGGGGAAGCGCCAGGACCAGAGCATCAGGTAGGCGGTGAACAGCGAGATCAGCAGCAGGCCCGGAAAGATGCCAGCCATGAAGAGGCGAGCGATGGACTGGTCGGTGGCCACGCCATAGACGATCAGGATGATCGAGGGCGGGATCAGCAGGCCGAGGGTCGCCGAGCCGGCCAGGGTGCCGATGATCAGCTGTTCGTCATAGCCGCGGCGGGTGAGCTCGGGAATGGTCATCCTGCCCATGGTGGCGCATGTCGCCGCCGAGGAGCCGGAGACGGCAGCGAACAGGCCGCAGCCGATGACGTTGGTATGCAGCAGGCGCCCCGGGATGCGCTGCATCCAGGGTGACAGGCCGGTGAACATGTCATCGGCGAGCCGCGAACGGAACAGGATCTCGCCCATCCAGATGAACATCGGCAGGGCGGTGAGCGCCCAGCTGTAGCTGTCGCCCCAGACATTCGAGGCGAGCACGTCGCCGGTGGGCACCGAGGTGAACTGCGAGAGGCCCAGCCAGCCCAGCCCCAGTAGCGAGAAGGCCACCCAGACGCCGCTGCCGAGCAGCACCAGCAGGGCGGTGAAGAGGACCGCCATCATCGTGAGCATCTGGTACCTCCCGGGCTCATTGCTGGCCGCTGTCGTCGATGGTGAAGGTGGAGGGCCGGGTCACGGCGGTCATCAGGGTGGCCAGCCAGGCCTCGGCCAGCGCCAGGCAGAACAGCGCGATGCCGGAGAGCATCGCGGACTGGGGGATCCACAGCGGGATATTCACCAGGCCGTAGGAGGTCTCGTTGAAGGCGATACTGTCGGCCAGCAGCCAGTAGAGGTACCAGCCGAGATAGAGGCCGAGCACCAGGGCAATGCTCAGGCAGAAGAGCTCGACGAAGGCCCGCGGCGTGGGCGGAAGTCGCCCGATCAACAGCGTCACGCGAATATGGCCGCCATGCACGAAGGTGTAGGCGAGCCCCAGGAAGCTGGCGCCGACCAGCAGGAAGCCGGAGATCTGCGAGAGGCCCGGAATCGCCAGGCCGATGCGATCACCGCCGATGCCGGTGGCGATGCGGTCGATGATGCGGCCGAGAATCTGGGCGGTGATCAGGGTGCAGATCAGGATCAGGCAGAGGGCGGCCAGGTAGCCGCCCAGGTTGTAGAGCGCTCTGAGACGATAGGTCATGGCAGAAACCGCAAGCAGGTGCCGGGGCTGGGCGCCCCGGCGGGGTGGGCATCAGTCGCGGGCGGCCTCATAGGCCTCGAGGATGGCGGCCCCCTGGTCACCGGCGCGGCCGGCCCACTCCTCGGTCATGGTCTCGCCGACCTCCTTGAGCAGGGCGGCCAGCTCGGGCGTCGGCTCGCTGACCTCGATGCCGTTCTCCTTGAGCACCGCGAGGGCATCGTCGGTTTCCTGACGGCTCATCTCCCAGCCGCGGGTCTCGGCCTCGGCGGCGGCGTCCAGCACCGCCTGCTGGGTGGCTTCGTCGAGACGCGAGAAGGCCTGATCGCTGACGATCACCATGTTCTTGGGCAGCCACAGCTGAGCATGGTTGAAGTGGCTCAGGTAGTCCCACGCCTTGGTGTCGGCGCCGGTGGCCGGGGAAGTGATCATGGCATCGACGCGGCCGGTGCTGAAGGCGGTGGGGATGTCCGGCACTTCAACCTGAGTCGGTACGGCGCCGACCAGCTGGGCAATCCGTTCGCTGGCGGTGTTGTAGGCGCGCATGCTCAGGTTCTTCAGGTCGTCCGGCTCCTCCAGGGCATGTTGGGTGTAGATGCCCTGGGGCGGCCAGGGCACGGCAAAGAGAATACGCAGCTGCTGTGCGGCGAGCTCCTCGGCAATGATCTCCCGTGAGGCTTCCCAGAGGCTCTGAGCATCCTCGTAGCCTGTCGCCAGGTAGGGTACCGAGTCGACCTCGAAGATCGCGTTCTCGTTGGCCAGGCGAGACATGATCAGTTCGCCGATGGGCACGATGCCGCGACGCACCGAGTTCTTGATCTCGGCATGGCCGATCAGCGAGCCGTTGGAGTGCACGGTGATGTCCAGTTCGCCATCGGTCGCCTCGCGCACGTCGTCGGCGAACTCGCGGATATTGACGGTGTGGAAGGTCATGTCACCGTAGGGGGTGGGCATGTCCCATTCGGTTGCGGCCTGGGCGGTGCTGCCCAGGGTGGCTAGGCTGATACCGAGGGCGGCAGCCGTGGTCAGAGCAAGGAAGGGATAGCGGGCAGTCATGGGCATTACCTCGTGTCGGGTCATGGGGGTCGCTGCGGGATATCGAGCAGCGGGCCTTCCACAAGGAGTCTAGCGACTGTTCGCGAAGAGAGGCGGAGCGGTGACCCATGCCGAATCAACGATATGCGCCTAAACCGCGATGTCTTGTCGATGAAACCTTGATAGATTCTGGCAAATCATCGCAGAGGAGGTGGACCATCATGAAGACCCTGCTGCTCAACGCCGATATGGGCGAGAGTTTCGGTCCCTGGGTCATGGGCCTGGACCACGAGGTGATGCCGCATGTGGACCTGGCCAATGTGGCTTGCGGTTTCCACGCCTCCGATCCCGACGTGATCCGCATGACCGTGCGCCTGGCCAAGCGCCATGGCGTCACCGTGGGCGCCCATCCCGCCTATCCGGACATGGTCGGCTTCGGTCGTCGCTCCATGGCCTGCTCGGCCGAGGAGGTCGAGAATCTGGTGCTTTACCAGCTCGGTGCCCTGGCCGGGGTCTGCCGGGCCGAGGGTCTGGAGGTCGGTTACATCAAGCCCCATGGCGCACTCTACAACGACATGATGCGCGACCCGGAGATCCTCGATGCGGTGATGCGTGCCCTGGTGGCCTTCGACCCCCGTCTGCCGTTGATGGTGATGGCCACGCGGGACCCCGCCGCGGCGCGGGAGCTGGCCGAGCGACATGGCGTGACGCTGTGGTTCGAGGCTTTCGCCGATCGCGCCTATGATGCCGAGGGGCGACTGGTCTCCCGTCGAGAGCTGGGAGCCGTGCACCATGACCCCGAGGTGATCGTCGGTCAGGCGCAGCGCATTGCCCGCGGCGAGCCGTTAAAGGCCAGCGACGGCAGCGACCTCGTGCTCGATGCTGATACCCTCTGCGTGCATGGCGACAACCCCGAGTCGATTGCGGCGATCAAGGCGATCCGTGAGGCCCTCGATGGCCTGGCGAGCACCTCATGAGCGGCGCATTGCCGCAGGGGCTGCCACGCCTCGAGTCCGCCGGGCTGGACGGCTGGATGGTGCGGCTGTTCGATGCCATCGACGAGGGCAACATGCCCTGGCTCACCGCCCTGGTGAGGGAGTGCGAGGCGACGTTCGGTGACCGCCTCGTCGATCTGGTGCCGTCCTATACCACCCTGCTGGTGGTCTTCGACCCGCTGCGACTCTCGCCGGGCGAGGCCCGAGGCTGGCTGGCCGAGATCCTCGAGCGGCTGCAGCCTGACGAGGCGACGTCAGACGCCCCGGTCAAGGAATTGCCTGTCTGGTACGATCCCTCGGTGGGGCCTGAACTGTCGCGACTGGCCGAGCTCGCGGGGATGAACCTCGAGGAGGTGGTGGCCTGCCATAGCGAGCGAAATTATCGGGTCTTCGCCCTGGGCTTTGCCCCCGGTTTTGCCTTCATGGGCAGCGTTGACGCCCGCATCGAGGCCCCTCGTCTGGAGACTCCGCGGCGTCGTGTGCCGGCGGGTAGCGTGGCCGTGGCGGGGCGGCAGACCTCGGCCTACCCCGCGGTCACCCCCGGAGGCTGGAACCTCATCGGTCGGACGCCGGCGGTGCTCTTCGACCGCGACCGGGAGGGGTTCAGCCTGCTGCGGGTGGGCGACCGGGTGCGCTTCGTGCCCATTGACCGCGCGGAGTTCGAGCGCCAGGGAGGTGACACCCGGCCCATGGAGGAGGGGAGATGACGCATCCCGTAGACGGCCTGAGCGTGACGCGTGCCGGCCCCCTGGCGCTGCTCCAGGATGCCGGTCGTTTCGGCGTACGCCGGCTGGGGGTGACCCAGGGCGGGCCGGCGGATCTGCACGGCTGGGCCTGGGCCAACCATCTGGTGGGCAACGCCTGGGGAACGCCGGTCCTGGAAGTGACCTTGGGTGGCCTCGAGCTCGTGGCCGAACGCGACCTGGTCGTGGCGGTGGCGGGGGCCGACCTGTCGGCGACCCTGGATGGCGAGGCGCTGGCCGTCTGGCGCTCGTTCTCCATGAAAGCGGGTCAGCGGCTCGCCTTTGCGACGCCGGTCAATGGCCTGAGAGCCTACCTGGCGGTGGCGGGCGGTTTCGTGGCACGGCCGGTGCTTGGCAGCGTCGCCTGTGTGGTGCGCGAGGGGCTGGGCGGCCATGACGGTCAGGGGCACCGGCTGGCCGAGGGTGATTGTCTGAAGGTCACGCCGCGTCGCGCTTCCTCCGGAAGCGAGGCCCCTCGGGAAGAGCGATATGACTATGGGGGTGCGGCCGAGCTGGCGCTATTGCCGGGTGCCCAGGTAGGCGAATTCAGCGGGGATAGCCTCTTTCAGGCGTTCAACGCGCCCTGGCAAGTGGACGATCGTGCCGATCGCATGGGGGTTCGCCTCACCGGCCCGCGGCTGCAATGCCGGATGCCCAGCATGATCTCCGAGGGAATCGGCCTGGGAGCCGTGCAGGTTCCGCCCGATGGCCAGCCCATTGCCCTGCTCAATGATCGCCAGACCATCGGCGGCTATCCCAGGCTCGGGGCACTCACGCCGCTGGCCTGTTCACGGCTGGCGCAGTGCCTGCCGGGACAGGCAGTACGGCTAAGGGCGGTCTCGGCCGAGCAGGCCCTGGCGGCCTACCGGCACTTGCGCACCGCATTCGCGTGACGCTGCCTCAGGCGTCTCGTTCAAGCACCCAGGCCGCTCTCGCGCAGCAGTTGGTCGATGCTGCGCTCGACCCGGGGCGATGCGGTATCCTCGAGCAGCAGCTGGGTCTCCAGGTCGGTCAGACCGTCCTGGACCAGGCGCTCGATCAACTCGGCCTTGGTGATGCCGGTATGGTGACTGGCACGCTCCAGCCGCGTTTCCAGGTCGCGAGGGAATCTAAGCAGGTGAGGCATGTCGTCGTCTCCATAAGGCCCGGTCCCGGGCGGCCTGATCGTCCTGATACGATAAGATGCTTGTTCGGCCCTGTCACGCCCTGGAGTCTGCCGTGTCGCAATGACGGTATCGTGACATCGCCTCGATGCCGGTATGGCGGATCGTCCTGCCGTCTTCGCTCAAGCCAGTCCCTGCCGGCGCATGACGTCGGTGATGATGGGGACCGGCGTCATCAGGTGCTCGCGCATCATCTCGGCGGCACGCTGGGCATCGCGGGAGAGAATGACCTCCACGAGGGCGGCATGTTCGCGCCGCTTGCGTTCCAGGGCCTCGGCGGAGAAGACCGTCTCGCGCAGCCAGAGGTGTCGGTAGCGCTCCACCTGGTCGAAGAGGCTTTCGCGGACCTTCAGCAGTTGCGGGGAGTTGCAGCCGGCGGCGATGGCCGTATGGAAGGCCTTGTGGCGGGTATCCCAGACATCGAGGAGCTCCTCGGAACTGTTGACCTCGGTCACCTTGGCCAGCGTATGGGCCTTGGCGAGGATCTCGGCTTCCCAGTCGTCGCCCCCTCGTTGGATGGCGAGCTCCAGGATCAGCCCCTCGAGCTGGGCTCGGGCGTCATAGAGGTCGGCGAGCTCCGACAGCGACATGGGTGCCACCCGATAGCCACGCTGGCTGATGGCGACCACCAGGCTCTCGGCCACCAGCTGCGACAGCGCCTCGCGCAGAGGGCCGATGCCCAGCCCGTAACGCTCCTTGAGACCGCTCATCAGCAGCTTCTCGCCGGGTGCGAAGGCCCCGCGTATGATGTCGCGCTTCAGCCAGTGGTAGGCACTGACGCCCATGTTCTGTTTCGATGAGGTGTCCATGGCGCGCTGCCGTTGCGAATGTGATGGTCATCATACCCAATCATCGCCACTGTGGTGAATCGTCTCTTGTAGTATCGAAAAATGGAAACAGACCAGGATCATGGATATTCTCAGGGCGTAGGCCTGTCATTCCGAGGTGAGCCGTGTACGACTTCATCATCATCGGCGGGGGGATCATCGGCATGTCCACCGCCATGCAGCTGAGCGAAGCCTTTCCCGACCGGCGTATCCTGCTGCTGGAAAAAGAGTCAGGCCCGGCCCACCACCAGAGCGGCCGTAACAGCGGGGTCATTCATGCCGGTGTCTATTATCCCCCTGGCAGCCTCAAGGCGCGCTTCTGCCGCGAAGGCAACCGGGCCACCCTGAAGTTCTGCGAGGAGCACGGCATCGAGACCCGCATCTGCGGCAAGTTGCTGGTGGCCACCAATGACCTCGAGCTGGAGCGGATGCAGGGGCTCTGGGAGCGTACCGGTGCCAATGGTCTCGAGCGCGAATGGCTATCCCCTGAGGGACTTCGCGAACGTGAGCCGTCGATCACCGGCGTCGGGGCCCTTTTCGTGCCCTCCAGCGGTATCGTTGACTATTCCCGGATCACCCGGGCCATGGCCGAGACGTTCGAGCAGCGTGGTGGACAGCTCCGCTTTGACCAGGAGGTCACGGGTATCAGGGAGCGGCCCGGCGAGGTGGTCGTCAGGACTCGCAGTGACGAGTTCTCGACCCGCTACCTCATCTCCTGCGCGGGGCTGATGGCTGACCGTATCGTGAGAATGCTGGGACGTGATCCCGGCTTCATCATCTGCCCCTTTCGCGGCGAATATTTCCGCCTGCCCGAGGCGCGTAACGGCATCGTCGATCACCTGATCTACCCCATCCCCGACCCGGCCATGCCCTTCCTCGGCCTGCACCTGACGCCGATGATCGACGGCGGCGTTACCCTGGGACCCAACGCCGTGCTGGCGCTGGCCCGTGAGGGGTATCGCAAGTCCGATGTCTCGTTGCCGGAGCTGGCGCGGCTGTTTACCTATCCCGGGGTGTGGCGAATGCTCTCCAGCAATGTGCGGCCGGGGCTGGAGGAGTTGCGCAACTCGTTTTCCCGTCGCCGCTACCTGGCGATGGTACGCCGATACTGTCCGGAACTGACGCTCGACGATCTTCAGCCCTGTCCTGCCGGGGTACGTGCCCAGGCAGTCTCTCGCGACGGCCGTCTCATCGACGACTTCCTGTTTGTCAACACGCGGCGCACCGTCAACGTCTGCAACGCGCCATCACCGGCGGCGACCTCGGCGCTGCCCATCGGGCGCTACATCGTCGACAAGGTGAAGGAACAGGTGGAGGTCGGCTGAGGTCACGGCCATCGGTCAATCGCGGGGGGCGCGCTTGAGCTCCTGCCAGGCCGCATAGGTGCTCAGGAAGACCCGGCCGGTGAGGTCATCGAGGAAGTCGCTGTGCTTGAGCCGGTCCATCACCGGACCCTTGACCTCGGCCAGGTGCAGGGTAACCCCGGAGTCCTCGAGCCGGGCGTTGATGGCATCCAGGCTTTCCAGTGCCGAGGCGTCGATCAGGTTGACCGCCGAGCAAATCAGCACCACGTGCTCGAGTTCGGGGCGGCTTGCCACCAGCGCGTAAACGGTGTCCTCGAGATAGCGGGCATTGGCGAAATAGAGGCTCTCGTCGATGCGCAGCATGGCCAGGTGACTGACGGTCTCGGTCTCGTGGCGCTGGGTGCTGCGGAAATGCTCGGTACCTTCGATGCGTCCCACCAGCACGCTGTGCGGGCGGCTGGTGCGGTAGAGGAAGAGGGCAATGGAGAGCAGTACGCCCGAGATGATGCCGGTCTCGACGCCTTCTACGAGGGTCAACACGATGGTCACCGCCATGGCCGAGAAGTCGCTGCGCGAATACCGCCAGGTCTGACGGACCAGGGGGATGTCCACCAGGGTCAGGATGGAGACGGTGATGATCGCCGCCAGCGTGGCGATGGGCAGATGCTGCAACAAGGGGGTCAGCGCCAGGGTTACCGCCCCGATGCCAAGCGCCGCGAAGAGGCCAGCCATGGGCGTGCGAGCCCCGGACTCGAAGTTGATCACTGTCCGCGATAGCCCCCCGGTGACCGGCATGCCTCCGCTGAAGGCCGCGGCCAGGTTGGCCCCTCCCAGGCCCACCAACTCCTGATTGGGCGAGATTCGCTCGCGGCGCTTCGCTGCCAGCATCTGGGCCATGGAGATCGATTCGACGAAGCCCACCACGCTGATCAGCAGCGCAGGAATCAGCAAGCTGCGCCAGAGTGACAGATCCAGCGGCGGTAGACTGAGGGGCGGAAGCCCCGCCGGGATGGTGCCGACCACCGCCACGCCACGCTCTGCGAGTCCCAGCCACCAGCTCAGCAGCGTCGTCACGATGACCGCGATCACCGCGCCGGCCCGAGTCAGTAGAGAGGCGAGCTTCTTGGGCAGCTTCACCGCCCGCAGTGTCCGTTCCCCGTAGTGTCGCATGGCGACCAGAAACGTCAGACAGCCCAGGCCGAGCAGCAGGGTCGGCCAATGGGTCTGCCCCAGTTCACCGCCGATACTGACCACCAGGTCGAGCGCGGTGAAGCCGCTCGCCTCGATCCCCAGCAGGTGCACGGCCTGACTGGCGGCGATCAGTAAGGCCGAACTGGAGAGAAACCCTGCGATGACCGGATGACTCAGGAAGTTGGCGAAGAAGCCCAGGCGTAGCAGGCCCATGGCCGTGAGCATCAGTCCGGAGAGTAGCGAGAGCACCAGCGCGGCTTGGAGATAGGCCGCAGTGCCGGGGGCCGCCACCTCGGTAAGGGCCGCACCGCTCATCAGGGCGATGATGGCCACCGGGCCCACGGCCAGGGTGCGGCTGGTGCCGAGCAGGGCATAGGCGATGGCCGGCAAGATGCTGGCATAAAGCCCGACCACGGCCGGCAGGCCGGCGAGCAGGGCATAGGCCAGCGACTGGGGAATCACCAGCACGGTGACGATCACGCCGGCCAGCAGGTCGGCACCCGCCAGTCGATGGGTGTAGTGGGGCAACCAGGTGATGATCGGCAGGTAGCGCTTGAGCATCCGTGTTCGCCAAGTCGGTGGCAGGGTCGATGGAAGTGACCCGAGGATGTCTGCCAGACTAAACGATATTGGTCCCCGCGTTCAGGGTTGGTTAGCATCGGGTGAATCAGTGGATATACCCATCACAACCCAGAAGGACACCCCATGAAGCCCGAGACCCTTGCCCTGCATCACGGCTATGCCCCTGATGACCAGCACGCGGTGGCGGTACCCATCCATCAGACCACCTCGTTCTCGTTCGACAGCGCCCAGCATGCGGCGGACCTCTTCGACCTGAAGGTCGAGGGCAATATCTATTCGCGGATCATGAACCCCACCTGCGCGGTGCTTGAGCAGCGCGTGGCGGCTCTCGAGGGGGGGATCGCCGGGCTGGCCGTGGCCTCGGGCATGGCGGCCATCACCTATGCCATCCAGACCATCGCCGAGGCCGGTGACAACATCGTCTCCATCAGCGAGCTCTACGGCGGCACCTACAACCTCTTCGCGCATACGCTGCCCCGCCAGGGAATCGAGGTGCGTTTCGCGGACAAGGATGACATCGCCGGCATGGAATCGCTGATCGACGCCCGTACCAAGGCGGTGTTCTGCGAGAGCGTCGGCAACCCCTCGGGCAGCGTGGTGGACATGGTGGCCCTGGCCGAGGCCGCCCATCGCCACGGCGTCCCGCTGATCGTCGACAACACCGTGCCGACCCCTTTCCTGTGGCGTCCCATCGAGCACGGTGCCGATATCGTCATCCAATCAGCCACCAAGTATATCGGCGGTCATGGCACGACCGTGGGCGGCGTGATCGTCGACTCCGGCCGTTTCCCCTGGGCCGAGCACGCCGCCCGCTTCCCGCTGCTCAATGAGCCGGACGTGTCCTACCATGGCGTCTGCTACACCCGCGACCTGGGCGAGGCCGCCTTCATCGGCCGCGCGCGGGTGGTTCCGCTGCGCAACATGGGCGCGGCGCTCTCCGCCCAGGCGGCCTGGAACCTGCTGCAGGGCCTCGAGACCCTGTCGCTGCGTATCGAACGCGTCTGCGACAACACTCTGAAGGTGGCTCGGTATCTCGAGGGGCATCCGTCGGTGACCTGGGTACAGTACGCGGGCCTGGAGAGCCACAAGGATTACGCCCTGGCGAAGAAGTACATGAACGGGCGCGCCTCGGGCATTCTCAGTTTCGGCATCCAGGGCGGGCGCGACGCCGGAGCGCGTTTCTACGACGCCCTGGGCATGATCCTGCGCCTGGTCAACATCGGGGATGCCAAGACCTGTTCGTCGATACCGGCGTCCACCACCCATCGCCAGCTCAATGATGAAGAGCTGAAGGCGGCCGGCGTGAAACCCGACATGGTGCGCCTCTCCATCGGTATCGAGCATGTCGACGACATACTCGCGGATCTGGAGCAGGCCCTCGCGGCGAGCCAGGCCTGATCCGGCATCGGGTCACCGGCGGGAATCTCGGGCGAGTCAACGCGACGACCTGGCCGAGGTTCTCGCCTCTCTCGGGCGCGACTGCCAGGCCGACCAGGAATAAAGGGCCAGCCCGATCCAGATCAGCACGAAGGTGGCGAGTTGCACCGGCGCCAGGGGTTCATGGAACACCAGCAGGGCGATAAAGAACTGAATGGTCGGATTGAGATACATCAGAAAGCCCAGCGTCGCCAGTCGCAGGCGGCGCGCGGCCCCGGCGAACGCCAGCAGGGGCAGGGCGGTGATCACCCCGCTGGCCACCAGCAGGGCGGTAGTGCGGCCATTGTCGAGAAAGTGGGAGAGCTCGGCCTGGCTGAGCCAGCCCAGCGCCATCAGGGCCAGGGGCAGCAGCAGCAGGGTCTCCACGAAGAGGCCCGAGAGGCCGTCCAGCGGCACCTGCTTGCGCAGCAGTCCGTAGGTACCGAAGGAGAAGGCCAGGACCAGGCTGATCCAGGGCAACTCGCCCAGCAGTACGAGCTGGATGGCGATGGCCAGTCCGGCGAGCCCCACGGCCACACCCTGCAGGCGTGCCATGCGCTCGCGCAGCACCAGCATGCCCAGCCCCACGTTGACCAGCGGTGTCATGAAGTAGCCCAGGCTCGCCTGCAGCACATGATGGGTCTCCACGGAATAGATGTAGAGTCCCCAGTTCAGGGCGATGAGCAGGGCGCAACCCAGCACACGGCCGAGGCGCTTCGGTTCGGCAAGGGCTCGGCGGATGGGTGACCAGCGGCCGAGCAGGGTGACCAGCCCGACCAGGAAAAGGCAGGACCAGATCACGCGGTGAAGCAGTATCTCGAAGGCGGGAACGCCCTGGAAGAGGGCGAAGAACAGCGGGAAGCACCCCCATGTGACATAGGCGGTCAGGCCGAAGGCGACGCCCTTGGCGGCTTCGCGGTCGGGCAGGGAGACGGGGGTGGCAGACATGCGAGCCTCGCAGCGAGAAAGGGCTAACTTAGCAGGCTACAGGTTCGCTTGCCACGGCCCGCGCGCATCGGCTGACGGCGACGGGGCTACTGGGGTAGGCTGTGTCCGGCCATATTATCTGAACGGGAGTCCCAGCATGAGCGAATTGAGAACCACCCTGGTGCAGTGTGATCTGCGCTGGGAAGACCCCGATGCCAACTGCCGGATGCTCGAGGAGACCCTGGGCGATCTGGGCGCCGAGGAGACCGACCTGATCGTGCTGCCGGAGATGTTCGCTACCGGCTTCACCATGAACTCCCGGGAGATGGCCGAGCCCATGGCCGAGAGCCGCACCGTGGCCTGGCTTCAGGACCAGGCGGCTCGGCGGGGCTGTGTGGTCACCGGCAGTGTCGCCGTGATGGACAACGGCGACTACTTCAACCGCCTGGTCTGGGCGCGCCCGGATGGCAGCCTTGTCACCTACGACAAGCGCCACCTGTTCCGCATGGCCGGGGAACACGAACGCTACGCCATGGGGCACGAGCGAGTGATCGTCGAGCTCAAGGGATTCCGGATCCTGCTCAGCGTCTGCTACGACCTGCGCTTTCCCGTCTGGCTGCGCCAGCAGCCGGGGCCCGACGAACACTTCGAGTACGACGCCCTGCTCTGTGTGGCCAACTGGCCGGCGCCCCGGCGTCACCCCTGGCGAGTGCTGCTGCAGGCCCGGGCCATCGAGAACCTCTGCCCGGTGATCGGCGTCAATCGGGTCGGCGAGGATGCCAAGGGCATGGCCTATGCCGGGGACTCGATGTTGGTCGATGCCAAGGGGGAAGCGCTGCTCGACGAGCCCCGGGACACTCCCTTCCTGAAGACCGGTAGCCTCTCACTCGAGGAACTGCGTGGTTTCCGTGAGAAGTTCCCGGCCTGGCGCGATGCCGACCATTTCGGTCTCGCCGACGGGGTCGGCTACTGATGCGTCTCGACCGTTTTCTGTGCGAGACCACCGATCTGACGCGCAGCCTCGCCAAGAAGGCCCTGCACCGCGAGGAAGTCCAGGTGAACGGCGAGGTGGTCAAGAATCCCGCCACCCAGGTCGACGAGCAGAGCCGTGTCGTCTGGAACGGCGAGCGCCTGGCCCTGGTCGGCCTGCGCTACGTGATGCTTCACAAGCCCGCCGGGGTGGAATGCAGTGCCCGTCGTGGCCTCTACCCGCTGGTCCGGGAACTCGTTGACCTGCCCCACCTGGAGCGTCTGCAGACGGTGGGCCGGCTCGATGTCGACACGACCGGCCTGGTGTTGCTCACCGATGATGGCCAGTGGTCCCACCGGGTCACTTCACCGAAACGGCACTGGGGCAAGGTCTATCGGGTGACCCTCGCCGAGCCGCTGGAGGGAGACGCACTGGACACCGCCGTGTCCGGTTTCGCCGAGGGCCTGATGCTCGACGGCGAAGAGAAACCGACCCGCCCTGCACAGCTGGCCATGCGTTCTTCGCACGTTGCCGAGCTGACCCTGTTTGAAGGCAAGTACCACCAGGTCAAGCGTATGTTCGCGGCTATCGGTCACCATGTGGTGGCCCTGCACCGTGAGTCGATCGGACCGCTGTCTCTCGGTGAACTGGCGCCCGGCGCATGGCGCGAGCTCACCGAGGATGAGGTGGCGCTCTTTTGAGGCCGGTACGGCGCTTAATGCCACCGCCTGCCTTCGGCCCGGTCGTCGGGAGGCGTCACGCGTAGGTCTCGATCCTCGCTCGTCCGCGGTGTTTGGCCGAATATAGCGCCTTGTCGGCGAGCCCGATCAGTGTCAGCGGATCGCCGGCATGCTCTGGGTAGGTGGCGATGCCGCAGGAAACCGTCAGGGGCCCGAGCACCCGGTCACGGTGACGGAAATGCGTACGACTCAGGACCTCCAGCAGCTGGGCGAGGCGTGCCTCGGCGCTGGCTGATGTCGCCCCCGGCATGATGACGACGAACTCCTCTCCCCCCATCCGGCAGACCACGTCGGCGTCTCGGAAGTGATGTCTCAGTACCCGTCCCACGCCGACCAGGACCGTATCGCCCGCCTCGTGACCCTCGCGGTCGTTGAACCGCTTGAAGTGGTCGATATCGATCATTGCCAGCGTCAGCGGTGTCCCCTGGCGACGCGCGATCGCTGCCTGGTGCTCCAGCAGCTCATCGAAGTAGCGGCGGTTGTGCAACCCGGTGAGGGCGTCCTGGTAGGAGTAGGCCTGCAACGTCTCGACCATCTGTTCCAGTTCCCTTGTTCGCTCGGTCACCTGCTTCTCCAGGGAGAGATTGAGCCGCTGCAGTTCGCGATGGGTGTGCCGGTAGTGCCAGAGCGAGATCATCACCATGGCGAAAACGAAAGCCAGCGCACCGCCACTCAAGGGAACACGGCGCCACGAGAGCAGCCCGTGGGCCACGGCCATGTCAATCACCAAGAGGAAGACAAAGAGTCCATAGCTGGTGATGATCAGCTTCTGCTCGATATTGAGGGTGCCCAGGTGCACGATAATGGTGGTAAACATCGCCAGCAACGTGACCAGCAACAGGGCATCGAAGGGGGGGAAGGTGCTGGAGAGGTCGATGACCCCGGCCAGCGCCAGCCCCGGCGCCATCACCAGATAGCCCAGATGGAGTTGCCAGATGCGCCTCAGCAGTGTTGACCGTTGCGCGGCGAACCAGTGTTCCAGCATTAGTCCCATGGCCACCGGTAGGGTGTAGTAGCCGATGGCCGCCAGATAGTCCCACAGGAGGGGGTTGTCCAGGAGCAGCTGGCTGGCCTGCGTCTCGGCCAGCAGCATGATGCCCGCGGCCATGGCAAAGAGCCCGATACCGATAAAGCTGCGCCGGTTGCCCTGCACGAGGGCAAAGATGAAGGCCAGCAAGGCCATCAGTAACAGGAGGGCGCCGATGATCAGATCCCCGGCCGAACGCTCCAGGATGTACTCCATCAGGTCGAGGCGGTCCATCAGCTTGACCTCGCCCCACAGGCCAATGTCGGTGTAATCGGAGAAGACGCGGAAGTGGAGGGTCTTGCCCGCAAAGTTCTCGGGCAGGCTGATCATGTGCCAGGGCCAGCCCGAGAAGCGTCCTTCTCCGCGGTCATCGAACTCCCCGTATTGGTAGATCAGCTTTTCCTCTAGCCAGGCCTGGAGGATCAGGTCGACGCTGTAGATGTAGAGCACCGGGTCACGCCACTCTCCCTCGGGCAGGGTGATGCGGAACCAGGCGTGCTTGCTGCCCTCTCGGCCGGGCGGATTGGAAGGGAAGGCGATCGGCCGCCATTCCCCCTGCGATGCAGGGTCATCGACCCAGGCCGGGGTACCGTCGGCCCGGAAGGGGGAGTCCCCCCAGCGGTACTCCCAGCCTTCATCGAGTGACACCGGGGCAGTATCGGCGCGGGCCGGGGAGGTGGCGAAGATGGCCATCAGCAACGCCAGGAACAGGGTTCCGGGCAGGCAGCGGAGGAGTGTGCGCATGGTGTCCTGTAGCCTTGGACAAGAGAGATAACGTAACCCAGCGTAACCGGTGACGGGTATCACCCTTGTCAACGCTTCGCGGCAGTCACTTAGCAGCCTGCAGGCGGTAATTCAACTTATACCGTTATCTACATTCATGCCATCCGATAGCATCGACTGGTTCAGATAATCAGCTCTGCCAGGGCGCAAGCCCGGCGGCGGCTACCAGCGCACGCGTATAGTCACTGACGGGGTTCTCCAGGACCTGCAGGCAGTCGCCCTGTTCCATCACCTCACCGTCCTTGAGCACCATCACCCGATGGGCCATGGCGCGAACGACTGCCAGGTCATGGCTGATGAACAGATAGCTGAGATGCCGTCGGGTCTGGAGGTCGCGCAGCAATTCGACGAGCTGCTTCTGGACGCTGCGGTCCAGCGCCGACGTGGGTTCGTCGAGGACCACCAGTCGTGGCTCGAGAATGATGGCGCGGGCCACCGCGATGCGCTGACGCTGGCCGCCGGAGAACTCGTGGGGATAGCGGGAGGCGCACTCCTCGGGGAGGCCCACCTCGCGCAGGGTGTCACGCACTCGGCGATCGACTTCAGCGGTGGTGAGCTCTGGATGATGGAAGCGCAGCCCTTCGCTGACGATATCGAAGACCGGCAGACGCGGCGAGAGCGAACCGTAGGGATCCTGGAACACTACCTGCAGATTGCGGCGCTGGCGTCGCAGCGCGTTGCCGGTCAGCTGGTCGAGGCGGGTGCCGTCGAAGTCGATCTCGCCGCTGCCCTGGCCCAGCCGCAGCAGGGCGAGGGCCAGGGTGGTCTTGCCCGAGCCGGATTCGCCGACGATGCCCAGGGTCTCGCCGGGTGCCACGTGGAGGTCCAGCGGCTTGACGGCCTCGAACGGCGGCGGACGCCGGGCGAACAGCCGTCTTGGCCGGGGAAAGCGGACCGCGACGCCTCGGGCACGAAGGAGGGGAGCGATCCGGCCGATGGGTGCTGGGCGGCCCTCTGGCTCGGCTTCCAGCAGCAGCCGGGTGTAGTCGCTGCGCGGGCGGGTGAAGACCGCCTCCACTGGCCCGGTTTCCTGTTCTCGGCCACCATTCAGCACGCAGATCCTGTCGGCATGGCGGTGCACCAGATTGAGGTCGTGGGTGATGAAGAGCATGCCCATGCCGTGGGCATCCCGCAGTTCGGCGAGCAGGGCGAGGATCTCCTGCTGCACGGTGACGTCGAGCGCGGTGGTGGGCTCGTCGGCGATCAGCAGCTCGGGGCCGTTGGCGATGGCCATGGCGATCATGACCCGCTGGCGCTGGCCGCCGGAGATCTGGTGTGGCCAGGCATCCAGCAGGTCGTCGGCGCGCGGCAGCTTGACCTGTTCCAGCAGTTCGCGGGTGCGCACCCGGGCGGCCTTGCCCGTGAGTCCCTGGTGCAGGCGCAGGGTCTCGCCGATCTGCTTGCCGATGGGATGTAGCGGATTGAGTGAGGTCATGGGTTCCTGGAAGACGAAGCCGACCCGTCCGCCCCGCAATCCGCGCCAACCCCGTTCGGGCAGGGTGGTAAGGTCGGTATCGCCCAGCCGCCGCCCGCCTTCCACCCGGGCATTGGGTGGCAGAAGATTCATGGCGCCGAGTGCCGAGACCGACTTGCCGGAGCCGGATTCGCCGACCAGCGCGAGGGTTTCGCCACGATTGACGGTGAGCGACAGCCGATCGACCACGGTGACCGCGTCGAAGGTGATGGTCAGGTCGTGTAGCTGCAGCAGGGGGGTAGTGCCAGGCTCACGCATCGGGCCTGCTCCTCGGAGATTCGCTGGCTGCCGGGGATGGGCCGGCGGCATGCTGAATATGGCGGGGGTCGAAGGCATCGCGTAACCCTTCGCCGATGAACACCAGCAGCGAGAGCATCACCGAGAGGCTGACGAAGGCGGTAATGCCCAGCCAAGGGGCCTGGAGGTTGTTCTTGCCCTGGGCGACCAGTTCGCCCAGGGACGGCGAGCCCGGTGGCAGGCCGAAACCGAGGAAGTCCAGGGCGGTGAGGGTGGTGATGGCCCCGGTGAAGAGGAAGGGAATGAAGGTCAGGGTGGCGACCATGGCATTGGGCAGCACGTGGCGCCACATGATCAGCCGTGAGGGCAGGCCCATGGCCTTGGCCGCACGTACGTATTCCAGGTTTCGGGCGCGCAGGAACTCGGCGCGCACCACGTCGACCAGTCCCAGCCAGGAGAACAGCAGCATGATGCCCAGCAGCCACCAGAGATTGGGTTCCACCAGGCTTGCCAGGATGATCAGCAGGAACAGCATGGGCAGCCCCGACCAGATCTCGGTGATGCGCTGGCCTATCAGGTCCACCTTGCCGCCGAAGTAGCCCTGGATACCGCCGGCCAGCACCCCCAGTACCAGTGACCCGGCGGTAAGTACCAGCGCGAAGATCACCGAGAGCCGAAACCCGTAGATCACCCTGGCCAGAACATCGCGGCCCTGGTCGTCGGTACCCAGCCAGTGGCGCGCGGTGGGCGGCGACGGAGCCGGGTGGTCGAGGGCCATGTCCAGGGTCTCGTAGGAGAAGGGGATCGGTGGCCAGAGCATCCAGCCGTTGGCCGTGATCTCGTCGCGCACGAAGGAATCGCGGTAGTCGGCGGGGCTGGGCAGAAAACCGCCGAATTCGGTGTCTGGGTAGTCCACCAGAACCGGTATGTACCACTGCCCCTGGTACTGCATGACGATGGGTCGGTCATTGGCGATCAACTCGGCTACCAGGCTCACCAGGAAGAGGGTCGCAAAGATCCATAGCGAGAGCCGGGCGCGACGGTTGTCGCGAAAGACCGCCAGGCGGCGACGCGTGATGGGAGAGAAATCCCGCGAGAGCAATGACATCGGTTCAGGACTCCCGTGTCTCGAAGTCGATACGAGGGTCCACCCACACATAGGTCAGGTCCGAAATCAGCTTCAGGACCAGTCCAATCAGGGTGTAGAGGTAGAGGGTGCCGAAGATCACCGGGTAGTCACGCTGCATGACCGCCTCGAAGCCCAGCAGGCCCAGGCCATTGAGCGAGAAGATGACCTCGATCAGCAGCGAACCGGTGAAGAAGATGCCGATCAGGGCGGCTGGCAGCCCGGCGATGATGATCAGCATGGCATTGCGGAAGACGTGGCCGTAGAGCACCCGTCGGTCGCTGGCCCCCTTGGCACGGGCGGTGAGCACATACTGCTTGTGAACCTCGTCGAGGAAGCTGTTCTTGGTCAGCATGGTCAGGGTCGCGAAACTGCCGATGGCCGAGGCGATCACTGGCAGGGTGATGTGCCACAGGTAGTCTTTGATCTTGCCCCAGGCGGAGAGCTCGTCGAAGTCCGGCGAGGTCAGGCCGCGCAGCGGGAACAGGTCCCAGTAGCTGCCGCCCGCGAACAGTACGATCAGCAGGATGGCGAACAGGAAGCCGGGGATGGCGTAGCCGACGATGACCAGCCCCGAACTCCAGACGTCGAAGCGTGATCCGTGCCGCAGGGCCTTGCGGATACCCAGCGGGATCGACACCAGATAGACCACCAGCGTGGTCCAGAGCCCTAGCGAGATCGATACGGGAAGACGCTCGAGCATCAGGGTGGTGACCTGCTCGTCGCGGAAGAAGCTCTCGCCGAAATCGAAGGTGGCGTAGTCGACGATCATGCCGAGGAAGCGCTCATGAGCCGGCTGGTCGAACCCGAACTGGGCCTCGAGCTTCTCGATAAAGGCGGGGGGGATTCCTCGTGCGCCTCGCGACTCGCCGCCCGAAGCGACGTCCCCGCCGCCGCCTTCCATGCGAGTGCTGGCCTGGCTGGAGAGGCCTTCGAAACGGGCCAGCATCTGGTCGATGGGACCGCCCGGCGCGGCCTGGACGATGATGAAATTGAGCAGCATGATCCCCAGCAGGGTGGGGATCATCAGCAGCAGGCGGCGCAGTACATAGCGGGCCACGGTGTATCCTTACTCCACGGATGATGGCAGCCGGCGCCGTTCGCCGGTCATGCGCCTTCAGCGGTTGCGCTGGCGGGCCTCGATCTCGGCGCCGCGCTCGGGGTCTACCCACCAGGCGGCCAGGTCCAGGTTGTACTCGGGAAAGGGCTCCTGCCAGCCGAACTTGTCCCACAGGGCAATACGCGTCTGCCCGAGATGCCACTGGGGAATGACGTAGAAGCCCCAGCGCAGCACTCGGTCCAGCGCCCTGGCGGCCGTGTCCAGCGCTTCCCGGGAGTCGGCGGCGATCAGGGTATCGACCAGGTCGTCGATCACCGGATTACTGAGCCCAATCAGGTTGCGACTCTGGGGAACCTCGGCATATTCGCTGGTCCAGAAGTCGCGCTGTTCATTGCCGGGGTTCGCTGACTGGGGGAAGCTGCCGACGATGATATCGAAATCGAACTGGCGCAGCCGATTGAGGTACTGGTTGACGTCGACGATGCGAATATCGCCTTCAATGCCGATTTTCGCCAGGTTCTGCAGCAGCGGCTGCACGACCCGCTCGAACTGGGTGTCGAAGAGCAGCACCTCCAGGCTCAAGGGTTCACCTGAATCCGGGTGGGTCATGACCCCATCGCTTACCACATAGCCGGCCTCGTTGAGCAGCTTCAGCGCCTTCGCCAGCCGAGGTCGCATCTCCTCGGGGTGTTCGATGGGCAGGGGCTCTTGGAAGATCCGCTCGGGCAGGGCCTCACGGTGTGGCTCGAGCAGGGCCAATTCAGCCTCGCTTGGCAGGCCCTCGGCGGCCATCTCGGAGTTGGCGAAATAGCTCTCGGTGCGCTGGTAGGCGCCGTAGAAGAGGTTGCGGTTGAGCCACTCGAAGTCGAAGGCCAGGTTGAGGGCCTCGCGGACCCGAACGTCCTGGAACTTGTCGCGCCGCAGGTTCATTACATAGGCCTGCATGCCGGCGGGCTGGCCGTCCGGTACCTCGAGGCGCTTGATGAACCCTTCATCCCGAGCCGGAAAGTCATAGGCGGTGGCCCAGTTGCGCGCACTGGTCTCGATACGCATGTCGAGGTTGCCGGCCTTGAAGGCTTCGAGGGCCACCGTCTGGTCGCGGTAGTAGTCGTAGATCAGCCGATCGATGTTGTGACGGCCCCGGTTTGCCGGGAGGTCCTTTCCCCAGTAGTCATCAACGCGTTCATAGACGATGCGCCGGCCAGGCTCCACCACGCCGATACGGTAGGGACCGGAGCCGAGCAGGGCATCGCGGGTAGTGGCCTCGAAATCACGACCCTGCCAGAAGTGAGCCGGCAGGATCGGCAACTGGCCGATGATCAGCGGCAGTTCCCGCGAGTCGCTGTCGGCGAGGTCGAAGTGCACGGTATCCTCGCCCACCGCTCGGATGCCCACCACGTCGGCGTAGTAGGCGCCGTAGAAGGGCTGGCCCTGCTCCGTCAGGGTCTCGAAGCTGAATACCACATCCTCGGCGGTGACCGGCTCGCCATCGTGGAAACGCGCCTGGGGGTGCAGATCGAATTCGATCCATTGGCGATCCGGATCGAGCCGCACGCCCTCGGCGAGCAGGCCATACATCGAGAAGGGCTCGTCGGGGTTCTGGGTCAGCAGGGTGTCATAGATCTCGGTGAGGCCGGTGGCCGGGGTGCCGCGGATGATGAAGGGGTTGGTGGAGTCGAAGCTGCCGATAGCCGAGCGCACCAGGCTGCCCCCCTGGGGAGCGTCGGGGTCGGCATGGGGGAAGTGGCCAAAGTCCGCCGGCAGCGCCGGGTCGCCATAGAGGGCCAGGCCGTGGACGGTGGGCACCTCGGCGGGGTCGGCCGCCATGGCCGGTCCGCCGAGCAGCATGCCCAGCAGCAGGGCCAGGCCAGAGGCAGCATGTCGCATCGATCAGATTCCTTGTAGCAGGCTGGGCCTTGGCCCCCGTCATCAACTACCGGAAAGTGTCAGCTGTTGCCCAGGTTGTAAAGCGTCGAGCCGTTCGATGCCGTTCCAGCGTGCCAGGTCGGTCAGGGCCACGGCATGGCGTGAGGCGATGCCCGAGAGGCTATCGCCGCGACGAACCACGTAGACGTCATCACCGTCGGCGGCGACCGCTCGCCGGCTTGTGCCGCTACTGAGCCGGGCGACAAGCCGTTCGGCACTGTCGGCGGGAACCAGCAGTCGCTCGACGTGACGGGGATCGGCCTGATGACCCAGCAGGCCCGGGTTCAGCTCGGCCAGTTCGGTGCGCGAGATACCCGCCAGATGTGCGGCCTCGTCGAGCTTCAGCGGACGGGTCACCGGCACCTCGGCGATAGCCGGCGTGGCTTCGATCCGAGGCAGTTCGACGTCGTAGTGTTCCGGCTCGGCGATGATCGCCGAGATGGCGATCAGCTTGGGAACGTAGGCCATCGTCTCACGCGGTAGCTTGAGATCCCAGTAGCTGGCGGTTTGTCCTCGGGAAAGCGCGGCGCTGCGGGCATTGTTCACGGTGCCGGCGCCAGCATTGTAGGCCGCCAGGGAGAGCTCGATGTCACCCTCGTACCACTGCTCGGCCTGCATTTCGATGTAGTCAAGAGCGGCGTGAGTGGAGCGCGCCACATCCAGGCGGCCATCGTAGCCGCCGCCACGGCGCAGCCCGAGTGCATGGCCGGTGCCGGGCATGAACTGCCAGAGGCCGGCCGCTCCGCGGTGGCTGCGGGCGGTGGGGTCGAAGGAGCTCTCGATGAAGGGGATCAGGGCGATCTCGCCGGGCAGCCCGCGTTCCTCCACTCGCTCGGTAATCCAGGCGAGCCAGGGTCGAGCTCGCTCGGTGATCTCGGTGATATTGCGGGGGCTCTGGCGGTAGTGGTCGATCCAGTGCTGGACACGTGCCTGATCGACGTCCTCCTGCCACTCGAAGGCCTCGGCGAGGCGCGACCAGGCATCTCTGGGCTCGAGGGCCAGGGCATCCCAGAAGGTCTGGTTCGAGGGGAGCGGGGCGTACTGGGCCGACTGGCTGGCCGAATCGTCCGTGAAAGCGCGCTGGGGGGTCGGTGAGGCCTGGCTGTTGCCGGTCGTGGCCATCAACGAGCCCATCAGCGCGAGACAGCTGGTGAAGCCCAGGATCCGTCGACGTGTCGTGTGGTAGGTCATCGAGAGGTGATCTCCTGGTCATGCGGGAGCCTGCCGCCACGGGCAGGCCGGGTGTCGTTCGGCAATGGTACGTTCAGAAGGCGTCCTTCCACGCACGCAGCGTGGTGAAGGTCGCCAGGCTGCCGTCGGTGTCGCCATGCGCCGCTGCGGCCTGGCGTACGCCGGCCGAATCGCAGCGCAGAAAGGGATTGATGCTGCGTTCGCGACCCAGGGTGGTGGGCAAGGTGGGTCGGTCGAGCTCCCGGGCCCGCTGGCACTCCGCCTGTGCGGTCTCGACATCGGGGTTATCGGGATCGGCAGTGCGGGCGAACGCCAGGTTGGCCAGGGTGTACTCGTGGGCGGCGAACACCAGAGTGTCCTCCGGCAGGGAGTCGAGGCGCGACAGCGAGGCGTGCATCTGTGCCGGGGTGCCCTCGAAGAGCCTTCCGCAGCCGCCACTGAACAGCACGTCACCGCTGAACAGCAGGGGCGGGATGCCAGGCGTGAAGTAGGCGATATGATCCAGGGTGTGGCCTGGCAGGGCGAGCACTTCGAAGAGCCTGCCCATTACCCGTATCTCGTCGCCGTCGCCGACCCGCTCGTCGATGCCCTCGATATCGGGATTGTCCGGGCCAATCACCCGCGGCGAGTAGCGCTTGATCAGTTCCGCCAGGCCGCCGGTGTGATCGTGATGATGGTGGGTGATCAGGACGCTGCCAAGCTCCAGGCCTTCGCGCTCCAGCCACTCGATCACCGGCGTTGCATCGCCGGGGTCCACCACGCAAACTGCCTGGTTGGTGTCCTGGCGAAGCAGCCAGATATAGTTGTCGCTAAAGGCGGGTATCGGTGTCACGCTCAACATGGGCTCGGAGTCCTTGACGGAGGCGTTGCCAGACGCTGCCGCAATTCGTTGCGATATGGTTTACAAAACCCGGCACTGTGGAGGGAAAAGGGCACTATGTCAAATTCGCGGGATCCCCATGCCCTGGCGCGGCTGGTCCGGGAGGGGCGGCGTTACTGGGCGTCGCCGGCGGGTCAGGCACTGTGGCGGGCCGAGCGCGCCTGCCTGGGGCCGGTCTGCGAAGAGCTCGTCGGGCAGCACAGCCTTGAGCTGGGCATGGCTCCCGTGCTGAGTGATATCTGCCCGATCCGCCATGCCCTGGGCTGGGCACCTAACCACGAGATGGCCGATCATGTGTCGACCCTGGTGTGCCTGCCGGATGCCTTGCCCCTTCCCGATGACAGCCTGAGCCTGGTGCTGATTCATCACCTGCTGGAGGTGATTGCCGAGCCGCATCGCACGCTGCAGGAGGCCGCGCGGGTTACCGCCGATAATGGGCGACTGATCATTTTCGGCTGGTGCCCGCTGAGTGCGGGGGGGATGTCGCGGGTCTGGCCGGGCAGGCGGCGTCGCATGCCCTGGCGAGGTCACTGGCGGACCCCCGGTCGACTCGGCGACTGGCTGGCGTTTGTCGATTTCGAGATCGAGCGGGTAGACTACTGCGGGTTTCACCTGCCCGGCAGTCTGCCGCGCAATACCATGCTGGAGACCCTCGGCCGGCGCCACAATCTGCCGCTGGGGGATAGCTACATGATTCATGCCCGCCCCCGGGCGCAGCTCGCCCAGTCACAGCGCTCGCGCTTCGAACTGTCACGCCCCCTGGCCGGACCCGCCCTGGGCAGCGCTACGCGGACCGGGCCACAGACGCAAAGGAACCGCAAGATTGACTGACAGACGCCACGCTGAGCCCCCAAACAACGAGCTTTCACAGACAGTAACGATCTATACCGACGGGGCTTGCCGAGGCAATCCCGGCCCCGGCGGATGGGGGTCGCTGCTGGTCAGCGGCGATCACGAGAAGGCGCTCAAGGGCTTCGAGGCGGTGACCACCAATAACCGTATGGAGCTGATGGCGGCGATCATGGCCTTGCGCGAGCTCAAGCGTCCCTGTCGGGTGGCGCTGTGGACCGATTCCGAGTACCTGCGCAAGGGCATCACCGAGTGGATTCACAACTGGATCAAGCGTGGCTGGAAAACCGCTTCCCGCCAGCCGGTCAAGAATGCCGAGCTGTGGCGCGAACTCCACGAAGAGACTCATCGCCATGCGATCGAGTGGCACTGGGTCAAGGGGCACAGTGGCCATCCCGGTAACGAGCGCGCCGATGAACTGGCCAACCAGGCCATCGACGAGAACCGAGCCCGCGCCTGAGTCTCCGCCTTACCCTGCGAGCCGACGAGAGATCCCCCATGCGTCAGATCATCCTGGACACCGAGACCACCGGCATTGATCCCCGGGACGGCCATCGCCTGATCGAGATCGGAGCCGTCGAGATGGTCAATCGCCGCCTCACCGGCAACCGCTATCACCAGTACATCAACCCGGAGCGCGACATCGAGGCCGAAGCCGTTAGCGTTCACGGCATCACCAACGAACGGGTGGCCGAGGAGCCGGTCTTCGCCGAGATCGCCGATGCCTTCTGGGCCTTTATCGAAGGGGCCGAGCTGGTGATCCACAACGCGCCCTTCGACGTGGGTTTCATCGACCACGAACTCGGCATGCTCAATGCGAGGCGCAGCGAGCCACGGCTCGGCCCGGTGGCGGAGCACTGCCGAGTTCTAGATACCCTGACACTGGCGCGCGACAAGCACCCCGGCCAGCGCAATAGCCTCGATGCGCTCTGCAAGCGTTACGAGATCGACAACGGGCGACGTGTTCTGCACGGCGCCCTGCTCGACGCCGAGATCCTTGCCGACGTCTATCTGGCCATGACCGGGGGGCAGACCCGGCTCTCTCTGGATGCTTCAGCATCCTCGACAGGTCGCGACGGTCAGCTGACCGGGCTGGCCATCCGCCGCTTGTCTCTCTCACCGGGTCAGCTTCGTGTCGTGCCGCCCGACGAGGCAGAGCTGGCGGCGCATCGGGCCAAGCTGGATCGAATCCGCGACGCGTCCGGCGAGTGCCGCTGGGATGCCCACTCCGGCCTGTCGGGCGAGGAGGCGTCACGCTGATGCTGCGGCGCGAGCTGCCCTGCGAGGAGTCGGCCGGTCGCGTCATTCGCCTGGCCGCAGGACGCATCGCGCCCGGCGTCGATGAGGGCCCGCTTCAGGCCTTCCAGGCCTGGCATGAGCGGATGCAGCCGCTGTGCTGGTGGCAGGAGGAGCCGGTGGCTCTCTCATTGGAGACTCAGCCGGGAAAGGACTGGCTCGAGGGCCGGGCCTGGCTGGCCCGCCTGCCGGAATCCTGGTATCCGCTGGTATCCACGGCGCTTCAGGTGGCGGCCTGGCTCGACAATCACCGCTTCTGCGGTCGCTGCGGTGCGCCCACGACGCGTCTCGATGCCGAGTTCGCCATGCATTGCGACCAGTGCGGCCATCGCAATTACCCGCGCATCTCGCCCTGCATCATCACCCTGGTGACCCACGGAGAGTCGCTGCTGCTGGCCCGAAGTCCCCGCTTTCCGCCGGGCCGTTATTCGACCCTGGCCGGGTTCATCGAGCCCGGTGAAGCGGCCGAAGAGGCCGTGCGTCGTGAAATCTTCGAAGAGGTGGGGCTCAGCGTAGGGCGCGTCAGCTATTTCAAGAGCCAGGCCTGGCCCTTTCCCCATTCGCTGATGCTGGGTTTCTTCGCCGAGGCGGCCAGTCGGCGCATCCGCATCGACGGAATCGAGATCGCCGATGCCGCCTGGTTCAGCCCGCGGCATCTGCCCCAGTTGCCGCCGCTCTACTCCATCTCTCGCGCGCTGATCGAGACCCACCTCCGAGAGGTGGGAACCCGTGGTTAGGCGACGGTCATGGCCCAGAGGTATCATGAGGTCTGACCCCTGTTAAACCCCTGTTAACCAGTAGTGGCTCAGCGACCGGGGAAAAGGCTGTTCAGCTGTGTCGCCAGCATGACATTGCCGGTAGCCTTCAGCTTGCCGGTCATGAAGGCGGTCATGCCGTTGATCTCGCCGTTCATTATCCCCTTGAGGGTCTCGCTGCTCATGCTCAGGCTGACCGAGGGATCGTCATGCTCGCCCTGGTGGACCTCCAGTGTGCCGTCATCCACGACCAGATAATGGTCGCCGGCATCCGTGAAGTGGAACTGGAAGATTTCGTGCATGCCGCTGGCAGCCTCGGCGTCGAAACGACGCTGCAGCTTGTCGATGGTGGCGTCTGACATGGATATCGTTGGTCGCTTGGGAAGTGTCGACAACAGAGCGTATTTGAAACGTTCGTTTGAATCAAGCGCCCTTGTGCCGGTGGGAAGGGCCCGGGCAGGATGTCAGGACAGCGAGGCGAGAGGAGAGGGCAGTGAGCGAGTGGCTGACGGAATTCGGGATGTTCGTGGCGCAGTTGGTGACCCTGGTGGTGATCGTCGGCCTTGCGGTGGCGGTGATTCTGCGCGCCAGGGGGGAGACGGGAGAACGCACCCGACTAAGGCTCGATGAGCTCAACAGCACCCGTCGCAACCGCCGGCGGCGGATGCAGCTGGCGGCCAGCCAGCCGGGAGCACGCAAGCGCCTGGCCAAGGCCTTCCGGCGCGATGACAAGGAACATGATCGCCGCAGCCGCAAGGGGGAGGGTGAGGCCTCCGCGACGGTCTGGGTGCTCGATTTCCATGGTGACATCAAGGCCAGTGGCACCGGCCAGCTCGCGGAAGAAGTCTCGGCAGTACTGGCGGTGGCCGGCGAGGGTGATGAAGTGGTGATCCGTCTGGAATCGGCCGGCGGTCTGGTGCATGGCTACGGCCTGGCGGCTGCCGAGCTGGATCGCCTTCGCCAGGGGGGGCTATCCACCACGGTGTGCATCGACAAGGTGGCCGCCAGCGGCGGCTACCTGATGGCCTGCGCGGCTGACCAGCTGCGAGCGGCACCCTTCGCGGTGATCGGCTCCATCGGGGTGATCGCTCAGCTGCCCAACCTGCATCGCCTGCTCAAGCGTCACGACATCGACATGGAGGTGCTCACCGCCGGTCGCTACAAGCGCACCCTCACGGTCTTCGGCGAGAATACCGAGGAGGGGCGAGAGAAGTTCCGCGAAGACCTCGAAACCACTCATACGCTCTTCAAGCGTCACGTGGCCGAGCGGCGCCCGGAACTCGACATCGAATCGGTGGCCACCGGCGAGATCTGGTACGGCAGTGATGCTCTGAGGCTAGGCCTGGTGGATGCCCTGGGAACCAGCGAGGCCTACCTGGTCGAGCGCATGCAGCAGGCCCGGATCATCAGCCTCAAGCTGGAGCACAAGCAAAAGCTTAGTGACCGCCTCGGCATGGCGGTCTCGCGAGGCGTGGAGCATGGCGTCGAGCGGGGGCTGGAGATGCTCGATGCCGGACGATGGCAGAAGCGGTGATCGAGTGGTCTCTATTATGCTCTTCCCTGCAGTTTCAGGCTGCCTAGAGCCTCGATGAGCGTTCGCGCTCGCTTGCCATGCAGAGAGTAGTAGATGGTCTGGGACTCGCGACGGGTGCTGACCAGGTTCTCGCGACGCAGGATTGCCAGGTGTTGAGAGAGCGCCGACTGGCTCAGGGAGAGCCGCTGGTTGAGTTCGGTCACCGAGAGCTCGTTGCCGTCGAGCAGGCAGAGAATCCGCAACCGGTTGTCGTTGGCCATCGCCTTGAGCAGGGCGCTGGCCTCGTCGATGACCGCTGTGCCGTCTTCCAGGAGACGCGCTGCAGCAGCGTTGTTATTGCCCATGATCTGTCCCCTTTCGGGCAGGCTCGGCATCCGCTTGCCGATGGCCTGCACTGGTGATTGCCTTCCGATCCCGCTCCTCGCGGCTGGCGTCTGTTGATCATCCACTTCCTGATTCAGCTTATCCTCAATAATAGTTCAGCCTGGCGGGTGTCGCCGAGCCAACGCGGGATCAAAGTTGAATACCCGGGTGAGGCCTTGGGTGTTGTCGACAATGCTGTCGGGAAGCCTTGCACTTTTGTCGAGGGTTAGCCGATGGTATGAGGTTATCGCCGTCAACTTGCTCTAGAGTGTCAACAATCAACGCCCACTTCGATTGCCGACAGGATGCAGATGAGCATGTACCAAGACGAGTTCCGCCGTTCGATTGATCAGCCGGAGGCTTTCTGGGCCGAGCAGGCCAGACGCATTCCCTGGTTCACGCCGCCCACGACCATTCTCGAGTATGACGAGGCGAATCATGCTCGCTGGTTCGTGGATGGCGAGCTCAACATCTGCCATGCCGCCCTCGACCACCACGTCGAGCAGGGGCGTGGCGATCAGCCGGCCATCTTCTGGGACTCGCCGGTCACCGACAGCAAGCGCACCCTGACCTTTGCCGAGATGCGCGATCAGGTCGCGCTTTTTGCCGGAGGCCTGAGGGCGCAGGGGGTAGGCAAGGGCGACCGGGTCGTGATCTACATGCCTATGGTGCCGGAGGCGCTGATCGCCATGTACGCCTGTGCTCGTCTTGGCGCCGTTCACTCGGTGGTGTTTGGCGGCTTTGCCCCCCACGAGCTTGCCGTGCGCATCGAGGATGCCGCGCCGAAGGTCGTTATCGCCGCCTCCTGCGGGATCGAGGGCAGCAAGGTGTTGCCCTACAAGCCGATCATCGACGAGGCCATCGAGCAGAGCGCCCACAAGCCCGATGCCTGCGTGGTGTTCCAGCGCGATCAGCATCTCGCAGAACTGGGCCCGCGGGACCACGACTGGGCGGCTCTGGTCGATAAGGCCGAGCCGGCCGAATGCGTTGCGGTCAAGGGTAGCGATCCGCTCTATGTCCTCTACACCTCCGGGACCACCGGCAAGCCCAAGGGAGTCGTTCGGGATACCGGTGGCTATGCCGTGGCGCTGGCCTATTCCATGGACACCATCTACGACGTGGATCCCGGCGATGTCTTCTTCTCGGCGTCCGATGTGGGCTGGGTGGTCGGCCATTCCTACATCGTCTACGCCCCGCTGCTACGCGGTTGTACCACGGTGGTCTATGAAGGCAAGCCGGTAAAGACCCCGGATGCCGGCGCATTCTGGCGGTTGATCAGCGAGTATCGGGTCAAGAGCTTTTTCACCGCACCCACGGCCTTCCGCGCCATGAAGAAGGAAGACCCGGACGCCAAGCTGATGGCCCAGTACGACATTGCCTGTCTCAAGGCGCTGTTCCTGGCCGGTGAACGCCTGGATCCCCCGACGTTCCACTGGCTGGATGACCTCATGGACGTGCCGGTGATCGACCACTGGTGGCAGACCGAGACCGGCTGGCCGATTGCCGCCAATCTGCAAGGTCTGGAGCCGATGCCAACCAAGGCGGGCAGCGCGACGGTGCCGGTGCCCGGTTTCAACGTCCAGATCCTGGATCGAGAGGGTGAGCAGGTCGGCCCCATGGAGCAGGGCAGCGTGGTCATCAAGCAGCCGATGCCCCCCGGGTGCCTGACCGGCATATGGGGAGATCCGAAGCGCTTCCACAGTGCCTACATGGCGGCCTTCCCCGGCTATTACCTGACCGGCGACGGCGGCTACTTCGATGAAGATGGCTACCTCTTCATCATGGGGCGCACCGATGATGTCATCAACATTGCCGGCCATCGCCTCTCCACCGGCGAGATGGAGGAGGTCGTCGGTGCCCACCCCGCTGTGGCCGAATGCGCGGTCATCGGCATTCACGATGCCATGAAGGGTCAGCTGCCGGTGGGGCTGGTGATCCCCAAGGATGGCTTCGAGGGGCGCGAGGCGGACCTCGAGGAGGAGCTGATCGCCCTGGTGCGCGACAAGATCGGGCCCATCGCCTGCTTCAAGCAGGTGCTGGTGGTCGACCGCCTGCCCAAGACGCGTTCCGGCAAGATCCTGCGCAAGCTGCTGCGCAACATCGCCGATGGCAAGGAGTTCGGTGTGCCCTCGACCATCGACGATCCGGCGAGCCTGCAGGACGTGCACGAGGCCATGAAGGAGCGTGCGGTGGGGACTGCCCACGAGGCCCGCCAGGTCTGACCTCGGTGGGCATCGAGCCTGACCACGCCGCCGCCCCTGAGGGGCGGCGGCGGCCTTTGTAGGGCAGGGTGGCCATGGCCAGGCGCCGGGACAGGTCGTATAATGCCCGGCCTGTCCGCCACCGGCGACTCCCGTGCCACGAGGGTTCCCTCACCCCTCCCCAAAAAAGGCTGCCGTGATGTTCGTGCTTTCCGATGCCCAGACCCGGCGCTGCCTGACGCTGCTGGTCACCTTCCATATCCTGGTCATCGCCGCCAGTAACTACCTGGTCCAGCTGCCTTTCACCCTGTTCGGGTTTCATACCACCTGGGGCGCCTTCAGTTTCCCCTTTATCTTCCTGGCCACGGATCTCACCGTGCGCCTGTTCGGCAAGGAGCCGGCGCGGGCCATCGTGCTCAGGGTCATGTTGCCGGCGCTGGTGATCTCCTATGTCGTCTCGGTCGTCTTCCCGCGGGGCGGCTATGCCGGTCTCGAAGGTCTGGGCGAGTGGAATCTCTTTGTGGCGCGGATCGCGCTGGCCAGCTTCATGGCCTACGTGCTGGGTCAGCTGCTGGACGTGCAGGTCTTTGATCGCCTGCGTACCTTGAAGGCCTGGTGGGTGGCGCCGGCGGTTTCCACGGTGCTTGGCAACCTGGCCGATACCTTTGCCTTCTTCTCCATCGCCTTTCACGAAAGCCCCGATCCCTTCATGGCCGCCAACTGGCCGGAGATTGCCTGGGTCGACTATGTGATCAAGCTTGGCATCAGCCTGGCGTTCTTCCTGCCCCTCTATGGCATATTGCTGGCCTGGCTCAGCCGCCGCCTGGTGGCGGTGACGGGCAGCGCTGACCTGATGCCCGGCGAGGCACAGGCCCGAACCTGATTCCATTCCAGCCGAATTCCAGCCAGGAGAATGACATGCCCATCGAACTCCACCATATCGACACCGGAGGAGATGAGACGCCGCTGGTGGTCGTGCATGGCCTGCTCGGCAGTGCCGACAACTGGCGCTCCCATCTCAAGCAGTGGCAGCGCCGGCATCGGGTGATTGCCGTTGACTTGCGCAACCACGGGCGTTCACCCCATGTTGCGGGGATGAGCTACGAGGCCATGGCCGAGGACCTTCTCGCCTTGCTGGATCGCCTCGAGGTAGAGAGGGCTCACCTGCTGGGGCACTCCATGGGCGGCAAGGTGGCGATCAGCCTGGCCCGGCGGGCGCCGCACCGTGTGGCTTCGTTGATCGTCGCCGATATCGCGCCGCTCGCCTACGGTCATGATCACGATAGTGTCTTCGCCGCGTTGCGCCGCGTGGAGGCCGGAGAGCCGACCAATCGCCGCGAGGCCGACGCACTGCTCGCCGAACATGTCGAGGAGTCCGCGGTGCGTCTCTTCCTGGCCACCAACCTGGAGCGTGATGACGAGGGTATCCTGCGCCTGCGCATCGGCCTCGACGAGATCCAGGATGACTACGACACGCTCATGGGGGAGCCGGCGGGAGAGGGCGCCTTTGAGGGGCCGACGCTGGTGCTGCGCGGTGCGCATTCAGTCTATGTGACCGACGAGATGTTGCCGGCGCTGCACAGCGTACTGCCGCGTGCCGAGATCGAGACACTGCAGGCAGGGCACTGGCTCCACGCGGAACAGCCAAAGGCCTTTCAGGAGGCGGTCAACGCCTTTCTTGAGCGCGTGGACGGCTAGCGGGGTAGTGCTCCGGGGTCGATGGCCAGTCGTGATACCGGATGGCGTTCCTGTATCAGGCCAGCCCCGAACAGGAACTCCTCGAAGCGACGGTAGCGGCCCTGATCCAGAGCCGCAGGGCTGAGGTTCAGGCGTGTGCGGACCATCTCCCAGGCCTCGCGGTTGACCGCGGTGTCCAGGGCCGGCTCCGCGCTCGCTATCAGGCTCCAGGCATCCTCCGGGTGGTTGGCGATCCAGGCCGTGGCCTCCTCGATGGCGGCCACGAGATGGCGAATGGCATCGCGTTTCGCTCCCAGATGATCGCGGTTGGCGAGCAGTATCAGACCATCATGTAGCGGGATGCCCAGATCCTCGAGGCGCAATACCCGGGTAGCCAGCCCTTCGTCGGCGAGTTGTCGGGGCAGCAGGTGGCGCATGGCGCCGATCACGCCATCCACCTTTCCCTCTCGCAGTGCATCGTCGAGTCGGAAGTGCAGCGCTTCGGTCTCGACCTCATCGTCGCGAATCGATGCCCCCCTCAACAGGCTGGCCAACAGCACGTCACGGCTGTCGATGTCGGCATGACCGATACGCGAGCCGGCCAGTTGGGCAGGTGTCTCGATCGGGCCATCCTCACGCACCACCAGGGCACTCAAGGGCGTCGCGATCAGGCTGGCGACGCGGACCAGCGGCAGGCCGCGATCGACCTGGAGGTGCAGCAACGGCTGGCGGGATACCGCCAGATCGATTCTTGAGGCTGCCAGGAGCTTATTGGGTACATCCGGATCGGCCGGTGTCGCCAGAGTCACTTCCAGTCCGCGGCTGGCGAACAGGCCTCTCTCCCTGGCGACGAAAAGAGCGGCGTGCCGAGGGCTGGGATAGCCGTCCAGCATGATCCGCAGCGAGGTGACTGGCGGCGGTTCGATCGGTTCCGCCGGTCGCAGGGCGATAGCTGGAACGCTGGGCCGCGAGGGCGTATCGACACTGGGTCCACTCGGCGCCTCCCGATAGCGACGACGGGTCTCTGCCCAGGCAGCGGCCTGGTCGGCAAGAGCCTCGAGATCGGAGACCATCACTTCGGTGCCCAGCGGTGGGTAGCCCTCATGAGGTGGTTCCGAAGCCCCCGCCGGGCCCTGTGCGGCGAGATTCGTCGACAGCAGCACCATGGCCGACAGTAGCAGGCTTTGGCGGAGAAGCCGCCGAAAAACGGATGAGATCATCGTGTCCAGGCTCCTGCCATGCGTGCTGTCTGGCCTTGTGTTGGCGCCAGGCAAGCTTAACCGCTGCCTATGGTCAGCGACCAGCCGTGGTCACAAACGGAAATCGCCGCGACTGGTCCAGCATGCGATAATTCACCTTCTCCCACCCGGGAAAGACCGTGCATGGATTCCATCAATACCCTCTTTCTGCTCAGCGGTTTTCTGCTGGCCCTGAGCATTCTCGCCAGCCGGCTCTCCTCGATGGCCGGGGTGCCCCTGCTGCTGATCTTCCTGGGGCTGGGCATGCTGGCTGGAGAAGAGGGGCTACTCGGCATCCAGTTCGACGACTATTCACTGGCTTTCTTGATTGGCCATCTGGCACTCGCCATGATCCTGCTCGACGGCGGCCTGAGGACCCGCCTCAAGACCTTTCGTGTCGGCTTCCGGCCGGCGCTCTCCCTGGCCACCCTGGGGGTCTTCGTCACCAGCTCGCTGGTGGGAGTGTTTGCCATGTGGCTGTTCGACCTGAGCCTGGTCCAGGGGCTGCTGGTCGGCGCCATCGTGGGGTCCACCGATGCCGCCGCGGTGTTTTCCATGCTCAGCGGCCGAGGGGTCAACCTTAACGAACGGGTCGGGGCAACGCTGGAGATCGAGTCGGGAACCAACGATCCCATGGCCATCTTCCTTACCCTGATGCTGGTGGAAGTGCTGGTCGGCGACATCGGTGGCGTGGGGGAGACCCTGCTTTTCCTGGTTCAGCAGTTCGGCCTGGGCATCGTCCTCGGCGTGGGCACCGGCTGGCTGAGCGCGCGCTTGCTGAGCTGGCTGGACCTGGCACCGGGCCTCTATTCGCTGCTTGCCCTGGGGCTTGGCTTCTGCGTCTTCGGCCTGACCAGCGCCCTGGGTGGCAGTGGCTTCCTGGCCATCTACCTGACGGGCCTGATGATCGGCAACCGGCCCGGTCGCCACCTCACCTTCATCCTGCCGGTACACGACGGTCTGGCCTGGCTCTCGCAGATTGGCCTCTTCCTGGTGCTGGGCCTGCTGGTCACGCCCAGCGAGATGCTGGATTATGCGCTGCCGGCACTGCTGGTGGCCCTGGCGCTGATCTTTATCGCCAGGCCGCTGGCGGTGCTCGTCGCCGTCAAGCCCTTCTTCAAGTTCCGCTGGCGGGAGATCGGTTTCATCGCCTGGGTGGGCCTGCGTGGGGCGGTGCCCATCGTGCTGGCAATCTTCCCGGTCATCGGCGGGGTGGAAAATGCCTCGCTCTATTTCAATGTCGCCTTCGCGGTGGTGCTGCTGTCGCTGCTGATCCAGGGCGGCACCCTTCCGTGGATGGCGCGGCGCATGAAGGTCGAGCTGCCCCCCACCGTCACCCCGAACCGGCGCGGGCCACTGGGCATCCTGCCCGAGAATGACTACGAGATGTTCGTCTATGAGGTCGAGAACACCGACCTCGAGGATGTACCGATCCGACTGCTGCGTTTTCCCTCCGGGGCACTGATCTCGGCGCTGTTTCGCGAGCACGCCATGCTGCACCCCAAGGGGAGCACCCGTCTGCTACTGGGCGACGTGATCTGCGTGATCGGTCGTACGGAAGACTTGCCGGCGCTCAACCGGCTCTTCAACGGGGATGCCAAGCTCAAGCGCGAACGGGCCTTCTTCGGAACCTTCACGTTCGACGGGGAGGCGCGCATGGGTGACATCGCCGATGCCTATGGCCTGACCCTGAGCGCGGGCGAGAAAGACATGACACTCGCCGAATTCATCTCACTGCGGGTCGGTGGGCATCCAGTAGTGGGCGACGACGTGGACTGGCACGGTATCCACTGGGTGGTCAGCGAGATGGACGGCAACAAGGTCACACGGGTGGGGCTCAGACTCTACTGAACCGACGCACCGGGACCTTTCGGCGGGGTCAAGCGGCGCGCGCTTCCTGCAGTACCTCGAGTGCCACCTCGACAGCTCCCCGGTGGGGATCGGTCATCCAGACCCCGCCATCCTCGATCATGCAGTTCAGCGTCATGCTCTTGGCCGCCAACTCCGTCAGGGCCTCTACCGATAACGGGGAGATATCGACTACCGTGAGGTTATCGAGGGTGGCAAGCTTGCCGGCCAGCGAGTCCCACCAGATCTCGGCGCCCTGGCCGCTATAGGTGTAGAGGATCACCTGGTCGGCACGCGCACAGGCGCGGCGAATGGTCTTCTCGTCGGGCTGGCCCAGCTGGATCCAGAGCTCGATGTTGCCGGTCAGGTCCTTGCGCCATAGGTCGGGTTCATTCTCGGTGCTCACGCCACGCCCGAAAGCGAGCGATTCATCGGCGTTGAGGGCGAAGGCCAGCAACCTGACCATCATGCGAGCATCGGTTTCTGACGGATGGCGCGCCACGGTCAGTGAGTGGTCAGCATAGTAATGCCGGTCCATGTCGGCGATCTGGAACTGGACCTTGTGGATCATCGACTTTAGTGCCATCTGGCTAGGTCACTCGCCCGTCTTGGAAAAAGTGTCCGCCATCATGACATAGTCGTCGGGGGCGGGTATGTATACGAGGAGGTCGCACCATGCTGATCCAGCACCGAGCGAATACCAGGGGCCGCGATTTCTTCGTGGGTGACATTCACGGCCAGTACCGCTTGTTGCAGGAAGCTTTGCAGGGCGTTGCCTTCAGCACCTCAGAGGATCGACTGTTCTGCGTTGGTGATCTCATCGACCGAGGTGCCGATTCACTCGCCTGTCTCAAGCTCGCTCTCATGCCATGGTTTCATGCCGTCTGTGGCAATCACGAGGATCTGGCCTGGAACGCGCTGCGCGACGGGGAGGATAGCCACGCCTGGGAGCTGTGGATGATCAATGGTGGTGATTGGGTCATCGACAGCGGCGTTAACGAGACACGAAGGGAACTGCAAGCAGCATTTCGCGATCTCCCCCTGGCGCGCGAGGTGGCGGTTGGCAGCAAGGGCATCGGCATGGTACATGCCGACCCGCCGTACGACTGGTCACGTATCGAAAAGGCCGACCGAGATGCCCTGATCTGGGGGCGCTCCCGCATCCAGCAGGGCGACGAGACGCCGGTGGTCGGGATAGACGCCGTCGTCGTTGGCCATACCATTGTGGAACGGCCGCTGACTCTGGGTAACGTGCATTATCTCGACACCGGCGCCTTCACCACGGGCCGTCTGACGCTGGTCGACGCTCGTGAGTTGCTGGAGTGAAAGGGGCAACGATAATGGCCAATGCCGGCCGCGAAGTCGGGCTAAAAGGTAGGTACACGAAAAAAGCGCCCGTAGGCGCTTGATTCTTAATAGAAAGTGGCGGAGGGACAGTCCGCCTCTGCCTCTTGAAAATCAACGTCTTGGAAGGGGCCTTTTCCTTTACCCCACATCCTGCCCCACTACTGGGAAGGCGCTGGGCTGGCCTCGGGTGATACCGGATAAAGGGGTTTCGGCAGGCTGGGAGCGCTACCGCTCAACTCCATCCGTCTCGGCTGGTCATGGGTTGGCCTGCTCCTCCAGGTGGAAGCGCCGGGCTATCTCCTCCAGGGCTTCATCCTCCTGCTGCTGCAGGGTGGCAAGCAGATCCTCGAGGGCCTCGGCTTCCTGCTGCTGCAGCGTGGTCATCAGATCCTCCAGGGCTTGCCGATCCTCGAGGGGATCGAGTGCGGTGTCAGGCATGGGCCTGCCTCTCGGCTTCGTGGTGGCTGCGAATGTGGCGAACGTGGCGGGCGGTCAGGCCGAAGGTGACGGCCACTTCTCGGGTGGGCTGGCCTTCCTCCAGGGCGACCATAATCTGCCGATTGCGGGCCTCGAGGGTGGCATTTCGCGTTCCCGGCACGTCCAGGGAGGTGCCCCCATAGAAGTAAGCCAGCTTTTCGGCTGCCTCGGGGCCGATCTCCAGGGTAATCGGGTGGCAGGGGTTGGCCTGGGCGCGAATGTAGAGGCGACGGCCTCCCCAGCCCTTGGCCAGTGTCATGGCGGCGTCGTATCCGATGAAGTCGGCCAGCTCGTCCAGGATGGCGCTTCGCCTGGGCATGGGGCAGGGCTCCGGGTCAGGGTTTGATCTCCATTGTAAGCACTCGGCTGGCGTAGCGCGCACCGGCTTCCCGGCTGTAGTCCAGGCCATACTCCTCACAGATCCGTTTCCCGTTCTCCCAATGGCGCCAGGCTTGCGCGTCCTCGGGATCTCGGTGGTCTAGCTCGTGGATTCGCCAGGCCCCTACTTCCCATCCCTCCCGTGTCGCCTGGGGTGTCCCTGCCATGATGTGGGCGCGGGGTGGTGCCATCGGTTCCGGCCATCCGGTGTCCAGGAATATCACCCCCTCATCGGTGATGAAGATCTCGGCGGCCATCCTCACATGCCCCGGCCCGACCACCACCATGAATCCGCGTCCCTCTTCGACTGCCTGTTGCAGACTTGTTGTCATGGTGCCCCCTGCGGTTATGTGTTCTCGCTACATATCATCCCGCATCAGTATGGCACCGCGCCAGTGGTCGCGCGTCCCTCTCCTGTGTGTCCCCCTCGGGTGCGTTCCTTTCGCCCATAAAAAAGGACCAGCTTTCGCCAGTCCTTTTTCACTATCGAGGGTCAGCTTCTTTCGCCAGCGCTGGCCCTCTCACTTCAGCAAGGTCACCACCCCTGGTGACAGGGCAATGCTACCCGGTCACCTTCATGGTGTCACCTTGATATTCCAGGATACGGGGCCTTCCTGGCAGGTCATACAGGGCGGGAAGCTCCACCCTCAGGCGCACGCCTTCCCAACGCTGATAGGGGCCGCTTCGGCGGTTCATTTTCGCCCGGATCTCGGCAAGATTCGCCAGGGTGCGCCTGAAATCATCGCCTTGAAGAAAGGCCATAAGCTGGTCCTCCAGCCTGGCGTGCTCCTCCTTCAGCAGATCACTTTCCAAGCTATCGCGTAGCATCCTCAGCTCTTCGGCTTCGGCCTCTGCAGCGGCCAGGCGCTTCTCGAGGCCACGACGTGCGGCTGCCTGCCGGTGGGCCTCCTCCTGGGCTTCCCTCAGCCTGCCGCGGGCATCCTCCAGGGCGGCGGTGGTCTTGCGCTGCTGGGCTTGATTGGCCACTCCCAAGGCGGCGTCGGCTGCCAGATCGTCCAGGTCGCGCTGTGCCTGCTCGATCTCCCCCTGGGCGGCCTGCATTGCCTCGCCAGTGTCTCCGGCTTTGGCCATCGCCTCCCGGATACTGGCCTCACGATCTTCAGCACGGGTCACATCGGCCTCGAGGGCCTCGAGTTCGGCTTTTGTTGCCTTGGGCTCCTTCTCAATGGCTGCCTCCCATGCCTGATTGGCCAGCTCCTTTTGCTGAGCCAGTTCAGCCAGAACGCTCTCGGCTTCGGTGACCTTTCGCTCGGCGATCATCACGTCCCGCTGGTAGTCCTTCTCCTCCTGTTCCCGCTCCCCGGGCCCAATTCTCCGCATGCCCGTTTCTGGCGCCTGGGCGGCCACCTTGTCAGCCGCCTTGCGGGCGGCGTTGGCCTGGGCTTTGGCGTGATCGTGCAGATCCTTCAGGTGAAGATAGGCCTCCTGCTTCTCGTCCTGCTCAGTGATCCATGCAAACCGTTTTTCGGCGGCCTTGCTGGCGGCTTGTGTCGTCATCGGTGATTTCCTTCGGTTGGGTGGGGGTTGCCCTGGGCGGGCGTGGTGATGGCTGGCGCCACCTACTTCACCAGCGCCAGCAGGGTACGGTTTGCCTCGGTGCGGCCTCGGTTCTCCTTGGCGGCCTCCCTCGACTCGGCAGCGGCTGCCGCCTGCCAGGTCTCCACATAGCGGCGGGCGGCCCTCTCGACTGCCTTGGGCGGAAGGGTCTTGAGCCGCTTGCAGACGAAGGCACGATCCTCGTGCACCAGGGGGCAGCGGTCGGCTATCCACTCAATCCAGGCCGGGCGCCCTGCCAGGTCATCCCGGTGCGCCTGCCTGGGGGTGTGGGCGTCCAGCAGCTTGGCGACCTCCTGGCGGGCCTCCCTGGGGCCCTGGGCGGCCTCGAAGGCGTCATCTATGGCGGCGGCCAGGCTGGCACGCTCCGGCCTCCCCATGGGCGCCAGCACCTCTCGCAGCCAGGTCACCAGGGGCAAGCCAAGGTCTCGGCCAACGTCCCGAGTCAGGGCGGTGATGATCGCCTCGGCCTCGTGGGCTGGGGCGGGCCTAGGGGGCTGCGGATTTTGCGGATTTGCGGAGAAGCCCGGGGGATGGGGCTTTCCGCTTGCGGATGCGTTGCGGAAATTTGCGGATTCCCGCAAGGCCTGCGGATCGCCCGCGGGTATGTCCAATGCCTCCCCACCAAGCTCCATCAGATCGACGGCCTGGCGCCCCTTGGGGCTGGCCTCCATCACCGTCGGGGGCTCGTCTCCTTCCCACAGTCGCCGGCCAATCTCCATCAGGTCGATCATGGTCATACCTCCCCCGTCAGGCGCCAGCTCGCCGGCTGGCCTCGTGGGCTGCTGCTGGCTATCTGTAGATGCCCGGCATCGACCAGGAAGCCCAACAACGGGCGGGCCTTCTTGGCGCTTCGGTAGGCGCTCGGCAAGCGCTTGAAGTCTGCCGCGTGAAGCTCTCCGCCATGCCCCTTGATCCACTCCAGTAGGTCGCGGGCCTTCATCTCCTCGGCGTCTTGTTGGGCCTCGGCTGTGCGGATCGCCATCGACTCCAGGTAGTAGGCCACCAGCCGGCCAGCGCGCTCGATATGCTCGACGGCGGGCGCTTGGAAGCCTTCGACCAGGGCCAGAACGGTGGCGATGCGTGCGGCGTTGTCGGCTGCCTTGCTGGCGAATGCCTGCACCTCTCGAAAGCGGCCCTCGGGACGAATCTGCCATTCGATACCGTCATGGAGGCGCGCCCATGCATCGAAGGCCTCACCCTCTATGCGCGCCAGCCGGGGGGACAGGGCGCCGTTATCGTCCACCTCCAGGGGATTGCGGATCACTTCGGATAGTGCGGCCCAATAGCGGCCTATCACGGGGTCATGGTGGGGGCCTTTCGTCGGGTCGCGGCCCTTCAGCAGTCGCTGGCCTACCAGGCTGGGCTCCTGAACGATCAGGAAGCGGGCCAGGAAGCCCTGTCCCTGTAGCAGTGGATCGCCCAGCACCTGGGCGGCCACAATGGGCTGAAGCATCAGATGCGCGGACAGGCGCCGGCCTGCCAGGATGCCGGACTCTCCAGCCGTGCCGCGGGTGCGGGTGATCGGGGCGCCGTCCCACAACTTGGAGACCATGGCCACGGTTCGCCCGCGGCCCTCCTCGCTCATCCCATGCCCCCCGAAGAATCCCACGCCTTCATCGGAGAACAGGCCCGCGCTCGGGTGGCTGTGCTGCAGGTGGCGATAGATCCCCTCGGAGGTGGGCTCGCTGAACGTCAGGTTCGGCATGGGCGGCGCCTGGGGCTCCTCGGCGTCGATCATGGCCAGGGTTTCCTGAAGATCGGTGCCCTGGGCTTCGCTCATGGGTTGCTTGCCCTTGGGCCTGGCGGCGTTGATCAGTGATTCCCGGCGCATCTCCCATACCTCCCGGGCGGCCCTGTAGGCGGCCAGCTCCTCGGGGTGTCCCTGGCGCTTCTCGGCTTCCAGATCTCGGATCGGCGCCAGCGCCAGCGCGTCCAGGCTCGACTTTCGCTCTCCGCTGCCGGCCACGGTCATGCAGAACAGCGAGACCGGCCCGCGCCCTATGTTCCCGCGGGCCACGTCCACCTGCCCTTGCACTGCCAGCGCGGCGGCGGCCAGCACGGATTGCCCGGCCATCCCTGGCGGGGTCTGGACGTAGTAGGCCAGTCGCTCGGCTGCTTCGCCCAGCAACGTCCCCAGCGCTTCCAGAGGGTAATCGGGCGGCGTCTCCGGCTCCGCCAAGGGCAGGGGCTTCAACTCGATACGGCTGGCTGGCTCGGGCGGTTTCTCGCCCTGCTGTTTCACTGCGGCGGTGGTCATGTGCCTCCCTCCTGCTGGCACCTGGCCAGGTCGTTGAAGTCGCTGCAGGCGCAGCCAACGCAAGGGAACCGCGGCCAGGTCAGATCGGCATGGATCGCCTGGGCGGCCTCACGGGCGGCGGTGATGCCGGGATTCCCTGGGGTGTTCTGGTCGTTGTCGGCTGCCACGGTGATCGCCACCTCGGAGGGCAGGCGCTGGCGCAGGGTGCGGGCCACGGTCGCCAGGTTGTTGGCGGTCATCGCAGCCACTACCGGGTGGCCGGTCGCCTCGTGCAGCGTCGCGGCGGTCGCCCAGCCTTCGGCCAGGTAGACGCGCCCAGCACCAGCCAGGCGGCCGACAAGGGACGCGGTGTCCTTGAGCCTGGCGCGGGGCAGGAAGCGCTTTCCCCCATCCGGGGCGATGCGCTGCAGGTTGACCAGGGCGCCGTTGAAGAACAGCGGGACCAGTAGCGTGTCACCCTGCTGGCGTAGGCCGTAGGGCTTCACCTCCTTGGCCTTCAGATAGGCGTGGCCAGGGTCCGGGGGTCGACCGTGCTCCCATCGCTGGCGAGCCTGGGCGGCTGCCTGGGCGTGTTCCTGCTCTCGCCTGGCCAGACGCTCACGGCGGGCGCGCTCGGCTGCCTGGCGGGCCTGTTCGGCGGCCTGGGGGTCATGCTCGCCGGCCAGTGTCACCGCCTGCTGTTCGCCGGTATGCCAGAAGCCGAAAACGGCAACCTCCAGTGTGGGACAGACGTACCAGCCGGCCAGGTTGCCCCGGCGCTTGTCCGGGGCATCGAAGCGGTGAACCTCTCCATCGGCTCGGATCGCCAGGCCAGCAACGCCACGGGCTGCCAGGGCATCGACCAGGGCGGCCTCGATGGTCGTCGCTGCGTCATAAGGCATTGGCGACCTCCCTGGGCAGGTGGTCCCGCATCACCTCGGCACGATCCTCCAGGTCTACCGCCAGGCGGTGCAGTGCGTCGACCAGGGCGGCCCGCCGGGAGGCGTCCAGGGCCTCGCCTTGCTCTTCCAGGAGGCACAGCAGCGCCTGCTGTTTCTCGGCGATGTCAGCCACCAGGGCAACGTTCCGGGCGATGGCATTGGCGTCGATCAGGGTCACGGTGAGAGCGTTCATTGGCGGGCCTCTTGGGCGGAGGTGGCTGGTGCGGGGG
>NZ_CABVOU010000040.1 GCF_902500215.1 Halomonas lysinitropha
CGAGGTCAGTTCGGTCATGGTGTCCTCCTTGAAATCGGATGACACCAGTCTGACGGACGTTATTCAGCGGCAGAAGATGGGGTTGATGGAGCGCTTACGATCTTAGGTATCCAGGCATGGTGGAGGTAGGTCATGGCCTGATGGCAGGAGAGGTTGGACACGGCAGGGTTGCGGGCTGTGAGCCGATTTTGCTTGGTCCTTGCCGATTCGTAACGATTTTCAGCAGATGTTCTGATCTGGTTGGGAACGTAGATTCGGCACCGACCGCTGTCCATGTAGTTGCTTTGGTTCTCCAGTGTCTTGGAGATGTAGTCAGCAGAACCAATGTCGATAGCTGACATTCGGTAGTCGCCGAGACCATCACGGTTCGTGAACACCTGGGCCTTCACAGTCTGCTTGCTGATCTTTCGAGGACGTTGTTTGTAGGTATGCTGAAGACGAAAGCCTGAGCCCTTGTTGTCGGTGTCTAGCTTGAAGCAAGACCTGACGGCGGCTTCGTCGTCTTGGTGGTAGCCGATGACACAGTGAGAGTGCAGGTTCCCTTTGTGGTCTTCGATGACGGAGAACCACTTACAGCTGACACCCAGCTTTCTGAGTCGCTCGTTAACTGTTTTGGCATTCGCGCCCGCGACTGTGAGCTTCGCCTCACGTGCCAGTTTCTTTGTCACCTTGTCGGAGAAGTTGACGGTGATGAAGCCCAGCTTCCAGCCTTCTGTCTTACTGACCAGGTCTTCAAGCGCCAGATAGTAGAAACGTAACTCTGGAGAGATGCTGTGGTTGCCGATCCGATGACACAGCGTCTTCTCTTTCCATCTGTCTAACTGTATAGACTGTAAGGATAGAGCTACTGGGCTGCCATGCTGGCCAAGGACCTGGTGGAGGTGCCAAAGCCGCACCCGCTCTGCGTTTGAGCGGGTCGGAAGTAAGCTGTGACTGACGCCGCTGGGGGCATTTTTTCCGCGCTTCAGGGCCGCACGTGATTCGTCATACATGATACAATCTCTCTCGTTATCTTGACTTGCCGGCCTCTCATGGGGTCGGCATTTTTTTTGATCTTATGGTGGCTATCGACACGATGCTAAGTGAGCTTTAACAGTGACGCTTCGTTAGTAATGCGCACTTGTCACGCTACATGGTATGTCGGTGGATCAATGCGTGTGCTCTTCGATCCATTCCACAGATAAGTGACTAGGCAGATATTTTCATGCATAGTGCCGATAGGATTTCAGCTTAGGACGGCAGCATGGCAAGTCGCTTCATCTCTCCCCTGGCAGAGGAC
>NZ_CABVOU010000041.1 GCF_902500215.1 Halomonas lysinitropha
TCCCCGTCCCATGCCCGATCCCCCTCCCTCGCGGCCGGCCGTCGAGGCCGTGCCGGCCCCGGCGCCGGACGATGAGCCACCCCCCTGGATCGAGCGGGAAGAGGAGGGTGCAGAGGCCCCCGCGCCCGTCGCTGAAGGGCACTTTGGTCATACCGACTGGCTGGCCTGCTTCGATTCACTGGGACTCGGGGGATTGACCCGAAACCTGGCTGCCCACTGCGTGGTCGAGGCCGATGACGGTGAGCGGCTCACACTGCGGCTTGACCCTTCCCAGGAGGCAATGCAGGCCGAAGTCCACGTGACACGTATTCGCGAGGCGCTGGCGGCCATCGGCATCGAGCGTCGTCTGATACTGTCCCCGGGGCCGCTGCCCTCCGAGGTCGAGACCCCCAAGCAGCAGGCCGACCGCCTGGCTGGCCAGCGGCATAGCGAGGCGATTGAAGCCTTGAACCGTGACCCCCATGTACAGAGACTGCAGCAGGCCTTCGGTGCACGCCTGATCGAATCCACGGTCAAGTCCACCGTTGGCCAGGTGCGCGGCTGAGCCGTGCCGCTCCGTCGATCACTAACCACGAGAGAGGAATCCGCCATGATGAAGGGTGGAATGGGTAACCTGATGAAGCAGGCCCAGGAAATGCAGGAAAAGATGCAGCGCGCCCAGGAGGAGGTCGCCAAGGCCGAGGTCCAGGGCGAGGCAGGAGCCGGCATGGTCAAGGTGACCATGAACGGACGCCACGACGTGAGCAAGGTCGATATCGACCCCAGCATCATGGAAGAGGACAAGGAGCTGCTCGAGGACCTGCTCGGCGCGGCGGTGAACGATGCCGTGCGCAAGGTAGAGGCCAGCTCCAAGGCCAAGATGGAGGAGGCCACGGCCGGTCTCGACTTGCCACCGGGCTTCAAGATGCCCTTCTGAGCGTGAATCGCCGATGAGCTTTTCCCCGCTGGTCGAGAGACTGATGGAGTCGCTGCGCGTGCTGCCGGGGGTCGGGCCCAAGACGGCCCAGCGCATGGCGATGCATCTCCTCGAGCGTGACCGCGAAGGCGGCCGGCGCCTGGTGGAGACGCTGGGCGTGGCACTGGAGCAGGTCGGCTATTGCCGTCGTTGTCGTACGCTCACCGAGGAGGACGTCTGCAGCATCTGCACGAGTGTGCGGCGTGACGATGATCTGCTCTGCGTGGTGGAATCTCCCGCCGACCAGCTGGCCATCGAGGAGGCCGGCGGTTACCGTGGACGCTACTTTGTGCTGCATGGCCATCTCTCGCCCCTGGACGGCATCGGCCCCGAGGATATCGGGCTCGATCAGCTCGAGGCACGCGTCGCCGAGGGAGCCGTGGAAGAGGTGGTGCTTGCCACCAACCCCACCGTGGAAGGCGAGGCGACCGCCCATTACATCGCCGCTCAGCTTTCTTCGCTGGACGTGAGGCTCTCGCGGCTGGCCTACGGTGTCCCCATGGGCGGTGAGCTCGAATACGTCGATGGTGGCACCCTGAGCCGCGCCTTCAACGGTCGCCTGCCCTTCCGGGGCGAGTGACGCCCCTTTCCCTGCTGGAACCCTGCATGCCACTGACCCCCGAGATTTGTTGGATCGATACCCCCGAGGCCCTGGATGCCGCCTGTGCCGAGGTGTCGTCGACCGAGGTCATCGCCCTGGACACCGAGTTCTTTCGCGAGAGCACCTTCCACCCGGTGCCGGCGCTGATCCAGTTCGCCGCGGGCGGCCCTGCCTACCTGGTGGACCCCCTGGAAGTGGCTTGTACCCAGGCCTTCCAGCGCCTGCTCTCGTCGGGGCCGCTCAAGCTGCTGCATGCGTCCAGTGAGGATCTCGAGGTCTTCGCCCACTGGGCCGGGGTGCCGGTCGTGCCGCTGGTGGATACCCAGATCGCCCAGTCGCTGCTCGGCGAGGTGCCGTCCATGGGCTATCAGAAGCTGGTGGAATTCTGGGTCGGCGAGACCCTGCCCAAGGACGAAACCCGTTCCGACTGGCTCAAGCGCCCGCTAAGCGAGACCCAGCGGCTCTATGCCGCTCTGGACGTGGTCTACCTGCTGGAGGTGTGGCAACACCAGCGCGAGGCCCTGGAGCACCAGGGGCGGCTCTCCTGGGTCGAGGCGGACTGTGCGGACCTGGTCGCCCTGTCGGCACGCAGTGCCACCGCCGATGGCCAGTGGTACCTGCGCCATCGCCAGCTGTGGCGGTTTTCGCCGCGTCAGGTAGAAGCCTATCGGCGCCTGACCCGCTGGCGTGAGGGAGAAGCCCGGCGCCGCGATGTACCACGTGGCTGGCTGGTGCCTGACCGGCTGCTCTACGCCATCGCCGAACAACTGCCGGACAACCGCTTCGAGCTGGCTCGGATCGAGGACATCAAGCCGCCGCTGGTCAAGCGTGAGGGTGACGAGCTGCTCAGGCTGGTAAGCGAGGCGTTGCACGTCGACGAAAGCGAGCTACCGACGGCGCCGCTCTCGCCGATGGCGCCCGCGTTCAAGCAACGCCTCAAGGCGCTGAAGAAAGTGGTCAATGCCGAAGCGCTGGCGCTCGGTGTGGCGCCGGAGGTGCTGCTCAAGCGCCGCGATCTGGAGGCCCTGGTGGGTGCCGATCTCATGGGTCAGCCCTTATCGCTGCCCGAGGGTTGGCGCGGCGAGCGACTGAATGCGGGCCTGGTGGCGGCCCTCGAGGAGGTATCCCGATGAGCGATGACCGCATGCGTGGCGACAAGCTGCTGTGCGAGGTCTTCAAGAGCTCGCGCAAGGAGCAGATGTATCTCTACGTGGACAAACGCCAGGGCCTAGAGGCGGTGCCCGAAGCCCTGCTCGAACCGTTCGGCAAGCCGCTGCCGGCCATGACGCTGATTCTCACCCCCGAGAAATCGCTGGGACGAGCCAGGGCTGCAGACGTCATGGCCGCTATCCGCGACAAGGGCTACTACCTGCAGATGCCGCCGGCCAAGGAGGATTATCTGCTGGACCTTTATCGCACCCCCACCGAGGCGAGGTACTAGCCGCGCGGGAATGGAATAGGGTGACGGAGTACGGGTGACGGCGTACGGGTCTGACCCTGAGCTCCACTGAAACATAGTGAAAGGCGAATCCCAGGGGGCGAGCAACAATGAGAGAACGGTTCTGGGAGCGCTTCGACCTCGAAGAGCTCACCAACGAAGAGTGGGAGGCGCTCTGCGACGGCTGTGGCCAGTGCTGCCTGCTCAAATTCCAGGACGAAACGTCTGGCGAGCTGGCGGTGCTCAACGTTGCCTGCGAGCTGCTGGATATCCACAGCTGTCGCTGCAGCGACTATGCGCATCGGTTCGAGAAGGTACCGGACTGCACGCAACTCACCCCCGAGCGCATCGACGACTTCCGCTGGCTGCCGAAATCCTGCGCCTATCGTCGGGTGGCGGAGGGGCGCAAGCTGGCCGCCTGGCACCCGCTGATCGCCGGCGGACCCGAACGGATGCACCGCAAGGGTATCAGCGTGCGCAGCTTCGCCGTCTCGCAGCGCGAGGTTCCCGAGGAGGAACTCGAGGAGCACATCATCGCCATTCTGCCCATCGATGGCTGAGGGCTCAGCTATCGCGCTGCTCGAGCCCCAGCGCCCAGAGGAGAAAGGCATCCTGACGGGCGTTGTCGTGCCAGGCCTTGAAGCGCCCCGAGGCCCCGCCATGGCCGGCGGCCATATCGATCCGCATCAGGATGGGGCGGCCTTCCGCGGGGCGGCCTTCCGCGGGGCGGCCTTCTAAGCGCCCCGAGGCCCCGCCATGGCCGGCGGCCATATCGATCCGCATCAGGATGGGGCGGCCTTCCGCGGGGCGGCCTTCCGCGGGGCGGCCTTCTGCGGGGCGGTTTGTCGATGTGGGGCCCTCCCCACCCTGGTCACGGCTCAGCTCCTTGAGGCGGGCATAGAGCTTGGCGGGTTCCCAGTAGGGCACCCGAGTGTCGTGCCAGCTGCCCTGCAGGAATACCGCCGGCCAGGGCTGTGCCGAGAGATTGTCCAGCGGTGAGTAGTCACGGATGCGCCGTCGTGCCTCGGGTTCACGGGGGTCACCCCATTCGGTGTATTCCGCCGTGGTGAGCGGCAGGTCGGGGTTCTCCATGGTGCGCAGCACGTCGACGAAGGGTACGTCGAGAACGGCAGCACAGAAGGACTCAGGGGCCAGGTTGAGGCTGGCACTGACCAGCAGCCCGCCGGCACTGGCGCCGTAGGCCGCAATCCGCTCGCCGTCGCCGAAGCCCTTCTCGACCAGGGCATCGCGGGCGGCGAGGAAGTCGTGGAAGCTGTTCGCCTTGTGCTCGAGCTTGCCCGCGAGGTACCAGGGCTCGCCGCGATCGCCGCCGCCGCGCACGTGCGCCACGGCAAAGGCCGCGCCGCGTGCCAGCAGTTCCAGCCGTGCGACCGAGAACCAGGGATCGAGCACCTCGCCGTAGGCGCCGTAGCCGAAGAGCAGGGTGGGTAACGGGTGACCGGCCAGGTCGGCTCGCATCACCACCGAGACGGGGACGCGTTCACCGTCGTGGGAGGTCGCCCAGAGCCTCTCGCAGACCAGCTGCTCGGGCTTCAGGTCGCCGTGGATGGGCTGCTGCTTGAGTAGACGCCGCTGGCCAGTGTCGAGGTCATGCTCGAGCCAGGTCACCGGCAGGATGAAGGACTCCTCGCGCAGGCGCAGGCGTCGCGTGTCGAAGTGGGGCGCGTCGCCCAGTGCCAGGCTGCAGTGCAGCTCCGGCAACGGCAGTCGTTCATCGCGAGTGATGGCGTTGTCGCCATCCAGCTCGAGGACGCGCAGGTGCACCTGGGCTTCGTGATGGTCGCGCTCGGTGATGACCAGCCCCCAGTCGAAGGCGTCGACGCCCTCCAGGGTGTCGTCGTCGCGATGGGCGATCAGCGGCTGCCAGTCCTTCGCGGGATCCGACTCGCCCAGCCGCGCTTCCGCCACCACGTCCAGCTGAAAGTGAGTGGCCTCGCGATTGTGCAGGACGTAGAAGTGGCCCGGGCGGTGGTCCAGGGCGTACTCCACGCCGTTTTCCCGGGGCCGGAAGCAGCGCGGCGCGGTCGCCGGTGCCCGAGCCGGAATCAGGTAGCTCTCGCTGGTGTCCTTGGAAGAGCTCTCCAGGATCAGCCATTCCCGGGAGCGAGTCTTGCCGAGCCCCAGCCAGAACTCGGGGTCCTCCTCGCGCAGCACCAGTGCCGGCTCCCCGGCGCTGCCTTCTTCCATGACCAGGCGCCAGATGCTCTCCGGACGCTGGGTGGCGTCATAGCGGGTGAAAAGCAGGGTGACATTGTCCTCGGCCCAGCCGATCTCGGGGCCGATCTCCTCGAGCAGCACCCTGGGCTCACCGTCGGGCAGTTGCTTGAGGTAGAGCTTGTAGGTCTCATCGCCGCGGGTGTCCTCGGTCCAGGCCAGCCAGGCCTCATCCGGGGAGAGGGCCATGTCACCCACCTCGAGGAAGTCGTGCTCGCGGGCCCGGGCCTGCAGGTCGAGGAAGCACTCTGCGGCATCGGGGGCGTCATTGGGGTGACGCCACCAGACCGGATAGTCGGCGTCCACCGCCGTCTCGCTCCATACCGTGTAATGATCCAGCGGGGTCCTCAGCCCGTGGACGGCGAGTTCGCGGCGGGCCAGGTGGCCGTGGTAGAGGCGCTCGACCAGATCGTCGAGGGGAGCGAACCAGCGGCGCAACTCTTGATTGGCGGCTTCCAGGAAATCGCTGACTTCCGGGTCATCGTGGTTCTCCAGCCAGTGCCATGCCGGGTCGTCGGTATGGCGGAAGCGGTTGACGGGATCGACGGCAGTCGTCTCGGTGGCCTGGTCACGTGGTGGCTGTGCTTTCATTGCGCGAGATGTACCATACTCAGTGTATTTTCAAGAACGTGCGTTCTGGACGCCAAGGTCGCGAGGTCGTGATGCTGATTTCGGATTCAATATCCCTACTATGGCTGGTCTACGGCGTATTGTCGCTGGTCGTGCTGCTGACGGGCTACCTGGGGCTGGCCTTCCTGCCGCGCTTGCCGCGGCTGGTGATCACCTGGCTGGTGGCCGGCGTGATGTGGATGCCATCCCACTTTCGCCTGCCGCTGCTGGAGGAGGGCGAGTTCTACTCCGGCTTCGCCCCGGCGGTGGTGGTGGCGGCCGTGGCCCTCTTCGAGGGTAGTCGTGCGAGCCTCATGCCGTCCGCCTTGCTGGTCGCGGTGGGGGCAGGACTGGGATTTCTGGTGGGCTTGCTGCTGTGGTGGCGCGGCCGTCATCGCCGCACCTTCGACGACGATGACTACGTGGACATGCCTGACAATGCGCCCAACGGCTCCCGTCAGGGTGGCCGCGATGAGCGCCAGGAGCCAGTCATCGGCTGAATCTTCCGCTAATACTCGGTTAACAAGGAGCCCCAATGCGCGGGCTTGGCATGGAAAGGCCCTCTAGCCAGATGAGCTGGACGCTGGCCATCGGCTGTGTCCTCTGGTTATGGGCGAGCTCAACGCTGGCACAACTCGGCGAGGAGGAGCATCCGGACGTCCGAGTGGTGGTCGATGTCTCGGGCAGCATGAAGAAGAACGACCCCGAGCGTCTGGCGCTCAGTGCTCTGGACATGCTCGTGGCGCTGCTACCGAATGGCGCTACCGCGGGGGTCTGGACCTTCGGCCAGACGGTTGACAACCCTCTGCCGCTGGGCGAGGTGGACGCGGCCTGGCGCGAGCGGGCTCTGGACCTGCCGCCCGCCCTGCAGGAATACCAGCAGTACACCGATATCGAGGTGGCCCTGCGCGAAGCATCAAGGGCCGAGGCCAATGGCTGGAGGCACCTGGTACTGCTCACCGACGGCGTGATCGACCTCCCGCCAGCCCGGGGAGGCAAGCCCGAGATCGATGATGCCTCGCGGGTACGCCTGGTGGATGAGCTGGCCGCTGAGCTGGCCGACCAGGGCGTGGCCATTCATGCCGTCGCCTTTTCCGACCAGGCCGACCTGGCGCTGGTGGAGCGACTCGCCCAGTCTACCGGGGGGCTGGCGGCGTTGGCTGAGAATCCCGAGAGCCTGCTGGGCGCCTTTCTCGATATCATCGAGCGTATCTTCCCTGCTGATCAGGTGCCGCTGGAGGCGGGACGCTTCGTCATCGACGACGAGGTGGAGACCTTCTCGGCGCTGGTCTTCCATGAGCCCGACGATGGCCCCCTGACCCTGGTCGCGCCGGACGGCACGCGCTACCGGGCCGACGAGGCGCCGGATGTCATTCGTTGGCGGGTGGAGCCGCGCTTCGACCTGATCCGGGTGCCCGATCCCCAGCTTGGTGAGTGGCGCCTAGTGGGGCCGGTGGGCGAGGGCAGTCGTATCAACGTCGCCTCCCCGCTTCACCTGCGCACCGCCGAACTGCCGGCCACCCTCTATCTGGGCTTCGAGGTCCCCCTGGAGGCCTGGGTGGAGCGCGATGATGGCCCCTTAGGCCAGGGAGACGAGGAGATTACCCTTTCAGTCTCACTGCAGGATGCCGAGGGCACGGTGCAGTCGCGGGTAACGCTGCAGGCCGAGGCGGGGCGTTTCCATGGCCGCCTGCCGGCGCCGGCCCTGACCGGCAATGCGCACCTGGTGATCCGTGCCGAGGGAGAGGCGTTCCAGCGTCAGCGGGTGCAGGCGGTGAACGTGCTGCCGGCCATCAGCGCGGCGTATCGGCCCAGTGACAAACGAGTGGTCCTGACCGCGGAGCATCCCCGGCTGAATCGTGAAAACACCGAGATCCATGGCGAGCTGCAGGGGGAGCGTATCGAGGCCCGAACAGCCGGGAGCTCGCGCTGGCATCTCGACCTGCCTGAGCGCGACGAGGCACTGAGTCGGCCTATGTTGCTCAATGCCACCATCGAGCTGGACGGCGAGACCCGCGAACTCTCCCTGCCGCGCCTGATGCTCAACCCCGGAGGCCGCGTCGGCATCGACCTGGCGGATGTGGGCGGGCCGAGCCTGGGTACCGAGCGCCTCGATGACGGAGGCCGGAGGGATACCTCATTGCCGCCTTCCGAGACAGCGGCCGACCACTTCGTCACCTGGATCAATCGCCTGCCCGCGAAGGCGCATGCTCTCTGGCAGGCGGGTGTGCCCGGCCTGCAGCGGTTATGGGAGTTACATGGCCGTGATCCGCGCCTCTGGGGTGCCGTCGCGGCCGTGGCGATGATGGTGGTGCTTTGGCTGGTGGTCAGCCTGATTCGGCGTCGCCGTGTGCGACGCCCGGTACACCGGGAGGAACCCCATGTGTGAGCTGCTGGGCATGAGCGCCAATGTGCCCACCGATATCTGCTTCAGCTTTACCGGCTTCCTGCACCGTGGTGGTGGCACCGGGCCTCACCGCGATGGCTGGGGCATCGCCTTCTACGAGGAGGGCGGCTATCGAGACTTCCGCGACCCGCACCCCTCGGTGCACTCGCCCATCGCGCGGCTGATCTGCGACTACCCGATCAAGTCGAAGATTGTGATCAGCCATATTCGTCAGGCCAATGTTGGCCAGGTTCGCCTGGCCAATACCCATCCCTTTGTCCGCGAGATGTGGGGGCGCCCCTGGTGCTACGCGCACAATGGCCAGCTCACCGATTGGCAGTCGCTGCCGCACTCCTTCTACCGCCCAGTGGGAACCACCGACAGCGAGCATGCCTTCTGCTGGCTGCTCGGCGAGCTGCGCGGTGCCTTCCCCGAACCGCCGGATGACGATGACCAGCATCATGCCCTTTGGCGGATCCTTCACGGTCTCTGCGAACGTCTTCGCGGTCTGGGGGTCTTCAATCTGCTGCTGGCCGATGGCGAATACCTCTACACGTTCTGTTCCACCAAGCTGGCACACATCACGCGGCGGGCACCCTTCGGCCGGGCAAGCCTCTCGGACGCTGAATTGGCCGTCAATTTCGCCGAGCACACCACGCCCGACGATGTGGTCTCGGTGATCGCTACCGAGCCGCTCACTGACAATGAGTCGTGGGTGCGAATGGTGCCTGGCGAGCTGCTGGTCTGGCAGGGCGGGGTAATCCAAGCACGATTTAAAACGTGAGTTTCAATCGTATGTTTTACAGCCGCAAAACCGCTGGTATAAGGTAGAGGTACAAAACAACAAGCCTGCTGATGACATCAGCCGCAGCGTGGAGACTGCCCATGAGCGAGAACGCCAAGCCCGCCATCCTGTCCGGTCAGCCCCTGGAGGGGCTCGATGACTATGCCTCGGTGATGGATGTCTTCCACTCCTCCGTGGCCCGTTTTGCCGACAAGCCGGCGTTCAGCTGCATGGGGCGGGTGCTGACCTATACCGAGCTCGATCGCCTCTCCGCTGACTTTGCCGCCTGGTTGCAGCATGAGACCACCCTGCAACCCGGCGACCACATCGCCATTCAACTGCCCAACGTGCTGCAGTTCCCGTTGGCGGTCTTCGGTGCCCTGCGAGCCGGGCTGGTGGTGGTCAATACCAACCCGCTTTATACCGAGCGAGAGATGGTCCACCAGTTCAAGGACTCCGGCGCTCGGGCCATCGTCATCCTGGCCAACATGGCCGACAAGCTCGAACGAATTCTCGAGCGTACCGATATCCAGCATGTGGTGATCACCGAGCTGGGGGACCTGCACGGCTTCCCGAAGCGCCAGTTGATCAATGCCGTGGTCAAGCACGTCAAGAAGATGGTGCCGGCCTATTCGTTGCCCGGTGCCACACCGATGCGAAGAGCCCTGCGCGCCGGTGCCGGGCGTCGCCATGAGGATGTCTCGCGCGGTCCGGACGATATCGCCGCGCTGCAGTACACCGGCGGTACCACGGGGCTTGCCAAGGGTGCCATGCTGACCCACCGCAACCTGGTGGCCAATATGCTCCAGGCCCGCCAGGCCATCGGCCCGGCCCTGACTGACGGCGCCGAGACCATCATCGCCCCGCTGCCCGTCTATCATATCTATACCTTCACGGTGAACTGCCTGTTCATGATGGAGACCGGCAACCATTCGGTGCTGATCACCAATCCTCGCGACCTGGATGGCTTCGTCAAGACCCTCAAGGGGGTCTCCTTTACCGGCTTCATCGGGCTCAACACCCTCTTCAACGCCCTTTGCAACCGCGAGGACTTCCGCCGTCTCGATTTCTCCCGGCTGCATCTGACGATCTCCGGCGGCATGGCCCTGACCCATGCTGCCGCGCAGCGCTGGGAGGAGGTCACCGGCTGTCCGGTGGCCGAGGGCTACGGTCTGACCGAGACCTCGCCCATCGTCAGCTTCAATCCCGTGGATGCCATCCAGCTCGGCACCATCGGCAAGCCGGTGGCCGGCACCGAGGTCAAGGTGCTGGATGCCGATGGCCAGGATGCCCCCCTCGATACCGCCGGAGAGCTCTGCGTCAGAGGGCCTCAGGTGATGAAGGGGTACTGGAACCGGGACGAGGAGACCGCGCGATCGATCGACGACGCGGGCTGGTTCCGTACCGGCGATATTGCCGTGCTCCAGCCGGACGGCTATATCCGCATCGTCGACCGCAAGAAGGACATGATCCTGGTCTCCGGCTTCAACGTGTACCCCAACGAGATCGAGGATGTGGTGGCCGACCACCCCGGCGTGATCGAGTCCGCCGCCGTGGGGGTTCCCGACGAGACCAGCGGCGAGGCGATCAAGCTGTTTGTCGTCGCCGGGGACGAGAGCCTCGATGCCGAGTCTCTGCGAGCCTGGTGCAAGAAGGATCTCTCCGGCTACAAGGTGCCCCGGTACGTGGAGTTCCGCGATGAATTGCCCAAGACGAATGTGGGGAAGGTGTTGCGACGCCAACTGCGTGACGAAGAGCGCGAGAACACTGGCGGATGACCCGGGCAGCCCTGGCTGCCCGGGTCGCTGTCACGGCCAGGGGGAAGTGCGAGGGTCGATAGTTGCCACCTTGCAGCCTGATAGCCACTCTTGATGGTCCCGATTAGGCGCCATCGTGACCTCGGCGTTACAATGCACTGCCCGCTCCGGGAGTCCCGGGCGGGCGGTTTTTTATGATGATCGAGACCCGGAGAAGACCGTAGAGACCGTGACCACCGAGACCCGCCAGGCCCCCGCCACGACTGCCCAGGATGTCGCCGAGCTCGAGACCCTGAGCCGCGACCTTGCCGATGCCCTGCGGCGCGATGTCCCGACGCTGGACAAGCGACTGCGCGGGTTACGCCGTCGCCTGAGGGAAGGCAAACCCGTGGATCGCGGACTCGCCGAGGTGCGTCGCGCGCTCGAGCGTTCCCGGCAGCAGGTGGAGCGTCGCCGCGCGAAGCCGGTGACCCTCGATTATCCGCCCTCCCTGCCGGTGGCCGAGCGTCGGGAGGATATCCTCGAGGCCCTGCGCGAGCATCAGGTGGTGGTGGTGGCCGGCGAGACCGGCTCGGGCAAGACCACTCAGCTGCCCAAGATCTGCCTGGAGCTGGGTTTGGGGCGCCGCGGGCTGATCGGTCACACCCAGCCACGGCGCCTGGCGGCGCGCTCGGTGGCCAGCCGCCTAGCCGAGGAGCTCCAGGTGCCGGTGGGCGAGCAGGTGGGCTACCAGGTGCGCTTCACCGACCAGAGCAGTGATGAGACCCTGGTCAAGCTGATGACCGACGGTATCCTGCTCGCCGAGACCCGTCACGATCCGGATCTGATGCGCTACGAGGCGATCATCATCGATGAGGCCCACGAGCGCAGCCTCAACATCGATTTCCTGCTCGGCTACCTCCAGCGCCTCACCGCGCGGCGCCCCGATCTCAAGGTGATCATTACCTCGGCAACCATTGACGTGGTGCGCTTTGCCGAGCATTTCGGTCGCTCGGACGACCAGGGACGGTTCCAGCCGGCGCCTGTGGTGGAGGTCACCGGGCGAACCTATCCGGTGGAGGTACGCTATCGCCCGCTGGTCCGCGATGAGGACGACGAGGAAGATCGCACTCTGCAGGAGGGGATCCTCCACGCCGTGGAGGAGATCGAGCAGGTCGAGCGGGACAAGCGCTGGTTTCATGGTCCGCGCGACATCCTGGTGTTCCTGCCGGGGGAGCGCGAAATCCGCGAGACCGCCGACACCCTGCGCCGCGCCGACCTCAAGGGCACCGAGATCCTGCCGCTCTACGCGCGGCTCTCCAACGCCGAGCAGAACCGGGTCTTCGCGCCCCATGCGGGGCGGCGCATCGTGCTCGCCACCAACGTGGCGGAGACTTCGCTCACCGTGCCCGGCATCCGCTACGTCATCGATCCGGGCCTGGTGCGGCTCAGTCGCTATAGCTACAGGGCCAAGATCCAGCGCCTGCCGGTTGAGCCGGTCAGCCAGGCCAGTGCCAACCAGCGCAAGGGGCGCTGCGGGCGCGTGGCCGAAGGGGTCTGTATTCGCCTCTACGACGAGGAGGACTTTCTTGCCCGGCCCGAGTTCACCGACCCCGAGATCCGCCGCACCAACCTGGCCTCGGTGATCCTCTCGATGCTGTCGCTGAAGCTCGGTGACATCGAGGCCTTCCCCTTCGTTGATCCACCGGATTCACGCTTCGTCACCGATGGCTTCCGGCTGCTCTTCGAGCTGGGGGCCGTGGATGCGGACAACCGCCTGACCCCGCTGGGACGCAAGCTGGCGCGGCTGCCCATCGATCCGCGCCTGGCACGCATGGTGCTGGCCGGTGCCGAGCAGGGTGGGTTGCGCGAGGTGCTGATCGTGGTCGCCGGCCTGGCGGTGCAGGACCCTCGTGACCGGCCGGCCGACAAGCGCCAGGCCGCCGACCAGGCGCACCGGCGCTGGCAGGATCCGGACTCCGATTTCGTGGCCCTGCTCAATCTCTGGAACGGCTTCGAGGCCGCCCGGGAGGAGCTCTCGGGCAATCGGCTACGGCGCTGGTGCAGGGACCATTATCTCAATTACCTGCGCCTGCGCGAGTGGCACGACACCTTCCGACAGCTGCGCCAGCTGTTGCGCGACATGGAGATCGAAGTGCCCCCGCCGGCCCCGCGGCCTGCTGCCGATGAGCCGGAAATGGACGACCAGGCTCGCCGCGACGCCCATCGCAACAGCGGCGTGGCCCTGCACAAGGCCCTGCTCCCCGGGCTGCTATCTCATCTAGGGCTGCTCACCGAGAATCGCGAGTACCTGGGAGCCCGCAACCGCAAGTTCCTGATCCACCCGGGGTCGGGGCTGGCCAAGAAGTCTCCCAAGTGGCTGATGGCCTTCGAGCTGGTCGAGACCAGCAAGCTTTTCGCGCGCACCGTGGCCAGGATCGAGCCTCAATGGATCGAGCCGCTGGCGGGCCACCTGGTGAAGCGCTCCTATGCCGAGCCGCACTGGGAGATGAAGCGTGCCCAGGTGGTCGCCAGCGAACAGGTCACGCTCTTCGGCCTGCCGATCGTCGCCGGACGCAAGGTCCACTATGGCCCCATCGCCCCGCAGGAGGCCCGGGAGATCTTCATCCGCCGGGCGCTGGTGGAGGGCGAGTTTCGCACCAAGGGCGAATTCTTCGCACATAACCGGGCGCTGGTGGAAGAGGTCGAGGATCTCGAGGATCGCGCCCGCAAGCGCGATATCCTGGTCGACGAAGAGACCCTGTTCGCCTTCTACGACGAGCGCATCCCCGCGGACATCGTCAACGGCAAGGGTTTCGAGGCCTGGCGCCGCAAGGCCGAGCGCGAGAATCCCGACATCCTGAAGTTCGACCGTGCGGCCCTGCTGGCGCGGGAGGCCGGGGAGATCACCCGGGCCGACTACCCCGACGAGCTGTTGCTGGGCGGCGTGCGCTACCCGCTCAGCTATCACTTCGAGCCCGGTGCCGTGAATGACGGCGTGACCCTGACCGTACCGGCTGCCATGCTTCCCCAGCTGCCCCTGGCACGGCTCGAGTGGCTGGTCCCGGGCCTGTTGCGCGAGAAGTGCATCGCGCTGATGAAGTCGCTGCCCAAGTCGGTGCGCCGCCAGGTGGTGCCGATTCCCGACTGGGTCGACGCCGCCCTCGAGTCCCTGACCCCGGACGACAAGCCGCTCACCGAGGCGCTGGGCGAGTTCCTGCGCCGCCGCACCGGGTTGCGTGTACATCCCGATGACTGGCGGTTCGATCAGCTGGAGCCCCACCTGCTGATGAACCTGCGGGTGGTCGACCACCAGGGCCGGACCCTGGGACAGGGCCGCGATGCTCGTGAACTGGAACGTCGCTTCGAGGCTGCCGCGGGGGAGGGCGCCCGGGCCCTGGCCGCACAGGCCAGCAGCGAGGGTGACCTCGAGGCCCTGCCCGAGTCGCCCTTGCCCGAGTCCCGGGTCACCACCCAGGCCGGCATCCGGGTGGAGGCCTACCCGGCCCTGGTGCCCGTCAAGGATGCCTTCCGGGTCGAGCTTTTCGACCATCCCGACAAGGCCCGCGAAGCCCATCGCCGCGGCGTGGTTCGAGCGGCCATGGAAGGTCTGTCTGACCAGGTGAGGGCTATCGAGGGCCTGAAGGGGCTGGAGACCTGTGCGCTGCTGTTCGCCAAGGTGGGCAGCAAGCGTCAGCTTATCGAGGATGTGGTGGCAGCGGTGTTCCGCCAGGTGGTAGCCACCGACCCGCTGCCGCGCTCGCGGAGCGAGCTGGACCAGCGCCTCGAGGCGCAGCGCGATGCGCTGCTGCCCCGAGCGGAGGCCCTGGTGGCCACCCTGGAGCAGGCACTCAAGGGGCACCTGGCCGTGAGCAAGGCGCTGAAGGGGCAGCTGAACCTGGCCCAGGCACTGGTCTACAGTGACCTCAAGGCCCAGATGCAGCGACTGGTGCATCCCGGTTTCGTCAGCGAGGCCGGGGAGTGGCTCGAGGAGTACCCTCGGTACATGGAAGCGGCGTTGATTCGCCTGGAAAAAGCGCCGCGGGAACGCATGCGCGACCAGATGCAGATGCAGGAGGTTCGGGACCTCGAGGCACGACTTGACGCGCGTCGCGAGAGCGAGCGACGCGGTGATGTTGAGGATCCGGCACTGGTGGAGTTCGGCTGGTGGATCGAGGAGCTGCGGGTCTCACTCTTCGCGCAGCAGCTGGGCACGAAGTTTCCGGTTTCCACCAAGCGTCTCGAGAAGCGCTGGACAGAACTCACAGGGAGAACAGCATGAGCCAAGTGGTGATCACCGGAACGGGCCTCTTCACTCCGGAGCATGCCATCGACAACGCGGCCCTGGTGGCCTCGTTCAACGCCTGGGTCGACGCCGAGAATGCGCACCATGCCGAGGCCATCGCCGCCGGCGAGCGCGAGCCGCTGCCGCACTCCAGTACTGAGTTCATCGTCAAGGCCTCGGGCATCCACAGCCGCTACGTGCTCGACGCCGAAGGCATCCTCGATCCTGAGCGCATGCGGCCCCGGCTGCCGGAGCGCGGCAATGACGAGCCCTCCCTCCAGTGCGAGATGGGCCTGGTCGCGGCGCACGAGGCCCTGGGCCAGGCAGGGGTAGGCGCAGAGGATATCGAGCTGGTCATCGTCGCCTGCTCCAACCTGGAGCGGCCCTATCCGGCCGTCGCAGTGGAACTCCAGGAGGCGCTCGGTGCGGGCGGCTACGCCTTCGACATGAATGTCGCCTGCAGCTCGGCGACCTTTGCCATCGAGGTGGCCGCCAACGCCATCCGCGCCGGCAGCGTCAAGCGTGCCCTGGTGGTCGACCCGGAGATCTGCTCGGCACACCTCAACTTCCGGGATCGCGACAGCCACTTCATCTTCGGAGATGCCTGTACCGCCATCGTGCTGGAAAGCGACGCCGTGGCGACGGCCGAGGCACGCTTCGAGATCCTCGGTACGCGGCTGGTGACGCGCTTCTCCAACGCCATACGCAACAACGCCGGCTTCCTCAACCGGGTTTCCGACAGCGATCCGCAGGCCGTCGACAAGCTTTTTGTCCAGGAGGGTCGGCGTGTCTTCAAGGAGGTCTGTCCTCTGGTGGCGGCGCTGATCACTGATCACCTGGCGAGCCTCGAACTGGCGGGTGACGACCTGTCGCGGCTCTGGCTTCATCAGGCCAACCGTCACATGAACGACCTTATCGCCCGGCGCGTACTGGGTCATGATCCAAATCCTCAACAGGCGCCGATCATCCTCGATCGCTATGCCAATACCAGCTCGGCAGGCTCGATCATCGCCTTTCATCTGCATCGGGACGACCTGCCGAGCGGCGCGCTCGGGGTGGTCTGTTCCTTCGGCGCGGGATACAGTGCCGGCAGCGTGGTGGTGCGTCGTCAATGAGCGGCACGACAGGGAATCGCTGGGAGGCGAGAAACCGATGAAGCAGTTTCTGACAAGATGGATCGGGCGTGGAGCACTCGCGGTGTCGCTGGTGGCCACGGCGGGCTGTGCCGCCAGCGGTGAGGTGCAGGAGCGAAATCCCGACGATCCCTGGGAGGGCTTCAACCGCAAGGTATTCGCCTTCAATGATGTGATCGACCGCTACGCGCTCAAGCCGGTGGCTAAGGGCTATCGATTCATCACCCCGGATCCGGTCGAGGCCGGTGTGGGCAATTTCTTCTCCAACCTGGGGGAGCCGCGTACGGCACTCAACAGCCTGCTGCAGGGCAAGGGCAGCAACGCCAGCATCGCGACGGGGCGCTTCCTGATCAACACCACCATCGGCCTCGGTGGCCTGTTCGACGTTGCCACGCCGTTGGAGATCACCGGGCGCGAGGAGGACTTCGGTCAGACCCTAGGCGCCTGGGGGGCGGGAGAAGGCGCCTACCTGGTGCTGCCGCTGCTCGGCCCGAGCACGGTTCGCGATACTGCCGGCCTGCCGGTGGACATGGTGACATATCCCACCACCTACGTGGAGGATGACGAGGTGCGCATGGGGCTCACCGCCCTGAGGGTGATCGATACCCGGGCCGGGCTGCTCGACCAGGAAAAGATGATTCGCGGAGACCGCTACAGTTTCATTCGCGACACTTACCTGCAGCAGCGTCGCTTCGAGGTCAGCGATGGTGAGATGGGCGAGGATCCCTTCGCCAGCGACGAGTTTGACTTCGATGACGCGGATTTCGATGACGCCTTCGCCGAATGAGGCCATGACAGCATGCCACCAGCCAAGCAATTGATCGGGGTGATCGATGTGCCGGGGCCTGAGCGCGATGCACTGGCCGAGACCATCGCCCGAGACGGCCTGGCGGTGTATGCCGCCGACAGCATCGAAGGACTTCCTCCGGAAACCGCCTTCATCGTGGCTCACTCAAGAGCGGTGCCCAGTGCCGACTGGAAACGGCTCGCCGGACGCCTGCCGACCCTGGTGGTCAGCGATGAGCGCCAGGATGCTGACCTGCTGCGCGCGGTCGATGCCGGCCTGGTGGACTATATTATCGACCCGCTGCGTCATGGGTCCCTGCTGCGGCGCATGATCGGCAAGGCCATCGAGGTGCATCACCTGGCCGCGGAGCGTGAGCATGACCGTGCCCGCCTGGCTCAGCTCAACGAAGACCTGGAGGAGCTCAACGAGAGTCTCGAGACCCACCTTGCGATGTTGCGCCTCGACCAGCAGGCCGGTGGGCAGATCCAGCGCAAGCTGCTACCTCAGCGGCCACAGACCCTGAATGACGTCACCTACGACTACTGGCTGGCGCCATCGCTCTACCTGTCCGGAGACTTTCTCGATTTCCAGGCCTTCGATGAGCGCTATAGCCTGTTCTATTTTGCCGATGTCTCGGGGCACGGTGCCTCCTCGGCCTTCGTGACGGTGCTGCTGAAATATCTCTCAAATCACTGGCAGCACGAGTGGGATGGCGAGCATCCAGAAGCCCTGGCACCGCGCTGGCTGGCCGCGCTCAATCGCGAACTGCTGGATGCCGGTATCGGTAAGCATGCGACCCTGTTCGTCGGGGTCATTGACCATCAGCGGCGATATCTCCACTATTCGCTGGGCGCTCAGCTCCCCATGCCGCTGCTGGTGACCGACGGTCAGGTGACACCGCTATCCGGCGAAGGCATGCCGGTCGGTCTCTTTCCGGGGGTCGACTATCCGTGGCTGGGTTGCGAGCTGCCGGAGCATTTCCGGTTGTGGCTATGTTCGGATGGGATACTGGAGTGCCTGCCGGGTGACACGCTTGATATGCGGCTCAGGGAACTCGAGCGGCGGGTCCTGACCAGCGAGACGCTGGAGGACTTACGTGGCAGCCTTGCACTGGGTGCCTTGTCGGACGATGATGAAAGCGTCGCCGAGAGCGCCCCGGGGCATGAGGAACTGCCAGACGACCTGACGATCATGATGTTGAGCGGATTTGGCAATGATAAACCATGAAGGCCGCATCAAGGCGGCATTCGATTCCGGGGTCTTTGTCCTCAAGCTGATTGGGGACGTTCGGCTGACGCTGTGTGCCACCCTGGACCGGCAGGCCCGGCAGCTGGCCGAAACACCGGGGCTCGAGACGCTGATCATCGACCTGCGTGACACCACCAACGTGGATTCCACCGCCCTGGGCTTCCTTGCCAAGGTGGCCATGGCGGTGCAGGGTCGCGTCACCGAGCGCCCGACCATCATCGCCGACAATCCCGACGTCCAGCGGATGCTCGACGTCATGGGCTTCTCGCGTATCTTCACCCTGGTGGAGACGCCGATCACCGAGACCTGCGAGCTCTGCGATCTTCCCGAGATTCCCACCGACGTCGAGGATACCCGTCAGCGGGTCCTCGAGGCGCACCGTATCTTGATGCGCCTGAATGAACACAATCGCGAAGAGTTCCAGCCGCTCGTCGAGATGCTGGAGGCCCAGGAGGCCGCTTCCCACAACCACTGACCGGTCTTCGTCGCTTACTCCCTCCTCAGCTCTCCCAGCAGGCTTTCCAGCTTGCGCTGATCGGCCATGAACTTGCGGATGCCCTCCGCCAGCTTCTCGGTGGCCATGGCATCCTCGTTCATTTCCCAGCGGAACTCGGCCTCATCCTGGGGCTCCGGGGCACGGGTCTCGGCGTCCAGCGGCGTGAGCCGACGCTCCAGGTTGCCGGTGGTGTCGGCCAGCTCTTCCAGCAGCTTGGGCGAGATGGTCAGACGGTCGCAGCCGGCCAGGGCGATGATCTCGCCGGCATTGCGGAAACTTGCGCCCATCACGATGGTATCGTAGCCATGCCCCTTGAAGTGCTCGTAGATGCGCCTCACGGACTGCACGCCGGGGTCGCGGTCACCGCTGAAGTCGGCATCGGGTTCCTGTGCCTTGTACCAGTCGAGAATCCGACCGACGAAAGGCGACACCAGGGTGACGCCTGCATCCGCACAGGCGCGTGCCTGGGCGAAGCTGAACAGCAGGGTGAGGTTGGTGTGGATGCCTTCGCGCTCGAGGGTCCGGGCGGCGCGGATGCCTTCCCAGGTAGAGGCCACCTTGATCAGGATGCGCTCCGGTCCAACGCCATGGCGCGCGTAGCGCTCGATCAGCGAACGGGCCCTGGCCAGGGTGGCGTCGGCATCGAAGGAGAGGCGGGCACTGACCTCGGTGGAGACATAGCCCGGTATCAGGGCACTGACTTCACTACCGATCTCCACGGCTACCGCGTCCAGGGCATCGTCGATGTCGGTGGCATGACGGGCGATCTCGGCTAACCGCGCGCGTCGAGATTCATGCTGGGCTGCCTGGAGGATCAGCGAGGGGTTGGTGGTGGCATCGGTAGGCTGGAAGCGGCGAATCGTCTCGAGGTCACCGGTATCGGCGACCACGGTGGTCATGGTCTTGAGTTGTGAAAGCAGGTCATCTGCCATGTCGGGATCCCTCCGGTTGTCGTCGGGCCACTCTAGCAAGGCAGGGTGGCCGAATACAGATGGCTAAGGCAGCGAGCGGGGTTTGGGGTATCATTAGCTTTCTACCTTTCACCCCATGCTGCCCGGGAGGCGCCTTGACCCTGAACCCTCGACGTGTGGCGCTGCTGGTGGCCGCCAATACGGCCCTGGCGCCTTTTGCCATCGATGCCTACCTGCCGGCCATGGCGGCGATCGCCGGACACATCGGGGCCAGCATCCATCATACAGAGCTGTCTCTCTCGACCTTCCTGGCAGGTTTCGCCCTCGGGCAGCTGGTGTTCGGCCCCGTGTCCGATCGGGTGGGACGCAAACCGGTGCTGCTCGGTGGGCTGGTGGTCTTCCTGTTGGCCAGCCTGATGATCACCACGGTGGGCTCGCTGGGTGAGTTGCTGGCATGGCGTTTCGTCCAGGCGCTGGGCGGCGGTGCGACCGTGGTCAACTCGGCGGCCATCGTGCGCGACTGCTTCGAAGGCCGTGAAGCCGCCAAGGTGATGTCGACCATGGCGATCATCATGCTGATGGCGCCGCTGGTGGCGCCGATGGTGGGTAGCGGGCTGCTCTATCTCGCCGATTGGTGGCTGATCTTCGTGTTCCTTGCCGTCTATGCCGGTTTCCTGATGTGGCTGCTGGGTACCCGCTTGCCGGAGACGCGACCGCCCGGTCAATCAGCCTCCACGCCGGCCAAGGTACTGGCGAACTACGCCAGCGTACTGCGCGATCGTCGGGCCATGGGCTTCATCGCCGCTGCCTCGATGTCCTTTGCCGGGCTATTCGCCTTCATCACCGCCTCGCCGTTTCTCTATCTCGAACATTTCGATCTTACGCCATCGCTCTATCCGCTGGTGTTCGGAGTCAACGTGGTGGCCATGGTGGCCGCCAACCGCCTCAACATCCGCCTGCTGCGGTGGCGCACGCCCCTGCAGAACCTGCGACTGGGACTGGGCATCCAGCTGGCCGCCGGCCTCGGCCTGGTGTTCATGGTGGCCAGCGGCCTGGAGTCGCTTGCCACCATGGTGCCGCTGATCGTGCTTTTCGCCGGCACCATCGGGTTGATTGCCCCCAACGCCATCACCTCGCTGCTCGACCGCTTCCATCACATGAGTGCCACCGCAGCCGCCCTTCAGGGCAGCCTGCAGTTCTCCAGCGGCGCCCTGGCCGGCGTGCTGGTGGGTGCCTTCGAGGTGGACAGCGCCTGGCCGATGGTGGCCACCATGCTCGGCGCCTCGTTGCTGGCCAACCTCGGTATACGCCTACTGGCAGGGCGTCCCGAAAGGGCCTGATCCACGCGCTGGCAAGAGGCGGGAAAGGGGCTAGAATTTATGGCGGTTTGTCACGAAGCTGTCATCTGACTGCGGCAAGGTGTGTCCTGCGAAGGTTGCACACTATCCCAACCAGGAGATCGCTCCATGAATCGCATCCTCAACAACCGTGCTTTCAAGACCACTGCCATCGCCGCCGCCGTTATCGGTGTGGCTACCGTGGCACATGCCCGTGATCAGATCCGCATCGTCGGCTCCAGCACCGTCTACCCGTTCGCCAGTTACGTGACCGAGGAGTTCGGTGCCGTGACCGAGTATCCGACCCCGGTCATCGAGTCCACCGGTTCCGGTGGTGGTCTGCGCCTGTTCTGTAACGGCGTGGGCGAGGGCACTCCCGACATTACCAATGCGTCTCGCCGCATCAAGCTCTCCGAGCTCGAGCGCTGCATCGAGAACGGCGTGACCGATATCACCGAGGTCAAGATCGGTTCTGACGGTATCGTGTTCGCTCAGTCCAGCGAGAACGACGCTATCGAGCTGACCCTCGAACAGCTGTTCCTGGCGGTGGCGGCCAAGGTGCCGGTCGATGGTGAACTGGTCGATAACCCCTATACCAACTGGAGCGAGATCGACGCCTCCTTGCCGGATCGCGAGATTTCCATCTATGGCCCGCCCACCACGTCCGGCACCCGCGACGCCTTCGAAGAGCTCGCCATGGAAGTCCCGTCAGAGGAAATTGAAGCTTATGGTGGTGAGGCCTACACTGACGTTCGTTCCGACGGCGCCTACATCGATGCTGGCGAGAACGACAACCTGATCGTCCAGCGCCTGAGCGAAGACACCGATGCCTTCGGCATCTTCGGCTACTCTTTCCTGGAAGAGAATACCGATACTCTGGTCGGCACGGCCATCGAAGGCGTGGCGCCGGAACCCGAGGCGATCAGCGCCGGTGACTACCCGATTGCCCGCTCGCTGTGGTTCTACGTCAAGAACCAGCACGCTGACGACGTGCCGCCGCTGTATGACTATGTCGACATGTTCGTCTCCGAGACCATGATTGGCAACGGTGGCTACCTGAGAGACATTGGCCTGATCGTGCTGCCGGAAGCCGAGCGTGAGCAGACTCGCGAGAAGGTCGAGAACCGGGCACAGCTCGAGGTCGACGACCTCAAGTAACCCCGCCGTTGGGCAGGGACGCCTGAACCGGCCGGCAGCCCACGGCTGCCGGCCGTTGCACGTTCCGGCAGGCACGCTGCCGCCGTTATTCACCGAGAGAGATCTATGCAGACCAACCAACTCCTCGCCATGTTCAGCGGCGTTCTGCTGCTGCTGGGTCTGTTAGCCTTCTTCCTGGGCCGTGCCAAGGCCGCGCGGGTGCGCGCCAGTGGCACGGCCATGTATGCCCAGCCCGATCAGTACGCCTGGTTCGCCGTGGTCGCCACCGCCGGCCCGGCGATTACCGTGGGTGCCGTCGGGGCCTTCCTGATGCTTCTGCTGGGCGCCGAAATCCCCACCCTCTACCTGCTGGCCGGCAGCCTGGTGATCGCGGCCATCGGCCTGCTGGTGGGGATGAGTCAGGTGAAGCCCGACTTCCATGCCCGCCAGGCCATCGAGCGGGTCATTCGCTGGGTGCTGGTCGCCGCGGCCATGATCTCGATCTTCACCACCTTCGGGATCCTCTTCTCCATCGTCTTCGAGGCGTTGCGCTTCTTCCAGATGCACAGCTTCTGGGAGTTTATTACCGGCACCGTCTGGAGCCCGGGCGATAGCTTCCTGGCCGCCGCGGGGCGCGGTGATGAGGGGGGCAGCACTGCCCAGTTCGGTTCGGTACCGCTGTTCGCCGGTACCTTCATGATCACGGCCATCGCCATGCTGGTGGCGATCCCGGTGGGACTGCTCTCGGCCATCTACATGGCGGAGTTTGCGCCCAGTCGAGTGCGCACCCTGGCCAAACCGACCCTGGAGGTGCTGGCCGGGATTCCCACCGTGGTTTACGGCTTCTTCGCCGCCATCACGGTGGCACCGATCATCGTTGACGTGGCCGGTTTCTTCGGCCTGGATGCCTCCTTCAACAACGCCGTGGCACCGGGGGTGGTGATGGGCATCATGATCATCCCCTTCATCTCTTCGCTTTCCGACGACGTGATCAGCGCAGTGCCCGACAGCATGCGACAAGGCTCGCTGGCACTGGGCATGACCAAGGGCGAGACCATCCGCGATGTGGTCATTCCGGCGGCGCTGCCGGGCATCATCTCCGCCTCGCTGCTGGCGGTATCGCGTGCGCTGGGCGAGACCATGATCGTGGTGATGGCGGCGGGCATGCGGCCCAACCTCACCGCCAACCCGCTGGAAGACATGACCACGGTCACGGTGCGCATCGTCGCCGCGCTGACCGGCGACCTGGAGTTCGAGAGCTCCGAGACGCTCTCGGCCTTCGCCCTGGGTCTGGTGCTGTTTGCCGTCACGTTGAGCCTGAACCTGGTGTCGGTACTCATGATCCGCCGTTTCCGCGAGAAGTATCGCGTCAACAACCTGTAACGCCGAGGAATCGACGAGATGAGACACTCCTTCGACGACATCAGCGCCCAGCTGCATAAGCGCCATCGCCGCTCGTCGCGGCTTAAGTGGATTTCCATGGGGGCGCTGGGCCTCGCCGGCCTGTTCCTGGCGCTGTTCTTTGCCGACATGCTCAACAGGGGGCTGCCGGCGTTTCAGCAGGCCTACGTCCAGGTTGAGATCGACTACAACGAGGACGCCCGGCAAATGGGGCGAGCGGCGCTGGAACCCGATATCGCCCCCCTGGTCAGCCGCAGCTTCGAGCGACTGATACCGGGCATGATCCGTGATAACTCCGACCTGCTGGGCACCACCGAGACCCGCTGGGTGCTGACCAACAGCGAAGCAGATCAGTATCTCAAGGGCCACCGCAACTCGCTGAGTGATGACGAACAAGCCGCCATCGATGAGCGTGTCGACAATGGCCAGGTCGCGCTGAAGTTCAATACCACCTTCTTTACCAGTGGCGATTCCAAGATGGCGGAGCGTGCGGGCATCCTCTCCGCTGCCGTAGGCACGGTGATGACCCTGCTGGTGACGCTGGCGATCGCCTTCCCCATTGGCGTGATGACGGCGGTCTACCTGGAGGAATTCGCCCCCGACAACCGCCTTACCCAGATCATCGAGATCAACATCAACAACCTGGCGGCGATCCCGTCGATCCTGTTCGGCCTGTTGGGCCTGGCGATCTTCATCAACTTCTTCGGCGTGCCACGATCATCGCCACTGGTTGGCGGCATGACGCTGGCGCTCATGACCCTGCCGGTGATCATCATTGCCACGCGAACGGCATTGCGCAGCGTGCCGGACTCGATCCGCCATGCCGCCTTCGGGGTGGGCTGCTCGCGCTGGCAGGTGGTGCGCGACCACGTATTGCCGCTGGCCATGCCGGGGATCATGACCGGGTCCATCATCGGTCTGGCCCAGGCCATGGGTGAGACGGCGCCGCTCATCATCGTCGGCATGGTGGCCTTCATACCCGATGCGGGTGGCTCTTTCACCGAGGCGGCCACGGTGCTGCCGGCCCAGATCTTTACCTGGGCGGGCGAGCCAGAGCAGGCCTTCGTCGAGAAGACTGCCGGCGGGATCCTCGTGCTGCTGGCGATCCTAATCTTCCTGAATGCCACCGCCGTCGTCCTGCGCAAGAAATTCGAGCGTCGCTGGTAGGCCCGGCACGCCAAAGAGGAATCAGACATGAATATTCAAGCCGCTAGCCAGCACACGCCGCAGCCCACGCCAAATGTTGGGCAGCCCGTCAGCCGAAATAACCATGCCAACCATGAGCTGAGCATTCGCGTCCGCGATCTCAACCTCTGGTATGGCGAAACACAGGCGCTCAAGAGCCTCAACATCGATATCTTCCAGAGGAATATCACGGCGTTGATCGGCCCCTCCGGCTGTGGCAAGTCGACGTTCCTGCGCTGCCTGAACCGCATGAACGACCTGATTCCCAGCGTGCGAATCAAGGGTCTGGTGGAGATGGACGGTCGCGACGTCAACGCCGCCAAGATGGACGAGGTGGCGCTGCGCCGCCGGGTGGGCATGGTGTTCCAGAAGCCCAATCCCTTCCCCAAGTCGATCTACGACAATGTCGTCTATGCCCCGCGCATGCACGACCTGGTGAGCCGCAAGCCGGAGCAGGACGAACTGGTGGAGAAGGCGCTGCGCGACGCCGGTCTCTGGGAAGAGGTCAAGGACAAGTTGGATCAGCCGGGCACCTCGCTCTCCGGTGGTCAGCAGCAGCGCCTGTGCATTGCCCGGGCGATCGCGGTTCAGCCTGATGTCATCCTGATGGATGAGCCCACGTCGGCCCTGGACCCGATCTCCACGGCCACCATCGAGGACCTGATGGATCGCCTGAAGGAGAAGTTCACCATCATCACCGTGACGCACAACATGCAGCAGGCGGCGCGGGTGGCGGATTACACGGCTTTCTTCCATCTGGGCGAGATCATCGAGTACAACGATACCAAGACGATGTTCGCCAACCCGGCCACCAAGAAGGCGGAAGACTACATTACCGGCCGCTACGGTTAAGCGCGGACGAGCCTACGGCCAGGCGCCGGTAAGGAGCTTGCTCATGAGCCGCTCGCCATCCCACCGGGGCCGGCCCCTTGAGGTGTTCAAGGCCTTCCTGCTGCTCGGCCTGACCTCGTTCGGCGGCCCCGTCGCGCATCTAGGCTACTTTCGCCATGAGTTTGTCGCCCGTCGAAACTGGCTCGGCGAGCAGGACTATGCGGACCTGGTGGCCCTGTGCCAGTTCCTGCCGGGGCCGGCCAGTAGCCAGGTGGGGTTCGCCCTCGGTCTTCTGCGCGCCGGTCCCTGGGGCGCCGCGCTGGCCTGGGTGGCCTTCACGCTCCCGTCGGCGCTGTTGCTGGTGGCCTTTGCGCTGGGCGCGAGCCGTCTTGAAGGCACCGTCGGTGCGGGTCTGGTTCACGGCCTCAAGGTGGCAGCGGTGGCCATCGTCGCTCAGGCCGTCTGGGGCATGGCCAGGAACCTCTGTCCGGATCACCGACGCACCGGCATCGCGCTGGCGGCGGTCTTCACTGTCGTGCTGGTGGCTGGACCGCTCGGCCAGGTGACGGCGATTCTGGTGGGCGTGCTGGCTGGTCTGGCGCTCTGTCGCAGTGGCGGTGACGAGTCGCCGCGAGCACCATTGGCGCTACCAGTTTCTCATCGGGCCGGCAGCCTTGCGTTGGTGGCCTTCCTGTTGCTGCTGGGTGGGTTGCCGGTCCTGACGCTGGCCACCGTCTCACCGACCCTTGATCTGCTGGACGCCTTCTATCGGGCCGGGGCCCTGGTGTTTGGTGGAGGGCATGTGGTGCTGCCGCTGCTCGAGGCCGAGGTGGTGCAGTCGGGCTGGCTCTCGTCGGACATTTTTCTGGCCGGCTATGGCGCCGCTCAGGCGGTGCCCGGTCCGCTGTTCACCTTTGCTGCTTACCTGGGCAGTGTGCTCGAGATCGGGCCGGGCGGACTAACGGGGGCCGCCCTGGCACTGATTGCCATCTTCGTGCCGGGTCTTCTGTTGCTGGTGGCCGTCATGCCGTTCTGGAACACCCTTCGTCACTGGGCTGCTGCCCAGTCGGCGATGCGAGGGGCCAATGCGGCCGTGGTAGGGATACTGGGAGGGGCGCTCTACCACCCGGTCTGGACCGGCGCCATCCTCGGGCCCGAGCAGTTCGCCCTGGCGCTGGCGGGTTTCCTGCTACTGGTGCGCTGGCAGCTGCCCGCCTGGGCCGTGGTGGGGCTGCTGGCCGTGTCCGGCATCGTTATCGCGCCCTGACCACTGTCATGAGATTGACATTTACCATTGTTATATATGAAAAGTCATATATAGCAAGGAGCCACCCCATGGACAAACAGCGCGTGCTTTTCCTCTGCAATGCCAATTCCGCCCGCTCGTTGATGGGCGAGGCGATGTTGCGCCACTTGGCCGGCGACAAGTTCGAGGCCCTCAGCGCGGGCAGCGAACCCGATGAGCCCGCTGCGCTGACCCTTGAGGCGTTGGAGAAACAGGGAATTTCCACCGAGGGTCTGGCCAGCAAGTCGCTGGAGGATTTCACCGGCGAACATTTCCATGCCGTCATTGTGCTATGCGACAAGGCCCAGCAGGCATGCCGCGACTGGCAGGGCACCAGCGACGAGCACATCTACTGGGACATCCGTGACCCGCGCCTGATCGGTCGAGCCGATGCCTACGAACAGGCCCTGCAGGAGATCCGTCGTCGCCTTTCGCTGTGGCTGCAGATCAAGGCGCGGGACGACATTCAGCGCTGAAGATGTCGGGGAGCGCTCTCTTGTTCATCACATCGCGTGTTTTACTTCTTCTCTAGGGGACATCATGACAGTACGAATCGGCATCAACGGCTTTGGCCGCATCGGTCGTCTGGTGCTGCGCAGCCTCTGGCCTCGCGTGGAGGCCGGCGAGGTCGAACTGGTGCGCATCAATGATCCGGGCGGCGACGCTGCCACCTTCGCCCACCTGCTCGAGTTCGACTCGGTTCACGGCCACTGGTCGCCGGGGCAGGGCCTTCAGGCGGGAGACGACGCTCTGGTGATCGATGGCCGGCGTATCGCCTTCAGCGCGCACAAGGCACTGGCAGAGAGCGACTGGTCCGGCTGCCAGGTGGCCATCGAGTGCTCCGGCAAGATGAAGGGCAGCGACGCACTCCAGGCCTATCTCGACCAGGGCGTCGAGCGCGTGGTGGTCAGTGCGCCGATCAAGGAAGAGGCGGTGCTCAACGTGGTGGTCGGCGTCAACGATGACAGGTACGATCCCGAGGCCCATCGCATCGTCACCGCGGCGAGCTGTACCACCAACTGCCTGGCGCCCGTCATCAAGGTGATCCACGAAACCTACGGCATTCGTCACGGTTCCATGACCACGGTGCACGATATCACCAATACCCAGACGATCCTGGATGCGCCCCACAAGGACTTACGTCGGGCCCGGGCCTGCGGCATGAGCCTGATTCCCACCACCACGGGCTCGGCCAAGGCGATCACCGAAATCTTCCCGGAGTTGACCGGCAAGCTCAACGGCCACGCCGTGCGGGTGCCCCTGGCCAACGCCTCGCTGACCGACATGGTGTTCGAGCTGGAACGCGAGGTGACGGTGGAGGAGGTCAATGCGGCGCTGAAGGCCGCCGCCGAGGGTGAGCTTTACGGCATCCTGGGCTATGAGGAGCGTCCGCTGGTCTCCATCGACTACCGCACCGACCCGCGCAGCGCGATTATCGATGCGCTCTCGACCATGGTGGTCAATGGTACCCAGCTCAAGCTCTATGCCTGGTACGACAACGAGTGGGGCTACGCTAACCGCACCGCCGAATTGGCGCTCAAGGTGAGTCGTGGTTGAATCGCCTGTCGCACGCCTGAAGGCGCTGCCCTTCGAGGTACGTCAGTACCTGCTGATTACCGGCAACTACTGGGCCTTTACCCTGACCGACGGCGCCCTGCGCATGCTGGTGGTGCTGCATTTCCATCAGCTGGGCTACTCGCCACTGGAAGTGGCCATGCTGTTCCTCTTCTACGAGGCCTTCGGCGTGGTCACTAACCTGGTGGGAGGCTGGCTGGGGGCGCGCCTGGGTCTCAACCGCACCATGAATGCCGGCCTGGCACTGCAGGTCCTGGCCCTGACGATGCTGATGGTGCCTTCCGCGGCCTTGACCGTACCCTGGGTGATGGCGGCCCAGGCGCTCTCGGGCATCGCCAAGGACCTCAACAAGATGAGTGCCAAGAGCGCGGTCAAGGTGCTGGTGCCCAAGGACAGTGTCAGCGCCCGGAGCGCGCTCTACCGCTGGGTGGCGATCCTTACCGGCTCCAAGAATGCGCTCAAGGGCGCCGGCTTCTTCCTCGGCGGTGTGCTGCTGACGCTGATCGGATTCCGTGGCGCCATGGTGATCATGGCCGTGATGCTCATGGTGGTGCTGGGGCTGTCGCTCTGGCGGCTTCGGGCGGATCTTGGCCGTCAGAAGCGCAAGCCGAAGTTCACCGAGGTGTTCTCCAAGTCACGCGCCATCAACGTGCTTTCCGCGGCGCGGCTGTGCCTGTTCGCCTCCCGGGACGTCTGGTTCGTGGTGGCCCTGCCGGTATTCCTCTATGACCAGCACGGCTGGAGCCACTGGACGGTGGGCGGCCTGCTGGCCATCTGGGTGATCGGCTACGGTGGCGTGCAGACCCAGGCGCCTCGCCTGACCGGTCTGATCAAGAGCGGCCCCCGGGCCGTCACGGCGTTCTGGGCGCTGGCGCTGGCCGGCCTGCCGGCGATGCTGGCGATGTTGCCCCTCGCCGAGGTGGGCTGGTTGGTGGCAGGGCTGCTGGTCTTCGGCGTGCTGTTTGCCATCAACTCCAGCTGGCACAGCTACCTGATCGTCCACTACGCACGGGCCGATGGTGTCTCCATGGACGTCGGCTTCTATTACATGGCCAATGCCATGGGGCGCCTGCTGGGTACCTTGCTCTCCGGTTGGGTCTATCAGGTCCACGGACTCGCGGCCTGCCTGTGGATCTCCTCGGCCCTGGTGGCAGCCAGCGCCCTGATGGCCCTGGCGCTGCCGCGGGAGGCCACTGCCTGAAGTGCATCGCATCGGCATAACACGACCAGGTGCCGCTGTCGGCCGTTCAGGCTTTGGCGTAACATGAGTTTTTTATTTTTTTACCGCGAGAGGATAGCTCTTGACCCCGCTCGACCCCGCAAGACTGTTCAAGTGCCTGGGCGACGAGACGCGCCTGATGCTGACGCTGCTGATTCGCCGCGAGGAGGAGCTTTGCGTCTGCGAGATGACCCACGCCCTGCAGGAATCCCAGCCCAAGGTGTCGCGGCACCTGGCTCAGCTGCGCAACTGCGGCCTGCTCAGCGATCGTCGCGAGGGCCAGTGGGTCTACTATCGCCTCTCAGATGCGCTGCCGGACTGGATCAGCGAGGTTCTTCTGGCCGCCGAGAAGGGTCAGAACGAGCGCCTCTCGAGCCTTCAGGTTCGCCTATCCAACATGGGCAACCGGCCCGAGCGTCGTCTGGCGATGTGCTGAGACGCCCTCGGCGTTTCCTGTCTTTTCATCGGCCGACTCGCTCTCCCCCGCCTGCTACCATTTCGACTAGCCTTGAAGCAACCTGCTGGATCCTGTCACGAGCGGTAGCTGCGTCATTGCGCTTCTGGAGGATCATGGCGTTTGCCGGAGTGTTCACACGTGGAATTCAAGGATTACTACCAGGTACTCGGTGTGACGAAGACTGCGACCACCGAGGACATCAAGAAGGCCTATCGCAAGCTGGCCCGCAAGTATCATCCCGATGTCAGCAAGGAGCCCGAAGCCGAACAGCGGATGCAGGAAATCAACGAGGCCAAGGCGGTGCTGACCGATCCGGAGAAGCGTCTCGCCTATGACCAGTTGGCCGAGCAGTACCGCTCGGGCCAGGACTTCCAGCCTCCGCCGGACTGGGATGCAGGCTTCGAATACAGCGGTCGCGGTTTCGAGGAGGCCGATCTCGGAGAGTTCAGTGACTTCTTTGCCAACCTGTTTGGCCAGGGTGGCCGATCAGGCCCGGGAAGGCGCGCCTATCAGATGCGCGGTGAGGATCGTCACGCCAAGGTCTTCATTGACCTGGCTGATGCCTTCCAGGGCGCGAGCCGGACGATCACCTTGCAAGTGCCCGAGGTCGACGCGCAGGGGCGCGTGGTCTCCCGGGATCACAGCCTCAACGTGCGCATTCCCCGTGGGGTGAAGGAGGACCAGCATATCCGGCTCGCCGGCCAGGGCAGTCCGGGCATGGGAGGTGGCCCGGCGGGGGGATCTGTACCTGGAGATTCACTTCACGCCGGACAAGCGTTATCGAGTCGAGGGGCGCGATGTCTATCAAACGGTGCCGGTGGCGCCCTGGGAAGCCGCTCTGGGTGCCAGCATCGAGACCCCGACCCCGTCGGGCGTGATAAAGCTCAAGGTACCGGCCGGGTCACAGACCGGTCGTCGATTGCGCCTGAAGGGTCGTGGTATCCCCGGACCGGAACCGGGGGATCTCTACGTGGAACTCGAGGTGGTGCTGCCCCCGGCCGATACCGACAAGGCAAGGGAGCTCTATGAAACCATGGCGCATGAGCTCGCTTTCGACCCGCGCCAACGGAGAGGAGGCTAGGCCATGGCTCAGCAGCGTACCGTCAGCGGTGAACTCATCGACGAGGCGACCCTCACTCTCGAGGATCTGGCGAGGGCCTGCGCGGTAGACACCGACTGGGTCATCGAGCGCATAGAGAGCGGCCTGCTGGCCGACGGTTCACCCTATGTGGCGAGCTGGCGCTTTACCAGTCATGACCTGACCCGTGCTCGACGCATGTGTCAACTGGAGCGTGACTTCGAGGCTGCGCCCGAGCTTGCCGCTCTGGCGACCGATCTGATCGAGGAGAACCAGCGCCTGAAGGCGCGGTTGCGGGCCGCTGGGCTGGTTGACGATTGAGCCTCTTTCAGGCGGCTCATCACCCATTGTCAAGGTCATGGAGGCCAGCCAGTCGTGGAAGCGCTCCATGAGCGCCAAGGCCATGGTGGCGTCACGCTCCCTTGGGACGGCGAGAATGCCCTGGGGGCTCTCACCGGACGGGGATGGCGTCTTATGAGTGCCCACGTACTAGCCCAGCGAAACATCCAGGAACAGCATCAGCACCAAGCCTACCGAGAGGCCCAGGGTTGCCTTGTTCTGGTGACCACTGCGGTGGGTCTCGGGAATGATCTCGTGGCTGATGACATAGAGCATCGCGCCGGCGGCGAAGGCCAGCCCCCAGGGAAGCAGAACCTGTGACATGCTGACGACGCCCGCCCCCAGAAGACCACCCAGCGGTTCGACCAGTCCGGTAAGGGAGGCAATGATCCACGATCGCCAGCGTGAATAGCCCTCCCCGAGTAGCGCTACCGCCACTGCCAGGCCTTCCGGCATGTTCTGGAGGCCGATGCCGAGGGCAAGCGGTAATCCTCCCTCGCGGCCTCCCGCACCGAAGGCCACGCCGACGGCCAGGCCCTCTGGCAGGTTGTGGATCGTGATGGCAATGATGAACAGCCAGACGCGGCGAAGCGATGCCGCCTCCGGCCCTTCACGCCCCTGCTCGAAATGCTCGTGGGGAAGTCGCTCGTTCAGCAGGGCGATCAGCCCCATCCCCATCAGTATGGCCGCACAGGCAATAGCGGCAGGCACGACGGTACCGCCATAGCGCAGCTCAGAGGCATCCAGGGAGGGGATGATCAGGGAAAAGAAGGACGCCGCCAGCATGACACCCGCGGCGAAACCGAGCGCCAGATCGCGGATACCGCGATTGGGCGTCTTGCTGATCAGGACGGGAAGTGCCCCGATGGCCGTCATCGAGCCGGCGACGAGACTACCCAGGAACCCGAGCATGACGGGTGACATATCTTCCATAATGCTGCTCATGTGGATGAATACGGCCAAGAGGTATCACGGAGCCGTCTCGCTGGGGGGGAGGGTATCCGGAATCAATTTGCTCGGCACCCAGTTCAGGTAGGCCACCATGCCGAACAGCTCGACCAGCGACTGGAAGACGATGACCACCACGGCAGCGTGCCAGGCCTCGGGCAGGGTCAAGGCGATGGGCAGTACCACGAAGGAGTTGCGCGTGCCGAAGCTGAAGGTCAGGGTCCTGGCGGAACGTGTCGGTAGCCGGAAAAGCCCCCCGAGCGTCTTGCCCAGTAAGGCGGCGAAGACCAGGTAGCCGATGAAGATCAGCAATACCTGCATCAACACTCCGCTGAGGCCGGCCACCGTCGTTACCTGTGATGCCGCGATGACAAAGACAACCAGTGCGAGCAATGGCACGGGCAGTATACCCAGGCCATGCACCAGCCGTCTGGCATTGAGGCTGCGCTCGGCCAGACGCTCGGTCACCCAGGCCAGGGCCAGGGGAGTAAGGATCAAACCCGCAAAGGCGTTGAGCAGGTGGCGGCTGATCGCGGCCTGAAACCACTCCGCGCCCAGGAAGAGCCAGAGATAGGCGGGCAAGGCCAGCAACTGCACCAGCAACAGCACCGGTGTGGCGGCGATCGCCCGGCCGGTGTCGCCCTTGCCCAGGTGGGTGAAGCTGATAAACCAGTCGGTACAGGGGACGAGCAGCACCAGCAGTACGCCGGCCTGCACGGCCGTCGACACGGGCATCATGGCCATCAGTCCGCCCAGCACCAGGGGAATCACCGCGAAGTTGCCGAGCATCAGGGCCGCCAGGAAACGCCAATCCTTGAGGCCCTGACCGATCCGCGTCAGCGGAACCTGGGTGAAGGTGGCATAGAGCAGAGCACCGAGCAGTGGCCAGAGGAAGGCTTCCAGCCGCGCTGCTGTATCGGGATGACTCAGCCCGCTGGCCAGGCCCGCCAGGATGCAGGTCAGATAGATCCAGGATTGTCGACGTTCCATCCAATCGCGCATGGGGCTGCATCCGTCTGACTTGGACATCACGATGTCGTGTCACTGTCATCGAGGGTTCATGGAAGCTGGCTAGGTTGGAAGCGTATCAACGAACCCTTTCAGCATCGGAGGTAATCTCATGATCAAACCTGCCGTCCTGCCGCTGATAGCAGCCAGCCTGCTTAGCACCACAGCCGCCCAGGCCCAGAACGTATTCGACTACCCACAGACCGAGGACGCGCCAGCGACCTTCCATGTGGTCAATGAAATACCCGCCGGTGGCTTTACCAAGTACGAGATCAATGCCGACCAGGGTCAGCTGATCGTCGACCGCTATGTGTCGATGCCAGTGCGCTATCCGGCGAACTATGGTTCGATCACCAGCTCGGCCGGCGGCGATGGCGACCCGCTGGATGCCCTGGTGATCACGCGTGACGCCATCTACCCCGGCGCGGTGATCAAGGTGAAGCCGATCGGCGTGCTGCGCATGATCGATGACGGCGAGGCCGACGACAAGATCATCGCGGTTCCCGCCGATGACGTCGATCCTACCTACGCCGATATCGATGGCATGGACGATCTGCCGGGCATGGAAGTCGAGCGCCTGAACGCGTTCTTCCGCGTCTACAAGGACCTGCCGGACGGTGGTGACATCGAACTCAACGGTTTCGGCGATGCCAGCGAGGCTCGTGAGATCCTGGCTCAGGCCCTGGAAGCCTACCAGCAGGCCCATTAGAACTGACGGCTAACCTGAGAAAGCCCCGTAAATTCAGCGGCCAGCGGCGATGCTGGCCGCTGGAGCTCGGTCATTTAAGGCTAATCAAGGCAGGCCCATCATTTCAGACCCCCGTTTCCGAAGCGCTCGAATACGGAGGTTGCTGATGCGCATGCGGCGCCATCCAAACCATGCTTCCCCTCGTCGTGGAGGTCATAACCCAACGACGAAGAACAGTTTTACTGTGCACATGACGGCGATGTAGCCAAGTTGGGTTTGTTGCTCGGCTTCTCGGCCAACATGCTGCGCTCACGCCTTCAGCATGGTCTCGATCTTGTCGCGGTTCGGCACGCTGCCGCTATGAACGAGCTTGCCGTCGATGGCCACACCAGGCGTCGACATGACCTTGTAGCCCATGATGCTGGCCGGATCGGTCACCTTTTCCACCTCGACCTCGATGCCCAGCTCACTGGCTACCGCCTGGAATTCCTCGGCGGTGTTGACGCACTTCTTGCAGCCGGTGCCCAGAACCTCGATCTTCTTCATGTCTTGCTCCTTTCCGTTTAGTGAAAACCGCTGAACAGCCAGGGGCTCAGCAGGTTGATCAGCCAACCAACGATCATGAAGTTGGCCAGCAGGATGACGAAGATGGTGGCCAGCAGACGCCACTGCATGACCTGCTTGAGCATGATGAATTCGGGAAAGCTGGCCGCCACGGTGCTCATGCAGAAGGCCAGGGTTGTACCCACCGGCAGGCCCTTGAGGATCAGGCTCTCCATCACCGGAATGACGCCGGTGGCGTTGGAATACAGGGGGAGACCGGCAAATACGGCTGCCGGGACGTTCCACCACTGGCCGCTGCCGAGGTGGTCGGCGAACCAGCCATCCGGCACGAAGCCGTGAAGGGCAGCGCCCAGGCCGACGCCGATGATCACCCATTTCCAGATCCGCCCGACGATCTCCTTGAGCTCGTCCCGGGCAAAGTCGTGGCGGTCCTTCAGGGTGAGGAAGGGAGCTTCGGGGGCGGTCTCGTCACCTTGGGGCGTTTCGGCGGCCTGCTGGTAGGCCTTGGCGGCGAAATCCTTCAGCCAGCGCTCGCCCTTGATGGCATCGAGCACCATGCCGCCGCCGATGCCCACCGCCATGCCGATCACGACATAGACCATAGTGAACTCCCAGCCCAGCAGGCTCCACAGCATGATCACCGCCACCTCGTTGATGATCGGCGAGGTGAACAGGAAGGCCATGGTGATGCCCAGTGGAATACCGGCGCTGGTGAAGCCCAGAAACAGCGGGATGCTCGAGCAGGAGCAGAAGGGCGTGATGGCGCCGAAGCCGGCGCCCAGGCCATAGCCCGCCAGGCGGGGTTTCTGCTGGATATAATGGCGAACGCGCTCCAGGTTCAGGGAAGCGCGCATCAGCGCGATGATATAGATCATCACCACCAGCAGCGCGAAGATCTTGGTGGTGTCTTCGACGAAGAAGTGTAGCGAGGTGCCGAGCTTGCTCTCGGGATCCAGACCGGCCAACCCGTAGACCAGCCAGTCGGCCAACCCGGTAAAGACCTCCAGCATGTCTTTGACTCCTGTCTCATGAGTGTCGCTAATCAGAAGACGCAGGAGTCGGCAAAAAGATACTCACCCAGCGTTTTTCGAACTGGCCGGTGCTCTAAGAGAGGTCCCTCAGCTCTTCGGCCTTGTGGCAGCAGACGTGGCCCTCGGCGTCGAAGACGATGTCACACTGCTCGATCAGCCGTTCACGCAGCCGTTGCCGTGCCCGGCGTAGCCGCGCCTTGGTGGCCGGAAGGCCTAAACTATGGTTTTGGGCATAGTCTGCCTGTCTGTTCCCTTCGAGATCGCAGCGCTGCAGGATGTCTTGATCCTCCTGCGACAGGTGGGGAAGGGCTCGAGCGATGCAGTCGGCGAGGCTACCCAGTGGTGCCGGCGGAGTATTGTCCGCCGGCATTTCGGGCGGGTTGCCGTCAATCAGCTGCCCGGTGCGGCGCTGATCGTCGATCCATTGATTGCGGGCCACGCGGAAAAGCCAAGCGCGCGGTTTTCTCAGCTCACAGAACTGGTCGCGATGTATCAGCGCTTTGGCATAGACACGCTGCAAGAGGTCGTCTGCGTCTTCTCGGTCGCCGCAGTGGCGGATCAGGAAGCGCTGCAGCTCGCGGTGATGCTCCCACCAGGCAGACTCGACGCAAGGCGCCGAGCGTTGCGGCGTCTTCGTGACAGCTCGGCTCACAGACGTTCCAGCGCCAGGGCGATGCCCTGCCCGCCACCGATACACAGGGTGACGATGCCGCGGCGCTCGCCATTGCGTTGCATGGCATGCAGCAGGCGGGTGGTCAGCACCGCGCCACTGGCGCCGATGGGATGGCCGTGGGCGATGGCACCGCCCTCGACGTTGACGATCTCTTCCGGCAGGCCGAGTTCGCGCTGGCAGGCCAGGGCGATGGCGGCGAAGGCCTCGTTGATCTCCACACGATCCAGGTCGCTCACCGACCAGCCGGCGCGTTCGAGGGCCTGCTTGACCGCCGGCACCGGGCCGATGCCGAAGTAGTCAGGATCCACGGCGCCGACGCCGAAGGCCACGAGTCGGGCCATGGGGGCGAGGCCCTGCTTGTCGGCCCAGTCGCGCTCGGCGACGATCATCGCCGAGGCACCGCTGTTCAGTCCCGGCGCATTACCCGCGGTGATGGTGCCGTCCTTGCGGAAGGCGGGCTTGAGCTTCGCGAGGGATTCGGCGGTGGTGTCGCCGCGGTTGTGCTCGTCGCGAGCGAACGTAGTGGTGCCCTTGCGCGTGGTGAGCTCCACGGGAGCGATCTCGGCGTCGAAGTGGCCGGCTTCCTGGGCCTTCGAGAAATTGAGCTGGGAGCGTAGCGCCCAGGCGTCCTGGTCGTCCCGGGAGATGCTGTAGCGGCTGACCAGGTCCTCGGTATGCCAGCCGGCGTGCTTGTTGCTGAAGGCGTCGTTCAGCCCGTCGAGCAGCATGCTGTCGAACATGGTCACGTCACCCATGCGCGCCCCCCATCGGCCCTGGGGAAGCACATAGGGGGCGCGGTCCATGTTCTCCATGCCGCCGGCGATGGCGCAGTCGGCCATGCCGCTCCAGATCTCCATGGCGGCATTGGCCACCGCCTGGGCGCCGGAGCCACAGACGCGGTTGACAGTGAGCGCCGGGACCTCCACCGGCAGCCCGCCGGCGATGCCGGCTTGGCGACCGGAGTTCATCCGGCAGCCTGCCTGGATGACGTGCCCCATGATCAGCGACTGGACCTTGTCGGGGGCCAAGCCGGATCGAGACAGGGTTTCCTGAATGACCCGCGCCCCCAGGTCCGTGGCGAGGGTGTCCTTGAGGCTGCCGGCGTAGGTGCCGATGGCGGTACGTACGGGCTGGCAGATGACGACGTCGCGAGATGGCATGGTGAAATTCTCGTTATGATAAGGAAATGATCTCGAAGGTGTGGTCCTTGGTATAGCACATCACTGGCATCGTCACCGTGATACATATCAAGCTCAGGGCCTGGTGACGGTTCAGGGTAGGTCGCCTTCTGGTGCGGTTTTGCATGTCGAAAGAGGACGCAATACCCAGAGGCCGATAATCGGCCCCGGCAGCAGCCACCACAGCACCCAGGCGCCCTGCAACTCCCACAGGGCGGTGGTGAGGTAAATGGCCGGCACGGTCAGGGCGAAGCCCACGGCGTTCATCACCGCCAGGGTCGAGCCCACTCGCTCGCGCGGCGCGCTGGCCGCCGCCAGCGCCGAGAACTGTGGCGAGTCGGCAATCACGGTCAGCCCCCACAGGACGAGTAGGCCAAGCAGCAGCCCTGGGGGCAGCCAGCCGATCAGCGGGTAGACCAGGCAGATCAGCCCGGAAGCGGCCAGGGCCCGGCGCGCCACCCAGAGGCTGCCCAGCCGGCGGCTTAACTGCCCGCCACCTACGCAGCCGGCCATCCCCAGCGCGATGACGGTAAACGACAGCCAGGGAATCCAGGCCTCGGGAGCGCCGAGCCGCGCTACTTCCCGGGCAACCAGGAAGGGGGCGAGCGTCCAGAAGGCGTAGAGTTCCCAACAGTGGCCGAAGTAGCCGCCGGCCACGGCGCGGAAACGGGGCTCCCGCAAGGCGGCCAGCCCGTCGAGCAGCCGTGCTTTGCCGCTTGACGGTGGCAGATGTGGGCCATCCCCCAGGACGAAAATGCCCATCCCGCCGAGTAGAGCCAGGATGGAAGCACCCAGCAGCGACCACTCCCAGGGCAAGCCCAGGGTAGAGCCGCGAAGAAGATGAGGCAGGGCGGTACCCAGGGTGAGCATGCCCACCAGCCAGGCGAGTGCCGCGCCGGTGTATCGGGGTGTCCAGCCGATGACCAGCTTCATGCCCAGCGGATAGATGCCGGCCAGGCACAGCCCGGTGAAGAAACGCAGCGTGAGTGCCAGGGTCATCTGGTCGGCCACCAGCACGAAGCCGGCATTGACCAGGGCACCGGCCAGGCAGGCAGTGGCGAAGATACGGCTGGCGCGGAAACGATCGGCCAGGCCGGTGGTGGCGATGAACAGGGTGCCGGTGATGAAGCCTGCCTGCACGGTGAGCGTCAATCGGCCCAGGTCCGCTTCGGAGAGACCCAGGTCACGCGACAGCGACAGCCCCACGCCGTTGACGGAGAACCACAGCGAGGTGCCGCAGAGCTGGGCAAGCACGATGACGGCCAGCGGGTGGCGGTGCACTAGGGTCGGAGTCATTCATGGATCCTCGCCGGCAAGGGGCCCCAAGGCAAGAAGTAGATCAAAACCTACCGCGTCAAGGGAGCGCCCTCCACGAAGAGGTGCTTGAGGCCGAGGAAGCCCTCGGCATCGAGGGTCAGCCCCTGGTCGACCAGCGTCGGATCGACGTAGAGCGTCATGTCCTCGAACTCGAGGCGCACATAGCGTTCGGGTGAGTCTGGCGGCCTGGCCTCGGCCACCGCGATATCGGCCCTGCCGCCGCAGCAACCGCGGCGGGGCGATAGTCGCACCGTGGCGACGCCTCCCTTCTTGTTGAGCCACTCACGGGCCCGAGGGGTCACCTCGATGGTCATGGCTTAGCGAGGTTCCGTGCTGGCATCGGGAAAGTGGTGACGCGTCTTGTTGGCGATGCGCACCAGGGCAAGCATCAATGGCACCTCCACCAGTACGCCTACCACCGTGGCCAGGGCGGCGCCGGATTGCAGGCCGAACAACGAGATGGCGGCGGCGACGGCCAGCTCGAAGAAGTTGCTGGCACCGATCATCGCCCCGGGGGCGGCGACGTTGTGGGGCACCTTCCACGCCTTGGCCCAGCCGTAGGCGATAAAGAAGATAAAGAAGGTCTGAATGATCAGCGGAACGGCGATCAGCACGATATGCAGTGGCGCCTCGAGGATCACCTCCCCCTGGAAGGCGAACAGCAGCACCAGCGTCAGGATAAGCCCGGCCGGGGTTATCGGGCCGATGCGTCTCATGAAGACGTTGTCGTACCACTCGCTGCCGTGGCGAGAGATCAGCGTACGCCGCGTCAGATAGCCGGCGGCGAGCGGAATCACGATGTAGAGGACCACTGACAGTGCCACGGTGTTCCAGGGCACCTGAATGTTGGAGACGTCGAGCAGGAAGACCACGATGGGGGCGAAGGCGAACAGCATGATCAAATCGTTGAGCGAAACCTGCACCAGGGTATAGGCGGCATCGCCTCGGGTCAGGTAGCTCCACACGAAGACCATGGCGGTACAGGGCGCGGCGCCCAGCAGGATGGCGCCGGCCAGGTACTGGCTGGCGAGATCCGCAGGGATCAGCGGCTGGAACACCACCGTCAGGAAGAACCAGGCGATGGCAAACATGGTGAAGGGCTTGATCAGCCAGTTCACCGTGGTGGTGATAATCAGCCCCCTGGGCTGGCGGCGCACGCCGAGTACGGCGGTGAAGTCGATCTGCGCCATCATGGGAAAGATCATCGCCCAGATCAGGATGGCCACCGGGATCGATACCTGGGCGTACTCGAAACGCGACAGCGCGTCGGGAATTGCTGGTGCGAACTGTCCAAGCAGCACCCCGGCAACAATGGCCAACGCTACCCAAAGCGAGAGAAAGCGTTCGAAGCGCCCCATGCCCTCCGCCGTGCTGGGTGACTGGGATTCCTGGTGTGGGGTCATGGACACGTCCTCTCGCCGGGCATAATATATGGATTTTCATATGTTAAAGCCATTTGGCGGGGATGACCATGTGTCGGGACAGGATGGCGACTCAGATCAACGCTTGTCGCACCCGTGCCGAGACGGTCTCGCTGACCACCACCGTGCCCAGGATCACGATCAGGATGGTCGCCACCTGGGACCAGGCCAGGGTGTCGATGGAGGACTGCAGCTTCATGCCGATGCCGCCGGCGCCGACCAGCCCCAGGATGGTGCTCTCGCGGATGTTGATGTCCCAGCGAAACATCGAGATGCCCCAGAAGGCGGGCAGCACCTGGGGCACGATGCCGTAGTGGATCACCTGGGATCGAGCGGCGCCGGTAGCGGTCACGGCTTCCACCTGGCGCGCGTCGGTCTCCTCGATGGCCTCGTACAGCAGCTTGCCGACAAAGCCGATGGAGCGCAGGGCGATGGCAACGATGCCGGCCAGCAGCCCCGGGCCGATGATCGCCACCAGCAGCAGCGCCCAGATCAGCGAGTTGATCGAACGCGACGTCACGATGATGAACAGCGCCACCGGGCGAACCAGCAGCGCCGAGGGTGTGGTGTTGCGCGCCGCCAGGAAGGCCACCGGGACCGCCAGGATGACGCCACCCATCGTGCCTAGGGTGGCGATGTTGAGGGTATCCCACAGCGGCATCAGCAGCTCGGGCAGGTAGGCCAGTCGGGGCGGGAACATGCGGCTGCCGATGTCGGCGGCCTGGCTCGGTGCATCGGTGACGAAGATCCACAGGGTGTTCTCGTTCATCAACTGCCAGCACCATACAAAGAGCGCCACCAGGGCCACCCAGCCCACCCACAGCGCCAGCCGGGCGCGAGGCGTGCGAAAGGTCCAGACCTGCGAATAGTGGGGGGGCTCGCCGGGGCGAGTATCGAGAGCGCTCATTGCAGATACTTCCTGAGGTGGCTGGAGCCATACTCCGAGAGCATGACGATGGCGATGACAAGCAGCAGGATGGCGCCGGCACTGTCGTACTCGTAGCGGTCGATGGCGGTGTTGAGGGTGGCGCCGATGCCGCCGGCACCGACGATGCCGATCACCGCACTTTCGCGGAAGTTGATGTCCAGTCGGTAGAGCGACAGACCGATCAACCGCGGCATGACCTGGGGCTGAACGGCGTAGTGGATCAACTGCCACCTGCTGGCCCCGGTGGCGCGGATCGCCTCGATCTGGCTGGCGCTGGCCTCCTCGATGTCGTCGGCGAGCAGCTTGGCCACGAAGCCGATGGAGGCGAAGGCCAGGGTAAGAAAGCCGGCGAAGGGACCGAAGCCGAACATCGCCACCAGGAAGATGGCGATGATGATCTCCTGCAGCGAGCGGCTGACGGCAACGATCGAGCGACACACCAGATAGACGGCGCGCGGCGAGAGATTTCGCGCCGCCCCGATACCGATGGGCACCGAGACCAGCACGCCCACCACGGTGGCGGTCAGCGTCATGGTCAAGCTCTCGATCAGACCCTGGCGGATATCCTGCCAGCGGCTGGTGAAGTCCGGCTGCAGGAAACCCTGGACGAAGCGGGCGCCGCGCGACAGCCCCTCGACAACACGGCCGGCGTCGATTTCCAGCGAACTTAGCGCCAGTATCAGGTAGCCCAGCAGAAGAAGCGGAAGCAGCAGCCGCCAGCGCCGGGTCTTGACCAGCTGAGGCGGTCGCCGCCAGCGGCGCGGATAGGACGTGCTTGCCGTCATATCGCCGTCCCTACCAGTCGCAACGAGCCCTGTGCCTGGCTGGCGAAGTCAGGCTCCTCGTCGTCCTGGTCGGTGGCGGTCCAGTCCTCGGCACCGTAGATCTCGGTGAGTGTCTCCTCGTCGAGACGGTCCGGGGCATTATCGAATACCACCTGGCCGGCACGCAGCCCCACCAGGCGATCGACGAACTGCTGGGCCAGCGGCACATCGTGGATGTTGACGATGGCCGGCAGCTGGCGCTCGGCGCAGATCTCGGTGATCAGCCGCATGATCTGGCGGCTGGTCTTGGGATCGAGGCTTGCCGTGGGCTCGTCCACCAGCAACAGTTCGGGCTCCTGGGCCAGGGCGCGAGCGATGCCCACCCGCTGGCGCTGGCCGCCGGAAAGGGCGTCGGCCCGCTTGTCGGCGTGCTCTAGCAGCCCCACACGATCGAGGAGGCGATAGGCATTCTCGATGTCCCGGCCCGGGAAGCGCCGCGTGAAGCTGCGCCAGAAGGCGACATAGCCCAGTCGCCCGGAGAGCACGTTCTCCATCACGGTCAGGCGCTCCACCAGGGCGTACTCCTGGAAGATCATGCCGATGCGGCGTCGCGCCTGGCGCAGCTCGCGGCCGCCCAGGTTGACCAGATCGGTCTCGCCCAGGCGAATCGCGCCGCTGGAGGGCTCCACCAGGCGGTTGATGCAGCGAATCAACGTCGACTTGCCTGCTCCCGAGGGGCCGATCAGGCCCACGACCTGGCCCCGCGGCACCCGGAAGGTCACCTCACGCAGTGCGGTGTCGCCGCCCGTATAGGTCTTGGTTAGCTGGTCGATGGTAAGCACTTGGCAGGTTCTCCCCTATATCTCACCTACGCGAAGACGCGGGCGATATGCCGCGCCCGCGCCCTCCTTGGCATGAAGCTCAGTTGCAGTCGTATTCGACGCCGTTGGCCTCATCGATCTGGCGGATGACCGCCCAGTGCTGCTTGAAGGTGATGGGGATGAACTGTTCCTCACCGTTACGACCGAACTCCTCGGCCAGCGCGCTGCCTTCCCACTCGAAGCTGAAGAAGGCCTCCTGGATCGCCTCCTGCAGCTCGGGTGTCAGGTTATGGACGGTGCCATAGCTGGTGGTGGGGAAGGTATCCGACTGGTAGATCACCTCGAGTTGGTCGGCGTCGATCACGTCGCGGTCGATCATGCGGTTCTTCACCGAGTTGGCCACGGTAGCGACCGCATAGTCCTGGTTGGCCACCCCTAGCACGGAGTTGTCGTGCTTGCCGGAGAAGTCGACTTCGTAGTCCTCGCCGGACGCCATGCCGAACTCGGACGCCATCAGGGCCGTGGGCGCCTTGAAGCCGGAGTTGGAGGTCTCGGAGGTGTGAGTCAGGGTGCGGCCGCGGATATCCTCGACCTCCTCGATGCCGGAACCCGGGTGGGTGATGATTTCCATCTCGTAACCGAAGCTGCCGTCCTCGGCGGCCATCATGGTAAAGGGACGATAGCCCGCACAGGCCACGGCCAGGGGGTTGGAACCGGTATTGAAACCGGCGATGTGCAGGCGTCCGGCGCGCATCGCCTCGATCTGGGCGGAATTGGACTGGACCGGGAAGAACTGCACCCTCTTGCCGGTGACCTCCTCCATGTGCTCGAGGAAGCCGTCCCATACCTCGGCGTAGACGGCGGGGTCTTCCACCGGGGTATAGGCAAACACCAGGGTGCCCGGGTCGAGCCACTGGCTCTCGTCCTCGGGGATATCGGCCACCAGGTCACCATCGGCATCGGTGTAGCGATCGCTGAGGGTGAACTGTGCCTGGGCCTGGGTCATGCCGACAGAGAGAACGGCGACGGCCACGCCGCCGGCGATCAGGGAGCGAGTCAGGATCTGCATGGGATACCACCTTCGTCATGGGAAATGGAACGCAGGGGTATCCTGGAAGCCAGCTGTGACAGTGGTAAGTCAGTGAAATGGCGGTGAGATGACGCGGTGTTGACGACGCCATGTCGCACTCCCCGGCAAGCGCAAGCTGCTACCATCGCGCCATACCTTTCTGCCTGGAGGTTGCCTTGCCCACCACCGATGCCCTGCGCCTGGAGCGGCTTGCCATCGGCGAGCTTGCCGAGGTGAGCCTTATCGTCGCTCCCGGCGAGGTTCACTGCTTGTCGGGGCCCAGCGGCTCCGGTAAAAGCCGGCTGCTGCGCGCCGTGGCGGATCTTGAGCCCCATGATGGCGAGGCATGGCTGGGCGATGTTGCCCAGGCGTCGTTGCCGGCCCACGAGTGGCGCGCACGGGTGATGCTGGTGCCGGCAGAAAGCCATTGGTGGGCAGACCATGTGGGCGAGCACCTGCCGCAAGCCGACCCCGCCGATCTCGAGGTGCTGGGCTTCACCCCCGAGGTGCTGAACTGGCAGGTGGCCAGGCTCTCCTCCGGGGAGAAGCAGCGCCTGGCCCTGCTGCGGGCGATCAGCCGCGAGCCCTCGGCACTGTTGCTCGATGAGCCCACCGCCAACCTTGATGAGGCCACCACCCGCCGGGTGGAGGCCTGGCTGAACGAGCGAATCCGCGAGAGAGGCTGGCCGACACTCTGGGTAGCCCACGATGCTGCCCAGATCGCCCGGGTGGCGAACCACCACTGGCATATCGATGGGGCCGAGCTTAGTCAGGTGCCGACATGGACGTGATCGAGTTGACCTGGTGGCAGCTGGCCCTGGCGGCGCTGATGGTGGTGGCGCTCGCTGGCTGCACGGCTGCCATGCGCTTGGGGATGAGCCGCAGCCTGCTGATTGCCGCGGCGCGTACCGTGATCCAGTTGGCCCTGATCGGCCTGGTACTCGAAGCGCTGTTCGCCGCCGAGCGCCTGCTCTGGGTGGCGCTGATGGCCTTTACCATGCTGCTGATCGCCGGGCGCGAGGTCATGGCCCGCCAGAAGCGACGGCTGATCGGCGGCTGGGCCTTCGGTATCGGCACGGTGGCGATGTTCGTGTCGTCGTTTACGGTGACCGTGCTGACGCTCACCGTGATCATTGGCTCCGAGCCCTGGTATCGGCCGCAGTACGCCATCCCGCTGCTGGGCATGATGCTCGGCAACACCATGACCGGGGTGGCCCTGGCGCTGGATCGCCTCACCGACACCGCCTGGCGACAGCGGGCGGTGATCGAGAACCGGCTGATGCTCGGCCAGCGCTGGCAGGAGGCCATCGGGGACATTCGTCGTGAGGCCATGCGCAGCGGCCTGATGCCGATGATCAACGCCATGGCCGCCGCCGGGGTGGTCAGCCTCCCCGGCATGATGACCGGCCAGATCCTTGCCGGCAGCCCGCCCGCCCTGGCGGTGAAGTACCAGATACTCGTGATGTTCACCATTACCCTGGGAACCGGCTTCGGCACCCTGGCCGCGGTGGCGGCGGGGAGTCGGCGACTCTTCGACGGCCGCCAGCGACTGCGCCTCGACCGCCTCTCGACACCCAGATCATGAGGGGAGTGACGGTTGTGGAAATTCGACGCGCCTTGCTGCAGTGTTGCCCTGGACGTCGGCAGTATTCCTTACCGCCTCGTTCACGATCGGGCTACAATCTTGGCACGTAAACCGGACTCCCTTGACTCATGCCTGTCGATCTTCAAGCGCTCTATCCCAAACTGATCAACCTGATGCTGGATACGGTCTTCGTGGTCGATGATGACTACCAGATCGTCTTCGTCAGCGATGCCTGTGAGTCGCTGCTTGGCTACCGTGCCAACGAGTTGACCGGCACCTTGATCACCAACTACATGCATCCCGAGGATCTGGAGGCCAGCCTGGCGTCAGCCCAGCGGGTCATGACCGGTCAGCCCCATACCGATTTTCGCAACCGTTATATCCGCAAGGACGGCGGTATCGTATACATCCTCTGGTCGGCTCGCTGGGTCGAGGAAGAGGGCGTTCGCATCGGCGTGGCTCGCAACGTGACGGCACTCAGGCAGGCCGAGGACGAATTGCGCTTCCTCGCCCATCATGATCCCTTGACAGGGTTGACCAACCGCTCGTTGTTCTATGATCGTCTGGACTCGGCCCTTCATGCGGCCCACCGTCACCAGAGCTATCTGGCCTTGCTGTTTCTGGATTTGAATGACTTCAAGGTGATCAATGATGTCCATGGTCATGCCATGGGGGATCGTGTGCTCTGTTCGGTGGCACGACGGCTGGAAGGCTGTATCCGCGAGACCGACACGGTGGCCCGGATGGGCGGTGATGAATTCATCGTTCTGCTCACGGACATCAGGTCGGTGGATGACGTGTCCGCGAAGGTGAATCAGATTCTCTCGGTCATCGCCGAACCGCTGGGTGCTGAGTTAGCGGGGATCACGCCGTCCTGCAGTATCGGCGTGGCCTGTTATCCTGCGGATGGAGAGAATGTCGATACCCTGCTGAGCCATGCGGATGGCGATATGTACCGGATAAAAAGGCGCCGTTCGGCAGTTAGGTGACTTTTCTGGAGGCCAGTCATGCATCGTGAAGCCGGTGATGCAGCTCGCTAAGTCGCTCGGCGAAGGCCGGCACCGGCCCCTCGACGAGGGGTTTCTGGAGTGTGGAGGAAAGGCGCCTCACGAGATGCGTCGCCAGCCCTGGCGTAGATGCTGGGCCGCACTCTGCCACAAGCGCGAAGGCGTCGCTGTCGGTGGTGTGTCGAGTATATCGATCGCCTCGTGCAGTGCCACCAGGATAGCATCCAGGTGGCGGTGTCAGAGGGAGCTGTCTAGGCCCCCGGGGCAGTAACCCACCAGCGCATCACACTCTGTGCAGGCGCTCTCCCGGGCACGCCTGGCCACAGGGTGACGCAGCCCAGGGAGTCATTCAGCAGCACGACAGGGGTGCCCCTTCCAGGGCGTCCCTGTGGTTGCCAGCGGGTGGCAAAGATCCGCCCCTGAGGGGTGTCGACCCAGAACTCCTGCGCCATTCAATCGACCAGCTCGACCGCCACGGCCGTGGCTTCGCCGCCGCCGATGCACAGACTGGCGATGCCCCGCTTGCCGCCCTTGGTGCGCAGGGCATGGATCAGGGTCGCGATGATCCGCGAGCCGGTAGAGCCGATGGGATGGCCCTGGGCGCAGGCACCGCCGAAGACGTTGACCTTGTCGTGGGGCAGGCCCAGGTCGTCCATGGCCATCAGGGTCACCACGGCGAAGGCCTCGTTGATCTCGAAGAGGTCGACGTCGTTCACGCTCCAGTCGAGCTTCTTCATCAGCTTCTCGATGGCGCCCACCGGGGCGATGGTGAATTCGCTGGGGTGACGCGAATTGGTGCTGTGGCCGAGCATGCGCGCGAGGGGCTTGGCACCCAGGCGATCGGCCGCCGCCTGGCTGGCCAGGATCAGCGCCGAGGCACCGTCGGAGATGGAGCTCGAGTTGGCGGCGGTGATGGTGCCGTCCTTGGCGAAGGCGGGACGCAGCTCGCGGATCTTGTCGAGCCTGGCCTGGAAAGGCTGCTCGTCGTGGTCGACCACGCTCTCGCCCTTGCGGCTGGTGACGGTGACCGGGGCCATCTCGGCGTCGAGGTGGCCGGCGTTGGTGGCCTCCATGGCGCGTTCCAGCGAGGCGATAGCGAAGTCGTCGAGCCGTTCGCGGCCGTAGCCCCGGTCGCTGGCGACGTCCTGGGCGAAGCCCCCCATCAGCTTGCCGGTCTCGGCGTCTTCCAGGCCATCAAGGAACATGTGGTCCTTCAACTCACCGTGGCCCAGGCGATAGCCGGCACGGGCCTTGGTCAGCACGTGAGGCGCATTGGACATGGACTCCATGCCGCCGGCCAGCATCACCTCGCCGCTGCCGGCGCGGATCAGGTCGTGGACCAGCATGGTGGCCTTCATGCCCGAGCCGCACAGCTTGTTGATGGTGGTGGCGCCGATGTTGTCGGGGATGCCGGCCTGGCGCATGGCCTGGCGTGCCGGCCCCTGCTTGACGCCGGCTGGCAGCACGCAGCCCATGATGCCTTCGTCGATGCTGTCGGCGCTGATGCCGGCGCGTTGGATGGCGGCGCTGATCGCCGTGGCACCCAGTTGCGGTGCGGTGAGGCTGGTGAGGCTGCCGAGCATGCCGCCCATGGGCGTGCGTGCGGCAGAGAGGAAAACGATATCGTTGGAGTGGCTCATGGTGGGTTCTCCCGGTGTAGCGTGCGGTTCCCGATGGAGCCGCGTGGTGATGGTGTGCCACGTTGACCCGGCATCGGGGCTGTGGTTTTCTCAGGGTCAACCAAGCAAGCGCTAGTGTAAATTCCGATGAATGTAATGAATGACTCACCGCGCCGCAAGGAACTGACGCGCCAGGCCGCCCAGCTGTTCGTTCAGGCGGGCTTCGACCGCACGACGGTGCGCATGCTCGCCCAGGAGATGGGTATCAAGTCCGGTAGCCTCTTCCATCATTTCCGCGACAAGCAGGAGATCCTGACGGCGGTGATCGAGGAGGGCACCCAGAACGCCCTGATCATCGCCAAGGCAGCCCTCGAACAATGCGACAACTCTGCCGAAGCACGGTTGCAGGCCATGGCGCGCGCGCACCTGGAAACCCTGCTCACCGACCGAAACGCCCATGTCGTCGCCCTCTATGAGTGGCGCCGCCTCGACCCCGAGGCCCGCGATCACCTGAGCCATCTGCGCGATGCCTACGAGGCGCTCTGGGAAACGGTGATCGACGAGGCCCTGGCCGCCGGCCTGATCCATGGTGACCGCTTCCTGGTGGCCCGCTTCGTGATGGGCGCGCTGAACTGGACGGTGCGCTGGTACGATCCTTCTGGTCCACGTTCACCGGATGACCTGGCCCATGAGCTGGTTGCCATGATTACTCATCGGCCCGTCTGACCCCTCGGTTCCCGAAAAAGCGTTTTGGCGCGACGTCGTCGGTCACGCTCGACCATCGTCTAGTCCTCTCCTGCCGTTCAGGGCTTGCCCCGTTCCTCGGGAGCCTCTAGCTTGTACCAAGCGCTTGCTAGGTTGACGCTTACGTCAACTGCATCTAATCAGAAGGCAGGCGCGTGCGCCAGCGTCGGCGCTGCCGTTTCCTTCTTTGCCAGCATTTTTCGTCAACGTTTGTCGCCACTACAAGCACAACCCGCGAGAGGGCAGTACATGAGCACCCTTCCCGACTACCAGAGCTACCTCGAGACCTTCTCCGTCGATGACGTCATCGCGCGCCTCGATGACCACCGCGACGGCAAGGCCAACGCCTTCGAATCCTGCTGCGGGCGCCACCTGCGCGCCGGCCGGGGCGATGTCCTGGCCTTGGTGCACGAGGACACCCAGGGCCAGGTCAACACCCTGACCTACGCCGAACTCGACGCCGAGAGCGCCAAGCTCGCCGGCTGGTTTGCCGAGCGTGGCCTGGGCGTCGGGGATCGCATCGCCTGCATGCTGCCGCGCTCGCCCGAGTTGCTGGTGGCGGTGCTGGCGACGTGGCGCATCGGCGCCGTCTACCAGCCGCTGTTCACTGCTTTCGGTCCGGATGCCGTGGACTACCGCCTGGGACGCGCCGACACCAGGTTGCTGATCACCGATCAGGCCAACCGCTTCAAGTTCGATGGCCTGACCCAGTGTCCGCCGGTGCTCGCCGTGGGTGGCCCCGACGCCGGACACGCCGACGACCTGGACTGGCAGGATGCACTGGACCATGCGCCGATCCAGGCCACTCCGCCCCGCCTCTCCCGCGACGAGCCCTTCCTGCAGATGTTCACGTCCGGCACGGTGGGCAAGCCCAAGGGCGTGGCGGTGCCACTGGCCGGCATGCCGGCCTTCGCCCTCTATATGGAACTGGCCGTCGACCTGCGCGAGAGTGATCGCTTCTGGAACATGGCCGACCCGGGCTGGGCCTATGGCCTCTACTACGCCATTGCCGGGCCGCTGCTGCTGGGCGTGACGACCCACTTCTGCGAGGCAGGCTTCAGCGCCGAGGGGGCGATGGCCTTCATGAAGCGCCATCGCATCACCAACTTCGCCGCTGCGCCCACCGCCTACCGGCTGATGAAGGCCTCCGGCCTGTTCGACGACGCCCATCAGACCCTCGAGCTGCGCGCCGCAAGCTCGGCCGGCGAGCCGCTCAACACCGAGGTGGTCACCTGGGTCGAGCGCTCGCTGGGCTGCCCGGTCATGGACCACTACGGCCAGACCGAGACTGGCATGACCTGCAACAACCACCATGCGCTGGATCATCCCAAGCATGTCGGGGCCATGGGCGTGCCGATGCCCGGCTACCGCCTGGCGATCCTTGATGCCGAGTACAATGAGTTGCCCCCGGGCGAGCCCGGCGTGCTGGCGGTGGACATCGAGAACTCCCCGGTCCACTTCTTTCAGGGCTATACCTGGCAGGAGAAGCACCCCTTCGCCGAGGGCTACTACCTGACCGGCGACGTGGTGATCAAGAACGAGGACGGCACCTTCCAGTTCGCCGGCCGCGACGACGACATCATTACCACCGCGGGCTATCGTGTCGGGCCCACTGACGTGGAAAACAGCGTGATGACCCACGCGGCGGTGGCAGAGTCCGCCGCCGTCGGTCAGCCTGACGAGATTCGCGGCGAGATCATCAAGTCCTATATCGTGCTTCGCGAGGGCTTCGAGGCCAGCGACGAGCTGGCCAACGAGATTCGCCAACTGGTGCGCGAGCGTCTCTCGACTCACGCCTTCCCGCGGGTGATCGAGTTCGTCGAGGAGCTGCCCAAGACGCCGAGCGGCAAGATCCAGCGCTTCAAGCTGCGCGCCGATGCCGCCGACCCGGCCTCGGCCAAATGACGATGAGGACCCTGACATGCAAGTGAAGGACAATACCTTCCTGATTACCGGTGCCGCCTCCGGGCTGGGGGCGGCCACTGCCGAACGCCTGGTTGCCGCCGGCGGACGCGTGGTGCTCTGCGACCTGAGTGATGCCGTGGAGGCCCATGCCGAACGGCTGGGCGAGGCCTCCCGGGCGATACGCGGTGACGTGACCTCCGGCGACGAGATCCAGGCGGCGGTGGACGCCGCCGTCGAACTTAGCGAAGGCCGCGGCCTCGCCGGGGTGGTGCATTGCGCCGGTGTGGTCAGCGTAGCCAAGCTGGTCGATCGCGAGGGCAACCCCGCCGACCTCGACGCCTACAACCGCACCATCCAGATCAATCTGGTGGGTACCTTCAACGTGATGCGCCTGGCCGCCGCGGCCATGGCGAAGAACGCCGCGGGAGAAGACGGTGAACGCGGCGTCATCATCAACACCGCTTCCATTGCCGCCTTCGACGGCCAGGTGGGGCAGTGCGCCTACAGCGCCTCCAAGGCCGGCGTGGTGAGCATGAGTCTGCCGGCCGCCCGGGAGCTCTCGCGCCACGGGGTTCGGGTGATGGCCATTGCGCCCGGCGTCTTCGAGACGCCGATGATGAGCGAGATCCCCGACGAGGCTGCCCAGGCCCTGGCCGCCTCCGTGCCCTTCCCCAAGCGGCTCGGCAAGCCCGACGAGTTTGCCCGCCTGGCCGAGCAGATCATCAACAACGCCATGCTCAACGGCGAGGTGATTCGCCTGGACGGCGGTATCCGGATGCAGTAAGGCCTTCGGCCAGTCGCCAGGAATCAAGGGGTCAAGGCCGCAAGGGGAGGTTTCCTTGCACCTTGACCCCTTGATGCTTCCCTCTTCTTTAAACGAACGCTTGACTCTCTTTCTGTCGGCGGCTAATTTCAAACACATGTTTGAAAGCGGCGGCTGCCGTCTTCCTGCGCCCGACTGCAGGCGCCCTATTATGGAGAGTTCGAGATGCCCGACTACCAGGCCCCCCTGCGCGATCTTCGCTTCGTGATGGACGAGATGCTGGACTATCCGGCCCACTACGCCCGCCTGCCCGGCGGTGAAGAGGCCAGCCCCGACGTGGTCGGCGCCATCCTGGAGGAGGGTGGGCGCTTCGCCCGCGAGGTGCTGCTGCCGCTGAACCAGAGCGGCGATCGCGAGGGCTGCCGGCTGGAGGGCGGCGAGGTGAAGGCGCCGAAGGGCTTCAAGGCGGCCTACGCCCAGTACGTGGAGGGCGGCTGGCCGAGCCTCGCCGCCGAACCCGAGCATGGCGGGCAGGGGCTGCCGCCGTCGCTTGCCATGGTGCTCAACGAGATGGTCTGTGCCACCAACCTGGCCTGGGGCATGTACCCGGGTCTTTCCCACGGTGCCGCCGATGCGCTGCGCCACCACGGCACCGACGAGCAGAAGGCCACCTACCTGAGCAAGCTGGTGGAGGGCACCTGGACCGGCACCATGTGCCTCACCGAGCCGCACTGCGGCACCGATCTCGGCCTGATCAAGACCCGCGCCGTGCCCGATGACGACGGCAGCTATGCGGTAACGGGAACGAAGATCTTTATCTCCGCCGGCGAGCACGACCTGGCCGAGAACATCGTCCACCTGGTACTGGCCAAGCTGCCCGATGCGCCTGAAGGCTCCAAGGGGATCTCGCTGTTCGTGGTGCCGAAGTTCCTTCCCGATGCCGACGGCAACCCGGGCGAGCGCAACGGCGTGGTATGCGGGTCGCTCGAGCACAAGATGGGCATCCACGGCAACGCCACCTGCGTGATGAACTTCGACGCGTCGAAAGGCTACCTGGTGGGTGCACCCCACAAGGGCCTGGCCTGCATGTTCACCATGATGAACGCCGCGCGAATCGGCGTCGGTATCCAGGGCCTGGGGCTTATCGAGGCGAGCTTCCAGAACGCTCTGGCCTACGCTCGTGACCGATGGCAGATGCGCGCGCTCTCGGGGGCCAAGGCGCCCGAGAAGGCCGCCGACCCGATCATCGTCCATCCGGACGTACGCCGCATGCTGCTGACCCAGAAGGCCTTCGCCGAGGGCGGCCGGATGCTGGTGCTCTACACCGCGCAGATGATCGATACCGTCGAACACGGCACTGACGCCGCCGAGAAGGCGCGTGCCGAGACCCTGCTCGGTCTGCTGACCCCTATCGTCAAGGCGTTTCTCACCGAGGTGGGCTTCGAGGCCACTAACGAGGGCGTTCAGGTGTTCGGCGGCCACGGTTACATCCAGGAGTGGGGGATGGAGCAGCTGGTACGCGATGCGCGCATCACTCGTCTCTATGAGGGCACCACCGGCATCCAGGCCCTCGACCTGCTGGGCCGCAAGGTGCTGATGAGCCAGGGCGAGAGCCTCAAGGTCTTCACCCGGGAGATCCACAGGTTCTGCCGGGACGAGGAGGGCAACAGCGACCTGGCCGAATTCGTGCGTCCGCTGGCCAAGCTCAATCAGGAGTGGGGCGATGTGACCATGGCCATCGGCATGAAGGCCATGAACGATCGTGAGGAGGTGGGGGCGGCCAGCGTCGACTACCTGATGTATGCCGGCTATGTGACCCTGGCCTACCTCTTCGCTCGTGCGGCGAAACAGGCCCGTGTCGCCCTGGCCGAGGGCACCGAAGAGGCGGCCTTCTACCGCGCCAAGCTCGATACCGCACGCTTCTTCTACCAGCGCCTGCTGCCACGCACCCGCGCCCACAAGGCGGCCATCGAGGCGGGCGCCGAGCCGCTGATGGCGATCAGTGCCGAGGACTTCGGCCTGGGCTTCGAGATCTGATACGAATCGGGTTCCTTCCCGATCGGCAAGGATCGCTGTGGAGGAGGGGGATGGCCTTTACGGCCTTCTTACCCTATGTGCGGTACGGCACTGACGGTTTGATTGTCGGGCGCGAGAAGATCAGGATGCTACGTAATGCGTCGAGCGATCTCTTCGCTCTGCCGTTCTTCCTGGAGTGACTTCCTTATGCGTGTGTTCGCCAATCCGGTCGGTGCCGGGTCCCTCTGGTTCGACAACCTCGCGACCGCTACCGGCACGCCCGTTGCCTACGACCCTCAGGCCAGGGCTTTCATCACCATGCCGCCGTATTGCGCGAATCGCGACGTGATCGGCTGCAACTGGATCGCCCCCAAGCAGGGCGCCTTCTGTCGCGCCTGTGCCATGACGGAGCTGGCCCCGGATACGTCCATTCCCAATGCCGTACCCCATTGGGCCCAGACCGAGGCCGCCAAGCGCTGGGTGCTCGATAACCTGGGGCGCTGGAACTGGTTTCGGCCCGAGGATCCGGGCGCGCGGCCTGTCTTTCACATGCTGGCCGAGGGGCACACCCCGGTGCCCATGGGGCATGTCGGAGGCGTGGTGACGATCAGTGTGGCGGAGGCCGACCCTGTCCTGCGCACCACGCGGCGTGAGGCCCTGGAAGAGCCTTACCGCACCATGATCGGTCACATGCGTCACGAGATCAGTCACATGCTCTGGTGGCGTCTCAGCCTGAGGGACGATTTCCTCGACGCCTTCCGCGCCATGTTCGGTGATGAGCGGGAGGACTATCCCGCCGCACTCACACGCCATTACCACAATGGGCCACCCCCCGACTGGCGCTCGCACTTCGTCAGCACCTATGCCTCGGCACATCCCCACGAGGATTGGGCCGAAACCGCGTCCCACCTGCTGCACCTTACGGATATCGCCGATAGCTTCGTTGCCGCCGGCCTGTCCTCCTCTGACCTGCCGCATCTCGGTTGGGATCCCTACATGGAGGCAGACGCCGAGAACCTGATTCACATTGCGACTCACCAGGTCATGGCGGTCAACCACATCAATCGCGCCATGGGGCTGCCGGATCTCTATCCCTTCGTGCTTTCCGAAAAGGTTCGCCGCAAGCTGGTCTTCATGCACGACTGGCTCCGTCGAGGCGCTCAAGGGCTTTGAGTCGGATTCAAACTCTGGATTGGGCTTCCAGGGGGTGCCGTTGCCTGGCCTCGGAGAAGGCCCGACGCCAGGGATGGTGTCTGCCGTTTCTTGGCGGGTTGACTGGTATCGATCCCGAGTCAGAGGCATGATGACCGCCTCGACGCTCCCTGAGGCGGCGAGAGACTGTCACCTGCCCGAGGAGCTGCTCCCATGTCCCGAACGACCCGCCTGCAAGACCTGATCCGGGTGTTGCGCCACCACACCGACCCGATCGGCGGGCCGGAACTCGCCGAGAGTCTGGGGATCGGCCTGAGGGCTCTCTACCAGGATATCGCCGCGTTGCGGGCGGTGGGGATCGAGGTGGTTAACACGCCCGGCCAGGGCTATGTGCTGCCTCCCGAGGTGACACTGCCTCCCGTGGCACTGGCCGAGCCCGCTGCGCGGGAGCCGGCCGAGATCACCTTCTATACCCACCCGCTCTCCCGGGGCGGGATCGTCCACTGGATGCTCGAGGAACTCGGCGTGCCCTATCGCACGGTGATTCTCGAATATGGCACCAGCATGAAGTCGCCGGATTACCTGGCCCTCAATCCCATGGGCAAGGTGCCGGCCATTCGGCATGGAGACACGGTGGTCACTGAGGCGCCTGCTATCTGCGCCTATCTCGCCGATGCCTTCCCTGAGGCCGGCCTTGCGCCGCCGCCTGCCGTTCGGGGCGACTATTACCGCTGGCTGTTCTTCGCCGCCGGCCCACTCGAGACGGCCATCTCGCTCAACAACCTTGGCGTGCAGCCCACGGTCGAGCAGCAGGGCCAGCTGGGCTGTGGTGACTACTGGGTTCTGATCGACACCCTGGCGTCTGCCGTCAAGGGTCGTCGCTATATCGCCGGCAAGGCGTTCAGTGCCGCCGACGTCTACGTTGGCTCGCACCTCGGCTGGGGCATGCACTTCGGCACCCTTCCTCGCCGGCCCGAATTCGAGGTTTACTGGGAAGGGCTGCGGATGCGGCCGGCCCACCAGCGTTGTGAGGCCTATGTCGAGCAGGTGCTGGCCGGAGGCTGATTCGCGGGTTCAGGTGTCATGCAGCCGACGGTGAAGGCTGTGCACGCGCTCGGCGAGTTCCGGCTCCGGGCCTTCGACCTGGGCATCCGGCACTATGGCCTGAATCGGCAACGGGCGAACCCTGGGCGGAGCCGCGCCCAGCGCCTCGAGCCACGTCTCCAACTGCTCGGACGAGCTGGCATAGACGATCCGTCCAAGGCCTACCCAACCGTGGGCTGCCGCGCACATGGGACAGTGCTCTCCGGAGGTGTAGACGGTGGCCCGCGCGCGCTCCTCGGGGGGCAGGTTCTCCGCCGCCCAGCGTGCCAGAAAGAACTCCGGATGCTGGGTGGCATCCCCGCCGGCCACGTGGTTGTGGTCTTCCACCAGCACCTCACCATCGCCACTCACCAGCACCGATCCGAACGGTTCGTCGCCGGCCTCCAGGGCCTCTTCGGCCAGTTCCACGCAGCGCTCAAGATGTTGTCTGTCAGTTGTGGTGATCATCGTCCTTGCTCCATGAGGTTCGCATTGATTCCCAGCATAGGGGCGCGGTTGAAAAATTTCACTGCCCAGGCTGTTGAGGCTTGCCCTTGGAATCCCGAAGACGACTGAGCTAGGCTGGGGTTCTTGCAAGGGAAGGGGGGCGAGTTGCTTGGTTCTGAAATTGACCCTTTTTCGACAGGGAGCGCTTCATGAGCAACGGACCCTACGGGCAAATCGCGTGTGACTGTGGGGCGGTATCGCTGCTGGTATGCGGTGCTCCCCTTGGCCTCGGCCTGGATGCCGTTGACGAGCCCGTTACCTTCTGGCCGCTGGATGCCATCCAGATTGGCCAGGGTGCCGACGAACTCGATGTCTCCCCGCAAGCCGGCGGAGGGGATTGCTGGGCATGCCGGCGATGCCGCGAGCGCTTGCTGTGCGCCCATGAGGAAGCTGGCGTGGCGGTGCTGACGGGTCAAGAGGGAGATGCGAGCGATCATCATGCCCCGGCAATGACGTCCTCGTGGCAACGCTCGCTCGAGGCGCTGGGCTATCGGGTCAGGTCAGTTCCCGGGGCCTGAACTTGCCCTTTGAGCTGACCCTTATCATGCAAAGACGCCATCACGAAAGGCGCCGCCAGCCCTGAAGCAGATGGCGGGCGGCGTTGTGCCAGAGACCGGGGTGTTCGACGGGCGGCGGGGCGTCCAGCGCGAGAAGAGCGCGCTGCAGGCCGACGAGGATGGCATCCAGGTGTCGGTGGCAGAGGGTGCTGTTCAGACCCCCCGGGCAGTGGGCCAGCAATGCATCGCACTGGGCACAGGCGGCTTCCAGGCCTCGATGGGCCTCCTCATGGGCGGGGGCCTGGTCGCGGCATGTCTTCAGGTCGCGACAGAGCATCTTCAACATCCTGCCGTCCAGCCAGCAGGGCAGCTCGTCGCTCGCCTTGCCGGCCATGGAGTGCTTGATGGCCTGGAAGGAGACTTGCAGGAAGACGACGGTATAGTACGTCCTGGAATGTTTGGCGTTCATGCTGGCCGACCCGGCAACACTCTTTTGATGAGAATAATTATCGATAATAGGCTCGGCTGGCCCTGGCTGTCAATGTGGGTCCGTGGGGCAGGCATGAGAGTGGCGGAGCCCGTCGCTTCCGTCCAGACTTTCGCGATAAATGGGGCCGGGCGGGCTCGGGTGTCGGGTGAAGTCGTCTAAGGGTCAACCGGTCTATCAATCGGCTTATCAAGGAGGTTCAAGATGTTCAAGGCAATCCTGATCGACAAGCAAGACGACGGCCAGCACGTGGCGCTGGAAACCCTCGAGGAGTCGCGGCTCCCCGAGGGAGACGTCACGGTGCGGGTCGAATGCAGCACGCTCAACTACAAGGATGCCCTGGCCATTACCGGCAAGGGGCCGGTGGTGCGCTCGTTTCCCATGGTGCCGGGGATCGACCTGGCGGGCACGGTCGAGAGCTCGCAGGCCGAGGCCTACCAGGTCGGCGACAGGGTGCTGCTCAATGGCTGGGGTGTCGGGGAAACGCACTGGGGCGGCCTGGCCGAGAAGGCCCGGCTGGACAGTCACTGGCTGATTCCTCATCCGACCACCTTCAGCGCTCGGCAATCCATGGCCATCGGCACGGCCGGCTACACCGCCATGCTGTCGGTGATGGCACTGGAGCGTCAGGGCATCACGCCGGAGCGGGGCGAGGTGCTGGTCACCGGCGCCAATGGCGGCGTCGGCAGCTACGCCATCGCGCTTCTGGCACGGTTGGGCTACCGGGTCGTGGCCTCCACCGGACGCCTGGAGGAAACGGCATATCTCGAAAGCCTGGGGGCCCAGGAGGTGATCGAGCGCAAGACGCTCTCCGAGCCGGGGCGGCCCCTGGCCAAGGAGCGCTGGGCGGCGGCTATCGATTCGGTGGGCAGCCATACCCTGGCCAATGTCCTGGCCGGGACCCGCTACGACGGTACCGTCGCGGCCTGCGGACTGGCACAGGGAATGGATCTGCCAGCCAGTGTTGCACCCTTCATCCTGAGAGGCGTGACGCTGGTGGGGATCGAGAGTGTGATGCGGCCCTATGAGGATCGCGTCGAAGCCTGGCGGCGGCTAGGTGAGCTGTTGGCTCCCGAACAGCTGGAGGCCATCACCGATACGATTGCCCTGAACGAAGCCATTGACAAGGCCGGCGACCTGCTGGCGGGTAAGGTCCGCGGACGCGTCGTGGTCGACATGGCTCGCTAGACGGGCGGATAGCGGGGCCAGCGGACGGTGGGGGAGAGGGCGAGTTTCGTCGCCGCCCTGATGAATCAGCTTGCAGGAAAAAGGGCAGGGTCTGAGCCCTGCCCCTGGTCAGAGGCCGTTTCCATTCGAGACGGCCGTCGAGGCGTCACTAGACGTAGAAGTCCAGGTCCTCTTGGGCCTTGAGCAGGTCCCGCATGGTGATCGGGTCATCCCCGAAGAAGAACACCAGACCCCAGTGAGTGCCGAACGCCGAGCGGTCCGGCACCGTCTCTTCGGCCGGTGCCACCAGCTCGTGGGATTCGAAGTAGGGATGCTCGATGGTTTCCTTGGGCATCTCCAGCTTGCTGACCACACGACGGCGCGGATAGACGCCGAAGCAACCCGCATAGCCTTGCGCGCCTTCCACTTCCTTGGGGAAGAAGGCATCGACCTCTGCCTTGGTGCTCTTGGGATCGAAGACCAGCATCGATGCCTGATAGGCACTGAAACCGTAGGCGCGCTCGATGAGCTCGAAGGCCTTGAAACCGGGCGGACGATAGGCGACTTCACCAAAATACATCTCGCCGTCCGCCGTGACGAAGTACTCGGGATGGATCAAGCCGAACTTGATGTCGAAGGTCTTGATCAGCAATTCGATCTGCTTGGTGATCGCGTTGCGCCAGCTCTCGAGCTCCTTCGTGGCGGGAACGAACACTGAATAGCCCAGGGTGACGTATTCCGAGATGTTAAGGAACTTGATCTTGCCGTCATGGATCCAGGCCTCCACGGCAAACTCCCAGCCGTCCAGGTGGCTTTCCATCAGCAGCGGATACTCTTCATCCGGAATATGCTCGATTTCTTCCATCGTACGAATCATGCGATGGCCGAGACACCCGGCCTTGTCGAAGGCCTTGACGTGAATCGGGTCATCAGGGTCGCCATCGAGCTTGAGCAGCGTCTGATTGACGCGCTTCATGAAACGAACGACGTCCTCCTTCTCGTGGGCTTCCTCGAAGATCCCCACACGAATGCCGCCAAGCTGAGCGCGGCGCTTCATCAGTGCCTTGTCGCGGAACAGGATGGACTGCCCGTACATGCGCGGGTTGTCCATCAGCACGGAGTTTATTGCGCCTGACCATTCGACGGTTTCCTCGAACAGCGGGATGGCCACATCGACGCCTTCCTCCTTGAGCCGTTCCGCAATCTCCAGGGATCGATCATTCAGGCGAATGAAATCCCAGGGAATGAACGGAATCTTGTTGGCTTCGCAGAAGTCGGCGGCCCAATCGGGCGCTACCACCACGTAGCGGCGGTCGAATTTCTGAGCGGCCTTGATGGCGTTGACGCTCCAGCCCAGCAGCGCAATGTAGCCCTTGTTGGGATCCTTGGGTGTTTCGGTTCCGCGCACCGAATCCATGGTCGGGTCGGTCCAGCTCGAAACGTGCTCGGGGATGGGGGTTTCTGGTACTGATGACATACAGTGCACTCCTTCTGCGTTTAGCAGGAAATTGACGCTCGATTATTAGCGGTCCTGTCGAGCTTATAGTGCCGGGCATCCAGGGGCTATCGCCCCGATGCCCAGCTATCCTGGGCCAGACGCATGGCCCGATCTACTTCATCGGTTGGAATAAGGCTCGGGTCTCCCTTTTCGAGCGGGTCGTAATGAAAGACGTAGAGTCGTGATGCGAACTGGGTAACCGGTAGTGAGGCCTCCCCGTAGAGTTCGCCATTGCCCTGGGTCGAGGTAACGATCCCCTGTCCCCAGTCCTGCCCGCTGTCGTTGTTGGGGTTGAAGAAGTACACGCGCATGACCTGGCTTGGGTCGAGCGCAAGGCGCTGGATGGTGATGGCGTGCCAGCCGAGAAAACGGTTGGCGCTATCGGTCACGGCAATGCCCGCTGGCTGCGGATTGATCACCGGGATGTTGCCGTTGTAGAAGGGGTGGTACGCCGCGTAGAAGTCGCGGATAAATCCCTCGAAGTCCTTCAATTTACAGGTAAAGACATCGACGGCGATGCGGAATCCATGGCCGACATAGTCGCCATGAAACTCGGGGTTGACCCACTTGTGCGGGTCCTCTCCGCGCCCGACACTGCGGCGTCCCATCTCGAAGTAGATGCGATCCAGGTGGGGTACGGTAAGCAAAGAGACGGCGTCCACATCGACGGGGGGCTCGGCTGACAGGCCGGCACCGAGCTCGCGGGAGGAAATATTGTTCCCTTCGAAGCGCATCACGATCTCGTCGTCGCGTGCCGCCCAGGCGACGATCCTCAGCAGGTCGGCCGGCGTATTAAAGGCCCACATGGACAAGGCGCGCGTCGATTGGCAGGTGGGGTAATTACCCTGACCCACGCCCAGCGGACGACCGAGCACATTGAGAACGTCGGCGAGCAGAAAGCACTCTGGCGAGCGACGGGTTCCAAAGACGTCAGCGATCTTCTGTGCCGCGGCATCGCACACTGATAGTCTCAGCTGCCGCCACAGCGACGGGGCCACGGGCGGCGAGTACAGAATGCCGCGCTCGAGCATCATGGCGAGACCATAGGCGGCCTGGCTGGTTTCGGCAAAGATTGCCTCGTCGATCAGCTTGTGAATCAACGCCGGGTAACAATGAAAGGCGTCTGCCCCCGTGTAGCTCAGGCCGAGCGCCGTGGGGATCAGCTCGTTCCACCGGTTGCGCAAGTAGCGTATGAATCCCGGCATGTAGGGCGAGACCAGGCCGGTGCTGTGCATGGCCTGGGCAAAGGCAATGGCTTCCTGCAACAGGGCGGCATCGTCCATGTTCGCCAGACGCTCGGCGTAGACGTCGAAGCCGGGATCTTCGCGGCAGCCCTCGGTGGGGCTGAACACGGCATCGATCAGCTGCACGGCATCGTCTCCAGCCTCGCCGGTTGCCGCGTCGGGATTATGGAGGCAGATGGCAATCTGGGTCACCATCTGCTTGACGCCATCGACCTGGACCGGACGCTGCGCCAGGATTCGCCAGACTTCGGCCACCAGGTGACCCAGAAGGTTCTGGTATCCGAGGTGCTGAAGCAGGTAGTGATATAGGGTCTGTACTGCGTAACCGAGCCGGTCAGGCCGCAGCCGGTCGCTTTCTTGCAGTTCGCTGACCACGATGTCGAGGTTCATGGCCATCACCTGAGCAAGAAAGTGATGAGCATGTTCAGCCGAAATGGACGGGTGCGAATAGTCTCCCTTGGCGACGGCCAGCAGACGAATCTGGCTCAGGCTTTCGACCAGGGTGGCGACCGGGTCGCCATGACGCACGGTACGAACGGCGAGCGAAGGCACCAGTGTCTGGGGATAATCCCAGTCGCTGCCACCGAAGAAGCCGGCGGCCTCTATCGCCGGTACTCGCGAATAGAGAATTTCCAGTCCCCTGGCATCGAACATCAGGGGGCGTGCCGCATCGATGACCTCGAATACAGGAGAGACTTCGGCAATGGCATTGGCGGCGGACAGGCGTTCGATCGCCGCGTCAAGCTGCCTCACCAGCGCGTCTGAAGAGCCATCGTCATGGCGGGAGGAATCATCAACATTTTCTCTCATTTATCCTACAATCCGTCCTAGCTCGCGACATGTCAATCGCATTTGGATAGGCCAGGCGCAGGATATCGTGCTGCGCCAGCCGCTGTGACAACGACAAATACTCGCGTAAAATCCTGTTTAATCTATTTCTTTTATAAAAAAGCTGCTTTCTCTGAGCTGTCAGGCTGGCGATGGTCTGCTCATCCCGGACGAGACGGCGCTCCGCGTACCACGCCGGGTCGTGGTGTCCCTGATACCGGGCGAGGCTGCGCTGACGCATCGAGCCCATGCACGACTGCATGCCGTGGGCATCAACCGGAGACATCATCGCAGAGGGCCTGGCGTGCCTCCCGGCGGTTTCGTTCGTGACCGGAGGGCAGGGGAGCGGTGGGGTCACTCAGCCAGGCCGCGATGTCGGCCTCGGTGCGTTCGCGCTGCGTGTAGCGGGTGAGCATGTGATAGCCCTGTGGGTAGACCACCAGGCGGATGGCCGCCTTCTCGGGCAGACGCTCGAGCAGGGCGCAGATCGCCTCCGGCGGGATGATGTGGTCTTCCGTACCGTAGAGGATCAGCGCCGGGGCGGGCATGCGACGGGCGGCGTCCAGGCTGGCGTCCATGGCAAGGCTCACTCCGTGCAAGGTGTCGACTCGCGCATCATTGAGGATCAGCGGGTCCTCGGCCTGCCGGCGCTTGATCTCGGGGTCATCGGTAGGCTCGATGCCGAGGTTTTGCACCGCACTGGAGGAGAAGCTCAGTGCCGGGAAGAGACGCACGCCCAGCCACAGGCCCAGGCGCTGGTACCAGGGCATGACCTCGAAGCCCCACACCGCGGGTGAGATCAGCACGCTGCCTTCTACGGGGGGCGGGTTGTCGCCGCTCAGGGCGAGGATCGCCACGGCACCGCCCATGCTATGGCCGACGAGGTAGAGCGGGGTCGCGGGATGGCGCTCGCTCAGCAGTTTGGCGAGCAGGGTGACGTCGTCCGCCAGTCGCGCGTGACCGGGCCAGATGCCTCTTTGGGCGGTGCTGCCGAAGCCGCGCTGGTCATGGGCATAAAGGGCGATGCCTCGGGGTGATAGGGCCTCGGCGAGGAGCTGGAAGGTGCCGCCGTGCTCGTTGAAACCGTGGATTCCCAGCACGATGGCCTGTGGCTCGCCATCGCCTGGCCAGTAGCGAAGTGGCAGCCGGTAGCCGTCCTCGGTAATCACCTGGTTCTCCGCCAACCGGGCCTCTTCGACGCCAGGCACTGGCGGCTCGCGGACGGCCCCTTCGCCACAGCCGGCCAGCAGGAGCAGCACGCCAAGCGGTACCAGCTCCAGGGCGAGCCGCCGGGCGATGAGTGTCTTTGCGCCGGACCAGGCCTTCACCATGCTCCTCATGGCCGAGGCGGATAGCCCAGGGTGTCTCGCAGCCGCTCGGCGTGCGCCGCTACCCACGCCGGGTCGATCGGTCCCCAGTCCCGGATGACGTAGGTGCCGATGTTGTGGCGCTCGCCGGGCTGATGCTCGAACTCGCAGCGGATGTCCAGCTCACCCAGCGCCCCGAGAGTATCCTGGGCGGTGCGCCGGGGCATGCCGGTGGCCACGGTGATCGCCGGAACGCTGGCGGTACCGGTGGCCACCAGGTGAGCCACATAGAGACGGCGGTAGAAGCTGGTGCGAGTCTTGCTCAGGGACATGCAAAGGATCCTTGGCGCTACAGGCTGACGCGGTCGATATGGCGGCGGAAATACATCTCCAGGCGTAGGGTCAATCCCCAGCGCGGCTCGCGGTCGGCATCCCGGGGAAAGTGCAGCGAGGGTGCGACATCCAGAAAGGTGAACCCCTTGTGGATATCGCGGCGGAAACGCAACTGCAAGTAGCTGTCCTCGATGGTGGTGTGGGAGAGGCTTTCACCAAGCACTGCGGCGGAGTAGCGCAGTACACTGCGGTCGTTGATGCGCTGGTTGAGCTCGGCGGCTTGGCTGAACTCCAGGGTATCCTTCGTCTCGCGCCACTGAACGTTGGTGAGAAAGCGCAGGTGACGTTTCTCGTCCACGGGGCGGCCCAGATCCCAGCGGGTACGCGCCGAGTAACCGTCTTCGTTGAACCAGGAAAAACGGTTGTCGCTGTGCAGCTGCCAGGGGCCCTCTTCCAGCGTCCAGAGTCGCTGGCTGGTCAGGCGAGCGTAAGGTTCCGGCGGCAGGCGCAACTTGATACCGGCCCCCACCCGGGTGTTCCAGTGGCGGCTCTTGTCCTTGTCGCCGAGCCGGCTCAGGCCCACCAGCAGGTCACTGACGCTATCGGCACGGTCATCGGTGAGCGCCGACTCCCTTTCCGACAGGGTGCCGCGGGTCTCGTCGGGCTCGCTTTCGATGATCAGTCGCAGGCGTTCCTCGGTAGTGGGCAGGTCGAGGCGGAAACGAGCGCCCAGGTCTTGATCGAAGGGCCGGCCTTCGCGCCAGTCCCATTCCTGGCTAAGGCGGAGATAGGAATCGGTGTCCACGGACAGCGCATCGGTGGTACCGAAGAAGCCATCGATGCGACGGGAGGTACTCTCCACCCAGCGCGAAAGGCCTGTATGAAAGGGCCCGATCCGTTCCTCGGCCCATTCCGGCAGGTCGCTGTCATCGTCGTCGACGTCCGGTGTGTCGGCATGGGCAGTGAGGCCGAGGGCCACCAGCGAAATGGCGACCAGTAGCCGGAATTCCGTCATTTCTCACCTCACTCGCCCTGTTTCGGGGAAGTCTACCGGCTTTGCTACCCTTTCCACCATCGCCACGCGCCTTCTTTGCATGGCCACCCCGGTGCGTGCATCAGACAAGAATACGTTGATCTATATTAAGGCATGCTGACAGCTCAGTTGCCATGCTTGTAGGAGATAGAAGAAATCTTGTTTTGTACTTGGTGGGCTTTTGCCATCAGCGTCGTCCATGCAGTAGTGAGGAAGCTATATGAGCTGGAATGTCTTTATCATCGGTCACGATGCGCTGAGCGAGCAGATGCTACCGCATCTGCGCCATGTCGAGGATTATGCTTTCCATGAGCTGCTGTCGTTCGACGAGGTCGTGCATGCCGATGAGTATCCTTTTGAACGCCTCACGGCGACCGCCCTGGCGCAGCTCGAGCGCTTTTCCGGCTCGGTGGATGCCATCGTCGGGTACTGGGATTTCCCCACCAGCGGCCTGCTGCCTGTATTGCGCCGGGAAAAGGGCCTGCCCGGCCCATCGCTTGAAGCCTTCCTCAAGTGCGAGCACAAGTACTGGAGCCGCCTTGAACAGGCCCGAGCCGTACCGGAGTGCGTGCCGGCCTTCCAGGCCATTGACCCTTTCGACGACCAGGCCGTCGAATCCTTAAGTATCGACTTCCCTTTCTGGATCAAGCCGATCAAGGCCCACTCCTCGCATCTCGGTTTTCTTGTCGAGAATGGCGATCAGCTGCGCGAGGTGCTGCCGTCGATTCGCCGTGGCATCGGACGCTTCGGCCGGCCTTTCGATGAGGTCATGGCGCTGGCCGAGCTCCCCGCGGAGGTGGCGGCTGTCACCGGGCATCACTGTATCGCCGAGGAAATCATCTCCGCCGGTCGCCAATGCACCCTGGAGGGCTACGTTCAGAACGAGGAGGTTCACAAGGTAGGCATCATTGATAGCCTGCGGGATGACACGCACCCCTCTGTGCTGCTGCGTTACGAGTATCCTTCTTCGCTACCCGACGCGGTAAAGGAGCAGCTGCTCTCGATTGCACGCCGCTTCCTCACCTGGATCGGCTACGACGATGGACCGTTCAATATCGAGTTTTTCCTGGACGACAAGAGCGATCGTATCTGGCTGCTCGAGATCAATGCCCGGATTTCGCGCTCCCATGCGGCGATCTTCCAGCTGGTTGACGGCGCGCCGCACATGCAGGTGATGGTAGACACGGCGCTGGGCATTCCGCCCCGCATGCCCCACCGTGAGGGCGATTACCCCATCGCTGCCAAGCAGATGTTGCGTGTCTTCGAGGACGGCTGGGTGCGACGGGTGCCGTCGGACGAGGAGATCCGCCAGGTCGAGGAGAGGTTTCCGGGTACCCTGGTGGACCTCAACGTGCATGAAGGCATGCAGCTTTCGGACCTCAGGCACCAGGACTCCTTCTCCTTTGAGCTCGGCGTGCTGTTCATCGGCGGGGAAAACCGTGAGGCGCTGGCGGAGCGGATCGAGCAGTGCCGACAGATGCTCTCCTTCGAGATCGAGCCACTCTCTTCTTCGGATCATTCCTGAACGTTCACTTCTTTTAGGAGGCCGTCGTGCGCGTCGTAACCGACTTTCCCTATGCGGTCGAATGCCGGGATCCCGTCTGGATCCCCATGGATGACGGAATCGAACTCTGTGCCCGCCTGTGGCTGCCGGAGGGCGTCGAGACGGCGCCGGTCCCCGCCATTCTGGAATATATCCCCTACCGCCTGCGTGATGGCTCAGCGCGGCGGGATGCCATGCACCACCATTACTTTGCCGGGCATGGCTATGCTTCGCTGCGGGTGGACATTCGCGGCAGCGGGGATTCCGGTGGCGTACTCACCGACGAATATCTGGAACAGGAACTGGTCGACGGCGAGGCGATCCTGCGCTGGATTGCCGCCCAGCCGTGGTGTGACGGCAAGGTGGGGATGATCGGCATCTCGTGGGGCGGCTTCAATGGCCTGCAGCTGGCCTATCGGCGCCCCCCGGAACTCGGTGCGGTGGTCAGCGTCTGTTCCACGGACGACCGCTACGCGGACGATGTGCACTACATGGGCGGCTGCTTGCTGGGCGACAATCTCTCCTGGGCCTCCACCATGTTCGCCTACAATTCGCTGCCGCCGGATCCCACCGTGGTCGGTGACGCCTGGCGAGAGATGTGGCACCAGCGGCTCGAGGGCAGTGGTCTATGGCTTGCGACCTGGCTCGAACACCAGCACCGTGATGCTTACTGGCAGCATGGCTCCATCTGCGAAGACTTCTCCCGCGTCGAGGTGCCGGTACTGGCCGTCAGCGGCTGGGCGGACGGCTACTCCAACGCCGTCAAGCGGCTGGTGGCGAACCTGCCTGAGCATTGCAAGGGGTTGATTGGGCCCTGGAGTCACAAGTATCCCCATCTCGGCGAGCCGGGGCCGGCCATCGGTTTCCTGCAGGAGTGCCTGCGCTGGTGGGACCAGTGCCTGAAGGGTATAGACCGCGGCGTGGAGCAGGACCCCGCGGTGAGGGTCTGGATGCAGGACAGCATCCCGCCGACGACCAGCGTGGGCTGCCGGCCCGGACGCTGGGTGGCAGAGCCCAGCTGGCCATCGCCCAATGTGACCCATTGGCGCCTGCCGCTGGCACCAGGGAGGTTGGCATTGGATGGCCAGCGGCGCCGGGAGGAAACTGCGCTCACCATGCAGTCACCCCTGACCTGTGGCCTGTTCGCCGGCAAGTGGTGCTCCTATGCGGCGGGCCCCGACCTGGCCCATGATCAGCGGGAGGAGGATGGCGGCGCCCTGACCTTCGACACGCCGCCGCTCGATGACGCCCTGGAGATAATGGGAGCGCCGGAAGTGGAGCTGGAGCTCTCGGCCGACCGCCCCGTGGCCATGCTGGCGGTCCGGCTCTCCGACGTGGCGCCGGACGACAAGGCCACCCGAGTGACCTATGGCCTGCTCAATCTGACCCATCGCGACAGCAATGAGGCGCCTTCCGCCCTGGAGCCGGGCCGTCGCTACCGGGTCCGCGTACAGCTCAACGATGCCGCCCAGGTATTTCCCCGCGGCCACCGGCTCAGGCTCTCGCTTTCCACCTCCTACTGGCCGCTGGCGTGGGCGCCTCCCGAGCGGGTGCGACTGACGATCTTCGACAAGGGTAGCGCGCTGCACCTGCCCCAGCGCCCGCCGCGCGACGAGGATGACCAGTTGCCTGCGTTTGCCGAGGCCGAGGCCGCCCCCTCTATCGACACCACGCAGCTCGAGCCCGGCCACCACAACTGGTATGTCCATCGCGATCTCGCCGAGGATCTCTCGACGCTCGAGGTGATCAACGACAGCGGCCGGATTCGGCTCGAGGACAGCGGGCTGGAGGTGGCGACACGCGCGGTCGAGACCTATCAGTCCCGGGACGATGATTTCGACTCCCTGAAGGCCACTACGCTCTGGGAGCGCTCGTTGAAGCGGGGCGACTGGGAGGTGAGCACGGTGACCCGCACCGTGCTGACGTCGACAGCCGTGGCCTTCGAGCTGCATGCCACCCTGGATGCCTATGAGGGCGAGCGGCGCGTTCACTGCCGCAGCTGGGATCTGACGATTCCGCGTCGGCTGGTCTAGCGACCGGCGCGATCAGCGTCTCAGGAACCACGCCTTCATCACTGACGTGATGCGACGCATGTCGCGCTCCTCGGTGATGTAGGCGGGCATGGTATAGAGCCAGCGGCCGATGGGACGCAGCCATACGCCCTGTTCGCGAGCCCAGTCGCCCACCCCGGCGAGGTCCGCCGTTTCGTGGGTCTCGATCACCGCGGTGGCGCCCAGCACTCGCACCTCGGCCACCGCCGGGTGCACCGCGAGTTCAACGTCTTCAAGTAGGGTCTCGCGCAGTACCCGATTGAGCTCTTCGATCTTGCCGAGGTAGTCCTCCTCCTCGAACACCGCCAGGCTTTCCAGGGCCAGCCGGCAGGCCAGCGGGTTGCCCATGAAGGTGGGGCCATGCATGAAGGCGTGCTCGGGGGTGTCGCCGACGAAGGCATCGTGGACCCGATCGGTGGCCAGCGTTGCTGCGTGGCCGAGATATCCGCCGGTGAGTCCCTTGGAGAGCACCATGATGTCAGGCGTGACGTCGGCATGGTCGGCGGCAAACATCCGCCCGGTGCGGCCGAAGCCGGTGGCCACCTCGTCGAAGACCAGCAGCACATCGAATTCGTCGCACAGCTCGCGCGCTCCCCGCAGATAGAGGGGCGAGGTCATGTTGAGCCCGCCCGCCGCCTGTAGCAGCGGCTCCATCAGCAGGGCGGCGACCTTGTGGTGGTGGCGTTCCAGTACCTCGCGCAGCGCGGCAAGATCCGACGCCACCGCCTCGGGCTCGGCATCGAAGGGGGCGGTAGGCGCCGGCGCGAAGGGGTGGTGGGGCAGGTAGCCGGCGAACAGCGAGTGCATTCCCTCCTCGGGGTCGCAGACCGCCATGCAGCCGGCGGTATCGCCATGGTAGGCCTTCATCAGTGAGAGCAGGCGGTGCTTAGCCGACTTGCCGCGCAGCTGGTGGTATTGCACGGCCATCTTCATGGCGACCTCCATGCCCACCGAGCCGCTGTCGGAGTAGAAAACGTGGTTGAGCCCCTCGGGGGTGACGCGCACCAGTTCCCGGGCCAGGCGGTCGGCGGGTTCGTGGGTGAGCCCGCCGAGCATCACGTGGCAGAGCTCGCCGGCCTGTTCGTGGATTGCCGCCACCAGCCGCGGGTGGGCGTAGCCGTGGATCATGCACCACCAGGAACAGGTGGCATCGAGCAGCGTCTCGCCACTCCCCAGGGTGAAGCGCGGCCCCTCGCCGCCGACCACCTTGGGAGCCGCGCGCTGGGTCTTGAGATGGGCGTAGGGGTGCCAGACGGGTGAGGAGAGGGGAGCGGTCATCAGAGGACTCCGTGGCAGCGGTGAAGCGGTATGAGGGCCACGCGAAAACGCCGCACATCTCGGAGAGATGACGGAGAGGTGCGTATAGCTAACGGGGAGAACAGATGGTGCGGATGGGGAGAGGGGAACTCACTACGCCAACCGGCACCAAAACTGCCCATGGATCATAACCTTGAGGGTTAGCGATTGCTAACCAGCTGTGTGGAAGTGTGACACCCAACAGTGAGTGGGTTGGTGCGGTTATCCTAGCGAGGCGTGAGCGTGACGGCAAGGTGTAACCTAGTTGCTCTTCTGCTGGTTTACAGCGTCATTGGGCAGCGCTCGTCATCTGAGATACCGGTTTGCCCCAATTGCTGACTGCCCCCAGCCTCCAGCGCTCCGCTCGAGTGACATCCCCTGTGTGCATGAGTAGTCTCTAAGAATAACGAATTACAGGCTTCACCAAAGCCAGCACGCAGGGAGCACAGGGCACATGGCCTTCGATCAGACCTATTGCATGGACACCCTCACCGCTGCGACCCGGCCTGATGCCGACAGCGGTGAGTTCATCTACGCCTTCCTCGATGCCTACGGCTTCCCCAGGGCAACCATCACCCAGGTCCGCAACGGTGGCCAACGCAACGTGGCCAGCCGCAAGGAAGAGGGGCACGTTGCCCTGAAGAACTGGCTCTACTTCATGCCGGTCAGACAGGGTGAGAGCGTCCACGAGGCCTTGCAGGTGCTGGCAGACGAGGAAGAACCTCCACGTCACAAGTGCCGCTTCCTGGTGGTGACCGACTGGCGGGAATTCACGGCACTGGACACCAGGACAGATGAGCGCTTAGAGGTGCCCTTCAGTGATCTGGCGTCTCAATACCTGTTCTTCGCCCCTATGGCGGGCCTGGAACGCACCAAGCACTTCGAGGAGGCGTCTGCCGACCTGAAGGCGGCAGCCAAGATGGGGCGGCTGTTCGACCGTCTGAAGGAGGTCAACGAGTTCAGCACCCCGGAGCAGCTGCATGCCCTCAACGTCTTCCTGACGCGGTTGCTGTTCTGCTACTTTGCCGAGGACACTGGGATCTTCCCGAAGAACGCCTTCACCAAGGTCATCACCGAGGCCAGCGGTGAGAGCGGGGAAGGATTGTCGGACCTGCTTGCCCAGCTGTTCCAGGTGATGAACCAGCCAGAGGGTGAGCGCCCGTCTGATCTGCCTGTCCACGTAGCCCAGTTCCCCTACGTCAACGGCGGTCTGTTCCGAGATGACATACCCGTGCCTGAGATTCGTGGCAAGGGTCGCCGGATGATGATCGAGTGCGGTCAGCTCGCCTGGGAAGCGGTAAACCCCGACATCTTCGGCTCGATGTTCCAGGCAGTTGTAGATGAGGAGAGCCGCGACGCACTGGGGCAGCACTACACTTCCGTGCCGAACATCATGAAGGTGATCCGTCCGCTGTTTCTCGACAAGCTCTACACGGAGCTGCACAAGGCGAAAGGCAGCCGCAAAAAACTAGCGGCGCTGCTGGAGCGACTGACGCGGATTCGCGTTTTCGATCCGGCGATGGGCTCCGGCAACTTCCTGATCATCTCCTATAAGGAGGTCCGTCGCCTAGAAATGGCGGTTTTTCGGGCGCTACAGGATGTGTCCGGCCAGCAAGAGATGTTAATTAGTGGGATTCGGCTGAGCCAGTTTTACGGCATCGAGATTGATGACTTCGCTCATGAGGTTGCACAACTCTCGCTATGGCTCGCCGAACATCAGATGAACACCTTGTTTGCCAAGGAGTTCGGACATGTTAAGCCACTATTGCCCTTGAAAGATTCAGGTAATCTCGTGTTAGGCAATAGCCTGAAGATTGAATGGCAGAATGTTTGCCCGAATGATGGTGGTCATGAAGTCTATGTTTGCGGTAACCCTCCGTTTGCTGGGAGAGGACGCGGCCGCTCGCAAAGCCAGCTCGAGGATATGGAATATCTGTATCATGGCGTAAATAGCTATAAGAAAATGGACTACGTTGGGTCATGGTTCTTCAAGGGTGCACGCTACCTCAATGAGAACTCGGAGCTCGCTTTCGTCGCCACGAACTCAATCTGCCAAGGAGAGCAAGTATGCATTTTGTGGCCCTTGGTTCTTGAGTCCGGTGTTCATATAAGCTTTGCTTACCATACGTTTCCATGGAAAAACAATGCCGCTGGAAACGCTGGAGTCCACGTTATAATTGTGGGGCTATCAAAAAATTGTATCGTTAGGCGTAATATTTATCGGAATATTGATAATGCTTGGCATATCCAGGAAGTCAGGAATATTTCGCCCTACCTAATAGAGGGTGATGACATTGTTGTTCAAAGTCGCGGCACATCACTTTGTGGTCGCCCCAAGATGGTGTTTGGTAGTATGGCGCGAGATGGAGGGTTTCTTTTCCTGACAAAAGAGGAAAAGGATGATCTTGTCGCGCGCTCACCAGCTTCCGAGAAATTTATCAGGTCTTGGATAGGCTCGGACGAATTCATCAAAGGTAAGGAGAGGTGGTGCCTTTGGATGGCAGATTATGAACTTGAAGATGTAATGAAAGAGCCTGCTGTGAGAGAGCGTGTTAACGGAGTGAGGAAGATGCGCGAGCAAAGCAAAGCATCTTCTACCCGAGAGATGGCAAATACTCCTCATGTATTTGGTCAGCTCGCTCAGCCCGCGTCAGGGAACTACATCCTAGTTCCGCGTCACACTTCCGAGAAAAGATATTATGCCCCGGTAGGGTTTTACGACCATTCGGTTATTTGCGGCGACTCCAACCTAATGATACCTCAGGGCTCTCTCTACGAATTTTCCATTCTTTCCTCGCAAATTCACATGGACTGGCTTCGACTTGTAGGGGGGCGTCTTAAAAGCGACTATCGATACTCAGCCTCGCTTGTCTACAACACCTTCCCTTGGCCCGAGGTCACTGAACGCCAGCGCCGAGATATTGAGAGACTAGGCCGTGAGGTCATCCTCGCTCGCGCAGCGCACCCTGACAAGATAATGGCGCAGCTCTACGACCCCAGCAAGATGCCCGATAATCTCTTGGTGGCTCACCAAGTGCTCGACCAGGCTTTGGAGAATCTCTACCGCGATCGACCTTTTCGTGACACTGCCGAGCGACAGGAGTATCTGCTGGCCCGCTACGAGGAGTTGATCGAAGCCGAGAAGGCGGCCAAGGTTGGCGGAAACAAGAAAACCCGCAAAGCCACCACCATGGAGGGCTAAGGCATGGCGGAGCTGATCAAGGTCGAATACGAGCGCACCGGCAAGAGCGCCACCAGCAACGCGCTGGGGATGCGCGAGATGCAGGCGAGAGCCTACGAGAAGCGTGACAGCCAGTATCTGCTTCTCAAGGCACCGCCAGCCTCCGGCAAGTCTCGGGCGCTCATGTTCCTGGCCCTCCACAAGCTCAACCGCCTGGACCTGCGCAAGGTCATCGTGGCGGTGCCCGAGATGTCCAACGGGGCGTCGTTCAAGGACACCGATCTCACCTCTCATGGTTTTTACTGGGACTGGCACGTCGAGGATCGCAACGACCTGTGCCGTGCAGGCAACGACAGCGGCAAGGTGGATGCCTTCTGTCGTTTCATGGCCGACCCCAACGACCGCATCCTGGTCTGCACCCACGCCACGCTGCGCTACGCCTTCGCCAAGCTGAAGTCCTCGGACTTCGATAACTGCCTGGTGGCCATCGATGAGTTCCACCATGTCTCTGTCGACGAGAGTAACAAGCTCGGTGGGCTGATTGATGACTTGATGCAGGGCTCCACCGCGCACATCGTCGCGATGACGGGCAGCTACTTCCGAGGCGACGCCGCCCCGATCCTGTTGCCCGACGATGAAGCTCGCTTCGACAAGGTGACCTACACCTACTACGAGCAGCTCAACGGCTACCGCTATCTGAAGTCCCTGGGGATTGGCTACCACTTCTATCAAGGGCCATACATCAAGGCGGTCCACGAAGTCCTGGACCCGGACAAGAAGACCATCGTCCATATCCCCAACGTCAACAGTGGCGAGAGCACCAAGGATAAGTATGGCGAGGTCGACCACATCCTCGATGCGCTGGGCGATGTTGAGGTGCAGGACAGCCAGACCGGCATCGTGACGGTGCGTCATCCATCTGGGAAGCTGCTCAAAGTTGCCGATCTGGTGACCGACACCCCCATCCGGCGCGATGTGCAGGAATACCTTCGCAATGTTACCAAGCTCGAGGACGTCGACGTCATCATCGCCCTGGGCATGGCCAAGGAGGGCTTCGATTGGCCCTTCTGCGAGCATGTGCTGACCATCGGTTACCGCAACTCAATGACCGAGATCGTCCAGATCATTGGGCGTGCTACTCGTGACAGTGAAGGCAAGACCCATGCGCAGTTCACGAACCTGATTGCCCAGCCTGATGCCGACGACGAGGACGTGAAAGTCAGCGTCAACAACCTACTCAAGGCCATTACGGTTTCGTTGCTCATGGAGCAGGTGCTGGCCCCCAGCGTGTCGTTCAAGCCGCGTTCACGCATGAGGCCGGACGAGAAGGGAGAGCCGGGCACCGTGATCATTGAGGACACCCAGGCGCCTGTCTCCGACAAGGTGATGGGCATTCTGGAATCCGGCGGGCAGGAGGACATCATCGCCGCACTGCTTCAGAAGCCCGAGGTGGCCGCCGCTGCGGTGACGGTTACCACCGAACCCGAGGTGATCAACCAGGTAGAGTTGCCGAAGATCATCGAGCAACTTCATCCCGACCTCGATGATGGTGAGCGTGAGCTGTTGCGAGAAACCGTGGTGACGACGATGGGCGCCCGAGCCACGGGTGGCTTGTTTAATGAGGATGAGCTGCCAGAGGGAGCAGAGATTCACGAGCCAGGGCAGGTCTACGGCGACGATGGCGTGCCTGTCGATCCCGGTGCCGCTCCGGATGGCCGTAATCTCGGTGATGACGCCGACGACGGCGAACCCCAGGGCAACCGTCAGTTCCTCAAGATCGGCGAGAAGTTCGTCAACATCGAGCACCTCAACATCGACCTGATCAACCAGATCAATCCTTTCCAGGGTGCCTACGAGATCTTGTCAAAGGCGCTTACTGCCCCCGTCCTCAAGACCATTCAGGACACGGTGGTCGGCAATCGCACGCAAATGACCGAAGAAGAAGCGGTGGTGCTGTGGCCCAAGATCGTCGCCTTCACCAAGGAGCAGGGACATCCGCCCTCGGTGCACAGTGATGATCACATGGAGGTCCGCTATGCCGAGGCGCTGGCCTATATACAGCAGAAGAAGCGGGAGCGGATGAGGAGTGCGTCGGCATGATTCGCACCCGTCGAGAGCCGCCCAAACGACGCTCGCTGGACGACATCTTCGCCGAGTCCGATGAGTTGGGTCTGCTGACTGTTGCACCACCCAGGTCGTCAGCACCGAGTTCTGATCAGCGGTTGGTGGCGACGCTTCAGAACATCGAGGCATTCGTAACCAAGAACGGACGCAAACCACAGCAGGATGCGAAAGACCTCAACGAAGCCACGCTAGCCGTCCAACTGGCCGCTCTGAGGCGCGATCTTAGCAAAGTGGAGGGATTGGCTGACTGGGACACGCTCGGCCTCCTGGGACGCTCTACGGGCGATTCTGAGGATGCGAGCCAAGACGAGCCTGCCAAGAGCGCAAGGGCAGGGCAAAGTGGCCGCGATGATACATCGGAAGCCTCTCCTGCCACTCCTAAGGAAGCGCCCGTCTCACCGGATAGTGTCACTTCGCTGGACGACATCTGGGACAGCGACACCCTCGGGCTGCTGAGCGGAGGCGACGATAGCGTCGAGTCGATCTTTGACCTGACCCATGTGCCCGAGGGCAACGAGCGGGACATGCCGGACGAGATCGCCCAGCGAGCCCACTGTGACGACTTTTACCGCTTCGAGAACCTGTTCGACCAGGTGCGTGAGGAGCTGCGTGAAGGTGACGCCGAGGCAGTGCCGTTCCAAATGGAGTCGCAGATCGACGAGGGCGACATGTTCGTCCTCAACGGCATGCTGTGTATCGCCGATCAGGTGGGCGAAGAGAGCGTAGGCGCAGGCCGCAAGTTCAACCCCCGCCTGAGAGTCGTTTTTGACAACGGCACCGAGTCCAACCTGCTGCTGCGCTCACTCGCCAGGGCGCTCTACAAGGACGAGACGGGGCGGCGAATTTTGCGTCCCGACACAACCCTTGATGTCATGCAGGGCATCACGCACCACGACAAGCGCACCGGGGTGATCTACATCCTCCGCTCGCTGAGCCAAGACACGGCACTGCGTGGCATCCGCAACCTCCACAAGATCGGCTACACAGAGAAGGAACTGGACAAGCGTATCACCGGGGCAGAGCGGCAGCAGACCTATCTGGAAGCGCCCGTGCAGACCGTGGCGTCTTTTGAGTGCTACAACCTCGATCCCCGCAGGTTCGAGCGTCTGGTCCACGCCATGCTTCACCACCAGCGCGTCAACGTCTTGTTGCACAGCCGAGATGGGAGCACCTACCGGCCTCGTGAGTGGTTCGACGTCGAGTTGGATGCCGCACGGGAGATCGTCAAGAGAATCGTGGACGGCACGATTGCGCAGTATCGGATGGACAATACGACAGGGCGTCTAGTGGAGAAGCGCCATGGTTAGTCGCCGTGAGCTTACCAATACGGTGCAGTGGAGCCTCGTCTACGAGCGCCTTCTTCGCGCCGGCATTCCGCGAGATGAGATCCCTGACTTGATCCGTAAGATGGGGATGGAGCACGTCAGGTGGATCAATCGTGAAGCCATGGAGCCGCAGGAGTGCCCGAATTGTCCCAATGAGTTCCATCCCAAGGTGCTGGAAGACGCTCGCCTGGACGGAAAGGAAACGATCATCTGCCAAGGCTGCCGCTCCAAGCTCTGGCTGGTGGTCGATGAAGAGCACTACGGCACCGTTCCCGTCATTCATAAACCGACAGTCAAGAGTTAGCCGGCGTGATCGTGAGCTACTGGTTCGAGGCGGATGACATGGCGCTCGCCGGGAAACAGCACGACGATTACTGGAGTGTCCTGCAGATTCTAGTGCAATGCCTGGTGCACCGTGTGGATGACCTCGCACCGGAGCTGCCCCCCTTTTTGCCGATCGAGACCTACGACCACTGTGACCTTCAGTGGCTCCACGACCTGCTGGCCGCACGCTTTCGGCTAGCCTGGTTGCGCGAGCACAAGACCAGTTGCAAACAAGTCACATTGTTCGGGGAAGACGAGTTCGTCGAAGCCAGAGATTTCGCGTTCGAGTGGCACAACGCCATCCAGGAGCAGCTCGAGGCCTTGCTGGTGAGCTACCCAAACACGGTGCGCTACGTCTTGATCAGTGTGCTTTTGCCGAATCCCGACAAGCGGGGCATCGGAGCAGAGGATGCCTTCTTCCGAGATGTCGTCGAACAGGAACGCAAGCGGTTGAGTTCCGAGGCCCCTTGAGTGGCCAACACGGTTTTCGGCGCATAGCTGAAATGGGGTGATTATCGCCCCGGCGAGTGGTTTGACGTAGAGCTGGGCACGGCAAGGGAGATCCTTAAGCGGATTATAGGTGGCACGGTCGCGCAGAATCGTATGGATAATACGAATAGACGTCTAGTGAAGAAATAAGGATAAACAAAGTTTGGGAGTTGCTATGGGATGTAATGCTTGGAACCATCCGCCAGGTTGTCGTTGTGGATGGGGAGGTGATGGTCATAAAGGAAAAAGCCCCGGTGGTTGGCAAGGCGGTGGATACGCAATAGGTAGAATGAACCACAGTCTTACAACTTACAGTGATACGGAAACTGATAACCGAGCAACTACATGTCCGAAGTGTGGAAGTAATGTGTTTTTTATTAGGCATAATGGAGGCTCGGTTTGGCTAGATCCGCCTCTCTCACCTCCTTGGTATAAGCATCCATGTTTCGATTATGAAACTGCCGGCGAGGAAAGGCGAGCACTTTTTAAATCAGGAAATGGAAATCAAAAATATCGAAGCCAGTCAACTAAATTATTTGTAGTGGATTCGTGCAGATTTTCACAAGAATTCCTCACAACAAACGTCAAAGGTGGTTTCGAAGATGGTGGAATATACTCCATTACATTGAAAGGCGATGCTAGACGCTTTGCCGGTATCTTGTGTTTTACTGACACTTCAACAAAAGAGATATGGCCGGTTAATGATTCTGAATTAAAGATGATATTTCAAGGAAGGATGGCAAAGATCGATGGTGCACGGTATATAGAAGAGCGAAGGGCCTCTTTAAGAAAAGAATCAGATGGAGTCAGGAAGAAGTATGCTGTAAAAAAGAAAGAAATAGAGCAGAAAGAATCATATGCATGCAAGCTGTGTAAATCAGTATTCGATGCTCAGAAGAAATATAGAAAGCATTTGAGAAAGGCACATAATGTCATTGAAATTAGTTTTTACGGGCACGTTACTGGTTTTTTAATTTGTGATCAGAATGATTTGGGAGATGCTGAAGGCACTTATAGCAATAAGAACGAAAAGGATGAAGAGAATCACCCGAAAGCTGAATTTAGAGAAATTGATGAAGTTCGCTTCCTGATAACTTCCTCGATTAATGCCAAAACAGATGATGAAGGATGGGCAAAGTTAGGGAGTGTTGGGAGCTTGGTTTACCAAAAAGACCCCCTGTTCAAACCCAAAAATTATGGGTTCAAGAAGTTGTCTGGTTTAATTAAGTCTCTAGATTATGTTGAGGTGAGTGAGGCTCCAATGAAAAATAGTCCTGAGTCATACGAAATACATGTTAGGATTAGATAGTCAGCGAAAATGATGTGAATCGATATGGCCACTGAAAAACAGCCATAAGTTGGTTCTTCGTCGTTTCATGTGGATTTGGCCTGATCAAGCCTGCGTCCCACGGAACAACCAATCAGGTAGACCATCGCAATAAAGTTGGCCTTGTTCCGGTAGCCTTGTGCGCGTGATCGGGCTGCCCGGAACAGACCGTCATGCCTTCCAGACGTGCGGTGGTCGATCCAGCGCTTCATCTCTTGCTCGGCTTACGGCTCCAGCGTCGTTAGGGCCTTTGCCATCTTCTTGATCGGTGCCTGGCTGCTTACTGCCCTCCACACTCTTGACAAACTAGGGTGAATGGCCTGGCCATGGAGATCAAGGCGGGGGTGGGAAGTATGCAGGCGCTGCGTTTATGGTTTGAATTGAAGAGGCCCAGGCCATGGGACAGAACCTGAGTGTTGCCCATAACATGGTTTATTTCCTCGTGGGGTCATATACTGGCCAAGTTAAGGGGGAGCGAATTCCCGATCGAACGACGAAGAGCCGAAAAGTTTTTTAGCGATCCCTTGAATAAATATTTTAGAGTTTTAAATATCGATTATGGAGTTTAAGTCTTTCCATAAGCTAAGTTTGGCTTTATCGTCTGCTTCGTAAGTGGCGAGCATTTCTATCATGCTCTCCATACCATAATCTAACCATCCATTTTTAATGGCATCTGAGATTTGAAGGAATGGATAGATTATTCCGATGACATCTTTTTCCCATACGCTCTCTTGAGTTGTGCTGTCATACGCACCCCAAGATTTCCCGGAGTCGGTAAGAAAATACTTTCCTTGCTTATCTCTGGATTGCATGCCAGCAAGCAGCAAGGCTGAATGGATCTCCTCAGGGCTGTGGGTGGTTGGTAAATTTGAAGCTAGCTCGGCAGCCGAAAGATACTCGGAAAAGTATTCACGCAGTTTATTTAGCTTTTCCTTGAGAGCCGAAAGGTCTGTTTGTTGGTTCATTAAGGTGCTCCGTTAGGTGAGATGCGGATTTTAACCAATGTTGAGTGTCAAGGGGAAGAGTTTTATTTTCGTATCGCTGCTTCAGACACTTGGTGAACGACCAGATGTATTCACCGCCTGATTGGCACCGGATTTACCTGCTCCTCTTGATGAACCTACCATGTGGCCAGGCAGGAGCCGTCATGTCGCCAGTGTCGGAAACGGTCATAGACCGTCTTCCAAGGACCGTAACGCTAAGGAAGGTCGTGCCACTTGGCGCCCGAACATAGGATCTAGGTTCTGTCTGAAAAGTTGGCACGCAAGCAGCGATCTATGCAGGCCAGGCATACCATCGCTTTGAAGCTGCTGGCCAACTTGTCGTAGCGGGTGCAGACGCGGCGCAGTTCTTTGATCCAGCCGAAACAGCGCTCGATGATGTTGCGTTCTCGATAGCGGGGCTTGTCAAAGCCCCTTGGGGCGCCAGGGCTCGGCTTTCGCTTCATCTTACGCTGGGCAATGATCGGCTTCATGCGGTGCTGGTCGCAGTAGCGGCGAAGCGTATCGCTGTCATAGCCCTTGTCCGCCACAATATGGCGACAGCGTTTACGTGGCCTGCCCCTCGTTCCAGGCAGATGAACGTGTTCCATGGCCGGGATGAAGTGCCGTGTATCCGAGTCCTGCCCAGGCGAGAGCGTGAAGGTCAGCGGCCATCCATGCCGATCACATACCATGTGAATCTTGGTCGTCAGGCCGCCTCGGCTGCGCCCCAGGGCATGGTCTATGGGTTCTTGATGTCCCCCTTTTTACCGCCTCCTGAGGCGGCTCGGGTGGCTCGGATCGATGTCGAATCGATCATCCAGGTGTCCAGGTCCATCAGGCCATCCTCTCGCAAGCGAAGCTGGAGGCGCGCCAGGATGGCCTCGAAGGTGCCATCGTCGCGCCACTGACGGAAGCGATCGCAGACCGTCTTCCAAGGACCGTAGCGTTCTGGCAGATCGCGCCACTTGGCGCCTGAGCAGAGGATCCAGAAGATACCGTTCAGCACCTGGCGGTCATCGCGGCGGGGGCGCGCTGTTCTCTGCGGTGGCGACACGATGTCCTCGATGAGGTCCCAGCCGTTCTCGGAGATCTCGTAGCGTCCTGCCATGGGTCACTTATGCCTCAGCAGCATAGGTGACATTAGCAAATTCGAGTTTTCGGACAAAGCCTAGTTAGTTGCACCACCCGTCAGGGACTTCTGAGCCCAACATTCTTTTAGTCCACGAGTGATAAAAATGAGCGCTTGCTTACTTGCTTACTCCCAGGTTCAAGCGCAGCCTGATAACAGGGCTCGAGTGACAAGAGGCCGGCCGCAAGTGACTGAAGGGTGAAACGTTGTCTAAGGGGCTCATACCCAAGTGACTGATACGATTCAACGCCTCACGCGAAAGAGGACATGACATGAAGGCAAAAATTTTGACCTCACTGACCCTGGCCATCGGATTGCTGCCCCTGGCGGTGGTAGCCCAGGACCAGAACCTTTCGAACGATGACGTGGATGGGATGCTCGTGGAGGAGATTGAGACCGTCCCCACTCAGCAGGCTCAGGAGACATTGGCAGATGTTCAGGAAGAGAATGCTCCCGATGAGGCCGACTTTGGCCTCGATACGGCTAGCGAGGCAGTGACCGAGGGTGGTGTTGGAGTCGATGGTCAGGCTACCAGCGACACCGCTAGTGAGGGTCGAAGCACCGAGGCCCGAGGCAATGCAGGCGGTCTTAACAGCACCGCTGCTGGCGGCGCTAGAGGTAACGCGGGGGGTAGAGGTAACGCTGATGCTGCCGGCAGTGGCGGTGGTTCCGGCGGTGGCAGCGGTGCTGGAGGCAGTGGTTCCGGTGGTGGTCCTGGCGGTAACGGTGGTGGTCCTGGCGGTAACGGTGGTGGTCCTGGTGGCAACGGCGGTGGTCCTGGTGGCAACGGCGGTGGTCCTGGCGGCAACGGCGGTGGTCCTGGGGGCAACGGTGGTGGTCCTGGGGGCAACGGTGGTGGTCCTGGTGGCAACGGTGGTGGTCCTGGTGGCAACGGCGGTGGTCCTGGCGGTCGCAGCTAGTCGCTTGCTGACACCCATTGGCGTTATTAAGGCCGGCTCAACGAAGCTGGCCTTGTCATTTGAACTATTGATGCTTGGTGGCCACACTCGTCATCGGAAACTGTAAGACCTTCCTCTTAGCTCAGTGCGTCAGAAGTCCATCATGGCCTCCGACAACTAAGCCGAGTTGTGGAAAAGTCTTAGGGATAGCTACGAGCTGGGCTAGATTTAGCGGCTCCCCTTTCCGATGAGTGCTGCAATCTCTGTTTTGATGACAGGTTGAGGCCCGGGACGGTCTGACATCGGTTCTTCGTCGTTTCATGTAGATTTTCCCTGATCCAGCAGGCGGCCCACGGAACTACCGATCAGGTAGATCATCGCTATGGAGTCGGCCTCGTTCAGGTAGCCGCGTGCACGTGACCTGTCCGCCTGGAAAAGACCGGTCATGCCTTCCAAGCGAGCGTTGGTCAGGCCGGATATCTGATCGGCATGGCACTCGAGCGTCGTCAGGGCTTTCGGTATCGGCTTGAGCAGTGCCTGGCCGGTTACTGCTCCTCTCACTCCTGACAGAATAGGCTGCCTGGTTTGGCTTGGCTTGGCTTGGCCTCGACGAGATAATGAGGCCGTGGGGTGGAAAGTATCCAAGTGCTGCTTATTGAGAACACAGAGCTCTTCCAGCACCAGACTAGGGCAGACCAAGGTGCCGTCCATGCCATACTTCCTGTCCGTTGGAGGTCATATCCTGGCCCAGCTCAGAGGACGAATTCCACACCCAGCGACGGAGAGCCCTAATATTCGACAATCTTTTATGTTATAAACTCACCAATCACTCCCGTAACGTGAAAAAAAATCTCGCACAGAAATGAATTGCTTTATCTTGGGGTGAGCTATAGTAAACATGCCTAAGCAAGACGCTCCCTGGCGACAAATACGAGACCTACGACATTGACCATGCGCTTATTGTTCTGATAAGCACATGTGGCTTGCCCAAGTCATTGCAATGTCCTCATCGAGACGCCTCAGGCTGATGGCATGGCGATTTTCGCAACGTGCAACACCGCATCGGGGACTCGAGCATCCATGCCTTCGGTTATCGCGCCGAGGGACCATCAAAGCACCTGCTCTCAGAAAATGCTGTGCTGCTCCTGCGTGACTCAGCGCCGTAGGGCTCATCATGGTAAGTGACTAGGCAGATATTTTCATGCATAGTGCCGATAGGATTTCAGCTTAGGACGGCAGCATGGCAAGTCGCTTCATCTCTCCCCTGGCAGAGGACG
>NZ_CABVOU010000042.1 GCF_902500215.1 Halomonas lysinitropha
GTCCTCTGCCAGGGGAGAGATGAAGCGACTTGCCATGCTGCCGTCCTAAGCTGAAATCCTATCGGCACTATGCATGAAAATATCTGCCTAGTCACTTAAATCGATAAATGTCTGGATATCTGGGTTGGGTCGGTATTGTACAAGAATGTGCGGCTGGGATTGCTTAAGCAGGGCAAGGTACGCCACGGACACAGCCATCAGCGTGACTAACGGACTAACGAAATAAAAGACTGTCTGGGCCGAGATAATCACGCCTTCGCCTCCATAGAAACCATTAATCTGACAAATAATAACAATAGGACTAAATGATCCAAGATTGGATAAAAGAAGATAGATTATTATCATACTACCTGAAGAAAATGCAATAGTATTTCCCTTTATTATTGTTTTTCATTTTTCTGAATTTAACCTATTAAGGCCGCTTTCTGTCAGATTCTAACTATACTCATCAACATATACTAACATTCTGCGTTCGGCCAGGAACGGTCATTGAGATTTTCCTGACGTATAACGTTTACATTAACCGTCGCTGGCTTTGCCGGCGTCCGAATTTAATGCATCGTTAGGCTACCGGCCCCTTTCCTGGCACCGTCTCTTCAGCTTTCTCTTTTAATTCGGTTGCAAACTCTTCGGTAGAGGGGTAAGTCCTTGCTCCCCCAGCTGCTTTCCGAAAGTCAGCAAGCAAATAGTGGCCCTTTTCGGGAGAAATTAGATAAACGAATTGCTCGTATATCATGTCTTTATCAGCAACATTATGCCTCGCTGCTGAAAGTATCGTTTCGAGGCTGTTTAGATATGTGATCACAGACCACCTGATCTCAGATGACTCTCTTTCTGACACATCTATTTTCTCGCCATCGTACTTCTGTTCAGCTTTCCTTACTTTGGCTAACGCCGGTGGTAGAGCACCCAAGAAAAGACCATAATGCTTTGAGTCGACGCTAAATGGCTCCTGGGCGTAAAGGCATTTTGATTGTTCAAATGTTAGTGATTCTGCAAACTTTCTCGCAGCAGCGCTATTATCCGTAAGTGTTGAATCCCAATGGCACAGTAGATCTATTGCTTTTTCGCGGCGGGATCGCTCATGATCCGATTCCAGTGATTTTAGGGCGAGTCTGAAAGAGGATTTTGACCAAAAACATTGCCAGAAAACCCCTAGAACACCCATAGCACCTATTGCGCTGCTTATCGCTATTACTGTCTGCTGCATTGAGATATCCTTGATTTCGTTGCCTAACACCAATTATAACGCTAGCTGCATATCCCCAAAGAAAGTGCTTGCTGCCTTTGCCAGTATGGCCGCTTTGGGTCGTAAGCTGCCCTCCGACCAATATATAGACGAAAACATCCCATCGGCCCCGAAAATGACGGGTGTGGGCCTATATTCCCGATCACGAGGCACGCTACCGCCAGGAAGGCGCGCAAGGGGCTGCCATCCTGGCCGTTGCGGGATATCAGCGTCGCCATCCCTGCGAACATCGAATCACTTCACGTTAGCAAGGATTCCTTCGGGTTGTATCACTGGAGCCTTATAAAAAGGTCGTAGGGTTCTGGTGCCAATGGCTGGCAGGCCTCAAGTGGTCGAGAGGTCTCGAAACCAAGGCGCGGCTGTCATGAGGAGATAGCCTGCTTTACGGCAGGTCGTGCGCGTCTGCCCTCGGGGTGGTCGTGGGTGACCTTGGCGCCAGCGTCTCGCCGACGGCGATCGTCCGGCCCTCGCCCGCCAGCAGGATGGCGTTCTGCCCGAAGTAGCCGCCGGGCGCCAGGCGGGTGTTCATCTGCACCAGGGTGCCAAGCGGCTCGCCGGGCACGGTGATCGCGCCGGTCGCCTGGTCGACGGTGGTGATCTTGCAGCGCTGGCAGGGCTTGCGCAGGCCCAGCCGGACCGCGCCCTCGTGGAGGGAAAGCTCGCCCCAGCCGTTCTCGGCGAAGGGCTCGGCGGCGTCCACCACGATGCTGGGCCGGAAGCGCTCCATGGGCACCGGGGCGAGCCCCTTGGTCTCGAGCACCCGGTTGACCTCGGCCAGCGAGGCCTCGGAGACCACCAGGAAGGGATAACCATCGGCGAAGGCCGTGTGGGCCTGTTCGCCGGGCGCCAGGAAGTGGGGCTCGACGTTGCGACGCTGGTCCGAGGCGAAGCGCACCAGCCGCAGGCCGCTGCCCTTGTAGTCGCCCAGCACGGCGCCGAGCCAGGCAGAGGCCTCTGCTCCCTCGTCCAGTGCCTGGCACTGGTCGTCCCAGACATAGACGGGCAGCCGGGGCTGGTCGTCGCGTTGAAGCGGGATACGCAGGGGCGCCGCCCCGGGATGCGACAGCATCAGCGCCTCGTCGTCGAGGTGCACGACGATCCGCGCCATCTGGGGCAGCTGGCGCTGGGTGACGAAGCGACCGATATCGTCGACTACCATCCATTGGCGGTCGTAGGGCAAGCCGCAAACGCCCAGCTCGGCCTGGTCGAGCGTGATGCCGCCCAGCGACTTTACCGGGTAGATATTGAGCCGAGTGATCTTCAAGGGAGTCTCCTGTCGCCGGCGCGGGTGGCCTCAGCCACACCCCTGCCCCTGCTGGATGGGCGGGCAGGGCACGCTGCCATAGGAGCAGAACACGCAGCAGTCACCGGGCCTGGGCTTGAGCAGGCGATGACACGCCTCGCATTCGTAGAAGTGCTGGCAGGCGTCGGTGGGCATCGTCTCGGTCCTGGTGTGCCCGCATTCGGGGCAGGTGAGGGTCGATTCCCGGATGACCTTGCTCATTGGCGATTCCTCCATGCCAGCCGCCACTGGCAGCTATGTGACAAAGGCTTGTCCTGCGGCCTGCCGGCAGGTGCTTACAGTCGCTGGGTCTCGATGACATAGCCGATGATCGGAAAGCCTGCCTCGCGGGCGGCCTTCTCGGCTTCGAGCTGGGCTTCGATCTTCGAGATGCTGGAGGATACGTGTTCGAAGACGCTATCCATCTCGAGCTGCTTGGTACGCACGGCCAGCTTTACCAGGTGGCCCGTCTTCGGCGCGCCGCCCGGCTTACTGCGCTGTTCCCTGGGCTTCGCCTGGCCTCCGGCGTCTCCCGGCCATTCGGGGGGTGTGGTTGAGGAAGCCGCCTTGCGTCGTGTCTCCTCCTCGTTATCCATGAAGCTGTTGATCTCGCGACGCATCTGTTGCTCGAATTCGTTCAATTCCGATTCCATCGTGTCTCCGTCTACTGCAGTAATGAAGGGATTGTATCAGAACTCGCGCGGTTGCCATCCCCTTCGACCACAACCTGCATAGCGCTGGTCAGTGAGTCCTCGCCGCGGCGACGAACGGGGTTCCGCAAAGAGCGGATATCAAGTGCTTTCTTATATAAGGAAAGAATCAAGCCAAGCTGATGAAGCGGCTCCACCTCGCACTCCTGAGCCCTGATGCTGGCAATCTAGCGCGCCCAACTCGAGGACCAATCATTTGCAAGTTCCGATCTGCAGGCATGCGCTATCCCGAGCGCCTTGCTTTTCAATTGTTCCCCCGACTCGAGCTCTTCCCCGAAAGCAATCATGGCGCTGGTAATCTCATCCTTCTCCACCATTCCCATGACCCCCCAGTAGAGCTCCCAGAACCGTCTTGCGTCGGCTTCAGGGCCATTTCCGCTATTGGCAATCCTGGAAGCCGTTTCAACTGCCTCCTCACACCATGCCAACTTTCTCTCCAGATAGGGTTTTGCCGCTTCGATCTCCTGTACACGCACAAACTTGACAATGCCAAAAGCCAGCGCCAAGACAGCCACCAGCGTTGATACTGTCTTTAGATTCAATTCATTTATCATGGTTATGGCCGCTTTCTACTTGTCGGGTTCCGCGTGGTTGCTCGTTCACACCACCACGGCAAACCAGAAAAGACCGCCGATAACGGCAATCACTACCGCAATAGCGGAACCGGAGGCCCATCGCGACGTTGGAAGATAATTCTGGCGGTCACAATACCTCGAGCGCTACCTTGAGCACGCCATCGCGCTGATGAGAGAAGAGATCATAGGCGTCGACGATCTTCTCCAGCGGGTAGCGATGGGTGACCATGGGGCCGAGGTCGACGCGTCCGCTATCGATGATCTGCATCAGCCGGCGCATGCGCTCCTTGCCGCCGGGGCACAGCGAGGTGACGATGCGGTGGTCGCCCAGGCCCGCGCAGAAAGCGTCGAGCGGGATGGTGAGGTTCTCGGAATAGACGCCGAGGCTCGACAGGGTACCGCCGGGCTTGATGACGCGCAGCGCCTGTTCGAAGGTCTGCTGCAACCCCAGCGCCTCGATGGAGGCATCCACCCCGCGCCCGCCGGTGAGCTTGAAGATCTCGGAGACCACGTCCACCTCGCGGAAGTTGAGCGTGACGTCGGCGCCCATCTTGCGGGCCATGTCGAGGCGCTCGTCAACGCCATCCACGGCGATGATCAGCCCCGCGCCGCGCAGCCGGGCGCCGGCGGTGGCGCAAAGCCCGATGGGCCCCTGGGCGAAGATCGCCACGCTGTCGCCGATCTTGATACTGGCGGATTCGGCGCCAGCGAAACCGGTGGACATGATGTCCGGGCACATCAGCACCTGGTCGTCGGTGAGGCCATCGGGTACCGGCGAGAGGTTGGCCTGGGCATCGGGCACGCACAGGTACTCGGCCTGGGCGCCGTCGATGGTGTTGCCGAAGCGCCAGCCGCCCATGGGCTTGTAGCCGTGGGCATGGTGGCCGCCATCCTGGGAACTGCAGCCATCCTGGCATGCGTAGGAGGTGAAGCTCGGGCAGATGGCGCCGGCGATAACCCGCTGCCCTTCCTGATAACCCTGCACGTTGGCGCCGAGCTTCTCGATCACCCCCACCGGCTCGTGCCCCACGATCAGGCCCTTCTCCACTGGGTACTCGCCCTTGAGGATATGCACGTCGGTGCCGCAGATGGTGGTCGTGGTCACCCGGACCAGGGCGTCGTTGGGGCCGATATCGGGAATCGGGCGGTCGTCGATCTCGATGCGGTTGGGCTCGACGAAAACGGCGGCTTTCATCATGGCGGGCATGGTGGACTCCTGGTACGTGGGGAAAAGGTGCCCTTCAGCTATAGCAGGCGTTCAGCACTCCTGCCCTTGATACGCGTCAATATTCTGCTGCGGTGCCGTATTCGCCCTCCGTGACGTCTCGGCTTCCCATGGCCCCTTAGCCACCGTAACCTTCGGGTTCACCCGATCGCGCCCTCGCTATTCAAGGAACCGGAATGTCACCCGCCGATACCCTGCGCCTGATGCTGCTCTCCTCGCTGTGGGGTCTGTCGTTCATCTTCATGCGGGTGGCGTCCCCCGAGTTCGGCCCGGTGCCGCTGGTCCTGGTGCGCATGGGGGTGGGCGCGGCGTTGCTAGTGCCATTGCTGCTCAGCGTTCGTTACCTCAGGCTGGTTCGGGAGAATGCCGGCAGGCTCTTCGTGCTGGGCTTGATCAACCATGTGCTGCCCTTCTCGCTGCTGGCGCTGGCCACCACCCGCCTGGAAGCAGGCTTCACCTCGCTGATCAACGCCACCACGCCGATCTTCACGGCACTGCTCGGGGCGCTGTTCTTCGCCACACCCATTCAGCGTCAGCAGTACCTGGGACTGGCCATGGCCCTGTTCGGCGTCTATGTGCTCTCGGCCGATCGGCTGGACTTCGCCCTGGGCGGCGACGGCTGGTTCATCCTGGCCGTACTGGGGGCGACCTTCTGCTACGGGGTAGCCGGCAACTACTCGAAGACCCGCCTCGCTCACCTGCCGGTGCGGGTACTGGCCGCCGGCAGTACCAGCATGTCGGCGCTGATCCTGCTCGTTCCCGGGCTGCTGCTATGGCCCGCGGAGCCGATCAGCGGCCTGGCGTGGGCCAACGGCCTGGCGCTGGCGGTGCTCAGCACCACGGTGGCCTTCCTGCTCTACTTCGGGCTGATCGCCAGCGCCGGCGCCACGGCCACCTCCACGGTGACCTTCCTGGTGCCGGTCAGCGCCCTGGTGTGGGGCTACCTGCTGCTGGGCGAGCGTCTCAGCCTGCAGATACTGATCGGCATGGCGATCACCCTGGTCGGCACCGCCATCGCCACCCGCATGCTGCGCCTCAAGCGCGCGGCATCCAGGGCCGACAGCGCCTAGGCGCCTGCCCGCCGCTCATTCAGCCGGAAGACATTGGCGGCCTGGGAGCGGTGCAGGCAGATATCCACCAGCAGGGTGCGATGGGGCTGGAAGAACTCCGTCAGCTGGGTGTCGTCCAGTTGGAGGTCGTCGATGTCCTCGTCGGCCAGGGTGCGAAAGCCTACCGGGGTATGGCGGGCCGCCTGTTCGTCCTCCTCGAGCATGGGCTCGGCGGTGATCGACATGCCCAACTGGGTGCCGGCCCGGGCGACAGCGTCATACAGCCGTGCAGTGTCGATATACAGGCTGCGCAGCGAGGGATCCGCCTGGTAGGCATGCACCTTGCGGATCGCCTCCTCATGGATGGTGCGGGCCAGGCCGCCGCCGTCCGACCGGTTGGCGCGGGGATCATAGAACTCGATCAGGTAGTCCTCGACGGGCACGTCGAACTGGTCGTGCACCCGCACCACGGTATTCTGGAAGCCGGGTTTGCCGCGGCGCTCTCCGGGTTGACGGGTCAGCTGCCGATTGGCCTGCTCGCACTCGTCGCAGAAGGCGTCGAAGTCGGCGTCCTGGATGCCCAGAGCACGCTCGATCAGATCCAGCGCCCCACGCCTTGCCTGGCTCAACTGGCTGAAGGCGTCGTCGAGCTTGATCGCCGAATGATGCAGGCCGTCGAGAATGCGAAAGGCGGTGCGCCCGATGGAGGGCCGGTACTCGACCACCTCCGGCACGGTGACCCGGATTTCCTCGTGGCCTTCCTGCCGGAGCGCCTCGCGGAAGGCGATGCGCACCCGTGCACAGTTCAGGTTGGCAGTGGAGAGACGCACCGTGCCGTCGCCGCCCTCCTCGTTGGCCACCGCCCGGATGCCGCCATAGCCAGTGTTGCCGCACAGCACGGTGCACAGCACGCGCCCCGGGGCGTACATGCCATCGTCCTCGCCGAAGCGGTCACGCATGGCCAGCTCCCAGCTGTAGGGGCTGGCAAGCTCAAGGCCACGCAGGATGCCGGCCCCGGTCTCCAACGCCGCCTGGCCGGCCTGGCGGCTGAAGAAGCCGTTGGCGACACGCCCCAGCATCGAACGACCGAGATGGGCCAGCGGCGAACCGAAGTTGGCCGGGGCCAGCATCACCAGGTGCTTGACCGGGGCGGCGTCGGGGGAAAAGTGGCGCGCCAGCCAGTCACGGATCACCAGGCCGCCGGTGGAGTGGACGATAACGTCCACACTGGCGGCGTCGCGCGGCAGGCCATGTTCCGTCCAGGCGCGATCCAGGGCGGCCACCAGGTCATCGAAACGCAGGGCGTCGTCCTTGGAGAGGTAATCACCGATGGCAATGCGCTGGATTCGCTCCGCACCCAGGCGACGGTGGAGGTGTCCGGCCAGCCGTTCGAAGGAGCTGCCTTCGTCGTTCCAGCCGTGCAGCAGAATCAGGGGACGTTCACTCATGGGATAGCCTCCCGCTTTCAGCGCCGCCCCCGCCGGGGCGTCTCGGCCCATCCAACGGCGCTTCGCGCCAATCACTACTGAATAGCGTAGTCGCTCGGCCAGCAAGCGGTGCAGGCCAGATTGTCATGCTTCTCGTCGACAGTGGTCCGGCACAAGAGGCCGGCCTATCGGTTCGGCGCGATCAACGGATAGCGTAGAATCAAACAGGGAAAGCGCAACAGAGGGTCTTCGAGACACGCCATGGCCAGCGCCGATTTTCGATTCCATGACCGCTTGATCGACTTCCTGCCGCCGGCGTCACGCGACGGGAACATTCCCCGTGATGTGTCGCGCCGGGCGGCCATCAAGGACGTCATCGAGTCGCTGGGCGTACCGCATACCGAGGTGGACGTCATCCTGGTCGATGGCGCCTCGGTGGACTTCGGCCACATTTTGGCCGGCGGTGAGCACGTGGAGGTCTACCCCTGGACCACTGCCCCATCGGTGGCCCGCCATCTGCGCCCTCGCCCGCCATCGTGCCCGCGCTTCCTGCTGGATGCCCAGCTGGGACGCCTCGCCCGCTATCTGCGACTGCTGGGTTTCGATTGCCGCTACCACAACGACATCGGCGACGCCGAGCTGGTCGCCCAGGCCGAGGAGCAAGGACTCATCCTGCTCACCCGCGACCGCAACCTGCTGAAGCGCAAGCGCATCCGTCTCGCCCACTACGTGCGCGCCGACGCGCCTTGGCAGCAGGTCGAGGAAGTGTGCCGCGAGTTCGACCTTGCCCCGGCCTTCGCTCCCTTCACTCGCTGCACACAGTGCAACGGGAGACTCATACCCGTCGACAAGGCGGACATCGTCGACCGGCTCGAGCCCCTGACGCGGCGCTACGTGGACGACTTCCTGCAGTGCGAGGGCTGCGGCCAGCTCTACTGGCGCGGCAGCCATGTTTCCCCCATGGAGGCGCGGGTGGAGCAGCTTCGTCAAACGCTGGCGTAGCCAGCGGAATGACCCCTTCCTGCCCCATCATGCTGCCGTGGGGCGACGGCAAGGGTTGAACTTGCGCGGCCCCGACCAAATGTGATGATGAGTAAAGCCGATACCGGACGCCTTCCTCGCTGACTACTCAGCAAGTAAAGCCGTTACTACAGGCCCTGATTTTCAAGGAGATCCGGAATACACGATTACTGACACCATCAGGAGGTTTTCCCATGGCCGATCGTTTCGATCCCTATCCTAGTCGCCTGACCGAATACCGCGCACCGATCCCCCGCAAGGACCCGGTGGTACACGCCCGCAACCAGCGTCGCTGGGAGGGCCCGCTGGATGAGGTGGCCCTCTCGCGTTACGAGCGAGACGGATTCCTGTGGTTCGACGGTTTCTTCTCGCGCGATCGCATCGAGCCGTTCTTCGAGGAACTCAAGGAGATGGCCAACGACGAGGCGTTGATGCGTTCGGAGCAGGTCATCCGAGACCCGAACAGCGGCGCCATCCGTTCGGTGTTCGGCATGCACCAGCTCTCGGAACACTTCGACCGCCTGACCCGCGACCCGCGCATCCTGGGCATGGTGCGGCAGCTGCTGGGCAGTGAGGTCTATATCCACCAGTCGCGCATCAACGACAAGTTCGGCTTCCAGGGCAGCGGCTTCGACTGGCATTCGGATTTCGAAACCTGGCACGCCGAGGATGGCATGCCACGCATGCGGGCGGTGAGCGCCTCGCTGATGCTGACCGACAACAGCGAGTTCAACGGGCCGCTGATGCTGATTCCCGGCTCCCACCGCGAGTTCGTGCCCTGCATGGGCGAGACGCCCGAGGCGAACTGGCAGGAGTCTCTCAAGGCCCAGAAGCTGGGCGTGCCCGACCAGCAGGCGCTGGCCAGGCTGGCCGAGCGCGGTGGCATCCAGGCGCCGAAAGGACCGGCAGGCTCGCTGATGCTGTTCGAGTGCAACACCCTGCACGCCTCGAACGAGAACATGTCACCCTGGCCGCGCTCCAACCTGTTCTTCGTCTACAACAGCGTGGACAATACCCTGGACGAGCCCTATGCAGCCCCGTCACGGCGCCCGGAATTCCTGGCCACCCGCGGCAATATCGAGCCGCTGACGATGCATGACGACTTCCCGGAACTCTCCGGGCAGGGTGTCAGACCGCTAGGCTGATCCGCACCGGAAAAACACCTGACTGCTGCCCATGACAACGGCCGTGGCGTTTCCGCCACGGCCGTTGTCGTTAGACAAACCAGAATCAGAAGTTGGGGTTGCGCTTCTCGACGAAGGCGCTCATGCCCTCGGTCTGTTCGCCGCCGGCGAAGCAGAACGCGAACAGGGCGTTCTCCAGCGCCAGGGCGCTGTCCAGGTCCTGGTCCATGCCGTCGTGGATTGCCTGCTTGGCGGCACGCACCGACCGCGGCCCATTGCCGCCGATCTGCTTGGTGAGTTCATCCGCATAGGCCTCGAGCTCGGCCTGGGGCATCACGCGGTTGACCAGGCCGATGCGCAGGGCCTCGTTGGCATCGATCTTGCGGCCGGTGGTGCAGAGGTCGATGGCCATGGCCGGGCCGATGCGACGCGGCAGGCGCTGGGTGCCGCCGAAGCCGGGAATCACGCCGAGCAGCACTTCCGGCTGGCCGAAGACGGCGTTGTCGCTGGCCACCGCCCAGTCGCAGGCCAGCGCCAGCTCGCAGCCGCCGCCCAGGCAGAAGCCATTGACCAGCGCCACGGTGGGCACCGGCAGGGTCTCCAGACGCTTGAAGGTATCGAGCGCCTGTCTGGCGAAGTCGCGGGCTTCCTCGGGCGTCTTGTCGCGCATCTCGGCGATGTCGGCACCGGCCACAAAGGACTTTTCGCCGGCGCCGGTGATCAGCACGGCCCGCAGGTCATCGCGGGTCTCGAGCTCAGCCAGCACGCGCTCCAGTTCGACCAGCACATCGCTGTTCAGGGCATTGAGCGCCTTGGGACGGCTGATGGTCAGGCGCACGAAGCCGGCGTTTTCTACAACCTCGATCGGGGATTCGCTCATTGGGGGCTCCTGATGGTGTTCTTGAAGGAAGACCGCCCAACCCTAGCGAACGCTTGGTTGGGCAGCAATCCCCTCTTTTGTCGGGTCAAGATTATCGCAGTTATTCATAGCGAGGCGCGCCGGGGACAAGCCGTAGGGGAGGTCCTACGCCAGGGATGGCGTCGGTAGCGTACAGGGAGGTATTCACAGCGCCTCCCCAGAGGCTTGTCGTCGGTATAGCTCCGAGCGGCCTTGCTATCTGCGATAACCCTGTTCTCGAGTAAATCAGCTATAGACGTGGAAGCCTCGGCCACTCTTGCGGCCAAGGTAGCCGGCATCGACCATGCGCTTGAGCAGCGGGCAGGGGCGATACTTGGGATCGCCGAAGCCATCCTGCAGCACCTCCATGATCGCCAGGCAGACGTCCAGCCCGATCAGGTCACCCAGCGCCAGCGGGCCCATGGGGTGAGCGGCGCCCAGCTTCATGGCCTCATCCACCGCTTCCGGGGTGGCGGCGCCCTCCTGCACCAGGAAGGCCGCCTCGTTGATCATCGGCACCAGCAGGCGATTGACCGCGAAACCGGGCGAGTCGCCCACCGGTACCGCCGTCTTGCCGAGGTCGGCGGCCAGCTTCTCGATGCGCGACACGGTAGCGTCGGAAGTCTGCTCGGCGCGAATCACCTCGACCAGCTTGAGCACCGGCACCGGGTTGAAGAAGTGCATGCCCACTACCCGCTCGGGGCGCTCGCAGACGGCGGCGAGCCGGGTCAGCGACAGCGACGAGGTATTGGAGGCGAGAATGGCCTCGTGGCTCAGGCGGCTCAGGTCGCGGAACAGCTTCTCCTTGAGCGCCGGCTGCTCGGGGGCGGCCTCGATGATCACCTCGCAGTCACGCAGGGCGTCCAGCGCGGTCGTGGTATCCAGGCGCGCCAGGGCAGCTTCCCGGTCGGCATCGCTGAGCTTCTCCTTGGTAACCAGCTTGCCCAGGCCCTTGTCGATGGCCGCCCGGGCGCGCTCGAGCTGCTCGTCGGCGACGTCGTAAAGCTTGATGTCGAAGCCGCTGGTGACCAGGACCTGGGCGATGCCCTGGCCCATGGTGCCGGCGCCGACCACGCCGATCGGTTGTTGGCTCATTGCACTCTCCTTCATAGATGTATTGTCCAGGGTCCGTTGTAGCCGGAGCCTCTAGGGGGTCAAGCCGTTCTCCGCCAGCCATCGCGATGCAAGCATCGCTCCCACAACACCCCCTTGTGCCTCAACCCAGGCTTTGCCGACCGAAGGCATCGCGATGAGGGCACCGCTGCTACTGATTGCGGGCTTCTTCGCGCAGCACGAACTTCTGGATCTTGCCGGTGGAGGTCTTGGGCAGCTCGGTGAAGATCACCGCCTTCGGCGCCTTGAAGCGCGCGAGATGCGCCCGGCAGTGGTCGATGATCTGCTGCTCGGTGACCTCGTCATAACCCACCTTGAGCTTGACGAAGGCACAGGGGACCTCCCCCCACTTCTCGTCGGGCTTGGCCACTACCGCGGCCTCCTCCACGGCGGGATGGCTGTAGATGGCATCCTCCACCTCGATGGTGGAGATGTTCTCGCCGCCGGAGATGATGATGTCCTTGGAGCGGTCCTTGATCTCGATGTAACCGTCCGAGTGCCACACGGCGAGGTCCCCGGTATGGTACCAGCCGCCTTCCAGAGCCTGTTCGGTGGCCGCCTCGTTCTTCAGGTAGCCCTTCATCACGTTGTTGCCGCGCATCAGGATCTCGCCGATGGTCTCGCCGTCCTTCGGCACCGGTTCCAGGGTATTGGGATCGGCGACGCAGAGCGCTTCCAGCATGTGATAGCGCACCCCCTGGCGGGACTTGATCTTCGCCCGCTCCTCGATGGGCAGCTCGTCCCAGGCGTCGCGCCAGGCGCAGGAGGTCACCGGGCCATAGACCTCGGTAAGGCCGTAGACGTGAGTCACGTCGATGCCGAGTTTTTCCACGCCGGCGATCACCGAGGCGGGCGGTGCCGCACCGGCGGTGGTGACCTTCACCGGATGGTCGAAGGTGCGCTTGTCCTCGGCTGGCAGGTTGACCAGGCCATTGAGCACGATGGGCGCACCGCTGAAGTGGCTCACCTGTTCGTCGGCGATCAGGTCCATGACCTTCTTCGCCTCGACCTTGCGCAGGCAGATATTGGTGCCGGCGGCGGCGGCAATGGTCCACGGGAAGCACCAGCCGTTGCAGTGGAACATCGGCAGGGTCCACAGATAGACCGGGTGGTGGGGCATCGCCCACACCAGGATGTTGCTGACGGCATTCAGGTAGGCGCCGCGGTGATGGTAGACCACGCCCTTGGGCTTGCCGGTGGTGCCGGAGGTATAGTTGAGCGAGATCGCCTGCCACTCGTCCTCGGGCAGGCGGTAGGGATAGCTCGGATCGCCCTCGGCGAGCAGCGCCTCGTACGCCAGTTCGCCGATGGTGCGGCCATCGGGCATGAACTGCTCGTCCGCCACGTCGATGATCAGCGGCTTGTTCGCAAGCTTGCTCACCGCCTCCTCGATCACGTCCGCGAACTCCGGGTCGACCAGGATCGCCTTTGCCTCACCGTGCTCGAGCATGTAGGCGATGGCCTCGGCATCCAGGCGGATATTCAGGGTGTTGAGCACGCAGCCAGCGAGCGGAACGCCGAAGTGAGCCTCGAACATCGCCGGCACGTTGGGCAGCATCGCCGCCACCGTCTCGCCGGACTGGATGCCGCGCTTCTCGAGCGCCGAGGCGAGCCGCCGGCAGCGCTCCCAGGTGGTGCCCCAGTCGCGACGGATCTCGCCGTGGACCACCGCCGGATAGTCCGGATAGACGGAGGCGGTGCGCTCGATGAAGGTCAGCGGCGAGAGCGCCACATGGTTGGCGGGGGTCTTGGGCAGGCCCTGTTCGAAGATGCTCTGGCTCATGGTGGGCTCCGTGAAGTGGCGTTACATACTTGTTGTGCCAAACGTCCGCCGGCGGCGGACCGATGTGCTTACGGGACGGCGGCGTCGAAGCCGGCGAGGCTCTCCATCCCGGCCTCGATCACCGCGCGCTGGGCGCGGCCCACCGGCAGCCACTGTCGGATGGCGAAGTCGGCGCTCTGGCGCTTGGCCTGATAGAAAGGCTCATCGCTGCCGCTGGCCTGGGCCGCGCTGGCCGCCAGCGCGGCCCGCCCCATCTGCCAGGCGCACAGCACGTGCCCGGCGAGGCTCAGGAAGGGGGTAGCGTAGGCCTGGACGGCATCGGCGCCGCGCTCGGGGTCCGCGCCCGCCTCGAGCACTCTTGCCATGGCGGCACGCAGATCGACGGCACCATCGGCCAGGCTCTCACCGAGCTCGGCGAGCTCAACGCTCTCCTTGAGCGCCGCGGCGGTGGTTTCCACCTCCTCGATCAGACTCTCGAGCGCCGCACCGCCGTCGCGCTGCAGCTTGCGGCCGGCCAGATCCAGCGCCTGGATGCCGTTGGTACCCTCGTAGATAGGGGCAATGCGGGCGTCACGCAGCAGCTGAGCGGCGCCGGCCTCCTCGATGAACCCCATGCCGCCGTGGACCTGGATGCCCAGCGAGGCGATCTCCACGGCCTGATCGGTGGAGAAGGCCTTGATCACCGGAATCAGCACGTCGACGCGTGCCTGAGCCGTCTTGCGGAAGTCCTCGCTGTCGCCATGTCGGGCAATATCGAGCTGGGCGGCGCAGTAGAGGGCCAGCGCGCGCAGGGCATCGGTACGGGCGCGCATGGAGAGCAGCATGCGACGCACATCCAGGTGGTCGCTGATGGTGCAGTCATTGCGACCTGAGCGCGGGCTGCGCCCCTGGGTGCGGTCCAGGGCGAAGGCGAAGGCCTGCTGGCAGGCGCGCTCGGCCACGCCGATGCCCTGGATCCCTACCTTGTGGCGCGCCTCGTTCATCATGGTGAACATGTGGTTGAGGCCGCGTCCCTCCTCGCCCACCAGATAGCCGATGGCACCTTCCCCTTCGCCGAAGCTCAGGGTGCAGGTGGGCGAGCCATGGATGCCCAGCTTGTGCTCGAGGGAAGCACAGGTGACATCATTGCGCTCGCCCAGCGAGCCGTCCTCATGAACGAGGAACTTCGGCACCAGGAACAACGAGATCCCCTTGTTACCCTCCGGGGCGTCGGGCTTGCGCGCCAGCACCAGGTGGATGATGTTCTCGGCGGCGTCGTGTTCCCCCCAGGTGATGTAGATCTTCTGACCGAAGAGCCGGTAGCTGCCATCCTCCTGGGGCACGGCGCGGGTGCGCACCTTGGAGAGATCGGAACCGGCCTGGGGCTCGGTGAGGTTCATGGTACCAGTCCAGGTGCCTTCCACCAGCTTCGGCAGGTAGACGGCCTGCTGTTCTTCGCTACCGTGGTGAGCCAGGGCCTCGATGGCCCCGGCGGTGAGCATCGGGCACAGCGCCAGCGCCATGTTGGCGCCGTGGAGCATTTCCTGGACGGCGCTGGCCACCACTTCAGGCAAGCCCTGGCCGCCCATCGACTCGGAAACGCCAATGCCGTTCCAGCCGCCCTCGGCATAGGCCTGGTAGGCATCGACAAACCCGGCGGGAAGCGTTACCCGACCCTCCTCGAGCCGACAGCCCTGGTGGTCACCGCTGGCATTGAGCAGCGCCCAGACCTCGCCGGCCAGCCTGGCGGCCTCTTCCAGCACGGCCTCGACCAGGTCGGGGCTGGCCTCCTCGAAGGCGGGCAGGGCAAGCGAGCCGTGCTCGAGCATCTCCTCCAGCACGAAGCGGACGTCACGGACAGGGGCGACATAGGGGGGCATGGGCACACCTCGGGAAAAATGATAACGGCGATAGTAGATTCACTACTTATCGCCAACCATTATCTCAAGGTCTTAGCCGATATGCAGCAAGCGCAATACGCCCTGCAGAACTCCGCCACCAGGAGTGCCCAGGCCCGCTGACGGATCAGCTCCGGGAGACGCTGCTATCGGCGTCTCGCTTGTCGTCTTCGATGTCAGGCTCATGGAAGTAGGCGATATGCGGCTCGTTGGGCGGCGGCGGGCCGACCAGCGGCTCGGCCACCTCCACCTCGGGAACGGCCCCGGAAAGGTCCTCGACGTGCTCGTGCTCGATGGCACCCTGTACATGCTCCTCGGTGACCGCCAGCTCAGCCCCCACCGAGGACATCGGCGTGGAAGCCGAGAACGGCGCCACTGGCACCGGCGCCGGACGCACGCTGCGCCGCCAACCGAAGAAGGCCACCAGAATGATTCCCATGGCACCGAAGGCCCAGAACAGGCCCGCATCGCCCAACAGGCTCATCACCGGCGAGACCAGCGGCGGGCTGAGCGCCGAGCCGATGGCATTGATCAACAGCAGGCCCTGACTCATGCGCACCAGGGCGCCCGCCGGCGCACGGTCGGCGGCATGGCCCACCGCTACCGGGTAGAACGAGAAGACGCCACCCCCCAGCAGGAACAGCAGCCCGGCCAGGGTCCAGGCATTCATCGGCAGCCACAGCACCGCCGCAGAGATCACCGTGCAGAAGCCCCCGATCAATATCAGCACCAGCTGCCTGTCGTGGCGGTCCGACCAGCGACCCACCGGGTATTGCAGCAACATGGCACCGAGGACCACCACCGCCATCATCTGGCCGATCCGGTCAACCGTGAGGCCGGTGCGCTGGAGATAGAGCGGCAGGAGGGAGTAGACGGCGGCCACCATCAGTCCCGAGCCGAAACTTCCCACCACCCCGGTGGGGGTCAGGGTGATAAGACGCAGCGGCGACAGCGGCTCGGCCTTCTCGATCAGCGGCGAAACCCGCGGAATCATCGCCATGGGCAGCACCGAGAGCGAGGCCAGCATGGCGATCACCATGAACGACGCCGCACCCCCCATGGCCTCGGTGACGCCCAGCAGCAGTTGGCCAAGCACGCCGGCGGCGTAGAGCGAGATCATGTAGAGCGCCAGCAGGCGGCCACGCACCCTGGCATCGCCGGAGGCCAGCAGCCAGCTCTCGATCACCAGGTAGACGCCCACCGTGGCCCAGCCGCCGATCAGGCGCAGCGTGAACCAGGCCCAGGGCTCGGCCACCAGCCCCTGCAGCAGCACGGTCACCGCCACCAGCGAGGCGAAGCTGCCATAGGCGCGAATATGGCCGATGCGCAGCAGCAGGCGATCGTTGAGCATGGCGCCCAGCGCCAGGCCGATGAAGTAGGCCGAGGAGACCCAGCCGATCACCACGGCCGATTCACCGGCGGCGTCCAGGCGCAGGGTGATCACCGTGGCCAGAAAGCCGTTGCCGATCCCCAGGATGAAGAGCCCCAGCAGAGGGGCCAGGGCCATGGCCAGCAGTTGCCGCGACATCATGGAGAGCCTCACAACGGCAGATGGAAACAAGAAAAGTGATGCCAAAATGTACCGGAGAACGCCTGCATGGCGGGCCGGGGAGCGACTCCGGGCGCGCGAATCATACGCCCGGCCGAAGGCGAGTCAATCGTTTTATCGTCGCTGCAGCAGTGCCACGTCCGCCGCGGGGAACTCGACCCGCATGTCCAGGTGGTCGGCCAGCCACACAAAGGTCGCCTCGCTGAAGAAGACCACGTGGGTGGGGTCGAGGAGGTAGTGCCAACGCGCGAAGGCCGACGGATCGGTGACGCGCTTGGTCATCAGCCCCAGCCAGCCACCGGACGGAAGCCTGTCGACCAGCCGTGCCAACTCCCGGCCGGGAGCGAAGAGGTGCTCGACTACTTCGGTGGCGGTGATGAAATCATAGCTGCGCTCCAGCACACGCGTGTCGAGTGCGTAGAATGGATCATAGATCGCCATGGGATGGCCCGCCTCCTCGAACATCACCGACAGGGTCGGCCCGGGGCCGGATCCGAAGTCGAGCCCTCGTGCACCGGGCCGAAGTCGCTCGCGCAAGGGGTCGAAGAGCCGTGACAGAAAGCGGCGATAGCCGGGATCGTCCGGGGAGTTTTCGTGCTGGTCGTAGACCGCCCGCTCTTCCGCCGGCCCGAGCCGCTGGGCGGGAGGCACGAACACCAGCGAGCAGTGCCGGCAGCGGTGGTAGTCGCGTCGGACGTCACGGTGAAAGTGCTCGGTGTCGCTGGACGCGCATAGCGGACAGGTCAGCATCATCGTATCCTCTGTGCCTGAACAATTTCCCCCAGGATTGCCCTGCTATCTCCAGAACCCCGCAAGGAGCCCCGAATGCTGTCAGGTCTGGACCACCTGGTCATCACCGTGACCGACATTTCCCGAGCCGTGGACTTCTACTCACGGGTGCTGGGACTGGAAGTGCGCTACCGCGACCGGGAGCGCGTCGATCTGATGCTGGGCGATATCGCCCTGCGCCTGCACTGGACCGCCACCGACGTGACACCCCGGGCCGCCACGCCCACGCCCGGCAGCCTAGACCTCTGTCTGCGAAGCCTGCTGCCGCTCGATGAGGTCCAGCGCCACCTGGAGGCGCTGGACGTCGAGGTAGAGCTCGGCCCGGTGACCCGGCAGGGGGCCACCGGCGAGATCACCTCGCTCTATCTGCGCGACCCGGACGGCAATCTGCTGGAAATCAGCCGTCCCGTGAAAACCCAACCCCATTGAGCCCCCGGTGGCATTGTCGGCCTCGACCGGTATGATTGCCGCCAGTCAATCGATCTTCAGGGAGACGCCATGAACGACCAGCTGCCGCAAGACGACGACCGAGCCATCACCGAACGGGGCACCACCCCCGACACGACCATCCCCATCGTGGTCTACGTGCTGCACCTCGCGGGGATGGTCACCGGCGGCCTCACGTCCCTGGTCGGCGTGGTGATCGCCTATGTCTACCGTGGCAACGGGCCGGCATGGCTCGACGAGCACTATCGCTACCAGATCCGCACGTTCTGGATCGCCCTGCTCTACTTCGGCATTTCCGGCCTGCTGACCCTGGTGCTCATCGGCTTTATCACCTGGCTGGCCGCAGTGGTCTGGCTGGTGATTCGCTGCGTGAAGGGGCTCAAGACACTGAACGAGCACCGCGCACCGGAGAACGTGGATACCTGGTGGGTCTGATTCATGGCCAAAAGTGAGCCCCGCTCGAACGCCTTTCAGGCCCGTGCCATCGCTCTCCTGTGGCGCAGCCTCGCCGGCCGCCGCCTCTCAACCCTGTGGCGGCTGGCCCGCCTGATCGGCCCGCTGGTGGAGCGGCTGAGCCGCCGGGAACGCCATATCACCCGGGCCAACCTGGTCGAGGTCTACCCTTCCCGCAGCCCGTCCGAGTGCAGCCAGCTAGTCCGGCAGAGCCTGACCCACTCCGCCGCCACCATGCTCGAGCTGGGCTTCGCCTGGATGGGCGATCCGGAGCGCGTCGAGTCCTCGATCCTCGAGGTCCACGGTCGCGAGCTCCTCGACGACGCCCGGGCCGAGAGGCGTGGCGTCATCGTGCTGGCCCCCCACTTCGGCAACTGGGAAGTGCTCAACTTCTGGCTCTCCGGCCACTTCCCCTTTACCGCCATGTACGAGCCTCCCAAGCTCGCCCCGCTCGATCCGATCATCCGCCAGGGTCGCGAGCGCCGGGGAGGCAACCTGGTGCCCACCAATCCGCGTGGCGTGGCCGCCCTGCTCAAGGCGCTCAAGCGCTCCGAGGCCGTGGGCATCCTGCCCGACCAGGAACCCGACTGGGGCAGTGGCGTCTTCGCGCCCTTCTTTGGCCGGCTCGCCTACACCGCCACCCTGCTGCCCAAGCTAGTGGCCCGCACCCAGGCAAGGGTCGTCACCGGCGTAGCGCTACGCCTGCCCGGCAGGGGCTACGCCATCCATTTCCTGGCCGCCGACGCACGGGTCTACGACCCCGACGAGACCACCTCGGCCAGCGGCGTCAATGCCAGCGTGGAATCCGCCATTGCGCTGGACCCAGCCCAGTACCAGTGGGAGTACAAGCGCTACCGCAAGACCCCGGAGGAGGCCGAAGGGCACCCCGACTTCAAGCGTTTCCGGATCTATTGAAATCCCCGCAGCCACTGCCCATCACTGCCCTCTGACACTCCTGGCTATCCTGGCGACACCTGCCTCTCGAACAGGCCGGCCGACGCTTGCTCGAGTTCCACCAACGAATTGTCCAGCAGTTCCAGGAACGACCTGGTCAGACCCGACTGCCCCCGCTGCTTGGGAAAGATCATGCTGTACCGGTAAGGCACTCTCGGTTCGAAACGCGCCACGACAAGCCCGAGTCGCCGATAGTGCCAGGCCGTGATGGGATCGACCAAGGAGACACCACTGCCAGCGAGCACGAAAGCGCAGGCGGCGTAGTGTAGCTGAGTCTCGATCATCAACTGGCGGCTCACACCCTCACGCTCGAAGACGCTGTCAATCTTATGGCGGATACTCTGCTCCGAGCCCAGTGACACGAATATCTCTCCCTCCAGATCTCGCGGCTGGATGACGTCGCGATCAGCCAGCCGATGTCCAGGCGGCAGCACGCAGACCAGGCGGCTGTCAGCGAGGCTCCTGGCCTCGATAGCCGGATCGTTGAGCTCAATTCCCGAAATCACCCCCAGATCGAAGTGCTGACTGGCCACCAGGTCGGCCACCTGCTGCGTGCTGCGTACCTGAAGGGTGACTGACACACCGGGATGTGCTTGACAGAACTGATCGGTCAAGGCCGGGAGGAACTCTACCGATACGGCCGGCATGGAAGCGATACGCAGTGTTCCCAGGTGAAATTCCCTGAGCTCCTCCGCCGCGCGAGAGAGCTTCTCCAGCGAGACGAAGGCCCGCTCCACTTCTTCATAGAAAAAGCGCGCCTCTGGGGTGGGGCTCAATCGGCGCCGTTGTCGCTCGAACATCTTGACGCCGATCGTCTCCTCGAAGTCCGCCAGCAAGCGACTGATGGCTGGCTGCGAGACATAGAGGATCTCCGCCGCCCCGCTGGTGGTGCCACTGATCATGACGGCCCGGAAGGCTTCGATCTGTCGATAAGTCAACTTAGCCATGCGTGGTCTCCCGGCAACTTGAAAACACTATGTTATCAACAGATGCATATAAACGATTTGATGTTATACATGGCGACTTCCAAGATGTCGATGAAGTACACAACGGCCCTGGCAGACAAACACAACACGCGAGAAGGCCTTATGGAACGTTTCTTTCGCTATACCCTGACCTTGCTGATCGTCCTGGTGGCGGGCAGCCAATTCATCCAGGTCATAACCCGCTACCTCCTCGAGATGCCTGTCATGGGCCTCGAAGAGGCCACGCTGATCCCCACCCTGTGGCTCTACATGCTGGGAAGTGTCAACGCCTCGCGTGAGGACACCCAGATCAGAGCCAATGTGCTGGACATCTTCTTGAAGACAGATCGGGCAAGAGCCTATCTGCAGGCACTCGCCGACACCATCAGTGTGGTGGTCTCGATCTGGCTAGCTACGTGGGCCTGGGACTACTTCAGCTACGCCTCACGTATCGGCAAGAGCACTCCCACGCTCTACATACCCACCATCATCTACGAGTCCGCCCTGATGGTCGGCATGTCCCTGATGATCATCTTTACCCTGTGGCACTTGCTGCGCAACCTCGCCTACCTGTTCGGCATGCGTCAGGCCCCAGATCACCCGAGTGGCGATCCCGATTATCCCGAAACCGCAGAAGTTCAGGAATTCAAGGTGCTGACCGATAACAAGAAGGACAGGAACAATGATTGAGATAGCGCTTCTGGCATTTGCCGTATTGGTCCTGATGCTGACGCTCGGCGTCCCCCTTCCCTACTGTTTCGGTGCGGCGCTCATGGTCATGACCATGATCGGTGAATCCACCATGCGTGGCATGATGATGTGGGGCTTCAGCCAACTCACCAACCCGATCCTGCTGGCGATTCCTCTCTTCGTCTTTGCAGGCACGTTGATGAGTGTCAGTGGCATCGCCTCGAGCCTCCTCAAGTTCGTCAATGTGTTCGTAGGACGTATCCGTGGTGGTCTCGGCGTGATGGCATCGATCAGCTGCGCCATCATTGGCGCCATTTCCGGCAGTGGTCTGACCGGAATTGCCGCCATCGGCCCCATCCTCATTCCCGAGATGGAACGCAAGGGGTATCCCCGTGCCTACTCCACAGCACTGATTGCGAACTCCTCGATCCTCGGCCTGTTGATCCCTCCCAGCGTCACGATGATCGTCTATGGCTGGGTAACCGACACCTCTATCCTGGCAAGTTTTCTGGCCACTCTGGGACCGGGACTGCTGATCATGATCAATTTCTGCATCGTCAACATGGTCATGTCGCGCAAGTTCGATCTGATCCTCGACGAACCGATGGACCTGGACCAGCGAATCCGCGATGCCGGGCGTCGCACCGTTCATGCACTACCTGCCCTGCTGATGCCCGTGATCATCCTCGGAGGGATTTACGGTGGCATCATGACGCCAACTGAAGCAGCAGCGGTTGCCGTCATCTACGCCCTGCCCGTCGGCTTCATGATCTACCGGGGATTAACCTGGAAGACCCTGCTCGAATCGGGCAAGGAGTCCGCCACCTCCGTAGGTGCGATCCTGATCATGATCCTGTTCAGCCTGATCCTGAGCCAGCTCTTCGTGCGCGAAGGCATTCCTCAGGCCCTGGTCGAGATGATCTTCCAGATCACCGATAACAAGTTCCTCCTGCTGCTGATGATCAACCTGATGCTGTTCGGTATCGGCATGGTGGTCAACGATATCACCGCCATCATCCTCACCGGTCCCTTGCTGCTTCCCTTGATGGAAGCTCTAGGTGTCAGCCCGGTACAGTTCGCCGCCATCATGGGCGTCAATACCGCCATGGGTGGTGTGACACCGCCATACGCCAGCATCCTCTACCTCGGTGCGCGAATCGGCAAGGTCAAGTTCACCGAGGTGGTCAAACCTGCCATGACCCTGATTTTCTTCGGCTACGTCCCGGTCGTGATACTCGTTTCAGCCTGGCCCGACCTTTCCGAGTTCTTGCCCGGAATGTTCGGCTACTGATCGATCGCAATTCCTGCGATCAATACACCCGCAATGCAAGAATGGAGAAAACAATGAAAATGCCACCAATGAAAATCCTGACTGCTGCTGTTGCCATGTCGGCTTCCATCACCACCATGGCCGAAGCTGCCACACTGCAACTGTCGCATGTCCGCCCCGAGGGCACTGCAATCGACAAGGACGCTCGCGCCTTTGCCGAAGAGGTGAAAAGTGCGACCGATGGGGCCGTGAATGTTCGCCTCTTCCCTGCAAGTGCCCTTGGAGACTACACCACGGTTCAGGAAGGACTCAGCATCGGCTCGGTGGATATGGCTGTCCAGCCGCCCTCATCCGAGGTCGACCGTCGCTTCCAGCTAGCCTACCTCCCCTACCTCGTTCAGACCTGGGAACACGCAGAAAAAACATTCACAGATGGTGCACCAATGCGTGAGACGGTCGAGGATCTCTATGCGGAACAGGATATCCATGTACTGGGAGCCTGGCCGGTATACTTCGGCGGCGTCGCATTGAATACTGACGTAGAGAATCCTGCAGACCCCACGGTGGATAAGGGTGCCCGACTGCGGGTTCCTCCGATGAAATCTTTCCAGTTGATGGCGGACAATATCGGTTATATCGGCTCACCTCTGCCGTTCTCGGATGCCTTTACTGCCATTCAGACCGGGGTTGTTGATGGCATCATGGGGTCGGGTGCAGAAGGATACTATGCCTCCTTCCGCGATGTGACGGAATATTATCTGCCGCTCAACACCCACTTCGAGATGTGGTACCTGCTCATCAATCAACCCAGGTACGAGAGCTTGACTGACGCGCAGCAGACGGCCTTGTCGGAAGCCGCAAAACGCTTCGAGGAAAGCCGCTGGGAGAGTGCCGAGGCCGATCAGGCGCGCAATGAGGGGCTTCTCGAGGAGTCGGGTGCCACCATCATTTCGGTCTCCGATGAACAGATCGCCGAGCACGCGACAATCGTCCGCGAGACAGTATGGCCCGTCATTCTCGACGATATCGGCGCCGACTGGGCCAACGATGTGCTGGACCGCGTCCTTCGCTGATCCGCTTCATGGTCCGGCCACACGGCCGGGCCTATTGCTCCCACCGGAACAACGCAAGGACTCACCATGACGCAATCCGCAACGCAAGGGGCGCATACCGCGGACGTCTGCCTCATAGGCGGTGGCCTGGTCGGACTGGCGGTGGCACTCGGGCTTCAACGCAATGGGCTTCGTGTCGCCGTGCTCGATGAAGGCGATGTGGCGTTGCGTGCCTCCAGGGGCAATTTTGGCCTGGTTTGGGTACAGGGGAAAGGCGATACCCTTCCGGAATATGCCGACCTCTCGCGACTCTCTGCACGGCTGTGGCCTGGCTTCGCTGCCCAGCTTCAGGACGCCACGGGCATCGATGTGCAACTGCAACAACGTGGCGGCCTGTACCTCTGCCTGACCGCGCAGGAACTCAAGGCCCGTGACCGCATGCTGGCTGGTATGCGTGAGGCGGCAGGAGGCGATTACCCCTATGAGTCGCTCGACCTGAAACAGGTGAGGGAGAAGATTCCCGAAGTAGGAGACACAGTGGCCGGTGCCACCTGGTGTCCCGAGGATGGTCACGTGAATCCACTATTGTTGCTGCGTGCCTTGACGGAACGCTTCAAGGCGCTCGGCGGGACCATCGAGAATGCCGGCAGGGTCAAGAGCATCGAGCCCCTGTCAGAGGGATTCCGATTGCACGCACCGAATGGCGATTGGACCTGCGGAAAGGTCGTGCTTTCCGCCGGCCTCGGCAACCGTGAACTGGCCCCACAGGTTGGCCTGACGGCGCCGTTGTCCCCTAACCGGGGGCAGGTGCTCATAGGGGAAAGAGTTCGCCCCTTCCTGGAATATCCCACCGGGCATGTGCGTCAGACCGGCGAGGGCACCGTCCAAGTCGGCGACTCCAAAGAGGACGTAGGGTTCGACAGTGGGACTACCACCGAGGTCATGGCCAAGATCGCCCAACGGGCTGTCAGGCTTTTCCCCTTGCTGCGCGATGTGAAGCTGGTCCGCGCCTGGGGGGCATTGCGTGTCATGACACCGGATGGCTACCCGATCTACCAGGCATCGACCCAGTGTCCCGGTGCATACCTGGTCACCTGCCATAGCGGGGTGACCCTGGCGGCTTTCCATGAAGGACCGCTGGCCGACTGGATTAGCGGCGATCGACACGACCCTTCAATGGAGGTTTTTCATGCCGAACGCTTCATGCTTTGAACGCTTGCCCACCCGGTCATTTGACCCGGTGACGGTCTTCGTGGAGGGGCATGCCATCGAGGTCGACAGCCACGATACAGCAGCCGCAGCCGTGCTGGCATCCGGCCTGATGCCGTCCCGTACTACGCCGGCCAGCGGAAGCAAGCGAGCACCCTACTGCCTGATGGGCGCGTGCTTCGAATGCCTCCTTGTCATCGACGGTGTGGCCAACCAGCAGGGCTGCATGGTGAAGGTCCAGGACAGGATGCAGATTCACCGCCAGGTTGGCGCCCGCGATATCCATGAGCCTCCAAGGGAGGCAACGACATGAGCGACCAGGACAAGACCAGGCACACTTATGACCTCGCCATTATCGGCGCAGGTCCCGCCGGTATGGCCGCCGCCGCTGAAGCGGGAAGACTGGGACTGAACACTGCGCTTCTTGATGACCAGGAAGAGGCAGGTGGGCAGATCTATCGAGCCATCGGACGAACGCCGTTAGCCGACGAGGGCGTGCTGGGCGACGACTACTACCAGGGTCGCCTGCTCCTCGATGCCATGCAGGCCGCACGCATCGACTACCTGCCCGGCACCACGGTGTGGGGTGTCGATGACGACCTGACGCTCAATGTCTCACATCGCGGTCGCAGCCGGCAGGTCCATGCTCGCAGACTGCTGGTGGCGACCGGCGCCCAGGAAAGGCCCGTGCCCTTCCCGGGCTGGACACTGCCCGGCGTCATGACCTGCGGCGCCGCCCAGGTGCTGCTCAAGACGAGCGCCCTTGTGCCGCCGGCACCGCTGGTGCTGGCCGGTAGCGGCCCGCTTCTGCTGCTGGTCGCCAGCCAGCTGACTCATGCAGGCGTGCCCATCGAAGCCGTGCTGGATACCACGCCTCGGGACAACTATCGTCGTGCGGCACGTCACAGCATCGGTGCTCTGCGCAACGCCAGGCTGCTATTCAAGGGCCTGGGCCTGCTTCGGGCCCTCAAGCGGTCGGGGGTTCCGCACATCACCGGTGTGGAGGCGTTGTGCGCCGAATCGAGCCCCGATGGCCAGCTCGACAAGGTGCGCTATCGCCGGAAAGGGATCGATCACGCGCTAGACTGTCGCACCCTTCTGGTCCACCAGGGCGTCGTGCCCAATGTGCAGCTCACCCGAGCGCTGGAGATCGAACATTGCTGGCATGAGCACCAGCAGTGCTGGGCACCCCGTGTCGATGACTGGGGCGAAACCTCCAGAGCAGGTATCTTCGTGGCAGGAGACTCCAGCGGCATTGCCGGCGCCCAGGCAGCGGAGGAAGCCGGGCGACTGTCAGTGTTGCAGATCGCCAGCCAGCTCGACCGACGTGAAGACGCAGGACGCGATACGAGGTCCGCAGCGATTCGCCGGCGCCTGCGCCTGCAACAGGCCATCCGCCCCTTCCTGGATGTACTGTACCAGCCTGCCCGGTCCTTCCTGGTCCCCGACGACGACACCATCGTGTGCCGATGCGAGGAGGTCACGGCGGGAGAGCTTCGCCACATCGCCGATGCGGGCTGCCGGGGACCCAACCAGGCGAAGGCCTTCTGCAGGGCCGGCATGGGCCCGTGTCAGGGACGCCTTTGCGGTCTGACTGTGTCTCAAGTGCTGGCCGACCATAACAACCAGCCCGTCACTGCTGTCGGGTATTACCACATCCGCCCACCGATCAAACCGCTCACGCTGGGCGAACTCGCGGATATCGCTGACTGACCCAACATCCATCATCGGAGATTTTCAATGCGTATTGAACGCCATGAGGTCGGGGCTCGAATGAGCCGAGCCGTCATCCACAACGACACCATCTACCTCTGCGGTCAAGTCGCGGAAGACAGGAAAGCCGACATCACGGACCAGACCGAAACCATGCTGGCCAAGGTTGATGCTCTGCTTGAAGCCGCGGGAAGCGATCGCCACCACTTGCTCTCCGCCACCCTCTACCTGAAGGACATGACGCTTTTCGAGGCGATGAACCGTGTGTGGGATGCCTGGGTACCTGAAGGCAAGGCTCCCGCACGTGCCTGTGTGGAGGCTCGGATGGCCAGCCCGGAGCTGTTGGTAGAAATCTCAGTGGTGGCTGCCCTACCCGCCACCTCCTCCTGAAGAGACTTCCAGCGGGCAGGATCATAGGGGTGAAGAAGAAGAACCGCCTTGAGAATCAGGAACGCGATGGCGCCAGCAGCTCGATGTTGAAGTCGACGTGGACCTCATGCAGCACGGTGCCCTCTGTGCGCCAGGCACCGCGTCCCATGTCGTAATCGGTACGGTCCAGGGTCAGCCTGCCGCTGACGTTGACCCGCTCGCCCTCCTGCGTCCAGCTCGCCGGCACCATCAGCGGGTAGGTGTCGCCCCGCAGCTCGAGCTCGCCCTCGATTCGCAGCTCGCCTTCGGCCGGCGCCTGGATGTCGGTACTGCGAAAGACGATTTCGGGGTAATTCTCGACGTCGAACCAGTTGTGGCCCTGCAGCATGCCATCGACGATATCGTTGCCTCCGGTGATGCTCGCGGATTCGAGGGTCAGCACCAGGCGCCCATCCCCCGGCTGGTCCAGGTCACCCTCGAGCGCGATCGCGAACTCCTCGACCCGGGTCACCGCCTCGCGGCCGTCGGCGGTGGCGATCAGTTCGATACGGCTTGCGTCCCGATCCAGCTCCCAGGCCTCGGCGGTAGAGATACCCATCAGGCCAAACAGGCTGGACAGCAGGATGGCCGTGGCTGTCGATGCAAACCGCGCCATCATCGTAGTCTCTCGTGACATCTTGCCTCCCGGGCCATCCGGCCCGACATTCAGGGGTTCGAAAGGGAAGCGCCCGTTGCATCGTCTGCGCCGAACGCCTCGTGAAGCCAGCCGCGCAGCGCCTCCTGACCGGCCACCTCGCCATCAGGATAGCCGTCGGGCCGGGGCGGACGGGGGCCGGAGACGAATCCCCGCGCCAGGAACGGCTCGAGCAGGCTGGCGTCGCCGCTGATCACATGGACCGGAACCGCACCGCTGGCGTTATTGCCGGTGATCAGGGGCGCCGGCTGATGATCGCCCAGCAGAATCACCAGGGTCTGGTCGTCCACGAAGTCCTCGGCCCAGCGGATGCTGGCGCCCAGCGCATAGTCCAGTGACCTGGCATAGTGATCGCGCACGCGTTCCAGGTCCTGCCAGAGTTGCTCGGGTGTCGCGCCGGCGTTTTCCCAGCGCGCAAAGACACTGCCGTCAGCTATCGCATTCCAGTCGTCGAGCACCGGCAGAATCGGCGTCCAGGGGGCGTGACTGCTGATCAGCGCGATCTGGGCGAAAAGCGGCGTCTCGGCTGCCCGACTCGATGCTGCCCTTTGCCGGATCCGGGTCTCGAAATGATGCAGGGTGTATTGGTCCGGCATGGTGACCCAGTTCAGGGGCGGACCGGCATACTCCAGGTCCGCAGCGGCATGGATCTCGTCGAACCCGTAGGCGCGACCCTCCGGCCAGGCCATGGTGATGGCCGGCATCACGGTGAGGGTGCGGTGACCGGTGGCGCGGAAGTCATCCACCAGCGTGGTGCGCTCGCTGTCCAGCAGCAACCGGTACCAGAGCGAATTGTCGATCCGCAGGCCGCTCAGGGTCGAGGCATGAGCCAGCCAGGACTGACCGCCCCGGATCGGCGAGTCGAGCAGACCGGACGCCACCGACAGGCCGGCGGCATCGAACCGCTCGGCCATGTCATCGAGGCGCGGGCCCAGCACCTCGGCGTAGCGGTCATCGAACAGCGCCGATATGCCATAGGACTCCACGAAGACCAGCACCACATCGCGGCCGGCAAGCCCCGGCAAGGGAGTGACCTCGACAGGAGCGGCTGCCATACGCTCGGCAAAGTCACGGTGGGCGCGGCGCGTCTCGACCAGCTGTTGCCCCTGGAACAGCAGGGTGTCCAGCAAGGGCGTACGCGCCACCGGCAGCAGCCGGGCCTTCTGGAGCTCGGCCGCGATCAACACGCCGCTGGCTACCAGCATCACCAGGGCGACGGTGACGGACGGAGCACGGCGCGCCCTGCCCTGCAGGCTCCCGAACAGCTTTGCCAGCAGCCAGACCATGAAGGCCAGCAGAGCCGTCGCACCTAGGGCGACCAGGATGGCCAGCATGACGCCCAGATTGCCCTCCAGCAGATGAAAGACGGAAAGCAGCAGGGGAAGGTCGAGATAGAGGTTCAGGGAGCGCCCGAACGCCAGATGGGTGGCCACCTCTCCCAGGCCGACCAGCAGAAACCCCATGATCAGCGCCGCCAGCAGCCAACGCAGCCCGGCAACCCGCCCGGCAGAGGGCAGCAATGCCAGCACTCCCGCCAGCAGGAAGGCCTCCAGGGCAATCCAGCGCTGTGCGGGATCGCCGTACAACAGCCATCGCGGTGACAGCAACACGCTGTTGAGCAGCAGCAGGCCCAGGAACCAGCGGAGATGCGGGGGTAACGACATGAACAATCACCGGGTTGAATGGACCAGCAGCCAATCAGTGTATAATGTTTGTACAGTTGCGTCCTGGCAACCGGCTGTCGACCTTGTAATCATCTCGTCGGGAGACATCGTTCAAGGAGGATCAACCCGTGCACCCACTCGTGTCACTACCCTTGCCTCCATTACGGTGGCTGGCCATCAGCCTGTTCATCGCGCTGATCACGCCTGCGACCTGGGCCGCCCCTGCGCAGGGCCTGCCCGACGTCTTCGAGGAGGTCACGGAGCGCGCGCGACAGCTTGCGGCCTCACCCTACGAGGAAAGCGGCGGCGATCTGCCCCAGGCCTTGCGTGATATCGACTACGACGCCTACCGCGCAATCCGCTTTCGCCCTGAAGCCGCCCTTTGGAAGGACGAGACGCTGTTCTCGGTGCAGCTCTTCCACACCGGCTTCCTGTTCGAGCGGCCGGTCCGCCTGCATCTGGTCGAGAACGGCGAGCAGCGGGACCTGCCCTTCCAGTCGTCCTTCTTTCACTATGATGGCTCAGCCGCCCCGCTCAAGAACGAAGACCTGAGTGGCGCCGGTTACGCGGGTTTTCGCCTGCATTTCCCCCTCAACCGCGAGGACTATCACGACGAGTTCCTGCTCTTCCAGGGCGCCAGCTACTTTCGCGTGGTGGGCCGTGATCAGGGCTATGGCCTCTCGGCTCGTGGCCTGGCCATCGATACGGCGGCCTCCCGGGGCGAGGAGTTCCCGGCATTCACGGCGTTCTGGCTGATGAAGCCCGACCCGGACGCCACCCGTATCGACATTGTCGCACTGCTGGACAGCCCATCGCTGGCCGGGGCCTACCATTTCCGGGTGCATACCGGCGAGCAGATCGACATCGAGACGGAAGCCCGGCTGTTCGCCCGCCGCGATGTGGCGAAGCTGGGCATCGCCCCGCTGACCAGCATGTTCATGCACGGCGACGTCAGCCCCTACCCGGCCGACGATTTCCGGCCCCAGGTCCATGATTCCCAGGGTCTGCTGATGCAGACCCATGCCGGCGAGTGGATCTGGCGCCCCCTGAACAACCCGGGCGAGCTGCGCATTACCCGGCTTCAGGACGCGAACCCGAGTGGCTTCGGCCTGGCCCAGCGCGACCGGGACTTCGACCGCTACCTGGACATGGAATCTCGCTACGAGCGGCGCCCCAGCTACTGGATCGCGCCGCTCGGCGACTGGGGGCCGGGCAGCGTGGAGCTGGTCGAGATACCCAGCGAGTCGGAGACCAACGACAACATCGCCGCCTACTGGCTGCCCGAGCAAATGCTCGAGGCCGGTGGGTCACGGACGTATCGCTACCGGCTTTCCACCTTCGATGCCGAGCGTCCCGAGCAGAGGCTGGCCAGTACAGTGCGCACCCGACAGGGATGGGGGGCGGTGCCGGGCCAGAATGACCCGCCGCCGCGCAGCCGTCGGCAGTTCGTGGTCGACTTCCGAGGGGGTGAGCTCTCCAGCCTGGACGCCAGTCACCCGGTCGACGCCGAGCTTGTGGTCTCTAGCGGCGAGGCTCGAGAGCTCCAGGTACGACGCCTTCCTGATGGCCAGACCTGGCGCGCCTCCTTCAGGATACAGCCCGAGGGAAGGATACCCATGGACATGCGTCTTCGGCTGATGCTGCGTGACGCCCCCATGAGTGAAACCTGGAACTATGTCTGGAACCCCGATGAACTCCGCTGATCGTTCGACTCGGATGCCATGGCTGGCCGCACGGCAGGCAGGCGTCGCCCTGCTGGTGCTGGCCACGACCCTGCTGGGCAGCTGGGCCATGCTCGAGATCCTGCGCGTCAACGGCATCACGGCCCTACAGGGCATCGTGCTGTGCCTGTTCGTGATCACCTTCGGCTGGATCACCATCGCCTTCTGGACGGCCATCATCGGCTTCGTGCTGCAGCTGACACGCCGCGATCCCCTGAGTCTGACCCGCCTGGCTCCCCCGCCGTCGACTCCCGAGCCGGGCGAGCATCGCACGGCACTGGTGATGCCCATCTGCAACGAGGACCCCGCGCGTGTCGCGGCGGGCCTGGAAAGCACCTGTCTCTCGCTTCTCGAACAGTCCCATGCCCGGGGATTCGAGGCGTTCGTGCTCAGCGATACCCGGGACGACGAGATCGCGCGCCGCGAGGCGGCCGCCATCGCCGGCCTGCAGCAGCGGCTGGCGCCTCGGCTGGTGGTCCACTACCGTCGCCGCGAGGACAACCAGGGTCGCAAGGCCGGCAACCTGGCGGACTTCTGTCGCCGCTGGGGCCATCGCTATGACTACCTGGTCGTGCTGGACGCGGACAGCCTCATGGGAGGCAGGACCCTGGTGTCGCTGGTCGATGCCATGCAGGCCGACCCCGACATCGGCCTGATCCAGACGGTCCCCATCCCGGTTCGCTCGGCCAGCGTGTTCGGACGCTTCACGCAGTTCGCCGCCGCGCTTCACAGCCCCCTGCTCGCCACCGGGCAGTGCTTCTGGCAAGGCCATGCCGCGAACTTCTGGGGACACAACGCCATCCTGCGCACCCGGGCCTTCATGGCCAGTTGCGGCCTGCCGGCGCTTCCCGGCAAGCCGCCGCTGGGCGGCGACATCCTCAGCCACGACTTCGTCGAGGCGGCGCTGATGCGCCGGGCGGGCTGGAAGGTCCAGCTGGATACCCGTCTCGGCGAAAGCTACGAGGAAGTGCCCAGCAATATCCTCGAATTCGCCAAGCGCGACCGGCGCTGGATCCAGGGTAACCTGCAGCATCTGCGGCTGCTCGCGGCGGCGGGCCTGCACCCCATGAACCGCCTGCATTTCCTGTTTGGCGCGCTGGCCTACCTGACTTCGCTGCTGTGGGGGCTGATGCTGGTGATCAGCACCGTGGATGCCATCGGCCGGGCCCAGGGCCAGCATGACTTCTTCCGTGCCGGCTACCAGCTCTTCCCCGACTGGCCCGTTGCCACGCCCGAGCTGATCATGCCGCTGCTCATCAGCACGGCGGGGGTACTGCTGCTGCCGAAGGTGCTGGGATTCCTGCTGGCGTTCATTCAGCGCCCTGCCGCCTTCGGAGGCAGGGCTCCCTTGCTGGCGAGCACCCTGCTGGAGATCGGTATCGCCATCCTGATCGCCCCGGTCATGATGCTGCTCCACAGCGGGTTCATCCTGAGTGTGCTCGGTGGCCGGCCGGTGAGCTGGGATGCCCAGGTCCGCGAGGGACGGTCGGTGCCCTGGGGAACGGCCGTGCGATACACCTGGCTTGCGACCCTCATCGGCGCGGCGTGGGCCACAACGACCTACCTGTTCGCCCCCCTGTTCTTCTGGTGGCTTTCACCGGTCTGGATGGGCCTGCTGATGGCGGCACCACTCATCAAGGTGACCAGCAGCCTCACCCTTGGCCGCAGACTCTATCGTGCGGGCTTGCTGAGGGTTCCGGCCGAGATGATGCCCAGCACCGTGCTGCAACGGCTGTCCACGGCCTCACCGAGCGCGCCCGAGGCTCACCCGATGCCCCCGCCGCCGGAAGACCCCGGCGAGATGCCGGTGCAATCGTTTTCCCGCTGGCCACCCCGGCAATCCCCGGCGTCGAATGATGCAGCGCCCGCGAAGCGAACGACCTCCACGTCACCCTCTGCGCGGACCGGCCACCCCCTCAAGGCGAACCCCGAATGAAGCATACCAGAGCCCCCATCGCGTCCACCCGGCTGGTCGCCGCGACCCGCCGATTGTCACGCGGCCTGGGGCTGGCGCGATCGCTGGTGATCTACTGGCGCCCGGGCCGCCAGCGAGGACTGCAACGGCTCTATGCCGACTTCATCGGGCCCGGCGACCTGACCTTCGACATCGGCGCCCACCTCGGTGATCGCACCGCGGCCTTCCACGGGCTGGGCGCCCGGGTGGTCGCGCTGGAGCCCCAGCCGGTCCTCTTCAACTGGCTCGAGCGCCTGGTAGGAGCACGCCAGGGCATTACCCTGCTCCCCTGCGCCGCGGGAGCGGCGCCCGGCGAGGCCGAACTGGCAGTGAGCGAGGCGACACCCACGGTGTCCACCCTGGCCCGTGAGTGGCGCCAGGAGATCGGCGAGCGCAACCCCGGTTTTCGCAAGGTGCGCTGGGAGGGCCGCCTGCGCGTTCCCGTCACCACCCTGGATGCGCTGATCAGCGACCATGGGCTGCCGCGCTTCTGCAAGATCGACGTGGAGGGCTTCGAGGCCGAGGTGCTGGCCGGGCTGAGCCGGCCCATCGCCGGCATCTCGGTGGAGTTCGTCGCCGGCGCCCTGGAGGTGGCCGACCGCTGCGTGGTGCGACTGGCCGAGCTGGGCGAATATCGCTTCAACGTCATCGCCGGCGAGGGTCGGCGGTTCGCCTGGACAACGTGGCGCCCACCGTCGGCCACGCGCGACTGGCTGGCCGCAGGCGCGGACGGCCTGGCCTCGGGCGATCTCTACGCACGTCATATCGATGATGAACGCGACATGGAGCACGCTACCCCATGAGTGAGCCGACCGCTTGTCCCCGTTGGCAGGATCTCACCAGCCGAGAGCTGTCGTCCCTGCCGAGCGAGACCGTGGCGGTGATGGTCGTCGGTGCCATCGAGCAGCACGGCGCCCATCTGCCACTTTCCACCGATCTCGATATCGGCGAGGGGCTGCTGGAAGAGGCACTGACCCACCTGCCCAAGACCCTCCCCCTGGTGATCCTGCCGCCCATGGCGGTGGGCGCCAGCGATGAACACCTGAGCTTTCCCGGCACCCTCAGCCTGCCGCCGGAACTGGCCATTGCGACCCTGGAGGCACATGGCGACGCCGTGGCACGGGCCGGCCTGGAACGGCTGGTGCTGATCAACAGCCACGGCGGCAACAAGGCGGTGATGGACCTGGCCGCTCTGCGACTGCGCCGCCGGCACGGCATGCTGGTGGTCAAGGTTCACTACACCCGGATGCTCCCCCTGCCCGACGACGGTCTGCCCGCCGAGGAGTTGCGCCATGGGCTGCACGGGGGCGCTCTGGAAACCGCCATGATGCGCCATCTGGCCCCGCACAGGGTCCGCCTCGACCAGCTGGATCACCCGTGCTCGCGGGGGGAAGCCATGGCCGAGGAAGGACTGCTGCTGGGCCCGGAGGGGGAAGCCGCCTTCGCCTGGCTGGCCGAGGATCTGCACCCGGCGGGCGTCGTGGGCAACGCTCACCTTGGCACTGTCGAGCTGGGCAAGCGCCTGGTCACGCACTGCGGCAAGCGCATCGCCCGCATCCTGCAGGAGACCCAGCGCAGGGAGATCGGCGACACCCTCGGCCGCTAGCGGCCCCACTCAAGGCCCGGCGCTCGAGTCCTGTTCGCCGTTGAACACCGCATCGAGCAGGTGGCCGGCGCGTTCCGATTTGGCGCTCAGATAGCGGCGGTTTTGATCGTTGAGGCTGCCGTAGAGCGCCTGGCGTTCGACCACCTCGATACCGCCCTCGGCCAGGGCCGAGACCTTGCCCGGATTGTTGGTGAGGAGTTGCACGCGACGAATGTCCAGGGCATCCAGGATGTCCACTGCCACGCCATAGTGTCGCTCATCCTCACCGAACCCCAGGACCTGGTCGGCATCCAGGGTATCCAGGCCGCTGTCCTGGAGGGTATAGGCGCGCAGCTTGTTGGCCAGCCCGATGCCTCGCCCCTCCTGGGCCAGGTAGAGCAGCACGCCGCCGCCCAGCGCCTGGATATCGGCCACGGCATTGCGTAGCTGCTCGCCACAGTCGCAGCGCAGGCTGGCGAAGAGGTCGCCGGTCAGGCAGGCCGAGTGCAGGCGCAGTGGCACCGCCGCGTCGCCATTACCGGGCTCGCCGATCACCACGGCCACGTGCTCGCGCAGTCCGTCGGGTTCGCGAAACAGGATAAAGCGACAGTCGAAGGCATCCGCCAGGGGTATCCGCGCCTCGCTGACGCGCTTGAGCATGCCCATTCCCCCCTCCAGGCACTGCTCGGCCTGATCCGCTCGGACCGCAAGCCAGGAACCCTCCTCCAGACGGGCGTCAACGGCGGGCCGCTGCGCCTCGCTGACGCGGGCCACCAGCGCCGCCGGAATCAGCAGCGACCGGCGCATCAGCGCCAGGGCCGCCCGATCGGCCGGCTGGGCTGGCTCCAGCGAACGACGCCATTTGGCCAGTTCACCTCGCCCTGCCGTCACCTCCGGCGTGAAACCGAAGGCCAGATCGACGAGCCGCTGGCGACCGGCGCCCTCCGTCAAGGGGAGTCGGGCCAGGCGGCGGACGTCCGGCTCACCCAGCGCCGCCAGGCGGTGGCGGCTCAGGACCAGCGAAGGCGTGTTACCCGCGAGTCCGGCCAAGCATGACACCGTGTCCTCACCCGCCCCCTCGATGGCCTGGACCAGCACGCGAGTGTCCCCGTCGATGATCACCACCGGTAGCCCGCGTCGAAGATCGAAGATGGCCCGTTCAACCTGATGCATGGTGCCCTCCTGGCACGCCTTGCTCCGCCGAGGCGGACTGCGCATGATGTTTGCTTTGCCCAGGCCTGGAGCCCTCATGCCCCCGACCCTCGATACCCTTGACCAGACGATCGCCTGGCGGGCCCTCTGTGGAGCCCGTGAGAGCCTGACCCGCAGCCAGGCATCGGTATACAGGGAGGGCCCGCTGCGCCTGACGGCCAGCGGATGGACGTCGGACATTCCTGCCAGTGATGATGCCCGGGAACTGCTCGACAACCTGGCCCCGCTGGCGATGCATCCCGGCCGACTGGCCCTGGCCCAGCTTGGCCAGAGCCTGGATGGCCGCATTGCCACCGAGAGCGGACATTCCCACTACATCAACGGCCTCGAGAGCCGGACGCACCTGCACCGGCTGAGGGCGCTGGTGGACGCCGTGGTGGTCGGCGCCGGCACCGCCAGCGAGGACGATCCCCTGCTCACGGTGCGCCATGTCAGCGGGCGCCAGCCGGTACGGGTGATCCTGGACCCGCGGGGCCGGGTGCCGACGACGATCCGTCTGCTGAGCGAGGCTCAGGCGCCCTGCCTGCACCTCGTCGGCGAGCAGGTCGATACCGCCCAGCCTGCCGCCGACCATGTCATCCGCCTGCGGCTGCCGGCGGGAACTGGCGGCTTCGCCCCCGCGGCCGTGCTGGATGCGCTTGCCGCCCGGGGACTGCAGCGCGTCCTGATCGAGGGCGGCGGCATCACGGTGTCGAGATTCCTGGAGGCCGGCGTACTCGATCGCCTGCACCTGCTGGTGGCACCGCTGCTGATCGGATCCGGCCGGCCGGGGCTTGCCATGACGCCCATTGCTACCCTGGATCAGGCGCGTCGTCCCGTCGCACGAACCTTCCGCTGCGGCGACGACACCCTCTTCGACCTGGACCTCACCCGGACCTGATCCCTCGGGGCCCGACGGTGACGTAGCGACGCGGCGGACCAGACCCGGCATGAACAGCGCCCCGGGCAGGCTCGCCAGCAGCACCAGCAACCCGTAAGCCATCGACACCGCCACCCCCTCGGCCGGCGCCAGCCCGGCCAGCCCCCAGACCAGCGCCGCCGCGCCTTCGCGCAGCCCCCAGCCCGCCAATGACAGGGGAATCAACATCGCGATCAGGACCGGCGGCACCAGCGACAGCAGGGTGGCCAGGGGAAGCGTGACACCGATCGCCCGCGCCGCACAGACGAACACCAGGGCATAGCTCAAGACCACCAGCAGGGACCCGAGGAGCTGTCGTGGCCAGACCGAGGACGCCAGCAGGCTACGCCGCAGGTCTTCTCCCAGCCCGGCGAGTACCGCTGGCGGCTGGCCCACTAGATGACGCGCGACCGGCACACCAATGACCAGCATCAGCGTTGCGCCGATCAGCCAGCCCGGCGAGGACAGACTCGCCAGTGCCCCAGCGATCAGCCCCTGCCACAACGGTGACAGGGCGATGACGACTAACGTCAGCAACAGCAGGGCGAACTGTCCGGAGGCGCGTTCGATGATCACCGCCCGCCAGGCACTACCGCGCCGACCGCTGACCCGGGAGTGGCGCCAGGCCCGGGCGGCATCCCCGGCCACCCCACCCGGCAGCACCTGGTTGAGGAACATGGCCAGGTAGTATTCCCGCAGCGCACGCCCCCAGCTCATCGGCAGCTCGAGCCGAGACGCCGTCAGCCGCCAGCGCCAGGCGGAAAGCAGCATCTGTGGCAGCGTCAAGGCCAGGGCCAGCAGTATCCAGCCCGGGGCCAGGGGACCGACCGCGTCGATCACTTCCCCCGGCTCGAGCCAGACCCAGAGTCCGCCCAGCAGCAGCAGACTGGCCAGGGGCCGCCACAGACGAGAGGATCGAGCCTGTAACATGGTTATCCCCGCGCCGCCGGCCAGGCGAAGAGGTCACGATGGCCCACCGTCACGCCCAGCTCCCCGGCATCGATGTCAGCCAGGCGCCGGTCGCGCCAGGCGCCGAGGCGAGCCGCCTGCGTCGGCGTCTGTTCAATGGCGGCGTCGTGCCAGCCGGTGACCAGGGCTTCGGCCAGGCCTCGCTGGGCGGCGTCCCCGGCCGCCAGGTGCCAGGGCGCGGCATCACTCTCGACCCGAAAACCGGCGGCGAGCAGGGTGCTGGCCAGCACCGCGGGCGCCTCACCGCCCAGCGCTGGCCCCAGGCCCTTGTCGCGGTGCTGATGGGTCTGGAAGAGCGTGCGCACCGCGATATCTTCGCTCTCCTCGACGCGCGCGCCCTGGTGATCCAGAAAGGCCCAGTCGCCGTCCACGCTGAGGCTCAGCAGCAGAGCCTGACCATGGCCAGCGCAGGCGGCCACCAGCGATTCCACCCAGGCGCGAGACATCAGGTCGAAGAGCGCGGAGGCCACCACCAGATCGGCATCGGCGAGAAGCGCCCGATCCATGGGGCTCAGGCTGCGACAATGGGTTTCCAGCTCGATACGAGCCCCTGCGCTGTCACGCAGCAGGGCGCCTCGCCGTCGGGCATGAACCAGCAATCGGGCATCATGATCGACCAGTCGCCAGCGCTGGAGACCCGGTAGGCGCGGAGCCAGAAACCCCAGGTTGCTGCCACTGCCGCTGCCCAGATCGACGATGCCATGGGGCGTGGGGTGCTGGTTGAGCCAGTCCGCAGCCAGCCCGGTCAGGCGATGGCTGCGCGACCGGGCATCCAGCTCTTCCCGCAACGCCAGCCACTCGGCCGAGAAGATGTCGTGGGCGGTGGAGGCACTCATGACGGCTGCCTCCGTTCAGGTTGCGCCGCGGCGCCTATCGTCGCCTCGGGAATGTCCTCCAGGGCGACCGCGAAGCGTTGCCCCGCCTGCTGCCAATCGGCCAGTCCCTGCCTGACCCGAACGGCACCGTGGCGCAGGCGGTCTCTGACATCGGCATCGTCCATCCAGCTCGACAGCGCCTGGCGGAGAGCGTCGGCATCGCCGGGGGGCACGGCGATGCCCGCCTCGGGCGGCAGAGTGTCGGCCAGTGCCCCGCCGGTGGTGGTGATCACCGGCAGCCCCCGGGACAGCGCCTCGGTCACCACCATGCCGTAGCCCTCGTAGAAGGAGGGCAACACGAAGAGATCGGCCTGACGGTAGGCCTCGGCCAGCTCATCGGCATTCCGCTCGCCCACGAAATCCAGTCGCTCGGCCATGTCCAGGCGACGTGTCTCGGCCATCAGGGCGGCCGCATGCTCGGCATCACGCTCATGACTGCCGACAACCTTGCATACCCAGGGCCGGTCGGTGAGACCCGCCAGTGCCTCGACCAGCACACCAAGCCCCTTGCGGGGCGTCAGGGTCGCGACACAGAGCAGCCGCCAGGGGCGACTCCTATCCACATGATCCAGGGCACCGCCGGCCAACGCGGCCTTGTCGACACCGGGTTCGGCCACGCGGAGCCGATCCTCGGGTACGCCGTAATCTCGCAGGGCGCGTGCGGTGTGGTGGCTGGTGACGACCACCCGTCGGGCCGCGGCCAGCGCCCGGGTCTCGCTGTCGCGAAAACCTTTCTGCTGGGCGACGTCGAGGCCGGTCTCGTCGGCCAGGGGGTGATGGACGAGCGCGATGATCCGCAGAAGCTCGGCATGTCGCTCGACTTCATCCGGCAGGCCACCCATGGCCAGGCCATCAATGACCACCCGGGCGTTGTCGGGCAACGTCGCCAGGGCCTTTGAAAGGCTATGGCGGGCCGTCTGATCCGCCAGCGGAAAACACCCCGCGAGCCCCATCACCTCGACCCGCCACCCCTGCCTGCGCAGTTCCGCCACCATGCGGGCGTCGTACACATAGCCGCCGGTCCGCTGATCGGGATCCCCGGCGACGATCAGGGTCAGTTCCGGCATTGCCTCCCGAGACATCAAAGCTCGCCCTCGTAGCTGGCCCAGGCGACATGCGATTCATGCAGCGCCACGCAAAGGGAATCGAGCCCCATGGCGGCCTCACCGAGGTGACCGAGCTGGATGGCCGTGGCGAGTCGCTCGAAGATCACCCGCGCCATGAACTCGGTGGTGGTATTGCGGCCCTGGAACTCCTCCACCTCATCCAGGTTCTGGAAATTGAACTCGGCGAGCACGGTCTTGAGGGCCTCGCCAGCCATGCCGATATCCACGACCAGGCCATCGTCATCGAGTTCGCGGCGCTGGAAGGTCACGTCGACCACATAGGTCGCACCGTGCATGCGCTGAGCGGGCCCGAAGACGTCGCCGCGGAAGCTGTGGGCGATCATGAAATGGTCACGAACGTTCAGACGGTACATAAGGCAAGAGACTCGTGTCAGGAAAGGGTCGGATAGCGTATTCGATGGCAGAGCACGTCGCCCGAGGCGGCGGCAAGCCGAGGCATCAGGGCGGGCAGCTCCTGGAAATCGCTCTCGCCGCTGATCAGCAAATCGAGACACGGGTCCCGCAGCAGATCCAGCGCCAGCGCCAGACGGCGGCGATGATCCCAGCGCGGAGTCCGTTCGACGGGCAGGCGGCCGACCTGGCTGCCGACCAGGCGCAACCGCCGGGAGTGAAAGGCTTCTCCCAGCGGCAGGCTCACGCCGCGGTCACCGTACCAGCTCATCTCGACCACTCGGGCCTCGTCGCCGGCCAGGGTCAGACTCAGACGCAACCCGTCGGGATTGCCGCTGGCGTGGACCACCAGGTCATTGTCGGCGGGCGCCTGCTCGGCCAGGCAGAAATCGATACCCAGCGCATCGGCGAGTTCGGCTCGGCCCGGCGACACGTCCACCAGGCACACTCGGGTGCCGGGAATCGCCGCGCAGAGCCAGGCGACCAGGGTGCCCACCACCCCGGCGCCGATCACGGTGATACGGTCGCCCACCCCGGGGGCGGCATCCCAGACCCCGTTGATGGCCGTTTCCATGTTGGCGGCCAACACGGCACGGGCCGCAGGCAGACCTTCGGGTAACGGCGTCACGGCATCGATTGGCAGCACGTAGCGGTCCTGGTGAGGAAACAGGCTGAACACCTCGCGTCCCAGCAACGAAGACTCCCCGGCCTCGACGATGCCGACGCTGACGTAGCCATACTTGACCGGACCGGGGAAGTCACCCTCCTGAAAGGGGGCCCGCATGCGTTGCCACTCGCTTTCCGGTACCCGACCCTCGAATACCAGCGATTCCGTGCCGCGGCTGATGCCACTGAACAGGGTCCTGATGGCCACCTCGCCGGGGCCAGGGGTGGGCACCGGCTGCTCTCGCAGGGCGCCCTGACCCGGTGCCAGGGTCCAGAAGGCAGTCGCACTTGCATAGGGCATGGCATGATCCGTGGTAGAAACGTCAGTGGGCACAGAGAGACGTGATAAGCGACATCAATGCTGGGCACACGTTCGCGCGAGGCTATTGGCTGCGTGCTCATTCTTCTACAATATTGATACAACAATATTGGGGTGCACAATGCAATACTGTCAATCAGACACCAAGCCTACCAGGAGGCAAGCCATACCGATTTTCCGCGACCTGCTCCTGGGGGCCCTCTGCCTGCTGGCCTCGACGGCCCTGATGTGGTCATGGACAGAGGCGAGCCCTTGGGTACCCCTGCTGGCAATGATCACTTACCTGGCGATGGCCGGCCTCATCCTGGCCTTCGTCCCTTTCCATTGGCGACATCTCGGCTGGGCCAATCGCCTCACCCTGGGGCGGGGGCTACTGATTGCCTTGCTGACGGGTGCCCTGGCCGACCCCGAGCTGCTGGCCCGGTACGCGACGCCCCTTGGCGCCCTGGCCCTGTTGGCCCTGATGCTGGATGGCGTCGATGGTTGGGTGGCACGCCGCACGTCCACGCAGAGCGATTTCGGGGCACGTTTCGACATGGAGCTCGATGCCTGGCTGATTCTGGTGCTGTGCCTGGCCCTGCTGCTGCTCGGCAAGGCAGGCCCCTGGGTGTTGGCCATCGGTGCCATGCGCTACGCTTTTGTCATGGCCGGCCTCAAGCTGACCTGGCTGACCGCCGCCCTGCCCGAGAGCCGTCGACGCAAGGCCATCTGCGTCTGGCAAGTGGCCGCCTTGATGATCGCCCTGCAGCCCCTTGCCGGCGCCACGGCCACGAACTGGCTGGCGGGCAGCGCCCTGGTCGGCCTGGCCGGGTCTTTCATGGTCGATATCTGCTGGCTTTACCGGCATGCCTCGACAAGACGGCCGGAGGGCTGTCGGACCGGCAGCCACTCATGAATCGAAAAGGATACCCTCATGCCCTCGCTTCTCCCTCATACCCGACACCCCTCCTTGCCGATCGTTGCTGGGCTCGTCCTGACCCTGGGTGCCCTCTCGATAGCATCGGCCGTTGCCGAACCACGTACCTATGAAATCGATCCCGAGCACTTTTCCATCGGCTTCATGACCGAACACGTCGGTTACGCGGACACGCTCGGCATGTTTCTGGAAGGCCGGGGCGAATTCGTCTACGACGAGCAGACGCGACAGCTGCACTCGGGGACCGTCGAGATCCGTACCGACAGCGTCTTCACCAACCATGAGGAGCGCGATAATCACCTGCGCAGCAATGACTTCCTTGACGCTGGTCGCTACTCGACGATCGTCTTCGAGGTGACCGGCTTCGAGGCGCACAGCGACAGCGAGGGCACCCTGGAGGGTGAACTGACCCTGCTTGGCGAGACCCGCCCGGTAACGCTGGACGTCACGCTCAATAAGGCCGACGTCTACCCCTTTGGCCACGGACAGCACACCCTGGGGCTATCGGCACGCACCACCATCGCCCGCAGCGACTGGGGGATGACCTACGGGGTCGACAATGGCATGGTCGGCGACGAGGTAGAACTGATCCTCGAACTGGAAGCGATCAGGCAGTAGCCGAACCACCGAATCGACACCCCCTAACGGAGACAAGATGGGCTATCGTTTCAGCAATCTCACTGCCGCCTGCCAGGACGACTGGCGTGCCTATATCGAGCACGACTTCGTGCGCGACCTGGGCGACGGCACCCTCGACGAGAACGCCTTTCGTCACTACCTGAAGCAGGACTATCTGTTCCTGATCCACTTCGCCCGCGCCTATGCGCTGGCCGCCTACAAGAGCCGCACCCTGGCCGATCTGCGCCAGGCCCATGAGGGGCTCAAGGCCATCGTCGATCTCGAGCTCGGCCTCCACGTGGGCTACTGCCAGGAATGGGGCATCTCCGAGGCCGACCTGGCCGATCTGCCCGAGGCACGCGCTACCCTCGCCTATACCCGTTACGTGCTGGATGCCGGCAGCCGCGGCGACTTGCTCGACCTGCACGTGGCCCTCGCTCCCTGTGTGGTGGGCTACGGCGAGATCGCCAACTGGCTGAATGCTCAACCCTCCACCCTGCGTGGCGAGGCCAACCCCTACGACGCCTGGATCGCCATGTACGAGAGCGAGGATTTCCAGTCGGCCATGCATGCCGAACTCGAATGGATCGACGCCCGCCTGGCCGACGTCACCCCGGCGCGCTTTGCCGAGCTCTGCACGGTGTTCCGCGACGCCACGCGCCTGGAGGTCGATTTCTGGCAGATGGGGCTGGACCGCACCGACTAGAGATCGATCGGAACGTCACAAATGCAGCGCGCCCCGCCGGTTTTCCGACGGGGCGCGTTTCGTGCCACGGTGCTGGTCATTGCAGAAACATCAGAAGCGGAACGTCACCCCGACACTGGCGGCATCGAAGGTGTAGTTCGACTCGTCCAGATAGCGCATGTAGTCGGCGCCCACGGCGAGGTTCGGCGCCACGTCGAACTCGGCACCGGCACCGTAGGAGAAGCCGCTCTCATCGCCCACGTCCATGTCCACCTCCGTGAAACCCGCCAGCCCATAGAGGCGGAATTCCGGGGCGATCGGCACGATGCCCTTGGCATAGGCGCCGGCCAGATAATCCAGTTCAACGTTGCCATCCGAACCGCCGGTACCGAGATGGCCCTCCAGGGCGAAGTAGTCGTTGAACGCCACGCCGCCGCGCAGGCGCAGGCCGGTGCTGTCGAAGTCACGGCCGCTGTCCTGATCGAGCTCCCAGAACAGCACGTCACCACCCAGATAGGGGCTCGGCTGGTAGTTCATCGGGCTGCCCTGGGCGTGGGCCGCAGCTCCGGCCAGCAGCAGCGCAGCGGAAACGGCAGAAATCGTGAGAGTCTTCATGGGGGTAACCTCCTGGTTAGGAAACAGTGTTTCCTTTTACACAGACCATTCTGGTATAGCCTAGACGAAAGTGCAAGATGTTCCCGCCAGCCCCCTTCCACTGGCACCCCCTTACGCTCGTTTCGAGAACCCCAGCACCAGGATCCCCGCCACCACGATGCCGCCGCCCACCAGTTGCACCGGCGAGAGGGCCTGTCCCAGCACCACATAGCCCAGCACCAGAGCCGCCACCGGCTCCATGTTCATGGCCGGCCCATTGCGGGCCATGTCCAGGCGGGGAACAAAGATGAACAGCGTCGAGAACGCTACCCCATAGAACAGCCCCAGGGCCGCGAGCCCCATCCAACCGTGCAGCGAGAGCGGCAGCGTCAAGCCGCCCGGTACCAGCTCCAGGGCCCCGGCCGCCAGCATGGCTACCAGAACCGTGAGCATGGTCAGCAGGGTGCGCAGCGTGCTGCCCACCTCGGCGAGACGATGCTCGGTGATCCACAGTGCGCAGGCGAAGGCCGAGGCAGCAGCCAGGCCGAATCCTACCCCGGCAAGCCACTCGGGCCCCATGGCCTCTGGCTCGCCAAGCCAGGCCGGCACGTCCAGCACCACCACCAGGCCGACCAGGATGACGCCCATGATCAGGGCGGCTCGTGCAGTAGGCCGGGAGCCGCCCAGTGCCCAGCTGAGCAGCGCCAGCTGGACCGGCAGGGTGTTCATCAGCAGCAGCGCCACCACCACGGGGATGCGCGCCACCGCCGAATAGAGGCAAAGGCTCTGCACCGTCACCAGCAGGCCAACCAGCAGCTGCCATGAGCGTGTGCCCGCCGGCAGCGACAAGCGCTTTTGCTGTACCACCATCAGGCAAGCCAGGATCGTCAGTGCCACGCCGGAGCGCACCAGGATCGCCAGCAGCAGTCCGGTACCCGCGTCGAAGGCGACCCGGGCGGCCACATGGTTGGAGGCGAACAGTGTCGCCATGCCGCACATCAGCAGCAGCGCCAGAGGCCTGGGAAAGGGAGCGTGGGCCGCTGAGGCGGTATCGGGGTTCGACATATCACGGCTTCCGTGGAGGGTGTGGCGGATCGGCCCAGCAAGGATGCGGCCGACCATCATGGGTGCCGCTCGAGTATGTAACCAACGGCTGCATCGCCATGTTAGACTAAAGTCAATGTCAAACCATCCAGGGATGTCGATGTACGACCCGGTAGAAGGGGGGCGTATCGCCGAGCAACCCCGCCAGCTGCTGCAAGAGAGCCACCATGACCCCGCTTGACCATCGTTCCGAGCCCCGCAACCTGCTGCTGGTACCCACCGACAGTGGCATCGGTCTGACGTCGGCCTGCCTCGGCCTTATCCGGGCACTGGACACCCTCGGGCTCAAGGCCGGCTTTCTCAAGCCGTTCCGACAGGATGAACTCAATGGCAACGGGCCGGATCGCTCCTGTGCCCTGGCGAGCAGCACCCTGGGCCTGGCAACCCCGGCACCGCTCAACCAGGCACGGCTTGAGCGCTTGCTGCGTGAAGATCGCACCGACGAGCTGATGGAGGAGGCCGTGGAGCGCCATGCCCGGGTCGCCTCACCGGACGCTGGCAAGGTCCCCGAGCTGGTGGTGATCGAAGGGTTGGCACCCAGCCAGCACAGCAGCTATGCGACCCAGCTCAATGCCCAGCTGGCTCATGCCCTCAATGCGCGCACCATCCTGGTCGCCGACGGCGACCTGAGCGACCCCCAGGACCTGGCGGAACGGCTCGACATGCATGCCCAGGCATTCGATGGCACCGGTTCGTCGCGCACCCTGGGCTGTATCCTGATGCGGCTGCGTCCGCTGCCGGACGGCGAGGCTTCCAGCTCCCTGGCGGCCCCCGAGGTCACCGCCCAGCGTGACGAGCAACTGGTCGCCAGCCTGCGCCGCTACTTGCCCGCCCTGGGCAGTGAGCGCTTCCATCTGATCGGTGCTGTGCCCTGGCATGCGACACTCTCCGCGCCACGCGTGCTGGACGTCGCCCGCGCCCTGGAGGCTCGCTTCCTGCACGAAGGCGAGGCCGCCAGCCGCCGTGTGCTGGGCACCAGCCTGTGCGCGCGCAGCGCCTCCCATGCCCTGCACGTGTTCCGTCCCGGGCGCCTGCTGGTCACCCCCGGAGATCGCGACGACATCCTGCTGGCCGCGGCGCTCGCGACCATGAACGGCGTGCCGCTGGCGGGTATCCTGCTGTCCCACGGCGAATTGCCGGATGACGCCATGATCGACTTCTGCCGGCCTGCGTTGCGCAGCGGACTGCCGGTGATGGCGGTAGACTCGGACAGCTTCACAACGGCCCAGCATCTCGATCGCATGGCCAACGACATTCCCATCGATGATCCGGAGCGGGCCGAGCAGGTAACCCGCTTCGTCGCCAGCCACCTGGATCTGCAGTGGCTCAAGGAGAGCCTCAGCCGCGGCTATCCGAGCCGGCTGTCCCCGGCTGCCTTCCGCCATCAACTGGTCAAGCTGGCCCAGCAGGCGAGCATGCGCATCGTGCTGCCCGAGGGGAGCGAGCCACGCACCGTGGAGGCCGCGGTGATCTGCCAGCAGCGCGGGATCGCCCGCTGCGTGCTGTTGGCAAGGCGCGAGGAAGTCGAGGAGGTCGCCCGCCAGCGCGGCATCGAGCTGCCCGAGGACCTCGAGATCCTCGACCCCGCCGACATCCGTCGGGACTATGTGCAACCGATGGTCGAGCGTCGCCCCGACAAGCTCAACACACTGACCGCCAAGGACCAGCTACAGGATAACGTGGTGCTCGGCACCATGATGCTGGCCGAGGACGAGGTGGACGGTCTCGTCTCCGGAGCGATTCACACCACCGCCAATACCGTGCGCCCGGCCTTCCAGCTGATCAAGACGGCACCAGGCTATCGACTGGTATCGTCGATCTTCTTCATGCTGCTGCCCGAGCAAGTGGTGGTCTATGGCGATTGTGCCGTGAACCCGGATCCGGACGCCGAGGCCCTGGCCGAGATCGCCATCCAGAGCGCTCGCTCCGCCGCGGCCTTCGGCATCGAACCCCGAGTGGCCATGATCAGCTACTCCACCGGAGAGTCCGGCAGCGGCGCCGACGTGGACAAGGTACGCCAGGCCACGCGCATCGCCCGAGAGCGCGAGCCCTCGCTGTGCATCGACGGCCCGCTGCAGTACGACGCCGCCGCCATCGAGAGCGTTGGTCGTCAGAAGGCGCCCGATTCACCGGTGGCGGGCCGCGCCACGGTCTTCGTCTTCCCCGATCTCAACACCGGCAACACCACCTACAAGGCGGTCCAGCGCAGCGCTGGCGTGGTCAGCGTCGGCCCCATGCTGCAGGGCCTCAACAAGCCGGTGAACGACCTGTCCCGCGGCGCCCTGGTCGATGACATCGTCTATACCATCGCCCTGACCGCGATCCAGGCCGCCCAGCGTGGTTGAGTACTGCCGTGAATCGACCTTATCGAGGGCGGAATCGGCACACTGGCTTTCCTGCTCGCCTCCACTGGCCTAGAGTCGAGGCATATTCCGTCCAACTACAGGAGACTAACCGATGACGGCACATGATCGACCGAAAGGCGCTGCTGGCCCCGCGCAACATTCACAGCTGTCGCTGTTCGCGAGAAATTTCTTCAAGCACCCCCAGATGCTGGGTTCGATCATTCCCAGCTCCTCGTTTCTGGTCAAGCGACTGCTCGACGGGGTCGATTGGCAGCAAGCGCGGGTCGTCGTCGAGTACGGGCCCGGGGTCGGAACCATCACGCGGGAACTCCTGCAGCGCATGCCGCCGGAATCGACCCTGGTAGTGCTCGAGACCAACCAGGACTTCGTCGATTGTCTCGAGCAGTCGCTCCCCGACCCTCGACTGCAAGTCGTCAAGGGTTCCGCCGAGACGATCCAGGCCGAACTGGACCGCTTGGGCCTGCCCGCGGCCGACTATGTGCTGGCCGGCATCCCGTTCAGCACCATGCCCGCCATGACCCGCGAGTCCATCCTCATGCGTAGCCTCGAGGCACTCTCGCCACGGGGTGCCATGCTGATCTACCAGTTCTCCTCCAAAGTATTACCCGACCTGCGTCGCATCTTTTCCAGGGTGGAGTGCGATTTCGAGCCATTCAACGTGCTCCCGGCGCGACTTTACTACTGCCACCCCTGAAGCGCCCAGGCTGGCCCGACGAAGGGAATCGGAATATCCTCTGGATACAAACGGCCTGAACGCAACAGGCCCTGAACACCAACACGGAGAACGAAATGGCCGGCTTGCTACCCGATGTCGACCCCGATGGGCTGCTCGAGTATTCGGTGGTCTACACCGATCGCGCACTGAACCACATGTCGAAGAGCTTTCAAGGCGTGATGCGCGACGTCTCCTCTACCCTGAAGGAGGTGTACAACGCGCATTCGACGGTGATCGTCCCCGGCAGCGGGACCTTCGGCATGGAAGCCGTGGCGCGCCAGTTCGCCAAGGATCGCAACTGCCTGGTGATCCGCAACGGCTGGTTCAGCTATCGCTGGAGCCAGATCCTCGAGATGGGCAAGATCCCCGCCGAGGTCCACTTGCTCAAGGCGCGTCGACTCGACGAGGATGACCCGACCTCGCCCTTCGCTCCGCCCTCCATCGAGGAGGTGGTCGAGTCGATCCATGACCAGCAGCCCGATATCGTCTTCGCCCCCCATGTGGAAACCGCCTCGGGCATGCTGCTGCCAGACGACTATCTGCGCCAGATCGCCGACGCCATCCATGAGCAGGGCGGGCTCTTCGTGCTCGACTGTATTGCCTCCGGCACTCTCTGGGTCGACATGCAGGACATCGGCGTCGACGTGCTGGTCAGTGCTCCGCAGAAGGGCTGGAGCGCCAGCCCCTGCTGCGGCATGGTGATGCTCTCTCGCCAGGCGCGCGAGATCATCGAGGAGACCACCAGCACCAGCTTCGCCTGCGACCTGAAGAAGTGGCTGTCGATCATGGAAACCTACGAGGCCGGTGGCCACGCCTATCACGCCACCCTGCCCACCGACGGCCTGCGACAACTGCGCGACGTGATGCGCGAGACGCGGCAGTACGGCTTCGACAAGGTGCGCGACGAGCAGTGGGAGGTCGGGCAACGGGTGCGCGGCATGCTGGCCGAGCACGGTTTCCACAGCGTGGCAGCACCGGGATTCCAGGCGCCTGGCGTGGTGGTCTGTTACACCGAGGACGAAGGCATCGTCGGCAAGTTTCTCGCCGCCGGTGTCCAGGTGGCGGCGGGAGTCCCCTTGATGTGTGACGAGGGCGAGGACTATCGCGCCTTTCGCATCGGCCTGTTCGGCCTCGACAAGCTCCACCACCCGGAGCGGACCCTCGAGAGCCTGGAAACGGCCCTGGCCAAGGTGCAGGGCGCCGACGAATAGGACGTCGAGACGCCTTCCTCAAGGCGGGAGATCGTGCCTCTCATGACAGCGGGGCGGCCAGATGGCCGCCCCGCTTGCTGTGGTAGGCGTCGGGATGCGTCAAGGCCGAGCGGCCTCAGTAACCGCCCATACCCCTTGGCATGAACCCCAGGTTGTTCTCCACTTCCGTGACACCGGCAATGTTCTCCGCCGCGACCTGCACGGCCTGTCGCTGCTCCTTGCTGTCCACCAGCCCCCACAGCTGTACCTTGCCATCGGCCACGATGACGTTGAGCCGGTCGACCATCACCCCGGTGTTATCATCCACCTCCTTGAGGATGGCATCGCGGATATCGCGGTCATCACCGCCAGCAGCCGGCTGGCGATTCACCGAGAAGCCGCGAAGCAAGTTGGAACGGCTGACGATGCCCACCAGCTTGCCATTCCGCACCACCGGCACACGCTTGATCCGACGCTTCTCGAGCAACGAGGCAATACGGTGTAACGGCTCATCCTCGGTAACGGTGAGCGGGGTCGGCGTCATGATCTCGCTGGCCTTGCGGCCATGGCTCTTGACGTAATCCACGGCGTTGCTGCCACCGCCGAAGAGCTTCAGCCACCAGGACTTGTGCTGGTCCGTGTCATTCTCGACCCGGCGCATCAGGTCTCCCTCGCTGACGATACCCAGTACCTGGTCGTCGGCATCGATCACCGGCACGGCACTGATACCGTGTTCTACCAACAGGCTGGCGATCTCGCTGACTTCAGCGTCAGAGGTAACGGTGATCACGTTGGTGGTCATGACGTCTGCAGCTTGCATGGGATGCGTCTCCGGACAATAAACTGGCAATATGGTGTCTTTCTTGCCCTATAAGTTAGCAACTCTTTGCCCGCTCTGCCTTGATTCCGGACAGCTTTCTGAAGCTCGCGTCAGGCCGGCCGGGCATCCGGCGCGGCCCTGTCCGCGCCCTGGGCAGTGCCTCGACGTTGCCGCCGGTGATGACGTCGTCGACCTCCTCGAGGCCGGCACGCGCCACGGTGGCTACCGTGGCTCCGACAATACCGTTACGGGACGATTCCATGACCGAACTGCAACAGGCCGCGCGCCAGGCTCTGGCGCTGATGGACCTCACCAGCCTCAACGACGACGACAGCGATGCCACCATCGAGGCCCTCTGCCAGCAGGCAAGGACGCCTGCCGGCACACCGGCAGCGGTGTGCATCTACCCGGCCTTCGTGGTCACCGCATGCCGCGCGCTGAAGGCCCATGGCCTCGAGGGCATCGTCAAGGTGGCCACGGTGACCAACTTCCCCCACGGCGGCGACGACATCATGGCGGCCGCCCGGGAGACCCGAGCGGCAGCGGCCTCTGGCGCCGATGAGGTGGACGTGGTCTTCCCCTGGCGCGCCCTGATGGCCGGTGACGAGGATACCGGCCGCGAACTGGTCGCGGCGTGTAAACAGGCCGCCGGCGATGCCCTGCTCAAGGTGATCCTGGAAACCGGCGAACTGAAGGATCCGGCCCTGATCCGTCGTGCCAGCGAGCTGGCCCTGGAGGGTGGCGCCGATTTTCTCAAGACCTCCACCGGCAAGGTGGCGATCAATGCCACCCTGGAAGCGTCCGAGATCCTGTTGACCGCCATCCGTGACAGCGGCCGCGACGTGGGCTTCAAGGCCGCCGGCGGCGTGCGCACCGTCGAGGACGCCCTGGCCTACCTGCAACTCGCCGAACGCCTGATGGGCGTGGCGTGGATCACACCGGCCCATGTCCGCTTCGGTGCCTCGGGGCTGCTCGGCAACCTGCTGGAAACCCTGCGTGCCGAGGACGGAGGCAACGTGACATCCGGGGGATACTGATGGGCACCCAGGCACTTCCCCAGGAGCTGATCCGCGCCAAACGCGACGGGCGCGCGCTTGGCCGCGACGCGATACAGCAGCTGGTCGCCGGCATCAGTGATGGCAGCCTCTCGGATGCCCAGATGGGGGCCCTGGCCATGGCGGTCTTCCTGCAAGGCATGGACGCCACGGAGACGGTGGCACTGACCGAGGCGATCCGTGACTCCGGCGAGGTGCTCGATTGGTCCGGTCTCGACCTGCCCGGCCCCGTGCTCGACAAGCATTCCACCGGGGGCGTGGGTGACCTCGTCTCGCTGGTGCTCGGCCCCAGGATTGCCGCCTGCGGCGGGCACGTGCCGATGGTCTCCGGCCGCGGCCTGGGCCATAGCGGCGGCACCCTGGACAAGCTCGAGGCGATTCCCGGCTACTCGGTCACCCCGGACATCGCCACCTTCCGCCGGCTGGTCCAGGAGGTAGGCGTCGCGATCATCGGTCAGACCGCCGACCTCGCTCCCGCCGACAAGCGCCTCTATGCGGTGCGCGACGTCACCGCCACCGTGGAGTCGCTTCCGCTGATCGTCAGCTCGATCCTCGGCAAGAAGCTGGCCTGTGGCCTGGAGGCCCTGGTGATGGACGTCAAGACCGGCAGCGGGGCCTTTATGCCCACCCATGACGCCTCTCTGGAACTGGCTCACTCGATCGCCAGCGTCGCCACCCAGGCCGGCACGCCGACCACCGCCCTGGTCACCGACATGAGCCAGCCGCTGGCCCCCTGCGCCGGCAATGCCCTAGAGGTGCGTGAGGCACTCCGCCTCCTCACCGGCGAGAAGCGCCATGGCCGCCTGCTGAGGGTAACCCGGGAGCTGTCCGCCGAGCTGCTGCTGGCCGGGCGCCTGGTCGACTCCCGGGAGGCCGCAGAGGCACGTCTTGACGAGACACTGGCCTCGGGCGAGGTGGCCGAACGCTTCTCCCGCATGGTGGCGGGCCTCGGGGGCCCCAATGATCTGCTCGAACGCCCCGGCCACCACCTGCCCGAGGCGCCGGTGACCCGCGCGGTGCATGCCGTGTACCCGGGCCGGGTCCAGGCCATGGACACCCGTGCCCTGGGCCTGTCTGTGGTGGCCCTGGGCGGCGGCCGTCGCACGCCCGGGGCGGCCATCGACCCCGCCGTCGGGCTGTCGCACATCGCCTCCCTGGGCGAGGCGGTGGACGCCGAGCGCCCGCTAGCGCTGGTCCACGCCGCCAGTACCGCGGACGCCGATCGGGCCGCCTGCCAGGTACGCGACGCCATCAAGGTGGGCGAAAGTGCCGGCACCGCGCCACCCCTCATCCACGACATCATCCGTCGGGAGGCCCCGTGACTCCGGGCTTCGCCACCATGGACGACGGCCCCCGTTTCCTTCCGTCCGCCTTGTCTTCCACCCCGCTATCCAACCCTACGGGAGGCCACTGATGGGAACGCCTCATATCAATGCCGAGTGCGGCGACTTCGCCGATACCGTGCTGATGCCCGGCGACCCGCTTCGCGCAACGTATATCGCCGAGACCTTTCTCGACGAGGTCCGCCAGGTCAACACGGTGCGCAGCATGGCCGGCTATACCGGCACCTACAAGGGCCGCGAGATCTCGGTAATGGGGCACGGCATGGGCATCCCCTCGGTTTCCATCTATGCCAAGGAGCTGATCACCGAATACGATGTCAGCACGCTGATCCGCGTCGGCTCCTGCGGTGCGGTTCGCGACGACGTGGCGGTGCGGGACCTGGTGATCGGCCTGGGCGCCTGCACCGACTCCGGGGTCAATCGGACGCGGTTCGGCGGCATGGACTTCTCTGCCATCGCCGACTTCGCCCTGACCCGTGCCCTGGCCGACGCCGCCCTTGACCTCGGCGTGACGACGAGGATCGGCAACCTCTTCTCGGCGGATCTGTTCTACGACCCGCGTCCCGAGACCGCCGAATTGCTGAGGCGCTACGGCATCGTCGGGGTGGAGATGGAGGCCGCCGGCCTCTATGGGGTGGCCGCCGAGTTCGGCGCCCGCGCGGCCACGGTCTGCACCGTCTCGGACCATATCCTCAGGGGGGAATCCCTTTCCAGCGCCGAGCGACAGAGTACCTTCGCCGAGATGATGGAGATCGCCCTGGAGAGTGTGCTGCGCGATGATGCCGCCCGGGAGGCGACGCCATGAACGATTCCATCGACCCTGCCATCGTCGCGGCACTGCTGGCGGTGCGCGACCGCGCCTATGCGCCCTACTCCCATCACCCGGTGGGGGCCCTGGTGGTCAGCGAGAGCGGCGCCCGCTATGCCGGCGCCAACGTGGAGGTCGCCCACTACAAGGGGATCTGCGCCGAGGCCTCGGCGATCGCCGCCATGGCCAGCGCCGGCGAACGCCAGCTGCAGGAGGTCTGGGTGATCGGTCCCGGCCGGCACCTCTGCACGCCCTGCGGCGACTGCCGCCAGCGCATCCGCGAGTTCGCCACCCCCGAGACCCGCATCCGGGTGGTGGACACCGAGGGCCGACTGCTCAAGGCGTACGACATGGAGGCACTGCTGCCGGACTCCTTCGGGCCCGAGAACCTAAGCCCCGAGGCCCTGCAAGACTAGTGGCTGTCGCTATACTTTCGTCACTCACTCTGGAAACGTCGGAGCCTGTTCATGTCTCGTTCAATCGACATTCCCGCCGCCGACGGCACCATCGACGCCCATATCGTCACGCCCGATAACGCCGCCGGCCCGCTGCCGGCCGTGGTGCTGTTCACCGATATCGGCGGCCTGCGCCCCTGCTATCACGAGAAGGCCCAGCAGGTCGCGGACCACGGCTACGCCCTGCTGATGCCCAACCTCTACTACCGCGACGCGGCAGGGACCGTGGTGCCGGAGGGCAAGTCCTTTCGCGACCCGGACGTGCGACCGACCCTGCTCGAGTATGCCGCCCGCCTGACCCCCGAGGCACAGGCCCGAGACTTCACCGCCCTGCTGAGCTGCCTCGATAGCGAAGCCGAGTTCGCGCCCGGCAAGGTGGGCGTGGTCGGCTACTGCATGACCGGCGCCTTCGCACTGCGCATGGCGGCACAGCACCCCGGCCGCGTGGCCGCCGCGGCCGGCTTCCACTCGGCTCGCCTGGCAGAGGCCGACGATCCAGACAGTCCCGTGCATGGGGTCGATACCATCGAGGCACGGGTCTATTTCGGCCATGCCGACCAGGATGCGCTGCTGCCCCCCGAGCAGATCGCCCGCATGGACGAGGCACTGGCCCAGGCCGGCGTGCACTTCACCACGGAACTCTTCAAGGGTGCAGCCCACGGCTTCACCGCCAAGGACGCCCCCTCCTACGATGCGGCCGCCGATGCCCTGCACCACAAGCGACTCGCCATGCTCCTTGAGGAGACGCTGTAGCACGACGCTTGCAGAGCCGTCAGCAATCAATCAAGGCGCGCCGCAATGGACGGCAGGAAACACCCCTGAAGGAGGAGCTGGGGGGCATTTTTCAATCAGGTGAATGCCGCATTTCAGCCAGGAGCAGACTTTGTCCCCGACAAGGAAGCGGCCCTTGGCCGGAGGCGCAGGGTATCTGGGGGAGGCGGGGTGAAAAGGTGGCTAGGCTTGAAAGAGCCCGAGTCATTTCATGTGCCAGCTATATTGACAGGCTCCGTTTCGTATTCCAGCAAGCTTGGCAGGCATGATTATTATCCTATGGCGTCCCGAAATATCGGCAAAGCCCGCTCAATCATCTCGATGTTGGCCGTCAGGCTGATCCGAAAATGGCGTCGCCGCTCGAAGAGAGTACCGGGCAAAACGAACACGGATCGCGCGGCCAGGGTTTCTATAAAGCGCAGCGCGTCGCCCCCCGGAGCCTCTCCCCACAGGTAGAATGTCCCTTCCGGGTGAACCATTTGATAGCCCCACTGCTCGAGCGAGTGGAGCATTAGATCCCGCTTCGTGGCGAGGGCATCAAGATCGATCGACACATTCTCCAAGGAAGCTACCGAGTACTGCATGAGTGCGCTAGGGAAGGTCCAACCCATCGACATCTGGACAGAGAAAGTCGCACCCTGCAGTTCCGCACGCTGCTCTGCCGGGAGACGGGGTGAGATCGCCAGGTATCCGAGCCGCTGGCCGGGAGCAAGGAGCACCTTGCCGTAGCTGTAGTCAATCAGCGTCCATGGGTAGAGCGCAGCCGGGCTCACGAAGGGCGTGTGGTTGAAACGGATGCGTCGGTAGGGTTCGTCCGAGAGCAGCCAGATGCGCGCGCCTATTCGGTTGGACGCGGAGTCCAGTAGATCGGCGAGCGCTTGCAATTGCTCTTGCGAATACACCCGGCCGGTGGGGTTGTGAGGACTGTTGACGACGACCATACGCGTACGCGGCGTGATGGCAGCGTCGATCGCTTCCAGGTCAAGGTCGAAGTCGGGCTCACTCAGGCCAACCTTGACCGGGACGAGATCTGCAGCCCGCAGCATCGAGGCGTAGCAGAACCAGCCGGGGACCGGGATGATCACCTCGTCGCCCGCGTCAAGCACCAGGCAAAAGGCGAGCGCAATGGCGGCGAAAGCGCCATGCGTCAGCGCGATATCCTCGGGCTCGAAATCAAGCCCAAGCTCACTGGAAAGCGCCTTGGCAATGAAGGCCCGCGGCTCGGGCTCACTAATCTTGTAGGCAAACCACTGCGGATTCTGCGGTTGAAGGTTCCGTGCGAGGGCCTCCACAAGTCCGGCAAGTGGCATTTCGTGGGGGTTTCCGAAGCTGAAATCGCAAGCCTCTTCGGCATTCCTTGCTTCTCCACTGCTTGAACGGAGGAAAAAATCTTCCACCAGTGCGAACTCTGCTGACGCATTCCGGCTCCGCTGTGAGAGTAACGTCATAACTGCACCTCTTTCTTTCGCAGGGGGTAAAGGTGACAGAAAGATTAAGTGTAGTTCTCGGTCATAGGGATCGCTGACTATTTTCTGCGGCAGCTAATGACAGATGATCTGAAGTTGACCCGGTTCGGTGAGAGAGATGTCACGAGTCAGGACCGAGGGCGGTGGAGACGACGGCGATATCGCCTTCTCGACAGACGCAGGCTGCCCTTGCGAAGGCCGCGCCATGCACTGCGAAACAGCCTGGCAAAGAATTCGGCCCGCAATCGGGCATTGCGCTGCTCGAGTTTCTGAATTTGCGGATTCGGATTGTGGAAGGCCATCGCTATCACCTCCTCCGCCAACGCGAGCATACTGGATGTGTAGCATAAGGGCACCGCGCATGCTTTTTGTGGTTGCCCAAAAGTCAGGGATCGACCAAGAGCGGACGTTGAACCAAGCTGATATAACGTCATCAATCAACCTCCTGAGGTACGAGAGTCGGCTAGGCTAGCTTTTTTGAGGGATATTGACTTGAGCCTGAAGCACCATGGGCCAGTCATCCCGCTAGGCTTCATCCCCCCGGCCCCTCCTCGTGCACCAGCTCCACATCGACGATGCGCGAGCGGCTCATGACGATCTTCCAGCGCTGCAGCAGCGGTTCGCCGTCGCCCTCCACCTCGCGAATCACCAGGTTGATCAGGTGGCGCTTCTCCACCGGCTCGCGGACTACCTGCCCCTTCTCCTCCAGCCGGTAGACGTCGTGGCTGCCCTTGTCCATCAGCCTTGCCAGCGACGAAAGATCCAGCGTCAGGGTCTCTCGGGTACGGTCGTAGCCGCTGAGGAAGCGCGTCGGCGACATGCGCGAGCTGGAGCGGTAACGCAGCACGACCTCCTCGCGCTGTGCCAGGTTGCGCTTGCGCACCCGGCGGATCTGTTCGTCTAGCCGGGTATAGCGCTGATAATCGAACCACTCGAGCTGGCGACCCAGGACGGCATTGCTGGTGGGGTCCAGGTAGCGGCGCCGCCACTTGGGACGGCCCCGGCGCAGCCAGCGCCACAGGGTGATGCGCAGGTCGTCCTTGAATACCTCGCGCAGCGCATAGATCACCGCCAGGGTCAGCACGAAGAGCGCGGTAATGTCACCCAGTGACTCGCGAGCCTGCAGCAGGCCCAGGGAGACGAAGCTCATCACCACCGCCGTGACGAACGCCTTCAGCGCCTTCTGCTCGCCGCCGCCGAGCTCCTGGCTACGCTGCTTGAGGGTCACGGGATACTCGATCAGCCGCCTCAGCAGGCGCATCTTGTTGGACATCCGGGTGGGGTCCCGAATGACGCGCTCGGAATTGTACTCCCGTGTCCGGCGATGCTCGATCTCGTCTCGGCAGATCGTCAACAGACCCTCGCGGATTTCCCGGTAGCCGTTGCCTCGTGGCAGGTGGGCCACCAGCGCCAGCAGGTTCTGCTCGGTGAACCAGGAGAGGTAATTGTCGATATTGGCAAAATAGCGATGCAGGCTCTCGTCGGACGGTTCCTGGCGGCGCAGTCGTCCCAGGATACCCCGCGCCAGATCGGTGGTCTCTTCGAGCTGGGTGCGCAGCCGGTCGACCTCCTCGTCGTCCTGCGCCGTGCCGGCCCGGGAAGGGTCCTGTGCCTTTGTCGTCTTGTCGTCGCCGCGCCTGTCAGACGCTCGGACCCGGCGCGAAAGCTCCAGCAGCGATTGGGTGGAGCGCTCCAGTGCCACCACGTACTGGTAGGCATAGAGGCTCAGCCCCAGGCGGTACTGATCGGCATCGAGCCGCTTGCCCGCCAGGCGGCTCATCACCAGCGGCAGCTGATGGCGGTCGCTGTAGTAGGTCCGCTTGACATGGATAGCGCCATGGTAGAACGCCTCCTCAGAGAGCACATGAGGGCTCAGGCCGAGGTCGGCGGGCACAAAGAGGAACACGTCCAGCCGGTGAGAGGTCTCCTCGCGGAGCACGCGGGAGACCTTGAGATGCAGGCTGTCCCGGCGCTCGACCGTGATCTGGTGGGTCGCCATGGAAATTAGGCGGGATCCGGGGAGCCGCCCCGGGCACTGGTATCACCGGCGGGGTCGGCGACACCGGCCTCGCCGGGCATCCGGCCGCTGGCGTCGCGCGCCTCGGCGCCCTCGCCGGTCCCGTCCAGACGGCCTCCGCCCTGTCCTTCCATGCTGACGCTGAGGCGCGGCACGCCGAGGTCGACGGACTGTTCTTCCATGCGCTGCTTGAGCAGCAGGTTGAAGGCCCGCGCCACGTCCCACTGCATCTCCGGGGCGGTGCGGAAGCGCATACGCAGGATGGCGCAGCCGTCATCGAAGCTGTCGATGCCCTGCATCTCCAGCGGCGACCAGATGTAGTGGCGCATCATCGGATCCTTGCGCAGCTCCAGGGCGGTCTCCTGCATCAGGGTGGTGGCATCATCGATCTTCATGTCGAAGGGGACGCGGACCCGCATCAGGGCGATACCGAACTGGCGCGACATGTTGTGGATGGATTCGATGCGGCTGAAAGTGATGATATGGACGATGGCATCCAGATCGCGCAGGCGCACGGTGCGCAGCGTCAGCCCCTCGACGGTGCCGATATGGCCGTTGATCCTGACGAAGTCGTCTACGGCCAACGAATCCTCGATGAGAATGAAGATCCCCGTGATCAGGTCCTGCACCAATGTCTGGGCGCCAAAACCGACGGCCAGGCCGATCACCCCGGCACCGGCCAGCAGCGGCGTGACGTTCACCCCGAGGTTGGCCAGGCCGACGATCGCGGCGATGATCACGATGGTGGCGAAGATGATGTTGCGGATCATCGGCGTGATGGTCTGCGCACGTGCCAGGTTGACCCGGCGCCCCCTGGCACGCGCCGGACTGGTCAGGGCACGCTGGATGGCGGTGTCGGCGAAGATCCAGATCAGCCAGGCCAGCAGCACGGTGAAGCCGATGGCCAGCAGGGCCTGACCGATACGCACGCTGGCCACCCCCTGCTGCCCGATGCCGATCAGCGAGCCCCCCCACACCTGCAGCGAGAGCTCGGCAAAAGCGATCCAGGCGAGGACATGAGCCAGCGCATAACCGAAGCGTTCCAGGCGCTTGCGATAGTCGCTAAGCCGACGCGCCTTCGAACGCCGCTCGCCATGCCGACGGATCAGGCCGGTGACCACCAGGGTCAGCACCAGTAGCGACGCCGAGATGATCGAACGGGCCAATGCCGTTCCGACGTCGCCCCCGGTGATGAAGATCGCCAGCAACGAGCCCCCCACCAGCAGCAGCGCGGGCACATGCCACAGGCCGCCCACCAGTCGCACCACCTCGGAGGAGCTGCCGCTATCGCGCCGCAGGCTATAAGGACGATTGCGGATCATATGCTTGATCGGGCGCTTGAAGCGCAGGATAAAGCGCCCGCTGATCAGCGCCGCCAGCACATTGGCCAGCACGGACATCAGGCTCGCCAGATCGCTGCCCATGATTCCCGAGAGGCGGCCGGAGTTGAAGGCATCGCCCAGCGCGATCAGCGCCCCGATGACAAAGAGCGGCCTCAGGCTCTGCTGCTGCAGGATCTGTACGGCGATGAAGCGATGGCCGTTGGTGAACACCGAGATCACCGTCTCCACCACCACCGAGAGGGTCCGCCCGCAGAGCGTTACATAGGCGATGACCAGAGTCGCGGTACGCCCCGAACTCTCAGGCACCAGCTGGGCGATGCCGAGTACCAGCAGGAATGCCAACGCCCAGGGCAGCATGCGGCGCAGGAAATGGACCACCAGCAGCCCGGCGCGAGGGTCCCGGGGCAAGTCCAGAGGCCAGCCCCGGCGCCTGGCCAGCAGGCGTCCCAGGGCAATCAGTATCACCAACAGCCCGATCCAGATCACCAGCAACACGGTCAACTCGATGACGAAGCGCAGCAGCTCCGCATTGCCGGTCTGGACCATCAGGGCCACAAGGTCGGCCCATCCCTGTTTCAGCTGACGCTGCCACCCAGCCAATGGCAAATGGCCACCCTCGGCCTGCTCACCGAGCTCGCTGATGGTCTCTGCCAGGGCGCCTAGCAAACCCTGAGGACGCACGACACCGGCCTCCTCGGCCGCCGGATCGTGGACCTGCTGTAACTGGCGCAGGTTCTCCAGCAGGGCCTGGCGCTGTTCGGCATCTTCGAGAGTGGTGATCACTTCTTCCAGCGAAGCCTGGAAGGCCTGGGGGTCATGGGAAGCCGACTCGTCTCCGCTTCCCGGTGTCAGGCCGGGCAGGGATAGCGTTTGGGCCAAGGCGACCGTCGACAACAGCATCAGCAGCAGCCCGGTCAGCAGGCCGCGAACGACAACGTACAGGCATCTCGCTTCAGGCACTCTTTCTACTCCCTGGCATCTCGTTTCCCTGGCATCTCGTTTCCCTTGCATGGCGCCTCCATGGCGAACGGACGGCGGCCCGGGCCAGATCATGATTCCCAAGGCAGTATGGTAGGATGCCGCCATCGTGCCTTACAGGATGCCGTCATGACGCCCCAATCGCCACCTGAGCCCTGCAATGCCGACGGCAAGACGCGCAGCGTCGGGGTCGAGATCGAGTTCGCTGGCCTGCCACCCAAGGAAACAGCAGAGCTCGTGAGCGAATTGTTCGGCGGCAAGGTAGAGGTACGCAGCCCCCACCGACTCAAGGTGACCGACACCCGCTGGGGGGAGTTCGGGATCGAGCTGGACACCCAGTACGCCCATCCCGACGAGACCATCATGAGTGCCGATGCCATTGGCGACAGCGAATGGGAACGCATGCGCCTGGATTTCCATACCCGGACCCGGGAGCTGATCGGCGATGTGGTCACCGGCCTGGTGCCCACCGAGATCGTCTGTCCGCCGGTGCCCTGGGACGAACTGGGAGATCTCGACGCCCTCTTCGAGGCGCTGCGCCATCGCGGGGCCAAGGGCACCGACGCCAGCATCCTCTATGGCTTCGGCCTGCATCTCAACCCCGAAGTACCGAGCCTCGAGGCAGAAAGCGTGCTGGCCTACCTGCGCGCCTACATGCTGACCGCCGCCTGGCTGCGCGAGCAGATTCACGTGGACATCACCCGGGAAGTGCTACCGCATGCCAACCCGTTCCCGCGGGCCTACGCTCTCAGAGTGCTCGACCCGGATTACGCCCCGGACGTGGACACCCTGATCGACGATTACCTGGCCGACAACCCGACCCGCAATCGCGAGCTGGACATGTTGCCGCTGTTCGCCCACCTGCGTCCGGACCATCCCCACGAGCTGCTGCGCAACAAGCTGGTCAAGGCGAGACCGACCTTCCACTATCGCCTGCCCAATGCCCAGCTTTCCGAACCGGGCTGGGGGGCGGTCGCCGAGTGGAATCGCTGGCTGGAGGTCGAGCGGCTGGCCACCACGCCGGCGACGCTGGCCGAGCGTAGCGAGCAGTTTCTTGCCCGTCACCGTCCCTCGGCCCCGCGCCGCTGGCTGACTCGGCTGCGCCGTTGGGTGTCTCGCCAATGAGCCTCGCGACGCGCCCCCTGATCGGCATTACCACCTCCGATGCCAAGAGCCGGATCGCCTGGTGGTTCGACTGGTTCGCCATCTGGCGACACGGCGGTCGACCGCGGCGTCTGTCGCCCATGCGTCCCTTTCCCGAAGCACTCGATGGCCTGATCATCGGCGGTGGCGACGACATCCAGGCCCACCTATACGACGCCGAGGTAACACTCGACGTCCGTCTTGACCCGCAACGTGATGAGCTGGAACTCGAGCTGCTGGAACGCTTTATCCCGCAAGGCAAGCCGGTACTGGGTATCTGCCGCGGCGCCCAGCTGATCAACGTCTACCAGGGCGGCACCCTGGATCCGGACATCTACACCACCCATGAAGGACTCAAGCGCCGACGCACGGTGCTGCCGCGCAAGACCGTCGACATCGTCGCCGACAGCCAGCTGCATCGCATCCTCAAGGTAAGCTGGTGTCGCATCAACAGCCTGCACCATCAGGCGGTACAGCGGACGGGCAAGGGCATCGAGATCGTCGCCCGAGACCGCGACGGCCTGGTGCAGGGCATCGAATCACGCAACCACGAGTTCCTGATCGGCGTGCAATGGCACCCCGAGTGGCTGGTCTTCAATCGCCCGCAGCAACGCTTGATCCGCGCGCTGGTGAAGGCCGCCCGGCGCGGGATGTCCTCGCCCTCGTCTTAGACACCCCAAAAAGACGCCGGAGCCACCCTGGGATGGCTCCGGCATTGATGCCAACTGATACCCGACCCATCAGGGCCGGGGCAGGGTTCAGCCTTCCAGCTTGGCCTGCAGGGTGATCTCGGCGTTGAACAGCTTGGACACGGGGCAGCCCTCCTTGGCCTTGTCGGCCGCATCCTGGAAGGCCGCCTCGTCGGCGCCCGGGATCTTCGCCACGGTGTCAAGATGGATCGCGGTGATGGCGAAGCCGCCTTCGACCTCCTCCAGGGCCACCTGGGCCTCGGTGGCGATGCGCTCGGCAGTCAGGCCGGCCTCGCCCAGGATCAGCGACAAGGCCATGGAGTAGCAGCTCGCATGGGCGGCGCCGATCAGCTCCTCCGGGTTGGAGCCTGCCTCGCCCTCGAAGCGCTTGGCGAAGCTGTAGGAAACGTTCTGGAGCACGCCGCTCTGGGTGGACACCGTCCCCTTGCCGTCCTTGATGCCACCTTGCCAGACGGCGCTGCCGGATTTCTTGATGCTCATGTCGACTCCTTCTCGTTGTCAGGGGTACTTCATTGCCTCTTCACCATACACCATGGGGATGGCCTCCTCCCGGTACAAGGCCAATGACTTCGACGACGGACAGCTCAGGAACCCTTCAGCGCAGCGAGCTCACGTGCCAATGTCTCATGGCTCAGTTCTCGCAGCGCCAAGATATTGCGTTCGGGAATACCCGCCGGGTCCGGATGGTGGGCCAGGGCTTGCTCCAGCCCCTTCTCGCGCAGCAGGTGCCACATCGGGAAGGGCGAACGGTTGGTAAAGTTGGCGGGATCCTCGTGCTCGGCATCCGCAAAGACGTAATCCGGGTGGAAACTCGCCAGCTGGTAGGTGCCCTCATAGCCCTGTTCCGCCAGCAGCGCCTCGGCGATGGCCAGCAGGTCCAGGTAGTCGTCGAAGGCCTCGAGCCCCTCGGTCAGCACCAGCAGGGTGGTCTCCACCTCGGGCGTCTCGTCCAGGCGGCGACACTCATCGAACAGCGCGAGCAGTGCCGCCTCGCGGTTGTGAGCCGGCACCGCAACGTAGCGAATGGTGTCGCGAGCCACCTCGCGACCGGCGAAGGGACAAATATCGCGGGCGACAACGAAGGTCTCCACCCAGGCACGGGTGGCGGCAAGGGGATCGGGCACTGTCGACATGGTCAGCTCAATAGAAAAACGGGAAGGAAGTATATAGGGCGCTTTGCCAGAATACCCGTTTTCAGGCCCGCCAGACGATAGCGCGGCGAGCGCGGTTGGCAGGCGCCGGATGCGCCTCCGGCTAGTCCGGCCTACTCGCCACGCCTCGACGCCAGGCGATCCGCCAGCCGGGTCGGCTCCGGCAGCTTGGTGCGCCCAAGACAGGCCGTGACCCACTCGAGCGCCGTGGCAAGCGCCACCCGGTGCCCCGACGAGACGAAGATCGGCTTCACCTTCGCCCGCGAGCGCAGCACCGCGCCGATCACGTCGTCATCCACGCCATCCACCAGCGGCGTCCAGTCGCCACGCGCCGGCCCCGGCTCAGTGTGGCGCCCACACAGCCGCGACTTGGCCACGCCGATGGTGGGCAGGTCGAGCCACAGCCCCAGGTGGCTGGCCACACCGATCCGCCGCGGGTGGGCGACACCCTGGCCATCCACCATCACCAGCTGGGGCGTCACCTCCAGCCGTTCGAAGGCGCCCAGCGCCGCCGGCACCTCGCGAAACGAGAGCAGCCCCGGCACATAGGGCATGCGCGTCGGCTCGCGATGTACGACTTGCGCCACCACCTCGAACTCGCCCCCGGCGCTCGGCGGCCAGGCCAGCACCACCACCGCCGCCCGGGTGATATCGCCGCCCTGCTCGAAGCCGATATCCACACCGGCGATGCGCCTCACCGGATCCAGGCGGTCGGCCCGTTCCACGCTAGAAGCCAGGCGCTTCTGCAGGGCGATGGCCTCGCTCGGGCTGAGGTGCCATTCATGCAAGGGGGTAATCGACATCTTGGCTCCCTGATTCATCGGCGGTGCTCGGGTTAGACTAGGGCCTTTCGACCGCGTGACGGAACACCGGGAAGCCCATGCTGAAACTGATCCATACCGCCGACTGGCACCTGGGCCAGAGCTTCCATGGCCAGGAGCGCCATGCCGAGCAGCGCGCCTTTCTGACCTGGCTGCTCGATACCCTGGTGAAACGCCGCGCCGATGCCCTGCTGGTGGCAGGCGACATCTTCGACGTGGTGAATCCCTCGCTGCGCGCCCAGGAGCTGCTCTATGACTTTATCGTCTCCGCCCACGAGCGGCTGCCGCGGCTCGACATCGTATTGATCGCCGGCAACCACGACAGCGGCAACCGCATCGAGCTGCCCGCCCCGCTGATGCGCCGGCTGCGCACCCACGCCCTGGGCCGGGTCCGCTGGCGGGACGACGGCACCCTGAATACCGAGCACCTGCTGGTGCCGCTGACCGACGAGCACGGCGAGACCCGTGCCTGGTGTCTGGCGCTGCCCTTCCTGCGCCCCGCCGAAGTGACCGGCTCGGCGCTGGCAAGCGAGGCCAGCACTGAGGCGGCGTCCAGCGACTACGTCAGCGGCATCGGCCACGTCCACACCCGGCTGATCAAGGCCGCCCGCGTCCGGCGCGAACCCGGCCAGGCCCTGGTGGCTATGAGCCATGCCCATCTGCACGGCGCGGCCGTTTCCGAGGCCAGCGAGCGACCCATCGTGATCGGCGGCGAAGAGTCGATTTCCGCTGCCCTCTTCCCTCCAGAGATCGCCTATGTGGCGCTGGGACACCTGCATCGCGCCCAGCAGGTCGGCGAGGCGCGTATCCGCTATAGCGGCAGCCCCCTGCCGCTGGATTTCAGCGAGGTGGCCTACCCCCACCAGGTGGTGGAGGTGACCCTGGTCGGCGAAGCGCTGGCCGCGACCGAGACCCTCCCCGTGCCTCGCCCGGTGGCTATGCACCGCATCGGCCCCGCGCCCCTCGATGACGTGCTGGCCGAGCTCGAGACCCTAAAGGACGACCCGGCGATGCCCAGAGACCACTGGCCCTGGCTGGAGGTGCGAGTCGAGCTCGACGCGCCGATCCCCGACCTGCGCGCCCGAGTAGAGGCGGCCCTCAAGGGCAAGGCGGTGCGCCTGCTGCGTCTGGAACGCCGCCTGCCACGTGTCGAAGGCGAGACGGCGCCGGCGCGAGTCGACCTGGAAACCCTCGGCCCGCGCAAGCTCTTCGAGCGCACCTGGGAGACCCGCTGGGGGCAGCCGCCGGAGGACGACGTGCTCGCCGATTTCGACCGGCTGCGCCAGGACGTCCTCGATACCGAAGACGATGCCACCGGGGAGGGTCGCCCATGAGGATCCTCGCCCTGCGCCTGGAGAACCTGGCCTCCCTGCCCGGCCCGCTGGAACTCGACTTCACCGCGGCCCCGCTGCGCGATGCCGGCCTCTTCGCCATCACCGGCCCCACCGGCGCCGGCAAGAGCACCCTGCTCGACGCCCTGTGCCTGGCGCTCTACGGCGGCACGCCGCGGCTTCGCCAGGCACCGGGCCGCGACAGCCAGGTCGACGACACCCCGGACTCCACCTTGACCACCAGTGACCCGCGCACCTTGCTGCGCCGCGGCACCGCCGCCGGCTTCGCCGAGGTGGACTTCCTGGGCCGCGACGGGCGCCGCTACCGTGCCCGCTGGGCGGTGCGCCGCGCCCGGGAGAAGGTCGGCGGCAAGCTGCAGAAGGCCGAGCAGTCGCTGCGTGACCTCGAGGACGACCGCCTGCTCACTACCCAGAAGCGCGAGTTTGACCGCCTGCTGCCGGACCGCCTGGGGCTCACCTTCGACCAATTCACCCGCGCCGTGCTGCTCGCCCAGAGCGAGTTCGCCGCCTTCCTCCAGGCCGATGACAACGAACGCAGCGACCTGCTCGAGCGCCTCACCGGCACCGCCGAATACTCGGCGATTTCCATGGCCGCTTACCGCCGCGCCAGTGAGGCAAAGAAGAGCGTGGACGCCCTGGAGGCAAAACTGGCCGATGACCTGCCCGCGGAGGCCGAAGCTCGCGCCGAGCTGGAGCGCGCCGCCGAAACCCGTCACAAAGCGCTCAGTGAGCTGCAGGCCCAGGCGGAATCGCTCAAGACGCGAAGCCGCTGGCACGACGACGATGCCCGTCTGCACGAGGCCTACCGCCAGGGCCTGGCAATGCAGCAAACGGCCCGGGAGGAGTGGCAAGCACTCGCTCATCTGCGTGCCGACCGCGACTGGCGCCGGCTGATCGCCCCACGGCGCCACGCCCTCATCCGCCACGCCGAGCTGCCCGACGAGATCGCCGCCCTGGAGGCGACCCACGCCGAGACCGTGAAGGCGCGTGACGCCGCCAGCGCCGAGCAGCAGGCAGCAGAGACCGCCCGCGCGCAGGCCGAGCAGGCACTGAACGAAACCACCGAGGCCCGCCGCCGGGCCGAACCCCAACTCCGCGAAGCCCGCGACGAGGCCCAGCATCTCGCCACCCGGCAAAAGCAGCTTGCCGACCTGGAGGCGACCCGCAGCCGGCAGCAGACACAGGCCGATTCGCTTGCTCGAGAGCATCGCAGGGCCGAGGGAAACCAGCGGGCCCGAGTACGACAACGTGAGGAGTGGCAGACGACTCTCCAGTGGCTGGCGGGCGATCACCCCCGTCTCGACGATGCCCGCCAGGCCGCCCAGGAGACACACGACCAGGCCGCCCAGCGCCACCTGACCCTGGGCGAGCTGGCTAGTCTCTGGCAGGAGCTCGGTCGCACGGAACAGGCTCGACACAAGCTGGCCAGGCAGGTTAGCGACAACCAGGCCCGGCGGGACAGGCTGCTGGCCGAGGGTCAGGAGGCCCGCCAGCGACTGGACAGGGCCCAGTCCCACCTCGACAGCGTCACCGCGCTGATCGAACGTAGCCGTGCCGTGCGCAGTGAAAGCGTGGTTCAGCTTCGGGAAACACTTCAGGAGGGAGCGCCCTGCCCGGTGTGCGGTGGGCTGGATCATCCCTTCCGCCAGCACCCACCCACCAGCCCCGAGGCCGCCCAGCTTGCCGCCCAGGAAACGGAGGAAAGCCACCAGCTCGACGAGGCTCGGCAGGCCCGCGATGCGGCCCTGCAGCAGCGCGACGAGTTGCTGGGCGAATACCGCGCCGTGGAGGCCGCCCTCACCCGGCACCGGCAGGACCTGCAAGCGGCGGAGCGGCAACGGGACTTGGCCCGCCAGGCCCTGGAGGCTCACCCCCTGCAGGAAGAGCTCGCCGCCGTCAGCGAACCCGAGCGTGAAGGCTGGTTGCGGGACCAGCGCGAGCAGAGCGACACCCGGCGTCGGCAGCAGCGCCGGCGCCTGGAGGAACTGGCCCGGGCCGAGGCCGAACTGGCCCCGCTGGAGCAGGCGCTTCAGGAAGGCCGGGTGGCCCTGGCGCGCCTGGAGGCCGAGAAGGCAGGCATCGACAAGCAGCTGGCCGAACTGGACGAGCAGCTGCCGCCCCTGCACGAACAGCGCGATGCCCTCGCCCGTCGACTCGCCGCCCGGCTCGGCGACTACACCTCACCGGATGCCTGGCAGCAGCAGCTCGACACCCGCCAGGAACGCGCCCGCCGGACGCGAGACAGCGCCCAGACACGGCTGCACGACGCCCAGCGAGAGCACCAGCGCCTCGCCCAGCAGGCATGGCACGAGGCCGCCCAGCTGGAAAAGCTTCGCCAGGAGCGGCAGACCCTGACCCGCGAGCTCGCCGACTGGCGCCAGGCCCATCCCGAGCTGAGCGATGCCACCCTGGCGCGGCTGCTGGCACAGACCGAGGTAGACGCCCGGCAGGAAGAGCAGCAGGTCGAGGCGGCCGACCGGGCCCGCCAGCACGCCGCCGCCACCCTGAGCGAGCGGCGCGACGCCCTGCTACGCCACCGCCGCGATCAGGGACTCACCGCGGACGACAGCGAGGAAGCACTGCTGAGCGACACCGTGGCCAACGAGATTCATCGCCGCCGCGAGACCCTGGAGGAAGCCCGGGCCGAGCTGGCACCCCGGCTCGAGGATGCCCAACAGGCCCGCGACAGCGCCGCCTTCGCGCTCAGCGACGACGACCGCAAACGCGAGCGCCGCAAGGCCGGCCAGGCCGAGCTGGAAGCCGCCCAGGCCGAGTACCGCCGCTGGGGCCGGATCAGCGAGCTGATCGGGTCCGCCGACGGCAAGGTGTTCCGGCGCATCGCCCAAGCCTACAACCTGGAACAACTGCTGGAGCATGCCAACACCCACCTCGCCGGCCTCAGCCGCCGCTACCGGCTGGTGCGGGGCGGCAGTCCGCTTGGTCTATTGGTGGAGGACTTCGACATGGGCGACGAACGTCGCTCGGTGCACTCCCTTTCCGGCGGCGAGACCTTCCTGGTGTCGCTAGCCCTCGCCCTGGGGCTCGCCTCGATGGCCTCGGGAGAGCTCACCATAGAGTCACTCTTCATCGACGAGGGCTTCGGCAGCCTCGACCCCCAGTCCCTGGCGCTGGCCATGGAGGCACTCGACGGCCTGCAGGCGCTGGGCCGCCGGGTCGGGGTGATCTCCCACGTGCAGGAGATGCACGAGCGCATCCCGGTGCAGATCCGGGTGGAACCGCTGGGTAACGGGACGAGCCAGGCGAAACTGGTCAGTCAGTAAGGCTGGGAAATCGGCTCGCCGACGAGGGTAAGCACGTCGTCAACGAGCCGTATTTTTTTGCATACAAGTGTCAACTATCGGCCAGAAGCGGACATTCGCGAGATACTAATGCAACTTGTAGTTGCAGCCGATAGCACTTAATACGTGGTCGGCTGAAAGCCGCCTTTTAGGCCGCCTCCTTTGCATAATATAGAGAATTGATGAGATTTTGTATCTCAGGCGGATGAACCGGTCGGCACGCTCGTTCCACTCCCGTCTGGTGGCTTTTACCGGTGCCTAAAATGCCAGAGGCACCCCCTATAATGAAGAACAGTGAGAAGCCTAATGTAAAAGGAATTAAAAACAGCCCGATCAAAATCATTAGACATCCATCCTTCGACTGCTCAGACTCTTCTTTCCAGGCCTTCAATGTCTCTTCGTCGGGAGGCTGATATAGTTCATCATCGAGGCCTAGTATGTCGCGGGCGAACAATTCGGATTGACCTCGTCCACAAAGGGGCTTCATCGGATCCTTACTATACTTTCCGAATGCACGGTGCTTATTGAAATGATCAAGCAATGTTTGCTCGACATCCCAGGCATCGTCTCGGAATGTGAAAATAAACTGACGATCAATGAGCTTTTCGTCCTCACTGTTACCATAGGCCATTCGTTCTACCAAACTCGACTTACTCGTGAACCCTAATTTGTAGAGCGTACCATGGGAAGTTATAAGCCTTGCATAATAGACGTTTCCTGCGGGGTTTTTCGGTCTTTTAAAGAATCGTCCAACTCTATTGAGCATCGGCAACCTGACGAGTTATGTGGATTGTAGAAAAATCGCCAACAAACAAAAAAGCATAGTTAAATTAATGTCGTGTAGCTAAGCACAAAAGCAGAGTCTGTATACCACAAATTTCAAATGCGTCTGCTATCTTTCTGATTTTTGCATTTGGAGCTGAATGTGGGAATTATGTCAACAACTGATAAACGATTAATAAGCATTGACTAACACCTGCTTCCAAACCCCTCATATAAAAATTTTTATTAACAACAATCTCTCTAAAACATAGGTTATAACTTAGATTAATTAAATATCTTATTTTGTTAATTTTAAACGGTTTTTACGAAAGACTTACGGACTCATATATTTACCCAACTGAAACCGCTTCATGATCTTGTCGTCAACTTTGCATCTGAACTTGGCCATCAGTTCTTGATTTCCGAGCAGATGCATTGAGAAGCCAGCAAGAAGTTGCTGAGGACCATCTGGCCCATCAACATCAGGAATAGAATTGTTCAGAGCTCCCTTGTATTCGGCAGAATTGATGCCACTGCTAGTTGCAAACACCTTTGACGCGTTGTTTCCCATACTTGCACCATCAAGCTCTTCCAAGATGAAGCGATAAGCGATCTCATTGTTAGGAATTCTGGCCGCGACAAGCTCTGCAACCCGATCTGTAGCGTGTTCAATTCCGTCTTTCTCAATACCTTTTTCAAGTTGCGATTTCTTTCGCCCAAAGCCGAACATTATTCTGTTTCCTTATGTTTAAAGTATGCACTAGCGTCACTTGTCGTCCAACAAGTATTAGACGGCGCGTTTATGATTGGATCACATCCTGTCACGTTTGCCCAGCAAATGCAGCCTGAAAAGATTCGCGCAAGCATCTAACCTATAAATATTAGTTATAATTAGGATGCATATCCAGAAACTAGCACCCTTGCTGCCTTTGGCAGCATGGACGCTTTGGGTCGAATGCTGAATCCATCGAACGTTGAGCATGCTTTGGACCATCCTATACATTCCATCCGTGGAGGTCCATGCCATGAACGCTTCAGAAACCAGTACCCGCGAACCATGGAATAAAGGCAAGCTGGTTGGTCAGAAAACACCTTTTCGCATCAAAGACATCTGGGCCATTCGTGTCCGGCTGCAGCTTGCTGAGAAGGTACGAGATTTGGCGATTTTCGAGCTGGCAATCGATAGCAAACTACGCGCCTGTGACTTGGTGGCTTTGCGTGTCCGAGATGTGACCCATGGTGACCATATATCGTCAAGAGCCACTATAATGCAGAAGAAGACGAAGAGACCGGTACAGTTTGAGATAACCGATCAAACTCACAATGCTCTAAAAACATGGATCCTATGTGCCAAGCTTAGAAACGATGACTACTTATTTCCAAGCCGTTCGAGCAGGAAAGATCACCTGTCTACGCGACAGTACGCCCGGATTGTTAAAGACTCGGTAACCTCGATCGGGCTGGACCCATCAGCCTATGGCACGCACACGCTGCGAAGGACTAAGGCAACTCTAATCTACCGCCGAACAAAAAATCTGAGAGCTGTTCAGCTGTTATTGGGCCATACGAAGCTTGAGAGCACTGTACGATATCTTGGCATTGAGGTAGATGATGCATTAGAAATGGCCGAGCAAACGGAAGTATAGAAAAAATAACGACGGCCTGGTTTTTGGTCGTCGTTATTCGGCCAGAAGCGGCCCTTCAGACCGTCCTGATATAACGCCTTGCTCACCGGCACATACTGTAAAGAGCGTTTTTGTGTAAAATTGAGCGTAGCGATACACAAAAACGAGCGTAGCAGTATGTGTCCGAGTGGAGCAACTTGTTATGCATTTTGTTGATAGTCAGCCCTTAAGCCCTCAGTTAAGTATTTGTTTATTTCGTATTTCAGATGTTCAATAAAGAACTCTTGGCCGCTCATATCATAAACACGGATAAACTTTGCAGAAATGTTCATTAGTACATCTTCAGATATTTTTTCACCTTTGCTTTCTGCCGCTTGTGCAAAAGCCCGCATAGTTGTCTGTACGATTTCAAGAATTTTTTCATCTGAAACTTTCTTGTTATTAACTAATAACGGTCTATACATTTTGACAGTTGCATCATTCAACTCATCAAGAAGAGTTCCCTTCTTTTTTCTAAAAAAACCAAACATCATTATCTCCTAACGATCATTTTTTGATTGCTCAATAATCTCATTTATTGAATCCAAGTTTTTGCTAGATCTTTCCCAAACAACATCAGACTCAATAACGTTGTCATGCTTTCTTTCTTTACAGTCCTGTTTGTAAATAGAATCTTCTTTTTTATTAGCAATACAATCCATGCCATAAACAAATAGAGCCGTCCCTGGAGCCCCTATCGCTAACGGAGCAAGAAGAACATACGGAGCGAAAATTAGCAGAAGAATGCCAATTATCACCGACCCAAAGCAGAAAACCAGCCACGACACCAAGGCAGAAATGGCAAAGCCCCAAAGAACAAGGCCACCGAGCAAGCTTAACAGTCCAATTAAAGTTCTCATTTTTTTACCGAATGATAAATCATACTAAAAAAAAGAAATACAGATGCCCCTACAATTACAATTGGCCAAAAAACAGCTGTTAGCAATGCAGTAAAAAAACCATTTTGTAATTGTGCAAAAAATAGTAAAACGGCAATGACGATATAAATCCCCACTAACATAAACCTCTCCTATTAATCTTACTCAACTGCTGCTTGTAATGTTTCAAGTAAAGTTTCGAGCTTGCTCACTAAGGAGTGGTCAACACTGTTGTTATTCAAGGCAACAACAAGGTAGCCCGTAACATTAGCGATTTGCTCTTGAGGGATATCAGATATACCCATTGATGCTAAAGCTAAGTTAATTTTTTCACAGCCTAAGGGGGATAAGTCGCCACCATCTTTTACTGAATATAGCTTTGATATGGTCATTTGAAGTTCCTGATTTGGGTTTTCTGCATAACAGGTATTAGACAGCGCGATCGTTTATTGACTTGAACGAGCGCGCGCGTTCAAGAATGTTATGCTGCGCGCTCGACCACTTCTCATCCTATTGAAACCCCTAGGCATTAAGAATAGCTCGGCCACATAACACCGATCACCAAGTATGCCACATATCCCCAACGACCGTGCTCGCTGCCTTTTCCGGCATGTCGGCTTTGGGTCGATATCTGACATATCAATGCCCTCCCCTATTCCTGCCGATATACGAGAAACTGATGCGCGCACTTCCGGCAGGCGCCGGTGTAAGTGACTAGGCAGATATTTTCATGCATAGTGCCGATAGGATTTCAGCTTAGGACGGCAGCATGGCAAGTCGCTTCATCTCTCCCCTGGCAGAGGAC
>NZ_CABVOU010000043.1 GCF_902500215.1 Halomonas lysinitropha
CGTCCTCTGCCAGGGGAGAGATGAAGCGACTTGCCATGCTGCCGTCCTAAGCTGAAATCCTATCGGCACTATGCATGAAAATATCTGCCTAGTCACTTAACGGCGTGCCGGATACATCGCTCGGGCTCGTCTTCGGCCCGGCGGTGGCGTATAAGGAAGCCACGAAAAACACGGTTCCGTCACACAAGGAGAGTCCATGGCCCGTGCCCCCTTTGAACTCGCCGGCACCCGCGTGGCGACAGGCTCGCGGACCCAGATCGACGTGCCGGTGGCGCGCCTCTATACGCACGCGCCGCTCTACATTCCCGTCGAGGTAGTGCACGGCCGCCAGTCGGGTCCCGTGATGCTGGTCTGCGGCGGGATCCACGGCGACGAGATCAACGGCGTGGAGATCGTGCGCCGGTTGCTGCGCTCCAAGCAGCTCCAGGGGCTGCGCGGAACGCTGATCGCCTCACCGATCGTCAACGTCTTCGGCTTCGTGCAGCACAGCCGCTACCTGCCGGATCGACGTGACCTCAACCGCTGCTTCCCGGGTAGCGAATCGGGCTCGTTGGGCGGACGGGTGGCGGCGCTGTTCCGCGAGCAGATCGTCGATCACGCCACGCATATCATCGACCTGCATACCGGCGCCATCCATCGCACCAACCTGCCGCAGATCCGGGCTCAGCTGACGCCCGGGGGCGAGACCGAGCGTATGGCCAACGCCTTCGGGGCGCCGGTGATTCTGAACGCCGAACTGCGCGAGGGCAGCCTGCGCCACTATGCGCAGAATCGCGGCATACCGGTGCTCACCTACGAGGCCGGTGAAGCGCTGCGCTTCGACCAATGGGCGATCACCCCGGGGGTGAGAGGGGTGCTGCGCGTGATGCGCCGGCTGGGCATGCTGACCGGCGAGCATCGTCGTCGACAGGTGCCGGCCGCGGAGGTCGCCAACGGCTCGAGCTGGGCCCGGGCCCCCATCGACGGCATCCTTCGCCCCCAGGTGCGTCTCGGGGCCCGGGTGGCCGAAGGCGAACTGCTGGGGCTCGTGGCGGATCCCTTCGGCAATGCCGAGGGCGAGGTGCGCTCCGTGGCCGATGGCATCGTGATCGGCATGAGCCGGTTGCCGCTGGCCAACGAGGGCGAGGCACTGTTTCACATCGCCCGCTTCGACGCCATCGAGGAAGCGGAGAGCGCCATCGAGGACTTCCACTCCAGTCTCGAGCCGCCGCCCGACGCGCTTTACTGAATCGCGTTCCAGATACAGACGGCGCCGATCTCTCGGCGCCGTCTGTATTTCGGGAGTCACCGGCCTCAGGCCACGGCGGCGGTCTCGCGCTCGGGCACCAGGCTCAGGGCATCGTCGAAGACACGCAGGCAGGCGCCGTCGAGATGACCGTTCTCGGAGAGGTGACGGCGGAAGCGGCGCCCGCCCGGCTGGCCCTGGAAGAGGCCCAGCAGGTGGCGAGTGATATGGTTCAACTTGGCTCCTTCTTCCAGCCGCCGTGCAATGTAGGGGCGAAAGGCCCGGGCTGCTGCATGGCGGCTCTGTGCCGGGCCGGGTACGCCGTAGAAAGCCTCGTCGATGCCGGCCAGCAACCAGGGGTTCTGGTAGGCCTCGCGGCCTACCATTACGCTGTCCACCATGTCCAGTTGTTCCCGGCAGGCGTCTAGCGTCTTCAGGCCGCCGTTGATGCCGATATGCAGCTCGGGATGGCTCGCCTTGAGGCGGTGCACCCTTGGGTAGTTGAGCGGCGGCACGTCGCGGTTCTCCTTGGGGGAGAGCCCCTCGAGCCACGCCTTGCGGGCATGCACGATGAAGGTGTCGCAGCCGGCGTCGGCCACGGTGGCGATGAAGCGTTCGAGGTCGGCATCCTCGTCCTGGTCGTCGATGCCGATCCGGCACTTGACCGTGACCGGGATCGACACCGCCTCGCGCATGGCGCGCACTGCCGCCGCCACCTTTTCCGGATGGCCCATCAGGCAGGCGCCGATCAGGTTGTTCTGCACCCGGTCGCTGGGGCAGCCGACGTTGAGGTTGACCTCGTCGTAGCCCCAGGCCTCGGCAATGGCCGCGCACTCGGCGAGTTCGCCGGCGTCGCTGCCGCCCAGCTGCAGGGCGAGGGGATGCTCGACCGCCTCATGGCCGAGGAATCGGCTGCGCGGGCTGCCGTACAGGATGGCGCCGGTGGTCACCATCTCGGTATAGAGCAGCGCGCGCCGCGTCAGGGTCCGGGCGAACGCGCGGTAGTCGCGGGTCGTCCAGTCCATCATGGGTGCCACGGAAAAGGTACGGTCGAGCTGGGGCATTCGATATCACGGGGTATGTGCGGGGAAGGATCGGCATTCTAGCAAGACGGGGTCATTTCTGACCATCCTCGGCGGTCATGGTGATATCCCGGGCTCAATGTCCTGGGTGCGAACCGTTTTCGCCGGCGGCACTGGCGATGGCATCAGCAGCCCACTGGTTCAGGCTCTTGCCGGATGCCTGCGCGGCGATACTGGCAGCGGCATGAACTTCAGGTGAAATGCGCAGCAGTACACGGCCGGACGCTGGCTTCAGCGGCTCGCGGCCGGTGGCGCGGCAGTCCTCCAGGTAGTGGTCGACGGCCACATGGAAGGCGTCGGTCAGCTCGGCCACGCTCTCGCCGTGGAAGCTGATGCGGCCGGCGATCCCGAGCACGTGGCCGACGAACACCTCGTCTTCGGCGTCGAACTCGATACGGGCGGTGTAGCTCTGATACTCGAGCGCGTGGCTCACACGGTGAACCCGTGGTGGGTGCCGTCCGGCAGCTCGATATCCAGGCGGACCTTGCCGCCGATGGCCTCGACGTAGCGCTTGAGGGAGCTCAGGCGGAGATCCTGGCCGCCTTTCTCCATGCCGGCGATGGTCGGTTGCTTCACGCCGAGCGCCGAGGCCATCTCCGACTGGGTCATCTCCACCAGGTGGCGAACCTCCGACAGACGAAGCTCGAGCAGCATCTCGTCGGCCTTCTCCTTGGCGCGGCTGACGACCTCGGGCCGCTCGTTGGCAATCAGTTGGTCCAGGGTACGGGTCATGGCTATCACCTCACTTCAGGGATTCCAGGTGGGCGGCGTATTCCCGGTCGGCCACTGGGATCAAGTCATCATAGAAACGCTTGTTGCCGGTCTTGTCACCGGCGCACAGCACAATGCCGGTTCGCTGAGGGTCGAAGGCGAAGAAGGCCCGTAGCGGCCGGCCTTGGCTCTGGATACGCAACTCTTTCATGTTGGGATACTGCGAGCCGTTCAACGTGTCGGCATGCGGCCGAGGCAGCATCGGCCCTCGCTCCCTCAGCATCAAGAGCGCGGCCAGCACGTTTTCCCTGTCGGTGTCGTCCAGCGAGAAGTACCACCCTTCAAACGTCCTGGTCTGCTCTATCTGCCACATGGGAATACCCTTCGGCTATAGGTCAAAGATTATATAGGACGCGGCCTATTGTCAAGGTGACAAGGCGCCGCCGGGAGGGCTGCAATAAGACTTGAGGCAGGGGCCTGACGAAGGCCGAGATGGGCTCTTTCTACTTCGCGTTGCTGCGAATTTGCTACAGGAAGGCTGTGATGCCCATTACTGCTGGCGTGGCTTCCAATCCATCATGGGGCCAGGGGGAGCGTTCGGCTGAACTGATGTGCCCGCGAGCCTTGCGGTCCTTGACCGATGCAGGAAAACCGGACACCCAGAAACACCAAGGCCCGCATCAGCGGGCCTTGGTACTCGACGTCTAGCGACGCGATAGGTCTGTCTGATCGGCGATCAGATGACTTCGATGTTCGAAGCCTGCAGGCCTTTCTTGCCCTGGACCACATCGAAGGAGACCTGCTGGCCGTCCTGGAGGGACTTGAAGCCGTCTGCCTTGATTTCGGAGAAGTGGGCAAAGAGGTCATCGCCACCGTCGGTCGGGGTGATGAAGCCGAAGCCTTTTGCGTCGTTGAACCACTTGACTGTGCCAGTAGACATATTCTGTCTCCTTTCGCGCTGTGTGCGCTTGTTACGAATTACCGGGTGATGCCCCGAGTGCTAGTGGGTCAAACAAGGGGATATAACCAGACAACCGAAAGGATTCGACTACTACTGACAATATGCATCTTGCTTACCAACTGGCGATACAATGCCACGTATTGCGACGGGCGTCAATGCCTTGTCTGGCATCTCGTCCATCCCGATGTGACGAAGGGGAAGGCCTTCGCGGGATGTGGCATCCCTCGTCCATACTGGCGGACACCCACTCTCGAAAGGAGCAGACAATGAGCGGCGAACTCACCGAGCACCAGATGGAACTGCTGTCCCGCGTGATGCAGCATGGCGGGGTGCTGGCCTCGCCCTTCGGCCACCCGGGTGAAGACAGCCTGCTAGAGGAGGTATTGGAGGATATTGACGAGCTCGAAGCCAGGGGACTGATCACCGTCGACTGGACACGGGGTAGCGACGAGCCGGAGCGCATCACGCTGACGCCGGCGGGTTACGAGGCCCTGGACATCACTTGAGCATGCGGCTCGGGGGCTTGGCCCGCAGGCGGTGCTCTCTCGGGTGCCCTTGAGGCTATCCCGAAGAAGAGAGGCAGACAGCTTGACCTCCATCAACCTGGGTCAAGGCGCGACATGACAGGTTATATAGAGGGAGAGGGCAGTGTTCCCTCGCTATTTACGACTTTGACAGGAGGCGACGTCATGACGGAACGGAAGCAGCAGCTGGAAGCATTGCGCGACGAGCTGATAGAGCGGTTCGAGCGCTACAAGGCGCACAAGGAGCAGCATGGCGGCCCATTGGACAAGGATATGGAGGATCAGTCCATCGAGCTGCAGAACGATGAGGTGGTCGAGGCCCTTCAGCAGGAGGCCGAGGATGAGCTTCGTCAGGTCATGCATGCGCTCAAGCGTATCGACGACGACGAGGGGGATCTCTGCGAAGCGTGCGGTGAGGCCATTGATACTCGCCGGCTGAAGGCAGTGCCCTATACCACGGTCTGTCGCGACTGTGCCGAGCTAGGTTGAGCGGACGTCGCATGGCCGGGAATGATGGTAGTCTGGCTTCTCATCGACTGGGCAGGAGGCGTGCATGACGGCGTGGTATCGAGCAATGGGGGCAGGCCTGCTGCTGGTGTGGCTGTCCGGCTGCGGCGGCAGTGATGAGGAGGCGGAGTCCGAGCCTGCCGAGTCGACCACCACCACGGCCGAGACCCGCGAGCCGTCGCCGGAGCCGTCCCCCGAAGCACCTCAGGTGCCACCCTTTGACCAGCCGCTGATGATCGATGTCTCGTCCAGCCTGGGCACCGATAGGCGTTTGACCGTGAAGGGTGAGACCAATCTGCCCGAAGCGACTCGCTTGCAGGTCCTGGTGGAACGCGAGCTCAGCGGGATGCGCTGGCGCGAACGCGTCTCGGTGGAGGAGGGCGGCTTTATGGCCGGCCCCTTCGGACCCGGCAGCGGGCTACCGGATGGCGGCTATCGCGTCACGGTCGACGTGCAGGAGGGAAGCGTGCAACCGAGATCGGTCCGTGAGCGCCTGGGGGCGGAGAACGAGCACCTCAGCGGGCCCTTGGTGGAACAGTCAGGTCACGGCCTGGGAAAGGTGGCCCGTTATAGCAAGCGCTACCTGGTGGGCGATGATGCGCGCCGAACCGTCGATAATGTCGAGGTGCTGGAGATGGAGTGACGCTTCACGGGGACTGGAGACGCCAGTGCGCCACTACCTTGCCGACCAGACGGCAAGCCGGAGACCAGGGCAGGATCTCGTCGCTATTCTTGCGATAGAATACCAGCTCACCGCTGGGACTCTGATCGACCCGGCGAATGGCCAGCGTGCCGTCGTCGTCTATCAGGTAGAGCCCGGGCTGGCGGAAGATCTCGCTGGGGGCGATGGCGACCAGGTCTCCCTCGGCGAGGAAATCGAAGTGCTCCCCCGGCGCGGGAGTGACGAGATGGCAGTCGCCGTCCCAGCGTTGGCCGGGGACTAGCTCGATCGGCAGGTCGATGCCCTTCTGCCTGCCATCCTGCCAGGGCAACGGCGGGTGGCTGTGCAGGAAGAGCGGCGTGGCCCGAGTGCCTGTTTCCTCGAGCAGGCGAGACAGCGGGCAGTTCAAGGCCTGAGCCAAGGCCACCAGCCTTTCGTGGCCGATCTGCCTGATGGCACCGGATTCCCAGTAGGAAATGGTTACATCCGAAACACCGACCCTGCGTGCCAGGGCCGCTTTGTTGAGCTTGGCCTCCAGCCGAAGTTCCTTGATTCGTGGGCCGAGGGTATCCATCTAAGCATCCTGTGGGTTTGTTGAGTCGGGTGATAATCTGCGATTGATTTTCATGGTGCAAGGGTCGGTGTCAACGGTAATTCTGCCGTCATCCCGACCTGAGTAGCTCGCACCACCAGGCTTACCACTCCACGGATTCCCCGGCCCAGTCGAGAAAGATCCCGCTCTGCTCCGGGCCGCAGTCGTTCAGAACCGACAGCAGCTGTTCGGCGACGAAGGCGGTGGTGAACAGCTTCTCCGCCGGCACTCTTGCCTGGAAGGGGCGCGACAGTTCGGTATCGGTGGTGCCGGGGTGCAGGCAGGCAATACTGGCCTGAGGGTTGAGGCGGCGTAGCTCCACAGCCGCGGTCTTCATCAGCATGTTGTGGGCGGCCTTGCTGGCCCGGTAGGCGTACCAGCCGCCCAGGCGGTTGTCGCGGATGGAGCCGACGCGTGCCGAGAGGCTCGCTATCAGCGCCGGATGGCGCCCCTTGAGGCTGGACTGCAGGGCCTTGAGCAGCAGTGCCGGCGTGATCGCATTGACATGGTAGAGCCGGCTCATGGCCTCGGCGTCCAGGTCATCGAACTTCTTCTCCGGGCTGATGCCCAGCCGCTCGTCGTGCAGCATGCCGATAGCGTTGAAGACCAGGTGGAGCGGGGCCGCGTCGAGTACTTCTTCCAGGGCCGCGAGGCCATACGGCTCGGTGACGTCTAAGGCGAGAGATTCGAAACGAGGGTCAGAGTGAGAGCGGCCCGATCGGCTGACGCCAATTACGCGACCGGGACGGTCGCTTTCCAGCAGAGCATCGATGACGGCGCCGCCGATGCCGCCATTGGCGGCAGTGACCAGGGCCGTGAAGTCGTCGGGTAGTTGCGAGAGCATGTGAGGCCTCGTGCAGGGGGGGTCGGGCCCAAGCATGGACCATGAAGCGGGGGAATGATTCCCGCTACAGCTGCCTGGCGCTGGCCAGGTGCGTATAATGCGGGGCATTCGCCCGGCCGTTAGGGCTAGCCCCGTACCATCGACAGGACCAAGGACGACATGACCGTACGTACTCGTATCGCGCCGTCACCCACCGGCGACCCGCACGTGGGCACCGCCTATATCGCCCTGTTCAACCTCTGCTTTGCCCGTCAGCACGGAGGCCAGTTCATTCTGCGTATCGAGGATACCGACAGAGAGCGCTCTACCCCGGAATCCGAGCAGATGATTCTCGACTCGATGCGCTGGCTGGGGCTGGAGTGGGACGAGGGCCCCGACGTCGGTGGGCCCCACGGACCGTACCGCCAGAGTGAGCGCGGCGATATCTACGGGGAATATGCCCGCCAGCTGATCGAGGCCGGCCATGCCTTCAAGTGCTTCCGCACCAGCGAGGAGCTCGACGAGCTGCGCGAGGCGCGCAAGGCCGCCGGCATGCACCTGGCCCTCAAGCCTGCCGACCTCGCCCTGTCCGCCGAGGAGCAGACGCGTCGCGAGAAGGAGGCTTGGCCTTATGTGGTGCGCATGAAGGTTCCCGCCACCGGCCGCTGCGTGATCGATGACATGCTGCGAGGCGCGATCGAGGTCGATTGGGCCCAGGTGGATGCCCAGATTTTGCTCAAGTCCGATGGCATGCCAACTTATCACCTGGCCAACGTGGTCGATGATCATCTGATGGGCATCACCCATGTGCTGCGCGGCGAAGAGTGGATCAACTCCGCACCCAAGCACCAGCTGCTTTATGAGTACCTCGGCTGGGAGATGCCCCAGCTCTGCCACATGCCGCTGCTGCGCAATCCCGACAAGTCCAAGCTTTCCAAGCGCAAGAACCCCACCTCCATCAACTACTACCGGCGTATGGGCTATCTGCCCCAGGCGGTGATCAACTACCTGGGACGCATGGGCTGGTCGATGCCCGATGAGCGCGAGAAGTTCAGCCTCGACGAGATGATGAGCCACTTCGATGTCCAGCGCGTGTCGCTTGGCGGGCCGGTGTTCGACCTGGAGAAGCTGACCTGGCTCAACGGCGTCTACATCCGCGAGGATCTCGACGACAAGGCCTTCCTCAAGGCGCTGAGGGAGTGGGCCTTCAACGAGGAGTACGTCAGTCGGATCCTGCCCCAGGTGCGCCCTCGGGTGGAAACGCTCTCCCAGGTAGTGCCCCTGGCCGGTCACTTCTTCTCAGGGCTGCCGGCCATCGACGAGGAGAGCTTCGACGAGGTCAAGCTCTCCCGCGAGGATCTGCTCAGACTGCTGCAATTCCTGGTATGGCGTTTCGAGGGCGTCCCGGCCTGGCGCAAGGAGACGCTACTGGAGGAGGTCAAGACGCTGTCAGGCCATTTCGACTTGAAGATGAAGGCCTTCCTGGCGCCGGTGTTCATCGCCATCACCGGCTCCAGCTCGAGCACCTCGGTGATGGATGCCATGGCGATCCTGGGCTCCGACATGACCCGCGCGCGCCTCCGCCATGCCATCGAGGTGCTGGGTGGTATCTCGAAGAAGCAGGTCAAGCGTTTCGAAAAAGAGTATCGCGAAATCGCATGATTTCCTGTTGACGAAGCCGGGGCTTATCAGTAACCTACGCCCCGTCTTCGAGAGATTGGGGCCTTAGCTCAGCTGGGAGAGCGCGACACTGGCAGTGTCGAGGTCAGCGGTTCGATCCCGCTAGGCTCCACCAACATCTCAGATCGAGGATATTGCGTCCCATTCGTCTAGTGGTCCAGGACACCGCCCTTTCACGGCGGTAACAGGGGTTCGAACCCCCTATGGGACGCCACCCTTCCCTGTATTACCTTTCTCATGGTTTTTGCTGATAAGCCGGCTCAATCGCTTGCCCGGCGTATTGCCGTGTCCAGGCAGCCCGACGCTCCCGCACTGTCATTTTGCTCGATATCGGCTTGACAACCCCCTTGACTTGTCCACTTTCCCGCCCCCTAGGGGTCGACCTGTGCACAGTCTCGCCCCTAACCCGCATGGTTACCGGCTTCCCGAATTAACCCTTTAATTTCAATGGTTTGCAATAGGTTAAAAATTGATCAATCTAAGTCGGCTCCGCTGTTCATGGCGATTCCGCGACCTTTTCGAGAGGTTTTGAACAGGTTTATCCACAGAATGTGTGGAAAACGGCCGGCGCCGGCAGCGCACGCCTCTCTGTCGTGAAGTCAACCCTGCGGAGTGGAGGCTCTAGAGACCCAGGAACACGAAAGGCCGCCCTCTTGGGCGGCCTTCCTGGCGGTACGGGCGTGAGCGCTGCTGTCGGTGCTCAGCTGGCTGGGTAGTCGCGCTGAGTGTGGCCGATATAGAGCTGACGCGGGCGGCCGATCTTGTAGGGTTCGCTGATCATCTCGTGCCAGTGGGAGATCCAGCCGATGGTTCGCGACACGGCGAAAATCACCGTGAACATGTTCTTCGGTATGCCCATGGCCTTGAGAATGATGCCGGAGTAGAAGTCGACGTTCGGGTAGAGCTTGCGCTCGATGAAGTAGTCATCTTCGAGAGCAATCTGCTCCAGGCGCTTGGCGATCTTCAACTGCGGGTCGTCGGCCAGGCCCAGTTCGGCCAGCACCTCGTCGCAGGTTTCCTTCATTACCTTGGCGCGTGGATCGAAGTTCCGGTACACGCGGTGTCCGAAGCCCATCAGCTTGAAGGGATCGTCCTTGTCCTTGGCCTTGTCGATGAAGCGCTGGATGTTCTCTTCGGATTCGTCGCCGATCTCGTCGAGCATGTTGAGCACCGCTTCGTTGGCGCCGCCGTGGGCCGGACCCCAGAGAGCTGCAATGCCGGCGCTGATGCAGGCAAAGGGATTGGCACCGGTGGAGCCGGCCAGGCGCACCGTCGAGGTCGAAGCGTTCTGCTCGTGGTCAGCGTGCAACATGAAGATGCGGTCCATGGCCTTGGCATAGACCGGGTTGATCTCGTACTTCTCGCAGGGGTTGCTGAACATCATGTAGAGGAAGTTCTCAGCATAGCTCAGATCATTGCGCGGATAGTTGAACGGCTGGCCGATGTTGTACTTGTAGGACATCGCGGCGATGGTCGGCATCTTGGCGATCAGGCGAATGGCGCTGATCTCCCGATCCTCCTGCACGTTGATGTTCAGATGGTCGTGGTAGAAAGCGGCCAGGCCGCCGACTACGCCACACAGGATCGACATCGGGTGAGCGTCGCGGCGGAAGCCCTTGAAGAAGTTGTTGATCTGGTCGTGGACCATGGTGTGGTTGGTGATGCGCGACTTGAAGTTCTCGTACTGAGAGTCATCAGGGAGATCGCCGAACATCAGCAGGTAGCAAAGCTCGACGAAGTCGGACTCCTTCGCCAGCTGGTCGATCGGGTAGCCGCGATGCAACAGCACCCCCTTGCCGCCGTCGATATAGGTGATCGCCGATTGGCAGGAGGAGGTTGCCATGAAACCCGGGTCGTAGGTGAAGAGGCCTTCGGCACCGAGGCCGCGTACGTCGATGACGTCGGGGCCCAGGGTGCCGGAGTAGATCGGCAGGTCGATCGGATTCTCCAGACCGTCTACCGTCAATGTCGCTTTCCTGTCAGCCATACTGGCCTCCTCTCGAGTCATGGTGGGACGTTTACGTCGTCAGTCCGCAGATGGTGCCGGCGAAAAGGTTTGCCCACTATAGAAGCGTGTCAGCGATTGTCAATTCCACCATTGTGCGCCTATCGTTGTACTTTAGTCTGTTAAATGTAAGAGACTTGTACAGAAAATGGTGCTTTGCACCATAGCGGTGCCGCAAGAGCCGGGGCAACATCGGGGGATGGCTAGTGAAAGCCCATCAGCGCCGAGAAATCGGCCTTCCACCATGGTCGAGTACGCTCTGTGTCCATTTGTCATGGCAGGGGGATGTCCCTATAATATTAGCGCGCGACTGGCAGGAACCGGTGGTCGTGTCCAACTCGGCCACAATCGAGTCCCTTCCCGAAACCACCGCCCGCTCGGGCCTTGTCCGACGACCCAACAGCGGGCCAAGAGAGTGTGTAGAGCCGTGAATAGCAAACGACCCGTAAATCTGGATCTGTCCACGATACAGTTCCCTCTTCCCGCCCTGACGTCGATCGCTCATCGCATCTCCGGCGTCATCCTCTTCATCGGCCTGATCTTCGCCTTTTGGGCGCTCGATACGTCGCTCTCCTCACCGGCCGGATTCGCGGCCGTGAGTGACGCCCTGGCCCACAACCTTCTGGCCAAGCTGATCGCCTGGGGGCTGCTGTCCGCCCTGGCCTTCCACTTCGTGGCCGGCGTCAAGCATCTGCTGATGGACATGGATATCGGCGTGACCCTCGAGGGAGGTGTCAAGAAGGCGCAGATCACCGTGGTGGTGAGCGTGGTCCTGATCATTCTGGCTGGAGTCTGGGTATGGTAACCAACATCACGAATCTCGGCCGTAGCGGTCTCTCCGACTGGTTGCTCCAGCGCGTTTCGGCGGTCGTCCTGGCGCTCTATACTCTCTTCATCGTCGGCTTCCTGTTGCTCAGCCCCGGCCTGGACTACGCGGCCTGGAGCGGGCTCTTCTCCGCTACCTGGATGCGCATCTTCTCGCTGCTGGCCTTCATCTCCCTGGCGGCCCATGCCTGGGTCGGTCTCTGGACAGTGACCACCGACTACCTCAAGTCGACCGGCGTTCGCCTCGCCGTCCAGCTCATCATTATCCTGGCCATCTTCGTGTTCCTGGTCTGGGGCATCACCGTTCTGTGGGGAGCCTGATTCATGTCCACCATGCGTAGCCTGTCTTTCGACGCCATCATCATCGGCGGGGGTGGTGCCGGCCTGCGGGCCGCCCTCGAGCTGGCCAAGTCCGGCAAGAAGACCGCCGTGCTGTCCAAGGTCTTCCCGACCCGCTCGCACACCGTCTCTGCCCAGGGCGGCATCACCTGTGCCATCGCCTCGGCGGACCCCGACGACGACTGGCGTTGGCACATGTACGACACCGTCAAGGGCGGCGACTACATCGCCGACCAGGACGCCTCCGAGTATATGTGTTCCGAGGGTCCCAAGGCGGTGTTCGAGCTCGAGCACATGGGCCTGCCGTTCTCCCGCTTCGACAACGGCCGTATCTACCAGCGCCCGTTCGGTGGTCAGTCCAAGGACTTCGGTAAGGGCGGCCAGGCGGCACGGACCTGTGCCGCTGCCGACCGCACCGGCCACGCCCTGCTGCACACGCTCTATCAGAACAACCTGAAGAATAACACCACCTTCCTCAACGAATGGTACGCCGTCGACCTGGTCAAGAATGCCGACGGCGACGTGGTGGGCTGTATCGCCATGGACATCGAGACCGGCGAAGTGGTGCACGTGAAGTCCAAGGCCACCGTCATGGCCACCGGCGGGGCGGGGCGCATCTTCGCCTCCACCACCAATGCCCTGATCAACACCGGCGACGGCATCGGCATGGCGCTGCGCGCCGGTTTCCCGATGCAGGACATGGAGATGTGGCAGTTCCACCCCACCGGCATCTACGGCGCGGGGACCCTGGTGACCGAGGGCTGCCGCGGTGAGGGCGGCTACCTGGTCAACAAGGACGGCGAGCGCTTCATGGAGCGTTACGCACCCAACGCCAAGGACCTGGCCGGCCGCGATGTGGTCGCGCGCTCCATGGTCATGGAGATCCTCGAGGGCCGCGGTTGCGGTGAGAAGGGCGACCACGTCTTCCTCAAGCTGGATCACCTGGGGGAGGACGTCCTCGGCAAGCGCCTGCCCGGTATCGTCGAGCTGTCCAAGACCTTCGCCCACGTGGACCCGGCCAAGGAGCCGATCCCGGTCGTCCCGACCTGTCACTACATGATGGGCGGGATTCCGACCAACGTGCACGGCCAGGCGATCATGCAGGACGCCGACGGCAACGACCAGATCGTGGGGGGGCTCTTCGCCTGCGGCGAGGCAGCCTGCGTATCGGTCCACGGTGCCAACCGCCTGGGCGGCAACTCGCTGCTCGACCTGGTGGTGTTCGGTCGCGCAGCCGGCATGTTCATCGAAGGCGCGCTCAACGAGGGCATCGAGTACCTCGAGGCCTCCGAGTCCGATGTCCAGTCCGCCATGAAGCGTATCACGCGCTGGAACGAGTCCGAGGATGGTGAGACCGTCCCCGAGCTCAAGCGCGACCTGCAGGACATCATGCAGACCTCCTTCGGCGTGTTCCGCGAAGAGAAGAACATGCAGGAGGGCGTCAAGCGCCTCGAGGAGCTGCGCGAGCGGATCGCCAACGCCTACCTGCCGGACAAGTCCCATACCTTCAACACCGCGCGCGTCGAAGCGCTGGAACTGGATAACCTGATGGAAGTGGCCGAGGCCACCGCCATTGCGGCCCTGGAGCGCAAGGAAAGCCGTGGCGCCCATTCCCGCTACGACTACCCGGATCGCGACGACGTCAACTGGCTGAAGCACTCACTCTACTTCCCGGCCGAGAAGCGACTGGGCAAGCGAGATGTGAACTTCGCACCCAAGACCGTCGACATGTTCGAGCCGAAAGTCCGCACCTACTAAGGGGAGTCACGATGTCCAAGCTTCAGGTATCCCTGTACCGCTACAACCCGGAAACCGACTCCGCGCCCTACATGCAGGAGTTCCAAGTCGACACCCAGGGTCGCGACCTGATGGTGCTCGACGTCCTGCACCTGGCCAAGGAGCAGGACAATGGCCTGGCCTTTCGCCGCAGCTGCCGCGAGGGCGTGTGCGGTTCCGACGGGATGAACATGAACGGCAAGAACGGTCTGGCCTGCATCACACCGCTCTCCGAGGTGGTGAAGGGCAACAAGCTGACATTGCGTCCGCTGCCGGGCCTGCCGGTCATTCGCGACCTGGTGGTCGACATGGGCCTGTTCTACCAGCAGTACGAGCGCATTCAGCCGTACCTGCAGAACGACGAGCCGGCGCCAGCCATCGAGCGCCTGCAGTCGCCGGAAGAGCGCGACAAGCTGGATGGCCTCTACGAGTGCATCCTGTGTGCCTGCTGCTCCACTGCCTGCCCATCGTTCTGGTGGAACCCGGAAAAGTTCGTTGGTCCGGCCGGCCTGCTGCAGTCCTACCGGTTCCTGGCGGACTCCCGCGACACGGCCACCCGTGAACGCCTGACAGATCTCGAGGATCCTTTCTCTGTATTTCGCTGCCGCGGGATCATGAACTGCGTCGCGGTCTGCCCCAAGGGGCTCAACCCGACGCGGGCGATCGGCAAGATCCGCGAGATGCTACTGGCAGATGCCACTTAAATCGTGGCCTGCCGCTTGTTATCATGCTCACTGCTCTTGGGCTGCGGCAAGACGTCGCAGCCGATTCCGGTGCGGAGCATGATGAGTGGAGCCGGTACCCAGGGTACCGGCTCCTGACCATGGAATTCATGATGTCCTCGCTCCGGCAGGGCACCAGCGATGTCGATGCGGGCGTGTCGGCGCCGATACCACCCCATCAGTGCAGGGTGACCAAGAGATGCAACAAGGCATAATGGAGTTGATGTGGCGCTCCTCCCACGTGAGTGGCGGCAATGCCCACTATGTGGAAGCGCTCTACGAACAGTACCTCGATGACCCCTCCGCCGTTCCCGACGAATGGCGCCAGTATTTTGATCAGTTGCCTCGGCCCGAGGGTGGGGCCAGGCACGATGTTCCGCTTGAACCGATACGCGAGCAGTTCTATCAGTTGGGTCGCCAACGGCGCACTACCCAGGCCGCTGCCGCCAGTGACGAGAACAAGAAGCAGGTCAAGGTTCTCCAGCTGATCAATGCGTATCGCTTCCGCGGCCACCAGAAGGCCGATATCGACCCGCTTGGCCTGCGCGACCCCAAACCCATCCCCGATCTCGACCTCTCCTTCCACCAGCTCTCGAAGGCGGATCTGGACACCGAGTTCCAGACCGGCTCCTTCTTCCTGGGGGTAGATAAGGCACCGCTCAAGGTAATCGTCAACGCCCTGGAGCAGACCTACTGCCGATCCATCGGCTGCGAGATCATGCATATCGTCGATACCGAGGAGAAGCGCTGGTTGCAGCAGCGTTTCGAATCGGTGTGTTCGGCCCCCGAGTTCAGCCCGGACGTGCGCAAGCACGTGCTGGAGCGGCTGACCGCTGCCGAGGGCCTGGAGAGCTACCTGGCCTCCAAGTATCCCGGTACCAAGCGCTTTGGCCTCGAGGGCGGCGAAGCCTTCATCCCGATGATGGATGAGCTGATCCAGCGCGCCGGCGGCTACGGTACCAAGGAAGTAGTCATCGGCATGGCCCACCGCGGTCGCCTCAACCTGCTGGTCAATATCCTCGGCAAGAACCCCTCTGACCTGATCGACGAGTTCGACGGCAAGAAGGTCATCGAGCGCGGTTCGGGCGACGTCAAGTACCACCAGGGCTTCAGCTCCAACGTCATGACGCCGGGCGGCGAGGTGCACCTGGCGCTGTCCTTCAACCCGTCCCATCTGGAGATCGTCGCCCCGGTGGTCGAGGGGTCGGTGCGGGCTCGCCAGGACCGCCGCAACGATCCGGTCGGCAACAAGGTGCTGCCGATCAACGTCCATGGCGATGCGGCCTTCGCCGGACAGGGCGTGGTCATGGAGACCTTCCAGATGTCCCAGACCCGTGCCTACAAGACCGGTGGCACGGTGCACATCGTCATCAACAACCAGGTGGGCTTCACCACTTCGCATCCCGAGGATTCGCGCTCCACCGAGTACTGCACCGACATCGCCAAGATGGTTCAGGCGCCCATCTTCCACGTCAACGGCGACGATCCCGATGCCGTGCTGCATGTCACTCAGGTCGCTCTCGACTATCGTCAGCAGTTCCATCACGACGTGGTCATCGATCTGGTCTGCTACCGCCGCCGTGGCCATAACGAGGCCGATGAGCCCTCCGGCACTCAGCCGATGATGTACAGCAAGATCAGGGAACATCCATCATCGCGGGCCCGCTACATCGAGCGGCTGATCGGCGAGGGGCTGCTCGGTGATGACGATGCCAAGGCCATGATGGAGAAGTACCGGGACGACCTGATGGCCGGCAATCACGTGGCCAACGCCCTGGTGCAGAAACCCAACAAGTCGCTGTTCGTCGATTGGACCCCCTATCTGGGTCATGAGTGGACCGGCCATGCTGACACCACTGTCGACATGAAGCTGCTGCAGCGTCTCGCCGGGAAAATGTGCGAAGTCCCCGATGGGGTCGAAGTGCAGCGCCAGGTGGCCAAGATCTACGAGGATCGACGCAAGATGCAGGCCGGTGGCCTGGCCGCCAACTGGGGCTTCGCCGAGACCCTGGCCTACGCCACGCTGCTCGACGAGGGCCATCCCGTACGCATCACCGGCCAGGACGTCGGTCGTGGCACCTTCTCCCACCGCCACGCGGTGGTGCACAACCAGAAGGACGGCAGTGCCTACGTGCCCCTCCAGTACATGGCTGACGGCCAGCCGCGCTTCACCATTCACGACTCCTTTCTATCGGAAGAGGCGGTGCTGGCTTTCGAGTACGGCTACTCGACGACCGCTCCCAATGACCTGGTGGTCTGGGAAGCCCAGTTCGGCGACTTCTTCAACGGCGCACAGGTGGTGGTCGACCAGTTCATCTCTTCCGGCGAAACCAAGTGGGAGCGCCTGTGTGGACTGGCCATGCTGCTGCCCCATGGCTACGAAGGGCAGGGCCCCGAGCACTCCTCGGCGCGTCTCGAGCGTTTCCTGCAGATGTGTGCCGAGCACAACATGCAGGTCTGCGTGCCGACCACTCCGGCGCAGATCTTCCATCTGCTGCGGCGCCAGGTGATCCGTCCGCTGAGAAAGCCACTGGTGGTGATGACGCCCAAGAGCCTGCTGCGCCACAAGTCGGCGATCTCGAGCCTCGAGGAGCTGGCCAATGGCCGCTTCCAGATGGTGCTGCCCGACCAGGGCAAGCTCGAGGCAGGGAAGGTCGAGCGCATCATCCTCTGCGCCGGCAAGGTCTACTATGATCTGGCCAACTGGCGTGAGGAGAACACCCGCGAAGACACGGCGATCCTGCGCATCGAGCAGCTCTATCCCTTCCCGAAGGAGGAGCTCCTGGAAGCGATCAAGGATTACACCAATGTCACCGAGGTGGTCTGGTGCCAGGAGGAGCCGCTCAACCAGGGGGCCTGGTATTCGAGCCAGCACCACATGCGCGCCGTGGCTGACATGCTGCGCGATGGCCTGGGCGGCAAGCTCAAGTTTGCCGGTCGTCCGGCATCTGCGGCACCCGCGGCGGGCTACATGTCCGTGCACACCGAACAGCAGCGCCAGCTGGTGGAAGACGCCTTCAATCTTTGAGGCGCCCACCGGGACGAGAGAGAACAGACAAGGGAAACGACATGGCTACCGATATCAAGGCACCTACCTTTCCGGAATCCGTCGCCGAGGGCAGCGTGGCGGCCTGGCACAAGAAGCCCGGCGACAGTGTCGAGCGTGACGAACTGATCGTCGAGATCGAGACAGACAAGGTGGTGCTCGAGGTCGTGGCCCCCGAGGCCGGCACGCTCAGCGAGGTGCTGGTGGAAGAGGGCGACACCGTGGAGTCCGAGCAGGTGCTGGGCAAGATCGGCGAGGGCAAGGCCAAGGGCTCCGGCGAGCAGGACGCCAAGAAATCTGACGCCAAGGCCGGGAAGGAGAGCGACGCCAAGGCCGAGAAGGCAGATGATGCCGAGACCAAGCCCGCGGCCGGCGGCAAGAGCCACGAGGTCAAGGCCCCGACCTTCCCCGAGTCGATCCAGGAAGGCACCGTGGCCAGCTGGAACAAGCAGGTCGGCGACGCCGTGAAACGTGATGAGGTACTGGCCGAGATCGAGACCGACAAGGTTGTGCTGGAGGTCGTCGCTCCCGCGGATGGCGCGCTCTCCGAGATCAAGGCCGAGGAAGGTAGCCAGGTGACCTCCGAGCAGGTGCTGGCGATCTTCACCGAGGGTGCCGGCGGCGAGGCCGCCCCGGCGGTCGGCGAGGGCAAGCCCGCGGCTTCTGCTGATGATGGCGGCAGCGATGAAAAGGTGGGGGACAAGATCCTCGCCCCGGCCGCGCGCAAGCTGGTCGCCGAGCACGATCTCGATGTCAGCAAGATCGAAGGCACCGGCAAGGGCGGGCGCATCCTCAAGGAGGACGTGCAGCGCGCCGTGAAGGAAGGCTCCGCGAAGAAGTCGACCAAGCCGTCCGGCGGCGCTAAGGCTGCCGCAGCCGCCGCTCCGGCCGTGGAGGGCGAGCGTCCCGAGAAGCGCGTGCCGATGAGCCGGCTGCGCCAGACCATCGCCAAGCGCCTGGTCCAGGCTCAGCAGACCGCCGCCATGTTGACCACCTACAATGAGGTGGACATGGGCGCGGTGATGGACCTGCGCACCCAGTACAAGGACACCTTCCTCAAGTCCCACGACGTCAAGCTCGGCTTCATGGGCTTCTTCGTCAAGGCGGCCTCCGAGGCCCTGAAGCGTTTTCCGGACGTCAACGCCTCCATCGACGGCACCGACATCGTCTACCACGGTTACCAGGACATCGGCGTCGCCGTCTCCACCGACCGCGGCCTGGTGGTGCCGGTGCTGCGTGATACCGACAGCATGAAGATCGCCGATGTCGAGAAGAGCATCGTCGACTTCGGCAAGCGGGCCCGTGACGGCAAGCTTGGCATCGACGAGATGCAGGGCGGTACTTTCACCATCACCAACGGCGGCATCTTCGGCTCGCTGATGTCCACGCCGATCATCAACCCGCCGCAGACGGCGATCCTGGGCATGCACAAGATCCAGGAGCGCCCCATGGCGGTGAACGGCAAGGTCGAGATCCGCCCGATGATGTACCTGGCGGTTTCCTACGATCACCGCATGATCGATGGCAAGGATGCGGTTCAGTTCCTGGTGACCATCAAGGAGCTGCTCGAGGATCCGGCGCGCCTGCTGCTGGATATCTGAGCCACGGGACCCACTTCGCTCTTCAGCGACAAGTAACGAAGGAGCCAACATGGCTGACAAGTTTGATGTGATCGTGATCGGTGCGGGCCCCGGGGGCTACGTTTCCGCTATTCGTGCCGCCCAGATGGGGTTGAATGCCGCTGTCGTCGAGAAATGGATCAGCAAGGACGGCAAGCCCGTCTTCGGTGGTACCTGCCTGAACGTGGGCTGCATTCCCTCCAAGGCGTTGCTGGAGGCCTCGCACAAGTTCGTCGAGGCCAAGCACGACTTCGACGACATTGGCATCCAGGCGGGCGACGTCAGCATGGACGTCAAGAAGATGATGGCCCGCAAGGAAAAGATCGTGAACAACCTGACCGGCGGTGTTGCCGGCCTGTTGAAGGCCAACGGTGTCACGGCTATCCAGGGCACCGGCAAGGTGGTCTCTTCCAAGCAGGTCGAGGTGACCGACCAGGACGGCAAGGCGTCCACCTATGAGACCGACAACATCGTCGTCGCGGCGGGCTCCGTGCCGGTGGAGATCCCGCCGACGCCGCTGAAGGAAGGTATGGTGGTCGACTCCACCGGTGCCCTGGAGTTCCAGGAGACCCCTAAGCGTCTGGGCGTGATCGGTGCCGGCATCATCGGCCTCGAGCTCGGCAGCGTATGGAACCGCCTGGGCAGCGAGGTCACCGTGCTCGAGGCCATGGACGACTTCCTGCCGATGGTCGATGGCGCCATCGCCAAGGAGACCCAGAAGCTGCTCAAGAAGCAGGGCCTGGACATCCGGATGGGGGCGAGGGTCACTGGCTCCGAGATCAAGGGGGATGAGGTCGTCGTCAAGTACACCGACGCCAAGGGCGAGCAGGAGATCACTTTCGACAAGCTGATCGTCTGCGTCGGCCGCAAGCCCTATACCACGGGCGTGATCGCCGACGGCGTGGGCGTCGAGACCGACGAGCGCGGCTTCATTCATGTCGACGATCAGTGCCGCACCAGCGTGCCGAGCGTCTATGCCATCGGCGACTGCGTGCGCGGCCCGATGCTGGCCCACAAGGCCTCGGAAGAGGGTGTGATGGTTGCCGACATCATCGCCGGCCACAAGGCCGAGATGAACTACGACGCCATCCCCAACGTCATCTATACCTTCCCGGAAGTGGCCTGGGTCGGCATGACCGAGCAGGAGGCGAAGTCCAAGGGCGTCGAGGTCAAGACGGGCACCTTCCCGTTCGCCGCCAGCGGCCGCGCCATGGCCAATAACGCCACCGAAGGCCAGGCCAAGGTCATCGCCGACGCCGAGACTGACCGTGTGCTGGGCATGCATATCGTCGGTCAGCATGCCGGCGAGATGATCGCCCAGGGCGTGATCGCGCTGGAGTTCGGCTCCAGCGCCGAGGATCTGGCGCTGACCTGCTATGCTCACCCGACCATGTCGGAAGCGGTGCACGAGGCCGCCCTTGCGGTGGAAGGCCATGCCATCCACATGGCCAATCGCAAGAAGAAAAAGTAAGGACAACAAGCGCCACCGGCAGGTGGCGCATCGCTTCCGGCCAAGTATCGGAGGCGAACGGTGGTGACACGGCAACCGCGGCCCAGAGGGCGCGAGGCGGGTCACCGTTCGAGTCACATGCAACCAATGGCATGAATCGATGAACCTTCACGAATATCAGAGCAAGCAGCTGTTTGCCGACTATGGCCTGCCGGTCTCCAAGGGCTTCGCCGTCGACACTTCCGAAGAGGCGGCGGAAGCCTGCAAGAAGATCGGTGGCGACAAGTGGGTGGTCAAGGCCCAGGTCCACGCCGGTGGGCGCGGCAAGGCCGGTGGCGTCAAGCTGATCAAGAGCCCGGAGGAGGCCCAGGCCTTCGCCGAGTCCTGGCTGGGCAAGAACCTGGTGACCTTCCAGACCGACGAGAACGGTCAGCCGGTCACCAAGATTCTGGTCGAGACCCTCACCGACATCGCCAATGAGCTCTACCTGGGCGCCGTGGTCGATCGCGGCACCCGGCGTGTGGTCTTCATGGCCTCCACCGAGGGCGGTGTGGAGATCGAGAAGGTCGCCGAAGAGACGCCCGAGAAGATCCTCAAGGCCGAGATCGACCCGCTGGTGGGTGCGCAGCCCTACCAGGCGCGCGAGCTGGCGTTCGCCCTGGGGCTCACCGGCAATCAGGTCAAGCAGTTCACCAAGATCTTCCTGGGTCTGTCCAAGCTCTTTCATGACAAGGACCTGGCGCTGCTCGAGATCAATCCCCTGGTGATCACCGACGAAGGCAACCTCCACTGCCTCGACGCCAAGATCAACCTGGACGGCAACGCCCTCCATCGCCATCCGGACCTGCAGGCGATGCGCGACCCGTCACAGGAAGACGAGCGCGAATCCGAGGCGGCGGCGTGGGAGCTCAATTACGTGGCCCTGGAAGGCAACATCGGCTGCATGGTCAACGGCGCCGGCTTGGCCATGGGCACCATGGACATCATCAAGCTCAACGGCGGTCAGCCGGCCAACTTCCTCGATGTGGGCGGCGGTGCCACCAAGGAGCGGGTGGCCGAGGCCTTCAAGCTCATCCTTTCCGACGATTCCGTGAAGGCCGTGCTGGTCAACATTTTCGGCGGCATCGTGCGTTGTGACATGATCGCCGAGGGCATCATCGGTGCCGTCGAGCAGGTCGGTGTCAACGTGCCCGTGGTGGTGCGTCTGGAAGGTAACAACGCCGAGCTGGGTGCCGAGAAGCTGGCGTCCAGTGGTCTGAACATCATCGCTGCTACCAGCCTGACCGACGCGGCTCAGCAGGTTGTCAAGGCAGCGGAGGGCAAGTAATGAGCATCCTGATCGACAAGAACACCAAGGTCATCTGCCAGGGCTTCACCGGCGGCCAGGGGACCTTTCACTCCGAGCAGGCGATCGCCTACGGCACCCAGATGGTTGGCGGTGTGACACCGGGCAAGGGCGGCCAGGAGCACCTGGGCCTGCCGGTGTTCAACACTGTCAAGGAAGCCGTGGAGAAGACCGGTGCCGACGCCAGCGTGATCTATGTGCCGGCGGCGTTCTGCAAGGACTCCATCCTCGAGGCGGCCAACGCGGGCATCAAGCTGATCGTCTGCATCACCGAAGGCATTCCGACCCTGGACATGCTCGACGTCAAGGTGAAGTGCGACGAACTGGGTGTACGGCTGATCGGCCCCAACTGCCCCGGCGTGATCACCCCCGGCGAGAGCAAGATCGGCATCATGCCGGGCCATATCCACAAGCCGGGCAAGGTCGGTATCGTGTCGCGTTCCGGCACCCTGACCTATGAAGCCGTCAAGCAGACCACCGACCACGGCTTCGGCCAGTCCACCTGCGTGGGCATCGGCGGTGATCCGATCCCGGGCTCCAACTTCATCGATATCCTCGAGCAGTTCGAGAAGGATCCGGCGACCGAGGCGATCGTGATGATCGGCGAGATCGGCGGCACCGCCGAGGAAGAGGCGGCCGCCTACATCAAGGCCAACGTCTCCAAGCCGGTGGTCTCCTACATCGCCGGCGTCACCGCGCCTCCCGGCAAGCGCATGGGCCACGCCGGGGCGATCATTGCCGGCGGCAAGGGCACGGCGGACGAGAAGTTCGCTGCCCTGGAGGCTGCGGGCGTGAAGACCGTGCGCTCGCTGGCCGAGATCGGCGATGCACTGAAGGCAGCGACCGGCTGGTAAGCTTTCGATTTGCCGTCGCGGGAAGTGAAAGGGCACCTTCGGGTGCCCTTTCTGCATTTCGAAACAGGAGCTAGGCTTCGAGTTTCAAGACCATGCTTCGGAGATGCCCATGGCCAAGGTGCCCGCTGCCTATCGCGCCACCCAAGGCTCCATTCTCGACGTGGACCGCGACTTCTACCGCCGCCTCGCTGACCCGGCCGACCGAATCTCCGTCGAACGCCTGACCGTGCCGATTCGTGAAGGCCTGGCCTGGGAGGTGCCTGCGGGCCATGTCGTGCGGCTCTCGACGCTGGGTGGGCCGCAGGTGGGCGATTTCAATCTATGGCATCGCCATAACCCGCGAGAGCGCTTCTGGGCCTCGCGCACTCGCCAGCTGCAGCGGGCCCATGTGTCGACGTTCGATCGCTTGTGGTCGACGCTGCCCTATCTGCGCCCCATGGCCACCATCATCGAGGATACCCTCGGCGAATACGGAGAGGACGGTGACGGTGGGCGCGTGCATGACCTGCTGGGGACCCGCTGCGATCCCTATGTCAACAAGCTCTTGACCGGTGAGGACTTCGATCATCACTGCCACTCCAACCTGGTGCGAGCGGTGGCCCCGTTCGGCCTTACCGAGTTCGACGTACATGACGTGCTCAACGTCTTCCAGTGCACCGGTCTCAACGACGATGACCAGTACTTCATGAAGGCTTGCCCGGCGAGAGAGGGCGATCATATCGAGTTCTTCGCCGAGATCGACCTGCTGTGCGCGCTTTCGTGCTGCCCGGGCGGCGATATTTCGGTTGACCTCTGGGGTCCCGACGCTCGCGATCCGCTTGAAACCTGCCACCCCATCGGCGTTGAGGTCTTCCGGCCAGCACCGGCGCTGCTCGCTGGCTGGGAATCCCCCGAGTATGCGCCCTACCGGGGCGGGCATGGCATGCAAGCCCCGAGCATCGACTGGACGGCGGAGAAGCAGCGCCGTTTCGAGTCCTGACGGCAACCATCGGGATGGCACTCAGGTTTGCGCGGACGATCTGCGCTGCACCAACCGAAAGGCCGACAGCAGAAACAGCGGGGCTCCGGCCGCCAGGTAAAGGTGATAGGACACCAGGCGCCAGACTAGCACGGCGGCGGCGGCCTGTTCGCGCTCCATCAGCGGCAGCAGCAGCCCGCCGACCCCCAGCTCGGCCGCACCGGCGCCGCCGGGAAGAAAGCTGAACTGGCTCGCGGCCATGGCCAGCATCTGGGTCAGGAAGGTCCATAGCCAGTCGGCATGTCCTCCAGCGCCCAGCACCGCCAGGTAGAGCAGGCTGTAGCGCAGCAGCCAATGCGCGGTGGTGAGCCCCAGCATCGCCAGCAGCGTCGGAACGGGGAGCCGCAGTGTGGCCTGCAGCGCATGTCGGCACGTCAGCAGGCGGCGGGCCAGCCAACGGCGCCGATGGCCGCTCAGCCAGCGTGCGCCCGGTGATGCGGAATAGCGCAGCAGTCGTGGCAGGTATGCCATCACCAGCGTAACGCCGGTGGCCAGGAGGGCCAACGCGACCAGGGCCAGCTGGATCAGTGCCTGGTGGGGCCACTGGGTCTCGCCCAGCAGGGAGAAGGCCACCAGCCCCGTCAGCATGCAGAGGAAGAACAGCAGATCGCAGCCCTGGTCCAGCAGGAAGACGGCCGCCCCTCTGGAGGCCGGCAACCCGCGTTGCGACAGCAATACCAGCAGCGTGGGCGGTCCGCCACTGCCTCCGGGCGTGGCACAGAGGGCGAACTTGGACGCCAGCTCGATGCTCAGTGCCCTGAACTGTCCAAGGTGGCCGGCCCGGCCATTCAGCATCAGGCGCAATCGGGCGGCATTGAGATTCCAGCACAGGAACGCGATCAGCACCATCAGGCCGACGACATCCAGCGGGAACCGCTTGACCCCCTCCAGGGCCTCGATTCCGCCCAGCCAGGCAGTGACCAGGAGGGGGGCGATGAGCGCCAGCACGATCAGCAGGCCATGAAGCGGCCGCCATCGAGGCAGCGTCCGGCGAGGCTCAGCCGTTCTTGGAGATAACATGGCGCTCGCCGCCGTGACGCAGTTGCCGATAATGCCCCAGCAGATCATCGATGACCCGCTGCCAATCGAAATGACGCTCGACGTGTCGGCGGGCGTGGCGCCCCATGGCCTTCGGGTCGTTGAGAAACAGCTCGCGAGTAGACCGTGCCATGTCGGCGGCATCACGGGGTCGGCACAGGATCCCGGCGCCCAGCGGCACATACTCCTTCAGGGCGCCGGCCTTCGCTGCTACCACCGGCAGTCCGGAGGCCATGGCCTCCTGCGCCACCAGGCCGAAGGTCTCGCGGTTACCGGCATGCAGCATGGCATCGGCGCTGGCCAGGGCGGTGGCGATCTCGTCGGGAGGGCAGTAGCGGGGTATCACGCTGACGTTCGAGGGGACGCGGGTGGGCATTCCCGGACCCATCAGGAGAAGGTGGTAGTCCGCCCCCAGCTGCCGCATCACGTCGACCAGCACGTCGATATGCTTCTCCGGCGAGTGGCGGCCGGCGAATATCAACAGCCGCTGGTGATCGCCCAGGCCCAGACGTTCGCGCACTGCGGGGTCACGATGCCCCGGGTGGAAGGCCTCGAGGTCGACGCCCAGCGGCTGCACGCGTATCGGCTCCACGCCCCAGTCGGCCAGTCGCTCCGCCATGGCGGTACAGGGCGCCAGCACGCTGTCGAAATGGCCATAGAGGTCGCCTACATAGCGCTGCAGGCGCTGGCGGACTCCCGTCCCGAAGCGATCGCCCATCAGTCTCGGCAGGTCGGAGTGGAAGAAGCCCACGGTGGGCACCCCCAGGGCCTGACCGGCCTCCGCGGCGGCCCAGGCAGTAACGTAGGGGTCGCCGGCCTCGATGAGGTCGGGGGCCATCGTCATCAGGGCATCGCGCCAGGGCCGGCGGCGCAGCGGGAAACGATAGCCCTGGCCCAGGGGGATCCGCGTCGCGGGAAGGGTATGCACCCCACCCAGGGAGCCGCGCTCGCCACCGGGTACCAGCAGGCTCGTCCGCAGATCTGGCCGGGTGGCCAGCACGCGATGCTTGGCCTCGAGGTAAGTGCGCACTCCACCGCTGGCAGGGGCGTGGAACATGGTGACGTCGACGATATGCAAGGAGCCCTCCTGGCGCTGATGTTTCCAGCCAGCCTAGGGCGGCGATGCGACAATTGTGCGACAGCCAGAACGCGAGACGGCGACCCGAGGGTCGCCGTCCTGTGTCGCTTAGGGTCTGCCGGACGGTCAGTCCGCGGGTCGGCCCACCAACGAGCGGGTTTCCTCGCGAGCTTCGGTCAGCGCAACCTGGATGATGTCGCCCAGCTTGAAGCGCTCCTCACCCTCGATCTGGATGCGCCCCTCCTTGTCATCGATCACCACCTTGGTGCGGTCGCTGTGCATCATCGGGGCGGGGATGAAGGCCGTCGCGCCGTTGGCGACCAGGCGTACGCGCATGCCGCCACGGTTGACGTTGACGATCTCGGCCTCGAAGGTCTGCTGGGCCTCGGCGGCGGGGGTCAGGTAGCGCACGTAGAGCCAGTCCTTGACGTCGCGCTCGGCCATGCGGTTCAGCCGGCGGCGCTCGGTGAGCTGCTCGGTGAGCTGCTGGCTGGCCTCGGCCGGGGCCTGCTCGCCCTTGAGCACCCGCTTGATCAAGCGGTGGTTGACCATGTCGCCATACTTGCGGATCGGCGAGGTCCAGGTGGCATAGGCGGACAGTCCCAGGCCGAAGTGCGGGCCGGGCTGGGCCGACATGCTGGTGAAGCCCTGGAAGCGACGCAGGCGGGCATCCAGCCAGGCGTCATCGCGGCCCTCGAGCTCGCGCTTGAGCTCGGTGTAGCGGGGCAGTTCGGTGAGTTGCTCGCGCTCCACCTGAATGTCCTGGCCGGCCAGGAACTCCTGGGCCGCCTCGGCCTTCTCCGGCTCGAAGGCGCGATGCACGTTGAAGATGCCGTGGCCGATGTGCCTGGCCAGGAAGTCGGCACAGCAGGCGTTGGCGGCGACCATCGACTCCTCGATCATGCGGTTGGCGATGCGCCGGTGCTCGGTGCGGATGTCCAGCACGTTACCGGCCTCGTCCAGGTCGAAGACGAAGTCGGGGCGGTCCTTGAAGACCAGGGCATGAGCCGCCCGCCAGGCGCTGCGTGCCTCGGTCATGGCCTCCAGTGCCTTGAGCTGCTCGCCGATGTCGTCGGCCGGTGCCCAGTCACCCTGACCTTCGAGCCAGTCGGAGACCCAGTCGTAGGCGAGCTTGGCATGGGAGCGCGCGGTGGCGGCGAAGAAGCGGTAGTCGCCGAGACTGCCATCGGCGCCGACCTCCAGGGTGCAGGCCAGCACCGGGCGATCCTTGCCCTCCCACAGCGAGCAGAGGTCATCGGCCAGCTGCTCGGGCAGCATGGTGACGTTCTGGCCCGGCAGGTAGACGGTGAAGGCGCGGGTGCGAGCCTCGAGGTCGGCGGCATGCCCCTCCTCCACGTAGGCGGTGGGGTCCGCGATGGCCACGGTCAGCGACCAGCCGCCATCCTCGCGGGAGCGGATGCGCAGGGCATCATCCATGTCGCGGGTCTTCTCGCCATCGATGGTGAAGAAGGGTTCGGCGGTCAGGTCCTCGCGTTCGAGGCCCTCGTCGAGCAGCGGCCAGTCGTCACCGGCGTCCGGGCACTCCTGCTCCAGGGCATGGCGGGCCAGGGTCACGCGCCACGGCACGGCCGGGTCGTCGGTCTTGGCCACCAGCTCGTCGATCTGGGTGAAGAAGGCGCGGTCATCGGGCTTGAGGGGATGGCGCACCAGACGAGCCACGACCCAGTCGCCGTCACCTATGCTGTCTTCGTCCAGGCTGCGCTTGATACGCGCCTTGAGCACGTTCTTCATTACCGGGTGGTCGGGCACCACGGCGAGACGCCCCTCGCGCTTCTGGACGCGCGCGATAAAGCGTTCCATGCCGGTCTCGAGCAGTTTCTCCGGCTCGACCGATTTCTTGTCGCCCTCCTCGTGGACGACAGCCTCGACGCGGTCGCCATGCAGCACCAGCTTCATGGCGGGGGGCGGCACGAAATAGGATTCGCCGTCGTCGGTCTCGAGGAAGCCGAAGCCCCTGTCGGTGGCCTTGATCACGCCCTCGACGCGAGGGGTGTTCGAGCGGATCTGTTGCTTGAGTTGGGCAAGCGCCGAGTTGTTCTGCAGCATGGTCACGATCGGTTGGCGGGTAAGAGGGCCACTATACGGATTCGCGACCCCGGCGCCAAATGGCACGTGGGGGAAAGGAATCCGTCGCCCGTGGATGCCACGGCCACGCTGAGGTATCTACACCCGCCGGGCGCCTTACCAGCGAGATCATCGTCGCGGGTCGGCAGGGAAGACAGCGGAGAGCGCCTTCGGTAGCCTGAAGGATTCAGGCTACGCGGAACACCCCATGACCCCACGACTGATCGTTACAGACCTCGACGGCACCCTGCTCGGGGCCAACCATGACCTGCACCCGACGACTGTCGACACCCTGCGGGCCCTGGCAGGGCAGGGGCACCACCTGGCGTTTGCTTCGGGTCGCCACTTTCGGGACATGCAGCGCTTCCGCGAACGCCTCGGCGTCCCCGTGCACGTGATCAGCACCAATGGCGCCTATCTCCACGATACCGAGCATCGCCTGGTGACCGCCCGCCACCTGGAGGCCTCTGTGGCGCGTGAGTTGATCGCCTTGCCGCGCCATCCCGAGGTACGCCTCAACCTCTTCCACGAGGAGGAGTGGTTGATCGATGCCGAAGCGCCCGGCCTGCTGGCGCTGCACGCTCATACCGGCTTCGGGTACCGGGTTGCCGACCCCGGCGAACTCGACGGCGAGGGCGTCGGCAAGGTGCTCTTTATCGGTGACCCCGAAGAGGTCAGGCAGCTGGAGGAGACGATCCGCGCCCGCCATGGCGAGCGGTTGCATCTGACCTGGTCGATGGCCACCTCGCTGGAGATCATGGCCGAGGGCGTGAACAAGGGCACCGCCCTCACTGCGTTGCTCGAGCGCCTGGGGCTTGGCCCCGAGCAATGCCTGGCCTTCGGCGACAACCTCAACGATACCGAGATGCTCGCCCTGGCGGGCGAAGCCCACGTGATGGCCAACGCCCACCCCGAGCTGGCCGGCCGGCTTCCCGATGCGCAGCACATCGGCCATCACGATGACCAGGCGGTGGCCGCGCGGCTGCGCGAGCGTTTTGGAGTCTCGAGATGACGACGCCACCGGTGACCCTGATCGTGGTCGACGACGACCCCGAGATCCGCGAGCTGCTGGCCGACTACCTGAGCCGCCACGGCTACCGAGCGCTGACCGCCGAGGATGCCCAGGCGCTGGGTGAGCTGCTGGTCGAGGAGACGCCGGACCTGCTGGTGGTGGACCTCATGCTGCCCGGCGACGACGGCTTCACCATTTGTCGGGATCTGCGTCGCAAGAGCGACGTGCCGATCATCATGCTGACCGCCAGTGCCGACGAAACCGATCGCATCCTGGGGCTGGAGCTGGGCGCCGACGACTACCTGGGCAAGCCCTTCAACCCCCGCGAGCTGTTGGCGAGAATCAAGGCGGTGCTGCGTCGCACTCGTCCCGGCCAGGTATCGCTCGACCCGGCGGAGGCCCGCCTGGTGGCGTTCGGCGACTGGCGGCTTGACCGCCTGACCCGCGCGCTGATCGATAGCGCCGGTGAGCAGATCCCGCTTTCCGGTGCCGATTTTCAGCTGTTGCAGGTGTTCCTCGCGCGCCCTGAACAGGTGTTGTCTCGAGACGATCTCTACGTGCTGACTCGGGGGCGTCCGTCGCCTCCCCTGGATCGCTCCATCGATGTGCACGTGTGTCGTTTGCGTCAGCGCCTCGGCGAGGATGCCCAGCACTCCCAACTGATCCGGACGGTGCGTGGCGCAGGCTATGTGCTGACGGCCCGGGTTGAGGTCCTGTCTTGACAGCGGAGAGTCGCTGGCGGCGGCTGCGTCGGTGGCTCTCCCGTGGCCTTCCGGGCACGCTACGGGGACGCTTCGTGTTGATCATGGTGCTGGGCGTACTGGCTGCGCAGCTGGCCAGTTACGCGATCTGGACCTCCCAGGTGCGTTCCAGCCGCATGGCCCAGCTCGACGAACTGTCGAGCAACGTCGCCTACAGCGTGGCCTCTACCATGCAGTTCTTCCGGTCGTTGCCGCGGGAGTACCGACATATTGTGCTCGATCAACTGCGCAACATGGGGGGTACGCGGTTCTTCGTCAGCGTCAACGAACACCGCATTGGTGTGGTGGATATCGGCGAGGGGCCGGAGAAAGCGCTGGTGGTCGACAACTTTCAGCGCATCCTCACCAGTGAGCTCAACATCGACGAGGTGCTGGTAGAGTTTTCGCGGCCCGAGACGCTGCGTGTCTTCAACAACGAGTTGCTGTTGACCGACCTGCCTCCGCGCTGGGGGCAGCACAGCCTGCTGATGGAGCCTCTCTCGCCGCCGATTCTGGTCGTGCAACTGCAGCTCGAGCCCGGTACCTGGCTTTATATAGCGACCCTGCTGCCCATCGCCGAGCTGTTCGAGCCCCGCGTCTGGCTGTCGGGGGAGCGCTTGCTGGCCATGTTGATGGTACTGCTGACGGTGTTGGGACTCTCGCTGCTGGGGATCCGCAGCATGACGCGTCCGCTGTCACGTCTCGCGCGAGCCGCCCGCCAGCTGGGTGACGATCTCGATGCCTCGCCGCTGCGCGAAAGCGGCCCGCGTGAGGTCGTGGCCACGGCCGTGGCCTTCAACCGCATGCAGGGGCGTATCCGGGAGCAGGTCGAGGAGCGTGAACGGCTGTTCTCGGCCATCTCTCACGACCTCAAGACCCCGATCACCCGCTTGCGCCTGCGCGCCGAAATGCTCGATGACCCGCGTCAGCGCGAGCGTTTCTGCGCCTCGCTCGACGAACTGGATGCGCTGGTGCGTGGCGCGCTGGCTTCGGTGAAAGGGCTGGACCTGCATGAACCGATCGTGGAGGTCGACCCCGTCGCCTTGCTGGAGTCGCTGGCGGCAGAGCTGCGGCTGCATGGCGGCGAAGTGGTCGTCGAGGGGAGCGCCGCTCCTATCGCCGCCAAGGCGATGGCCCTCAGGCGCTGCCTGGCCAACCTGATCGAGAATGCCCTCTTCTATGGTCAGCGTGCCGAGATAACCCTCATCGACAGTGACGAGATGCTGACGATCGCCATTCGCGATCAGGGTCCCGGCATTCCCGAGACCCACGCCGAACACGTCTTCTCCCCCTTCGTGCGGCTGGAGCCCTCGCGCAGTCGACATACCGGGGGCAGCGGTCTGGGGCTGGGGATCGCACGACATATCGCGCGGGCCCATGGGGGTGAGGTCGTGCTCGCCAACCATCCCGAAGGGGGGCTGGTCGTCACCCTGACACTGCCTCGCCAGGGCAATGTTACCGACCTGCAATAACGCCCTAACACTTTGCAGGACTCGGTAACGCCCCTTCGTCGAACGAGTGGCGTAGCGTGTCGGTATCCCGGTGAGCCGGGAGGCCATAACAAGACGATACGAGGATTTCACGCCATGCACGCTTCAACACGCTGCGCTTCACCCCGCAAGACCGCGCTCGCCCTGGCCACCGGCCTGGCGGCCTCTCTGACCCTGACCGCCGCTCAGGCCGGCGATGTGGAGGTCCTGCACTGGTGGACCTCCGGAGGCGAGGCCCGCGCGGCCAATGTGCTCAAGGAGTTGATGGAAGCCGAGGGGCACACCTGGGAGGACTTCGCGGTGGCCGGCGGCGGCGGCGAAACCGCCATGACGGTACTCAAGTCCCGCGCCATGTCCGGCAATCCGCCTTCCGCGGCTCAGATCAAGGGGCCCGAGATCCAGGAGTGGGGTGAACTCGGGCTGCTGGGCGATCTCGACGCCGTGGCCGAGGCCCAGGACTGGCAAGCGCTGCTGCCCGAGACGGTAGCGGAAGTGATGCGCCATGACGGCCATTATGTGGCGGTGCCGGTCAATGTTCACCGCGTCAACTGGCTGTGGGCCAATCCCGAGGTGCTCGAGGATGCGGGAGTCGAGATGCCCACCACCCTCGATGAGCTGTTCGCCGCCGAGGAACCGTTGCGTGCGGCGGGCTATATCCCGCTGGCGCACGGTGGCCAGGCCTGGCAGGACGCTACCATCTTCGAGGACATCGTGCTGGCGGAGGGAGGCAGCGACTTCTATCGTCGTGCCCTGGTGGAGCTGGATCCCGACGCCCTGGGCGGCGAGCAGATGGTCGAGGCGCTCTCGACCTTCAAGCGACTGCGCGAGCTGATGGATGACGACATGTCGGGGCGCGACTGGAACATCGCTACCTCCATGGTCATCGAGGGCGATGCCGCCATGCAGTTGATGGGCGACTGGGCCAAGGGCGAGTTCACGGCCGCGGGCCTCACCGCCGGCGAGGATTACCTGTGCGCCCCGGCGCCGGGCACGGCATCAGTGTTCACCTTCAACATCGATAGCCTGGCGATGTTCCGGGTCAGCGACGAGGCCGACCGCGAGGCCCAGCAGGACCTGGCGCGCCTGGTGCTGGAACCTACCTTCCAGGAAGCCTTCAACCTCGCCAAGGGCTCGATTCCCGCTCGCCCGGACCTGGACATGAGCGAGTTCGATCGCTGTGCGCAGCAATCGCTGGCCGACTTCCAGCGTACCGCCGAGGAGGGCGGCCTGGTGCCCAGCATGGCACACGGCATGGCGGTGCCGGCCGCTGTCCAGGGTGCCATCTTCGATGTTGTCACCAACTACTTCAACGACAGCGACATGGAGGCCGAGGAGGCCGCCCAGCGCATGGTCAACACGGCTCAGGCCATTCTCTAGGACCCGCTGGCCGGGGACGCCGCTGCGGCGGCGTCCGTCTTCATCCACGAGGATTCCTCTCATGACACGCTCGACTTCACTCTCCCACGCCGGACGGGCGCTGGGCCGACCTTCCTCGTCCGGATTTCTGCAGAGCTGGCTGCCGCGACTGGTGCTGGCACCGTCCGTCGCCATCTCGCTGTTCTTCGTCTACGGCTTCATGCTGTGGACCTTCGTGCTCTCCTTGACCAACTCGCGCATGCTGCCGAGTTACGACTTCGTGGGCTTTGCCCAGTACGGGCGTCTGATGGCCAACGAGCGCTGGTGGGTCGCCTCCACCAACCTGGTGATCTTCGGTGGTCTCTTCGTGGTCATCTGCCTGGTGCTTGGCGCCTTCCTGGCCATCCTGCTCGACCAGCGCATTCGTCGAGAAGGTGCCCTGCGCACGATCTATCTCTATCCCATGGCGCTGTCGTTCATCGTCACCGGGGTGGTGTGGAAGTGGCTGCTCAATCCCGGACTCGGCCTCCAGGCCATGGTACGCGGCTGGGGCTTCGAGTCGTTCACCTTCGACTGGCTGGTCGATCCCGACATGGCCGTCTATACCCTGGTGATCGCCGCCGTCTGGCAGGCTTCCGGGTTCGTTATGGCGCTGTTCCTGGCGGGGCTGCGCGGGATCGACGACAGCATCATCAAGGCGGCCCAGCTCGATGGCGGCAGCCTGCCGCGCATCTACTGGCGAGTGGTGATTCCCTGCCTGCGGCCGGTGGTCTTCAGCGCGGTGATGATTCTGGCTCACATCGCCATCAAGAGCTTCGATCTGGTGGTGGCCCTGACCGGCGGTGGCCCAGGCTATGCCACCGATCTTCCCGCCACCTTCATGTACACCCACGCCTTCACCCGCGCGCAGGTCGGCCTCGGGTCTGCCAGTGCCATGCTGATGTTGGGCGGGGTGCTGGCGATCCTGATTCCCTACCTCTATTCGGAACTGCGGAGCCGCAAGAATGGATAACGTGATTCGACGCCGGACCCTGGGGGCGCGCCTGGCGCGACTGGCCCTCTATGCGGCGCTGCTGCTGGCCGCGCTCTTCTACCTGCTGCCGCTGGCCGTGATGCTGATCACCTCGGTGAAACCCCTGGACGAGATCAGCGCCGGCAGCCTGCTGGCGCTGCCCCAGTCGCCAACCCTGGTCCCCTGGGCCAAGGCCTGGGGCGAGGCCTGCACCGGAATGCGCTGCGAGGGCGTGGGCGGCTATTTCTGGAACTCCTTCGCCATCGTCATTCCCGCGGTGGCCATCTCCACGGTGGTGGGGGCGCTCAACGGCTACGCGCTGACCAAGTGGCGTTTCAGGGGGTCGGAGCTGCTTTTCGGGCTGATGCTGTTCGGCTGCTTCATCCCCTTCCAGGTGGTGCTGCTGCCCATGGCCCAGACCCTGGGCTGGCTCGGCCTGTCAAGCTCTCGGGCAGGGCTGGTCCTGGTCCACGTGATCTTCGGCATCGCCTTCACCACCCTGTTCTTCCGTAACTTCTACGTGGCGGTGCCCACCGAGCTGGTTTCGGCGGCCAAGCTGGATGGCGCGGGCTTCTTTCGCATCTTCTGGCGCATTCTGCTGCCCGTGTCGGCGCCGATCATCGTGGTGTCGGTGATCTGGCAGTTCACCCAGATCTGGAACGACTTCCTTTTCGGGGTCGCCTTCTCGGCACACGACACCCAGCCGGTCACGGTGGCGCTCAATAACCTGGTCAACACCTCCACGGGTGTGCGCGAGTACAACGTCGATATGGCCGCTGCCATGATCGCCGCGCTGCCGACCCTGGTGGTCTACGTGCTGGCCGGCAAGTATTTCGTGCGCGGGCTCACCGCGGGGTCCGTCAAGGGCTGAGCAGGACGCTCGCTCTTGCCCTGCCGAACAATGAACAACCAAGGTAACCAGCCATGTCAGCTCTTGAGATTCAGAAGGTCCGCAAGGACTTCGGTAACGAACGCGTCCTCAAGGACGTCAGCCTGGCCATCGAGTCCGGCGAATTCTTGATCCTGGTCGGCCCCTCGGGGTGCGGCAAGTCGACCCTGATGAACGCCATCGCCGGCCTGGAGCCGGTCACCGCCGGGGAGATCCGGATCGCCGACCGCGACGTCACCTGGCTGACCCCGGCAGAGCGCGACATCGCCATGGTCTTCCAGTCCTATGCGCTCTACCCGAGCATGACGGTACGACAGAACATCAGCTTTGGCCTGGAGATGCGCAAGGTCCCCAGGGCCGAGCGCGAGGCGGCGGTAGAGCGGGTGGCCGATCTGCTGCAGATCACCGCCCTGCTGGATCGCAAGCCCGCACAGCTCTCCGGGGGGCAGCGCCAACGGGTCGCCATGGGCCGGGCCCTGGCTCGGGAGCCCGCGGTCTACCTGTTCGACGAGCCGCTCTCGAACCTGGACGCCAAGCTACGCGTGGACATGCGCACCGAGATCAAGAAGCTCCACCTGCGTCTCGGCACCACCATCGTCTACGTGACCCATGACCAGATCGAGGCCATGACCCTGGCCGACCGCATCGCGGTGATGCGCGATGGCCATATCCTGCAGCTCGGCACGCCGGACGAGGTCTACAACGACCCCGTGGATATCTTCGTCGCCGGCTTCATGGGCTCGCCCTCGATGAACTTCATCGCCACCACCCTGGAGGGGCAGGCGGGCGACTATCGGTTGCGCATCGTCACCGAAGGAGAAGACGCCCTGGTGCTGCCCTGGCCGGCATCGCGGGAAACCCCGGCCCTGGCCGAGCAGGTGGGGCGGTCGGTGATCCTCGGGTTGCGACCGGAGCACTTCAGCGAGGAGGATTCACGGCTCAGCGGCATGGATGAGGGGACACCGCTTTCGGCCAGGGTCAGCGTGGTCGAACCCACCGGGGCTGACATACTGCTGAATATGCCGCTGGGGGATGCCGAGGTCACCGCGCGAGTGGGTCCCAAGTGCCGGGTGGCGCCGGGCGAGCGCCTTTCCCTGCGAGTCGACATGGGGCGCGCCGTGCTCTTCGACAGCGAGACCCAGAAGCGACTCGCCTGACCGATAGAGGTCGCCGTCAGTGCACGGTGATCACCGTGCAGTCGGCGGTGTGGCTGACCTTGTGGGAGACGCTGCCCACGACCAGTCCCTTGAGATCGCTCAGGCCTCGGCTGCCCATGACGATGGCATCGACCTTGCAGCGGCTGGCCTCGCTGATGATGGTGCGGGCAGGATCACCCTGGCGGATCATCGTCTCGATGTGGGTGGCACCGAGTTCACGAGCCGCTTGTTCGGCTCGATCCACGACCTGCTTGCCGACGGCCTCGCGCTCTTCCCGCGAGGCCTCGATGGCGATGGCGCCGATGCCCCATACCAGGGTGGTCTCGTGGGCGAGCTCCTCGGGAATGTGCAGCAGGTGCAGGATCGCGCTTTCCTGTCGGGCCAGCTGGCAGGCCACGGAGAGCGCCTTCTTGGCATGTTCGGATCCGTCGACAGGAACCAGAATGGAATTGTACATGGTGGACTTCCTTCAGCGGTGAGGGCGGGGTACCTAACGAGGAGCCTAGTGATTCGCTCTGGCGTTGTCATGATCCCGATCAAGGATGGCGCGTCTTCGTCCTCTCTTCGGCCGCTTCCAGGCGGCGCAGCTGCTGCCAGAGATCGCGGCGCAGGTCGGCCATGCGGGGGGCCTCATCCGCGGTGAAATCCAGCGGCCGGGCCAGGCGCTGGGTGCGCAGTCCCATTCGCGCGCCCAGCAGTCCGACGCCGAGGCCCTGGGCGGCTCGGGTCGAAAGCTTGCCGGCCAGGTCCATCGACAGCATCTGCATGCTCACCTCGCTGGCGATCTCGCTGGCCCCGGCGAACGCCATTTGGTAGAGCACGCTGCGTAGCAGCCGCAGACGGGCCGCATAGCCCAGCTCCAGTCCATAGAGCCGGCACAGGCGATCGACCATCGCCAGATGGCGCCAGGCAACCAGCGCCATGTCGACCAGGGTCAGGGGGCTCACCGCCACCATCACCGCCGTCTCGCCGGACATCCGCGAGATCAGCCGACGAGCTTCCCGATCGCGAGGGGCGAGCAGGTGATGGGTGAGCAGCGCTCGGGTGTCACGGCCGTCGTGGTGCGGCTCATGGGCGGCCAGGAAGCTCTGCCAGTGGGGATGGTCGTCGTCCAGGTCGAGGTCGCGGCGCAGCTGGCCGGCAAGTGATAGCGCCTGGCTCGGGGTGGCCTCGGGCAGGGCAGCGAGGCGTTCGCGCAGTCGGGCATGGCGGGTCAGGCGGCGCAGGCGCCAGAGTTCGCGCAGCAGGGCCGAGCCGCCAAGCCCCAGGGCCAGGAGCAGCAGCAGACTCCAACCGCCGGCGAGCCAGTCGCCGCCGAGGCTGGCGGCCTGCAGGGTCCGCACGGCCTCCACCGTCCCCAGGCACAGGCTGCCGCCGAGCAGGCCGAGCAGCCCCCAGCGCCGCCTGCGCGGACGCATCAGGCCACGCTCAAGTGCCTGTTCGCCGGGGGGCGTATCGGCCTGCGGGTCGGCCAGGGGCTGGCTCGAGTCCCCGGCATCGTAGTGTCGTCCGGGGCGGGGATCTCGGGCCCCGGGGTCTCCAGGAGAGGTGTCATCAAGGACAAAGCGCTCGCCCGGTCGCGGTTCCTGTGGGGGGGAAGAGGTCATGACAGCTTGTCTCCGATCAACCACTCCAGAGCGGCGTCCATGCGAATGTGGGGCAGCGGCGCTCCCTTATCACGGGGCAGGGGGCGAAAGGCCGTGAAATCGAAGCCCTGGCGGGACCAGAAGTCCGCTGCCGGCAGCCGGTCGGGGACTTCACCAGGAAACAGCAATAGTGACTCGCCGGCCAGGGTGGTGCCGTGCAGGGCGGGGGAGCGGCGCCCCTGCTGGTTCACCTCGCGGCTCTGCGTGGCGCGGATCGCCGCCAGGGACAGGGCTCGAACGGGTACGTCAGCGAAGCGAAGGTCCTTGAGCGGATCGGCCAGCAGGGCCTCGAGCAGGGCGACCAGGCGGCCGTGTTGCTCGGGAGTGACATGATCGGCCTTGGTGGCGGCGATGGCCAGGCGGTCGATGCGTGGCGCGAAGAGCCGCGTGAGCAGGCTGCGCTTGCCGTAGTCGAAGCTCTGCATCAGATTCGACAGAGCGCGGGAAAGATCCTCGAAACGCTCCGGGCCGGCGTTGAGAGCCCCGAGTACGTCGACCAGCACGATCTGACGGTCGAAACGACGAAAGTGCTCGCGATAGAAGGGCTTGACGATGTGCTGCTGATAGTGGCGAAAGCGCCGGTTCAGGGTGGCGTATAGGCTCTCGGCCGGCAGGGCGGCAAGCTCGGCGCGGTCGGCCTCGGTGATCCCCGGCAAGGGAAAGAACTGCAGTACCGGGGCCCCCTCGAGCTCTCCCGGCAGCAGGAAGCGTCCCGGCTGCAAGTCGGCGAAACCGGCCTCCCGGGCGGCCCGCAATCCCCTGGCATACTGCTCGGCGATCTCGGCCAGACGCGCCTCGTCGACTTCAGCGGCCGGATCGAGCTCGGCCACCGCCTGATGCCAGTCGGCGAACAGGGCGGCTCGCTCGCCGTGTGCGTCATGCCGCTGGGTCTGGCTCCAGCTCAGATAGTCATGGTCCAGCAGCGGCAGGTCGAGCAGCCATTCCCCGGGGTAGTCGAACAGGTCCAGGGTCAGCTGGCGAGTCTCACCACCCAGGAGGCCGGGTCGGGCCGGTCGGTAGCGGATCGCCAGGCGCAGTTCGCTGATGCCACGGGTCGGCTCGGGCCAGCGGGGTGGCTGGTCGTCCAGCGCCAGCATCGCCTGGTCGTAGGGGAAACGCGGCACCCCCAGGTCCTGCTGCTGGACCCGCCGAGCACCGAGCAGCCGCCCCTCGCGCGCGGCCGGCAGCAGGTCGAGTCGTGCCTCGAGCCCGGCATGGCGCAGCTGGTTGACCAGCGAGGTGATGAAGGCCGTCTTGCCCGAGCGCGACAGGCCGGTCACCGCCAGGCGCAGCTGGCGGTCGCGGCCGCGCTCGAGCAGGTCTTGGAGTTCACGGGACAGGGGGCGCATGGGGCATCCTTGCGGGAACGTAGGCTGAGCTAATGTGCGGGTCAAGCATGCGACTGACAAGGCGCAGGGTCATGAAACGATGCTGCGCCTAGCGTGGTAAGGCATCCACCGGCACGGGTTCGACCAGTCCGAGGAGTTGCACCAGCACCGGGGACGCGGCGATCAGGAACCCCAGTACCGCCAGGCTGCCGCCCAGCAGGCGACGCTCGGGGCGGCGGGCCAGGGTCAGGCCCCCAATGCAGACCAGCAGGCCGAGGATATTGAAGACGTAACCCGACATCTGCAGCAGGGCGTAAGGTATCATGGTGCTTCCTTCGGAGGTGGACAGAGGGCATGAGGCGGCTAACCTGTGATGGTATCAGCTCCAGCCCGGGACGATGAGGAGGCCATCATGGAGGAGCGGCACCCGCAGTCGGTGATCGACTTCTGGTTCAAGGAGCTCACTCCCGCCCAGTGGTTTTGCAAGGATCCGGTACTGGATGCCGAGATCGCGCGGCGTTTCGGTGACTGGCATGAGGCCGCGGGCCGGGGCGAGCTCTGGCAGTGGCGAGTGTGTGCCCGCGGCCGTCTGGCCGAGGTGATCGTGCTCGACCAGTTTTCACGCAACATCCATCGGGGGTCATCTCAAGCCTTTGCCTGGGACCCGTTGGCCCTTGTGCTGGCTCAGGAGGCGGTCGCCCAGCGTGCGGATCGGCTGCTGGATGTGCCGTGGCGGGCCTTCCTGTTCATGCCCTACATGCACAGCGAGTCGCTGGCGATCCATGACGAGGCGATGCGCCTGTTCGCCCAGCCGGGACTTGAGGAGAACCTGCGCCACGAGCAGCGTCACCGTGAGGTGATCGAGCGCTTCGGCCGTTACCCCCATCGCAATGCCGCTCTCGGACGGGACTCCACGCGCGAGGAGCGGGCCTTTCTTACGCAGCCCGGTTCCTCCTTCTGAGGCTTTTCTCTCTGCGCCTGGTCTATCGGCGCCTGGCAAGGCACCATCGAGAGGTCATCTCGATATCTGCACTTCTTCCCCAATGAAAAGGAGCGTTTAGCATGGGTATCATAGCCTGGTTGATCATCGGTGGCCTGGCGGGCTGGATCGCCGGCCATATCATGCGCGGCGGCGGCTTTGGCATTCTCGGCAATATCGGTGTCGGCGTCGTGGGGGCTGTCATCGGCGGCTTCCTGTTCAGCCTGCTGGGATTGCAGTCAGGTGGCTTTATCGGCTCGCTGGTGACCGCTATCGTTGGCGCCGTGGTATTGCTCTGGGTGATTGCCAAGGTCAAGCAGGCCTGAGGCAGGCGTTCCGACCTTCTCGCAAGACGCCCGCCCGGCTGACCACAGCTGGGCGGTTTCGTGTATGGCCTCAGCCCTAAGGAGTGGGCAAGAGGCGCCGGTAGCGATCCAGACAGCCGTCCAGCCAGGCACCGTCTGGCGTGCCCCTGGGAGGTGAAGCCGGCACCTTGACGGTCAGCAGGAAGAGGCCATGGCGCTGGGCGTCGCCGTCGGGCAGGCAGCGGCCGAGCTGCCGAGCAAGGTCCGGCGGCAGCGTGTCCGGACGCCGCCAGGCCAGCCGCAGGGCCTGCTGGTCGAGCAGATACTGGAAGCGTGCCGCGTCCTTGAGCACCGCCATACCGCCTTGCGCGAGCCCTTGGGAGAGGCTCTCCAGCTTGCGATAGCCCGGAGCGCCGGCGGCCCGACAGGCGTGGGCTCCCTCCACGAAGCAGCGCTCCCGCTCGTCGGGGTCCTCCGGCCAGCGGCCTCCGCGACGCCGCGCAGGGGTAGCCACGAAGGGCAGCACCACCGAGACGGCGGGGGTCCCGTCGGCCATCGAGGCCTGCCGGCTGTCGAGCACCCCATGACCCATCTGGCGTCGGAGCCAGCGGTAATCACAGGCCTGCTGAATCCGGGCCTGGGCATCGTTGACCGTGTGATGAGCGCCCTGCAGGGAGCGCAGCAGGGAGAGGGTGCGAAGGATCATGGTGTTGCCATTCCGATAGGCGAACGGGAGAGCGAGGAACCGGGCTGCCAGGCGAGGACCATAGCAAGGAATCGGCAGGGTGGCGTCAACGGCCCCGGGTCGCCAACGCGAACCGCCCGGCTGTCTTCAGCCGGGCGGGGGTGTGCATCGTCTTCCGGTCGAGCCCTGTCAGGCAGTGGCGGCGCTCTTGCTGCCCACCAGCTCCTTGAGGGACTCCTCGATGATGGCGAGCCCTTCCTCGAGGATCTCGTCCTCGATGGTGACCGGCATCAGGAAGCGGATGGTGTTGCCGTACAGGCCGCAGGAGAGCAGGATCAGCCCCTTCTCTCGGGTCTTCTTGCACAGCGCGCCGGCCAGGTCGGCGTCCGGGGTGTGGTTGGCCTTGTCGGAGACCAGGTCGACGGCCGCCATGGCGCCCATGTTGCGGCCATTGTCGACGCAGTCGAACGCCTGCTGCCACTGCTCGAAGCGCTTGGCCAGCTTGTCGCCGAGCGCCTGGCTCTTCTCGAGGATGTTCTCCTGCTCGAAGACCTCCAGGACGGCCAGGGTGGCGGCGCAGGAGACCGGGCTGCCGGTGTAGGTGCCGCCCAGGGAGTTGGCGCCGGAGGCGTCCATGTGCTTGTCGGTACCCACGACAGCGGAGATCGGCATGCCGTCGGCCATGCTCTTGGCCATGGTGATGATGTCCGGCTCGACGCCGCTGTGCTCGATGGCGAACAGCTTGCCGGTACGTCCGAAGCCGGACTGCACCTCGTCGACGATCATCAGCATGCCGTGCTCGTCGCAGATCTCGCGGATCGCCTTGAGGAAGCTCGCCGGTGCCGGATAGAAGCCGCCTTCGCCGAGGATCGGTTCGAGCACGATCGCGGCGGTGTCCTTGGGGTTGGCATCGGTCTTGAGTGCCATCTTCAGGCCGCGCAGGGCTTCGTCCTCGCTGACCCCGTGGTAGGGCACCGGATAGGGGGCACGGAAGACGTTGCCCGGCATGGAGCCGAAGTCCGTGGAGTAGGGTGCGACCTTGCCGTTCATGGCCATGGTCATGAAGGTGCGGCCGTGGTAGCCGCCGTCGAAGCAGATCACGTTGTTCTTGCCGGTGGCGGCACGGGCGACCTTGACGGCATTCTCCAACGCCTCGGCCCCGGAGTTGGCCAGCATTACCTTGGCGTGGCCGCGTACCGGGGTGACCTGGCTGAGCTTCTCGGCCACCTTCACGTAGCCCTCATAGGGCATCACGGTCTGGCAGGTGTGCATCACCTTGTCGAGCTGGTCCTTGACCGCCTGAACTACCTTGGGGTGGCGATGACCGATGTTGAGCACGCCGATACCGCCGGCAAAATCGATGATGCGATTACCGTCGGCGTCCCATACCAGGGCGTTCTCGGCGCGATCGGCAAACTGAGTGGCCGGGCTCGCGGCGCCGCTGGCCACGTAGCGCTGCTTGAGTTCATTGAGCTGAGCGTTGTTCATGGATCTTGCCTCCTTGTTGAGACGTTGCGGGCGATCAGAGGCCGCCAACACAGACGTATTTTAGTTCAGTGTACTCATCCAGGCCGTGGCGCGACCCTTCGCGTCCCAGCCCTGACTCCTTGACCCCACCGAAGGGCGCCAGCTCGGTGGAAAGAATGCCTTCGTTCACTGCCACCATGCCATATTCCAGCCCCTCCATGACATGCCAGATACGCCGATAGTCCCGAGCATAGAAGTAGGCGGCGAGGCCGAATTCGGTGGCGTTGGCCATGGCGATGGCCTCTTCTTCGGTCTCGAAGCGGAACACCGGTGCCAGGGGGCCGAAGGTCTCCTCGTTGGCGACCTTCATCCTCGGGGTCACATCGGCAATGATCGTTGGCTGGAAGAAGGTGCCACCCAGCGCATGGGGCTCGCCCCCGCAGACCAGCCGGCCGCCCTTTTCCAGGGCGTCGGCGATATGCGACTCAACCTTCTCCACGGCGGCCAGGTTGATCAGGGGGCCCTGGGCCACGCCCTCGTCGAGGCCGTTGCCGACCTCGAGCTGGGCGACGCGGGCGGCCAGCTTCTCGAGGAAGGCTTCGTAGACACCGGCCTGAACCAGCAGGCGATTGGTGCACACGCAGGTCTGGCCGGAGTTGCGGTATTTGGAGGCCACCGCCCCCTCGACGGCGGCATCCAGGTCGGCGTCGTCGAAGACGATAAAGGGCGCGTTGCCACCCAGCTCCATGGAAGCCTTCTTCACGGTGCCGGCGCATTGGGTCAGTAGCTTCTTGCCCACCGGGGTGGACCCGGTAAAGGAGATCTTGCGTACTCGCGGGTCAGTGGTCAGCACCTCGCCGATCTCGGCCGGACGTGAAGCGGTGACGACGTTGATCACCCCGCTGGGGAACCCGACCTCCTCGGCGAGCTTCACCAGTGCCAGGGCAGTGAGCGGGGTGGCCTCGGCGGGCTTGATCACCACCGGGCAGCCGGCAGCCAGGGCCGGGGCACACTTGCGGGTGATCATCGCCAGTGGGAAGTTCCAGGGAGTGATGGCAGCCACCACGCCGATCGGCTCACGGAACACCATGATGCGCTTGTCAACGCCGTGGCTCGGCAGGGTCTCCCCGGCGACGCGCTTGGCCTCCTCGGCGTAGTACTCGACGAAGGAGGCGCCGTAGGCTACCTCGCCGCGGGATTCGGCCAGCGGTTTGCCCTGTTCCAGGGTCATCAGTCGCGCCAGGGCTTCCTGGTTGGCCATGATGGCCTCGAACCAGGCGCGCAGCAGGATGGCGCGTTCCTTGGCGGTGCGGCGACGCCAGGCCGGCCAGGCCTCTGCCGCGGCGGAAATGGCCTCGCGGGCATCCTCGGCGCCGAGGTCGGGGACCTCCGCCAGGGTCTCGCCGGTAGCGGGATTGGTCACGGTGAAGCGGCGCGTGCCATCGCGCCATTGGCCGGCCACATAGGCCTTGTCGGTCAGCAGCTGGGCGTCCGCGGGCATGGGGGTTCCTCGTCAGGGTTGATCATCTTGTTGGACGAGTGTGCATTATTTAAAACAAGGCGCCAAGCCCCGGTTGTGCCCGTTTTTCGCGCCCGCTTGCCACACGGCCATCGGCGCCGGCAATGCTTTCCGCTACACTATGTCGCCGACTTGCGGTGGTACATCGCACGGCATGTTCCGTTTCGTTTTTTATCGCGAGGTGACCCTTGGTCGATCCCCTGAACGCCTGGTGGGCCCAGCAACTGGTGCTGTGTGACTGGGCCTTCACCCCCGATCCCCTGACGGTGCCGGCCGAGGTGGCCGTCGAACGGCTGGCGGCCCTCGGCGTGGCCGATCGCGGTGAACTGGGCTGGTGCCTGCTGGAGGCCCTGGGAACCGGCGGTTCCAGCGTCGATCCGGCCAGGCTGCTGGCCGGCCTGGAAGTCCTCGCCCTGGGCGGTGCCGCGGGCTGGGTCGGGGAGGCCCGCGCACGGGCCTGGGCCCAGCGGCTGGCAGAGGAGATCAGCGCCCACCATGCTAGCCTTGATGCGTGGTTGCAGGCGTTGCTGCATGCGCGCAGCGCAGAGGGCTGGGTTCGCGGCGACGACGGCTTCTTTGATGCCTGCGAGGCCCTCTCGACCCTGGAGCACGACGGGGATGGCATCACCTGGGACATGTTGCAGGAGTGGCTTGCCACTCATGCCATGCCCCTCGAGCTCTGGCCCGCGGCGCCCGAGGTTCAGGTCTGGCGTCTGCGCGCCGCCTTCTCGCCGGTCATCGAACTGCCTGCCGGCCAGGATGATTGGCAAGGGCTCGAGTCCTGGCTTCAGGAGGCCTGGCAGATCCGCAACCGCGAGGACCTGGTGCACAGCCTGCTTTGGCTGGCTTCCCAGGGCGACCGTCAGGCCTGGGACCTGGATGCCGGACGGCTGCTCGAAGCGGATGCTGCGGTACGCCGCCAATGGTGGGAGGCGCTGCCCGGGGGCGAGCGCGACTATGGCAGGGTGTTACAGGGGTTCCTCGATCAGGGTGAACCATTGGAGTGGGCCGCCTGGGACTGGCTGCGGCTGATCGACCTGGCCTGGGCGGGTGCCTGCCTGGGCTGGCTCGAGGCGGGAGAGGCGCGGGACTTCGCCGGCCACGGGGCCGATCTGGCGCTGCGCCGCTACAGTGACTGGACGGCTTTGGCGCGGGCTTACCAGCGGGGCCGCAGTCTCTTCGAGGGACGCAACCTGCTTCCTTCCCTGGAGGCGGACTGGTTGCTGCTGTTGCACTCGCCGGTGAGCCCCTGGCGCCCGGCCCTGCAGGGGCTGATCCCGGAGGAGCTTCTCGAGGCCTCGCGCATCGCCATGCGGGCCTGGCGTGGCGATCCCCGCCACTGGGTCCTGGCGTTGGCCGCCGTTCGCGAGCCGGAGTTCGCCGCCCGCCAGGGCCCGCTGGCTGAGTTGTCGGCCACACGTCGCGAGGAGGCACGTGGCTATCTGGTCGAGACCCTCGACCTGCATGCCGACGAGGGCGTCGAGGCGCTCTCCCGCTACTGGCTGCCAGCTCAGGCCCACCACCTCAATCAACTGGCAGCGGATGCCGCCCATGGTGCCCTGCCACCGGCCGAAACGCCCTTCGGCCGCCCTGTCGCCGAGGAGTTGGCGAGCCGCGATGCCCTCAGTCGTGCGAGCCGTCATGCCGCCACCATTCACATGGCCGAGAAGTTCGCTTTCCACCTGCAGATGGCCATGGACAGCGGAGATTTCGACGCTGGCCGACTGGAGAAGTTGGCCGCAGCGCTGCAGGGCTCGCTGTGCCGCTTCTATCCCGATGCCCGTCGCCTGCTGCAGGCCTGGGCCCATTGGGAAAGCCTGTTGCCTGAACCCGAGCAGCCGCCGATGGTGGCCGAGATCCGCTGGCACCTGGAGGACCCCGGCAGCCTCTTCCATTGGCTCGACTGGCGCAGTGGGGCATGGCACGAGCCGGGACCGCGGCCGACGCTTGCCCACTTCACCGCCATGGCGCTGGTCGGGCCGCTCAACGGTCCGGCCTGGAGCCTGCCGCAGCCCGAGAGCGAGCGAGAATGCGCGTCGATCCACGACTGGGTCGATGGACATTATGCCCTTCACGGGCAGGCGGAGATGGGCGAGTTCCTCGAGTACCTGTTAGAGATCGGCGATCGCCAGGAGTACCAGATCAACTACGCTCCCTACACGCTCAACCACGGACGGCTGGCCTCCGAGGTCGCTACCCTTCAGAGCGGGGAGTGCAGCGAGGAGGAGGGGGCTCATCTGCTGCGCCTGCAGCGAGTCAGGGACAACGAAGACGGCTGCAATGAGGTCGACATGGCGGCCTGGGACATTGCCCAGGCCGTGGATCTGGCCATTGCCGGTCGCCAGTTGGGATGGCTCGGAGAGAAGGCATTTCTGGAACTGCTGGAGCGTGCCCATGGGCTGGCCGGTGAGCACTACGCGGGCTGGGAAGAGTATGCCCGAGGTCTCTATGCCGGCTTCTCGTTCTTCATGGGTGAGACCCCGGAACGCGAGAGCTTTCTGGCCGGATTCCGCCAGGCGCTGGCCGCCTGGCTTTCAGGGGCGCCGCCGCTGGCGGGAGTCTGGGCCAGCATCGACTTTCCCGGGGCACGGCCGAGCCACTGGGCGCCACTGCACATCGACACGCTGCCAGGCGACAGCCGTACCCTTCACTAAGGTCTCGCCTTGATAACTAACGATGGTCTATAGTCGATTCAATTATTGATATGGCTCTTCCTGTCGGGAGCCTCCATTAGCAGCGAGCCGTTGGCAGGCCGCTCTGGCAGTGACACCGGGCCTTCCCGGCAGCACTGCCACAGCGACAAAACCCGGGAACCGAGAGACGCAGGGCGTCTGCGGCATGGGTGCGGCTCAGGGAACGAGGGCGTCGCAGGATGCTGGACAAACGCTTGTGTCGCATCGCCGTTGTGGGGGTGAGCCTGACCCTGCTGGCGGGTTGTGCCGCATCGAGCGGCATCGAGGAAGATGCCAACGGCGGATATTTTGCTCGGGACCTGCCGGGGATTTCCGCCGATCCACGGATGTCACCCGTGGACAACCCCATCCTGGAGGCCCGCGGCCTGCACAACCCGCCGCCGACACTGATCCGCCGGGCCCTGCTGGCTCAGCATGAGCGCTGGTCCGGTACGCCTTACCGGCTGGGGGGCAGTACCTTCCGTGGGGTAGACTGCTCGGCTCTGGTGCAGAACGTGTTCAGCGACACCTTCCGCTTCGATCTGCCGCGCACTACCGAGCAGCAGGTGCACGCCGGTCAACAGGTCGATCCGGATGCCCTGCGTCCCGGCGACCTGGTATTCTTCCGTCCTCCCGGGGTGTATCGCCATGTGGGCATCTATGTCGGCGAGGGTCGCTTTCTGCACGCCTCCACCTCACGGGGCGTGATGATCTCCAGCCTCGATAATCGTTACTGGCAACGCCACTTCTGGCAGGCGAGGCGGGCCCTGGAGCCTACTCAACTGGCCCAGCGGCTGGGCGACTCCGGCGAGGGTTGAAGCCTTCCTTTATCCCCCTCAGCCGCTGCTGCCGGCAGTGGCGCTTGCCTCGTCTCCCCAGACTTCCTCGAGCCGCTCGACCCGGCCGCAGCCCGACTTGTAGAAGCGGTAGCGCACCGGGTTCTCGTTATAATAGTTCTGGTGGTACTCCTCGGCCGGATAGAAGGCCTCGAAATCGTTGATCTCGGTGGCGATAGGCTGGTCGAAGCGCTCGGCAACAGCTTCCTTGCTGGATTCGGCCAGCGCGCGTTGATCCTCGTTCATGGGAAAGATGGCACTGCGGTACGAGCTGCCCTTGTCACAGAACTGGCGGTCCACGGCGAAGGGATCGATGTTGCGCCAGAACACATGCAACAAGGTCTCGTAGTCCACCTGGTCGGGATCGTAGTCGACCTTGACGACTTCGGCATGGCCCGTATCACCCCCGGTTACCTGCTCGTAGGTGGGGTCATCGGTATTGCCTCCGCTGTAGCCGGAGGTGGCGGCTTTCACCCCCTCTACCTTGTCGTAGGCTTCCTCCATGCACCAGAAACAGCCGCCGGCGAAGACGGCACTAGCCGTCTCCTCATCCGCCTGGGCGGTGCCGGTGATGGCGAATGCGGTGGGAAGGGCAAGCAGGCCGAGGCGGAACAAGGCAGGGTAGGGCAGCAGGCTCATTTTATGGCTCCATGGATAGGGGGTGGTAGTTTGGATAGGGGTGTCGACATTGGGTTCCATCCCGCTGCGTTTCCTTTCAATACATTGCAGTCGCTTCCGGTAAGTTTCTCCCCTCCACAACGACACAGGGGCAACTCGACCCTCCGCGAATGCGGATTCTTCATCACTTTGCCTACGGGAGCCCCACCTTGACACGAAAACGCCTGATTCTCGCGGCCATCATCGCTCTGTTGGTCGCGGCCTACTTCTTCAGCGGTGCCGATCAGTTCCTGACCCTCGAGAACCTGCAGTCCGAGCAGGAGCGCTTCCAGGCCTGGTTAGCCGCCGAACCTCTGACCGTCGCTGGCGGGTTCTTCCTGGGCTATGTGGCCATCACGGCCGTCTCGCTGCCCGGCGCCACCCTGATGACCCTGCTGGGTGGGGCACTGTTCGGTTTCGGCTGGGGGCTGTTGCTGATCTCTTTCGCCAGTACCCTTGGTGCCACGCTGGCCGCGCTGATCGCCCGGACCCTGGCGCGCGCGCCCCTGGAGCGGCGCTTTGCCGCGCAACTGGCCCGCATCAATGCCGGTATCGCGCGCGAAGGCGCCTTCTATCTCTTCACACTACGGTTGATTCCGCTCTTTCCCTTCTTCGTCATCAATCTGGTGCTGGGCCTGACCCGCATGCGGCTGTGGACCTTCTATTGGGTCAGTCAACTCGGCATGTTGCCGGGAACGGCGGTGTACGTGAACGCGGGACGGGAACTGGGTGAGCTGGAGTCACTTTCCGGGATTCTCTCCCCAGGCCTGATCGGCTCCTTCGTGCTGATCGGGCTCTTTCCCTGGCTGGCCCGCGCCCTTGTGGCCATCGGAAGGCGGCGTCAGCTGGCCCGGCGTTTCGATCGGCCGCGACATTTCGACCAGGACATCGTGGTGATCGGGGGCGGATCGGCCGGGCTCGTCGCCAGCTACATCGCCTCGGCGGTAAAGGCCCGAGTAGCCCTGGTGGAGCGCCATCGCCTGGGGGGTGACTGCCTCAATACCGGCTGCGTTCCCTCCAAGGCACTGATCCGGGCGGCTCGTGTCGCCAGCGAGATCCGCGGAGCCCCGCGTTACGGGGTCAGCGCCGGTGAGCCCGAGGTGGACTTCGCCGCTGTGATGGGTCACGTCCAGCGCGCCATCCGCGAGGTGGAACCCCACGACAGTCGCGAGCGCTACGAGGGGCTGGGCGTGGAGGTGGTTGCCGGAGATGCCATCCTCGAGGATCCCTGGCGGGTGCGCATTCGTGAGGCCTCGGGCGAGCGGGTGCTGACCACGCGCCACGTGATCATCGCCAGCGGCGCACGGCCACGCGTGCCGCCGTTGCCCGGCCTGGAGGCGGTCGAGGTGCTGACCTCTGACAACCTCTGGCGACTCGAGTCCCTCCCCGAGCAACTCGTAGTGCTGGGCGGCGGCCCCATTGGCTGTGAGCTGGGCCAGAGCTTCGCCCGGCTGGGCAGCCGGGTGGCACTGGTGGAGATGGGGGACCAGCTGCTGCCGCGCGAAGACCGGGACGTGGCCGGCGAGGTCGAGTCCCGGCTGGGCGAGGAAGGCCTGGCGGTCCATCTCGCGACCAAGGCACTGCGCGTGGTGGCCGAAGAGACGGGCGGCCATGCCCTGGAGGTCGAGAGGCATGACGCCAACAACGAACTCTTAGTGGAGCGCCTTCCGTTCACTCACCTGTTGGTCGCAGTGGGCCGCCAGGCCAATGTCGAGGGACTGGGTCTCGAGGCCCTCGGTGTCGAGACTCGTCCCGATGGTACTCTGGACGTGGACGAATCCCTGCAGAGTGTCCTGCCCAATGTCTGGGCCTGTGGCGACGTGGCGGGCCCCTATCAGTTGACTCATGCCGGTGCGCACCAGGCCTGGCATGCCACGGTGAATGCGCTGTTCGGTGAGCTCAAGCGGTTCCGGGTGAGCTATCGTGCGCTGCCGGCGGTCACCTTTACCGACCCCGAGGTGGCGCGAGTCGGGCTCAATGAGCGGGAAGCTCTCGAGGCGGGTACCGAGGTCGAGGTCACTCGCTACGCCTTGAGCGAGCTGGATCGCGCCATCGCCGAAGGCACTACCCGTGGCTTCGTGAAGGTGCTGACCGCGCCCGGCCGTGACCGGATTCTCGGTGCCACCATCGTCGGCCAGGGGGCGGGGGAGATGCTCGCCGAGTTCACCCTGGCGATGACGCGCGGCATCGGACTCAACAAGCTACTGGGAACCATCCACCCCTATCCGACCCACAGCGAGGCGGTCAAGGCCACGGCCGGTGTCTGGAAGAATGCTCACAAGCCGGAACGTCTGCTGAGCTGGCTGCTGCGCTACTTTGCCTGGCGGCGGGGTGACGATACGAGCGGCAAGACACCCAGGTAGCACGCTCGGTAGCGAGGTGTATGCGTCCTGAACGACGAAGGGGCAGCCCTTGGCTGCCCCCTCGTGATCCCGGACTCAGCTGTTGGCGTCCGGTTCGGTCGACACGCGCGTTCAGTGCTCGTGGCCACCTTCGCCGTGCACGTGGCCGTGCTCGACTTCTTCCTCGCTGGCCTCGCGAACCTCGGCGATCTCCACGTCGAAGTTCAGCGGCTGACCGGCGAGCGGATGGTTGCCGTCGACGGTGACGGTGTCGCCCTCGACCTTGGTCACGGTGACCATCAGCGGGCCGCCTTCGGTCTGGGCCTGGAACTGCATGCCCGGCTCGACGCTCTCGACGCCCTGGAAGGCATCGCGCGGCACTTCCTGCACGAGCTGAGCCTGAACCTCGCCATAGCCCTCTTCCGGGGAAACCTTGGCCTGGAGCTTGTCGCCGGTGCCGCGACCTTCAAGCTGCTTCTCGAGGCCCGGAATGATGTTGCCGGCGCCGTGGAGGTAGGTCAGCGGCTCGCGGCCTTCCGAGCTGTCCAGCACCTCACCTTCGTCGTTGGTCAGGGTGTAATGGAACGCGACAACGGAGTTTTGCCCAATCTGCATTGATGAACCTTTCGGTGTGTGCATGTAGCGCGTCATGTTAACGCGGCAGTCAAGCGGCTGTCAGTGGCATGGAGGAAATTCAGGATGTGGGGGCCGAGCCTGAGTCACATTCACACCTTTCGGGGCCTGTGATCGGGGACTTTCGTACGGTTGCGTGGCCTGACGGCCAGGGATACCCTTGCGTGATATCATCTACCCGCTTTCATTCGACCGCCCCCCCTCCATGGAGAATGCCATGACTCTGACTCTGATCTGGCTGATCGCCTTCGCCGTCTTCCTGACTCTGTTCCTCAAGCGCTGGGAGGTCTCTGTCAGCAGCATTCTCGACGCGCTGCTGCCTGCCGTTCTGCGCAGCGAGGATGATCGCTGGGTATGGTGTCCGGCCCTGGCGGTGCTCGGTGCCACCTTCATCGTGCGCCCCGTGGATATGCTGTTCACGGTGATCGTGATTGGCCTGGTCGCGCTGATCGGCACCAAGCTGGCCGGCTGGATCATGAACAAGGTTCAGCACTGAGCCACTTCCGGATCATGCCCGGTTTCAGAAAGGTAAAACGAGAAGGCCCGCGGTGAATCCCGCGGGCCTTTCCATTATGGTTAGTCGTTCAGCACGCAGGGGAGACCGTTACGGCTCTCAGTACGGCGCTACGCTGACGTTTCTGCCGCTGCCGATCAGGCGAACGCGCTGACCCACCTGGAAGTTCTGGTCCGCCTTCTGGACGACGACCACGTTCTGGCCATTGTCCTGGCGGATCTCCATTTCCCAGGCGGTGATGCGGTTGGTCGCCTCCTCGACCTTGGTACCGGCCACGGCGCCGCCGATGGCGCCGGCCACGGTGGCCAATTGGCGCCCGCTGCCGCCCCCTACCTGGTTACCGAGGATGCCGCCGATCACGGCACCGCCGCCTGAGCCAAGCAGACCGCCGGCGCGGCTATCGGCCTGGATCTGCACCTGGCGCAGCGCGGTGATGGTACCGAAGGTCACGGTCTGGGCCGACTTGGCCTGGTCGCCGCTGTAGACGTTACCCGAATAGGGAGCGGTGTTGGCACAGCCGGCCAGGGTCAGGATGCTGATGGCAAGAACGGGAAGAAGGCGTTTCATGCAGAATCTCCTTGGGGTCCGTGACGAATACGTGGTTCCGGGGGTAACAGGTTAACGGACAGTGTTCGTTAATGAGTTTATGCGTTGCGCGCTGACTTGGCCAGCACGCTGGACTGCCTGATGGTGAGTGTAGCGTCATAAGGCGAGTAACAATATGAAAAAAGGGAGGCCAATCGGCCTCCCCCAGGGGTCCAGTCGTTACCGCCAGCGACCTTAGCCGAACTGGTTCATGGTGTTGTCCTTCCCGCCGGCCTTGAGAGCCGCTTCGCCGTGGAAGAACTCTTTATGGTCGTCGCCGATGTTGGAGCCGGCCATGTCCTGGTGCTTGACGGTAGCGATGCCCTCGCGGATCTCCTTGCGCTGCACCCCGGCCACGTAGGCCAGCATGCCCTCGTTTCCGAAGTAGCCCTTGGCCAGGTTGTCGGTGGAGAGGGCCGCGGTGTGGTAGGTCGGCAGGGTGATCAGGTGGTGGAAGATGCCGGCCTCGCGGGCGGCGTCGCGCTGGAAGTTGCGGGTCCACTCGTCGGCCAGCCGGCCGAGTTCGGTGTCGTCGTAGTCGGCACTCATCAGGTTGTTGCGATCGTAGGCCGAAACGTCCTTGCCCTCCTGCTCCCAGGTATCGAACACCTGCTGGCGGAAGTTCAGGGTCCAATTGAAGGAGGGCGAGTTGTTGTAGACCAGCTTGGCATCCGGGCAGACCTCGCGGATGCGGTTGACCATGCCGGCGATCTGGCCGACATGGGGCTTCTCGGTCTCGATCCACAGCAGGTCGGCACCGTTCTGCAGGCTGGTGATGCAGTCCAGCACCACGCGGTCCTCACCGGTGCCCGGCTTGAATTCGTAGAGGCCGGAGGCCAGGCGCTTGACCTTGACCAGCTTGCCCTCCTGCTTGATCACCACGTCGCCGTTGTTGATGTCTTCGGCCTTCTCGATCTCATCGCCGTCCAGGTAGCTGTTGTACTGGTCGCCGAGGTCGCCCGGCTCGTTGGTCACGGCGATCTTCTGGGTCAGTCCGGCGCCCAGGGAGTCGGTACGGGCAACGATCACGCCGTCTTCCACACCCAGTTCAAGGAAGGCGTAGCGCACGGCGTTGATCTTGGCGATGAAATCCTCGTGAGGCACCGTGACCTTGCCGGCCTGGTGGCCACACTGTTTCTCGTCGGAGACCTGGTTCTCGATCTGGATGCAGCAGGCGCCGGCCTCGATCATCTTCTTGGCCAGCAGGTAGGTGGCCTCGGCGTTGCCGAACCCGGCGTCGATGTCGGCGATGATCGGCACGATATGCGTCTCGAAACCGTCGATCTTGGCCACGGCCTCGTCGGCCTTCGCCTTATCACCGGCCTTCTTGGCTTCTTCCAGATCACGGAACAGGTGGTTGAGTTCCCAGGCATCGGCCTGGCGCAGGAAAGTGTAGAGTTCCTCGATCAGGCTCGGCACGGTGGTCTTCTCGTGCATGGACTGGTCGGGCAGGGGGCCGAACTCGGAGCGCAGGGCGGCGACCATCCAGCCGGAGAGATAGAGGTAGGAGCGCTTGGTGGTGCCGAAGTGCTTCTTGATGGAGAGCATCTTCTGCTGACCGATGAAGCCGTGCCAGCAGCCCAGCGACTGGGTGTACTGCGACGTGTCCGCATCATAGGCGGCCATGTCCTCGCGCATGATCTTCGCGGTATAGCGAGCAATATCCAGGCCGGTCTGGAAGCGATTCTGCACCCGCATGCGTGCGGCGTGCTCAGGGTTGATGTTGTCCCACTTGCCCTGCTGGGCTTCGCGCAGTTGAGCCTGAGCCTTGAGTTCGTCTTTGAATGTCGTCATGGGGCCATCCTTCGGGTCAGGAGTGGAATCGTGTGAACACGATGTCGAAAAAATGGGTGTCGCGGCTGCTGGAATCGCCTGCTGCACCTCTCGGCAATGCCTTATGTTGCATCTGCGAAATATTGTCAGGGTCGGCCAGATGTCCTGGGTTGTCTCTAAGCCCTTAGTCGAATCCCGACGGAGGTCGTGCCAGCAGTTGTCCCTGAACCTTCATTCTGCTGGCAAACAACTGTTTTACTCTCATCCTGAATACCACTATGGCCCGGCATCATGGGCGTTAGCAATTGACCCTTGGGGGAAGAGGGCGTTGTAACTCGACTACAGAGAGGGGTGGGGCGGGGCTTTTCCTGTAGTCGAGTTTCCACGGAAATGTTGTTAAACCTGGCTCAGCCGTCCAGGACGAGATGCATATTGCGGTGCGGAATTCCGGCGTCGAGGAACTCGTCGCCATGGGCCAGGAATCCCAGAGGTTCGTAGAAGGCCAGGGCGTGGGTCTGGGCGGCGAGTTCCACCCGGGCATGGCCGTCACGACGGGCGGCTTCGATGGCGGCCCGCATCAGCGCCACGCCGATTCCCAGCCCCCGGGCCTCGGCCAGCACAGCCACCCGGCCGATGTGAGCATCGGGTAGCAGCCGGGCGGTGCCCAGGGGGGTGCCGTCATGCAGCGCCAGAAAATGACGACAGTCGGCGTCGCGGCCGTCCCATTCTTCCTCTTGCGGGACTTGCTGCTCCTCGATAAAGACCCGCCGGCGTATCTCACTGGCGGCCTCGCCGAGAGCCGACCAGTCGTCTTCGCGAATCTCGATGGTGACGTCCATGGTGTCACTCCTCCGTGAAGTCGTCGGCCCAGCCGAGGCTGCCGATATCGAGCAGGCGGGCAAGCAGCGCGTCGGCCCCGGACAGCGCAAGCAGATTCTTGTCCAGCGGGGCATCCGTGGCCAGGGCGCGGGCCAGCGGAAGAGCGCAGTTCAGGCCGTCACCATCGGCGAAGAGGGTTGCGCGGTCATCGTCCAGGGCCCGCCAGGCGAAACGCGAACCGGGGCTGCGTATCAGATCCTCTCCCTCCTGCAGGGCGGCGACAAGCTCCTCGGCCTCGGTCGGGGACTCGGTGGGGACCAACTGATCGACGTACTTGGGTTGGGTCATCACGCGGCCGAACCACTGGGCCATCTGGGCTGGGTCGTCCAGGGTGTCGAGAATCAGGCGGCGCATGCGCGCTACGGCGGCGTCATCGAGCTCGGCGGGGTCTTCGGGGGGTGCCATGCCAGCATCGGCATAGCGCTTCGATGCCGGCAGCTGCTCACCGAGATAGTCGGCAAAGGAGGTGATCGCCTCGTCGGCGGAGGGAGCGCGGAAGCCCACCGATAGCGTCAGGCAGTCGTCGGACTGGCTGATGCCGTGGTGAGCCCAGGAGGGTGGCAGGTAGAGCATATCGCCTGGCTCGAGAATCCAGTCGTCGCCCGCTTGTACTTCGAAGCGCTCGAGGATGCGCAGGTCGACGCCGTCGAGGATTGGAGTGTCATCGGCAACCTTGCCACCCAGCTGCCAGCGGCGCTGGCCACTACCTTGCAGCAGGAAGACGTCATACTGATCGACGTGGGGACCGACGCTGCCACCCGGGGGGGCATAGCTGACCATGATGTCGTCGAGGCGCCAGCGGGGGAGGAAGGTGAAGGCCTCGAGCACCTCGGCCACCTCCGGTACATAGTGGTCGACGGCCTGCACCAGCAGGGTCCAGTCCCGCTCGGGAAGCCGGGCGAAGGTAGCCTCATCGAAGGGGCCATGGCGGACCTGCCAGGGGCCTTCGGCACCATGCTCCTCCACCAGGCGGGCCTCGACGCCCTCCTCGCAGGCGAGCCCGGCCAGCTCGTCCGGGTCCAGCGGGCACTGGAAGTGAGGGAAGGCGCCGCGAATCAACAGCGGCTTCTGCTGCCAGACGTCGCGCAGGAACTCGGCGGCGGAGAGGCCGCCCAGAAGTTGCAGCGGGGTATTGGAGGACATGGGCACCACCTCTTGCAATGTTGAAGCCATGGGTGGCTTCGAGTCGCGGCTGACCCGGTGACAGCTCTACGAGGAGGCGCTATGAACCCTTCCCTGGGCGCTACCGACGCCATCCCTGGCGTAGGACCTCCTCTTCGACCTGTCCCCGGCGCCGCTTACCGTAATGGCTCGTCGCTCGGCGCTTACAGCCTGCGTGCCTGCTCTTCGGCGTTGCCGATATAGGTCGCCGGGCTAAGGGCCTTGAGCTCGCCCTTCACCTCGGCAGGCAGCTCGAGGGTATCGATAAAGGCGGCGAAGCCGGTCTGGTCGATGCGCTTGCCACGGGTCAACTCCTTGAGCTTCTCGTAGGGCTTCTCGATGCCGTAGCGACGCATCACCGTCTGAATCGGCTCGGCGAGCACCTCCCAGCTGGCGTTGAGGTCCTCGGCAATGCGCGCCGGGTTGGCTTCGAGCTTGCTGATGCCCTTGAGCGAGGCCTCATAGGCGATCAGGCCGTAGGCCAGGCCGACTCCCAAGTTGCGCAGCACCGTGGAGTCGGTGAGGTCGCGCTGCCAGCGCGAGATCGGCAGCTTCTGGGCCAGGTGGCCGAGGATGGCGTTGGCGAGCCCCAGATTGCCTTCGGAGTTCTCGAAGTCGATGGGGTTCACCTTGTGGGGCATGGTCGAAGAGCCGATCTCGCCCTCGACGGTCCTCTGCTTGAAGTAGCCCAGCGAGATATAGCCCCAGATATCGCGGTCGAAGTCGATGAGGATGGTATTGAAGCGGCATACCGCGTCGAACAGCTCGGCGATGTAGTCGTGAGGCTCGATCTGAGTGGTGTAGGGGTTGAAGGTCAGCCCCAGTCCCTCGACGAAGCTGCGGGCGTTCTCCTCCCAGTCCACCTCCGGGTAGGTGGCGAGATGCGCATTGTAGTTGCCCACCGCGCCGTTGATCTTGCCCAGTATCTCGACGCCCTCGATCAGCTTGAGCTGACGGCGCAGGCGATAGGCGACGTTGGCCATCTCCTTGCCCAGGGTAGTGGGGCTCGCCGTCTGGCCGTGGGTGCGCGACAGCATCGGCTGCGAGGCGTGCTCGTGGGCCAGCCGGGCGACCTCGTCGGCGACCCGGTGCATCATCGGCAACAGCGCACGAAGGCCGTCGGTCAGCATTACGCCGTGGGAGAGGTTGTTGATGTCCTCGCTGGTGCAGGCGAAATGCACGAACTCGGTCACGGCGTGCAATTCCGGCTGGTCGGCTATCTTCTCCTTGATGAAGTACTCCACCGCCTTGACGTCGTGGTTGGTGGTGCGTTCGATGGTCTTGATGCGTTCGGCGTTCTCCACGGAGAAGTCCCTTATCAGGGCCTCGAGGAAGGCGGTGGCCTCGGCGGAGAGACGGGGTACCTCGGTGATCTGCGGGTGCTCGGCGAGACGCTGGAGCCAGCGAATCTCGACAATGACCCGGGCGCGGATCAGGCCGAACTCGCTGAAGTGCTCACGCAGCGGCTCGGCCTTGCCGGCATAGCGGCCATCGACCGGGGAGAGGGCGGTCAGGACGGAGAAGGGAAGGAAAGCGGCTTGCATGGTCGGGTTCCGGTCTAGGGAGAGGTGGAGGGGGCTCAGCCCAACTGGTCCAGGGTCTTCTTCAGGTCACCGCGCTGGAAGACCAGCTTCCAGCGCCGGCCCCCCTGCTGGTGCCAGAGCAGGGCGAAACGGATGCCGGCGAGCAGGATCGCGCGCACCCGCTCGGGCATCATCCGGCTCTGCAGCAGTGACGGGTCGCCCTGGACGACAATGCGGGTCTTGAGGGTCGAGAGGGTTTCCTGATAGGCCTCGCCGAGACTGGCAATGACGTTCTCGTGGGTCTCGCCGAAGTGCTCGGCCTGGCCCTGGATACGTGTCAGGCGAGTGCCGAGCTCATCCAGCATGGCGTCGTTGCCGCGCAGCTTGTTCATCAGCATCAGCAGCGAGAAGCCGTAGCGCAGTACCACGGGGTTGGCCTGCTGTCGGCCAACCACGCCCTCGAGCACATCGAGGCCGCGACGCAGGTTGTTGGGGTGGCCGCCGTAGATCGCCTCGAAGCTCTCGGGGTTGGTATCCAGGGTGGCCCGTATCAGGGTCTCCCAGGCTCGCGACTCGACCTGGCCGGTGCGGGCGAGTTCATCGACCAGGCTGGCGGCCTGGAAGACGCCGGCGAGAGCCAGGGTCTGGCGGGCCGTCGGAGTGTCCGGGGCACGATGGATCGGGGTCGAGGCGGTCATGAAGCAGACTCCGTGGCGTTCCATGTCTCGCGGATCACCCCGCCGCCGAGGCATATCTCGTCGTCGTAGAGGACCAGCGACTGACCGGGGGTGACGGCGCGCTGAGGATCATCGAAGCGGACCGCCACGCCGCCATCCTCCCGCGTGTGGAAAGTACAGGGCACGTCGGCCTGACGGTAGCGGGTCTTGGCGGTATAGCGGCCCGCGGCGGCCGGTGGCATGCCGGCCACCCAGTCCATGGCCTCGGTGGTCAGCGAATCGGTATAGAGCAGCGGGTGATGCTTGCCCTGCACGGCCACGAGTACGTTGCGCTCGAGGTCCTTGGCGGCGACGTACCAGGGGGCGTCCGGATGGTCGGCGAGCCCGCCGATGCCGAGCCCCTGGCGCTGGCCTAGGGTGTAGTACATCAGCCCCATGTGCTCGCCGATCACTTCCCCCTCGGCGGTCTCGATGACGCCGGGCTGGGCGGGCAGGTACTGCTTGAGGAAGTCGCGGAAGCGGCGTTCACCGATGAAGCAGATCCCCGTCGAGTCCTTCTTTCGCGCAGTCACAAGGTCATGGCGCTCGGCGATGGCCCGCACCTCGGGCTTCTCCAGCTCGCCCACCGGGAAGAGGGTGCGGGCGATGGCTGCCTCGGGAACGGCATGCAGGAAGTAGCTCTGGTCCTTGTTGCTATCCAGCCCCTTGAGCAGTCGCGGGCGTCCATTGCGTATCCCGCCGCGAACATAGTGGCCGGTGGCGATCTTCTCGGCACCCAGCAGCTCGGCGTACTCCAGGAACACCTTGAACTTGATCTCGCGGTTGCAGAGGATGTCCGGATTCGGCGTGCGCCCCGCCTGGTATTCGGCGAGAAAGTGTTCGAAGACGTTGTCCCAGTACTCGGCGGCGAAGTTGGCGGTGTGCAGCCGGATGCCGAGCTTCTCGCAGACGGCCTCGGCGTCGGCCAGGTCGGCCTTGGCGGTGCAGTACTCGGTGCCGTCGTCCTCGTCCCAGTTCTTCATGAACAGGCCTTCGACGTTATAGCCCTGCTCCAGCAGCAGCAGGGCGGACACTGAGGAGTCGACGCCGCCGGACATGCCGACGATCACCTTGCCTGGGGTGGCGGTCATGGGCGCTCTCGAATCGGGTGTGGCGTAAATGGGGAGGGATTATACATGATACGAGCGCCGAGCGCCGAGCGCCGAGCGCCGAGCCGCCAAGCTCCAAGTAGCAAGGGGGCTCGTTACTTTTTGCTTTCTACTTGAACCTCGGCTTGGCCGCTTGGCCGCTTGGCCGCTTGGCCGCTTGGCCGCTCAGCGCTCGTGAATCACGTCCATGGGGTAGAAGCGGCTCGCCAGGGCATCGCGGACGCGGCGCAGCACCAGCGGGCTGCGCAGGCGGTCTTCCCGTTCCAGCGCCTCGAGCTCCTCCAGGGTCAGCCAGTGCACGGCGAGAATGGCCGGATCCAGCTCATTGCCCAGATGAGCCAGCGCCATGCCGAAGAAACCGTGGCTGTGGAAGGTCAGCCCGTCCGGAGTGTGGTAGACGTACATGCCAAGGTAGTCGGTGATGCCTGCCTGCCAGGCGGTCTCTTCACGGAGTTCACGCAGAGCAGCTTCCTTGATGCGCTCGCCCGGTTCAAGGTGACCGGCTGGCTGGTTGAACAGCGTCTCGGCGCCGCCACGGTCCTCCTCTACCATCAGAAAGCGCCCGGCGCGTTCTATCACCGTGGCTACGCTGATGTAGGGTTGCCAGCGGCTCATCGGCGGCCTCCTCCGGTTGTTCGGCCCCGTCGCGCGCCTGCTGGCGCCCTGCGCGGAGCATTAAGGGTCTCACGTCGCCACTGTCCGGGGAGCAGACCATCCAGGCGCCAAGGGCCGATGGCCACCCGGACTAGCCTCAGGGTGGGATGGCCGACGTGGGCGGTCATGCGGCGGACCTGGCGATTGCGTCCCTCGGTAAGGGTCAGCTCCAGCCAGGTGGTAAGCGGATGGCGTCTTGTGTCCAGTGGTGGGTCGCGTTCGGGCAGCTCGCTCTCGGCCAGGCGCCGCACCTTCGCGGGGCGTGTCTTGCCGTCCTTGAGCGGGACACCGTCGCGTAACGCTTGCAGGGCAGCATCGTCGGGCTGGCCCTCTACCTGCACGCGGTAGGTCTTGGGCTGCTTGTGGCGGGGATCACTGATGCGGTGGATCAGCTCACCGTCGTCACTGAGCAGCAGCAACCCTTCGGAGTCATGGTCGAGGCGCCCCGCCGGGTAGATGCCGGGCACGTCGATGATGTCGGCCAGGGTCGCACGCCGCTCCCGGTCCGGGGTCTTCCGGTCGGTGAACTGGGAGAGCATGCGATAGGGCTTGTGCAACAGGTAAAGGGCGCTCATTCGACCAAGGTCTTGCTACCATGGATTGTCGACAAATCTGACCTCAAGCCTACTCCGTTCCGGCGGGTGAATGCTATACTCCGCGTTCCACTGAACAGACCATACAGGGGAGTTCTCAATGGGGTTCCAGAAAATCGTCCTGCCCGAGGGCGGCCAGAAGATCACTGTCAATGCCGATAACAGCCTGAACGTCCCGAATGAGCCGGTCATCCCGTTCATCGAGGGTGACGGCATCGGTATCGACGTGACACCGGCCATGAAGATCGCCATCGATTCTGCGGTGCAGAAGGCCTATAACGGCGAGCGCAAGATCCACTGGATGGAAGTCTACGCCGGCGAGAAGGCCACCCAGATCTATGATGCCGACACCTGGCTGCCGGAAGAGACCCTGGAGGCGGTCAAGGATTACGTCGTCTCCATCAAGGGGCCGCTGACCACGCCGGTGGGCGGTGGTATTCGCTCCCTGAACGTCGCCCTGCGTCAGAAACTCGATCTCTATGTCTGCCTGCGTCCGGTTCGCTGGTTCGAGGGCGTCCCCAGCCCGGTCAAGAAGCCGGCCGATGTGGACATGGTCATCTTCCGCGAAAACTCCGAGGACATCTACGCCGGCATCGAGTGGAAGGCCGGCACCCCGGAGGCCGACAAGGTCATCAAGTTCCTGCGCGAGGAGATGGGTGTCCAGAACATCCGCTTCCCCGAGAACTGCGGCATCGGCGTCAAGCCGGTCTCCGTCGAGGGCACCAAGCGTCTGGTGCGCCAGGCCCTGCAGTACACCATCGACAACGACCGTGAGTCGCTGACCCTGGTGCACAAGGGCAATATCATGAAGTTCACCGAGGGTTCCTTCAAGGACTGGGGCTATGAACTCGCCAAGGAGGAGTTCGGTGCCGAGCTGCTCGACGGCGGTCCCTGGATGACCATGAAGAACCCCAAGACCGGCAAGGACATCGTCATCAAGGACGTCATCGCCGACGCCATGCTGCAGCAGATCCTGCTGCGTCCGGCGGAGTACGATGTCATCGCTACCCTGAACCTCAACGGTGATTACCTCTCCGACGCTCTGGCGGCCGAGGTCGGCGGCATCGGTATCGCCCCGGGCGCCAACCTTTCCGATGCCGTAGGCATGTTCGAAGCCACCCATGGCACGGCGCCGAAGTACGCCGGTCAGGACAAGGTCAACCCGGGCTCGCTGATTCTCTCCGCGGAAATGATGCTGCGCCACATGGGCTGGGTCGAGGCGGCCGATCTGGTACTCAAGGGCATGGAAAAGGCCATCGCCAAGGGTGAGGTCACCTATGACTTCCATCGCCTGATGGACGATGCCAAGCTTCTCAAGTGCTCCGAGTTCGGTCAGGCCGTCGCCGACAACATGTAAGTCGCGGTGCTGGACCCGGAGCCCCCGGCCGCCGAATGGCGGACGGGGGCTCTTTGCGTTGCGGCATCCGAGTTTCGAGCAGAGACGGTGAACCCTGCCGGCGTGTCGGCGTCCAATCACGGTTGAGGTGAGCGGCGGCATACGGCTTGTCGAGATGGATAGTGGCCCTTATGTTCAGTAGAGATGATAAGTTGGTGTGGCGAGCGGCCATGGTGTCCCCGCTAGGGGGCATGACTCGGCCGCCGGGCCCCGAGGAAGATGACGACAACCTGGCGGTGCAGCATGCCGACCCGGAAGTGGCGCGTCCTCCCATGTACAAGGTGGTGCTGCACAACGATGACTTCACTCCCATGGAGTTCGTGGTCGAGGTGCTGCAGACCTTCTTTCAGATGGACAGCGAGACCGCAGTACAAGTGATGCTGACCGTTCACACCCGGGGCAAGGCTACCTGTGGTGTCTTTTCCCGCGATATTGCTGAAACCAAAAGCCACCAAGTCAATCAATATGCAAGAGAATGTCAGCATCCGCTGCTGTGCGATATCGAAGCGGCGGACTGAGCGGCATGGTCTAACAGGGACAGCGACGGTCCTGCGTTGAAGGGAGACTTGCAACGGCGCCGTTTGTACCCGATGTTGATGATGCCGGACCATGAATGATCCGACGCAAAGCCCTGGGCGGCGAGAAGGGGACTGCCATGCTGAGTAAAGAACTTGAACTGACCCTGAACACGGCCTTCACCGTGGCCCGCTCCAAGCGCCACGAGTTCATGACCGTGGAGCACCTGCTGCTGGCGCTGCTCGACAATGCTTCTGCGGCAGATGTGCTACGTGCCTGCGGGGCCAACCTCGACAAGCTGCGGTCCGACCTGCAGGATTTCATCAATTCCACGACGCCGCTGATCCCCGAGGATCAGTCGGATCGTGAAACACAGCCGACCCTGGGTTTCCAGCGAGTGCTCCAGCGTGCCGTCTTTCATGTCCAGTCCTCGGGCAAGAGCGAAGTCACCGGCGCCAATGTCCTGGTGGCGATCTTCTCCGAGCAGGAGAGTCAGGCGGTCTACTTCCTCAAGCAGCAGAACGTGGCGCGGGTTGATGCCGTCAACTACATCGCTCATGGCATCTCCAAGGTGGCCGGCCATGGGCAGAGCCAGTCGTCTCCCTCGCCGGAGGCCGAGGAGGCCGAGGAGGGGGCTGCCGAGTCCGGTTCCAACCCGCTCACCAGCTATGCCACCAATCTCAACGAGCAGGCGCGGCTGGGCAAGATCGATCCGCTGATCGGCCGTGACCACGAGCTCGAGCGCGTGGTCCAGATACTGGCCCGCCGGCGCAAGAACAATCCGTTGCTGGTCGGTGAGGCCGGTGTAGGCAAGACCGCTATCGCCGAAGGGCTGGCCAAGCGTGTCGTCGAGGAGGACGTGCCCGAAGTCATCAATGATGCCGTGGTGTACTCCCTGGACATGGGCGCCCTGCTGGCCGGTACCAAGTACCGGGGTGACTTCGAGAAGCGCCTCAAGAACCTGCTGGCCGAACTGCGCAAGCAGCCCAACGCCATCCTGTTCATCGACGAGATCCATACCGTGATCGGTGCGGGCGCCGCTTCCGGGGGGGTGATGGACGCCTCCAACCTGCTCAAGCCACTGCTCTCCTCGGGTGAGCTGCGCTGCATCGGTTCCACCACCTTTCAGGAGTACCGGGGCATCTTCGAAAAGGATCGTGCCCTGGCACGCCGCTTCCAGAAGGTCGACATCATGGCTCCCTCGGTGGAGGACACGACGCGCATCCTCAAGGGGCTGCGCTCGCGGTTCGAGGAGCACCACCAGCTGAAGTACACCGATGCGGCGTTGGAGAGTGCGGCCCGGCTGTCGGATCGCTACATCAACGATCGCCATCTGCCCGACAAGGCCATCGACGTGATCGACGAGGCGGGCGCCCACCAGCGGCTGCTGCCGCCGGAGGTGCGCGTCGACACCATCGACGTCGACCAGGTCGAGGCGGTAGTGGCGTCTATCGCGCGGATTCCACCGAAGAGCGTATCCAGCTCGGACCGCAAGCTGCTGGCCAACATCGATCGCGACCTCAAGATGCTGGTGTTCGGGCAGGACGAGGCCATCGACAGCCTTGCTGCGGCGATCAAGCTGTCGCGAGCGGGGCTCAAGTCGCCGGACAAGCCAGTGGGTAGCTTCCTGTTTGCCGGCCCGACCGGGGTGGGCAAGACCGAGGTGGCCAGGCAGCTGTCCCATATCATGGGAATCGAGCTGGTACGTTTCGACATGTCGGAGTACATGGAGCGCCACACCGTGTCACGGCTGATCGGTGCGCCCCCCGGCTATGTCGGCTATGACCAGGGCGGTCTGTTGACCGAGGCGATCACCAAGCAACCGCATTGCGTCCTGCTGCTCGACGAGATCGAGAAGGCGCATCCCGAGGTCTTCAACCTGCTGCTGCAGGTCATGGACCACGGTCGCCTGACCGACAACAACGGCCGCGAGGCGGATTTCCGCCACGTGATCCTGATCATGACCTCCAACGCCGGGGTCGAGCAGGCCACGCGTCGCTCCATCGGTTTCCAGACCCAGGATCACTCCACGGATGCCATGGAGGTGATACGCAAGACCTTCTCGCCGGAGTTCCGCAACCGCCTGGACGGCATCATCCAGTTCCATGCCCTGCCCACCTCGGTGGTGCGCAACGTGGTGGACAAGTTCCTGGTCGAACTGCAGGCGCAGCTCGACGAGAAGCGAGTGCAGCTTGACGTTGATGAGGCTGCCCGGGATTGGCTGGCGGAGATGGGCTATGATCCCGACATGGGCGCGCGGCCTATGGCTCGCCTCATCCAGGAGAAGCTCAAGAAGCCGCTGGCCGAGCTGATCTTGTTCGGCGAGCTGGCCGAGAACGGCGGGGTGGTGCACGTCAGCGTGGAAGAGGGTGAGCTCCAGCTTTCCACGGAGTCGGAGCTGGCCGACGCGCCCTGAGGGGTTTCAGGTGGCCGCCATCACACATCGCCCTGTCTGCGGACGGGGCGTTGTTCCTTTAGACCTGATAACGGGTGGTTGCAGCCGGCGCTCGAGTCGAGTATCGGGCGCTGCGGCGTGCCAAGCCGGGGTTCAGCGAGCGCGATAGACGATACGGCCCTTGGACAGGTCGTAAGGGGTCAGTTCGACCTTGACCTTGTCGCCGGTGAGGATGCGGATATAGTGCTTGCGCATCTTGCCCGAGATATGGGCGGTGACCACGTGGCCGTTCTCCAGCTCGACGCGGAACATGGTGTTGGGAAGGGTATCGACGACGACGCCTTCCATTTCGATATGGTCTTCGCGTGCCATATAGGCGGTTCCTCGCTGATGATGACGAAACAGGGAGGCACAGTCTCTCGGCTTCGCCGCCCGTGCCCACAAGATAGCGCGATATTGTGCCGCATGCCGCTCGTCAAGGCAAAGGAAGTCGCTCACTGACCCCTTTTATAAGGCAATCATGCGTCGCCAATGGCGGCCGTCGAGCATCTCCAGGGGTTGGAAGGACTGCTTGTAGTTCATCTTGCGGCACTCGCGAATCCAGTAGCCCAGATAGACATGAGGCAACCCCTCGTCCAGAGCCCGCTGGATCAGCGAAAGTACAGCGAAGGTTCCCAGTGAGCGACGGTCCATACCCGGCGCCGGGTCGAAGAAGGTGTAGATGGCCGAGAGGCCGTGCTCGAGCTGGTCGAACGCCGAGACGGCCACCAGTCGGCCATCGAGCCGGAATTCCAGCAGCCGGGCGTAGGCCTGATCGAGGGTCAGGAAGGTCCGGTACTGCTCGTGACTCGGCGGGTACATGTCGCCATCGGCGTGACGGGTACGCACGTAGTGGGCATAGAGTGCATAGTGTTCGGCATCGAAGAGGGCGGGCCGCACGTGCAGCGTCAGATCGGCATTGCGGTGGATCAGCTTGCGCTGGGTGCGACTTGGCGAGAATTCTGCCACCGGAATGCGTACCGAGATGCAGGCGTTGCAGGCATCGCAGTGGGGGCGATAGAGGTGACGGCCGCTGCGACGGAAGCCGAGCAGGGCCAGGGCGTCATAGACCCCCGGGCCAGGTGACTCCTGGGGATCGAGAAACAGGGTGGTTGCCTCGCGGCCTTCCAGGTAGCTGCAGGCATGGGGCACGGTCAGGAAGAAGCGCAGGTCCCTGACCGGCTGCCGGGGGGCATTGCTGCTCAATGCTGCCATCTCCTCTGAATCGGTGACCCGGTCATGCAATGGTATCGATTGCCTCGAAGGACCAGGTCGGTGCCAGCACGTCGTTGTCCGCCTGCCGGTGGTCACCGCCGACATGACCCAGCCACTGTTCAAGATAGCCGATGAACTCGCTCCGGGCGATATCCCTGGCCCCCAGGCTGGCCAGGTGGCCGGTGTGCATCTGGCAGTCGATCAGCCGCCCTCCGCCGGCGGCCATCGCCCTGGCGAGCTGCACCAGGGCGATTTTCGAGGCATCCGCCTGGCGCGAGAACATCGACTCGCCGAAGAACACCGGGCCCATGGCCACGCCATATAGGCCGCCCACCAGCTCACCGGCTTGCCACACCTCCAGCGAGTGGGCCGCGCCGAGACGGTGCAAGCCTCCATAGGCTTCACGCATCTCGTCGGTGATCCAGGTGCCGGATTGGCCATCGCGTGGCGCTGCGCATTCCTCTACCACCCGTTCGAAGGCGGTGTCGGCGGTAACCCGGAAGCCAGCGTTGCGCAGCCGCTTGGCGAGGCTGCGCCTTACCCGTATCTCGTCAGGGAACAGCACCATGCGCGGGTCGGGGCTCCACCACAGGATAGGCTGGTCATCGCTGAACCAGGGAAAGATGCCGCGGCGATAGGCGGCCAGCAGCCATTCTGGCGTGAGGGCCCCGCCGGCGGCCAGCAGGCCGTCGGGATCACGCAGGGCAGACCCAACGGGCGGAAAGACCACGGACCGGTCAGATAGCCAGGGGAGCATGAATAGCGTCTTCCTCGTTGACGATTCACCCAGTCTGCCGTGCGGCAGACTGGGGCTCAAGGCATGCGGGCCCTGTGATGGCGAGCACTTGCTCGGTATGATTGAACGCAATGAAATCCGGAAGACGCCATGTTGGCGCAAGGGGGATGGCCGCTTGAGTGTCAAGAAGAGGACCACGTCGCGTCGGGTGACGGCGGCGAATGCCAGGGAAACGGCGAAACGCTTCGGGCTGCGGCTGCAGGGCTCAGCCCGGGAAGGGGTAGTGATCTTGCTGCTGGCCGCCTGTGTGTTCCTGCTATTGGCGCTCTACAGCTTCCATGCGCAGGACCCCGGCTGGTCGCGCAGCGGCCCTGAAACTGAAGTCGCCAACTGGATGGGGCCGATCGGCGCCTGGCTTGCCGATGTGCTCTACTCGCTGTTCGGCGTCAGCGCCCTGTGGTGGCCTGGCATGCTGGGGGTTGCCGCCTGGTGGCTGATTCGCTCGCGTCAGGTGCGCTTCGAGTGGGATGCCACGGCCCTGGCAGTGCGCTGCGGGGGGCTTGTGTTGCTGCTGCTGGGGTCCACCTGCCTGGGTGCGCTGCACTTCTATCGCCCTGATGGCCCCTTGCCCTATTCCACCGGCGGCATCCTCGGTGAGGGGCTGGTCGGGGCCTTGCTACCACTGGTGGGCACGGGCGGTACCGGCCTGCTGGCTGTCGCCGCCATGCTTTGTGGCTTTCCCTTGTTCACCGGACTCTCCTGGCTGACAGTGATGGACGAGCTGGGCCACCGCAGCCTGCTGGTGTGGCGCTGGGTGGCTGACCGTTTCGGCCTGGTGCGCGAACGACGTGCCGAGCGGCGTGACCAGGCCCGGGAGGATAACGAGCCATCGGTCGCCGAGGCCAATGACCGGGAAGCGGATGACGTCTCGCCCGAAGCCTCGTCCGACACCAAAGCTCGCCCGCGTTGGTGGCAGCGCCTCCGAGGAGACCGTCGTCGTGAGGGTGAGTCGGTGCTGGCCGCCGACGGTGCTTCGCGCCGCGAACCCGGCTTCGGTAACGATGGTGAGACCGACATTCCCTGGGAAGTCCCCGAGCGCACGCCCTCGGCCAAGAAGCCCGAGGCGGCCTATACCGCCCAGGTGTCGCGCCAGGCCGTGGAGCCGCGTGTGAAGATAACCCCGCAGGGGGAGCAGCGGAGGCCCGCGTCCTCGCCGCCTGCTGACACCACGATGCCTCAGGGCTCAGGCGAGACGACGCCGGACGCGGGTAACACTCCCGATGCTCCCTCCATGACTGGCAAGCCACCCGGCCTCCGCCGAGAAGACACCGACGCGGGAGGGGCTCAACGAGTTCCGGAAACGGTGCCCGAGCCGGTGCTGCCCGATGATGACCAGGAGCTTTCCGCCTGGCAGAGCCCCGCCCTGAGGGCATATCGTGACGAGACGAGCCTCGATGGGCCTGCCGAGACGGCCCGCGACAGCGACCAGACCCGTGAAGAAGGCGATCCGGCCGATGCGCCACCAGTCCGCGCCTCATCGGGGGCCTCGCCGGCAGCAAGTGAAGGCGTCATGGACGATGCGGTGAACACCACCGGCCACCGGGATTCTGGGGTGGCTCCCCCGGCGCCCTCATCGGAAACAGCGCCGCAGGTGGCAACCGCTGAGCAGGGGCGCGAGGCCGCCGACGCCCCCGCGCTGTGGACCGTGGAGCACCTGCAGAGCCAGCGACCGGTCCTCGACGGATTGCCGGAGCCCGACGGCGACCTGCCCAGCCTGCGTCTGCTGACCCCGCCTCAGCCCCAGCAGCGCAACTATTCCGAGCAGCAGCTGGCCGAGATGGCCGAGCTGCTGGAGACGCGTCTGCGCGAGTACGGGGTCAAGGCCGAAGTGGTCGAGACCTGGCCCGGCCCGGTGATCACCCGCTTCGAGATCAAGCCGGCGGCCGGCGTGAAGGTTTCCAAGATCAGCAACCTGGCCAAGGACCTGGCGCGTTCGCTGATGGTCAAGAGCGTGCGGGTGGTCGAAGTGATCCCCGGCCGACCGACCGTGGGTATCGAGATTCCCAATCCGCACCGGGCGATGATTCGCCTGCGCGAGGTGATCGACTCCGATCGCTACCAACAGGAGGCCTCGGCGCTGACCCTGGCGTTGGGTCAGGACATCGGCGGCGGCCCGGTGGTGGCCAATCTCGGCAAGATGCCCCACCTGCTGGTGGCCGGCACTACCGGTTCCGGGAAGTCGGTGGGCGTCAATGGCATGCTGATCTCCATGCTGCTCAAGGCGACACCCAGCGAGCTGCGCATGATCATGGTCGACCCCAAGATGCTGGAATTGTCGGTCTATGATGGCATTCCGCACCTGCTGGCGCCGGTGGTCACCGACATGAAGGAGGCCGCCAACGCACTGCGCTGGTGCGTGGCCGAGATGGAGCGTCGCTACAAGCTGATGGCGGCCATGGGCGTGCGTAACATCACCGGCTTCAACGGCAAGCTCGACGAGGCCGAACGGGCCGGTGCCCAGGTGGCCGACCCGCTCTGGGAGCCCCAGCCCTGGGAGATGCACCAGAGCCCGCCGGTGCTCGAGAAGCTGCCCTACATCGTGGTGGTGATCGACGAGTTCGCCGACATGTTCATGATCGTCGGCAAGAAGGTCGAGGAGCTGATCGCGCGGCTGGCTCAGAAGGCTCGGGCCGCCGGTATCCACCTGATACTCGCCACTCAGCGTCCCTCCGTGGACGTGGTTACCGGCCTGATCAAGGCCAATATCCCCACCCGCATGGCCTTCCAGGTCTCCTCTCGGGTCGATTCACGTACCATCCTCGACCAGGGGGGCGCCGAGAACCTGCTGGGTCATGGCGACATGCTCTACCTGCCTGCGGGTTCCGGCATGCCCACCCGTGTCCACGGCGCTTTCGTCGATGACGACGAGGTCCACCGGGTGGTGGAGGACTGGAAGCGGCGCGGGGAACCGGAGTACATCGACGAGATCCTCTCGGGTGGCGTTTCCGCCGAGGCGCTGGTCGGCCTGGAATCCGAGGGCGGCGCTGATGACGGCGCCGAACAGGATGCCCTTTACGACGAGGCGGTAGCCTTCGTCACCGAAAGTCGCCGGGCGTCCATCTCGGCGGTGCAGCGCCGTTTCAAGATCGGCTATAACCGGGCCGCGCGACTGGTCGAGTCCATGGAGGTGGCCGGGGTGGTCTCCACCATGGGCACCAACGGTGCGCGTGAGGTCCTGGCCCCGCCGCCGGTGGGCGACTGACGCGCGGCAACCTTGCAGCAATGATGGAAGCCTCGGCGGGGATGCAACTCGCCGGGGGCGCACCGGGTCCGAGTGACATCAAGCCATGATGGATCCGTCCAGGGAGACAGAGACGATGACAGTGAAGAAGATTCTCGCCACGCTGACCATGACCCTCGCCATGCCGATGTCGGCGCTGGCCAGCGAGGGGGCCGAGCGCCTGGCGGATATTCTCGAGCCGCTTGACACCTACGTGGCGGACTTCGAGCAGCAGATCCTCGATGGCAGTGGCCAGCGTCTGCAGGAGGCCCGCGGCCGGATGTGGCTGTCGCGTCCCGGCAAGTTCCGTTGGGAAGTGGATGCTCCCTACGAGCAACTGGTGGTCTCGGCGGGAGAGGAGGTCACCCTCTACGATCCGGACCTGGAGCAGGCCACGGTGCAGGCCCTGGACCAGCGAGTGACCCATACTCCCGCCCTGCTGCTGTCCGGCAGTGCCGACGAGCTGACCGGCAGCTACGACGTGACTCGTCGCCAGCAGGGCAGCAGCGAAACCTTCACCCTGATACCCAAGGATGCCGATACGCTGTTCGAGGAACTGCAGATGACCTTCCGTGGCGAGGCGCTGAGGCTGCTGCAGATGACCGACAGCACCGGGCAGCGCACCGCCATCGAGTTCGACAACGTGCGCATGAACGAGCCGCTGGACGACCGTCATTTTGTCTTCGAGATTCCCGACGGCACAGACGTGATTCGCGACACGCAGTAAAGCGCCGAGCTTAAAGCACCGAGCCGCCAAGCTGTCCGGTGGCGGGTGGCAGGCGTTGAGCCAATGGATGAGTGCCCCCGTCGGATGTCTGGTCCGGCGGGGGGTTCTTTTGGGCTAGGTTATCCTGCTTGGCCGCTTGGCCGCTTGGCCGCTTGGCCGCTTGGCCGCTTGGCCGCTTGGCCGCTTGGCCGCTTGGCCGCTATGCACCCTCGTCCGCCTCGGCATCCAGCTGCTCCCGCCAGGCCATGAGCTGGCCGTAGCGCTTCTCCTGGCCATATTCCGTGGGCGTGTAGAAATGCTGTTGGGGAACGGCGGTCGGCCAGCAGTCATGGGCGCTGCCGGCGGGATAGCCATGGGGCTCGTCATGCGCATAGCGGTATCCCTGGCCATGTCCCAGGGATTCCATCAGTTTGGTAGGCGCGTTGCGCAGATAGGTCGGGACCTCCAGCTGCGGCTGCTCCGCCACGAAGGCCTTGGCCTGCTTCCAGGCCCGGTCGATGGCATTGCTCTTGGGCGCCACGGCGAGATGGATGGCGGCGTGGGCGATGGCACGCTGACCTTCGTAGTCCCCCAGACGCAGATAGGCATCCCAGGCGGCCATCACCAGAGGGAGGGCGCGCGGGTCGGCGTTGCCCACGTCTTCCGAGGCGATGGCCGCCAGGCGACGGATCACGTCGAGCGGGTCACCGCCGCCCTGCAGGAAGCGGGCGATGTAGAGGAGGGCGGCGTCCGGTCGCGAAGAGCGCACGGACTTGTGTATCGCCGAGAGCAGGTCGTAGAAGTGGTCGCCCTGCTTGTCGAAGGCGCTGGCCTGGTGGCCGAGGACATCTTCCAGTGCCTGGCGAGGGAGACGCTCACCGTCACCCTCGGCCACGGTGAAGTCACAGGCAGTCTCCAGCAGGCCCAGGGCGCGGCGAGCATCGCCGGCGGCGGCTCGAGCCAGCAGCGCCAGTACCCCGTCATCCACGTGGATGTGCCGCCCGCCCAGGCCGCGCGTCTCGTCGCTCAGAGCCCGTTGCATTACCTCCACGAGTTCCTCATCGGTGAGCGACTTCAGCACATGCACCCGTGCCCGGGAGAGCAGCGCCGAGTTGACCTCGAAAGAGGGGTTTTCCGTCGTCGCGCCGATGAGTGTCAGCAGTCCCGATTCCACATGGGGCAACAGGGCGTCCTGCTGGCTCTTGTTGAGGCGGTGGATCTCGTCGAGGAACAGCAGGGTAGGGCGCTCGCGGGCCTGCCTGTCGCGGGCGCGATCGACGGCGGCACGGATTTCCTTGACACCCGCCATCACCGCCGAAAGGTGCTCCAGGTGCGCGCCTGACACCTCGGCGAGGATCTCGGCCAGGGTTGTCTTGCCGGTCCCCGGGGGTCCCCAGAGGATCATCGAGCGCACCACGCCGCTCTCGGCCATGCGCGCCAGCGGCTTGCCAGGGCCGACCAGCGCCTGTTGCCCTACATAGTCCGCAAGCCGGTGCGGGCGCATGCGAAAGGCGAGCGGGGCGGTATCATCGGGCGTGTTGCGCTGGAAGAGATCCATTTCTGACTCCTTGGCTCACGCCTGGTAGAGTGGATTTGTCGCAGGCAATAGGACCTTGGGTGACAGGCGGAATTCCTTTTGAGAGGCTAGCCTGAGTCAGACCTTCCTTCCCCGAGGCGTCATGCCTCGCTGAACGGCACTTGCCGCGACGAATCTAATGAGCGAGCCTTCTGCGGAACAATCGCAACAGGAGAGGAGACTTCCGTCATGCCCATGCTGAAGCAGTTGCGCCAGGATCATGCCAACATGGCGCGCATGTTGCACGTCCTGCAGCTCAAGCAGAAGTCCTTGGCTGCCGGCGAGCGTCCCAATTTCCAGCTGGTCCGGGAAGTCGTCGACTATATCCTCGACTACCAGGAAGGCTTTACGCAGCCTCTCGAGAAGGTCTGCACCGAACGCCTCCAGGAGCTGGATCCCTCGAGTGTCGAGGTCACGGAGTGCCTGTCCAAGGATTATCGCGCGCTGCAGTCGCGGCTCAAGCAGCTGTCCAACGACCTCGACATGATCCTGATGGACGCCGTGGTGCCGATGGACCGCTTCGCCGAGGACCTCAAGGCCTATCTCGAAGCTCACCGGGCTTATCTGCGAGATGAGCGAGAGCTGCTGTTCCCCCTGATCCGTGAGAACTTCAACGACCAGGATCTCGAGGCCCTCGCGGCGGCCCTGCCGGAGGGCGCCCAGGCCCAGCTGGAGCGGCTGCAGGAGGCCTATCCCGAGCTCTATGCCGAACTGCGGGATGCCCCCGAGCCGATGACCTGATCGCAGTGCCCTCGATATCGTGGCATTTCGGCTCTGTCCCGGGTCTGGGGTAGAATGGCTGCCATTCTGAGAAGCGGCCAATTCTTCGCCATGTGTCTTCTGTCCCGATTTCCCAGCTCATTGACCTGCCTGACCTGCCCGTGCCACCTGGCCCTGCGGTGTCGGATTTTAGCCTGATGGCAGGTCCGATCCTGGTCTTCGATTCCGGTGTCGGTGGGCTGTCGGTGGTCCAGGCGCTGCGTCGACGCCTGCCCGAGGCCGCCCTGGTGTATGCCTGTGATAATGCCATGTTGCCCTATGGCCATCGCGGGGATGCCTGGCTGGTGCAGAGGATCCGAGTCGTCTGCGAGGCCGCCGTGGCGGCCAGCGGCTGCAGCGCCCTGGTGGTAGCGTGCAATACCGCCAGCACCCTGGCGCTGGATGTCCTGCGCGAATGCCTCTCGATTCCCGTGGTCGGCACCGTGCCGGCCATCAAACCGGCGGCCCGGATGAGCCTCACCCGCCATATCGGGCTGCTGGCGACCAGTGCCACCGTGTCGCGCCCCTATACCCTTCAGCTCATCGAGGACTTTGCTGCCGACTGCCGGGTGACCCGGGTCGCTGCGGATATCCTTGTCACCGAGGCCGAGCGCCTGGTAGTGGGTGAGCCTCCTGATCAAGCGACCCTGCGTCAGGCGCTTTCTCCACTGTGGGACGATCCCGAACTGGATACCGTGGTTCTGGGCTGTACCCACTTTCCGCTGCTGGGTCCGTGGCTGGTTGATGCGGCCCCGCATCAGGTGGCCTGGGTCGATTCCGGGGACGCCATCGCCCGCCGGGTGGCCCAGGTAGTGCCGGCGCTCGCGCCTCGCCAGGGTGACGAGCCGAGTTTGGTCACCGCGCGCGATGTACGCCTGGGCAGGGGATTGGCAACCTTCGGCTTTGCCGCCCCGAGGCTGTTGCAGCTGGTCTGAGCCAACCCAGCTTGTCGGTTTCGCCACTATCATCTCGATCTCGTCAATTTTACTCCAGGAGCCGCCGTGGCCATCCCCGTTGTCGATCCCGCCCGCTATGATCAGCAGCTCGAGGCCAAGCGCGAGCGCATCACCCGTGCTTTCGCACGCTTCGCACCGCCGACCCTCGAGGTATTTCCCTCGCCACCGAGTCACTTTCGCCAGCGCTGCGAATTTCGCCTCTGGCACGAGGGGGATGATCTCTTCTATGCGATGTTCGAGGTCGATCCCGAGGACCCGACACGCAAGACGGTGGTCCGCCTGGACCAATATCCGGTGGCCAGCCGGCAGATCAACGAACTCATGCCGCGCCTACTCGATGCTATCCGCGACCACGATCTGTTGCGCCGCCGTCTCTTCCAGGTGGAGTTTCTCACCACCCTTTCCGGCGAGGTACTGGTCACCTTGATCTACCACCGTCGGCTCGACGAAGCCTGGGAGATCAAGGCTCGAGCCCTTCAACGGGCGCTGGGTGTCATGATCATTGGCCGTGCCCGCAAGCAGCGCCTGGTACTGGAGCGTGACCATGTCTGGGAGCGCCTCGAGGTGGACGGCGAGTCGCTGGTCTACCAGCAGGTCGAGAACAGCTTCACTCAGCCCAACGCCGAGATTTGTCGCGCCATGCTGGCTTGGGCTCGGGATGTCACCCGGGGCAGCCAGGACGGCGATCTGGTGGAGCTCTACTGCGGTAATGGTAACTTCACCGTAGCGCTGGCCGACAACTTTCGGCGAGTCCTGGCTACCGAGATTTCACGTACTTCGGTGGCCAGTGCTCGGATCAACCTGGAGGCCAACGGCATCGGCAACGCCGAGGTTGGCCGCATGTCGGCCGAGGCGTTCTCCCAGGCCCTGAAGGGTGAGAAGGGGGGGCGCCGAGTGGCCGAGATGGCCCTTGATGACTATGCCTTCTCCACGGTGCTGGTCGATCCGCCTCGGGCGGGTCTCGATGAAGAGAGCTGCCATCAACTCAGCGACTATGCGCGTATCGTCTATATTTCATGTAATCCCGAGACCCTGGCCGACAATCTCGAAACGCTGTGCCGCACTCACGACATCCGGCGTTTCGCGCTCTTCGACCAGTTTCCCTGGACGCATCACTGTGAATGTGGGGTCCTGCTCGAGCGGCGTGAAGCATACGTCACGGGCTGACATGGCCGGCTCGAAGTCAAGCGGCGATGCGCAACCGACATGCTCCATGAGCGAAGGGGCATGTGGCTGGGGTGGACTCGGTAAGTGACGTAAGCTGGAAGGCGATGCGGCCAGGAGGCCGCCACGTCAAGTTCTCCCGGCCGCCTCGGGCGGCCGCAGGTAGCCGAGGTGATGGATGCAACACGTCGCACACGAGGAGACCCGTCAGGATCTGCTCAAGCAACTCGAGGAGCGGCTGCAAGGCCGTCTGGACGAGGCCAAGGCCAATCAGGTCAGTGCCTTCGCCCGCCACTTCTATGCCACGGTACCACTCGACGACCTGGCCGACCGCCGTCTCGACGACATCTATGGTGCCACCCTCTCCGTGTGGCACTTCCTGCAGCAGTTCGACCCTAACGACCCCAAGGTCCGGGTGTTCAACCCCGATTTCGAGCAACATGGCTGGCAGTCCACGCATACCTTCATTGCCGTTCTCCATGAGGACATGCCCTTCCTGGTTGATTCGGTCCGTATTGAGCTCAATCGGCGGGGCATGACGGTTCATGCCATTCACAATGCCGTCCTGGCGACGGAACGCGACAGTCAGCACCGGCTCGAGCGTGTCACCTCGACGCATCGGGACGATGCCCCCCAGGGCCGGGAGTCGCTGATCGCCATCGAGATCGACCGCCACTCGGATTCGGCGCTGCTCGAGGACATCGAGACGAGTCTGCAGGAAGTGCTGGGCGATGTGCGCATTGCGGTGGCCGACTTCGAGCCGATGCGTGAACAGGCGCGTGCCGCGCTTGCGGAACTCGAGAGCTCGCGCCCGGAGCAGGTCGAGGCTGAGGATCACGCGGAGGCCATCGCGTTCGTCGAGTGGTTGCTGCACGATAATTTCACCTTTCTCGGCTATGACGAGTATGTCGTCCACGAGGGTGAGGGGCGACAGCGCCTGGACCGCGACGAGGACAGTGTGCTGGGCGTGTTCCGCCTCGATCAGCCGCGCTATCGCGAGCGTATCCGCACCGACCAGGGGATCGAGGGTGACCACTACGTGCTGGTGCCTCAACTGCTGTCGTTCGCCAAGAGCGCCCACCATGCGCGTATCCATCGCCCGACCTACCCGGATTACATCTCGATCGATCGCTATGATGACCAAGGGCGGGTGATCGGTGAGCGGCGCTTCCTCGGCCTGTTTACCGCTACCGTCTACAACGAGTCGCCGCGAAACGTGCCGATCCTGCGCCGCAAGCTCAAGACGGTGATGGACAACTCCGGCTTCAATCCCAAGGGCCACAACGGCAAGCACCTGCTGCACATTCTCGAGGTCTATCCCCGCGACGACCTCTTCCAGATCGATACCGACGAGCTGACTCAGACCGCCCTGGGGATCCTCGACATGCGCGAGCGGCGACGGGTGAGACTGTTCATCCGCGAGGATCGCTCCGGCAGGTTCTACTCCTGCCTGGCCTTCGTGCCGCGTGACGTGTTCTCCACCGAGCTGCGCCTGCGCATCCAGGACCTGCTCTGCGAAGAGCTCGATGCCCACTTTGGCGACTTCAACACCTACCTGTCGGAATCGGTGCTGGCCCGCATCCAGTTCATCCTGCGCTTCAAGGGGGATCAGCCGGCGGACTACGACCTGCGACGCCTGGAAGCCAAACTGGCGCAGCTCGCCCGCAACTGGCGCGACGACCTCCAGGGCGCGGCCATCGAGGGGTTCGGCGAGGAGCAGGCCAATCTGCTGATGGACCGCTTTCGCGATGCCTTCCCCGCCAGCTATCGCGACGACTTCTCAGCGCGTACCGCGGTCTATGATCTCCAGCACATCAGCGAGCTGGATGAGGGCAGCCCGTTGGCGCTCTCCCTCTACCGGCTGGTCGAGGAGGAAGGCAGCGGGGTCAACCTCAAGCTGTTCCACCGTGATCAGCCCATCCCGCTCTCCGACGTGCTGCCGATGATGGAGAATCTCGGACTGCGGGTGATCGGCGAACGCCCCTACGAGCTGGAGGCGCGCGATGGCAGCTACTGGATTCACGACTTCGATCTGGAGCACCACACCAGCACTGAGGTCAATCTGCAGGAGATGCGGGATTCCTTCATCGAGGCCTTCCAGCGTATCTGGAACCGGGACGCGGACAACGATCCCTTCAACCGGCTGATCATCGGCGCCAACCTGGACTGGCGCGAGGTGGCCATGCTGCGGGGCTATGCCCGCTACCTCAAGCAGATACGCTTCGGTGTCTCCCAGAACTACATGGCCACCACCCTGGTCAACCATCCGGAGATCACCCGCGAGCTGGTGACCCTCTTCGAGCTGCGCTTCGATCCGGCCGAACGCCCGCCGGAAGGCGAGATCGAGGCGTGCACGGCGCGCATTATCCGGCTGCTCGATGATGTCGCCAGCCTCAATGACGACCAGTTGCTGCGCCGCTACACGGAACTGATCCAGGCGACCCAGCGCACCAACTACTATCAGCCGGGACCCGATGGCCAGCACAAGGATTATATTTCCTTCAAGATGGAGCCCTCCCGGGTCACCGGCATGCCCAGGCCGCGGCCGGCCTACGAGATCTTCGTCTGCTCGCCGCGAGTGGAGGGGGTGCATCTGCGTGGCGGCAAGGTCGCGCGAGGCGGTTTGCGCTGGTCCGATCGCTTCGAGGACTTCCGTACTGAAGTGCTGGGTCTGGTCAAGGCACAGCAGGTCAAGAATGCGGTGATCGTGCCGGTGGGTGCCAAGGGTGGTTTCGTGTGCAAGCGCCTTCCCGAGGGTGGGGATCGCGACGCCATCCAGAAGGAGGGCATCGCCTGCTACAAGACCTTCATCCGTGCCCTGCTTGATGTCACCGACAACCGCGTGGGCGGCGAGATCGTGCCGCCGAAGGATGTGGTGCGCCACGACGATGATGATGCCTACCTGGTGGTGGCCGCCGACAAGGGCACCGCAACCTTTTCCGACATCGCCAACGAGATCTCCCTCGAGTACGGCCACTGGCTGGGCGATGCTTTCGCCTCGGGCGGGGCCAACGGCTATGATCACAAGAAGATGGGTATCACCGCCAAGGGGGCCTGGGAGTCGGTCAAGCGTCACTTCCGCGGACTGGGGTTGAACACCCAGCAGGACGAGTTCACGGTGCTCGGCATCGGCGACATGGCGGGCGACGTCTTCGGCAACGGCATGCTGCTCTCCGACAGGATCCGCCTGGTGGGAGCCTTCAACCACCTGCATATCTTCGTCGACCCGACCCCGGACGCGGCGTCGAGCTTCGCCGAGCGCCAGCGTCTGTTCGACCTGCCGCGCTCGAGCTGGGAAGACTACGATACCCGCCTGATTTCCGAGGGTGGGGGGATCTTTAAGCGCTCGGCCAAGACCATCGCCATTTCCAAGCAGATGAAGACGCTGTTCGGTATCAAGGAGGACAAGCTCGCGCCCAACGAGCTAATCCGCGCCATGCTCAAGTCGCGGGTCGACCTGCTGTGGAACGGCGGTATCGGGACCTACGTCAAGGGCAGCGAGGAGACCGACGCCCAGGTGGGGGACAAGGCCAACGATAGCCTGCGTATCGATGGCCGTGAACTGCAGTGCCGCGTCATCGGCGAGGGTGGCAACCTCGGCTTCACCCAGCGCGGTCGCATGGAGGCGGCTGCCCGGGGCGTCCGCGTCACCACCGACTTCATCGACAACGCCGGCGGGGTCAACTGCTCCGACCATGAGGTCAACATCAAGATTCTCATCGACGAGGTGGTCAAGCGCGGCGACATGACCGAAAAGCAGCGCAATCGGCTGCTTGCCGACATGACAAGCGAAGTCTCCGACCTGGTGCTGCTGGACAACTATCGCCAGACCCAGGCCCTGGATCTCGCTGAGCTTCTCTCCCGTCAGGGCATCGGTCCCTTCCGGCGTTTCATCAGCGAACTGGAGGCCGTGGGTCAGATCGATCGCGAGCTGGAGTTCCTGCCCGACGACGAGGTGCTCAATGAGCGTGCCGCCAACGAGCAGGGGATGCTGTTGCCCGAACTCTCGGTGTTGATCTCCTACGCCAAGAGTGTGCTCAAGGGTGACCTGATCGCCTCGGATGTGCCCGACGACCCGACCATCGTCAAGTTCGTCGAGCGGATCTTCCCCGCGGTGCTGGTCGAGCGCTACAAGGAGGAGATGTACGACCACCGCCTCAAGCGCGAGATCGTTGCCACCCAGGTGGCCAATGACCTGGTCGACCATATGGGCATCGTCTTCGTGCGCCGGCTGATCGATTCCACCGGCGCCGACCGTGCCACCATCGCCCGCTCCTACGTGGTGGCGCGCGACAGCTTTCAGCTGCCACTCCTCTGGGAGCAGGTCGAGGCGCTGGATAATCTGGTGCCGAGCGCGGTGCAGTACAGCGTGATGCTTGACCTGATGCGCATGCTGCGCCGGGCCACTCGCTGGTTCCTGCGCAACCGTACCGGCATGAGCACCCGGGATGCCATCGACTTCTTCGCCCCACGCCTGGCACAGCTGCAGGAGAATATCGGCGAGCGCTTGCGTGGCGAGGAGTACAGTGCCTGGGAAGTTCGCCGCAACGAGCTCACCGAGGCCGGATTGCCGGAGGCTCTGGCGGCGACCGTGGCGGCCGCCGGGAGCCTCTATGCGGCACTCGGTATCATCCAGACGGCACGCCAGACCAACGAGGATCCCCAGCGGGTGGCCGAGGTGTACTACGAGATCGGCGATCGCCTGGAGCTGCCGTGGATGGTCCAGCAGATTACCGAGCTCAAGGTGCGCGATAGCTGGCAGGCTCAGGCACGCGAGACCTTCCGTGACGACATCGATCGCCAGCAGCTGGCGCTGACCACCAGTGTGCTGGGCATGGAGGACGGGCCGAGCGACTCTTCGAAGCGGGTGGAGCAGTGGCTCTCGCGCCACCATGGCATGCACCAGCGCTGGTGCCGCCTGCTCGAGGAAGTCAGCAGTGGCAGCCATGGCGGCTTCCCGCTCTTCGCGGTGGCCGTGCGCGAGCTTGTCGATCTGGCCGAGAGCAATCGCGAGACCTGATCGCTCTGCCGTGTCCATGGCCGGAAACACGAACCCCCGCCGATGTGCGGGGGTTCGTGTCTCTCGGGCCTCGCATGCGAGGCAGCGGTCATAGCAGGAAGAGCGTGGCCAGTCCCAGGAAGGCCATGAACCCCACCACGTCGGTCACCGTGGTCAGGATGACCGATCCCGAGAGGGCGGGGTCGATGCCCGAGCGCTTGAGCATCAACGGGATTACAATGCCGGCGACGCCGGCGGCCAGCATGTTGATCACCAGGGCGGCGGCGATGATGACCCCGATGGCGATGCTGCCGAACCAGAGCACTGCCAGCACGGCGACCACCAGCGACCAGAGCACACCGTTGAGGGCGGCGATACCGATCTCCTTGCGCAGCAGCCAACTGCTGTTGGTACGACTGATCTGGCCCAGCGCCAGGCCGCGGATTGCCAGGGTGAGGGTCTGGCTGCCGGCGATGCCGCCCATGCTGGCCACGATGGGCATCAGTACGGCGAGGGCCACGATCTTGTCCAGGGCATCCTCGAAGCGGCCGATCACCCAGGCGGCGAGGAAGGCGGTGATCAGGTTGATGCCCAGCCAAACGGCGCGTCGCTTGGCGCTGGGCATCACCGGTGCGAAGAGGTCCTCCTCCTCGTCCAGGCCGGCCATGTTCATCAACGCCTGCTCGGAATTCTCGCGGATCACGTCGACGATATCGTCGATGACGATGCGCCCCAGCAGTAGCCCGGCCTCGTCCACCACCGGCGCGGAGACCAGGTCGTGGGTCTGAAAGAGAGTGGCCACCTCTCGGGTATGCATGGTCACCTGGATGCTGTCCACTTCGCGGTCCATGAAGTTGGCGACGGCCATCTCGGGGTCGTTCGATACCAGGCGGGCCAGTGGCAGTACCCCCACGAAGTAGCCGTTACGGTCGACCACCATCAGCGAATGGGTGTTGTCGGGGACCGTCTCCTTCCAGCGCAGGAATCGTCTGACCGTCTCCAGGCTGACGTCGGCGCGCACGGCGATGGTATCGGTACGCATCAGGCGACCGGCGCTGTCTTCCTCGAACGAGAGGGTTTCCTGCAGCCGACTGCGCTGCAACTCGTCCATCGAGCGCAGCATGTCCTCGGCCACCTGCTGGGGCAGGTCCTCGAAGATCTCAGCGAGGTCTGTCGTGTCGAGGCTGGACGTGGCAGCAACGATCTCGGCATGATCCATGTCGTCGAGCAGGGTGCTGCGCACCTCGTCATGCACGTGCAGCAGGACCTCACCGTCGACTTCGCCCGGCACCCGTTCCCACAGCTGGATGCGCGCTGACGGCGGAAGCGACTCCAGCAGCAGGGCGATCTCGGCGGGTTCCAGGTCCGCCAGCACGTCGTCGACGGCATCGAACTGTTCGTCGCCCAGCGCTCGGTGAATGCGCGAGAGGCGGTCCTCGAGGGTTTCGGTGGTATCGGCCATATGGAACTCCCTGGCTTCGGCTGCACGGTCCTGTCGGTCGTGATCCTAACGATATTGCCCACAGTAGACCACAGAACGGTCTCAGGCTGTCGTCACTGGGCCTTTCATCATCCTGGCCAGCGATACGACGGCATCGTTTCCCGTTCTCGGCACTGCTATACTCCTGCGCCCGTCCGTCATCCTTGTCCGGAGCCGCCATGTATTCGCTCGCCCGTTCGCTGCTGTTTCGCCTGGACGCCGAGACCGCCCACAGGGTCGCCCTGAAGGGACTCGACATGGCCAATCGCCTTGGCCTGGCGGGGCGAATCGGCGGCGACCGAGTCGAGGATCCGGTGGAGCTGATGGGGCTGCGCTTTCCCAACCGGGTCGGTCTGGCCGCTGGACTCGACAAGAACGCCGACTATCTCGATGCCCTGGGGGCGCTGGGCTTCGGCTTCGTCGAGGTGGGTACCGTGACGCCGCGGCCCCAGGAGGGCAATCCACGGCCGCGGCTGTTCCGCCTGCCCGAAGCCGGCGCCATCATCAACCGCATGGGCTTCAACAACGCCGGGGTGGATCACCTGATCGCCCGAGTCCGAACAAGTCGCTATGACGGTGTGATCGGCATCAACATCGGCAAGAACCTCACTACCCCGGTCGAGCAGGCGGTGGACGACTATCTGACCTGCCTGCGCCAAGTGCATGGTCATGCGCACTACATCACGGTGAACATCTCCTCGCCCAATACGCCGGGGCTGCGCAATCTGCAGTTCGGAGAGCACCTGGATGCGTTGCTCGGTGCCCTGCGCGAAGAGGGCAGCCGGCTCGATCGTGAGGCCGATCGCCGCGTCCCCCTGGCGGTCAAGATCGCACCGGACATGAGCCCGGAGGAGGTCGGTCTGGTCGCACGCAGCCTCGAGTCCAATGCCATCGACGCGGTGATCGCCACCAACACCACGGTCTCCCGCGAGGCGGTGGCGGGGCTCGAGCATGCCGACGAGCAGGGTGGGCTCTCCGGTCGTCCTGTGTTCGAGTCGTCGAACACCGTGATCCGCGAACTGCGAAGCCGGTTGCCCGACATGCCGATCATCGGCGTGGGCGGTATCGACAGTGGCGAGGCGGCGGTTACCAAGGTGGCGGCCGGCGCCGACCTGGTGCAGCTGTATTCGGGCTTCATCTTTCGCGGGCCGGCGCTGGTAGGGGAGTGCGCCCGGGCGCTGCAGGCAACCACTAAAAAGCCCATGGTGTAACCATGGGCTTGATATGTTCGTCATCACCTCTGACGATGGGTCTCTGACCCGGGCTATTAGGAAGTCACATCACCATGGGGTTCTTGTGAATGCCGGAGACTCCCGTCATCCCGGACCATTGATCCCCACGACCTTCACGCCAACCGCTCATCCAGTACTCGCGTAGATTGATATCCTGACTTGGACAGTCATCGCGGGAACGACCTGATAATCCCGCTTTGTACCCATGAACATAGGCACGCTGGAAGCGATCACGTTTCTGTCGTTTCATTGGACTACCTCTTGATGAAGGTACCGATGAATAACCAGTCGTGAGACCGGATTCATATTACCTAGGCGACATGGGTCTCTGCAGCAACATCGTGCTGCACGACGACTCAACGCCCGCTGACAAAAAGGCATGCGTCATTCAGTAGCTACTCCCTCATTGATAGCCCAGGATGACGCCACTTGTCGACCGATGATTTGTAACAAGGCATTCACCTGTCCGTCACGCCCTCATCACGGGCAGGTACCACGCAGATGGAACTTTCATGACCGAACTGCACTGTCCTGATTCACTGGATTTCCTGGCCACCTGCCCGCGAGGCATCGAGTTGCTGCTGGCCGACGAGCTTGCCGCACTGGGTGCCGTGCCCGGCAAGACCACGGTGGCCGGGGTTCACCTGCGCGCGAGCCTCGAGAGCGCTTACCGCATCTGCCTGTGGTCGCGGCTGGCCAACCGGCTGGTGCTCTGTCTGGCGCAAGCTGAAGGCGTCGAGACCCCCGAGGCGCTACGTGCTGCCGCCACGGCCATTGACTGGCGACGCCATCTCGCCCCGGGGGCGACCCTGGCGGTGGATTTCCATGGCCGCGCCGAGGCGATACGCCACACTCGTTTCGGTGCCCAGACCGTCAAGGATGGGGTGGTGGACCGTCTCCACGCCGAGGGACGGCCGCGCCCCGACGTCGATACCCGGCAGCCGGATCTTCGTCTCTATGCCCATCTGCATCGTGGGCGGCTGATCCTGGGCGTGGACCTCTCGGGTGACAGCCTTCATCGCCGTGGCTACCGTCGCGACGTCGGGCATGCGCCGCTCAAGGAGAATCTGGCCGCCGCCCTGCTGATACGCGCCGGCTGGCCGGCGCTGGCTCGCGAGGGCGCGCCGCTGGTCGATCCGCTGTGCGGTGCCGGCACGCTGCTGATCGAGGCCGCCATGATGGCGGCCGATATTGCCCCGGGCCTGGCCAGGGAGCGCTTCGGCTTCCACGGCTGGGCGGGCCATGACGATCACAGCTGGCGGGAACTGCACCGCGAGGCCGAGGCGCGGGCCAGCATCGGGCGCAAGCGATGTCGCTCGCGGCTGTTCGGCTTCGACGAGAGCCCGCCGGCTCTGGCCGCGGCGAAGGCCAACGCCATGCGTGCCGGCGTACCGGCGCTGATCGAACTCGAAGGCGCCTCCCTGGCCGGGCTTGAACGCCCCGCAGGGCTGGTCGACACCCCCCACGGGCTGGTGGTGACCAATCCGCCCTACGGCGAGCGCCTTGGCGAGCTTCCCGAACTGGTGCGCCTCTACGGCCAGCTCGGCGAGCGGGTCAAGGTGGCCTTTCCCGGCTGGCTGCTGGCGGTCTTTACCGCCAACCCGGACCTCGGGCATCGCGTCGGGTTGCGGGCGCACAAGCAGTACTCGCTGCGCAACGGCCCCCTTGAGGCCAAGCTGCTGCTGATGGCCATTCCCGAGGCGGAGGATTCGCCCTCCGGGGAGGCCGCCCCCATGCGCTCCGAGGGGGCGCAGATGTTCGCCAACCGCCTGGAGAAGAACCGCCGGCGGCTGAAGAAGTGGCTGAAGAGCAGCGGCGAGAGCTGCTACCGGCTCTATGACGCCGACATGCCCGAGTATGCCCTGGCCATCGATCTCTACGGTGACCGCGTGCACGTGCAGGAGTATGCCGCCCCGAAATCCGTCGATGCCGCTCAGGCCCAGAAGCGCCTGTTCGAGGCACTCGGGGTGATTCCCGACGTGCTGGGCGTCGACCCCGGCAAGGTCGTGGTCAAGCGCCGCGAGCGGCAGAGCGGCAAGGCACAGTACCGCAAGCAGGGAGCCAGCGGTGAGCGCTTCGAGGCGTGCGAGGGCCGGGCCAGGCTGTGGGTCAACCTTCGCGACTACCTGGATACCGGCCTCTTCCTCGATCATCGCCCGGTGCGGCGCCTGCTCGGCGAGATGGCTGCCGGCAAGCGTTTCCTCAACCTCTTCTGCTATACCGGAGCGGCCACAGTTCAGGCGGCCCTGGGAGCCGGAGAGCAGGGCGGGGCCAGCGAGAGCGTCAGCGTCGACCTCTCCAATACCTACCTGGATTGGGCCCGGGACAACTTCGCTCTGAACCGGCTGGACCCCGGGCGCCATCGGCTGGTGCGCGACGACTGCCTGCGCTGGCTGGAGACTGCCGGCGGCGAGTTCGACCTGATCTTCCTGGACCCGCCGACCTTCTCCAACTCCAAGAAGATGGCCGATACCCTGGACGTCCAGCGCGATCAAGGTCGGCTGGTGCGCCTGGCCATGGCGCGCCTGGCGCCGGGGGGAACCCTGGTCTTCTCCAACAACCAGCGGCGCTTCACCCTGGATGAGGACCTCGCCGAGAAGTTCCATGTGAAGGATATTTCGGCGAGGACCTTTGACCCTGATTTCCAGCGCCGCCCGGGCCTGCACCACTGCTTCCTGATTCGCCATCGGGAGGACGTATGAGACGTCAAAGGAAAGACGCATGATCGAGCTGAGACTCTACACTACCCTGGGCTGCCATCTCTGCGAGCAGCTGGAGGCGCTGCTGGCGACCTTGTGCGATGCGCGGTACCGGCTGCAAAGGATCGAGATCAGCGACGACGATGGCCTGGTCGCACGCTACGGAGTGCGCATTCCCGTTTTGGTAGACGAAGCAGGGGCAGAGCTGGATCGGGGTATGGAAGCCGACCGCCTGGCCGCCTGGCTGGCGGACCGGGGCTGGCTGGACGAGACGGCGTGGGAGACGCTGCGACGTCAGCTGGCCGGCGACGCCGAGCCACGCGAGGCGAAGGGTGCCGTGATGCGTGGCGGCCGGCGTTATCTGGGTTGACCCGGCTTCGCCGGGAGGCGGCAAGCTGCAGCTTGCAGCTTACGGCTCCAGCAGCGATAGCTGAGTGACGGCTTCCCGGCCTTGCTGGCTCTCGTCCTCCACCTCCAGCACCTTGCGAAAGCCCCGGGAGCTCAGGATGGTGGTCTCGTCGGCCAGCCACATCATGGCCTGGTCGTGGTCATCGGCCAGGCGGTGCTTCAGGCCGCCGAACTGGGTGCCGATCTGCCCCCAGGCACGGCTGAAGATCCAGTCACCGAACATGTCCTGATGGACGTGCACCAGCACATAGTCGTGGTCGGTTTCCCAGCGGATAATCACGGCAGCTCCCGAGGTAGAAGGCGCCATAGTCCTGCGACGCTCAAGGGGTAGTTGGCGGTATTGTAAGGGCTTGGGCACACTGGACAAGTTGAATCGCCAGCCAGTCGGGAGTCCGTCATGAGAATCATCGTCGATGCCAACGTGCCCGCTGTCCAGGCCTGCTTCGGAGAACTGGGCGAGGTGGTCCGCCTGCCGGGGCGCGAGATCGATGCCATCTCGCTGCGCGAGGCCGACGCCCTGGTGGTTCGCTCTATCACCCGTGTGGATGAAGCCCTGCTGGCCCATGCCTCACGGCTGCGCTTCGTCGGGACCTGCACCATCGGCACCGACCATGTGGACGAGCGGGCCCTGGCCGAGCGCGATATCGCCTTCGCCAGCGCCCCGGGCTGCAACGCCGAGGCAGTGGTGGACTATGTGCTGGGCAGCCTGGCGACCCTGGCCGAGCGACAGGACTGGTGCCTGGGTGAGCGTCGCGTGGGCATCGTTGGCGTGGGCAACGTGGGTGGGCGCCTGCTCGAGCGCCTTTCGACCATGGGCGTCGACTGCCTGGCCTGCGACCCGCCCCGCGTGGCGACGGAAGGCGCGGAGGGGCTGGCCGGCTTCGTGGACCTGGAGTCGCTGATCGACGAATGCGACGTGCTCTGCCTGCATACCCCGCTGGTGACCGAAGGCCCCCACCCGACCTGGCACCTGTTCGATGCCCAGCGCATCGCCGCTCTGGCCCCGGGGAGCGTGTTGCTTAACGCCGGGCGCGGCGACTGCGTGGATGGCCAGGCACTGCGACAGCGGCTGGCGGGGCAGGGCGATGTTACCGCGGTGCTCGATGTGTGGGAGCACGAGCCCGTCATCGACAGTGGTCTGGCGGATCTCGCCGCCATCGCCACGCCGCATGTCGCCGGCTACAGCCTGGACGGCAAGCTGCGCGGCAGCCACCGGATCTATCGTGCCCTGGCCCAGCAGGTCGGCCTGCCGGCGCGCCTGACGCTTGCGAACCTCGCCCCCCCGCCCCCGGTCAGGCGTCTGGTCCTGGACGCCGGCCTCGGCCCCGAGGAAGCGCTGCGCCTCTGCCTGCGCGCCGTCTACGATGTACGGCGCGACCATGACAGCCTGCACCGCGAGGCCCGTCGCCAGGGTATGGCGAAAGGCTTCGATGCCTGCAGAGCGTCCTATCCGCTGCGTCGGGAGTTCGCGACCCTCGAGATCGAGCTGGGCGAGGGAAGCCGAGAGCTCGAACCTTTGCTAAAAGGCGCAGGCTTCAGGGTGAGGATGGGGTGAAAGGCGAGCTATAAGCACCGAGCGACAGGCAAACCCCGAAGGCTGCGACTTTCGGGGGTTTCCTTTTGCTAGGGCAGCATTTAGCTTGCTGGCCGCTTGGCCGCTTGGCCGCTTGGCCGCTTACTGCCGATAGGCCGCTTCCTTGAGGGCACGGATGCGGTCGTCGAGGGGCGGGTGGCTGGCAAAGAACCGCTCCATCAGTGAGCGCGTCTGGCCCTTGGTGATCGCCATGGCGCGCAGGGTATCCGGCATCTGGTCCGGCATTTCGGTCTCGGCCTTGAGGCGGGCCAGAGCATTGATCATGGCGCCGCTGCCAGCGAGATGGGCGCCGGCGCTGTCGGCGCGGTACTCCCGGAAGCGCGAGAACCAGGCGACGATCGCCGAGGCGATCAACCCGAAGACGATCTCGGCGACGATCACCACCGCAAAGTAGCCCATGAAGCCCAGGCCCCCCTCGCCATCGCGCCGCAAAAAGCTGTCGACCAGCTGCGCCACCACGCGGGCAAAGAACATCACGAAGGTGTTGAGCACCCCCTGGATCAGCGCCAGGGTGACCATGTCGCCGTTGGCGACGTGGCCGATCTCGTGGGCCAGCACCGCGCGCACCTCCTCGGGGCGCATGCGGTTGAGCAGGCCGGCGGAGACCGCGACCAGGGCGTCGTCCTTGTTCCAGCCGGTGGCGAAGGCGTTGGACTGCTGGGCCGGGAAGATGCCCACCTCCGGCGTCTTGATGCCGGCGTCGCGGGCCAGCTCCGCCACGGTGTCGACCAGCCACTTCTCGGTGGCGTTGGACGGCGTCTCGATGATCACCGTGCCAGTACTGCGCTTGGCCATCCACTTGGAGATGAACAGCGAGATCATCGAGCCGGCCATGCCGAAGATGAAGCAAAAGATCAGCAGTCCGGTCATGTTCATGCCGTGGGACTGCAGATAGGACTCCAGTCCCAGCAGGCGCAGGGTGATGCTGGCCACCACGATCACCGCCAGGTTGGTGCCCAGAAAGAGCAGGATTCGCATCATTGTCGGAAAACTCCGGTCGTCGGGAAGGGGGTGCCGCGATCAGCGGCGTGCAGAAGCTGTTGCTTAGATACGGTCTTGCCCGCCGGGTTTCAAGCGGCGGGCAGAAAGGACAGGCGTCGCTCTACTGGCGGTAACGCGACAGGAAACGGGCGAAGCGGTCCAGGGCGTCCTCGAGCTGGTCAGCCCAGGGCAGGGTGACGATGCGCACATGGTCGGGGTCGGGCCAGTTGAAGGCCGTGCCCTGCACCAGCAGGATCTTCTCCTGCAGCAGCAGGTCGAGTACCAGCTGCTGGTCGTCCTGGATGTTGAACACCTTGGGGTCGAGCCGCGGGAAGGCGTAGAGGGCGCCCTTGGGCCGGGTGCAGCTGACCCCGGGGATGGCATTGAGCTTCTCGACGGTGATGTCGCGCTGGGCGAGCAGGCGCCCGCCGGGCAGGATCAGGTCGTTGATCGACTGGTAGCCGCCCAGCGCGGTCTGGATAGCATGCTGGGCCGGCACATTGGCGCACAGGCGCATCGAGGCGAGCATGGTCACCCCCTGGATGAAATCGGCCGCACGCTGCTTGGCGAGGTGCCCCGAGAAGATCATCCAGCCGGAGCGGAAGCCGGCGCAGCGGTAGCTCTTGGAGAGCCCGTTCAAGGTCACTACCAGCTGGTCCTCGCCAGCCAGTGCCCCGGTGGAGACATGCTCGACCCCGTCGTAGAGGATCTTGTCGTAGATCTCGTCGGAAAACACCACCAGGTTGTGTTCCCGGGCGACTTCCAGCAGCTCGCGCACTACCGCCGGCGGGTAGACGGCCCCGGTGGGGTTGTTGGGATTGATGATCACGATGGCTCGAGTGTGGGCGGTAACCTTGGCACGGATGTCGGCCATGTCCGGCGCCCAGTCGGCCTGTTCGTCGCACAGGTAATGCACGGCGTGGCCGCCCGAGAGGTTGGCCGCCGCGGTCCACAGCGGGTAGTCGGGGGCCGGGATCAGTACCTCGTCGCCGTCGTTGAGCAGCGCCTGCATGGCCATCACGATCAGCTCGGAGACGCCGTTGCCGATGTAGATGTCCTCGATGCCGACGCCGGGTATCTCCTTGCGCTGGCACTCCTGCATGATAGCCTTGCGTGCCGAGTAGAGCCCCTTGGAGTCGCAGTAGCCCTGAGCGGTGGGCAGGTTGCGCATCACGTCCTGGAGGATCTCTTCCGGCGCCTCGAAGCCGAAGGGCGCGGGGTTGCCGATGTTCAGCTTGAGGACGCGCTGGCCTTCCTCTTCGAGCCGCTTGGCATGTTCGAGCACCGGGCCGCGGATGTCATAGCAGACGTTCTCGAGCTTGTGCGATTTCCTGATCGGGGGAGTGTCCATGGGCGCTGAGATCCAGTGATGTCGGTGTGCCGCCTCTGCCGGGGCGGGCGTCGTCTCGGGGGTATTGCCGATGATTATGCGGGCTCGGCACCGTTGCCACCAACCGCGTCGGCGGCGTCCGGTTCGGGCTCGGCCGGGATGTCCGCCGGCGTCTCCAGGGTCAAACGGCCCAGCTTGCCGTCTCGCAGCTCGTGGAGCAGCACCTCGGCACCGCGGTGCAGGTCGACCTCGCCTCCAGGACGCAGACCGCCGCGCTTGCCGGCGATCTCGGCGAGTATCGCATGGCCGTCGAACCCGGTCAGGGCGAGCAGGTCGGTCCCTGTCGGGCCGTCGGCCTCAACCTTTTCGGCCTCGGGATGAGGTACGTACTCGGGCAGGGTCTTGAGCTTGTAGCGCGCCTTGAGGGCCTCTGGGTAGCGCCTGGCAAGTTCGGCGGCGGCAACCACGGCGACCTCCACGTAGTCGATGGCGGTATCGCGAATGGCTCCGCTTGTGGCCAGGCGGTGGGCGCTGGCCTGGTCCTCGATCTTGGGCCACAGCACGCCGGGGGTATCGGTCAACGCCACACGGCCTCCGATGCGTACCCTCTGCTGGCGCTTGGTCACCGCCGGCTCGTTGCCGGTCTTGGCGATGCTGCGCCCGGCGAGGCCGTTGATCAGGGTCGATTTGCCGACGTTGGGAATGCCCATGACCATCACCCTTACGTCGCGGTCGGCGCGTACCTGGCCGGCCAGCTCGTGGCACAGCCTGGGGATGCGCTTGAGCTCCCGGGCGTTGGTGGTGGTCACTGCCAGGGCGCGCATGTCGTCCTGGGCATCGAAGAAACCGACCCATTCCCGGGTTCGCTCGGGGTCGGCGAGGTCGGCCCGCGACAGGATCTTCAAGACCGGCTTGTGGCGGGTCAGCTCGGCCAGCATGGGATTGGCGCTGGAGTAGGGCAGGCGGGCGTCGAGCACCTCGATCACCACGTCGATCTCCGGCAGCGCCTCCAGGATCTGCCGGCGCGCCTTGTTCATGTGTCCCGGGTACCAGCCGAGCATCGAGCCTCTCCTGCATGCGCTTGAAGGAAAATGGCCGCCCATCATAGCAGATGGGCGGCCGTCTCAGGGGAGGGCGGTCACGGGCAGAGACTACTCCCCGGCGTGGAACTGGATCGCTACCGAATTGATGCAGTAGCGAAGCCCGGTGGTCTCCTGGGGGCCATCCGGGAATACATGGCCCAGATGGGCATCGCAGCGCGCGCAGGTGACTTCGGTGCGCTGCATACCCTGGCTGGAATCGGTCTGCTCCGTTACGCAGCCCGGGGTGAAGGGACGATCGAAGCTGGGCCAGCCGCAGCCGGCCTCGAACTTGTGCTCGTTCTCGAACAGCGGGGCGTTGCAGCACACGCAGTGATAGATGCCATGCTCATCGCTCACGTGGTAGTGGCCGCTGAAAGGCGGCTCGGTGCCTTTCTGGCGGGTAACACGGTACTGCTCGGGCGTCAGCTGCTGCTGCCATTCGGCATCGCTCTTCTGGATCTTGCTGCGCATGGCCTCTCTCCTCGTCCTGGAGCCGGGTGCGGGCCCGGCGCGTGTAGCCCCTATTCTGACATCAACTCGGGTGGGTGTTTCCAGCCGCGAAGCAGCATTGGTCACGCGATATCAACGCCGAGGGAGAGAGGCTTGACAGCTTCCCGGGTGCTGGGTAATATTCGCCGCACCTCGACGAGACGAGCCATTGCGTCCCATTCGTCTAGTGGTCCAGGACACCGCCCTTTCACGGCGGTAACAGGGGTTCGAACCCCCTATGGGACGCCACTCGACTCATCAGGTACCGGAGTGCGGGAATAGCTCAGTGGTAGAGCATCGCCTTGCCAAGGCGAGGGTCGCGAGTTCGAATCTCGTTTCCCGCTCCAAGCTGCAACAGCTTATGCGTCCCATTCGTCTAGTGGTCCAGGACACCGCCCTTTCACGGCGGTAACAGGGGTTCGAACCCCCTATGGGACGCCACTTCCGTATAGCAATGCGAGACCTGCGGGAATAGCTCAGTGGTAGAGCATCGCCTTGCCAAGGCGAGGGTCGCGAGTTCGAATCTCGTTTCCCGCTCCAAAACCGAAATTGCGGTATCGAGCCAAGGCTCGGGTCACGATCTGGATCGCCAGCCCGGCTGGTGGCAGCCCCGTCGAATCTCGTTTCCCGCTCCATATCGCCCCTCCTTTGTGTCCCATTCGTCTAGTGGCCTAGGACACCGCCCTTTCACGGCGGTAACAGGGGTTCGAACCCCCTATGGGACGCCACCCTTTCGCATCACTCTCGCACCCCTCTGCTGTTCCCCCGGGGCCATCCCTCCCGTGGTGGCGACTTGAAGTTACTCCTTGGCATCGCCATCATTCGTGCTCTTCATAGAGACTCCTCCTTTCTACTGGATCGCTCATGGCCGAACCGGCACTCTCCATCCGTGGCCTGACCAAGGTCTACGGCAATGGTTTCCACGCCCTCAAGGGCATCGACCTCGACGTCGCCGAGGGCGACTTCTACGCCCTGCTGGGCCCCAATGGCGCCGGCAAGTCGACCACCCTGGGTGTGGTCTGCTCGCTGGTGCAGAAGACGGCGGGCCAGGTCTCGATCTTCGGCATCGACATCGATCGGGACTTCGCCCGTGCCAAGTACCATCTCGGCGTGGTGCCCCAGGAATTCAACTTCAACCAGTTCGAGAAGGTCATCGACATCGTGTTGGCCCAGGCCGGCTACTACGGCATGTCGCGGCGCGAGGCACTGCCTAGGGCCGAGGAGCTGCTGCGCGACCTGGGCCTGTGGGACAAGCGCAACGGCAGCGCGCGGATGCTCTCCGGTGGCATGAAGCGACGCCTGATGATCGCCCGAGCCCTGATGCACCGGCCCCGGCTGCTGATCCTCGACGAGCCCACCGCCGGTGTGGATATCGAGCTGCGCCGCAGCATGTGGGAGTACATGCGGCGCATCAATCGCGACGAGGGCACCACCATCATCCTCACTACCCACTACCTGGAGGAGGCAGAGAGCCTGTGTCGCAACGTCGGGATCATCAACCACGGCGAAATCATCCGGAACACCAGCGTGCGTGACCTGCTCGCCGAGCTGGATACCGAGACCTTCCTGCTCGACCTGGCGCACCCCATCGAGGCTGCCCCCGAGGTGGCGGGCTTTGAGGTGAGCCGGGTTGATGCCGCCCAACTGGCGGTGGTGGTGCACCGCGGCCAGCGCCTCAATGATGTCTTCGAGGCGCTCAGCGCCCAGGGGCTGGAGGTCATGTCGATGCGCAACCGCGCTAACCGGCTCGAGGAGATGTTCGTCTCCATGGTGGAGCAGGGCAACAGCGACAAGGCGGCCGCCGAGGCAGCGGAGGCACGCGCATGAACCCGACGCAGATCGCCATCGCCCTCTGGACCCTGGTGCACAAGGAGGTCAAGCGCTTCACGCGGATCTGGCCGCAGACCCTGCTGCCGCCGTCGATCACCATGACGATGTATTTCATCATCTTCGGCAACCTGATCGGCTCGCGGATCGGCGAGATGGACGGCTACAGCTACATGGACTTCATCGTCCCCGGGCTGATCATGATGGCGGTGATCACCAACACGTACTCCAACGTGGCATCATCCTTCTTTTCCAACAAGTTCCAGCGCTCCATCGAAGAGATGATGGTCTCGCCGATGCCGAACTGGGTGATCCTCACCGGCTTCGTGCTGGGCGGTATGGCCCGCGGCCTCGGCGTGGGGCTGATCGTCACCGGGGTTTCGCTGTTCTTCACCCGCCTCGAGGTGGCGCACCCGTTTTTGACGGTGTTCGTGGTGGTTCTCACCGCGGCGCTGTTCGCCATCGGCGGCTTCATCAACGCCCTGCTAGGCAAGAAGTTCGATGACATCTCCATCGTTCCGACCTTCGTGCTCACGCCGCTGACCTATCTCGGTGGGGTCTTCTACTCCATCTCGTTGCTGCCGGCGTTCTGGCAGGGCGTGTCGATGCTCAACCCCATCCTCTACATGGTCAATGTCTTCCGCTACGGTTTCCTCGGTGTCTCCGACATTCCCGTGGGCTGGGCGCTGGCCGCCATACTGGCCTTCATCACCGTGCTCTTCGCGGTGGCCCTGTGGATGCTGGAGCACGGCAAGGGCATCAGGAGCTGACATGGCGCATCACCGACCCGATACCCTCGAGCACGCGCCCCTGGGGCGCGAGGCCGCCTATCCGGAGCGCTACGATGCCGGGCTGCTCTTTTCCATTCCTCGCGCCGCCAACCGCGCGCCGCTGGGCATCGAGGAGGGCGCCTTGCCCTTTGTCGGCGAGGACGAGTGGCACGCCTTCGAACTCTCCTGGCTCAATGCACGGGGCAAGCCCATCGTTGCCGTGGCGCGTTTTCGCCTGCCGGCGGACTCGCCGAACCTGATCGAGTCGAAGTCCTGGAAGCTCTACCTCAATAGCTTCAACCAGACGAGCGTCGAGAGTCGGCAGGCGGTCATCGATATCCTGGAGCACGACCTGGCAGAGGCCGCCGGTGAGCCGGTCGCCGTCGAGCTGCTCGGCGTGGACGACTCGGCGCTGACGGTGACGTCACTGCCGGGCGAGTGCCTGGACGGCCTGGATATCGAGGTCAGCGACTACACGCCCAACGCAGACCACCTGACGGTGGAGGAGGAGGTCGTCGAGGAGACGCTGCACTCCCACCTGCTCAAGTCCAACTGTCCGGTCACCGGCCAGCCCGACTGGGGCAGCGTGCTGATCCGCTACCGGGGGCCGCGACTCGATCGTGAGGGGCTCTTGCGCTATCTGATCGGCTATCGCCAGCACCAGGATTTCCATGAGCACTGCGTGGAGCACATCTTCATGGATCTGATGGCGCGGGCTCGCCCGGAACGCCTGCTGGTGATGGCGCGCTACGTGCGGCGCGGCGGGCTGGATATCAGTCCCTGGCGTGCCACCCCCGGTGAGCGGCCGCCCGAGCCGCTGCGGCTGGCGCGCCAGTAGCCGCTTGGGTAGAGTGCCGACTGGACCAGAACAGGAGAACAACATGGATGCGATGACGCTGCTGCATGAACGCAGCTCCATGGGCAAGCTGATGGGGCCGCCGCCGAGCCCCGAGCAGCTGGAGGTGATCTACCGGGCGGCCCTGCGTGCGCCGGATCACAAGGAGCTGCGCCCCTGGCGCTTCATCGAGTTCTCCGGCGAGGGGCTCTCGCGGCTCGGCGAGCTGTTCGCCGAGGCGGAGTTCCGGGAGGATCCCCACGTGGGCGACGCGGCCCTCGATGCCGCGCGCAAGAAGCCGCGGCGTGCGCCGATGATCATTGCGGTGATCGCCAAGGTCACGCCCGACATCCCCAAGGTGCCGAAGATCGAGCAGGTGATCTCCGCCGGCTGCGCGGCCCACGGCATCCTACTCGCCGCCCATGCCCAAGGGCTCGGCGCCATGTGGCGCAGCGGCAAGTACGCCTTCGATCCCACGGTGCACAAGGGACTGGGGCTTGCCGAAAACGACGAAGTGGTCGCCTTCCTCTACCTCGGAACGCCGGGCGGGCGCCATAAGCCGCTACCGAACCATGACATCGACGACTACGTGGAGCGCTGGGACTGAGCGATTGGTGATCCCTCTGCAGGCGCCTGCCATACTGGGTGCCACTCTTCCATGTGGAGCACGCCTGCCTGGACGCTTGCCATGATCCATCGCTACCTCCTGATCCCCTTCCTCATCCTGCTTGCCCTGATCCTCTCTGGCTGCGCTAGCCTGTCGGAGGGCGAATGCCGCACCGCCAACTGGCAGGAGCTTGGCCGAATCGATGGCTCGCAGGGCCAGCCGCGCGCCCGGCTCTTCGAGCACGCCAAGGCCTGTGCCGACTATGGCATCCGGCCTGATGCCGAGGCTTACTATCGGGGCAGGGAGTGGGGATTGTTCGACTACTGTACCCCGGCCAATGCCTATCGGCAGGGGCGTCGCGGGGCAACCTACCAGGGTGTCTGCCCGGCACTGCTCGAGGGCAACTTCTTGGAGAGCTACCGCCAGGGCCTGGTCATCCACGAGGCGGAGAGCGCGCTGGAGGACGTCGAGCGCCGGATCCAGCGCGTCGAGCATCGACTGGACGACGAGGAAGTCGCCAACGACAAACGCCAGGCGCTCTACCACGAACTGAGAAGCCTCTATCGCGACTATCGTTTCCGCCAGCAGGAACTGCTGCAGCTCGAGGGGTATCACGGGCGCTACGGCCGCCTGCGTGCCCAATAGCACCGACCCCACCATGCCTGGAGCCGAACCATGCGAGAGATCGGTATTTCCCACCCGCGATTGCCACTGCCCGCTCCCGGCCAGGAGGACGATCCGCACCAGTTCCTTTCCTGGCTAGGTGAAGCGATCCCCATGGTCCCTGCGTTGGGCATCCGCGAGATGAGTCGCGATGGCGACTCCCTGACCTGGACGCTGTCGCTTACGCCCAGCCTGAACGACAAGGGTACCGGCTTCGGCGGGGCGCTCGCGGCCCAGACCACACTGCTGGGCTGGTGCTGGACCACCCTATGGCTGCGCCGTCACGGGCTGACCCGCGACGTGGTGGTGGCCGAGGCCACCCAGCGATTCCTGGCCCCGGTGACCGGTGACTACCGTCTGGTCTGCGTGCCTGCTACCGAGGATGCCACCGCGAGGCTGGCGGAGCGTCTCGAACTTCGTGACAAGGGGCGGATCCCTCTGGTGCAGCGACTCTGGTGCGGCGATATCCTTTGTCTTGAAGCCCGCGGCGACTATGCCGTGCTGCCCGCCGGTTGAGCCGGCGATGAGGAAAACCGGCTTGCAGTCGCGCACTTAAGCCGTTAGCATACTCGCCGTCCTGAAGAGAAAAGGGCGCCGTTCTGGAGGAGAAAGCCCATCGTGCCGACAAGGTCCGGATCTGCTTTCGAATCGAGAATCACAATGTGGAGGGGTGTCCGAGTGGTCGAAGGAGCGCGCCTGGAAAGTGCGTAAGCCGAAAGGCTTCGAGGGTTCGAATCCCTCCCCCTCCGCCACGAATATCGATTAAGCCGCTGATTTCAGCGGCTTTTTCTTTTTCTGATCATCCCAGTCCCCCCACTCAGTCCCCCAGTCGTTTTTGTAATGGGGACCGCGTCATTCAGCCCCCTTGTGCCATCCTTCGCCATCTGTGGCAGCGGGCTGGCGGCAGATGCCAGCCTTGCCTTCGGCAACGTCATTGCTGCCCTGTCACTCCTCGGCTGTAGCCGACCCTTGGCCCAGGGATCAATTTCGTCTTCTATGCCCTTCAGTGCCTGGATAGCAGCACCTAGATCGAGGTCATCAAGGGTGAGACTGCGGACCGCTACTTGGAGCACTCCTCCCGGGAGGTCCGCTCAATATTCTCAAATATGACAGTCATATTCTTTGTCGATTGGGGCTCTTCGTCGTTGGGAGTGGAATTCGCCTCCTGAGCTAGGCCAGGATATGACCTCTACATGGACAATAGGTATGGCATGGACGGCACCCAGATTCTGACCCTCGGCCTGGGCCTGGAAGCGCCCTGGATTCTCAAGGAACAGTACCTGGATACGTCCGTGTCGCCCCACCGGCTGGATCTCTATGTAGAAGCCGAGCGAGGCAGCCTCTACCCTTGCTCGGAGTGCGGCAAGGCCTGCCCACGACTTTGCCGACAAGATGTGGCGGCACTTGAACTTCTTCCAGCTTCCAGCACCACTGTTACCTTTATGCCCGCGTCCCCCGCACCAAGTGCCCCGAGCATGGCGTCAAGCGCATCGAGGTACCCTGGGCACGACCGGGCAGCGACTTCACCCTGCTGTTCGAGCAGGCCGCCATGTCGCTGGTCAAGGAGATGCCGGTGCTGGCCGTCTCTCGGCAGTTGGGGATCTCCGACACGTGCCTATGGCGCATCGTGCACCACTATGTGGCACGGATGTTGGGTCAGTTGGACCTGTCCAAGGTCGAGGCGTCGGCTTGGATGAAACGGCCTCTCGGCGCGGCCACCGCTATGTGACGGTGTTTCTCGACATGCAGCGCAAGCAGGAGTCGGTGATCTTCGCTATCCCCGGTCATGGCAAGGCCACCATCGACACCTTCAGCGCCTCTCTGACCGCGCAGGGTGGTGACCCAGACAACGTCGTCGAAGTGGTCTGCGACATGTCTCAGGCCTTTCTCAGTGGCGTGGTCGAGCACCTGCCCAGCGCCGAGGTCACAACCGGCTGGTTTTATATCGTGCAGACCTTCACCAAGGCGCTGGACGAGGTCCACGAGATAGAGCGTCGCCAACAAGCGCTGATACGGATCAACCCCAGCGGCCACGCCCCTTGCGCAGTACGCCTTTCGCCAAGAGCGTGTCACGTACCCGCATGCAATCGGCCTTGTACACCTCCCCGGCCCCGGCAGAGAGCGCCTGGAGAACCTGGCGTTGCCGATGGTGCTGCCGTCCTGGGGCATGGGGATTGAGGGTGGGCTCGCCTAACCGCGCTATTCGCTTAGCTGTTCAGGCGAACACGCCGTGGCCTCGCAAGGGAGTCTCTCACTCCTGAATTCATGGAAAAGTCGTGATATAAAAGCTGGGCATTCCATGCCCGGCTTTTCCATAAGCTTATGCGTGGATTCTGCGGTAAGACTCAGAATTTACACACTGCTTCATTAGGATCACCTGTTGCCTGGCCGCCGTGACTTGCACATAGATACATGAACAAGTTGCAGGTGGAAGCACTTCCGGTGTAGGAACAACAGACAAGCCCTTCGCCACAGTCCTCGATTTCGTATGCCTGGCCCGGAGGGGGCATCTGATCAACCGGCCTCAAACTGCTTGAGGCGCCAGGGATCGGTTTGCCATCGCGGCTTGGCTGCGCCACCAGACGCTCGAAGTCACGAGCCCTGAGAGTTTTCCGGGTTCGTATCTGTTCGCTCTGGTTTGCCCGCTCCATCAGTTTTGGAGAACTCTTGTCCAGTGCACGAGTGGGGGCTTCGGCGAGAACATCTTCTGCCATGGTCAGGGCCAGAAAAACGATAAAACCATGTATTAGTTTTTTCATGATTGTTACCTTTTCAATTTAGCACATCATTTTTAACCATCGCTTTTTTAATTCATCCATGAACTGTTCACGCCTATTGATTTAACACCCAATAGCAGGGAGGGAGGTAATTATTTTTTAGAGTTGGATCGTCCGAAATGGATTTGGCAAACCCTGAATTCAAGCAGCAGACACTGTCTTCCGTCTATCACCATGGACCATGGTGAGAAGCGCGCCCTACGCCAACGTGCGCATGCCATCTTGCTGAGTGATCAAGTCCATACCATCGGCCAGATCAGTGAGATCTTGCAGGTCCGCCGTGATGCCGCATCTCGATGGCTTAAACAGTGGGAAGCGGTGGGGCTCCATGGGCTGATCGACAAGCCGCGCAGTGGCCGCATGCCGGTCTTGGATGACAACGACCCCCAACGACTGTAGGCACTTGTCGCCGAACAGCCCTATCAGCTCCGCTCCTTGCATGCCCGCTTTCAGGAAGACTGGTAGGGCCATCATGGCGACGCCCCGTATCACGCTCGGCCTGCTTCACCCAGTTGTGAATAGTCTGATCGGTGGGCTCGAATTCCTTGGCCAGTTCTTCCGGGGTTCGACCTCCACGCGTCAATTCGACGATCTGCTGCCGGAATTCGGCAGGGTAAGGGGCACGGGACTTGGGCATGGTGGACTCCTCCCCCTCAAAGGGTCGGGTGTCAACCGAATCGGGTCAACTTCAACTACGGCATCGTCGTAACAACGGTGAAGCCCGTCGATAGATGAAGCATGCGCCCCCTTTGGATCTCTGCGTACACCGGGGGTGACCGCGGTATAGACGGGTGGGTCCCTGTCGTGCCATAACATTTCTCACGCAAGTCACGCCACGTTCACTCGGGGAGAGGGCAAATGACTGAGATGATGCCCAAACATGAAGGTGGGGAATCGCCGCGCCTTTACCGACACACTGAGGTCGTGAGTCTGCAGCGACATGGAGATCTCGGACTGGTGGCGCAGGGCAGTTTCGACTTCGCCCGCAAAATCGTGAGTGTACCCGCTTCGCTCAGCGAGATGGTGCTGTGCCAGCGTCATTATCCAATCGTGTTCGCCGGGCCTGATGCGCCGCGGCCGATCATCGTGCTTGGCCTGGCAGAGAATGAGGGCAATCTCTTTGTCACCGAGAAGGGGGCATGGGCGCAGAACTTGTATGTTCCCGCCTTCCTGCGTCGCTATCCGTTCGTGGCAGTGCCGAATGGTCCTGAGCGTCTGGCGCTTGCGGCCGACATGGAGTCCGACCTCATCGAGCAAGGTGGCGCGCGTCCGCTATTCGAGGACGGCAAACCCTCTGACATGGCGCACCGCGCCTTTGATTTCTGTGCCCGGCTGGACGCGGATTTCAGTGCTGCGCAGGAGTTTGCCGCGGCCCTGGCCGAGGCGGGGCTGCTGCGCGAGGAGCATGCGACCATCAAGTCCAGCGGTGCGGTCCGTGCCAGGCTGGCGAATTTCCAGATCGTCGACGAGACGCTGCTTGATGAGCTGTCGGATGATACGTTTCTCGAATGGCGCCGCCGCGGTTGGCTGGCGCCCATCCATGCGCATCTGATGTCGGTCTCTAGCTGGTCGGAACTCGTTCACCGGCAGGCGGCATTGTCAGCAGACGCCTGAGCGGTCGCCGCTTTCCTCCTCGACCTGGGCCGTGCACCTGCTGCTGCAGCAACTCATCCTAAATTCTTGGATCGTCCCAACCCGGCGTGACCATGGCGCCCTCTCCATGCTCGGTGCGTTGGCGCTTACCGGAGTTGGCTGGCCACTCAGTGTCGTGCAGTCATATATCACGCCAGTCTGCGAAGAACTTTTTTTTGGGCACCGTTTGTTTCCGTGTGCTTTACTCTGATGCAAGAAAAAAAACTTACCGGGCAGTAAAGGTCTTTCGGCGAGTGGGATCGTTTGGTTTCGGGTGTCCGCTATGGTGGCCCCTGGTTCTGTACGTCTCGTCCCACAGTATCACCCGGTAACAGCGCGATGCGGGGTCGGGATATGGCTAAGCGGTCTGATTTGCGCGGGCGTGGGCTTTCCCGCGTCACACACGCAACTGATGTCGGTCATAGGGTCGTTGCTCCTGGAAAGCGCAAGGCGTCGGTCCCGGGCAGGAAGGCTGTCGACACCGGCAAGGTGCATTTCGAAGCCCTCGAACCTCGGCTCCTGCTTGACGCGGATCTGACGTTCTTCGCGGCTGCGGATCTCACGCTGCGCTATGACGCTGATGATTCGAGATTCCGGCTTCTGGAAACAGAAACCGTTAATGAGGTCGATTCTTTCGACACCGGAAGCCCGCTGCCCGATGAAATCCTGATCGAAGGTAGCAGCGGTTCCGATACACTCCGATTGGGAGATAACCTGCCCGATAGCGTGGTCTTCAAGTTCAAGGCCGGCGACGGCGACGACATGCTGGTCGTGGAGCGCGGCTTCGATCTGTTCGACCGCGCGACCGCCGCGGCAGGGGCCGCGATAGTTTTCGATGCCGGGTCAGGCGAAGATCGGCTTGAGATTGCGGACGATGCGGATATGGTCCTGACCGATGGGACCCTCCAGTTGGGCGGCGGCACGACAGTGGTCGCGCTCCGGTTCGACCGCGCGATCGACTTATCCGACCGGACGCTCTCGTCTACCTCACCAAGCGTGGAAAGCGCCGCGCTCACCGGCGGGGCAAGCGACAACCGCATCGAGATCGTCGGATTCGCGGGTGCGCTCGAGCTGGCTGGCGAAGGCGGGGCAGACACCTTCGTGCTCTCGATTGGCACGGATTATGACGACGTCACCATCGACGGCGGCACCGGCAATGGCGACTCGGTCGAGATCCGCGGCACCTCGGGTGACGACAACTTCGACTTCTCGTCCGGGCTGTCGATGTTCACGGATATCGAGTCGCTGAGCCTTCTCGGCCTCGACGGCGCCGACACCTTCATCATCCCCGCCAACAGTGTCGTGCCGATCACCATCGACGCCGGCGACGGCGATGACGTGATCACCGTCGACGCCGATGGCAACGCGGTGACCGACACCGCGAACGGCACCCTGACGCTCGAGTTCGATGGCGCGGACATCGAGAACATCGCGATCGTGCTCGGCTCGGCCGAGGAAATAAATGTCATCAACGCGACGGCCTCGAGCGACGACAAGAGCGCGATCGAGGCGGCCCTGGAAGCCCTGGCCGACAAGGAAGCCGAGCTGCTGGCGAACAACGGCGGCTTCGACGAGCGCGTGCCGCTGAGCGACATTCCGTTCGCCGACTGGGTGAACCCGGGCGCGCTGATCCGCTCCGACACGCGCCTCGAGGACCTGGGCGTCGGTTCCGGCGGGGCGCTCACGGTCGCGCTCGGCACGGACTCCGTCGACATCGCCATGGCGGGCCTGGTCGATGTGGCCGATCTGGTCGCCGAGTTCTCGGCCGCCTGGGCGGGCCTCGGCGCTGCCACCGGCCTGAGCCTTCGCCTCAACGCCAAACGCAACGGCTTCGAGATCGTCGGCGCGTCGAGCAGCGAGACGGTGACCGTGAGCGATACGGCTGCGGAGGACCTGGGCTTTGCGGACGCGGCCTCGGGCGTTAAGGGCACGGTCGAAGGGGCGCGGATCGCCGGGGGCATGGTCGGGCACCTCGCCGACAGTCTCGCTCTCGGCAGTGCCGCGGACCTCGGCGCGATCGAGACGGCCATCGAGGACGCTGCCGCCGGCTGGATCGGCAGCACGCTGGCCGAGAGCGGCGTCACGACCGGAAATGTCGATTTGCGGTCCGCGACGCTGACCGTCGAGAGCGACCTCAGGCAGGTCTGGAACGCGACGGACGAGGTCTTCGAGCTGATCCTGGAGCTTTCTCTGGACGGCTCGCAGATCTCCGCCGTCGACCTCTCAGGCTCGCCCGAGCTGGTCGAGCGGGACATCCGCTTCGCCGCCGGCGGGTTCGAGATGACCGGCACGATGAGCATGGAGCTCACCCGCAACGTGACGGCAGAGGAAACGACCCTGGGCACGACCAGCGCGGACCTGACCGACGACGACGACACGGTGCCGTCCGAGAGGCTGGGCGTCGATATCGGGGTGCTGGGCGCGGCGCTGGGGTCCGGCGCGGCGGTGGATATCGGGCTGAGCGCCAGCTTCGACTCGGCGGGGGCCGCCAGCTTCGGCACCGACGCGCTGAGCGTTACCCTGCCCATCGACGTGGACACCAGCATCTTCGACGCGGCGAGCGACACCTCGGCGCTGAGCGGGAGCCTGGTCGTCGGTCTTCCCCCCGGCGCAGCGAGCATCTTCGAGACCGTGGCCCCGGTCGAGGTCGTGCTGCCGGCGGCGCTCGAGGCCTTCAGCAACCTGACGCCCGAACGGGCGGCGATCCTCATGAGCGACTTGGCCGAGACGCTGGTGAAGCTCGAGGAGAGCGGCGCGCTGGGCCAGACGCTGCCCTACCTGCAGACGGCCGAGCAGGCGAACGAGATCCAGGAGATCACGGTCACCAAGGGCGACAGTGCTAATTTCACGCTGACCTTCGACGGCAAGACCACAGACGAGATCAGCGCCGACGCCGAGGCCGAGGCGGTGCGCGGCGCGCTCGGCGGCCTATCGGGGCTGTTCGCGAGCGACTTCCTGGTCACCCGCACCTCGGACGATGCCACGAGCGCGACCTACACGGTCGAGTTCGTCGGCCAGCTCGCGGGCGCTGACCAGCCGGGGATCACGGGCACGGTCGCCTCCGGCTCGGGCTCGGTCGCGGTCGAGACCTCCCAGGAGGTCGGCCTGACCCCCGGCGAGGCGGTGACGCTGGGCGCGCTTTCGCAGCTCGGCGCGGCGGCGGACGCGCTGGCGCGCGCGCTGCGCAACGAGATCCAGGAGGTGACGGTCACCAAGGGCAGCAGCACGTCGTTCCATCTGGTGGTCGATGGGCTGGTCGGCAGCGAGGGAGCGGTCGGCAGCGGCCAGGTGAACGACGATAGCCCGTCGTCGACCAAGTTCGTCGTGTCCGGCCTGACCGACACGCCTGCTGCCTACGAGGGCCATAAACTCCGTTTCGCGAACAGCAGCGAGCTGTTCGAGATCACCGGGGCGACGGAGTCCGACGGCGGCATCGAGCTGACAATCGACAACACGACAGCGCCGGCTCCAGCGGACGGCGACGCGTTCACGATTGTCGCTCAGACCGATGACATCGCGGTCGGTGCGGACGAGCAGGCCGTGCGGGCCGCTCTGGGAGCCCTGCCGGAGTTGAGCGAGAGCGACTTCCTGATCACGCGCACCGCCGACGATGCGACCGAGTCAGTGTACGTGATCGAGTTCACCGGAAAGCTGCAATCCGTGGACCAAGTGCCGCTTTCCGGCGGGGGGGCCTCGGTCGGCGTGACGGAAGTGTTCGAGGGCGGCGTGTTCGCCAACCTCGCGGAGCTGGCGCAGGACATCAAGACCTTCCTCAAGCTGACCGAGGCGCCGAAGTTCGGCTACACGCCGGCCAGCGGCTCGGCCGCCTCGGCGGTGACGCTGCCGCTCTCGTTCATGATGGAGACCGACTCCACGGCCTTGATCGATCCGGCGAGCGAGGGCGATGTCGCGCCGCTGAGCAACATCCGCACCTTCAACACCGGTTCCACGGACCCGGCCGAGGCGGTGGTCGGGACGACCGCGAGCCTCGATCTGGTGGTCGGCTTCGACCTCGGCGCCGGGCCGGTGGCGCAGGTCGGCGTGCCGTCGGTCTCGAGCGACATCGCCGATTTCGAGGACGTGCCGGGCGGCGTGAGCGAGGCGCTGGCGCAGAACGGCACATTGAACGGCGCCGGGCATTTCACCTTGGTGGTCGAGGGCGTGGTCGGCAAGGGCACGGTGAACGACACGTCGGCCACGGCGACGGCGACCGACTTCGTCGTCTCCGGCCTCGGGCACACGCCGTCGGCCTATATCGGCCAGTCGCTGCGCTTCGAGGGGAGCAGCGACCTGTTCGAGATCGACGACGCGACGGCCTCGGGCACCGCGGGCGACATCGCGCTGACGCTGGTCGGGGGCGGCAGCTCTGCGCCCGCCGACGGCGCGGCGTTCGAGATTGTGGGTGAGATGGCCGTCGTGGTGACGGTGCCAAAGGAGACCGACGGCACGGCCGCGCGGGACAAGGTCAAGAAGGAGATCAACACCACCAGCGATGCCGAGCAGTTCGAGCTGTTCGCCGAGCGCGCGGCGACGCAGAACGGCGGCATCCTGGGCTCGGACGCGCAGTTCGACCTGATCCTCACCCTGGACAATGGCACCGAGGATGGCACCGAGCTGATCTGGAGTCTGGAGGTGCTCGCAGAGGCGACGGACGGCACCGGCGCCGACACGCTGTTCCAGGAGCTGCTGGCATCGGGCGATCCGAACGCCGACGCCGCGATCGAGTGGGATTCCGGCTTCAGTGAGGACGATTCCGCCTCCTCCGAGACCGACGCCGCCCGCATCACCACCTCGAAGCCGGTGGTGCTGGACAAGGACCGCGGCTGGAACTTCATCCTCGAGCTCGACACCGGCGCGGCGGGCGCCGCGACGGAGAGGTACCTGGTCGAGGTCGACGCGCCGACCGGCGACAACGCCACGGCGCGGCTGAACGGCTTCGTCGCCAACATCAAGACTGCGCTGGGATCGGTCACGAACCTCGCCGATGACACCACCGCGGACATCAGCGCCGCCGTCGATGCCAGCGTGACCGGCGGCGGCATCGCGCTCGCCACCACGGCGGCGCCCGAGGAGGGAAAGGCCTTCCTGGCGCTACGCTCGGCGGCGGAACTGTTCGCCAATACCGGGATGTCCGATCTGGTCGACGACATCAACGCGGCCATCGGCGACGCCGTGCTGTCGTCCGGAACCACGACGAAGGAGCTGTCCGACATCCTGGTCGCCGACCTGAGCCCGGATGCCGAGGGAGACGCCCATTTCACCTTCCGGGTCAAGCTCGGGACTCTCGGGACTGTCGAAAGCGAGGAATTGCGCCGGGTGTCACTGACGGCCACCTCGGGCAACATCGCCGCGTCGGAGCTGGGCTTCGGCAACGAGACGCCGGTGGTCGAGACCGGCACGGTCGGCAGCACCGCCTCCGACATCACCGTTGCGGGCGGCGCCGTCACCAAGCTGGAGGCGATCATCCCCGGCTTCACCGATGACGCCAGTGACCTCGAGGGCACGATCCTGCGGATCACCGAGGGGGTGCTCGAGGACCTGCGCTTCGAGGTCACGGGGGCCTCGGAGGCCAGCGGCGTGTGGACGCTGGCCGTCGAGGGGCGGACGCTGACCCTGTCCGATACGGAGATCCAGGACGCGCTGAAAGACGCGGCGTTCGAGCTGGTCGATCCCGATCTGACATCGCAGTCGAGCTCGCTCTACCGCGACGTCGCCAGCGTGCTCGAGGACGAGGTGCAGCAGGCGGTGAATTCGGCGCTCGGCTCTGGCATCGTCGCGACCGACCGCCTCGGCAACCGGGTCCTGCTCGACGGCGCGACGGCGGAGCAGGCCTCGCTCCGGATCCTGGCCGACCCAATGAACGCCGAGCGCAACGACGCCGGGGTGCTGACCGATCCCGCCTTCAGCGAGATTGGCTTCGTCGAGAACGCCTTCGACCGCCAGGGCGCGGCCGAGATGTTCATCAGCGGCAAAGATGGCAGCGGGCCCGAGCTGACGTTCTTCGCCGAGGTGGCGTCGACCAACTTCGACATGACCGCGAACTACGGCTTCCTTGGCATCGAGGCGGTCGGTAACCTGACGCTCGACGGCGGGCTGAGCTTCGATCTGCTGGCCCCGGGCAGCAGCGGGCGGCTGAGCCTGCTGGACCTGCTCGGCAGTCTCGACAATGCCAGCATTTCCGACATGTTCTCGATTGCGGCCACGGATTCGGGCGGGGGGACGCCGTCCGCCGCGCTGTCGATCTCCTCGATCACGGCCAGCGAGTCGGTGCTCCAGACCGACGTTGAGGCGGCGTCGCTGATCGATCCGGGGACCGCAACCGCACGGCTTGATTTCGAGTTCCCGAATGCTTGGCTGACCAGCCCGACCGAGGAGCTGGTCATCACCGGCGACGCGGCGCCGACCGTCGGCACGGACGGCAAGCTGACCGGCACCGCCAATTTCCGGATCTCGGTCAACGGCTCGAAGGGCTTCGAGGTGGTGCTCCTCGGCACCGACTCCCTCGGCAGCCCCGCGAACGCCGTGGACACCTCGGGCAACACCATCACCGCGGACCTTTTGGCCGACATCCGCGCCGCCCTGGCTGTGGCGGCGGACCCGGACACGGGCGAGCCGCAGGACCTGACCAAGTGGATCGATGTCCGGCTCGAGGGCGGCAAGTTCGAGTTCTTCGCCACGCCGCCCGACGACCCGGATTTCTTCGTCTCGGTGCTCAGCGTGACGCCGCTCTTGGCGGGCAATACTAGGGGTGACGGCGCCAAGGAGCTCGGCTTCACCACGCGCCAGCAGTTCCCCTCGCGGGCGGTGACGCTGTCGAAGAGCCACGCCGAAGTGCTCGACGCCTTCACGCAGATCGACGGGGCGGCCATCCAGGCCTCGCTCGAGGGCGTGCTTGACAACTTCCTGAAGCGGCTCGGCGATCTCGCCGCGACCGATGATGATAAGGCCCCGATCTTGGCCGCCGACCTGCCGCTGCTGAAGCGCAGCGTGCTGGAGGTGCTGCCGGTGGCGGGCCAGTTCTCCAGCGCGCTCTCGGGGTTCGACGCCGCGGCGCTGGGCAACATCCAGGACCTACGGGCGCATCTGATCGATCTCGGCCTCGGCGACATCACCATCGGCGCGACGAGCGGTACCGACGGCACCGTCGCGCTCGACATCCTGATCGACGATTTCGCCGTCTCCGTGTCGGATAGCGCGACGAAGCTGCGGCTCGACCTGCAGCAAATCGCCGACATCCTCCCGATGGACGATGACAAGACCGCGGGCACGCTGGTCGAGCAGGGGCTGGTCGCCACCAACGGCCAGCTGCTGACGGTCAACGCCGAGGCGCTGCTCGATCTGGGCGTCGAGATCCGCTTCTCCGGCGCCAGCGATCCGACGACCACGCTGAAGAGCGGGACCGATACGAACGGTGACGACTATACCGGGGTCGACTTCGAGGTCGGTGCCAGCCTCGGCGCCAGCGCCGGCGGCGACGACATCCAGATCGGGCCGGTGACGCTGAAGACGCTTGGCGCCGAGGCCGGGCTGGGCGGCAGCTTCACCGTGACGCTGGGCAGAGACCTGGCACTGGGCGCGCTGGGCAGCGACCCGGAGGCGGGCGCCACCGTGGCGCAGGTCAACGCGGCGGCCACGGCCACAACCCATAGCGCCAGCGCCAGCGCGCTTCTGCCGCTGTTCCTGGCGAACGGGCGCGACCCGCTGCAGGGCGATATCGGCCAGGCCACGGGGAGCGCGACGCAGGACGACACCGGCCCGGGCCCCGACACCACCGAGATTGTCGCCCGCGGCATCGCGCGGAACGACTACGCCGGCTTCCTGCTGCGCTTCACCTCGGGCAACCTCGAGGGGCAGCAGTTCGATGTCGTGAGCTCGACCTTCGACACCGGCAGCGGCGAGACGACCTTCGTCGTGGACGGGCTGGTGGACGCGCCGGCGGACCAGGACAGCCTGGTGGTGGTCAACCCGATCCGCGTCGCGATCAACGACCTCGGCAAATTCCTCGACGGCTCAATCGCCGCCGCCGACCTGCCGGTGACGCTGCCGCAGAACACGGCGATCGCGGGGCTGCTCGACCCGGTGGACCAGATCGCCAACCCGGACGCGGTGATCGCGGGGATCGACGAGTTCTTCTTCGTGCTCCAGAACGCGCTCGACGACGTGGTGTTCACGCCGGCCTCGCTGCCCGTCCTGGGCAGCGCCATGGAGGGGCTGGGCGGGCTGATCTCCTCGACGCTGCGCGCGCAGCTGCTGCTCAGCTACGTCACCGAGTTCCTCAAGATCCCCGCGGCGGATCAGATGACGCCGCTCGAGACCATCGGGCTGATGCAGCGCGCCATCCACGAGGCGTTCAGCTCGACCGCCAGCGGCGCGGCGAACGGCCTCGGGCTGATCTCGACCGCCATCGCGGGCGATGTTGGGGTCAACGTCGAGTTTGACGACGATACCCAGAAGACTTCCGTGGACTCCGACTTCGCGTCGGACGTGAACAACAAGACGATCGACCGTATCTCGTTCGACCTGGGGCTCTCCCAGGCGCAGATCACCGTGCAGACGCTGGTCCAGAACTACATCTCCGCCACCCAGGGCGACACGCTGTTCGGCGAATTGGCGGACGCGCTTGCGGCGAGCTACTCCGGCTTCAAGGCGTTCTTCGACATCGGCGACTCGCTGCGCGCGCTCAACATGCGGCTGGACGACACGGTGTCCAGCGCCGATGCGACGGTCGGGTTCCTGCCGGCCGAGCTCGACGTGCAGCTCGGCTTCAACCTGGCGTTCCACTTCGGCTTCGACCGCGAGCTGGGCTTCTTCGTCGACGTCTCGGGCGACGAGGAGCTGGCGCTCGACGTGAAGGCGCAACTCTTGAACCCGACGCCGGGCGAGGTCGGCGCGTACAAGGGCAGCCTGTCCTACTTCGCCAGCGAAGTGCTGGACTTCACTGACATCCTCAGCGGCAAGGTCGACGGCAGCGTGAGCGGCACCACCGTCTCGCTCAAGGGAGCCGGCGCGGAGGGCAAGGGCGTCTCGGTCGGCAACAATTTCCTGGGCAACGCGTCGCTGTCCACGTTCCTGACCAACCTCTCGACGGCCGACAGTATCCACAAGCTGAAGCGCGTCGACGGCCAGTTCACGTTCAGCAACGTCAATGGCAGCGCGAGGACCGCGGATCTGGAGGTCAACCTCGCCGACGTTGCCTGGGCCGAGGCGCTGATCGACACCGACGGCTTGGAATTCGACCTCACCGTCAGAAATGTCGGGAGCGGCGATAACAGCTTCATTGCCTCTTTGACGCTCGGGTCCATCAGCGGGAACAACGCGACGTTCTCGGTCAGCAACTTGTTCTCGTTCGACACCCTGAGCGTGCCGGACGCCGCTGACTTCAATGATACGAACGTCGAGGTGTTCCTCTCGCTCAAGGACAAGGTGTTCGCGAACTATCTGGTCTCGATCCCGGAGGGCTACCGGCTGGTCATCCGCGATGACGCCGGCACCCTGGTCTCACGCCGGATCACGGCGATCGACCCGGGCACCCGCAAGATCACGGTCGACTCCGCCTTCACCGGCACCTTTGCCTCGGACGCGACCTGGTTCGTCTCGCCGCCCGAGAGCCGCTTCGAGGCGCGCTACAGCATCGACATCCTGGACCCGGACGAGGCCTCTGGCTTCGACGGCAATGCCTCGATCTCCGAGCTGCTGAACCTTACCGAGTTCGCCGACCTGATCGACGCCAAGATCTCGGGCACTACCGACCTCAACCTCGAGGTCACCACCCAGCGGTTCGATCGCACGCTGTCGGCACCGCAGCTCAGGACCGATCTCTCCGTGTTCTGGCAGTTCATCGAGCGCGACCTCGTGCACGAGGGCACTGACCTCGAGGGGCAGATCCAGGGCCTCGGCGCGCGCGCCTTCGGCGACGGCTTCGGCTTCACCTCGACGGGACTCGAGACGGTCCAGGACTCCAACCAGTTCCGCAACGCCATCCCGCCGGACGGCTTCGTGCCCATGATCGTCGATCATGCCGGCAATTCGGCCGACTTCGCGAACGGCGACATCATCCGCATCGAGGGCGCGCGCGGCGCACGGCCCGACCAGCCTGCGCCGATCCGCATCAAGGTCAACGACGTCTTCTCCATCAGCGATGTCGGGCAGACGTTCGATTTCGACAATCTCGACAATTCCATCACCTCCACCTTCACGCTCGACAATTCGGTCGGCGAGGACGCCACCAAGGGCGGCAATCCGGGGTTCCGCGAAAGCCGGCACACCGCCAATACCGGCGAGATTTTCATCCTGCCGAAGATCGAGAGCCTGGCGGTCGCGGGCGGCGAGATCACCGTCACGGTCAAGCTCAAGGACCCTCAGAACCTGGGTGACGGCGTGCAGCTGACGCTCTGGGACCTCTGGGCGCCGGGCAACAACGGCACCTATCTGATTGCCGATTTCACTGCCCCGTCCTCAGGCGATCTCTATTCGTTCAAGCTGAAGAACATCGACGGCGCGCTGGTCACGGACGCGATGTTGGGGCTCGATCCCACCGCCGGCCAGGCGCTGGTTGTGCGCCCGTTCGAGTCCGGTTATGTGGACAACGCCAACGCTCCGGTGGTCGACCATCTGAACGTCCAGATGAACCTGGACTCGGTGTCCGAGTTCGTCGCCGGGCTGGTCGAGTCCTTCGAGGGCGCGATCGAGCCGCTCGGCTGGCTGCTGAGCCCGACCGACGGGTTCCTTTTCCAGAAGGACCCGATCTTCTCGTTCCTCAACGGACGCACCTTCCGGGTCGTCGACACGCTGCAGCAACTGGCCATGCTTTCTGGTCGCGCAGATGCGTTCGTGGTGTTCGAGACGCTCGAGGCACTCTCGGTGATCTTCGGGCTGGCCGAGAAGATGGCGCAGCTCCAGGAATCCGTCGATGACGACGTCTGGCTGGATCTCGGCGGCATGCAGGTGCCCGACGTGCGGGGCGTCCAGGACCTGAGCCAGCTCTTCGACCCGCAAACCACGCCGCAGCCGAGCGGGATCAGCACCGGCTCGGTGCCGATCTCGATCAGTGAGTCCAAGGATCAACCGAACTCGGCCTTCGAAAAAAAGAAATCGCGTTCAGGCGGAGTGAACCCCATCCAGTCCAGCGTCTCGCTGCGCCAGCAGGTCTCGGAGAAGACCACCACAACCGATCGAAACGGCAAGACGGTAAGCTCGAAGGAGCTGACCAAAGGCGGTGGGGGCAGCCTCAGTGGCGGCTTCTTCCTCGATTTCCCCGTCCTGACCCGGCCCGAGCAGTCGCTGCGCATGCTGGTGGGCGCCGATGTGGATCTCTTCACGCTGATCCTGCCGACCCTGACGGTCGGCTTCGACATCGAGCAGAAGAAGACGGTCATGGCCGGCCCGGTGCCGATCAGCTTCGGCATCGGCTTCGGCATCGACCTCTCCCTGTCGCTGGCGGTCGGCATGGACACGGCCGGCTACCGCGACTTCGCGCGCACGGGCAACGAGGACGACATCAGCAACGGCTTCTTCTTCCTCGACGTGCGCGAGTTCACCCAGATCCAGACGGGCGGCGACGCGGCCGCGCCGGACAAGACCGGCCTCTCGCTCGACGACCCGGCCGAACTCTCCGTCGGCTTCATCGTCACGCTCAGCGTCGGGCTGGGGGTCGGAGGCTTCCTCGAGGTCGGCCTGCGCGCGGGGATCACGGGCTCGATCGACTTCAACTGGCACGATCCGGATTTCGACGGTCGGATTCGCATCGCCGAGCTCGAGGCCTCGACCGTGCTGGCGGACGGCAGCACCAACGGCCTTGCCGTGTTCGACATCTCCGGCACGCTTAGCTGGTTCTTCGAGTTCTTCGTCGAGGTGTTCGGCTCGGAGGTTTTCTCGATCGACCCGTTCGCGCAGGCGGGCATCGACCAGACCATCATCTCGGGCCCGATCAGCAACTTCCAGCGCCCCGCGATCATGGGCGCCATGGTCGGCGAGGAGATCCGCGTCAACATGGGCGCCTTCGCCGGGCAGCGGATCAACGGCGACACCTCGGACGGAAGCGAGGCTTTCACGCTGACGGCCAGCGGGGGCTTCCTCATCATCACCGGCACGCTCGACGGCAACAGCTTGACGCCCGGGCCCACGCTGGCCGCCGGGGTCCAGAGTATCAATAAGTTCGAGCTGGCCGGCGTCGCGCGGATCAGCGCCTTCGGCGGGGCGGGCGCCGACAAACTGACGATCGCCGGCGACTGGAGTAACTATGCCAGCGCCATCACGCTGCTGTTCCGGGGCGGCGTCGGCGATGACACCGTCGAGATCGGCTCGGGGGCCACGGCGGCCATCCCGATGCGCCTGCTCGGCGAGGAGGGCGACGACGATCTGACCGGCGGCACCGCAGACGACATCATCGAGGGCGGGGTCGGTGACGACACGCTCGGCGGCGGCAAGGGCAACGATCTGATCGAGGGCGGTCCCGGCGACGACATGCTCCTGGGCGGGGAGGGCGACGACACCCTGCAGGGCGGCTTCGGCGACGACACGCTCGACGGCGGCGCGGGCTCGGATACCTACAGGTTCGAGCAGAACTGGGGCGACGACGAGATCATCGAGGCGGCGAGCGAGCCGGGCGCGGTCGATACCATGGACTTCAGCCGGGCCCGGGCGCGGATCAACGTGACCATCGCCCCGACGGCGACTCCGTTCGATCCCGCGATCGACCCCTCGGTGGCCCCCGGGCTGACGGCCACGGACGATTTCGGCCTCTCGGCCGCGACCTCCGCCAACACCGTGACCCAGGCCGACAACGCCATCGAGCGGATCGTCGGCGGCCGGCTGGCCGACCGTTTCTACATCGCCGCCATGTCTCAGGACGGGCTGGCGATCGACGGCCGCGACGGCAACGACTTCTACATCGTGCAGATGAACCCCGAGCTGAGGGGCGTCTTGCTGCTCGGCGACAGCGGCTACAGCTTCTACACCGACACGCTGGAGGTCCGGGGCACGCTGGGCGACGACGCGGTCTCGGTCACCGACCAGAACATCCTGCTGGGCGCGGCGGCGCAGGCCGTGATCGTCTACGAGGATCCCGAGAACCCGCACCAGGACACCGCCGGCTTCGAGCGGCTGATCTTCAATATGCGCGACGGTGACGACACCGTCTGGCTGCATACCACGGTCAGCACCGCCTCGATCGAGATCAACGGCGGGTCCGGCAGTGACGACATCATGGTCGGATCGGCAAAGGTGGTGACGAGCGCGACGCCGCTCGACCAGCTCGCGAATGCCGGCGCGCAGCCCTCCGCGTCGCTGAACACGATCTACGACGCGTTGACCGCGGCTGACAGCGCCGAATTCGAGGTGTTGTTCGTCGGCGGCGACGCGCAGACCGTCGACATCAGCGCCGCGCTGACGGCCGGCGCGACCATCGCCGACCTGCTCACGGAAATAAACACGCAGCTCACCGACGTCACGGCCATCTGGGACACGGCGGAGCGAGCCATCGCCTTCCAGGCGACCGCCAACGGGTCCAAAGAGAACAAGGAGATCTCGGTCCGCGCCATCGTCGACAGCGGCGCCCCGGTGGCCACGGCGCTGGCGCTCGGCCTGCTCAGGCCGGCGGGGGTCGCGGTCGGCCGGTTCACCGGCCTGCGGCTTCATCGCCAGCTCGACTACCCCACCTTCTTCGACGGCGATCTCGGCGGCACCATCGACACCATCAGGCAGAGCGCGGTGAACGGCCCGGTGTTCCTCGCCGGCGGCAGCGGCGTCGACGACCGGGTGGTGATCGACGACAGCGGCGACACGACCGGTGACAACGGCGAGGAGAAGGGCATCCTGGTTGAGACCTTCCTCTCGGGCCTGGGCGTGGCCGAGGGCATCGACTATCGCGAGTTCGCCGAGCTGACCGTGCGGCTGGGAACCGGCGAGGACACCTTCTTCGTCGAGGACACCCATCTGGGCACGACCAATTTGCGCGGCGGCCCCGGAGCCGACACGCTGGATGTCGAGCGGATCAAGGGTCCGACCTTCGTCGATGGTGGCCTGGGCGACGACATCATCAACGTCAACCGGCGGCTCACCTTCCCGGCGGTCCTGGGGCCGATCGTGAACGCTGGCGCGGTAGGGACGCTGGACACCTCGGGCACCGCCGACGCCTATGTCCCTCTCGGCGCCGTCACCAGCATCTATGCCGGCACGGTCGACGCGACGACCGGCACCGCGGATCTCTATGTCGACGCAGCCGATTTCGCGCCGGACTTCCTGGTGCCGTCGGACTTCCAGGCGCTCGTCGGCGCCGAGTTCGAGGTGACCGGCGGCACGGCGGACGGCACGACCGCCACCGTCGAGAGCATCGACACTGGCCTCCTGGCCAGCGACGGGCTGGTCGGCTTCACTTTCACCGTGCTGACGCGGCCGGCGACGCTACCGGACTCGAGCAGCACGTGGCAGATCACGCACCCGAACACCGACCTGCTGATCGGGGCGAGCTTCGAGATCACCGAGGGCACCGGTGCCGGCGAGACGGCGACCATCGCGGGCCTCGAGGAGGACCGGATTAGCGAGGGCCTGATCGGGTTCGTGTTCGACGCGGCGCTCGGCACCCCGCCCGATGAGACCAGCGCCTGGCGCACCAGCCGGCCCGACCCGGCGTTCGACCCCGCGCTCAACGTCGCGCCGGACATCAACCCGATCGGCTCGGGAATCTCGGGCGCGGCGCTGACGCTCGACGGCGAAGACGGCTCGGACGTCTACACCGTCAACCTCGCCGGCCGCGGCGAGTCGCTGATCAACGTCAACGACACCGGTGGCGCCGACGCGGGCGTGGACGCCTTGACGGTCAACGCCACTCCGCTGGCCGACTACCTGCTGCTTCGGGCCAACAAGACCACCGGCACGCCTGCCGGCTTCATCGCCTCCTTCACCCAGGGCGCGGAGAACCAGGGCTTCTCGCAGACCGCGCAGATCGAGCGGGTCAACTACGACAAGGACATCAACGCGGGCGTGACGATCAACCTGTTCTCGGGCGACGACGAGATGGTGATCGACGATGTCGCGGCTCCGCTGCAGGTGTCGGGCGGCATCGGCGACGACTCCTTCCAGGTGGGCCAGCTCTTCGACACCATGCGTGTCGGGCCGAATACGCCGGAGACGGGGGACGTCAACCCGGCCACCGGCCTGTCGGACGAGGACGCCTTTGCCACCATCGAGACCACGCGCGGCTGGCTGTCGAACGGGATCAGCGAGTCCACGCTGATCGACGGCGGCGGCGGAAACGACAACTTCGATATTCTGCACAACCTCGCGCCCCTGTCGCTGCGCGGCGGCGATGGCGACGACACCTTCATCGTGCGCGCCTTCGCGCTGGCGGGCAGCCAGGACAACCTGCGCGAGCGCACCGACATCTCGGGCGGCGGCGGCGCCGACCTGATCCAGTACGCGGTGAACGCGCCGGTCACCATCAACGGCGGCGACGGCTTCGACACCCTGATCATCATCGGCACCGAATTCGCCGACGACTTCGTGGTCACGCAGGACGGCGTGTTCGGCGCCGGCCGGGACTTGCAGTTCACCGAGATCGAGGACTTGACCCTCGACGGCGCCGAGGGCGACGACCGCTTCTTCGTACTGGGCACGCAGGAGGGTGTGCGCACCCAGATCGCCGGCGGCCTCGGCTCGGACACCTTCGTCGCCGGGGGCGACACGCCGCCGGTGGTCGCGAACGACCTGCTCGGCCACAGCGGCCTGATCGCGCACAGCGTCGAGAGCATGCTGACCAATGGCGAGGTTGGCGACTACGATGGCATCAGCATCGAGGGCATCACGGCCAATGTCGTCGACGATGATGAGCCGGCGATCGCCTTCGTCAATACCGGCCCGAAACAGGAAATCGAGCTGCTGGAGGGCGGCGCCGCGGCGAGCTATGCCATCGTGCTGACGCGCCGGCCCGAGACGGACGTCACCGTGACCATCTCGCCGGTGGCGCCGTCGGTCGAGGACGCCTCCAAGGGCTTCCGCAACCTGGAGGTCTCGGGCGACAACGCCAGCTTCTCGGACGCGATCACGGTGACCTTCACACCGGGCAACTGGGACACCGCCCAGACCGTCTGGGTGCGGGCGCCGGAGGATGCCGGCGCCGAGGGCGCACACTTCGCCGAGCTGCGCCATTCGGTGCAGAGCCAGAAGGTGTATAAAGGCGACGTGGGGTCGCTCTCCGCCGGGTCCGCCGACTCCGTCGAGATCTCTGAATCCGAGCTCCCGGATCTTGGCACCGCGGACGATTTCTCGCCCCTGATCGGGGCGCAGTTCGAGGTCACCAACGGCACGGCGGAGGGCGACTCCGCGATCGTCAAGGGCTACTCAAGGAACGCGAGCACCGGCAACGTCACTCTCCAGCTCGCCACGCCGCTCTCCGCGGTGCCCGACGGCACCTCGGCCTGGCAGCTCACACGCACGGACGCGATCACGGGCACCGAAATCAGCAACGTCGCCGACACCATCGAGGACGTGAACACCAATTTCGGCGTCCAGGGCGACGTCGAGGTGGCGCCGCTGCTGGTGGGCAAGACGCTGACGGTGACGTTGGGTTCCGGCGCCGAGGAGAGTTTCCAGATCCTGTCCTCGACCAAGAACACGATCACCGTCAACGGTGCGTTCTCCGACACCATCAAGGCCGGCGACAGCTACACCATCTTTGACGGCATGACGCCGCTCACCGTCGAGGGCCACACCTTCGAGGGCCTGCTGACCGGCACCGTCCAGCGCACGGTGGACGATGCCAGCGCCGATTTCGGCGCCGCGGACAGCCTGCGCGGCGCGGTGGTCGAGATCCTCGCCGGCACCGGCGCGGGCCAGTCGGCGATCATCACCGCCAATTCCGGCACCAGCTTCACGGTCGACCGGCCCTGGAGCGTGCCGCTCGATGCCAGCTCGATCTACGCCATCCACCGCTACAACGACCTGAAGCTGCCGAATCTCGGCGCCTCGATCGTCGACAACGACGCCACCGGCGTCGCGGTGGTGAAGTCCGAGGCGCAGATCGACGCCATCGAGGGCGAGACGGGCGGCGACACCTACGACGTGTTCCTGACCCGCAAGCCCGACGCTGGCGCGACGGTCAATGTCACGCTGCGCCCGCTGGCCGACGACTTCGGCGCGCTGCAGGTGAGCCTGAGCGCGGCGGGCGCCACCGTGGACGCGGACGGCTCGATTACCCTCGCCTTCGACGACACCGACTGGAATGTTCCCGTCACCGTGACCGTGAGCGCGATCGACGATACGGTGGTCGAGGGGCCGCAGTTCAGCATCGTCACCCACACCGTCGCCAGCGCGGGCGACACCGACCGGACCGAGGCAGGCTTCGACTCGGTGTTCCTGTCGAACGACGCCGAGGCGACGGCGAAGAACTCGAAGAACGAGACGCTCGCCTCGTCCGGCACCGAGCTCTCGCAGCTTCTGCTGGGCGAGGACGTGGCGATCAATGGCGGCGCCATCGTCGTCGATGCCGGGACCCCGACCGTGCAGACCGTGACCCTGCCGGCGACCTCCATCGGCGGCAGCTTCTTCCTGAGCTACAAGGGCGAGCGCACGGCCAACCTCTCCTTCGACTCCAGCGTGGCGGCGATCCAGTCGGCGCTGGTCAGCCTGCCGACGATCGGCACGGCCGAGAGCGGTGCGCCGAACGTCGAGGTCGCGCGGACGAACAACAAGCTCACGCTGAGCTTCGCCGCCACCTTCACGGATCTGGTGTCCGTCCAGGCCGACGGCTCGGGCCTGCTGACGCTGGCGGCCTCGGCGGAGGACGCCAACCGCGACAACGTCGTGGTCACGGTCGACGGCATCGCCCTGCCGCAGGGCCGCTTCACCATCTTCGGCAACGTCCTGACCTTCGTCACCGCCACCGGCGCGCCCGAGTTCCGCGACGGCGTGGTCGAGGTGGTCTATGACCGGACCCGCGAGGGCTTCGACGGCCTGACGGCCGAGAGCCTGACCGTGCAGGTCGCCGACGACGATGCGCCCGGCGTGCTGATCGAGGAGTCGGGCGGCACCACCACCGTGATCGAGGGCAAGTCGGTCGGCCAGGTGGGCTATTCCGACAGCTACACGGTGCGCCTGACCAAGCAGCCGGCGGCGGGCGAGGAGGTGACCATCCGTCTGCGGCCCGATGACACCCGCACCAGCCGCGGGCCGATCGCCTATTTCGCGCCGCAGGTGGCCTTCGTGGCCGGATCGGGCCAGACGCTCGAGGCCGACGGCACGCTCCTCCTGACCTTCGACGAAACCAACTGGAACGCCGCCCAGACCGTCACCGTCACCGCGGTCGACGACCAGGTGATCGACGGCGGCGACACCAAGGCCTTCCCGGACCTGCCGAACGTGCTGAACCGGGTGCGCGGCCCGCTGCTGATCGACGGCGCGGGCGGGCAGGGCTCGCTCGCCGGGCTGACCGACCCGGTGCTGATGCCGGGCGAGAAGGACCGGCGGCCGACGGATGGCGTCGTGGTCGGCGTCGACGGCGACGGCACCGAAATCTCCGTCGCGACCGCGGATCTGCCCGACCACATCACCGTGGGCTCGGACGACGACACGCTCCGGAACCTGATCGGCCGCACCCTGACGCTGGCCGAGGAGGCGAGCGAGTTCGAGGGCGAGTTCCGGCTGATCACCGACGCCGTGTTCGACGGCGACAAGGTGATCCTGACGGTGAACGCGGCCTTCAGCACCGACATCTCCGGGCTCGGCTTCGCCATCACCGACAACTCGGCCAACTTCTTCGTCGACGAGGCCGACCAGCTCGACTGGCTGACGGCGATCAACGAGGACTCGATCCGCGACGAGCGCGGCGTGCTGACCGCGACCCGGATCACCGGCTTCGGCATGGTGCCCGACGTGCTGATCGCCGGCCGGTTGCAGCCCGGCGGCATCAGCTATGAGAACCTGGAGAACCTGGAGCTGCGCCTGGCCGCCGGCAGCGACGAGCTGACGATCCAGAACACGCATTTCGGCACCACCACCGTCGAAGCCAAGGGCGGCGACGATGTGATCCATGTCGACGCCACCTCGGGGCACACCACCCTCAACACCGGGCTCGGCTCGGACACCGTCACGCTCGGCAACCAGGACCCGACGCTGGGAACGGTGGACCTCGCGGACTTCATCCAGGGCCTGCTGACGATCAACGGCGACCCGCTGATCGCCGAGGTGCGGACCTTCACCGACGGCATCGCCTCGGACCAGACCAACGAGGTCCAGTTCGTGACGCTGAACGCCGTGGACGGCAGCTTCAGCCTGACGCTCGGCGACGAGACCACCGCCGCCATCGACTATCCCGCGGCCGGCACGCCGCCGAGCGCGGCCACCGTGCGCGCGGCGCTCGAGGCGCTGGAGTCGGTCGGCACCGGCAATGTCGAGGTGCTGCGCGACGGCGCCAGCTACCGGATCGAGTTCGTCAACGCCAAGGCGGAGACGGACCTCGCCGAGATCATCGTCGACTCGGCCGCGCTGGTCCCGCCGGTGGAGGACGACGAAGTCACGCTTACCGACAGCGCCGACACGCTGGCCAATCGGCTGCTGCTGACGCAGCATTCGATCACCGGGCTCGGCATGCTGAAGGTGAACGAGGTGCAGGTCGTGACCGTGGATGCGTCCGGCGGCAGCTTCATGCTGGGCTTCGGCGGCAAGACCACCGGCGCGCTGGCGCACGACGCCTCCGCGGCCGAGGTGCAGGCGGCGCTCGAGGCGCTGGCCACCATCGGCACCGGCAATGTCGCGGTCAGCCGGATGGCGACCGCGACCGACCTGGGCGGCGCGGCCGGCGGCGACGGCAATGACGGCTCGATCTATGTGCTGCGCTTCCAGGGCGAGCTTTCGGCGCAGGACCTCGACGAGGTCACCGCCGGCGATATCGACCTCGCGGCGCCGATCCACGGCACCGGCGAGACCGCGGAGGCGGGCGCGGTGGCGCACATCAAGGTCCACACCCGGACCGACGGCACCGCCGAGAATCCGGTCGACGAGGTGCAGTCGCTGAAGATCGACGCGGACAGCGGCAGCTTCCTGCTCGACTTCGCCGGCGAGATCACCTCCGAGATCACCGTCGCCGCCGGGGAGACCTTCGACAACATCGTCGCGGCGCTGGACGGGCTGTCCAGCTTCGTCGCTGGCCCCTTTGCGGACCCGGATACGGGCGAGCTGGAGGACCTGACGAACAAGAACCTGATCGTGACCGAGGTGATCCCGGACCGGCTCTACTCGATCCGCTTCACCACGCCCGTGCTGTCCGATCCGGCGCCGGCTCCGCTGCCTCTCGATCTCGGCGGCCAGGACGTTGCGACCATCGTTGCCCGCGGCGACGCGCCGGCGCTGGTCTCGGTTGTGCGCGAGGGCGGCACCGAGGCGGCGACCAACGCGCGCCAGCTCGTCACCGTCGGCGGTACCAGCGGCAGCTTCCGCCTCTCGCTCGACTTCACCACCAGCAAGGGCGAGAGCGTCGTCGATGAGGCCGGTTTCGTCACCGACGCGATCCGCGTCGGCGCCACCGCCTTCGAGGTCGAGAACACGCTGCAGCGCCTGATTCTCGGCAGCCGCTTCGCCTCGGACATCACGGTGCAGAAGACCGCCGGCGTCGACGGCGACGTCTACATTGTCAACTTCGATGGCATCCTCAGGTCCGACGAGGGCGGCGGCGCCATCGTCGGTCTGCTCGAGGTCGGCGACAACAGCACCGACGGCGACGTGACGGTGCAGAGCCGCATGGACGGCATCAACTACTACGGCATCGACACGCTGACGATCAACACCGGCTCGGGCGCCGAGACCGTGAGCGTGCAGGGCACCACCGCGGACACCACGCTGAACCTCGCCCCGGACGGCGCCATGGACGACGATCAGGTGTTCGTCTCCTCCGACGCCGATCTGGACGCGACGCTGGCCGGCGACGACCTCGACGGCGACGGCGCGCCGGACTTCGACTTCCTCTCGGGCAACGTCGACCGGGTGGCGGGCGACCTGACGGTGAACGTGGGCGGCGGCAGGCACCGGCTGATGGTCAGCGACGAGGACGCCGGCGCGGGCGACGACGACGTGCTGATCACCTCAGGCACCGGCAACGAGGTCGAGATCACCGGGCTGGCGCCAGGGATGATCGCCTATTCGGCCGGCGCCGCCGGCGATTTCGGCAACGGCATCAGTTACTGGACCAGCGGCCACGCCGATACGGTGATGATCAAGGAGACCCACAGGCGCGCCGATATCTGGACCATCACCCAGCTAAACACGGGTGCCGGGAACGATACGGTCACCGTCGAGCTCGACGCGGCGACTGACGGCTTCTTCGCGCTGAATACCCAGCAGGGCGACGACGTCGTGGAGGCCGGAGCCTCGACGCTGGGGCTGGTGATCTTCGGCGGGCTCGAGGACGACACCATCACCGGCGGCCTGGGCGCGGACATCATCATCGGCGACCAGGGGCGGGTGCATTATGGCACGGGCGACGACCTCGTGCGGCTCGGCGGCGGCGGCCCGGGCGACCGGGTCAACCCGGTGGCGCAGCCGATCACGCGGATCTTCAACCAGGACGACGACACCGAGACCGGCACCGAAGCGAACGTCTTCAGCAATGACGGCATGGTCACCGACCTCGGCGGCAGCGACACGGTTCATGGCCTCGCCGGCGATGACATCATTCTGGGCGGCCAGGACAACGACGGCACGGACACCACCCGCCCGGTGATCGACGGCATCGAGGTGCTCGGCGACGCGCTGCATGGCGAGGCCGGCCAGGACGTGGTTCTCGGCGACAGCGGCAAGCTGGAGTTCATGGTGCTCGCCAATCCCGGCGTGGTCATCAGCCGGCTCGAGTCCGAGCGGATCCACGTCGGCGGCTCCGACGTCATCACCGGCGGCACCCAGGACGACCTCTTGATCGGCGGCGCCGACGGCGACTTCATGGACGGCGGACTCGGGCGCGACCTGGTGCTCGGCGACAACGTGATCCTCGAACGCCGCCTGGCGCCCGACCCGCTGCCCGCGCGGGACCCGCGGGTGCGCCAGCTCAACGACGGCCGGATCTATGCGCCCGACGGCTCGCTCGACCTGGACCTCTCGACCCCCTTCGCGGACCCTCGCCACGAGGGCGCGCCGTGGGCCGAGCTCGCGATCACCGAGCTGCATCACGACGCCGATACGGAAGATCTGAGCAACAACAACTTCGGCGACGACTACATTTCGGGCGGCGGCGACGACGACATGATCTTCGCCCAGCTCGGGCAAGACGTGGTGCAGGGCGACGGTTCCATCGCCTCGGCGCTCGCCGGCAACCCGGTCGGCGCGGCGCGCGATGCGGACGGCCAGCTGCTGGTGCAGCCCTCGTTCGAGGCCGCGACGGACGGTGACGACTACATCGAGGCCGGCGGCGGCGACGACATCGTCTTCGGAAATTTGGGCCAGGACGACATCATCGGCGGCTCCTCGGGGCTGTTCACGCTGGTGACGCCCGGGCAGCGCCCGGACGGCAGCGACATGCTGTTCGGCGGCGCCGGTCTGCAGATCGAGCGCAATGCGCTGGGCAGCGGCGGGGGCAGCACCGGGTCCCTGATCGCCGATCACGCCAGGGACGCCGATCACATCCTCGGCGACAACGGCAACATCTACACCCTGGTCGATGCGGACGGCGCCTTCCTCGCGTTCGCCTACGACTCCGCGGACGACATCGGCTCGGACCCGACCGCGCCGGGTGAGCCGCAGTCCCGCGGCGAGGAGCGGATCGTGGTGCGCGCGCACAGCCTGCTCGACAGCGTGCCGGGAGACGATACGGCGGGCATCGGGGCGAGCGACCTGATCCACGGCGAGGACGGCGACGACGTCATCCACGGCATGCGCGGCAACGACGTGCTCTACGGCGATGGCTGGGACGACGACATCTATGGCGGCACCGGCCACGACCGCATCTTTGGCGGCAGCGGCGAGGACGGCGTCATCGGCGACGACGGGCGTATCCTCACCGCGCGGAACGGGCTCGCCGAGCCGCTCTACGGGCTCGGCGCCACGAGCGAGCAGGAGCTCGGACCGGCCAATCCCGTCATCGGCGTATGGGTGGACCTCCACGGGTTCCTGAAGAAGAGCGTGTGGCTGACCGAGTCCATGGCGGCGTTCGATGACCTGATCTATGGCGGGCTGGGCGACGACTTCCTGCATGGCAGCGGCGGCGATGACGCGATCTCGGGTGCCGAGGCGCTCGCGCACCTGTACGCCGACACCCGCCCGCTGACGCCCTGGACCGACGCCAACGGCACCGAGCAGACCGGCGCCCTGGCCTACGACCCGGTCAGCCGTAAGCTGATCGAGTTCTTCGATCCGGTGCTCGCCGCGGCGCAGCCGTTCTACGACGCCGAGAATCCGCGGCTGCGCATCGAGGGCTTCGTCCTGAACTTCGAGACCTTCGACGAGACCGACAGGCTGATCGAGGACGGCAAGGACCGGATCTTCGGCGGCGAGGGCAACGACGCGCTGTTCGGCGGCACAGGCAAGGACCGTCTGTTCGGCGGTATGGGCGACGACTACCTGCAGCTCGACGATAACCTCGGCACCAACGACGGCCTGAACGACACCAGCGACGACGCGACCCGTCCGGCGGAGACCGGCGGCGCAGGCGACTTCGCCTACGGCGGCGGCGGGCTCGACGTCCTGATCGGCAACACCGGCGCCGACCGGATGTTCGATTTCCTGGGCGAGTTCAACAGCTTCTTCGTGCCGTTCAAGCGCTTCGGGGCGCCCACCGTGAACCGGCTGCCGAACCCCGGCATCATCGCGTTCATCGAGGAGCTGGGCGAGAACTCGGGCGCCGACGAACGGCTGCACGGGCCCGCGGGCGAGCTCGGCATCGTCACGCGCTCCGATCCCGAGTGGGGCGACAACCGCGGCAGCTCGCGCGACCCGCAGCCGGGCAACGGCACCGGCGATCATGACACCGCCGGCGAGATCGAGGACGACCGGACGCTGGCCCCGCTGCAGACCGCGCATGGCAGCACGCCTACGGCCCCCCTCGAGGCAGTGGACACGACGCGGATCGTGATCGAGAAGGCGGTGAACGCGGCCGAACCGCTCAACCCGACGACCGCCGAGGACGCCGATACGGTGCCGGTCGAGCTGAACGTGGGCGACAACGTCGTGTGGACCTATCTCGTTCGGCTTTCGGAGGACGCCGCGGTTTCCGCAACGGACGTCATCGTCACTGACGACGCGGGTACGCCCGACGACGATTCGGACGACTTCGCGCCGACTTATGTCTCCGGCGATACCGACGACGACGGACTGCTCGATCCGGGCGAGGTCTGGCTTTACGAGTCGGATCCAGCGACCGCGCCGCTGGGCGACTACGTCAATATCGCCACGGTCGCTGCTCAGGCAGACGGAGTGATGCTGACCGACAGCGATCTGGCCCGGCTGCACGGCGTGTCGCCGCCACCGCCCGGGCCTGTGGCCATCGATATCGAAAAGGCGGTGAATGCGGTCGATTCTCTGAACCCGACGGCGCAGGAGGATGCCGACACCGTTCCGGTTGAGCTGAACGTGGGCGACAACGTCGTGTGGACCTATCTCGTTCGGCTTTCGGAGGACGCCGCGGTTTCCGCGACAGACGTCATCGTCACTGACGATGCGGGTACGCCCGACGACGACTCGGACGACTTCGCACCGACCTTCGTCTCGGGCGATGCGAACGGTGACGGACTACTCGATCCGGGCGAGGTCTGGCTATACAGCTCCGAGAAGCCTGAGTTCATCCATACGGTGACGCTGGACGACTATGTCAACGTCGCAACCGTCAGCGCCATGATCGGCGAGGAGTCGGTCGAGGACACCGACGTCGCGCGGATCCTGGGCGTCGAGGTTCCCGAGCTGCCGGAGATCTTCGTCGAGAAGGCGGTGAACGCGGCCGACCCGCGGAACCCGACCACGGCCGAGGACGCGGACACCACGCCGGTCGAGCTTTTCGAGGGCGAGAAGGTGGTCTGGACCTACCTGGTGCGCCTGGGGCCGGACGCCGAGACCTCGGTGAGCGAGGTGACGCTGAGCGACGATGCGGGCACGGCGGGCGTGAGCACCGACGACTTCGCGCCGGAACTGGTCTCCGGCGATGACGGCAACGGCTTGCTCGACCCCGGCGAGACCTGGCTCTACAGTTCCGCCCCCGTGGCCAGCCACACGGTGACGTTGGGCGACTACGTCAACACGGCGACCGTCAGCGGGCTGGTGGACGACCTGGTGATCATGGCCAGCGATGTCGCGCGGATCACGGGTGTGCCGCTGCCCCCGGGGATCATCGTCGAGAAGGCGCTCAATGCGTCCGACCCGCTGAACCCGACGACCGCCGAGGATGCCGATATCCTGCCGGTCGAGCTGAACGTCGGCGAGGACGCGGTCTGGACCTATCTGGTGCGCATGGCCCCGGACGCCGATGTCTCGGCAAGCGGGGTGACGCTGATCGACGATGCGGGCACGCCGGGTGATACGAGCGACGACTTCGCGCCGGCCTTCGTCTTGGGCGACGAGAACGACAATGAGCTGCTCGATCCGGGCGAGACCTGGCTCTACAGCTCCGCGGGGGCGATCAGCTACAGCGTGCTCGAGGGCAGCTACGTCAACACCGCGACGGTGACGGCGATCACGCCGGAGGGCGAGACCGGCGACACTGACAGGAACCGCCACATCGGCATTGGCGATACGCTTGGCGAAGGGATGACCCCCGGCTTCTGGAAGAACAATGCCGACAAGCACGACGCAGGGGCCTGGCCACGCGAGGCGGATGGCACACTGCTCTACGATCCGGGCCAGACGCTGGAGAGCGTGTTCGAGGTGCCGGACGAGCTCGGGCTGGACGATGTGACCCTGGTCGTGGCTCTGGACTTCAACGGTGGTGGCGCGGATGCCCTGCTGCGCCATGCGGTGGCGGCGGTGCTGAACGCCGCGCACGAGGCGGTGGACTACCCGATCAGCGTGCCGGACGTCGTGGCGATGACGAACGAGGCGCTGGCGGGCGGCGATGCCGAGATCATCGAGGCGCTCAAGTTGCGCTTCGACGAGTGGAACAATCTCGGCAGCGATCTGGATATGAACGGGCCGAGCGGAAAGGCCGGTTCCGATGCCGCGGCAATGACGACCGAGAAGCCGACGCGCGAGGGTGGCGCCGATCAGCCGTCCGGCACGTTCGACCGGTCGGGGCCCACCGCCGGCGAACAGCCCGGCAGCGATCAAGGCACTTCTAAGGCGCTTTCGTTCCAAGGGATCGACCTTGGGCCCGTGATTGCGCAGGCGACTCTGCACGAGGCGGGAATCGCGACGGCTTCGACGACAAGTGCCTCGGCCAATCGCGGCGTAACGGCCCCGGAGCCTGCGCATGGCGGGTTGCAAGTCTTCGATGAACAGATCGGTGCTCTGCTTGATCGTGACGAGACCCGGTTACTGAAATCCCTCAACGTCAAACTTGTGGATCTGATCGAGGGCGATGAGCCCCTGCCCGCACCCAAGATCGGCGAACAACCGACGATGGCCAAGCATGCTACGAGCGGCAGGGCCAAGGTGGTGTGGGAAGCCTGAAACCAGGTCGACAATACAGTCGTTGTCCGGTCGCGTCCTTGAACCGCGGTCTCGTCGTAATGATGTGTATGAAACCAGGGGAAGATGGGTATGAATGAAAAGATGGAACAGCCTAAAAATAGCGACACCACTGAAGGCAGTAGTGCGTCAGATAGCAAGATGACCGCGCCGGTCGTTGACTGGAACGATAGCGAGATGCGCTCGACCTACGCCAATGTCGTAAACGCCTCTTCCACACGCGAGGAAGTGTCTGTCTTTTTCGGGTCGAACCTTACCTGGAACCCGACCGAGACGTCGAAAGTCCATGTCAAGCTGACCGATCGCATGATTCTCAACCCGCACGCGGCCAAGCGTCTGTGGATTCTACTGGGCGCGGTCCTCAACCAGCACGAGAAGCGTTTCGGAACCCTGCAGGTCGAGACCGGCCTGCAGGGGCGCGAAACGGGCGGCGAAACCGGTCGCTGATCCATGACGAACCCGGACCAGCAGGCGCGCGACGGCACGGGGCATCCTGCGCCGCAGCGACTGGTGTCGTATCTCGACCAGGCGCTCTGGAATCTCCTGCTCGACGCAAGCGCAACCCAGGATGCGCTGCGGGCATGGCTCGGTCTTCAGGACCAGTTCGTGCGGGGCGTCCGCGGCGGTGTCGTCCTTCTCGGAGAGACGCCGGATGACGGGCCGTTTTCGCCGGTTGCGTTCTGGCCCGATGACGGTGTGGTAGATACGGCGCTCTCGGCCGCGGTGGAACTCTGTCTCGATGAGCGTCGTGCCGTCGGCGAGAACGCCGAGGAGGGCGGTCTCGCCGTGGTTGCCCAGCCGATCTTGGTGGACGGGGCTCTGCGCGGGGCAGTCGGCCTGCGGCTGGACCCCCAGGCCGCCGCTGGCCCATCCGAGACATTCCGGAGCCTGCGCTGGGGTACCGCCTGGGTCGAGTCGTTCCTGCGCCGCGACGGTGACGCCGCACGCCGGGAGATGTCCGAGCGAACGGCCACCGCACTCGAGGTCATGGCCGGCATGCTCGAACAGGAGCGATTCCAGCCTGCCTGCACCGCACTCGTCACCGATCTCTCCCTGCGGCTCGACTGCGATCAGGTCGCGGTAGGGGTCCTGCGCGGGCGCCGGACGATCCGGATTGCCGCGCTCTCCCATTCAGCGCAGTTCGGGCGTCGGATAGACCTTGTCCGGCGTCTCGCGCTCGCCATGGAGGAGGCAGTGGATCAGCGGGCCGCCGTGCTCTGGCCCCTCGGCGAGGACTGGGAATACCGCATCACGCATCTGCACGGCGAGCTGGCCGAGAGCCTTGGTGGCGGGACGATCCTGACGGTGCCTCTGCATCGCGACGGCGAGATGCTTGGTGCGCTCACGCTGCAGCGGCCGTCTTCCGAGCCGTTCGACGACTCGACGATCCAACTCGTCGACACGCTCGCTTCGCTGGTCGGACCTGTGCTCGAGGAGAAGCGACTGAACGACCGTATCATTCTTTCTAAAATCGCTGAGACCCTGCGCCGACAGGCCGTGCGTCTGCTCGGTCCGGGCTATTTCGGGCGCAAGCTTGCCACGTTGGTGGCGCTCTGCGTGATCGGCTTCTTCTCGTTCGCCGAGGCACAGTTCCGCGTGACCGCCCCGTCACGCCTTGAGGGCCGCATCGAGCGCGCCATCGTAGCGCCCATAGACGGCTTCATTGCCTCGCAATATGCCAAGGCCGGTGAGGTGGTGAAGGCGGGTGATCTGCTCGCCCGGATGGACGACCGCGACCTCCTGCTGGAGCGGTTGGGCCACGCCGCGGATCGGCGTCAGCGGCTTGCGGAATACGACCGCGCCCTCGACGAGGTCGATCGCGTTGAGGCGCGCATCCTTCAGGCACAGATCGCCGAGACGGACGCGCAGATCGCGCTTCTCGACGCGCAGATCGCGCGCACTGAACTTATCGCGCCGTTTGACGGGCTGGTGATCTCGGGCGATCTCAGCCAGACCATCGGGTCGGGCGTGCGGCGCGGGGATGAGCTTTTCTCGGTCGCTCCGCTCGACAGCTACCGTGTGATCCTAGAGGTTGACGAGCGTGACGTCCGCGCCGTTGAGGCGGGGCAGACCGGCAATCTCGTGGTCTCATCGATGCCGGACCTGAAGCTGTCCTATACGGTCGAAAGAGTGACTCCGATCGCGACGGCCGACGAGGGGCGGAACTTCTTCCGCGTCGAGGCCCGGCTCGACGCCGGGGATCCAAGGTTGCGTCCCGGTATGGAAGGCATCGGCAAGACCGCCATTGAGGAGCGGCTGCTGATCGAGATCTGGTCGCGGCGGCTGATCGACTGGGTGCGCCTGTTCGTCTGGAGGTGGACGCCGTGAGCGGGAAGTCGTTTTACTCGGACGAATGGCACCGCGTCTCCGGGCTGCGGCTTCGGCTCAAGAGTAACGCGGGCATCCACCGGCAGGAATTCCGCGGGCAACTCTGGTATGTCCTTCAGGACCGTACGTCCGGCCGCTCCCACCGCTTCAGCCCCGAGGCCTGGCTCGTCATCAGCTTGCTGGACGGCCGGCGGACGGTGCAGGAGATTTGGGATACTGCCTGTGCTCGACTCGGCGATGATGCGCTATCTCAGAACGAGATCATGCGCCTTCTGGCGCAGCTTCACCATGCCGACGTCCTGCAGGGCGACGTGATGCCGGACGTGGACGAGATGCTGCATCGGGCGGGAAAGCAGGAACGCAAGAAGCGGATGATGAGCTTCATCAATCCGCTGGCGATCCGGATGCCGCTGCTCGATCCCGACGCGTTCCTCGCCGCAACATTGCCGCTGGTGAGGCCGCTCATCGGTCGGGCAGGCGGTCTGCTTTTCGTCGGGCTGATGGGGTATGCACTGGTGCAGCTTGGTCTGTATTGGTCCGAGCTGACCGAGGATGTCGCCGACCGCGTTCTGGCGGCTGACAACCTTGTGCTGTTGATTGTCACCTATCCGCTGGTCAAGGCGCTGCACGAGTTGGGCCATGGCTACACGATCAAGCGATGGGGTGGTGAGGTGCACGAGATCGGTATCATGATGCTGGTCTTCATGCCCGTTCCTTACGTCGATGCGTCCGACGCCTCGCGGTTTCCCGAGAAGTGGCGGCGGATCATCGTCGGCGCCGCGGGCATGATCGTGGAGCTGACGCTGGCTGCGCTGGCCCTCATCGTGTGGATCCACGCCGAAGAGGGCATGGCTCGGGCCGTCGCTTTCAACGTCATGTTGCTTGCCGGTGTATCGACTATCCTGTTCAACGGCAATCCGCTTTTGCGATTTGACGGCTACTACGTTCTCGCCGACCTCATCGAGATCCCTAACCTCGCCCAACGGGCGAACCGCTACATCGGCTACCTGATCCAGCGCTACGCCTTCGGAATCGAGACCGTCGAGTCCCCTGTCACGGCTCGCGGAGAGCCGAAATGGTTGTTCTCATACGCCATTGCGGCTTTTGCTTACCGGCTGTTCATCGTGAGCATCATCTTCTTCTTCGTCGTAGACATCTTCCCGCTGATCGGAGCGGTGCTCGCGGTCTGGAGCCTCATCATGATGTTTGGCGTGCCGATCGCCAAGCAGATCTGGTTCCTGCTGACGAGCCCCAAGCTTCGTCACCGGCGCGGCCGGGCCTTCGCCGTGACCAGCGGGATGATCGGTACGATTGCCGCGGTCCTCTCTCTGGTTCCTCTTCCATACGCCACGCTGGCCGAGGGCGTCGTCTGGACTCCGCATGAAGCAACGGTTCACACCGCCGCGGCAGGCCATGTCGAAGCGGTGTATGTCACGAGCAATGATCAGGTTCAGGCCGGCACCACGCTTTTGAAACTGTCGGATCCTGTGCTCGACCGGCAGGTCGCCGCGCTCGAAGCGCGTGTACGGGAGCTTGCGCAGCGGGCCGACGCAGTGGCATTCGACGCGCCGGCCGAGGCGCGCGTCCTACGCGAGCGGCTCGCCAAGGCGGAGGCCGACCTCGACAATGCCCGGGAGAGGCAGGAGGATCTCGCCGTCCGAAGCTCCGTGCCCGGGCGGTTCGTGCTGCCCTCCTCAGATGCCGGAGACCTCGACGGGCGTTATTACGACAAGGGCGAGCGCTTCGGCTACATCGCCGATTTCTCCGATCCGGTACTCATTGTCGTGGTGCCCGAAAAGCGAGCCGACCTCGTGCGCTCTGACACACAGGCGGTCGCCTTCCGCTTCGCTGACGATCCGCGTACTGCCTGGCCAGCACAGATCCTGCGTGAGGTTCCGCGGATTACCGACGAGTTGCCCACCGCCGCGCTGGCTCAGATCGGCGGCGGCACCCTGTCGCTCGATCCATCCCAGCCCGAGGCGCTGCGCAGCCTGACCCGGGTGCTGCAGCTCGAACTGGTCTTCGAGCAGCCGAACCATGTCGTGACGCTCGGCGGACGGGTGCATGTCCGTTTCCGACACGCCGACCGGCCGCTCGCCCAACGTGCCTGGCGCGCCTTGCGCCAGCTATTCCTGAGTGAGCTCAATGTCTGACGGCGCCGTACAAAACCTGTTGCCGCCCCCGGTGCTTCTGCCCCACCGGCAGGATCGCCATACCACCTGGATCGATCGGGTCGAGTCTGTGGCGATGGCCTTGCCGGCGCGGCTGGAGGCGCGCCGGCGGCTATGGCGGCTGACCCGGGTCCGCGACCGGGTGCTTGCGCGAGCTCCCGACTTCGATAGGTTGTCGGACGCTGAGCTTTCGGCCAGGATCGCTCGGATCCGCGACACCCTCAGGTCGTGCGGTCTGCAGGGCGCGGCGCTGGTCGACGCCTTCGCAGCCATTCGCGAACAATCCACGCGCACACTGGAGCTGCGCCACTTTCCATGTCAGATACTGGGCGCGCTGGTTCTTCTGGACGGCCAGGTGACCGAGATGGATACCGGCGAAGGCAAGACACTGACGGCTACCCTTGCCGCCGGCGCCGCGGCGATGGCGGGGCTGCCGACCCACGTGGTGACGGTCAACGACTATCTGGCCGCCCGCGACGCTGAAACGCTGTCTCCGCTCTACCGGGCGCTTGGGCTGACGGTAGGGATCATTCGCACCGGCCTGTCACCGGCGCAGCGACGCGGCGCCTATGCCGCCGACATCACCTATGCCTCGAACGCCGAACTAGCCTTCGACTATCTTAGAGACCGTCTGGCACTTGGTCGGGAGGCGGGCAACCTGCGACTCAAGGTCGAGCGTCTTGCACGCCGCGGTTCCCTGCGTGGGGAAGTCGTCATGCGCGGACTGCATTTCGCCATCGTCGACGAGGCCGACAGCGTTCTTGTCGACGAGGCGCGCACCCCGCTCATCATCGCGACCGAGACGGATCCGACCCATGAACGGACCTGGGCTGAGCGCGCCCTCACTCTGGCAGACGGCCTTGAAGCGCCGGCCGATTACATTGTCCACCGCGACCGCCGAACGGTCGAGCTCACGCCCGCGGGTCGTGCGTGCCTGGCCGATGCAGCTGAGGACCTGGGCGGCCTGTGGGAGAGCAGCATCCGGCGCGAGGAAAGTGTCCGTCAGGCGCTCAGCGCTCGGCACCTCTTTCACTCCGGAGAGCACTACATTCTGCGCGACAGCAAGGTGCAGATCGTCGATGAATATACCGGTCGCGTGCTCGAGGACCGGTCGTGGAATGGCGGCCTGCATCAGCTCATCGAGGTCAAGGAAGGCGTCGAGGTGACGGGCCGCAAGCACGCGGTGATCCGGACCTCCTACCAGCGGTTCTTTCGCCGATACGGGCGGCTTGCCGGCATGACGGGGACGGCACGCGAGGTCGCGGGCGAACTGCGTGCGGTATACCGCCTTAACGTGCTTCGGGTCGCGCCGAACCGGCCCTCGCAGCGCCAGCAGCTTCCCGCGCGCTACTTCGCAACGCTGGTGGAGAAGCACGCCGCCATTGCTGCCCGGGCGGCCGAGATGGCAGGGGCCGGACGGCCTGTGCTCATCGGTACGCGGTCGGTTGCCGCCTCCGAGACCCTGTCCACAGTCCTGACGCAGGTGGGCGTGCCGCACGATGTCCTGAACGCCGAAAGCGAAGCCGAAGAGGCCGCGATCATCGCAGCGGCTGGCACGGCCGGTCGTGTCATCGTCGCCACTAACATGGCGGGCCGCGGCGTCGATATCTCGCTGGGGCCGGGCGTGGAGGCGTTGGGTGGCCTGCACGTCATCCTGTCGGAGCGCCACGACGCGCGCCGTATCGACCGGCAGCTCGCTGGTCGCACCGGGCGGCAGGGGCAGCGGGGCAGCTTCGAGGCCATGCTGTCGGCCCAGGATCCGCTGCTTTCTTCTTCCCGGGAAGGCGGGCCGTTCAGCGCTGCGATGCACCGGATCGGTATGAAACTGCACCCCGCGGGCGCTTTCGGCCGCGCCCAGCGGCGTGCGGAGCGCATGCATGGCCAGATGAGAAAGGATCTGCTTAAGATGGATGAAATGACCGGATCAATGCTTTCATTCACGGGGGACCGCGAATGACACGACGTCTATTCGCTCTTGCCCTCGTCTTGTCGGTGCTGCCGCAGATCGCAGCTGCGCAGGATGGGGAAGCCCCACTGCTGTCGGAAAACGGGTTCGACTGCATCGTGCGGCCATACGATGTGAGCGAACTGACAAGTTCCGAACAGGGGGTGTTGACCGAAATCCTCGTGGGTCGCGGCGATGCCGTGGCGCAGGGGCAGGTGTTGGCGCGCCTGGATCGCGAATTGCAGCAGAGCGCGGTTGAGCTGGCACGCATCCGCGCGGAGAACGGCGCCTCGACTGCTTCCGCGCAGGCGCGATTGAAATTCCGCCAGATCGAATTCAACCGGATGACGGAGTTACGCGAGCGCAATGCAGCTTCCCAGGCGATGCTCGAGGAGGCGGAAGTCGAGCTGGAACTGGCGCGCGGCGAGTTGGAGATGGCGACGGCGGAACGGCAACTCGCCGAGGCGGAGCTGGCACAGGCCGAACTGCTCCTCTCGCGCCGGGGCGTGCTCGCGCCATTCGATGCCGTCGTCGTCGAGGTTACCGCGTCGCCGGGAGAATATGCACACGAAGAGGCTCCGGTCATGACGCTGGCGCAGCTCGATCCGCTGCGGGTGGAGGTCTACCTGCCTATCATCCATGCGCCGGAGATCGCTCTGGGCAGGGAGGCTGAGGTCACCTTCGCCCCGCCCTTAGACGTGCGGCGAAAGGCCACTGTCACTGCGATAGACCGAGTCTTCGACGCGGCCAGCGGCACGTTCGGCATACGCCTCGACGTCCCCAACGCGGACCAGTCGCTTCCGGGGGAAATACGGTGCAAGCTACGATTCGAGGTCGAGAACGGCGGGTGAGAGCCGATCGAGGCTGAAGGCCTGCGCTATGCGACATCGCTGAACGTTGCTGTGATAACCTCATCGCTTCCGTCGCACAAAACCGGTGTTAGGGCTTCCTGGTGGTTTAGCCGATTTACACTAGCAGACTGATATCTCGACACCAGAAGACTGGAAAGGGCCGGCCGAGATTATGTGGACCGATCCGCCACACCTCAGCCGCTACAAGCTGGGCAGCGGATATGAGTTCGGTGCCGGCAAGACGGTGAGAGTGGTGCAAGTCGAGCCATGAGCGATGGAAGCCGGGTGGGATCTGAACCTGGTCGTAAGAAGCCGCAACGCTGCGCCCGTCAACGCCGAAATCGGCCGAGTGGCGAACCAGCGAGGATGAAAAGGGATCTCCCATCATGACGCAAGACCGGTTGTTTCCCGCCTCAGCCATGCCGGACAGTGACTGGTGGCATACGCTCTGGCCGGATCCTGACAGGGTCGTCAGGGCCTTGTGCATCGAGCCGGGGATGAAGGTCGTCGATCTCGGCTGTGGAGATGGGTATTTCACTGCTGCCATCGCTCGGCAAGTGGGTAAGGGGCATGTCGTCGGTTTCGATATTGATCCTGTCATGCTTGAACAGGCACAAGCGGCGTGCGAGGGGATGTCGAATTGCAGCTGGCTGCTCGGGGATGCCATGACGCTGAGCCGTTTGCTGGCCGCGCCGGCAGACTATGTACTGATCGCCAACACCTTTCACGGCGTGCCGGACAAGACGGCACTGGCCCGCGAAGTCGCTGCGGCCCTTAAGCCCGATGGCCGCTTGGCCATCGTCAATTGGTATGCCCTGCAGCGGGAGCAGACGACCGTCCTCGGACAGCCGCGAGGTCCCAAAACCAGCATGCGCCTGTCGCCGGAACAAACCCGCACCGTGGTCGAACCCGCTGGCTTCAAGCTGGAGAAGAGAGTGGATCTGCCTCCCTACCATTACGGGGCCATTTTCACGCGTATCGTTGATGCATAAGTCACTGGGCTATATATAAAGCATTCGGCATGTTAGCTGCCCCTCGAACGCCTGCCTCGGCCAGGTGGGTGGGTTGTCAGGGCAGGGGGCGTTTCCTGTTCCGGTCAGTCGGGCTAGGCTGATTCGTTCGGTCCACTGACGAGATGGATGAGGCGATGCGCCTTCGGTTCTTTCAGCCGCGCCCATGAGGAGGAGGCCGACCTGATGGGCCTGGCGATCATGGCGCGAGCGGGGTTCGACCCGCAGCAGAGCGTGGTGCTGTGGCGCAACATGGCAGCCGCTGGCGGTGGCCAACCCCCCGAGTTTCTCTCTACCCATCCGGCGCACGGCTCGCGCATCGAGGCGTTGCAGCAGGCCATGGAGGAGGCCCTGGCGAGCCATCGTGATGCTAATCCGGCCGATTGTTCCGGGTAGTGTTAGGACCCCGTATATCCGACCACCGGGTACCTGACAGGTAGTCAGCCTGCGATTTGCGGGTGCCCTTGTCGTTCCCGCTGGTACGCGGCTTCCTGTGAACTGTGGCAAGCTGGTATATCCTTGAGGTCGACACGCTTTTCAGGACGAAAAGCGATATGGCAACGCGAGGCCTACATGGGGTTCACGCAAGGCGTCAGGAGTCAAAGGTCGAGCAGGCTCTTTCTGCTGGTCGCCTGCTTGATGGTGCCCTCATCGGTACCGCTCGCCGCCCAGGTTCCTCCACCTCTGGAAAGCGTGCCCGAGCCGTTGGTATTCGCGGGTTCCGACGACTATCCGCCCTTTCAGTGGCACGATGACAACGGTATGCCGAAGGGCTTCGTGATCGACCTCCAGGAGGCCATCGCCCATCAGCAGGGCTTGAAGGCCGAACACCGGCTGATGGCCTGGGATCAGGCCGTCGAGGCCGTCGAGGCCGGGGAAGCGGATGTGGTGGCGCTGTTTGTCTCCGAGGAGCGAGAGGAGCGATTCGACTTCACCTCGCCGATCTATCATGTGGCGCACGGTATCTATGCGCTCTCTCCCGATTCGATCCAGAAGGACCCCAGCGACCTCTCTGGCATGCGGGTGGCCGTCGTGGAGGGTAGCTATGCGCAGAATCGCCTGAGAGAGAACCCGTCCGGAGGAGAGCTTAGACCCCAGGAGGATATCAGGAGCGCGCTGCTGGCTGTGGCAGAAGGCCGGGCGGATCTTGCCCTCGTCGCCGCCCACACGGCGCGTCATGTGATCGGCCAGTCGAGTCTTGATATTCATCAGGTCAGCCGCCCCTTCTGGCCCAAGGCCTACGCCTTTGCCGTCAGGCAGGGGCGTGACGACCTGCATGCGTGGCTGGAGGAGCAGGTAGGCCTGCTGCAGGCTAATGGCACCTATTTCGAGATACACGCGGACTGGCTCTCCGAACTGGAGTGGCAGCCGCCCACCTGGCGGGACAATCTGCGTACCCTGGCCTGGATAGCGCTGCCCCTGCTGGTGCTGGGGGGCGGCGGCTATCTCTGGTCCTGGTCGCTGCGCCGGCAGGTGACTCGCAAGACCCGTCTGCTCTCCAGGGAGCTGGAATCTCGTCGATCGTTGCAGGGCGAGCTCGAGTACCGGCTCAAGCACCACATGCTCACCGGCCTATTCAATCGCAGCGCCTTCATCAGCAAGCTAGACGGCCTCGTCGAGGCCGATCCCGACTGGTCGCCGACCATTGCCCTGATCCAGCTGGTCAATCTCGAGCAGTTGATCACGGCATTCAGCTATCAGGTGGCGCTGGAATTACAGAGAGCCTTCGGGAGGCTGTTGGAAGCTCAGGATTTCCTCCTGGTAGGGCATTTCGGTTCCGGGCTCTTCGCCATTGCCACGAGTAAGCCATTGGAAGGCAACGACATTGTCGTGCGCTTGACCGAACCGCTGAACCTGGGCTCGCTCGATCTTGACCCCGTCTACGTCGTCGGCATCGTCAACGAGGCAAGCCTCGAAGAGGACGACGGCGCCGACGAGTTGATTCGTCGTGGCATCCTGGCCGTAGCGATGGCACGAGATGCCCACCGCCGCTGGGTGATCTACAGCACCGATCTCGAGCCGGATATCGACGACCTGCTCCTGCTGCAGGACTTCCACCGCCACGGCACCCGCGACATGTTCCTCGAGTATCAGCCTCAGCTGGAGATCGAGACCGGGAGAGTGAGGGCAGCCGAGGCGCTGATCCGCTGGCAACATCCCACCCTGGGGCTGATATCGCCCGGGCGCTTCATTCCCATGCTGGAACAGGCCGGGCTGACACACTGGATCACTCGCTGGGTAATCGAAGAGGCCAGCGAGATGCTGCGGCGAACGGCCCTCGTTGCCTCGGGCTTTCGTGTCAGCATCAATCTCGCGCCCCAGGATCTCATGGAGCCGGACCTGGTCGACTTCATTGCCCAGAGCCTGGCGGCGACGATGCCGGCACGCAGTCTCTGGCTGGAAATCACCGAGACCGGCTTCATCCACGACCCATCGCGCATCCGCGATGTGCTCTCCGATCTTCACGTTGCCGGTGCCCGCATCTCGGTGGATGACTTCGGCACCGGCTACGCCTCGCTCTCCTATATGAGCGAGTTCCCTGTCGACGAGGTCAAGCTGGACAGGACCTTCGTGGGCGACATGCTGACCAATGACCGCCATTACCTCATCGTGCGCTCCACCATCGCTCTTGCTCACGAACTGGGGCTGACGGTGACCGCCGAGGGCGTAGAGGACGAAGAGACCCTGCAGGCCCTTGTCGCCATGAACTGCAACAACGTCCAGGGTTTCTACCTCTCCCGGCCATTGCGTGAAGAGAGCCTTCTCGCCTTCCTGGACCGCGACATGGCGGAGATGCTCTCGGGAGCGACCCACAGCAAAGAGTAAGAATAAGAAGAGGAAAGACAGATGCGTGACGATGTCGATATGGTCGATGTGCCGCTTGACCGGGTGCGTCGTTACCTCGAGCCTGGCCCCATTGTGCTGGTCTCATCTGCCTGCGAGGGGGAGCGCGATATCATGACCCTGGGCTGGCATACCGTGATGGCCTTCTCGCCTTCCCTGGTCGGCTGCGTTATCTCCTCCGGCAACCACAGCTTCGAGCTCGTGCGCCGCAGTGGGACGTGCGTCATCAACCTGCCGACGACGGCCTTGACCGCCGAGGTGATCGGGATCGGCAACAGCAGCGGCACCGAGCTCGACAAGTTCGACTATTTCGGCCTGACCGCGTCGCCGGCGACGGCCGTGGAAGCGCCACGCATCGCGGAGTGCCATGCCCACTTCGAGTGCCGCCTCGTCGATGACAGCCTGGTCGACCGCCATGACTTCTTCATCTGGGAGGTGGTGGCGGCCCAGGCCCGGGCGACCCCCGCCTATCCCGAAACGCTGCACTATACCGGCGACGGTGTCTTCATGGTGGCCGGCGAGATCATCGACCGGCGCAGCCAGTTCCTGCTGCAGATGTTATGAGAGGAACGCAACAGCCTGGTCACCCGGCGCTCGCTAGTGTTTTTGTGGGCGTACAGCGTGCTGCCCCGACGACCGCAGGGCACCTGTCTGCGACAATCGCTCATTAAATGGCGCTTCCATAATGGGAGGTCGCCATGCCGGATTGGGCGAGGGCGTCGTTTGCGCTATGCTGAGCGTCATGCCGAGGGCATGGCATACCACACACCATCAGGGAGAGTTTCTCCATGTCGTTTCGTCCCCTTCTTGCCGGCCTTTTGCTGGCGCTGCCAATGGCGGCCGTTGCCCAATCCCCCAATATCGAGCCAGGACAGTGGGAGTTCACCAGCACCACATCCGTTCAGGGTGACATGCCGATCCCCGATCAGACCGACAGCCATCAGGAATGCATCGCCCAGGGCGATATCGAGAACGAGGAGTTCAGCTTCATCGAGGAAGAAGAGGGCTGTGAACTGCTCGAGCACGAGGTGACGGTCGACCGCCTGGATTACCGCATGGCCTGCCAGGCCGAGGGTGGCGAGGCCGATATCGTCGGGCATATGGACTTCCTTGGCGAAACTACCGAAGGCCGTGTGGAGGTCAACGTCCAGTCGCCGCAGATGGGCGAGATGACAATGGTCACGGACGTCGAGGGGCGTCGCCTCGGCGACTGCTGAACCCTCATCCCGCTCTAACGATGAAGGCCACCCCGCGGGGTGGCCTTCATCGTTGCCAGGGCCGACCGGTCAGTAGCCGGCCGGCGCCTCATCCATCTCCCGTTCCAGGCGCCGGGCCACGTCGCCCGGCGAACCGGTCCCCCGTGCCAGCAGGTCATAGGCCACCGGCACCACGAACAGCGTGAACAGGGTGGCGGCGGCCAGGCCGCAGAGGATCACGGTGCCGATCACCAGCCGGGTCTCGGCACCGGCGCCGCTGGAGAGGATCAGCGGCACGGCGCCCGCCATGGTGGTCACCGCGGTCATCACGATGGGACGTAGCCGCGTCACGGCGGCATCGACCAGTGCCTCGTGGAAGGCCACTCCCTGGTCGCGCAGCTGGTTGGCGAACTCCACGATCAGGATGCCATTCTTGGCGGCAAGCCCCACCAGCATCACCAGCCCTACCTGGCTGTAGATGTTCAGCGACTGCCCGGTGAGGTAGAGCCCGAGCAGAGCGCCGCAGATGGCCAGCGGCACGGTGAGCATGATCACGAAGGGGTGCACGAAGCTTTCGAACTGGCCGGCCAGGACCAGGAAGACGATCAGTATACCCAGCCCCAGCAGGAAGCCGGTGGCGCCACTCGCTTCGAGATAGTCGCGGGAAGCGCCCTTGACGTCGGTCTGGGCCTCCGGCGGAAGAAGCTCATCCACGGTGGCTTCGAGGTACTCCAGCGCCTCGCCCAGCGGATAGCCGTCGGCGAGATCGGCCTGCAGGGTGATGGCGCGGACTCGATTGAAGCGGTTCAGGGTACTGGGACCGGCGAAATCAGTGATCGTCACCAGGCTGGCCAACGGGATCAGCTCGCCACTTCGCTGCGAGCGCACGCGAATGCTCTCCAGGGAGGAGGGGCTCGGCCGTGCGCCGGGCTCGCCCTCGAGAATCACGTCGTACTCCTCGCCGTCATCCACGTAGCGGGTGACCGTGCGCCCGCCGAGCAGAGTCTCCAGAGTGCGACCGATCTCGGTGACGGTGACCCCCAGGTCAGCGGCGCGGCTATAGTCGATTTCCACGCGCAGCTGCGGCTGGTTTTCCTCGTAGTCGCTCTCCAGACCCGTCAGGCGCGGGTTGTCCTCGCGAATGTGCTCGATTACGTTGTCACGCCACTCGGCCAGTTCCTCGTAGGTACCGCCACCGAGCACGAACTGCACCGGCTTCTCGACCCGCTGGCCGAAGCCCTGTCGCATCACCGGGAAGGCGCGAACGCCGGGCAGGTCAGCGAGTTTCTGGCGAACCTCGTCCATGATCGCCCAGGCGCTGCGACGCTCGCCCCAGTCGGCCAGTCCGACGATGACGAAACCGCTGTTGAAGTTCTCGATGTTACCCCAGCCGCGCGGCGCACGTACCACCGCGCGATCGATTTCGCCGGTTTCGACCATGGGCAGCAGGCGGGCTTCGATCTCGTCCATGTAGTCGAGCATGTAGTCATAGGTGGCGCCCGGCGGGCCGTTGACCAGCACCCAGAAATTGCCGCGATCCTCCTGAGGCGTGTATTCGTTGGGCAGCTCGCCGTTGAGCCACAGCATGCCGCCGACCAGCCCCAGAAACACCGCCAGCACCAGCAGCCTCAGCTTGAGCATGCGCTCGAGCAGGCGGCGATAGATACAGCGCGAGTGTTCCAGTGCCCACTGCACCGCACGGGCCAGGCGCCCTTCTTGCATGTCGCTCTTGAGAATCTTGGAGGCCATCATGGGTGTCAGGGTCAGTGCCAGCAGGCTGGAGATCGCCACTGCCGCGGCGAGCGTCAGGGCAAACTCCGAAAATAGCCGGCCGATGTCGCCCTGCAGGAAACTCAGCGGCACGAATACGGCGATCAGCACCAGGGTGGTGGCGATGACCGCGAAGGCGATCTGGCGGGTGCCTCGGTAGGCGGCGACCAGTGGCGTCTCACCGTGTTCATGCATGCGCCGGTGAATGTTTTCCAGCACCACGATGGCGTCGTCGACGATCAGGCCGATGGCCAGCACCAGGGCCAGCAGGGTCAGCAGATTGATGGTGAAGCCCATCACCGCCAGCGCCGCGAAGGCGCCGATCAGGGCGATGGGCACGGTGATGGCAGGAATGATGGTGGTGCGCAGGTTGCCGAGGAACACGAAGATCGCCACGACCACCAGGCCCATGGCGATGAACAGCGTCTGCACCACCTGCTTGATGGCGCCGGAGACAAAGACCGAGGCGTCGAAATTCAGGCCCAGATCCATGCCGTCGGGCAGGGTGCCCTGCAGACGCTCCATTTCCGCCAGTACGCCGTCGGAGATCTCCAGCACGTTGGCGGTGGACTGCTTGCGCATGCCCAGGCCCACCATGGGCACACCGTTGCCGCGAAAGATGGTGCGCTCTTCTACCGCGCCGATTTCCACCCGGGCCACGTCGCCGAGACGTACCAGGTAGTCATCTTCGCCCTCGTCGAGTACCAGCCCTCGGAAATCTCCCGGCGTGGCAAAGCTGCGCGGGAGGCGCACGATGAACTGACGATCCCGGGACTCGATGGCGCCGCCGGGCAATTCGACGTTTTCGGCACGCAGGGCGCTTTCCACGTCGCTGACGGCCAGGTTGCGTGCCGCCAGTGCGTTGGCATCGAGCCAGATGCGCATGGCGTAGTCGCGCCCGCCACCGACGATCACCCGTGACACGCCGGTCTGCACCGAAAAACGGTCCACCAGGTAGCGATTGGCGTAGTCGGTCAACTCCGCCATGGTGTAGCCCTCACCGGAAAGGCTCAGCCAGATGACCACATCGTCGCTGGAGTCGGCCTTCTGGACTTCGGGCGGCTCGGCTTCCTCAGGCAGGTTGTCGAGCGAGCCGGAAATGCGGTCGCGGATGTCGTTGGCAGCCGCATCGATGTCCATGGCCAGGTTGAATTGCACGTTGATGCTGGAGCGACCGTCCTGGCTGGATGACGAGATCACCTCGATGCCCGCCACGCCGGCGACGCGGTCCTCCAGCACCTGGGTGATGCGGGTCTCCACCACGCTGGCCGAGGCGCCCGGATAGCGCGTATCGATGCTCACCACCGGCGGGTCGATGGAGGGGTATTCCTGCAGCGGCAGACGCTGAAGGGCCAGCAGGCCGAAGGCCACGATCAGCGCGGCCAGTACCGTGGCGAGTACCGGCCGCTGTACGGAAACATCGGACAGACGCATCAGCTTTCCGCCTCCGAAGCATCGCGCTCGCGCCGCAGGATCTCCGGTACACTGGTGTCGTCATCGAGAATGCCCAGCAAGCGGGCCGGCTGGCCGTCGCGCACCCGCTCGGTGCCGTGGGCCACCACCAGCTGGCCTTCGCTCAGCCCCTCCAGTACCTCCACCTCGCCCTTGCGGCGGGCTCCGATAGTGATCTGACGCCGTTCGACCTGGTAGTCGCCGTTCTCGTGCAGCACCAGCACGTACTGACGGTTGCCTTCGGGAATCAGTGCCGCCTCGGGAATGACCATCGTCTCGCGTGGCTGGCGCTGCACCACCACTTCGATCAGCATGCCCGGCCTGAGCTTCAGGTCGGGATTGTCCAGCTCGGCGCGTACCGGCACGCTGCGGCTCACCGGGTCGACACGTGCCCCGACGCTGGCGATCGTCCCCGTGAAGTCGTCGTCGGGGTAGGCCGCGCTGTGGGCGGTCAGCGTCAGGCCGGGCTCGAGCAGAGAGAGAAAGACCTCGGGCACATTGAAATCGAGTTTCATCACGTCGAGCTTGTCCAGGGTCACCAGCTCGGTGCCGGGGGTGACCAGGCTGCCCACACTGATGTTGCGAAACCCCGTCACCCCGTCGAACGGAGCGCGCAACCGGTAATTGGCCAGGCGTGCTTCCAGCCCCTGGATCTCCGCCTCCACCTGGCGCAGTCGTGCCCGAGCGTCTTCCAGGTCGCCCCGTGGCGCCAGGTTGCGCTCCTGCAGCTGGGCAAGCCGGTTGACCGCATTGCGCCGTTCATCGCGCAAGGCCTGGGCGACGCGCAGGTCGGCCTGCTCTTCGTCATCGGCCAGGCGCACCAGGAGCTTGCCGGCTTCCACCACTTCACCATCGCCGAAGGCCAGCTCGGCCACGATCTCCGTTACCGTGGCCGAGAGCGTCACGCTCTCATCGGCGCGTAGGGTACCCAAGGCTTCTATCGGGTCCGACCAGGACTCGAGGCGCGCCTCGGCGGCGATCACTGCGGTGGGCTGCTGGGCGTGCAGCGGCGTGGCCAAGGCCAGTAACAGGCAGAGCAACAGGGGCAGTACGTGTGAGGCGAGGCGTATAGGCATGAGCGCGGATCTTTTCGATGAGCGTTGACGGTGCGAGAGAGGCGCTCGCGATCCTGCGGGCGCCATTTGTAGCCTAACCGAGCCGTATCCTGGGAGTGTGACAACAATTCACAACTACCAAGAAGGGATCGCCTTCTCATCACAATGTACAAGAGTTGTACATGATTGGCCACTCTCGGCGCATCGATGTCCGGCTGCTAGAATGCTCGTCTCGCCGCTGGCGACGACGAATGGCCGGGAGGGCAGCAGGGTGATATACGATGTGGTAATTATCGGCGCCGGTGCTGCCGGGCTGATGTGTGCGTTGACCGCCGGCTGCGCGGGACGCCGGGTGCTGGTGGTCGACCATGCCAACAAGGCGGGCAAGAAGATCCTGATGTCCGGCGGCGGGCGCTGCAACTTCACCCATCTGGCCTCGGGGCCGGCGAATTTCACCTCCGAGAATCCTTCGTTCTGCATCTCGGCGCTCAAGCGTTATCGGCCCGAGCACTTCGTGGAACTGGTGGAGCGCCACGGCGTGGAATACGTGGAGAAGACGCCGGGGCAGCTGTTCTGCGCCGACTCCTCGAAAGAGATCCTCCGGGTGCTGCTGACCGAGTGTGACTGGGCGGGGGTGGATATTCGCCTCAAGACCACTATCGAAGGCGTCGAGCGGCGGGGGGAGGGCATGCGGCTGGCGACCTCGATGGGGCCCATCGACTGCGGGGCTCTGGTGGTAGCGACGGGGGGGCTGTCGATCCCCACGATGGGCGCCAGCGGGTTCGGCTACGAGCTCGCCCGCCAGTTCGGGCTGGCGGTCACCGAGACCCGGGCCGGCCTGGTGCCCTTCACCCTGACCTCGCACTGGAAGGCGCGGGCCGAGGCACTGGCCGGCGTCAGCTGCGAGGTGGCGGTGACCTGTCGCGGGAGGAGCTACCGTGAGCCGATGCTCTTCACCCATCGCGGGCTTTCGGGGCCTGCCATGTTGCAGATCTCCAGTGTCTGGTACTCCGGGGACACCCTTTCCATCGACCTGCTGCCGGGTCTGGATGCCTTCGAGGCGCTCTGCCATGCCCGGCGCGAGACGCCCAGGAGGCGGCTTTCCAGCTGGCTGGGAGAGCGTCTGCCCAAGCGCCTGGCCCAGGCGCTGGTCGAGTGGCATGACGACGACGGGGTGCTCGCCGAGTACGCCAACGCCCGCCTGCAGGCCTGGGCCGAGGTTCTCCAGGCCTGGCGTGTCAAGCCCGCGGGCACGGAAGGCTGGCGGACTGCCGAAGTGACGATGGGGGGCGTGGACACCGGGGCCGTCTCCTCGAAGGACTTTTCGGTACAGGAGCTACCGCAGCTGCGCTTTATCGGCGAGGTGCTGGATGTCACCGGCGAGCTCGGTGGCCATAATTTCCAGTGGGCCTGGGCCTCCGGCGTGGCCTGCGGCAATGCGCTCTAGCAGCCCCCGCTATCTGCGATCCAGGGCCCGATGCTCCCAAGGATTCTCACGATCAGAAGAAGCGCCCACCGGAGGCGATGGCCACAGTGGCCAGGCCCAGGATCAGGTTGATACCGATCAGCCGGCGGATCTGCCCCAGCTGCTGACCGCCCGCGGCCCAGTTCTCACTGGCAACGGCTCGGCCCAGGCGAGGGTAGGGGGCGAACCAGATGTGCAGGAAGATGGCCATCATCGCCAACCCCGATACCAGCATCAGGTGGACATGGAAGCTGGCACCGGCCATGCTACCGAAGACGCCGAAGAGCATCCACAGCCCTGTCGCCAGCAGCACAACCACCGCGGCCCAGACCCAGGGAAAGAACCGCTGAAATACGTGGTACCAGAGCGTCAGGCGCTGGGGAGGCTCCAGCAGTTCTCCTGCCACCGGCCGCAGGATCATCCAGGCGAAGAACATGCCGCCGACCCAGATCACGGCGGCCAGGACATGCAGGGTGATGGCAAGGGACATGGCAAAGTTCCTTTGGGCGGCTCAGCGCAGTAGTCGACGTGCCCGCTTGACGATCAGTGCGCCGGTGGTCAGACGGCCCGCCAGGCGTGCAACGCCGCCGGGGCGCCGCGCTCCGTGGTAAAGCATCATGCCGCCGGCAATCAGCAGCGGTACCTTGAAACGCACCAGCAGGTTCCAACCCTGGTCGAGGGAACGGCCCGCCGATTGCCAGCGGCTGGTAGCCACCAGCAGGTCCACGCGCTGCTGCTCGATGGCGTGTTCCAGCTCGGCCTTGCGGGCCTGACGGTCAGCGCGATTCACGCGATGTCTCCACCAGCTCATGGTCGCTTGCCAGGTGGCGCAGGGTGCCGGCCAGCAGGGTGCGGCGGCGTGCCAGCTGCATGACTCTCAGGGCGAGCAGGCCACCGCTGCCCAGCAGTACCAGGGCACTGACCCCGATGGCGGCCAGACGATGGGTCTCCCAGAAGGCGACGATCACCAGGGTAGTGAGAACGCCGAGGCCCAACAGCAGCAGAATGAGGCTTAACCCGGCCAGCAGCAGCATGCCCACCAGCCGGGCGCGTTCCTCTTCGAGCTCTAGCACGGCGAGGCGCAAGCGCGTCTCGCCGATGGCGAGCAGGCTGCCGAGCAGCCGCTTGCCGGCAATGAGCAGGCGCTGAGCCGGTCCCTGGCTCGCGGACATCAGCGCCGCCCGATGAGCATGCCGATGACAACCCCTACACCGGCGCCGATGCCGATGCTCGTCCAGGGATTGTCGTGGACATAGCGGTCGCAGGCATCGGCCTGCTGGGTGACACTGTCGCGAGCCTCGTCGTAGATGCGCTCTCCGCGAGTCTCGAGTCGCTCCCGGGTATCCTTCAGGCGCTTCTCGGCGCGCTCGCGCAGCTCCTTGATGTTGCTGCGGGAATCATCGGCGGTGGCGTTGACCAGTTCCTCGATGGTCTGGGTGAGCTGGTTAAGGTCTTCCCTGAGCTGTTGAGTAGATTCGCTGGTGCGGGGGGCATGACTGGCCATGGGAGTCTTCCTGTGACGGTACGTGAGAGTTTCAGCATAACAGTCGGCGACGCGAGTTCAACGTATTCGACCCTGACCCAGATCAGGGTCAGCGCTCCAGAACGCCGCCGGAAAACAGCGGATTGATGCTGAATCCCAGGCTCAGGCGATGACTGCGCTGGTCGTAGTCGATCAGGCTTTCGCCGTAACCATAATAGTACTGCACATGGCCGCGGATGCTGTTGAACAAGGGCCAGGAGTAGTCCACCTGTGTGCCCATATGGTTGTCGCTGGGTTTGCCCCGCAGCATCAGGCTGAGTTCGTTGTCGCCATTGAGCCGATGCGCCAGGGTAATGTCGCCGTAGCCGAGGTACCGGTGGATATCGGGATTGTCATCCTCATCCTCGGACTCCGGGATGCGCCAGTGCGGGGCCAGGGTCAGGGCCCAATCGTCGTTGACGATGGTGGACTCGAGGATCAGCCTGTTCCAGCTGCGCGACAGCGGGTCGGAGCGACCATTGGACTGGTGGCTGAATCCCAGGCGATTATTGATATTGGTCCAGCCGAGCAGCGACATGTTGTTCTCGAAGTCGATGAAGACTTCCGGCTCGTAGTTAGTCTCGCGAAAGGGCGAGGAGGCATCCGTGTTGAAGGCCTGCCACCAGCTGCGCTGGGTGTAGGCGAAGTACAGGTCGCCGCCGTAGTCGCCGAAGAGGTCATCGACCAGGTTGAATTTGGCGCTGAACTGGAACTTCATCTCCGCCCGATCAGGCTTGTTGCGATCAGTGATGGCGAGAAAGGCCTCGTCGTTCGGGCCGGTGTTGTAGCTCACCGGGAACCAGTAGTTACGTCGGTGGGTGGTGATGGCGAAGGGGTTCTGTGCCGACTCGCGTTCGAACTGACGTCGATCGTTCACTCCCTCATCGAGGGCCTGTTCGGCACGTCGCTCGATGCTGGGCGCCTCTTGAGCGCTTTTGCCATCGGCGTCGGCCAGTTGTCGACGCAACTCCCCCATCTCTTCCTGCAGGGCCGCCAGACGGGCCTCGATGGCCGCGCGTTCGGCTTCACTTATCGGCTCGGCGGCCATGGCAGTTGCATTCAAAAACGCCATGGTCATGGCGGTAGCGAGAAGGGGGAGTCGGGCAGACATCATGGTCAGATACCTGGTGGAGAATCGAAACAGCGTCTTTATCACGCCAGTATGACACGTCAAGGGTATTGCCGTGCCGGCAGGGCGCCATTGCCTTGCCGCCCCGGCAGGTCGAGAATCAAGCACACGTTCATTGTAACCGAGGCCGCTCATTGAATGCCCATTTACCTTACTGTCATCGTTGTCTTGCCTTCCGGCCCGCCTTGAAACTCACTCTCCTGTGCTGGCTGGGATGGCTGGTGATTGCGATGCCTGCGCTGGCTCAGGACGTCGTACCTCAACCGGAGCCCTCCCAGGTTCTGCCCTCACGCGAAGAGATCGAATTGCGGCTGGAGGAGCGCCAGCCGGCCGAGGGTGCGACGGCCAGTGACGCGGTACAGCGCGATATCGAGGCATTGAGTGCGGCCCTCGAGGCGCTTCAGCGGCTGGCGTCGGTCAGGGAGGAGTTGTCCCGCCTCGAGGCGCGCGTCGAGGAGGCGCCCGAGGAGCTCGACCGCGTGCAGCGGGAGCTGCGCCGGATGGAGCGGACGGACCCGCAGGAGAACCTCGACGAACTGGAGACCCTCTCCCTCGAGGCCCTGGAGGAGCGCCGTCAGGAGGCCCAGGAGGCGCTGTCGAGCTCCCAGAATCGCCTGGCCGAAGTTTCGGCGCGGTTGCTGAGTGCCCAGACGCTTCCGGAACGGGCCCAGCAGGCCATTGGCGAGGCCATGCAGAAAGCCGAGGAGAGTCGACGTCGGTTGGAGGAACTTGCCGATGGCCAGGTGGCCGAGGATGATCCACGGCGCTGGCAACTTCGCATCGAGCGGGAACTGGCCGAGCAGACCCTGCTGCTTCATCAGCGTGAACTGGCCACCAATACCCGCCTGCGAGAGCTGGACCAGGAATATCGCGACCTTCTTGAACGCCAGGTGGCCAGCCAGGAGACTCGGCTGACCATCCTCCAGGGCATCATCGACAGCCGCCGACGCGAGGAGTCCGTGCAGGCCATCGCTGAGGCGGTCAGCGACGAGGGGGATGGGGTCATCGGACACCCGGTGGTACGCCAGGCACGGGAGATCAACCATTCCTTGAGTCTGGAGCTGCTGCGTGCCACCGAGCGGGCCAACAGTCTGGCTCGGGAAGGCCTCGAGGTACGTCGCCAGTTCGACCGGGTACGTCAGCTGCAGAGCAGCCTCAACGAACAGATCGATGCCATTCGCGGCAGCATCCTGCTGGCACGCATCCTGCGCGAGCAGCGCCAGACGCTGCCGCGGGTAGATGTGCAGCGCGGCCTGAAGGATGAGATCGCCGATCTGCGGCTCAAGCAGTTCGATCTTGGACGCCAGCTCGACCAGCTACGCGAAGGTGAAAAGCTGGCACGTCGACGGATCGAGGAGGCCGATGCCGAGGCTTCGCCCGCCCTGATCGATTCGCTGCTCAACCTCTACCAGGCCCGTCGCGAGCTGGTGAACCAGCTGGAGCAGGCCTACGGGGAGATGCTCAGTGCCGCCATCGACCTGCAGCTCAACCAGCAGCAGCTGCTGGCCACCAGCCAGGCGCTGCGTGCCACCATCGATGAACAGCTTTTCTGGATCGCCAACAACCCGCCGCTAGGGCTGGCATGGCTGGGCAACTTGCCGGAAAACCTCGCCAAGGAGTGGCGCGGGGGCGAGTGGCGCGCCGCATTGCCTGTGAACTGGCGGCTACCCGATGCCCGGGCGCTGCTCAGCCTGCCGGTGCTGCTGGTGGCCCTGGGACTGCTCGCGCTGCGGCGGACGTTGCGTACGCGACTGTCGCGCCTGCATCAGGAGGTTGGCTATCTCAAGCAGGATTCCCAGGGCCATACGCCCCTGGCGATGGCGCTCAATGCCTTGCTGGCCTTTCCTGGCCCGCTGTGCCTGCTGTCTGCGGCCCTGGCCCTGCTGGCGGGCTACGACGGGGTGGCGCGGGGTTTCGGGCATGCGCTGCTGCATCTGGCCCTGGCCTGGGCCGTGATTGCCTGGGCACGCAACCTGCTGTTTCAGGGCGGGGTGGCCACGCGCCACTTTTCCTGGCCGCAAGGCTATGCCGCGGCCCTGCGCTGGTGGCTGTTGTGGCTGGGGGTGGCCCTGGTGCCGGTGCTGTTGATCGGCCCTCTGGCCAGGGGGGCGTCGATCGAGCTGATCCAGCGGCCGCTGGCCCTGGGCCTGCTGCTGGTTGGCCTGCTGGCCATGAGCCTGGTGCTGGCCAGGCTGATCCTGGCCCATGTGCCCTTCTTCGGGATCAAGCTGTTCCGGTTGGTGCTGGGTCTGGCCATCGCGATGGTCCCGCTGGTGCTGGCCGGACTGATCATCTATGGCTACGAGTATACGGCCCTCAGCTTGCTGGGACGCTTCGTGATCACCCTCTACCTGCTGGGCCTGTGGGTCCTGGTGGAAGCCACGGTGATCCGTGGCCTGGCGGTGGCGGCCCGTCGACTGGCCTTTCGTCGGGCCCTGGCGCGGCAAAAGGCCCATGCCCAGGAGGGCGCCGAAGGTAGTCTGGAGGTGGTCGAGGAGCCCCCCCTGGACATGGAGCAGGTCAATCACCAGTCGCTGCGCCTCTCCAAGTTGATCCTGCTGATCGGTTTTCTCCTGGTGCTCTATCTGGTGTGGTCCGACCTGCTCTCCGTCTTCAGCTACCTGGAAAGGGTCACTCTGCTCGAGCCCGGCGAGGGCCAGACGGTCGCCAGCATGCTCTCGGTGGCCGACATCATCACGGCGCTGCTGCTGGTGGTGCTGACCATGATGATGGCGCGTAACCTGCCGGGCCTGCTCGAGGTCATGGTGCTCTCACGCCTGGAGCTCAAGCAGGGCAGTGCCTATGCCATCAGTTCGCTGCTCGCCTACACCATCGTCGGCGGCGGGGTGGTGGCTGCACTGGGGACCTTGGGGGTCTCCTGGGGCAAGCTGCAGTGGCTGGTCGCGGCCTTGGGCGTGGGGCTGGGCTTCGGCCTGCAGGAGATATTTGCCAATTTCGTCTCGGGGCTGATCATCCTCTTCGAGCGGCCGGTGCGCATCGGCGACACCATCACGCTGGGGAACCTCACCGGCACGGTGAGCAAGATCCGCATTCGTGCCACCACGGTGACCGATTTCGACCGCAAGGAGATCATCATCCCCAACAAGACCTTCATCACCGACCAGTTGATCAACTGGTCACTCTCCGACACAGTCACGCGGGTGGTGCTCAACTACGGGGTCGCCTACGGCTCGGATCATCGCCTGGTGCATCGCCTGCTGCGCCAGGCCGCGGATGAAAACCCGCGGGTGCTGGCGGAGCCCGGTCCTGAGGTATTCTTCATGAGCTACGGCGATAGCACCCTGGATTTCGAGCTGCGCGTCTTCGTCAATAGCCTGGGCGATCGGCTCTTCGCCACCGACGAGATCAACTGCCGGATCGGGGAGCTGTTCGCCGAGCACGGCCTCGATATCGCCTTCAACCAGCTGGATGTCTGGCTGCACCGTCCCGGCGAGGCAAGCCGCGTCCAGAGTGTTACCCCCGGCCCGGTGATTCCCCCCGAGCATCCCGCGCCCGGCGCCGGTGGTGACCCGGGCGATTTCGATGGTGGTGACGCTGGCGGGGGCGACGCCGGACGTTAAGCGGGAAGCCTCGGGAATGGAGGGGCCGCGCGACGGTGGGTGGTGATATCAGCGTTTTATGGCGTAGATCAGGTACTCACGGTTGCCGTCACCGCCAAGCAAGGGGCTCGGCTGCCAGTGCAGGACCTCGAAACCGAGCCCGTTGCAGCAGTCGCGAAGGCGCGTTTCCACCTCGCTGTAGCGACTGGGGTCGGTCACCAGGCCACGGGCATTGACGCCGTCCGGGCCGAGCTCGAACTGCGGCTTGACCAGGCTCAGTAGCTCGCCGCCTGTCGGCATCAAGGCCGCGAGGTCGGGCAGGATCAGGGTCTGGGAGATAAAGGAAACATCCATCACGACCAGGTCTGGGCCGCCGGTCGCCAGGGCATCGAAAGCCCTCCGCAGCCGGGGGTCGCCCGCCATGGCGCGTGCGTTGAGCCCTTCCAGGCAAGTCACGCGGGAATCGTCGCGCAGCGCCGGGTCAAGTTGGGCATGGCCGACGTCTACGCCGATCACATGGTGGGCACCAGCGCGCAGGGCGCAGTCGGTGAAGCCGCCGGTGGACTGGCCGACATCGAGTATCAGCTTGCCGGAAAGATCCAGGCCGAGTGTTTCGATAAGCGCTGCCAGCTTGAGTCCCGCCCGTGACACGTAGCGCTCCTCGGGATCGTCATCCACCTCAAGACGCGTCGTCTCGGGTAGCTTCTCGCCAGGCTTCCTCAATGCCGTGCCGCCATCGGCCAGACGTACGCGGCCGTGGCGGATCAGCCGCTGGGCACGGGTGCGCGAGCGGGCCAGGCCCTGGGTGACGAGCAGTTGGTCGAGTCGCGGCATTACCTTCTACGGCCCTTTATCGGCTTGCAGGTCCTGGGGCGGGAGGCGGTCGGCCCCCCAACTGCGGTGGATATAACCGGTCACTCGATCGAGCTCTTCCTGGGTGATCCTGGCGAGCTCCCCTCGCTCCAGCGGGTCATAGTGGAAGATATAGAGCCTCGAGGCGAACTGCTCGAAGGGCAGCGAGGATTCACCGAAACGCTCGCCGTGACCGGCGGTGCTCACCTCGATACCGTCGCCCCAGTCCTGGCCGCTGTCGTTGTTGGGATTGTAGAAGTAGACACGCATGGTATCGCCGGGGTCGAGTGTGACGCGCAGCATCGTGATGGCATGCCAGCCGATGAAGCGGGCCACACTGTCGGTCACGGCGATGCCCGCCGGCTGGGGATGAATCAGCGGCTGGTTGCCATTGTAGTAGGGGTGATAGCTGGCATAGAAGTGGCGCAGGAAGTCGTCCAGTTCGTGAAGTTGGCCGGTGGCTACGTCGACGTTGATGCGAAAGCCGCGACCCGACCACCAGCCGTGGAATTCCGGATTGACCCAGCGATGAGGGTCACCCTCACGTTCGATGCAGCGCCGGCCCATCTCGGCGTAGATACGGTCCAGGTGTGGCACCACGATCAACGATACCGGGTCGAGGTCCATGGGCATGTTCTGGGCCACACCGCCACGACTCTCCATCGAAGAGATCGGCTGGCCTTCGAAATGCATGATGATCTCGTCGTCGCGGGCCGCCCAGGTCACCATCTGCAGCAGGTAGTCCGGGTCGTTGTAGGCCCACATGGAGAGTGCGCGGGCGGACTGACAGGTCGGGTTGTTGCCCTGTCCCACGCCCAACGGCAGGCCGAGCATGCACAGCACCCCCTCCAGCAGCCGGGCCCGTGGAGAGGTGCTGTCGCCGTAGGCCAGGTTGAGCCTCGTCTCCGACCAGTCCGAGAGCCTCAGCCCCAGTTGGCGCCACATCGCCGGAGCCACGGGCGGCTGATAGAGGATGCCGCGCTCGAGCATCAACGCCAGGCCGTAGACCGCCTGGGGTGTAGTGGGATACACCGCACCGCGAATCAGGGCGTGGACCAGTTCGCGATAACACAGCAGACAGTCCCGCCCGGTGGACGATAGTCCCAGTGCCTCGGCCAGCAGGTGGTCACCGTGGTCGAGGAGATAGCGCAACAGGACAGCGTGATAGGGCGAGACCAGGCTGGTGTCGTGCATGGCCCTGGCGAAGCCGGTTGCCTCGTACTGCAGGGCGCCGCTGTCCATGCTCGACAGGCGCTCGCGGTAGGTGTCGATGCCGGGGTCTTCGCGACACGCATGGGTGGGCCCATACAGAGAACTGACCAGGCGGTCGGCGCCATGGCCGCTGGTTCCCAGGTCAATCTCCGGATTGGCCTGGCAGACAGCGATCTGGGTGATCATCTGCTTGATCGTATCGACCTGGATCGGACGCTGCTGCAGGATTCGCCAGATCTCGTCGATCAGGCGATCGATGACATGCTCATAGCCGATGCGTTCGGCCAGGTGGTGGAACAGGTGGCGGGGAACCTGTGCCAGACGCCCCTGGGTTTCTCGCTCGGCCTCGGTAGGGGCGCCGAAGAGTAGCCAGAGGTTGAGCGCCATCACCTGGGTCAGGTAATGGTGGGCCTGCTCCTCGGAAAGCAAGGGATGGAGATACACCCCCTTGGCAACGGCGAGAATGCGCAGCTCACTGATCGCCTCGATTACCACCACATTGGGATCGGCACTCTTCAACGCGTGGGTGGTGAGCGACGGCACCAGATATTGGGGGGTCGCCCAATCGGAGCCCAGGAAGACCCCCGCCTGCTCGAGACCCCTGGCTCGCTGCTCGACGGCTTCACAACCGCCCTCCTGCAACATGACCCGCTGGGCGGTATCGAAGACTCTGGGAAGAATGTCCGGCTTGGCGAACACGGGTGCCTCGGCCAGCAAGGTGATGGCCTCGTCGAGCTTCTCGAGCAAACCGGTGAGTTCGCCGCTGGCCAGTGGCGTCGTACGGGCGTCTTGCATTTGTCCAGGCGTGATCACGCCGACTCCTTGTCGTCAGGCTGTCAGTGTCCATGACGCCTGTACCCGCCGTAGAAATCAAGCTCTCCGATGTTCTCGAGTCGGACCGAGTTGTTGGCGCCGGCCAGTCGGATCGAGTGCCACGCCCCTTGTGGTCAGGACCAGGCATTGATATAGTGCGCCCCGCTCGATGACAGCTTTATCAGCGTCGGGCCAACGATGCCTCAGGCATCTTGCTGTGGTGGCCCCGTCGGTCCTCCCGCAACGCTAGACCGCAAACCCCGCCAGGCCCGGAAGGGAGCAACGGTAGTGGTGGACGCGTGTGCCGGGATGTGGCTGTCGGGGCCGCCTCCCTTTCTGGTGTAGGCGAGACCGGCTCTTCCCTCTGTCATCCCTGAATTCAAGCAATAAGTGCAGCGCCTGAGACGGACTCCAAGCTCGCCTTCAAGGCAACCGATTAAGCTCCTGAGACTGATGTCCGAATATGTTGCGTTTCCGCGTGCTGCTTTTCAGATAACAGCCGGAGTATTTCAGCGTTGCTACGGGGTGCAAGCTCAGACTACAGGTGCGATTTTTAGAGATATGGTGTGGAAAACCAGCGGGATCGATATAGTTGTTGCAATACTGTGTCTCTTGTTGCTGAACAAAACTGGCCGGGATTTGTGAGTACATTTGGTTCGCGGGTCCGCTAACAGAATAGCCGGCATTGATGGCGTCGTTGTAAAATCTCTGGCTGACATCCATGTCCATTTGTATCCAGTGATAGCGCTCATTACTATTTGAGAGCGTAATGACATTTGCACAACGGTCGAAGTCCACGGCCGCGCCGCTTCCTGCGGGCACGCGCAAGCGATTCGCTTCGGCGGGTAACCGTTCCACTTCTGCGGGTGATCGCTGCCTTATCTGCGAATCCGCCCTTTCTACGGCGATCCGCTGTTTTGTGTGCGAATCTGCTGCAGCCACAAGTGGCAGAGAGACACCCAGCAACGTTATTACCGCGATTGATTTTTTCGTTCTTCTTGTGAACATAATGCTTCCTCGATTTATTGGTCTCACCCGTAGGTCGTGGGGGGCAGCGAAGAGGTTCATTATTTTTTTGTTTCTATGAACCCAAGGTCGGGTATGAGCTAATTACTCCGCGCGAGAGAACCTCCGTGACGCTGATAGTGCGAAATTTCCGGCCAGTAAATTGACCTGGCGGCGACATTCACCTAGAGCGTAGGCCATCCTGTCCCCTATCGCGCTAGGAAATTGCCCCCGGTTCATCGCTCTTTAGTCAGTCGCTGCATTGCCCACGATGCAGTTCATGCCGTCGCGTGATCCTGACCGCAGCGTTCCCTTGGTTCGTCCCTTGCGACGAGGGGTGCTAATCTCGTCTGACTGGACGCCATCGGGCGCTTCTTCAGTTTCTTTCCAGCATGTGACCGGGAGCGAACCACCATGAATGCGAGCCGTATTCTGGACCAGATCATGATGCAGGCCGGCAGTGGTCGGCAGGGTAGCGGCCAGTCGGGCGGTGGCCTGGATGTCCAGGGGGTGATCGATAGCCTCTCCTTCGAGGCGCCGCTGGGTGCCGAGGCGCTGGCCCGGCAGGCGGACTCTCCCCAGGCCGCCCGCGAGATGTACCTGATCAGCGTGGCGGTGATCGACGACCAGAATCCCATGGAGCGGGCCTGGCTCGACCAGCTGGGGGGTGCGCTGGGGCTGGATGAGGGCATGAGGCAGGAGATCGAACGCCAGGTGCTGGGGGCTTGAGGCAGACCCATATCACGGCGAGGGCGCGGAAGTTGCACCAGGCGCCCACGACGGATGGTCAGCTACGGCATGCAGCAGGCGCTTGATGGTAAGCATCGCTCCATCTCAGGCCTGCGCCCCCAGATGCTTGCGCAGGAAGTGTTGGGTGCGCTCCTGGTCGGGATGGCTGAACAGGTGCTCGGGGGTGTTGGCCTCGACCACCACGCCGCCATCCATGAACATCGCCCAGTCGGAGACGTCCCGCGCAAAGGTCATCTCGTGGGTGACGATCAGCATGGTCATATGCTCCTCGGCCAGTCCCTTCATGACCAGGTTGACCTCCTCGACCAGTTCGGGGTCGAGCGCCGAGGTGGCCTCGTCGAACAGCATGACCTTGGGCCGCATGGCCAGCGCCCGGGCAATGGCCACGCGCTGCTTCTGGCCCCCTGAGAGTGCGCTCGGGTAGACCTGGGCCTTGTCCGCCAGGCCCACGCGCTCAAGCAGTTCCATGCCCAGCGCCCGAGCGTCACTGGCCTTCATTCCCTTTAGCTTTCTGGGCGCCAGCGTCACGTTGTCCAGTGTCGAAAGGTGCGGAAACAGGTTGAAGTGCTGGAACACCATGCCCATGTTCTGGCGGATATGGTTGATGTGCTTCTCGTAGGCCAGGCCCTTCAAGTCGGGCCGATTGACCTGAACGCCGTCCAGCAGGATAGTGCCCTCGTCGATCACTTCCAGGTTATTCACCGAGCGCAGCAGGGTGCTCTTTCCCGAGCCTGACGGGCCGATGATGGAGATGATCTTGCCGCGATCTACGCTGAGGTCGATCCCCTTGAGCACCTCCAGGTCACCGAAGCGTTTCTTGACTCCCTTAAGCTCGACCATCGGGGTCTCTGTTGTCTGAGTCATGTGTTGTCCTTGTTAGCTGCGATAGGCGGCACGACGCTCGATCCACGTCTGGCCGGCCTCCATCATCAGATTGATCAGGTAGTAGATGGCGGCGATGGTGATGTAGAACTCGAAGGGGCGGAAGGTCACGCTGATGGCGTACTGCGAGGCATAGACCATTTCGCCGATACCGATGGCCGACAGCACCGAGATATCCTTGACCATGATGATCATGTTGTTGCTTAGCTGGGGCAGGGCGCGATAGAAAGCCTGCGGAACAATGATATAGAGTAGCGTCCTGAGGTGGCCGAATCCCAGCGAGCGAGATGCCTCGTACTGGCCGCTCGAGACCGACTTGATGGTGGCAATGAAGATATCGGCGTTATAGGCCATGTAGTGAAAGCCCAGGCCCAGAACCCCCACCACGATCGCCGGTATGAGTATCCACTCGCCAATACCGAAATAGAGGAAATACAGCTGCAGCAGCAGCGGTGTGGTCATGAAAAGCCAGATGAAGAAGCGCAGCGGCCAGTTCACCACCTTGCGGGTATACAGCGTGATGACCGCCACGATCTGGCCGCCGATCACCGAAAACACGGCGACTGCGACGCCGATCAGCAGGGTGACGCCGACGCCCTGAAGCAGAGTGGGCCAGTAGTCGATGACGGGGCTGAAATCGAATTCCATGGGGCTATCCTGGTTGTTGTGGCCCGGCAAGGCGCCCGGCAAGTGTTACAGGAAGGTGTAGCGCGTGGCCCGTCGATAGAGGAACTCCACGATGCCCATGACCGCATAGATGATGACGATGTACATCAGGGCGCTGAGCATGAAGACTTCCAGGGGCTTGTAGGTGGAGCCGATCAGCCGCTGGGCCTGGTAGGTGAGTTCGACCACCGAGATGATCGATACCAGCGAGGAATTCTTGACCAGAATGATGGCCAGCACCCCGATCGAACGGATCATCAGGGGAGCCGCCTGGGGCATGATGATGTGCTGCAGGGTCGCCAGCCGACCGAAGCCCAGGGAGCGAGATGCCTCGTTCTGCCCGCTGTCCACCGACTCGATGGCGCCGCGCATGGCTTCGCTCATGTAGGCCCCGATATTGAAGGCGCCGACCACCACACCGCAGGTGAAGGGGTCCAGGCGTAAGCCGATGGCGGGCCCGCCGTAGAATATCAGTAGCAACTGTACGAAATAGGGCGTCCCGCGCACCACGCTGATATAGGCGCGGGCCAGCCAGCGAACGGGTGGGATTCGTGAAGTGCGCAATGCCACCAGCGCCGAGGCAATGAAGAAACCGAAGAACAGGGCACGCGCGGAGATATCCACGGTCACCCAGGCCGCCTCCACCAGCAACGGCGTGATGTCGATCATCAGATTGATGTCCATGATCCCTTCTATCTTGTTGTCGTATTGTCAGGAAGGTGCCGGGACAGCAGGGCTTGCGCCCTGCTGTGTCGATCCCGTTAGTTGAATTCGACCCCTGGGCCGATCCACCTGTCGACGATCTGCTGGTAGGTGCCGTCCTCCCGGATCTCGGCCAGCGCCGTGTTGAGCGCCTCCTTGAGCTGCGGGGATCCTTTCTGGACGGCGATGGCGGCCGGGAAGCGGGGCAGTTCGCCCACATCGACCTGCTTGATGGCAATATCGTCCTCGTTGAGCGCGACATAGACGGGAATATCATCGGCGACCATGACGTCAATGCGACCGGTGGTGAGCGCATTGAGCATATCCGGCAGCCCCTGGAAGGTCTGGTTGCGCCACCTTCCCTCGGCTTGCTCGGTGGCCCACTGATTGCCGGTCTCCCCGAGAGTGGAGCCGACTCGCTTGCCCTCGAAGTCTGCAATGCTGCTGACGTCATCGGTGTCTTCCCGCACCCAGATGGAGAGACCCGAGTGGTAGTAGGGATCGGTAAAGTCGACGGCCTTCTCGCGCTCCTCGGTGGCGCTCATGCTGCAGATGCAGGCGTCGAAACGGCCGCCGGCCAGGGCAGCGACGATGCCGTTCCATGGCGACGTCTGGATGTCCACCTCGACCCCCATCTTGTCCGCCACAGCTTCGGCGATATCCACATCGAAGCCAATCAGGTTGCCGGACGTATCCACGTAGCTGAAGGGCGGGTAGGCGCCGGAGTTGGCGACCCGGAAGACGTCGTCCCGAATCTCGGGAAGATCCCGAGCCTGGGCCGGCAAGCTGGCCAGGGAAATGGCGCCGAACAGCGCCAGGGCGCCGATGAAGGAACGACGGAAAAGCGTGTTGTGATGTGTCATGTCAGTGCCTGCTTGTTGTGAGGTTGTATGGTCGAGGGTTGGTGGGTGACGTTCGCGGTTCTGGCGGTTACCTCCTGAGGGTGGCTTGTGGACGAGGTGCAGGACGTTCTGCCTGCGGGGTTCATGCGCGTTCGAGCAGCAGGGCGATGCCCTGGCCGCCGCCGATGCAGGCGGCCGCGCAGCCGTAGCGCTTGCCTTTGGCTTGCAGAATTCGTGCCAGGGTTCCGGCAAGGCGGACCCCGGTGGCGCCCAGGGGATGGCCCAGCGCCAGGGCGCCGCCCCAGACGTTGACGCGCTCGGGGTCCAGCGCCAGCTCGCCCATGGCGTGCAGCGGGACCACGGCGAAGGCCTCGTTGATCTCCCAGGCATCGATATCGCTGACGTTCAGGCCGGTCTGCTCCAGAAGACGGCGGATGGCGGCCGCGGCTCCGGCGCCCATCTGTTCCGGCGCGACGCCGCAATCGGCGATGGCCACCACCCGGGCCAGGGGCGTGGCGCCATGGCGCGTCAGGGCCTCCTCGGACATCAGTAGGGCGGCGGCGGCACCGGAGGTCAGCGGAGAGCTGTTGCCGGCGGTCACCCGGCCGCCTTCCAGGAACACCGGCTCGAGTCCGGCCAGCCGCTCGGCCGTGGTGTCGGCGCGGATGTTGGCGTCCCGGGCGATGCTTTCGTCGGCGGCATTGGCCAGCGCCAGGCGCTCGCCATCGAAGTGGCCCTCGGCATCGGCCGCGGTGGCCCGCTGGTGCGAGGCCAGGGCGAAGGCATCCATGGCCTCGCGCCCGATGCCCGCCGTCTTGGCCAGGCGCTCGGCGGTCACGCCCATGTTCAGTGCCACGTCGAGCTCCAGCCATGGGGCCTTGCACAGCCCGGCCGGGCTGGTCAGTACCCCCTCCTTGAACAGCGCCGGACCCATGGGCACCCGGGTCATGTTCTCGACGCCGCCGGCGATACCGGTCTCGATGGCACCCGCCTGTATCTCGCGGGCGGTGCTGCGCAGGGCCGCCAGCCCCGAGCCGCACTGCTGGTCGATCTGCCGGCTGGCACAGCCGCGGCCCCGCTCACCCAGGCGTTCGGCGAGCCATAGCGGGTAGCGCCCACCGAAGCTCCACTGCTCCTTGACCGGAAGGGCGCAGCCGACGCTGAGGTCCTCCACGGCGGCGCCCTCGAGGTTGCCCCGCGCGAGCAGGGCGTCGATCACGGCAGCCAGCAGGGCGTCGCCGCGAGTATCGGCCCAGCCGTCCACCTCCGGCTTGCGGGGATGGGCGCGGGTGAAGGCGCTGCGGGCATAGTCGGCGAGATAGACGTCCCTCATGGGGTCGGCTCCTGGGGGGCGGTCAGTCGCGCCCAGCGGTGGATGAAGAGCGCGTAGGTGGTCAGCACGTGGCGGATGGAGTCGATCTCCACGCACTCGTCCACGCCGTGGATGTGCTGGGCCACCGGGCCGTAGCAGGTGCCGTTGATCTCGCCCGAAACGTGAAAGGCGCGCAGGTCGGTGGTGCAGGTGGAGAGGTAGTGGACCGGCGGCTCGCCGAGCAGCGCCTCGTGGCATGCCGAGAGCAGCCGGATGCCCGGGGTATCGAGGTCGACCAGGTGCCCCTCCGAGCGGAAGCCGTGGAAGCTGACCCGGGGCGCCGGGGTAGCATCGTCGAGCTCGGCATGGCGAGCGGCAATGGTCTCGCACACCCGCTCCATGGCGTCGTCGGGGGTCATGCCTGGCGGAAAGCCGACGCGTCCCTCGAGGATGGCGTGGGCCGGCACGCTGGAGGCCCAGTTGCCGCCCTCCACCCGACCAATGCTCAGGTTGAAGGGATGGGGGTGGCCTTCATAGGGCGCCGGGCGCGGCAGGGCGTTGATTTCCTCTTCCAGCGCCTTGAGTGCCGGCAGGTATTGTTGCAGGGCCTCGATGGCGTTCTTGCCGGAGGCGGTGTCCAGCACATGGGCGGGCACCCCGTTCAGGCGCATGCGGAACCACAGCACTCCCACCTGGCCGCTGTAGATCCGGGCGCCGAAGGGCTCGGGAATCAGCACGAAGTCGCCGCTGTAGCCCTGATGCAGGCAGGCCAGGGCGCCGTTGCCGGTGCACTCTTCCTCGATCACCGTCTGCAGGGTCAGCGGGAAGTCGATGCTCACGCCAGCCTGGCGTACCGCCTGCACCGCCATGACCATGGCGGCGATGCCGGCCTTCATGTCGCCGGCGCCGCGGCCGAAGAGCCAGCCGTCCTGCTCCCAGGGTTCCCAGGGCGGGCGGGTCCACATGTCGACGGGCTCGGCGGGCACCACGTCCAGGTGGCCGTTGAACACCAGGTGCGGGCCGCTGGCATCCGGGTTGAGCCGCGAGACCAGATTGTAGCGCCCGGCGCTTGCCCACTCGGTGGGCACACGGTGGGGGTGCTCGGCAAACCCCGGGGCGTCCAGCGGCACCCGGGTCGCCGGCAGGCCCAGCCGGTCGAGGCAGGCCTCCATGGTCTCCAGCGCTCCGTGCTCCTGGCCCAGCACGCTGTAGCCGCGCACCAGGTCGCGGGTCAGTGCCAGGGTGTCGTCCATGAGCGCATCGCAGGCGGCGACGATGCGCTTCTCCGTGTCGTCCAGCATCAGAACCTCCCCAGCCGTGACTCGTCGATGATCAGCGTCGCCTCGGTGGCACCGCGCAGGCTCTCGGGGTCGAGACCTTCGGCGATCTCCACTACGGCAAGCCCCGCCGGAGTCACATCCATCACCGCCTTGTCGGTGATGATGCGTGACACGCAGCGGCTGGCGGTGAGCGGCAGGCGGCAGCGTTCGAGGATCTTGGGATTGCCGTGCTTGTCGTTGTGGGAGCATAGCACCACCAGCCGCTTGACCTTCTGGGCCAGTTCCATGGCGCCGCCGATGCCCGGCGAGAACTTGCCGGGGATCTTCCAGTTGGCCAGGTTGCCAAGCCGGTCGACCTCGAAGGCACCCATGAAGGTGAGGTCGACCCGGCTGCGCCGGATCATGGCGAAGGAGGTGGCGCTGTCGAAGACGCTGGCGCCGGGGCGGGTGGTGATGTAGGCCCCACCGGAGTCGATCATGTCGTGGTCCGGTGCCTCGCCCTCGCGCCGCGGGCGGCAGCCCAGCACGCCGTTCTCCGAGTGCACCAGCACTTCCATCTCGTCGGGCAGGTAGTGGAAGAGGCGCGTCGGCAGGCCGATGCCGAGGTTGACGATCTGACCGGGGATCACCTCCCGGGCGGCCCGGGCCAGGATACGATGTGACTCAGAGGCCATGGGGGCGCACTCCCTGTTCACTGGTGGCTCGCTCGACCTGTACCACCTGGCTGACGAAGGCGCAGGGGGTATGGATGGCGTCGATGGGCAACTCACCGGGCGCGTCGAGGAGGTAGGCCTGGGCGATCACCTGCTCGGCGGCCATGGCCATCAGCGGATTGAAGTTGCTGGCGGTGGCGCGATAGATCAGATTGCCGTAGCGATCGGCCCGCTCGGCATGCACCAGAGCGAAGTCGGCTTGCAGAGCCGGCTCGATGCCCCAGATGCGGCCGTCGATCTCGATCTCCTGGCGGCCCTCGGCGATCTCGGTGCCCTGGCCGATGTCGGTGAGAAAGCCGCCATGGCCGGCGCCGGCGCAGCGTATCTTCTCGGCGAGCAGGCCCTGGGGATGAAAGCGCACCTCGAGTCGCCCGGCATTCATCGCCTCGATGGCGGTGCGGTTGAGCCCCAAGTGCGAGGTGATCAGCCGTCGGACACGTCCGGCCTCGATCAGCCTGCCGATGCCGATGCCGGGCTCGTTGGCGTCGTTCTTGATCAGGGTGAGCCCGCCCTGGCCACTTGCCAGCAGGGCGTCGAGTAGCGCGAAAGGGGTGCCCGGCGAGCCGAAGCCGCCGACCATGATCGTCGCCCCCTCGGGGATGGCGGCCACCGCCGTCTCGAGGTCGCGGACTTTTTCGGTGAGCAGCGTCATGACGAGCGGACCTCCGACGGTCGGGCAGCGGCAGCAGCGGCCCCGGTCTCCTCGGCCAGCGACCGGTCGAAGCGCGCCAGGGCGCGATCCAGGCGCTCGAGCAGCGTTTCCACCTCCTCGGCGCGGATGGTCAGCGGCGGGGTGACGAGGAAGTGGTCGCCGGCCATGCCGTCCAGGGTGCGGCGGGGATAGATCAACAGGCCCTCCTCCTTGGCCAGGGCGGTGATCTGGGCGAAACGGTTCTGCTCGGCGGGGAAGGGGCGGCGGGTAGTGGGGTCGGCGACCAGTTCCACACCCCACAGCAGGCCGAGGCCGCGGACATGGCCGACCCAGGGGTAGCGCTCGGCCAGCGCCCGCAGGCCGGTCTCAAGCTGTTCACCGCGCGCCCGGGTGTTCTCCAGCAGCCGCTCGCGGCGGATCGCTTCGATCACCGCGAGGCCTGTGGCACAGGCCAGCGGGTTGCCGGCGTAGGTGTGGCCATGCTGAAAGCCGCCGCTGGCCATCACCTCGGTGACGATGTCGTCACGTGTCAGCAGCGCCCCCACCGGGTAGTAGCCGGCGCCCAGCCCCTTGGCGGTGACCAGCAGGTCGGGGACGACGCCGTAGTGTTGCCAGGCGAACCAGGTGCCGGTGCGACCCACACCGGTGAGCACCTCGTCGAGGATCAGCAGACAGCCGAATTCGTCGCACAGCGAACGGATGCCCTTCAGGTAGCGCTTGCCCAGGAGCCGGGCGCCGGTGCTGGCGCCGCCGATGGGCTCCAGTACGAAGGCGATGATCGATTCGGTGCCGGCGGCCTCGATGGCCGCACGAGCTTCGGTCAGCAACCGGTCGACGTGGGTGTCGTCGTCGGCGTCCTGGTGGCGGTAGAAGTCAGGTCCCGGCAACTTCAGGGAGGCGTGGGTGAGGTCGGTGAAAGGCGCCTCCAGGGGGTGATAGCCGGTGACGCCCAGCGCCCCCAGGGTGCTGCCGTGGTAGGAGGGCCGCAGGGAGACGAAGCGATACCGCTGTGGCTCGCCGGTGGCGACGAAATACTGTCGGGCCAGCTTGAGCGCCGATTCCACGGCTTCAGAGCCACTGGAGACGAGGAACACCTTCTCCAGCAGGCCCTCCGTCATGTCGACCAGCGCATGGGCCAGAGAGACGGCCGGGGCATTCTCGAACTGGGTGCGGTAGGTGAAGGCGACGCGGTCGAGCTGGATCAGCATGGCATTGCGAATATCCTGCCGGCCGTGGCCGAGGTTGCAAGAGATGGCGCCGGAGCAGCCGTCGAGGTATTCCTTGCCGTGTTGGTCCCACAGGAATATGCCATTCCCGTGGCTGATTTCCGGCAGCGCGGGGCCGGCCTGGTAGAACAAGGGGGAACCCTTCATCTTGTCGATCCATTATTGTTGTGCGGGGCGGATAGCAACAGTCTAGGTAGTGGCGGCAAATTATTTCAATATATGATGTTTTTACTGTATGCGATGAGTTTGAGTCATGCCTGATGTCAACATTCATTCGCTGAAGGCGCTGGCGATCTTCAAGACCCTGTTCGAGGCAGGGAGCGCCTCGCAGGCAGCCAGGACGCTGGGCATCACCCAGTCGGGGGTCAGCCGTTCCCTCTCCCAGCTTGAACAGAACCTGGGGCTTGAGCTGTTCCTGCGCGAGAAGAACCGTCTGGTGGCGACCCCGGAAGCGCGGGAGCTCTATGAGGAGATCCTGCGGTTGATGGGCAATATCGATGAGCTTCGTCACAGCGTCCTGGCCCTCAAGGAGTTTGGCACCTCGCGGTTGCGGATCGCCGCGATCCCCGGCCTGGCCTTCGGTTTCGTGCCCCGACTGGTTGCCGCCTTGCTCGAGGATAACCGCGGGTTCAGCATCAGTTTCGACATGATGTCGAGCCACGACGTGTTACGGGAGGTCGAGTCTGGTCATGCCGACATCGGCTTCGTCACGCTACCGGTCACCTCCCGCCAGCTGCGGGTAGAGGAGTGGCTGACCACTCATGCCCGCTGTCTGGTTCCCAGGGGCCATCCCCTGGCAACCAGGACGGCGGTGAACATCGGTGATCTCGAGGACCAGTATCTGGTAATCAGTAACCAGCCCAATGTCGGCGCCGACCCGCTGCTTAACCTTGCTACCACCCACGGTATCCATATCGGCGGCAAGACCGAGGCCAATATCGGGGCCATTACCGCCCTGGTGGCCAATGGCGTCGGTGTCAGCGTGATGAATCCGATCACTGCCACCGACCAGCTTTCTCAGCGAGACGGCGTGGTGGTGTTGCCGTTTACCCCCGAGATCGACTTCAGCTTCGGTCTGGTCTATCGCGAGGACTGGAAGCATGCTCGGGCCCTGGAGTTCATCCGGGCCTGTGGTCGGGAGTTGTTGAAAGAGTATCCCGGTTGAGGGTCACCAGAATGCTCGGTGAGGAGGGCATGCCCAGCGTTTTGCCGAGCGTCTCGAGCGGCGTTGCTTCCCGCGGGGCGCCCCGGTCGCTAGAATGAGTGTTTGAAGTCGGGCATCGGACCCGGTCAGTGCAGGCCCCCGGCATCCGTCACCCCATCGCTGTTTTTCGTTTTACCGCAAGGATCCCGCGCTGCATGAGCTATCAGGTTCTGGCCCGCAAGTGGCGACCGCGTACCTTTCATGAACTGGTCGGCCAGGAGCATGTCCAGCGCGCCTTGGTCAATGCCCTGGATCAGGGGCGGCTGCACCACGCCTACCTGTTCACCGGCACCCGCGGGGTGGGCAAGACCACCCTGGCGCGGATCCTGGCCAAGTGCCTGAACTGCACGGCGAATGGCCAGGGTGACGCGGGCGTGACCTCGACGCCGTGCGGCGAGTGCGACAGCTGTCGCTCCATCGACGAGGGTCGCTTCGTGGACCTGATCGAGGTCGACGCGGCATCGCGCACCAAGGTGGAAGATACCCGTGAGCTGCTCGACAACGTCCAGTACGCCCCCACCCAGGGGCGCTACAAGGTGTACCTCATCGATGAGGTGCACATGCTCTCCACCAGCAGCTTCAATGCCCTGTTGAAGACCCTGGAGGAGCCGCCCCCGCACGTGAAGTTTCTGCTGGCGACCACCGATCCGCAGAAGCTGCCGCCCACGGTGCTGTCGCGCTGTCTGCAGTTCACCCTCAAGCATATGCCGCCCGAGCGCATCGTCGGCCACCTGGCCAAGGTACTCGAAGCCGAGGAGGTGACCTTCGAGGAGAGTGCCCTCTGGCTGCTGGGCAAGGCCGCCGAGGGCTCCATGCGCGACGCCATGAGCCTTGCCGACCAGGCGATCGCCTTTGGCCAGGGCGAGGTGCATCATGCCGACGTGGCGGCGATGCTCGGTACTCTCGACCATCGCCATGTCCTGGGGCTGGTCGAGGCCCTGGCCGCGGTCGATGCCCCCCGGCTGCTGGCCGAGGTGGCCACCCTGGCCGAGCAGGGGCCGGACTTTGCCGCGGTACTCGATGACATCACCGGCGTGCTGCATCGCCTGGCGATCGCCCAGATGGTGCCCGATGCCGTGGATAACGGCCATGGCGACCGGGAGGCGCTGCTCCAGCTTGCCGCGCGCTTTACCGCCGAGGATATCCAGCTCTACTACCAGATCGGCATCCAGGGTCGTGGCGACATGGAACATGCCCCGGACCTGCGCACCGCCCTGGAGATGACCCTGCTGCGCATGCTGGCCTTCCGCCCCCAGGGCGTGCCGCGTCCCCCGCAGACGCCGCTGCCCCTGCGCGGTGAGGGTGCTTCAGGGGGTGTGGCGCCTGCTGGCGAAACGCCGGCACAAGGCGGGTCGGTCCCCGAGGAGAGCCCGTCTCCCCGTCCCGCTCAGGCGTCGCCCCAGGTCGCCGACGAGACCCCGTCTCCCCCTCCCAAACCCCCAACCCCGCCCACGCCGCCCCCCCGGCCCGCCCGGCCGGCCCCCGCGCCCGCCGCGGCCCCCCCGGCCCCCCCCCCCCCCCCCCCCCCCCCCCCCCCCCCCCCCCCCCCCCCCCCCCCCCCCCCCCCCCCCCCCCGCCCCCCCCCCCCCCCCCCCGGGGGGGGGGGGTCAACCA
>NZ_CABVOU010000044.1:0-3173 GCF_902500215.1 Halomonas lysinitropha
GGAGCCTATCTCTCGTTTGATCGGCTCTGCGCTGAGGTCCATCGCCTGCTCGGGGACTATGGCACGGGACGCACGATTAATTATGCATAATCACTTATCCATACATTGTTGAATGTAAAAGACGAGCCGGCTCGGGTAGAATAGGCCCATCGAACAGAACGCTGGAGAGCCCAACTTCATGGCCAGACGCACGAAGGCCGAGGCCGCCGCCACTCGGGAAGCCCTGCTGGATGCCGCCGAGGAGGTCTTCCTCGAGAAGGGCGTGGCCCGCACCTCCCTGGAACAGATCGCTCGTCACGCCGACATGACCCGTGGTGCCCTCTACTGGCACTTCCGCAACAAGGCGGACCTCTTCCAGGCAATGCTGCAGCGTGTCCGCATGCCCTTCCAGGAGCTGGTAGAGGAGATCGGCGACCCGAGCCTCGTCGAGCGTCCCCTCGAGGCGATCCGCCTGGCCTGCCTGAAGGGCTTCGAGCGTCTCGAGCAGCCCCGCTATCGGCGCGTGCATGCCATTCTCATCCATCACTGCGAGGTCTTCGGCGACATCGACCCGCTGGCCATGCAGAACGAGATGGCCGACGAGGCCTGCGGCGCGCTGATCGACTATTTCGGCTGTGCGGCTCGACTGGGCCACCTGCGTGCGGGACTCAGCCCGGAGGTGGCCGCTGAACTGACGCAGGCCATGCTCGGCGGGCTGTTTCACGACTGGCTGCGCAACCACGAGCGCTTCTCGATCCTCGAACGCGGCACGGTGCTGCTCGACACCCAGCTCGAGCTGATGGGCGCCTCATCCTCAGAGTAATTCCGCGGCCCCGCTCTGCCCCTCGCCGTGCCTCTGCTGCAGACGCAACCGGCTGAGATGAGCTCTCGCCTCGCGGTACTCGGTCTCCGGCACGCTGCGGTAGGCGTCCTCCTCGGTCACGTACTTGACCAGCACCCGACATTCGCCGAGATGCGGCAGGTTGCCGGGCTTGCCGTGCAGGCGCACCTGCCATTCCGGATCGTCGACCAGTACCGCCGAGGACCAGCCGTCGGCATCGGCGTCTTCCTTCACCTCCACCTTCTCGCCAAGCAGGCAGCGACGCTGCTGCGGGGCATGGCGATGGAACCAGCGATGCAGGGCATGGCACAGCGCCGCGGCCAGCGGCGAAGCGAGCGCGAAGGCCCCCCACAGCACGGCCACCCCCACGGGAATGCGGAACAGCCCCAGTGGCAGCCAGCGCAGAACGGCAAGTTCCACTCCCAGGGTGATAGCCCCCGCCAGCACCAGCAGTACCGTCAGCGCCAAGGAGGCCGGCACCCCGGCAAACCCCAGCGCCACCAGAGTACTGGCCAGGTGGTCGCCCTTGAGGCTGTCACGCTCGAAGCACTCCACCGGCGCCAGGCGCAGTGCCACCAGCAGCCAGTAGAGGGTAGCCAGTGCAAGCAGGACGCTGAACACCACCACCGGAAAACTCAGGGCAATCTGGCGTACGGTTTCCATGCGGTACCTCCCGGCACTACTTAGCCAACGAATGAGAGACTTCCTCTCAGCGTAGACCATCGAGGCTAAGCGTTGGACACCATACTCATGACGTAGGTCTTGATGCTTTCCGCCGGCATCCTGAATCGGGTTGGGAGCAGGCAGGAATGTGTCATGTCGACTGGAGTGTTGCTCGAGACACCCTCGTCTACTCAGGTGCAGATGACTCTCATATCCAAGCCAACCAATGACACCACCCTCGGCGACAGCACCGCCTGGTGTCACGCTGCATGTTTGGCGATCAATAAAACAGGCCGGCCCACAAGATGCGGGTCGGCCCGAGCCGATAGAAGAGACGGACCCACCGGATGGCAGGCCCGCATCTTGGCTTAGAGCAACACGTCAGGGTCGTCGAGACTTACGGATAATGCCTCCGCCGGCGGCTCCGGGCTGAAGTCAACGGTAAAGTCATCCGTCGCGGTGTCCTCGTCGCCATCCTCGAGCGTTGCGGTGAAGTCTAGCGAGAGAGCTCCCGGATCGAATGTATCAAAGGTAGTGAACTCGATGACCGGGATCTTCACGGTGCCAAGCCCCATGGTGAGCTGGACCGCATCGATCTGCTTGTCGCCGCCTTCAATGGTGAACGAGCTGCCTCCGCGGGCCTCCTTGGGCACGTCCATGTCATTTTTGGCGATGGGGGTAGGATCCGTGACCTTCATCGGCTCACCAACGGTTCCATCAGTGTAATAGACGGTGTAGTAGAGTTCCTCCGTCCCCGGGTCGTAGCCCTGCACCGTGCTCGAGATGTAGACCGTCACACTGTCGACGGGCTCCTCCGGGTTGACGACGAAGCTCTCGTCTCCCGAGGTGATCGACGTTCCCTCGAACACGTCGCTGCCACCCTCATCGGCGCCATCGAGGTTGTTGTTGTTGATGCCAATGCCTGACGTGGACACGTTCATCTGCGTGTTTGCGTTGATCAGGTTGGGCAGCGGCAGCAGCGCCTCGATCTCTTCCTCCGTCAGGTCGCCCTCACCGCGCTCGATGAGGTCGAGGATACTGTCATAGACAGGATCCTCATCATCACCGGGAACAGTGAGATCCGACCGGACCGCCGTTGGCACCGCGCCGAAGAAGACGATGTCATCATTGCCATCTTCGTCGCCACCGAACAGCAGGGTCCTCACTGCATCCGGTCCGCCGGCATCCAGCGAGCCATCCGCCGACGACTTTGTGGTTTTCTGGGCCGGCGGGGTATTGAGGATGACAGTGTAGGTGTCGGCATCGGGATCGAACTTCAGCGTGAACTCGACCGGCTGCTCATTGTCTTCGCCGTCGTCCGTGAAGTCGGCCGTGATGGACCCATCGAAGACGTAGTTTCCGTCGCCGTCAGGCGCCGTCACCGTGCCGAGTGAGACGTTCGGCTCAGGATCGACCTCGGTGAAGAACGAGGTTCCGCTCGTGCCGATCCTGTAGCTGTCCAACGTCAGGCTCATCGACTTGAACCCGTCCGCCCCAGGCAAGTCAGACCACGTGCCCTCTGCTCCCGCCTGGAAGGTCCCCGAGGCATCATTCACCGTCACCGCCGGCACATCATCGTCGAAGCTGAAACTGTCGCTGATGTCGACCGTCTCGTCGTCGCTGGCGCTGTCCTCATCGCCATCCGTAATGGTGGCCGAAGCCTTCAGCAGGATGCTGCCGTCGGGCAGGC
>NZ_CABVOU010000044.1:3267-62429 GCF_902500215.1 Halomonas lysinitropha
GCCTTCCACCTCCGTCGTGGCCGGGTCATCCTCACCGATGGTGTCAGCATCCTGGGTGGTCAGGCTCGGTGCATCGAACGTCGTGTCCTCTGTGACAGTCACCGTCGGACCGTCATCATCAAACTGGAGCGTAATGGGATCGACATCGGTCTCCACATTGACATCGCCAATCGAAATACCACCGATATTCCAGCTGACGTTGGAACCTTCAGGCTCCCCGTTCTCGACGATGAAGCGGTTATGGCTTTCTTCGGTCTGGAAGGTAATGGTATCGTTGTTCTTGATGCCCTCGATAACTGCGGTGAATCCGTCATTCCCTAAACTCCAACTCCAGGAGGAAACACCCTCGACCCAAGACTCACCGTTGACTTTGACTTCGGTAATCTCAACTTTTTGATCGTCGTTATCTTCAATACCCGGAATAAAGGCTCCACCAGTTTCCTGTTCAGTCGTGTAGGTTGTAATAACAACCTTCGACTCGGCCTTCGGTGGGGTGAACTTTACCAGTGTCACTGAGGCTTCAGTTGCGGTCTGTAGCGAGTCGAAATCGATATTGCCATCATCCTTGGCTTCGGTCGAGGTCAGGTCCGGCACCAGGTAGTTCGAATTCATTCCCTTGACATAGGTGACCACCAAGGACTCACCGGGGTCAACGTTCTGGTTATTGGTACCAAGCGAGGTAGTGTTGGCCTGGCTGCTATTGACAGTATCGTCTACGGTGCGGCCAGTCACCACGATGGAGACAGCTTCATCTTCTTCTTCTGGAGTTTGTGGGAAGTTAGTAGGGTTGGTGAACGCCATAAAGGCGTTCTGTCCCGCGGGAGCACCGGCGAAGTCGAAGTCGATATCCTCCTGGGCGCTGACCTCCACATAGAGCCCGGCGAGCGTAAAGGCATCATCGTCACTTGTGGTGTCGCTATGCTCCACAGGCAGGTAGCTCAGGAGATAGACGTCGTAAGAGGTGCTGGAGGCACCCTCCACGATAACTGCGATAAAGGCAGTAACAGTACCTGAATCGGTCTGGATGGTACCGGTTAGCACAGTGCCGTCATCGCTGATGCTAAGTTCCACTTCCTTATATTCACCAGAATTAGGATCTTTAGCCTTCATTTTTGATTCATTATATTCATCTAGATTCACCACCCAGCCGATATCTGTCACCTCTTTCGAGGTATTTATCACACCCTCCTTCTTGGCAAGGTTTTCGGGCTCAGCGAAGTTATATCCAGGGAAAAGAGTTTCCCAATCCTCCTCAATAGGTATTTCATCCTTGCCATCGCTTTCTCCCTGAACGCCATCGGTCTCATCGATAATTATCGGATCCGTGATGATCCCCAGGAGCTCTTCATTCATGGTTGACATGACACTTCTCCCCTTGACCGCTCTTTCGCTATAAGTGCCTGGCCCGATGCCAGGCTGGTGACTCCCCGAAGGAAAGTGCACCTCCACTATCACGATAGCCCCGCCCCCGCTGGTGACATCCCCAGATTCCTGGCCTCGTGGGGGCGGTTTATTCCCTACACACGGCGTCAAGAAACCCATCCTGCCAGGCTGAGAAAAGCCGGTAGAAAACCGGCATCAGCAGGGGGGAGAAATTCATAGGGAGAGGATGAGATTCCTCATCCCCCTGACATGAGGCATCTCATGCTGCCAACGGCCGGACAAGCCAGCGCCGGGTCGATGGCGACCCGGCGCTGGCATGCGCAGAAGGCGTGGATCAGTGCGGCGTCAGGTAGCGCGGGAGTGGGTGGGGCTCCAACGGCGGGGGCGGACCCAGGTGGTTACGGGCCCAGTCGGCGGCCTGACAGCGGGTGTGTACGCCGATCTTCTTAAAGATGTTATAGAGGTGCGACTTCACGGTGTGCTCGCTGACGAAGAGATGGTCGGCGATACGTGCATTGGTGACCCCAAGGCTCAGCAAACCAAGGATCTCGATCTCGCGGTGGGTCAACCCGCAGCTTGGACGGTAGAGGTTCACCTGGCGATCGCGGTAGCGCTCCAACAGGCGCGCCATCAGCGAGCGCGAGAGCCAGGGCTGGCTCTTTCCCACGAGAGTTTCCACGCCCTTGCAGATCAGCTCCAGGCTATCTCGACGGTAGAAGACTCCCTGCAGGGAGAGCCCGGCGAGCAGGTCGGCGGCGTGTGCCTCGTCGCGGAGGTTGAAGGCGGCCAGCACCGCACCGGGCTGCCCCTCGGCCCGGCGCTCCCAGGCTTGCAGGTCGGCCTCGTCCAGGTGGTCGACATCCAGCAACAGCAAGACACTACCCGGCGAGCGCGGCGGGGAGTCCCCGGGTGCCTGGATATCGACCAGGCACCCCAACTGGCGGTGCAAGTAGTCGCCGAACAGCTGCGCCTGGGCGGTAAGCTCCGTCACCAGCAGGATCAGGGTGGTATCCGGTTCCAATTGACCTCCTTCCCGGCGGCAAGCAGGTTAGGTGCTGGAGAAAACGGCATGTTCACTCCTCCCGAATGGCCCGCGCCAGGATGTCCTGGACGGGCTTGGTGATGTAGCTGGCGAAGGTGCGCTCTCCGGTGTGGATCATCACCTCGGCGGGCATGCCGGCTAGCAGCTGCATCTGCTCGCTGACCTTGTCGCGCTCTTCGTCTCGCACGCGCAGGCGCACCCGGTAGAAGCGCACGCCCGTGGCCTCGTCCTGCTGACTGTCGGCACTGACGAAGATCACCTCCGCGGCGATGATATCGGTACTGCGCTGATTGAAGGCGGTAAAGCGAATCTCCGCGGACTGGCCGGGATGCAGGCGGTTGATGTCGCGATCGACCACCCGGGCCTCGACCAGGAAGCGGCCGTCGGCGGGCACGATATCCAGCAGCGTGTCGCCGGGGCGAACCACGTCGCCCACCGAGTGCACCCGACGCTCCACCACAATGCCCGCCACCGGGGCAGTAAGGGTGGTTCGCGCCATCTGGTCGGCCAGGGCGTTGATGCGCTCCTCGGCCTCGGTGACGCTGACCTGTGTCTGACGCAGCTCCTCCCCCAGATCGCGATAGAACTCCTGCTGGCGGATCTCGCGCTGCATGCGGCTCTCGCTGACCTGGGAACCCAGGCGGGCAATATCGGAGCGATAGCCGGCGACCTCGCGGGAGAGCTCGAGCAGATCACGCTCCACCTCGCGCAGCCGCTGATTGCTGACCATGCCCTTCCTGAACAGGCCGCGCAGGTCGTTGGCCTCGCCGCGCAGCGAAGCCAACTCCTGCTCCCCGAAGCGGACCATCTCCGCGAGACCTTCACTCTGCTGCTCGAGCTGGGTGGCCTGCTCGTCGAGGGCCTCGAGGGTGCCGCGCAGCGACGCTCGGCGCGCCTGGAACAGCGCCTGCTGCACGGCGAGCATCTCCTGTACCCGGACCAGGCCGCTGTCGAGCAGCTGGGCGGGGAAGGTGAGCGTCTCGTCGCCGCGCTGTTCGGCGAGAAGGCGCAGCTCGGTGGCTCTGCCCACCAGATACTGGGCGCGCACGATCTGCAACTGGGCGCGTACCCGGGTGTCATCGATCACCACGAGCGGCTGCCCGGCCTCCACGTGGTCACCATCCTCGACCAGGATCTCGCGCACGACGCCGCCCTCCAGGTGCTGGACCGAGCGGCGGAAGGACTCCACCGTCACATGACCGGGGGCGACCACAGCCACCGCCAGGCTGGCGGTGAAGGCCCAGCCGCTGAAACCACCCAGTGCCAGCAGCAGCACCAGCATGCCCAGGCGCTGGTAGCGGCGACTGTTGACCGGTACCTGCACCGAATACTCGCCCTCCAAGGTGGCGGGGCCGCTCGGTTCCGCGGCTAACCGGGGCACCCTGCCCGGCCCGTCGGAGGTATCAACCAGCCTGTTCATTGGCTTCCTCTCCCCTGGCCGGCGCCACCGGCTGGCCGGCGACCACCGTGGCCATCCGCGCCCGGGCCGCCTGGCCGTCGGCCTGGGCGGCGGTGGCCTTGCAGGCCAGGCTCGCGATCACCTCGGCGGTAGGTGCGAACAGCTGGATCTGCCCGTCACGCAGCATCAGCAACTTGTCCATGCCCTTGAGCAGGTGGGTGCGATGACTGATCACGAACAGTGTCACGCCCTCGCGCTTGAGCGTGGCGAGTGCCGCACGCAGGGCATATTCGCCACGATCGTCAAGGCTGGCATTGGGCTCGTCGAGCACCACCAGCACCGGATTGCCATAGAGCGCCCGGGCCAGGCCGATGCGCTGACGCTGGCCGCCGGAAAGCCCGGCCCCGCCGGGGCCGATCAGGGTGTCGTAGCCCTCGGGCAGGGCCAGCACCATCTCGTGCACCCCGGCCTTGCGCGCGGCGGCCACCACCGCCTGGGTATCCACCTCGCCGAAGCGGGCGATGTTCTCGGCCACGCTGCCCTCGAACAGTTCGATATCCTGGGGCAGGTAACCAACATGGGGGCCGAGCTCATCCCGGTTCCAGAGTGCGATATCGGCGCCGTCGAGGCGCGCCGTGCCGACGAGCGGCGGCCAGATACCCAGCAGTACCCGGGCCAGGCTCGACTTGCCCGCGGCACTGGGGCCGATGATGCCGATGTGTTCGCCTGGCGCTACCGCCAGCTGGATGCCGCGCAGCGTGGGGGTGCGGCTGCCGGGGGGTGCCGCGGCCACCCCCTCCACCACCATCTCGCCACGCGGGGCCGGTAGCGACATCCGCTCCTGGTCGTCGGGGATCTTTCTGAGCAGGGTGTCGAGGCGGTCATAGGCGCCCCGTGCCGAGACAACACTCTTCCAGGAGCCGATAACGCGGTCGATGGGGGCCAAGGCCCGCCCCATGATGATAGAGCCGGCGATCATCATGCCCGGGGTGAGTTCGCCACGCAGCACTAGCCAGGCGCCAAGGCCCAGGATCAGCGACTGGGCGAGCAGGCGCAGTACCTTGGAGAGGTTGCCAAGCGTACCGCTGCGGTCGTTGGCCTGGGACATGCCCGCCAGAAAACGATGATGGCGCAGTGACCAGCGCGCCATAATGTCCGGCAGCATGCCCATGGCATGCAATACCTCGGCATTGCGCAGGTTGGAGACGACCTGCTCGCGGGCCTTGATCTGCTCTCCCTGGGCCTCCGCCAGCAATGGCTGGGTGCTCTTCTCGCTGGCCACCGCCAACACCAGCAACATCAGCGCCGAGGCGGTGGCGAAGAGCCCCAGCCAGGGATGGAACAGGAACAGCACCGCCAGGAAGATCGGTACCCAGGGAGTATCGAACAGTGCCACCAGGCCGTTGCCGGAGAGAAATTGGCGCAGATTGGCAAGGTCGTCGAGGGGCTGGGATGAGCCGCTGCCCTCGCTGATCAGGCTACGGCGAAACATGGCGCGATAGAGTCGGCCGTTGAGCAGGGTGTCGAGCCGGTTACCGATGCGCACCAGAATCCGCGAACGAACGACTTCAAGTAGCCCCATGATGGCAAAGAGAAAGACCACGACCAGGGTCAGCATCAAGAGGGTGTCGGGACTCTGGGTCGAGAGGACCCGGTCGTAGACCTGGAGCATGTAGATGGCGGGCACCAGCATCAGCAAGTTGATGAACAGGCTGAAGAATCCCACCGAGGCGAAGGCTTCACGACATAGACGCACGGCCCGTTGCAGGTCCGTTCTTTCCCCTTTGGCATTCATTGGAGTTCACCGGGGCGAGGCTGGGCTCGAGTTGGGTGTGGCGTTTTGTGCCAGTAACGGGACAACTCATCTTAAGATAGCCTCGGCTCGACCAGTGCTCCAGATATTTTCACAATCGATATCCCACCCGTCTCCTTGATCGAGAAAGGGCCGGGATCACTCCCGGCCCTCTGACACCCTTACCAGTAAATCGCCTTATTCCTAGAAGAGTAAAACCAGGAGCCAGCTTTGTGGGCATTCAATACTAGTCAGCCTTGGCAACCCGTTGTTGCTCGACACCACCCCCGTGCATCTTGCGACGAAGCCAGTCGGAGATCACCGCGATCATGGCGTAGAAGCTCGGCACGAAGAAGCTGCCCAGCACGGCCACCGTGGCCATGCCCACCGCCACGGTAGTGCCGATATGGTGACTGCTGGTCGCACTTGCGCCGGTGGCCAGTGCCAGCGGCAGGGTGCCGAAGATGAACGCCAAGGAGGTCATCACGATGGGCCTGAAGCGAAGCTGGGCCGCCGTGATGGCCGCTTCGCGGATCGACTGGCCCTGCTCCTTGCGCTGCAGCTCGGCAAACTCGACGATCAGGATGGCGTTCTTGGCAGCCAGCCCCACCACGACCAGCATGCCGATCTCCACGTAGACGCTGGTGTCGAGCCCGCGCAGCACGATGCCGCCGATGCCACCCAGGAAGGCGAACGGCGTCGCGGTAAGGACGGCCAGCGGCAGCGACCAGCTTTCGTACTGGGCCGCCAGGATCAGGAAGACCATCAGCAGGCCGAAGACGATGGCCAGAGTGGCGGTACTGCCCATCTGGGTCTCCTGATAGGCGGTGCCGGTCCAGCCCATTCCCCAGTTTTCACCCAGGGTCTCCTGGACGATCTCCTCCATGGCGGCGACCGCCTGGCCGGAGCTGTAGCCCGGTGCCGGGCCGCCCTGGAACTGGGCCCCCAGGTAGACCCCGAAACGCGACACCACCGCCGGCTTGGCCTGACGCTCGAGCGTCACGAACTCCGAGAGCGGGATCCGCTCGCCGTTGCCGCCGCGCACATAGACGCTGGCGATGTCGTCCGGCGTCCTGCGAAATTCATCCTCGTTCTGGAGGTAGACCTGGAAGTTGCGGTTCTGGTAACTGAAGTAGTTGACGAAGCCGTTGCCGAAGGTATTCGACATGGTGGCATAGAGATCCGGCAGCGCCACGCCGTAGCTCAGAGCCTTCTGCTGGTCGATCTCGGCCCGGTAGCCCGGCACATTGACGTTGAAGGTGGTGAACACTCGCTGCAGCGCTGGATTCTCACCTGCCGCCTGCATCACCTGCATCGATGCCTGGAAAAGCTCCTGGGAAGAGACGCCCTCGAAGGATTGCAGGTAGCCGGTGAACCCCCCGGTGGTGGAGAGCCCCATGATCGGCGGCATGTTGAAGGCCATGGCCGAGCCGCCAGGGGTCTGGGCGCCAAGCTGCATGATCTGACCGACCAGCTCGCTGGCGGTCAGGTCGCGCTCGCTCCAGGGTTTCAGGTTGATGAACATCACGCCGCGGGCGGTGTTGACCGCGCTGGAGAGGATATCGTAGCCCGCCACAGCAGAGCTGTACTCGACGCCATCGATCTCCTCGATCTGGGTGCTCAGCTCGGCCATGTAGTCCTGGGTGCGTGCCAAGGAGGCGGAGTCCGGCAGCTGTATGCTGGCCAGCACGATGCCCTGGTCGGTCTCCGGCACCAGGGTCGAGGGGGTATTCTGGTAGAGCCACCAGGCCCCACCGATCACCAGGGCGGTGAGCAGCAGCGCCAGGCCCCAGAAGCGCACCAGCACCTTGACCACCCACATGTAGCCGGCGGTGATGGCGGCAAAGAGGCGATCGAAAAGGCGCAGCGGCGTATTGATGGCGCGCCGGAACCTGGTTTCGTTGCCGTTAATCGGCTTGTGCTTGATGAAGATCGCCGAGAGCGCCGGGGTGAAGGTCAGCGCCATCAGTGCCGAGAACGCCACCGAAATGGCCACCGTAAGCGCAAACTGCTGGTAGATCTGGCCGGTGAAACCGCCCAGGAAGGCCACGGGCACGAAGACGGCCGCCATGATCAATGACGTGGCGATGACCGGCCCCCCCACTTCCTTCATGGCGCGAACCGTGGCCTGGGTGACGCTGATCTCCTCGTCCTCGCTGAGCACCCGTTCGACGTTCTCCACCACCAGGATGGCGTCGTCCACCACGATGCCGATGGAGAGCACCAGGGCGAACAGCGTCAAGAGGTTGATGGAGAAGCCGAACACGAAGAAACCGGCGAAGGTGGCGAGTACCGAGACCGGTACCACCGACATGGCGATCACCGTGAAGCGCCAGTTCTGCAGGAAGATGAACAGGATGACGCCGACGATCAGGAAGGCCTCGATGAACACCTTGGTCACGGTGTTGACGGAGGCATCGATGAACAGGGTGGTGTCGTAGGGCACCACCTGCTCGAGTCCGGGCGGAAAACGCCCCTCCAGCTCGGCCATGGTCTCCTTGACCGCCGCGGCCGTTTCCAGGGCATTGGCCCCGGGCTGCTGGTTGATGATGATCGGCGACATGGGCGCGCCGTTCAGACGCGCATCCACACCGTAGAAGGAAGCACCGAGTTCGATGCGCGCCACGTCATTCAGGCGCAGCGCCGAGCCGTCAGGGTTGGTGCGCAGGAAGATCTCGCGAAAGTCATCGACATCGCTGAGCCGCCCCCCCGCCGTGATGGTATAGCTGAAGGCGCGCGGGTTGCTCTGGGGCGTCATCGCCAGGCTGCCCGCCGGCACCTCGGTGTTCTGTGCGCGTATGGCGGCGGCCACCTCGGTAGGTGTCAGGTCGTACTGGGCCAGCTTGTCGGGGTCCATCCAGATGCGCATGGCAAACTCGCCACCCCCGAGCACCTCGGCATTGCCGACGCCGGGTACCTGGCGCAGCTCGTCGAGAATGTTGAGGGTCGCGTAGTTCTGCATGTAGATGTTGTTGTAGTCGCCTTCGGGCGAGATCAGCGCCACCAGCATCAGGATCGAGCTCGACTGAAGCTCCACCGTCACGCCCTGGGCCTGAACCGCCTCGGGCAGCTGAGACAACGCCCCCTGAACGCGATTATTGACGTTGATGGTGTTGATGTCGCCTTCAGTACCGATGTTGAAGGCCACGTTCAGGCTCATGGTGCCGTTGTCGGCACTGGTCGAGGTCATGTAGAGCATGTCCTCGACGCCATTGATCGCCTCGGCCAGGGGAGCGGCCACCGTCTGGGCGACCGTCTCGGCATCGGCACCGGGGAACTGGGCCTGCACCGAGACCGTGGGCGGCACCACGCTGGGATACTGTTCGATGGGCAGCACCCTCATGCTCATCACCCCGATCAGCGTCAGGATGATCGCCAGCACCGAGGCGAAGATCGGCCGCTTGATGAAGAAGTTGGAGAAGTTCATTCTTCCTCATCCTCTGATGCTTCACCGTCGGCCGGTCCATCTTGCATGGCCGCCTGGGCCCCGGCCTTCTCTTCCGCGTTCTCTTCCGCCTGCTCCTGCTCTACCTGCTCGACGACCTCGCCGGCATTGCCCTCGAAGGGCTGGGGATCGATGGCCCTGCCCGGCTCGATGCCGGATGGGTCGCCAACCACCACTCGTTCGCCGACCTCCAGGCCGCCACGGATGATCTGCCAGGGACCGGCCACCTCGCCCAGCTCCACGGTTCGGGCCCGAGCCACGCTCTCCTCATCGAGCACGAACACCTGAGGCCCCATCAGCCCCTGGCCGATGGCGATCTCGGGGACCGCCAGCACGTCGAACCGTTTCAGCCCCTCGAGGCTGACGCGCGCGAACTGGCCCGGCAGCACACGCGCCTCGGGGTTGGCGAAGGTGGCGCTGGCCTGGACGGTACTGGTCCCCATGTCGACTCGCGAGCCGAGGAAATCGAGGCGTCCCTCAAGGGCAGACGCGTCGTCGCCCTCCATGCCCGGCACCTGCAGCACCGCGGTAATCGCCTCGACGGACGCTTCGCCGATCTGGCGACGCAGCTCGAAGGCGTCGCGCTGGGGCAGCTGGAAGCGAACCTCCAGAGGATCGAGTGGCGTGATGGTGGCGAGCTCCGTACCGGAACTCACCAGATTGCCGATGTTGACCTGGCTGAGGCTGATCATCCCGGACACGGGCGCGGTGACCTCGGCATAATCCAGGTCGATCTGCGCACTGGCCAGTGCCGCCTCCGCCTGGGCGACACCAGCCTGAGCGACGCCCAGTTCGGCCCGCGCCTGGTCGTACTGCTGGCGGCTCACCGAGTTCTGGCTCAGCAACCGCTCGAAACGCTGGGCGTCGCGCTGGGCCCGCGCCAGCTCGGCTCGGGCACTCTGCAGGTCGGCCTCGCGCTGGTTGACCGCGGCCTGATAGAGATCCGGCTCGATGGTGTAGAGCTTCTGCCCCTGCTCCACCAGCTGACCGGCCTCGAAGTGCCGCTGCTCGAGGAAGCCGGTGACACGGGCCACCAGGGTAACCTCATCGTCGCTGCGCAGCAGCGACGGGTAGGACTTCTCCAGGGGAATATCCTGACGGCTCATCTGCGTCACTTCCACCGGATGTGGCGGACTTTCCTGACCCCCAGCAGACTCAGACTGCTGGGGGTCGTCGTCCTGGCCACAGGCCGCCATCAACAGGCTCGCGGCCAGGACGAGCAGCGTCGTCCGGCCGTATCGGAAGAGTTTTGTCATGGTGTCATTCGTTCCCGTTGGCGTCGTCGAGGATGAACAAATCTTACATTCATTCAAGAATGAATGTAAATATTAGGCCGCTAAACATCATCCTCTGGGACGTGGCGGCTCCCCGATGTCCATGGCCCCGTCATGGCCATCGCTCTCTTCCGGTAGGGTGAAGGAGACACTGCCACCGTCCAGCCAGGCATTCACCTCCTCAACGGCCGATACATCCAGGGTGCCCGACTGCTGGCGCAGGCTGAGCAGGTTGATCACGTAGTCATAGCGGGCGCTGGCATGGTCGGCGACGGCGTTATAGAGGTTCTGCTCGGCGTTGAGCACATCGACGATATTGCGGGTGCCCACCTCGTAGCCGGCACGAGTGGCGTCCAGGGCACTCTGGTTGGAAACGATGGCCTGAGCGCGGGCCTCCACCGTGGAAACGTCGTTGCTGACCTGGGTGAAGCGCGAGCGAACCTGCTGGACGGTATCGCGGCGCTGATCCTCGAAGTCGTACTGGCTGGACTCCAGCTGGTAGGTGTTCTGGCGGATACTCGCCTGTGTGCGTCCGCCGGTATAGAGCGGCAGACTGGCGCGGAGGCCGACCTGACTGGTGGAGTTACGCCCTTCAACGCCGCTCCGGTCATCGTCGGCATAGTTGTAGTTGGCGAAGGCGTTGATCGTCGGCAGGCGCTGAGCACTGGCGATATCGACGCTGCTGCGCGAGACCTCGACGCCGGCCTCGCTGGCCAGGATAAGAGGATTGTTCTCGAGCGCCAGCTCGACCCAGTGGCTACGATCATCCGGGGTGGGCGGCTGAATGGGCAACTCCTCCCCTGGCGCATCGATACTGGCATAGCGCTTGCCGGTCAAACGCTCGAGGCCTTCAAAGCGCACCTGGAGATCACTCTCGGCGGCGATGCGCTCGGCACGCGATTGATCGAATCTCGCCTGGGCCTCCTCCACCTCGGTAATGGCAATCAGTCCTACCTCGAACTGTTCACGGGCCTGCTCCAGCTGCCGACCGATGGCCCGTTCCTGGGCGAGCCGCGCCTCCAGCACCTCGTAGGCCCGCAGAATCTCGAAATAAGCCGAGGAGACGTCGATCAGCACCCGCTGCTCAGTGGCGGCCAATTGGTAGGTCTGCTGATCGATCTGGCGCTCGGCCTGCTCGACTTCACGCGAATTGCGCGCGTCGAATAGCGCCTGGGTGGCTTCCAGCGTCAGGCCGGCGCTGTTGTAGTTGTCGTCGCCTCCCGCGCCTCCTGCCGAGAACCCGCCTGCCGGGGATTCATACTGACGGTTATGCGATACATTGGCCGACGCATTGACCTGGGGCAGCAGGTCAGCGCGCTGCACGTCTCGCCCCGCCTCGACGCTACTGGTCTGCGAGCGGGTCGAGGCCAGTTCGGCATTGTTCTCCAGGGCATCTCGGGTGATGGTCAACAGATCGGCCGCCTGCAGAGGTGCGGCGAAGGCCGATGCGATCATTGCCGGCAGCAGGGCACGACGAAGGGAGCGGTGACGGGTCATCGGGTCATCCTCGGTTTCTGGTCGGTCAGGCTTACATACATTGTCGCATGTTTCAGTGACTAGTCCACTGCTGAGCTTCCGGGAAAACAGGAATCTTTGCCGAAAGCCCGGGAAATTCCGCTATGCTGCGTGGCAGCATAGCCCAATGAGGGAGAACACCCATGGACGCTCTGGAATTCGTCAGGGTAAGGGAACTTGAGATCGCCGTACGCATCTGGCATCCCAAGGCCCCCCGCACCGTCATCGCCTGGCATGGCCTGGCTCGCCACGGTGGGGACTTCGCCGACTTCGCCCGGGTGCTAGGCCCCGGCTGGCGGGTCCTTGCCCCTGACACCCCGGGCCGCGGTCTCTCCAGCTGGTCGCTCTTCCCCGCCCAGGACTATCTCTACGCCCACTACATGAAAGTAGCAGTCGCGGTGCTCGATCACTTCGGCCTCGAGCAGGTGCCCTGGGTGGGCACCTCCATGGGCGGGCTGATCGGCATGCTGATGGCCGCCGAACCCGAGACGGCATCACGCATCGAACGGCTGGTGCTCAACGACGTAGGCCCGGAACTCAACCCCGATGGGCTGGCCGAACTGGCCACCTATTTCGGTGTGCCCCATCGGTTTCAACGCTTCAGCGAGCTCGAGGCCGAACTCAGGCAGCACTACAGGGGCTTCGGCATCGACAGCGACGACGCCTGGCGGCGCCTGGCACTCGACAGCGCGCGGCGGCTACCGGATGGCAGCTGGACCTACCACTACGATCCTCGCATCAGCGAGCAATTTGTCCACGACACCCCCCGCGACACCTGGGCCGACTGGTCAGCGATCCACTGCCCGTTGATGGTGGTTCGAGGCGAAGACTCACCGCTACTCCAGGCCGAGAGCGTGACCCGCATGGCCGAGGCACAGCCCGGCCTGGTCAGCCTCGAGGTGCCCGGCTGCGGACACGCCCCCATGCTCGACAGAGACAGCCAGGTCCGTCCCGTCGCCGACTTCCTCGACCGGCCCCGCCCCCGCATGCTGCCCGGTGGCGCTGGCGAGTCGCCGAGCTGGTGGCAGCGCGGTCTGCACTGGCTGAAAGCGCTCGGCAAGGGTTGAGCGAATGTCGAGGCACGCATGCTGATACCATCGGTCACCATGACTCGCCTGAGATGCCCTTGACCATGACCGAGCCCGGCCATATCGACCAGCAGGACGGCCGTCTGGCCATCGCCGGCGACTGGACTCTGGTGCACTACTCGACCCTGAAGCGCCAGGTCGAGCGTCTTGCAGGGTCCCGCGAGCCGTCTCACCAGGGGATCGACCTCGAGCGACTCGACGCCCTGGATACCGCCGGTGCGGTTCTGCTGATGGAGCTGGTGGGCCCAGCGGCGCTCGCCGCGATCGACGACTGGGCCTCCGACCTGCCGGCGACGCGTCGTGCCCTGCTGCGCACGCTGGGCGAGGCCATGGCCGACAACCAGCCGCCGACGGCGCGCCCTGCCCGGCCGCTGCGGGATACCCTCGCGCGGACCGGACAGATGGTCGAGGAACTCTGGCAGCAGCAGCGTCAGCTGCTCGGCTTCATCGGTCAGGTGCTCGCCACCCTGGCCGCCACCGCCTGGCGACCGGGCCGCTGGCGCATCACCTCGGTGGTGGCCCAGCTGCATCAGACGGGCCTCAACGCCTTGCCCATCGTCGCGCTACTGACCTTCCTGGTGGGTGCGGTAGTGGCCTTCCTCGGCGCCACGGTACTGCGCGACTTCGGCGCCACCATCTACACGGTCAACCTGGTGGCCTTCGCCTTCCTGCGCGAGTTTGGCGTACTGCTCGCCGCCATCCTGCTCGCCGGTCGTACCGCCAGCGCCTTCACGGCCCAGCTCGGTGCGATGAAGGCCAACGAAGAGCTCGACGCCGTGCGCACCCTGGGGCTCGACCCCATCGAGCTGCTGGTGCTGCCGCGGGTACTGGCGATGATGCTGACCCTGCCGATCCTCACCTTCGTGGGCATGCTCAGCGGCATCCTCGGCGGCGCCCTGGTGTGTCTGCTGGCCCTGGACATCTCCACGGCCCAGTTCCTGGCGATCCTCGAGCGCGATATCGCCGTCCAGCACTTTCTGGTGGGCATCGGCAAGGCACCGGTGTTCGCCTTTCTGGTCGCGGTGATCGGCTGCCTCGAGGGCTTCAAGGTCAGCGGCAGCGCTCAGTCGGTGGGCGAACACACCACCTCAAGCGTGGTGCAGTCGATCTTCGTGGTGATCCTCCTGGATGCGATCGCCGCGCTGTTCTGCATGGAGATGGGCTGGTGAGGGCGGCACAGGCATCGACCAGCGAAGCGCCGCTGATCCGCGTCCGCGGCCTGGAGAATCGCTTCGGGCAACATGTGGTCCATGAGGACCTCGAACTCGATCTCTACCCGGGCGAGATCCTCGGGGTCGTGGGGGGCTCGGGCACCGGCAAGTCGGTCCTGCTGCGCAGCATCGTCGGCCTCCTGCGACCCCGCGCCGGGCGCATCGAGGTGTTCGGCGAGGACCTCCAGAGCCTCTCCGCCGATGCCCGCTCCCGGCTGGAACGCCGCTTCGGCGTGCTCTTCCAGCGTGGTGCGCTGTTCACCTCGTTGAGCCTGCAGGAGAACGTCGCCCTGCCGCTGATCGAGCATGCCGGGCTCGCCCGGGCCGATGCCGAAGCCCTGGCCCGAGTCAAGCTGGCCCTGGCCGGCCTCCCCGGAGAGGCCGCGATCAAGTATCCCGCCGAGCTCTCCGGTGGCATGATCAAGCGAGCCGCCCTGGCCCGCGCCCTGGCGCTGGATCCCGAGGCACTGTTCCTGGACGAGCCGACGGCGGGGCTGGACCCGATCGGCGCGGCGGCCTTCGATCGCCTGATTCTCACCCTGCGTGACGCCCTGGGCCTGAGCGTCTTCCTGGTCACCCACGACCTTGACACCCTGTATACCGCCTGCGACCGAGTGGCCGTGCTGTCGCGCAAGCGTGTGCTGGTTGCCGACCGCCTCGACGTCGTCGCGGCCACCGATGATGACTGGATCCACGACTATTTCCATGGCCCGCGAGGCCGCGCCGCCCAGCGGGCGGCCAACCCGGTGGAGGACCCCTGACGATGGAACCCCGCGCCCACCATGTGCTGATCGGGCTGTTCACGGTAATCACCCTGGGCAGCGCCCTGCTGTTCGCCCTGTGGCTCGGCAAGTCCAGCGTCGACCGCGACTATTCCTGGTACGAGATACGCTTCAACCGTGCCGTCAGCGGGCTTTCAGAGGGCAATGCGGTGCAGTACAGCGGCATCGAGGTAGGTGATGTCGTCAGACTGCGCCTCGACCCCCGGGACCCACGCCAGGTGCGGGCGCTGGTGCGCGTCTACAGTGACGTCCCGATCAAGCAGGACACCCGCGCCAGCCTGGCGCTGGCCAACATCACGGGCACCATGAACATCCAGCTCTCCGGCGGCACCCCCGAGAGCGAACGCTTGACCGGCGGTCGCGACGATCCCCCGCTGATCCAGGCCGAACCATCGCCGCTGAGCTCGCTGCTCAACAACAGCGAGGAGCTCTTCGCCCAGGTGGACCGCCTGCTGACCAGTGCCAACCGGCTGCTCTCCGAGGAAAACGCCGAGAGCCTGACGCGAAGCCTGGGCAACCTGGAGATCCTATCCGAAGCGCTGGTCGATCAGCGCGCTGTGCTCGGCGAGTCCATGACCCGCTTCGGGCAGGCCAGCGCACAGCTCGAGGCCTCCCTTCAGAGTTTCAGTCGCCTGGGCGAGACGGCCAACGGCTTACTGGACGACGAGGGTCGTGCGACCCTGCGGAGTGCCCGACAAGCGATGCAATCGCTGGAATCCACCACCGCCCGTCTGGACCGGCTGACCGCCAGCCACGAAGGCTCCCTGGCCCGGGGCCTGCAGGGCGTGGGCGAGCTCGACCCGGCCATGCGCGAACTGCACGCCGCCCTGCGCGCCCTGAACCGGCTGGTGCGGCGCATCGAGGAAAATCCGGCCGATGCCTTGCTGGGCCGTGACGACATTCAGGAGTTCACCCCATGAGCCCGTTCCCCGCGCCACGACACGTCATGCCACTGCTGGCCATGCTGCTGAGCGTGCTGTTCGCGGGCTGCACCCTGCTCCCCGAGCAGGAACCGATACGCCTCTTCACGCTGCCCGACCCTTCCCTTTCGGCGTCCTCCGAAGCCACCCGTGAGCTGACCCTGCGGGTCGATACGCCCAGCGCCGGCTCCCCGCTGGATGGTCCGCGCCTGCTGGTCATGCCCTCTCCCGGGGAATTACAGGCCTATGCCGGGGCACGCTGGCGCGACGATGCCCCACTATTGCTGCGCGACCACCTGATCACGGCCTTTCGCCGCGACGGCCGCCTGGCTGCCGTGGTGGACGACGCCAGCCGGGCGCGCAGCGATACCACCCTGGCCAGCCACCTGGAGGCCTTCCATAGCCGCTATCGTGAGGGCGTCCCCGAGGTGGTGCTGGGCCTCGAGGTCCAGTTGCTCGACGAGGCCAGCCGCGAGATCCTGGCCAGCCGCCGCCTCGAGGCGGTGGTGACGAGCGATGATGCCAGCCTCGATGCCGTGGTCGCGGCCTTCGGTCGCGCCGCCGACCAGATCACACGCGAGCTGGTCGACTGGACCCTGGAGAGGATGGACCGCCCCTCACCCTGATCAGGTGCTTTCCAGCCGCGATACCATCCGTTCGACCGCGCCGCGATAGCCACCGCCGAACAGCAGCAGGTGATTGAGCAAGGGGTAGAGCTGGAACAGCGTCTCGCGCCGCGGCCAGTCGGTCGGAGCGCCGCCGTTCCAGTAGGCCTCGAAGAAGGCCGTCCTCGGCGAGCCGAACAGCGTCAGCATGGCGAGATCCACCTCCGGATAGTGGCGATAGACGGCCGGATCGATGATGGCTGGCCCACTCGGGGTGAAAAGCACATTGCCCGACCACAGATCGCCATGGATCAGGCTCGCCGGAGCATCCGGCAGCCAGGCTTCCAGATTGTGAGCGATGGCCTCCACCCGAGTACGCAGACGGCCATCCATCAGCCCGCGCGCCTGGCAGGCCTCGGCGAGCGGCAGCAGGCGCCGCTCGCGCTGAAAGGCGCGGCCGTCGGGCAACGGGGCATTGGACTGCGGCGTGCGCCCGCAGGCGTTGTCCCGCGGCCAGCCATGGGCATCACCGATCACTGCATGGAGCCGGCGCAGCCCCTCGCCGAGACTGACCTCGTCGCCGGGGGAGCGCCCCGGCGCCAATGCCTCCATCACCAGGTAGCCTCCTGCCTCGCCCAGCACCTCGGGTACGAGCAACTCGCTGCCGGCCTCGCGCAGCGCCCGCAGGCCATCGGCCTCACCGGCCAGCCGCTGGGGGTCGTCATGCTTGACCACCACCTCGCCCTGATCGGTCACCAGGCGGAAGACCTCGGCGATATCGCCACCACTCAGGGCCTGTGGCTCGCCCCGCGGCGTCAGCCCGGCAGCCGACAGCAGGGCCGCGAGGCTCTCGTCGATCGACATGTGGCAATGCTCCTTTGATTCGATCTCATGAGGGTCGCCAGTCCTGTCGGCAGTCTCAGAACAACCATGACAGAGAGAGGTCAATCGCATCCCGGCCGCAGCCGGCGCCAGCGACTGGAGCTGGGAGTCGTCGGGTAACCCCGCCCTCCGGCCAACCTAGTCGTCGTGACGCTCTGGCCGCGCCTCACGCTGCGTGCTCTGCCAGTCAGTCGGCGCGAAGAAAGGCGCCTCGGAAGGTGGGAGCAGTGGCTGGCCGAGGATCATGTCGGCAGCCTTCTCGGCAATCATGATGGTCGGCGCATTGATGTTGCCGTTGGTGACCGTGGGCATGATCGAGGAGTCCACCACCCGGAGGTTATGGAGGCCGTGCACCCGACATTGCGGATCAACCACGGACATGCTGTCCGTGCCCATCTTGCAGGTGCCACAGGGGTGATAGGCCGTCTCGGCGCTACCCGCCACCCAGTCGTCGATCTCGGCATCGCTCTGCACCGCAGGCCCCGGAGAGAGCTCCTCGCCACGGTAAGCATCGAAAGCCGGCTGGGCGAAGATCTCCCGGGTCAGCCGCAGGGCGTCACGATAGGCCTGACGGTCGGCTTCTTCCTGCAGATAGTTGAAGGTCAGTCGCGGAGCGGCTTCCGGGTCGGCGGAGGTGAGCTGGACGCGGCCGCGACTCAGTGGCTTGTTGGCCCCCAGATGAACCTGGTAGCCGTGCCCATCGGCAGCGCTCGAGCCATCATAAGCGATGGCCCCCGGCAAGAAGTGGTACTGCAGGTCAGGATACTTGAGACCGGCCCGACTGCGGATGTAGCCGTTGGATTCGAAGTGGTTGGTGGCCCCCAGCCCCTTCTTGAACAGCAGCCAGCGTGCTCCGATCAGCGCCTGCCCGACCGGGTTCAACCAGCCGTTGAGGGTGATCTTCTGAGAGCAGCGGTGCTGAACCCAGACCTCCAGGTGGTCCTGAAGGTTCTCGCCGACCCCGGGCAGGTTGTGCACCACCTCGATGCCGTGCTGGCGAAGCTGATCGGTCGGGCCGATCCCCGAGAGCATCAGCAGCTTGGGAGAGTTGAAGGCACTGGCGGAGAGAATCACCTCGCGCCGTGCCTTGACGCGCTGCACCCGCCCCTTCTGGCGATACTCCACACCCACCGCCTGCTGCCCTTCCATCAGGATGCGCGTGGTCAGCGCATGCATCTCCAGGCGCAGGTTGGATCGCGAGAGGGCCGGCTTCAGGTAGGCGTTGGCGGTGGAGCAGCGCACGCCATTCCGCACTGTCATGTCCATGCGGCAGAAGCCTTCCTGGCGATAGCCGTTGTAGTCATCACTCTCGCCGTAGCCGGCCTGGCGTCCCGCCTCGATGAAGGCGCGGTAGAGCGGGTTCTGCATGTTGTTGCCGTTGCACACGCCCAGGGGCCCACCGGTACCGCGGTACTCATCCTCGCCGTAGAGGCAGTCCTCGGCACGTCGGAAGTAGGGCAGCACCTCGGCATAGCCCCAGCCCTCGGCCCCCTGCTCGACCCATTCCGCATAGTCGCCGGCGCTCCCCCGCACATAGGCCATGCCGTTGATCGACGAAGAGCCGCCGATCACCTTGCCACGCGCCTGGTGGAGGCTACGCCCCTTGAGCCCTGGCTCCGGTTCGGTATGCAGGCCCCAGTCGAAACGCGGCTTGTTCATCGGAATCGAGAAGGCCGTCGGCATCTGGATAAACAGGGAGTTGTCCTTGCCGCCGAACTCCAGCACCAACACCTGGTTGTCGCCATCGGCGCTCAGCCGGTTGGCCAACACCGACCCGGCAGAGCCGGCACCGATAATGACAAAATCGACCTCACTATCGAAGGACGTCGCCATGCGTAATCTCCTCTTCCCGTAGCCGCCGGACGACCCCGCCCTGGCAGGGTCGTCCGGCATCATGGTATTGCTGCCGGGCATTTCCCGCTGCGAATGCAGGAACTGCAGGTGCTTCTCGTACTGATCCAGGACATCGCCGATCAGCTACTCGGTACTGTAGCCATAGACGTCATAGTCCTGCCCTCCTTCACGAATGTGCACTTCCATGCGGTAGTAGTGAGAGCCGGCATGGGCGTCGCGAATCGAGAAGGCAGGCATCGTGGTGAAATATCACGGTCCCTGGATTGCCGGCTCCACTCTGACGTTGGCCATGGCAATGATGACAATCGATAAAACACTACATTGTTGACTCGATGCTGCAACCATTGGCCATCACCAACAGCGGATCCGGCACCGATCGAACAAAAAAGGCCGCCCGGAGGCAGCCAAAAGGGGTAATCACGCAAGGAACAGAAGAATGACCCTCCGAGGAGGCAGGAATCACTCGGGCATCAGCACGCTATCGATGACATGGATGACGCCGTTACTGGCCTTGATGTCGGCCTGGACCACGGTGGCCTCGTCGATCATCACGCTGCCGTCCATGGTGGTAATGGTGATGTCCTGGCCCTGAACAGTGGTGGCACTGTCGGCGGCCATGGCGTCCTCGGCCATGATCATGCCGGGCACCACGTGGTAAGTCAGGATCGCTTCCAGCTGATCACGGTTCTCCTCTTCCAGCAGGGATTCGACAGTGCCTTCCGGAAGCGCGGCGAAGGCCTCATCGGTCGGGGCGAACACGGTGAAGGGGCCTTCTCCCTTGAGGGTCTCGACCAGGCCAGCCGCCTCGACCGCAGCCACGAGAGTCTCGAACTGACCCGCCGCCACGGCGGTGTCGACGATATCCTGCTTCATACCATGGTGATCGGCATGCACGGCGCCGGCCAGCATCAGGCCGGTGATGCCGGCACCAAGGGTCAAGGGAAGTGTACGAAGTGAAGTACGCATATTAGTTCTCTCCTGTCGGATCGCCGGTATTGACCGGACCGTCCATGATGGAAACCCGGTCGAGGCTCATTCACCTCGACCTATACAGACAATAGTCATTGTATAGGTTTTGGACAAGAAATATTCACTCCCGTACAAGAATTCTCCTCGGGCTTACGCGAGCCACCCTTCCTGTGGCACAACGGGAGGGACCCAAACCGGACAAGCCAGAGGAGAGCGACCATGTACAAGTTGGCCTTTTTCGTGCCCAAAGATGATGCCGAGGCGGTCAAGGAAGCCGTCTTCGCCACCGGGGCGGGGCGCATCGGCGACTACGAGGCCTGCTGCTTCCAGACCCCGGGCACCGGACAGTTTCGGCCTCTGGAAGGCGCCGACCCGCACATCGGGCGGGTCGGCGACCTGGAGCAGGTCGAGGAGCTGAAGGTGGAGCTGGTCTGCACGGACGAGCTGATCCAGACGGCAGTCGCCGCCTTGAAACTCGCCCATCCCTACGAGGAGCCCGCGTATGACGCCTGGCGACTGGAAGACCTGTGATCGCCCCAATCGATATAGCGCCGGATCGCTGCCCGCGGCCCACCGGCCTCGATGATCCCCAGCCAGGCGGCGAAGGCCATCCGCAGACTATGAAACTCGGCCAGGTCGTGGAACACCTCCCGGATTCCCAGAAAGGCCCGGGGCGACCTGGCGGCCTCCCGCGCCCCCGCCCTCAGGCGTGACGCCAGCGGGTCATCGAGCGACGGCAGCCCGGGGGTGTCATCGGCCACGCGGCAATAGTGGCACCACAGCGCCAGCTCGAGGGCCAGGCCCGCCATGGGGAGGCCACGACCGAGGGCGTCGCGCAGCGCCGGCAGAATGAACTTGGGCTGTCGCGTCGAGCCGTTGGCACACAGCCGCGAGACGGTATCGCCGATCTCGGGGTTGCGGAGACGTTCGACGATCCTCTTCCGGTACGCGTTGTAGTCCAGCCCTTCTACCGGCCGTAGCACGGGGAGGATCTCGCGGGCCTGGAGCGCATCCAGCCAGTCATGGATATCCGGGTCGCCCATGGCGGCGTGCACCTGTTGGTAGCCCAGCAGAGCCGCGACATAGGCGATGCTGGCGTGGCCGGCGTTGAGGAGGCGCAGCTTCATCGTCTCATGGCCCGAGACCTCGTCGACAAACTCGACGCCGACGCGCTCCAGCGGCGGGCGACCGGCGCAGAAGCGATCCTCCACCACCCACTGGCGAAAGGACTCGCACACCACCGGGGCGGCATCCTCGATGCCGAAGCGGCGGCTGACCAACTCGCGCTCGCAGGCGGTGGTGCGCGGCGTGATGCAATCCACCATGGCGCTGGGGAAGCTCACCTCGCGCCGGATCCAGGCGGCAAGATCGCCATCGATATGCTCGGCGAGGCCGACCACGACGCTGCGCGTCACCACGCCGTTACCGGGCAGGTTGTCGCAGGAGAGCACCGTGAAGGGTCCAAGCCCCCTGGCCCGACGCTCGGCCAGCGCCTTGACCAGCATGCCGAAGAGGGTGCCGGGGCGCCGCGGGTCGGCCGCGTCGGCCAGGATCCGCGGATGGGCCGCGTCGAACCGGCCGGTGGCGGGATCGATGAAGTAGCCCCCTTCGGTGATGGTCAACGAAACGATGCGCACACCGGGGTCGACCAGGGCCTTGACGATGGCCGCAGAGGCCACGGGCACGAAATCGATCATAGCGCCCACCACCCGCGCCGAGCTCCCCTCGGGGTGGAGGTCGACCACCGTGGAGAGCCAATCCTGGGAGCTCAGGCGTCGGCGCGTCCGCGCATCGGCTGGCATCACGCCGGCGCCGATGACCGCCCAGTCGTGGGCCTCGCCCTGCGTGAAGAGACGGTCCAGATAGGTCGCCATGTGCGAGCGGTGGAAGTTGCCCAGGCCGATATGCAGAATCCCGGGGCGCAGCCGGCGACGGTCATAGGCCGGCACCCCGACATCCTGGCCGAGGGCGGCAAGGGTCTGCTGCGAGAGTGGCAGCGCCATGGAATCTCCTCCTGGCCTTGCAGCGGGCCTGACAACGGCGGTCGCTGACATTTTCCGCGCATCAGGCCGACGGCACACCCATCCTCGACGCTCGCCCTTGCATGATCACCCCAGCCGCTCGGCAAGGCGCGCCTCCAGGGTGCGCTGGTCCTCGTCGAAGCGGCGGATGCCCTCGGCCAGCTTGTCGTTGGCCATGGCGTCCTGGTTGTGACCCCAGCGGAAGCCCGGTTCGTCGAGCGGCGCGGGGCGCTCGCCGGCGGCGGGGATCTCGACGGCTCGGGCAACTTCGCCAGTCTCGGCCGCCAGTTCCTCGAGCAGCGCCGGCGAGATGGTCAGCCGCGGGCAGCCGGCCAGCGCCAGCACCTGGCCGAGGGTACGAAAGCTCGCCCCCATCACCACGGTGTCGTAGCCGCCGCGGCCGACCCGCTCGCAGACGCCCTGCACGAAACGCACACCCGGGTCCTCCTCCGGGGCATAGTCGCGGCCGCTTTGCTGCTTGTACCAGTCGGTGACCCGACCGACGAAAGGCGAGACCAGGAAAATGCCCGCGTCAAAGCAGGCCTGGGCCTGGGCATCGCTGAACAGCAGGGTCAGGTTGCACTGGATACCTTCCTTTTCCAGGCGCTCCGCGGCGCGGATGCCCTCCCAGGTGGAGGCGAGCTTGATCAGCACGCGATCGCGACCCAGGCCGCGCCGGTCGTAGAGATCGATCAGCTCATGGGCCTTGCGGATGCTGGCCTCCTCGTCGAAGGAGAGCCTTGCGGCCACCTCGGTGGAGACCCGCCCCGGGATATGCTTGGCGATTTCCGCCCCCTTGGCCACGGCGAGGCGATCAACGGCGTGCTCGACCCGCGCCTGCCGGTCCTGGCATTCGCCCTGGACGGCGGCAAGCTCTTCGTCGATCAGCGTCTGGTAACCCGGCATGTCGAAGGCCTTGAGCAGCAGCGAGGGGTTGGTGGTGGCATCGTGGGGCCGGTAGCGCTTGATGGCGTCCAGGTCGCCGGTATCGGCGACCACCAGGGAGTGGGTCTTCAGGCTGTCGAGTCGGGTCGTCATGGGAAACTCCTCTCTTGTTGTGCAATGAAACATGCGATTCGATCAGGGGATGGCGTGACGAGCGGACAGGGCACGGCGGTAACGGGCGTAGACCTCGCGGTAGGCCGCGACATTGGCCGGGACGGGCTCGGCCCGCGAGGCCTCGTCGAGGTGCACCAGGCGTGCGCAGAGGTCGGAAAGCTCGCCACCCCCGGACTGGGACCCATGACACCAGGCCGCCTGGAGCGCGGCGCCCAGGGCCGCGGCGTCGGCAATCTCGGGGCAGACCACCCGGCTGCCGGTGACGTCGGCGACGATCTGCCGCCACACCGGGCTGCGCGAGCCACCGCCGATCAGGCGGATCTCCTGCACCCCCTCGGCCAGGTCGCCGAACTGGTCGAGACCGTAGCGCAGGCCCAGGGTGGCGCCCTCCACCACCGCCCGGCAGAGGTTGGCCTGGGTCGTGTTGACACTCGTCAGGCCGTCGAGGCTGGCGGTGGCCTCGGGCAGCATGGGCACCCGCTCGCCGTTGAAGAAGGGCAGCAGGGTGACTCCCTCGGCGCCGATCGGCGCGGCAGCCAGCCGCTCGCCGAAGGTGGCGAGATCCAGGCCGAAGAGCTCACGCAGGCGCGAGGTCGCCGAGGTCACGTTCATGGTGCAGACCAGCGGCAACCAGCCACCGGTGCTGGAACAGAAGTTGGCCACCATGGCGCTGTCCGGCACCACCGGCGCCGGGGAATAGGCGCAGATGGTACCCGAGGTGCCGAGGCTCAGGGTTACCAGGCCCGGGCGGATGTTGCCGGTGCCGATGGCGCCGAGCATATTGTCGCCTCCCCCACTGGAAACCAATACGCCCTCGCCCAGCCCCAGCTCGCGGGCCACCTCGGGACGCAGGGTGCCGGCCGGTTCATGGGCCTCGATCAGCCGCGGCAGCACCCGCTCGGCGTCGAGCTCCGGGGCGATCTCGGCCAGGACGTCGTGGTGCCAGCGTCGGCTGCGGGTATCGAAGTAGCCGGTCCCGGAGGCATCGCCGGCCTCGGCCACCCGCTCGCCGGTGAGCCAGAAATTGAGGTAGTCGTGGGGCAGCAGCAGGGTGGCGATACGCGCATAGGCCTCGGGGTGCTTGTCGCGCAGCCAGGCGATCTTGGAGGCGGTGTAGCCGGTCTGCAGCACCAGGCCCAGCTTGTCGAGGCAGCCCGCCTCGCCACCCAGGCGCTGGATCAGGTCGGCGTTCCAGGGCGCCGTCTCGGTATCGCACCACAGCTTGGCCGGATGTACCGGTTCGCCGCGTCCGTCCAGTGCCACCAGGCCATGCTGCTGACCGGAGACACCGATGCCGCGGATCGCCCGGGGGTCGATGCCGGCCGTCGCCAGCACCTCGCCAAGCGCGCCGCGTAAAGCGAGGAGCCACTCGCCGGGATCCTGCTCGCGGCGTCCGCCCTCCCCCTCGTCCAGGCGGTGCGGCCGGCTCGCCTCGCCGAGAATGCGTTCACCCTCGACATCGACCACCACCACCTTGGTGCTCTGGGTGCCGCAGTCCACGCCGATGTACATCAGGCCTCTCCTCGTGACGTTGCCAGTGCTTCCAGTGTGGCACGCGCACCGCTTTCGTGAAGCGAGGCCAGGGCCCAGAGGTAGGCCTCGCGGAATCGCGGTTCCTCGGCCAGATCGCCGAACAGCTCTCGGTTCTCGATAAAGGCCGTGGGCCGAGTGTGGTTCTCGGCGGCGAGGGCCATCAGCTCGTCCCGCAGGCGATCCACCACCTCGATGGGCGCGCCCTGCTCGTCGACGCCCTCGGCGTAGCGCGCCCAACTGGCCACCACCGCGGCACTGCGGTGCATCTCGCCGCCACGGTCGATCTGCTCGCGGATCACCGGCACCAGCCACTTGGGGATGCGGTCCGAGCTCTCGGCGCAGAGCCGTGCCAGGGTGTCCCTTACCTCGGGGTTGGCAAAGCGCTCGATCAGGGTCCGGCGGTAGTCCTCCAGGTCGATGCCCGGGACCGGGTCCAGGGTCGGCGAGCCTTCGCGGCGCATGTAGTCGAGCAGGAAGTCGACGAACAGCGGGTCCCGGCACACCTCGTGGGCGTAGCGGTAGCCGGCGAGATAGCCGAAATAGGTCAGCGCCTGGTGGCTGGCATTGAGCAGGCGCAGCTTCATCAGCTCGTAGGGCACCACGTCGTCCACCAGCTGCACGCCTACGGCCTCCAGGGGCGGCCGGCCGGCGACGAAGTGATCCTCCAGCACCCACTGGGTGAAGGGCTCGCAGACCACCGGCCAGGCGTCCTCGACGTCGAATCGCTCACGCAACTCGGCGATGTCGGACTCGGCGGTCACCGGGGTGATGCGATCGACCATGGCATTGGGGAAGGCCACCGAGGCCTCGATCCACTCGGCGAGCGCCGGGTCCCGCGCCCGGGCGTAGGCGGTGAAGGTCTCCTTGGCCACGTCGCCGTTGCCCTGGATATTGTCGCAGGACATCAGGGTGAAGGGGGCGACGCCGTGCTCGCGGCGACGCGCCAGACCCTCGACGATCAGCCCGAAGGTGGTGTGCGGTGCCTCGGGGTGCGCCAGGTCGTGGCGGATGTCGGGGTTTTGCAGGTCGAACGCCCCGCTCACCGGATGGAAGTTGTAGCCCCCCTCGGTGACGGTCAGCGAGACGATGCGGATCGCCGGGTCGGCGAGGCGCTCCACCACTGCCGCCGGGTCGTCGGGGGCGAAGAGGTAGTCGACCATGCTGCCGATGACCCGCGGCTCGCGGCGGCCATCGGGATGCTTGACCACCAGGGTGTAGAGGTAATCCTGGGCGGCCAGGGCGTCGCGCATGCGGCGATCGCCGGGCATCACGCCGACGCCGACGATGCCCCAGTCCAGGGCCTCGCCGCGATTCATCAGCGCATCGAGATACATGGCCTGATGGGCGCGATGGAAGCCGCCGACGCCGAAGTGGACGATGCCAGCGGTGATGGCCCGGCGGTCCCGGCCTGGCGTGGGGACCTCGGCGGGGAGCCTGGCGAGATTGTCGTTGTTGAGTCGGATCATGCGGGGTCTCCTGCCGAGTCGTGCTCGGCGCAACCGACCACGGCACGGCGTCAGCGCCACACCAGGTCGGGCGGGATGGATGTGGTCTTGATCAGTCGGGCGTTGGGCATGTCCTTGTCCAGGGCCTTGCGACGGGCGGCGTCGGCGTCGCGGCCCATGGACAGCCAGCGATCGATCAGGCGCTGCTCCAGAGTGGCGTCGTCCACCTCGAGCATCACGCTCAGGTCGAAGAGGTCATGCAGGGCGCGCCAGGGCTCCTGGTCGAGCAGCAGGTAGTTGCCCTCGACGATGACGATGCGATGCGCGAGGGTGACCAGCCGGCCCCCGGCCCGGGCCAGGTCCAGGGGCCGGTCGAACACCGGTACCGCCACCGCGGCATCCGCGCAGCGAATGCGTTCCAGGTCGACCCTCAAGCCCTCGGCGTCGAAGGTCTGGGGCGCGCCCTTCACCGCCAGCTGCGACGCGCCAAGCACGGCGTTGTCGAAGTGGTAGCCGTCCATCGGCACCACCACCACCTGCCCCGGGAGGGCGCCGTCGATGGCCTGCAGGAGCTGCTCCGATCGGTAGGACTTGCCGGAACCGGGCGGCCCGGCCAGGGCCACCAGGAAGCGCTCGCGGCCCTCGGCGGCGACGAGAATCCGCCGTGTCACCTCGGCCAGGGAATCGACTTGGGCAGGCTGGGACAGGGTCGACATCATTCTCACCTCAGTCTGTTGTGACACGGCTATCGTTAGTCTGGCTGCGACCGATACCTGGACAGCAGGCCGCGGCGTAGGCTGCCAGGGTCTCGTCGATGCGATGGCGCACCAGGGCCCGCGGCGTGGCCTCGAGCTCGCCGCGGCGGATGGCGGCATACTGGACCGGCAGGTACTGGCTGATCAGGGTCGGTGGCATGGGCGCGGCGGCCAGCGCCGCAAAGAGCCCTTCCACCGCTTCGGCGACCCGGGGGCGCGACCAGTAGTAGCGGCAGCGATCGCTGAGGCTATAGGCCCGGGCGAAGCGCTGCTCGTCCGGGTCGCCCGCATAATAGGCCTGCCAGTAGCGCGGCTCGGCCAGCATCTCCACTTCCAGGGTCTCGCGCAGCGATATCGGCCAATGCACCCCCGGCGCCTCCTCGGCGATCCGGTCCAGGGCAAACAGCGCCTCGCGCAGGGTGAAGGTCAGCGCCGGGCCCACCTTGAGGATGGCGAAGTGGCCGGCGACGAGCTGATGGTAGGCCCGTGGAGTCTGGTAATCGGTGGAATGGGCCTCGAAGACCAGGTCGGGCCAGGCATGGATGGCCCGACTCAAGTCGTGGGCCGATTCGGGTGCGAAATCCACCACCTCCGTATGGCCGAACTCCACCCCCGGCTGGACCACCACCGCCCGTACCCGGCCCCAGGCTTCCTCCAGGCCGGCCTCGACGAACACCTCGCGATGGGTCCGCAGGGTCGATTCGAGGTCGGCGGTATCGGTGACGGTGAGGGTGTCCAGATGCTCCTGGGCACCGCCCGGCACCGGCACCTCGGTGCCCACCACATAGCGCAGCCAACCCTGGCCCTCCCCTGCCGCCCGCTCGGCGGCGGCGGCCAGGCGGGCGGCGCGGCGGGCCACGGTGGCATCGTCGAGCGCCTGGGGATCGTCGGCACAGGGCATGCTGGCGTCCAGGTGCAGTTTGACGAATCCCGCCGCGGCGTAGGCCGCCACCATGGCCTCGGCGCGGACCATGGCCTCATCCGCCGGGAGGGCCTGCCAGGGCGAAGGGCCCAGGTGGTCACCGCCCAGGATCACGCGAGTTTCGGGGAGCCCCACCCGCACGGCGATGGTGCCCACGGCATCACGGAAATCCGCCGGGGTCATGCCGGTGTAGCCGCCCTCCTGGTTGACCTGGTTGCAGGTGGCCTCCACCAGCAGCGGGGTGCCGTCGGCCAGGGCGCGCTGGCAGGCCGCCTCGAGAACCAGCGGATGCGCCGAACAGACGGAGGTGATGCCCTCTTGCTCGCCGCGACGATTGGCCGCGACGATCTCGTCGAGAGGATGGGTCATGGGGTCTCTCCCGCGGCGAGAAGGCGCCGCTCCAGAGTGGCCTGGTCGCTGCAGCCCTCCATCGGGCCCAGCACGGTGACGGCATGGGCGCCGGCGGCGTTGGCCAGTCGCAGCGCCTCGGCAAGCGGACGACCGGCCACCAGGGCGGCGACCAGGGCGCCACCGAAACAGTCGCCGGCCCCGGTGGGGTCGACCTCCGCCACCGCCAGGCCCGGCGCCTCGATGACGCCATCGCCGGTATAGGCGCGACAGCCCGCCGCCCCTTGCTTGAGCACCACCAGCGACAAGGGGTGCTCCGACCGCAGTCGCGCCACGGTGGCGTCAGCATCCTCGCCCGGCTCGGCCAGCCACTCGAGGTCGGCATCGCTGGGCAGGAAGAGATCGCAGTGCGCCAGCACCCTGAGCAGCGCCTCGCGCACCTCGGGACTCGACACCAGCTCGAGGCGGACATTGGGGTCGAAGCTGATCCTGCCGCCTCTCGCCTTCACCCGCGCGACCAGCCGCAGCAGGATCTCGATCCCGCCCCTGGAGGCGAGCGAGGAGCCCATCACATGGAAGTACCGGCAGGCCGAGAGGTGTTCCAGCTCGCCCTCGTCCAGGGTCTGTCGGCCGCTGGCGCTGTGGGCCAGGTTGAAGATGAACCGCCGGCTGCCGTCCGCCTGATAGCTGACGAAAGCGGTGCCGGTGGGGTACTCGGGGTCGCGCTGTACCGCCTCGACGTCGATGCCGTCGTCGCGCAGCCGCTCGACCACCAGGTCGCCGAAGCCGTCGCGCCCCACTCGCCCGGCATAGGCGACCCGGGCCCCCAGGCGTGCCGCCTGGGAGGCGAAGATGGCCGGCGCCCCGCTGGGGAAGGGGCCGGTGAAACGACCGGGCCTGTCGAACCGCTGCCCGCTGGCTTCGGCCATGAACTCGGCGAGCAACTCGCCACTGGTGGCAATATCGAACATGGGTCAGCTCATCCAGTTGCCGCCATCGACGTTTAGCGTCTGCGCCACTACATACTCGCTGTCGTCGCTGGCCAGAAAGACGGCCGGACCGGCGTAGTCCGCCGGTCGACCCATTCGCCCGTAGGGCACCGCCTCGCCCACCAGGCGCTTCTTCTCGCCCAGGGGCCGGCCCTCGTAGCGGGCGAAGAGGGCGTCCACCTCCTCCCACATCGGCGTGTCCACTACCCCGGGGGCGATGGCGTTGACGCGGATGCCATGCCGGATCAGGTCCAGGGCGCAGGATTGGGTGAGGCTGATCACCGCCGCCTTGGTGGCACAGTACATGCTCACCAGGGCCTCGCCGCGACGCCCCGCCTGGGAGGCCATGTTGATGATCTGCCCGCCCCGGCCACGCTCGACCATGGCCTTGGCGACCGCCTGGAGGGTAAAGAACAGGCCCTTGACGTTGACGCCGAACTGCTTGTCGTAGCTGGCTTCGGTCACCTCGAGCACCGGGGCCATGTCGAAGAGGGCGGCATTGTTGACCAGGATGTCGATGCCGCCGAACTGTTCGACGGCACGCTGCACCATGTCGTCGATGGCGGCACGATCGCAGACGTCCAGGCGCACGCCCAGCAGCCGCTCGTTGCCGTGCCCCTCGCCCTTCAGCGTGGCCAGGGCCTCGTCGATGGCGCCCTGGTCGATGTCGGCGATCACCAGGCGGGCGCCCTCCTCCGCATAGGCCCGGGCGATGGCCAGGCCGATACCGCGGGCACCGCCGGTGATCACTGCGGTCTTGTCCTTGAGTTTCATGTCGTCAATGCCTCGTTGGTAGGGTTCGGGACGCGCAACGATGCGCGCGCCATTGATCGACCAGGGTCGCCAGGCCATTCATGTGGTTGAGCACCCGCCAGGCCCCGGCCTGGGTCAATCGCTCGGCCTGGCCCGGCGGAACATGGCTGGCACCGGTGAAACCGATCACCGTCATGCCGGCCCCATGAGCGGCTGTGACACCGGAGACGCTGTCCTCGACCACTAAGCAATGCGCCGGGGTGCATCCCATTTCGCGAGCCGCCAACAGATAGAGCTCGGGGTCCGGCTTGGGTCGTTCCACCTGATCCGCGGTGAAGATGGGCGCGTCGCCGAACACCGCATCCAGCCTGGTGGTTGCCAGCGAGGCCAGGACACGCTTGCGGCGGCTGTTGGATACCACGGCGAGCGGGAAGCGAAACGTCCGGATGACCTCGGCCACGCCATCGATGGCTTCGAGGTTCTCGAGAAGGCGCGACTCGATGGTCTGGTCGACACGCTCCTTCGCCTCTTCGGGCAAGCGATGGCGGCTCTGCCCTTCCAGGTGGCGCAGGATGTTGGCCGTGGTCATGCCCAGTGCCTGGCTGAGCACGGTGTCGGCATCCAGGTCGGGCAGCCAGCCGCCGAGAAGCTCCACCAGGGTCGCCTCGGCGATCGCCTCGCTGTCCACCAGCACACCGTCGCAGTCGAAGATCAGGGTCTCCATGGTCGCTCCCGTTAGAGTCCGCTACTTTCGGTGGCCTGGCGATGGTCTTGGCGGGTGAGGCCGGCCAGGGGATGCTGGTGCAGGCTGGGCAGTGCCATGGCGTCGCTGTCGAAGAGATGAGCCCGTACGGGCTCGAAACCGAAACGCACCCTGTCATGCACGCGATGCGCGACATCACCATCGGCCATGATGGTGACCATCAACTCGCCCATCTGAACGTAAAGCGAGGTCTGGCCTCCCAGACGCTCCAGCACCTGAATCTCGCCCGAGAGCGGACCCTGATCGTCGAGTTGCAGGTGCTCGGGACGGATGCCCAGCTCCAGCCTGGCGTCGGCCGCCAGGTCGCGGCCGTCCACCGGCACCGTGCAGGCATCACCGCCGGGAAGGCGGATACGAACACCCTCGGGGCTCGCCTCGTCGAGCTCGACGTCGAGAAAGTTCATCTTCGGTGAGCCGATGAAACCGGCGACAAAGCGGTTGCGTGGATGGTGATAGAGCTCCATGGGCGAGCCCATCTGCTCGACGACACCGTCTTGCAGCACCACGATCTTGTCGGCCATGGTCATGGCCTCGATCTGGTCATGGGTGACATAGATCATGGTGGCGTCGAGCTCCTCATGGAGCCGCGCCAGTTCGATGCGCATCTGCACGCGTAGTGCCGCGTCCAGGTTGGAAAGCGGCTCATCGAAGAGAAAGATGCTGGGATTGCGCACGATGGCGCGGCCAATCGCCACACGCTGGCGCTGGCCACCGGAAAGCGCCTTGGGCTTACGATCCAGCAGTGGCTCCAGCTGGAGGATCTTGGCCGCCTCGAGGACCTTCTGTCGCCGTTGCTCCTTGGGCACCTTGGCCAGGCGCATGCTGAAGCCCATGTTGTCCTCGACGGTCATGTGCGGGTAGAGCGCATAGCTCTGGAACACCATGGCCAGGCCGCGATCGGCGGGAGCGACGTCGTTCATGCGCTGGCCGTCGATCAGGATGTCGCCGGAGGTGGCGCTTTCCAGGCCGGCGATCATGCGCATCAGGGTCGACTTGCCACAACCGGAGGGGCCGACGAAGACCACGAACTCCTTGTCGTTGACCTCCAGGTCGATTCCCTTGATGACGTGAGTGTCATCGAAGCTCTTCGTGATCTGCTTGAGTTGTAGTGTTGCCATGAGAAGATTCCTTTACTTGACGGCGCCGAAGGTCAGGCCACGGACCATCTGTTTCTGTGCTTGGCGAGCGCGCCAGCCGAAGACCCGTCTTCGGCGTCGTCGATAACTTATTTCACCGCGCCAAAAGTGAGGCCACGGACCATCTGTTTCTGGGTCAACCAGCCGAAGACCAGGATCGGCGCGATGGCCATGGTCGAGGCAGCGGAAAGCTTGGCCCAGAACAGCCCCTCGGGGCTGGAGAATGACGCGATATAGGCGGTCAGCGGTGCCGCATTCGACGAGGTGAGGTTGAGGCTCCAGAATGCCTCGTTCCAGCTCAGGATGACCGAGAGCAGGCCGGTGGAGGCGATCCCGGGAAGCGTCAGCGGCAGCAGCAGGAAGAACACCTCCTGGAAGGTGGAGGCACCGTCCATGCGTCCCGCCTCGAGGATGTCCTTGGGCATATCCTTGAAGAAGGTGTAGAGCATCCACACCACGATCGGCAGGTTCATCAGGGTGTAGACGATGATCAGGCCGGTCCGGGTGTCGAGCAGCCCCACATCGCGAAACAGCAGATAGATAGGCACCAGCACCCCGACCGGCGGCAACATCTTGGTCGAGAGCATCCACAGCAAGGTGCCCTTGGTACGCTTGGTAGGCAGGAACGCCATCGAATAGGCGGAGGGTATGGCGATCAACAACGCCAGCAGCGTCGAGCCGAAGGCCACCACCACGCTGTTGATCGCGAAGCGGGCATAGCCCGTACGGTCATGGACCGCCTGGTAGCTCTCCAGGGTCGGCGAGAAGATCAGGCTAGGGTCGGCGATGGCCGCGGCCTCGGTCTTGAAGCCTGTCAGCACCATCCAGAAGATCGGGAAGAAGATCAGCAGGGCCACCGTCCATCCCAGCACGGTGATCCCGAACTTCTTCGTCCCGGCGGAGGCCAGCCACGAGGGGGGCCTGTTGCCAGTGGCCATCGCCTCCTGGTCGGTGAGAGACAGTGCCGCGGCTTCGTCTGGCTTGTTTCTTGAAGTGGTCATGGGCGACTCCAGAGTCACTGGTCTTCCAGGGCTAGTCTTCCAGGTTCTTGGCGACCATGCGGACCAGGAAGATGGCGACGATATTGGCGAGGATGATGGCGATGACCCCACCCGCGGAGGCGGTGCCGACATCGAAATCGAGCAGAGCCCGGATGTAGATCAGGTAGGCCAGGTTGGTGGTGGCCAGGCCCGGGCCGCCCGAGGTGGTGACGAAGATCTCGGCGAAGATGGTCAACAAGAAGATCATCTCGATCATGATCACCACGCTGATGGCGCGCTTGAGATGCGGCAGGGTGATGAAGAAGAAGATCGCCACCGGTCCCGCTCCGTCCATGCGTGCCGCCTCCACCTGGTCCTCGTCCAGGGACTGCATGGCGGTGAGCAGGATAAGCAAGGCGAAGGGCAACCACTGCCACGCCACGATGATCACGATCGAGGTCAGGGGTAACGAGGAGAACCAGTCGACCGCCTGGAAGCCGAAGGTCTCGGCAACCCAGGACAACACGCCGTTGGAGGGGTGCATCATCATGTTCTTCCACACCAGAGCGCTGACCGTGGGCATGACGAAGAACGGCGAAATGGCCAGCACCCGGGCGATGCCGCGTCCGGCAAACTCTTGCTGGAAGAGCACGGCGAGCAGGGTGCCACCGACGACGGTGATCGCCAGCACCCAGCCGACCAGCTGGAGCGTATTGCCCATGGCCGCCCACAAGGCCGGATCGGAGAACAGGTATTGGTAGTTTTCCAGGCCGGCAAAGCCGGTCATGCCGGGCATCAAAAGGTTGTAGCGCTGGAAGGAGAACCAGAGGGTCATGCCCAACGGAATCACCATCCACAGCAATAAGAGGGTAACCGCCGGTGCCTGCAGCGACAGGGTTCTCAACCCCCCGACGGTACGGCCGGAAGCTCGTGTCTTGTTCATGGAAGTACCCGCAAAACCAGGTCGGTAGGAGTAGCCCGGCCGGGAGAACCCGGCCGGGCGCGGCGTGGCAAGGTGTCAGTCGGTGTAGCCGGCACGCTGCATGGTGCGCTGCGTGGCGGACTGCGCGGCGTCGAGCGCTTCCTCGACCGACCTTTCGCCGGTCAATGCGGCCGCCACCATCTGCCCCACCTGGGTACCGATGGACTGGAATTCGGGAATCCCGACGAACTGCACCCCGATATAGGGACTCGGCTCCAGCGTCGAGTCGGTGGGATCGGCATTCCGCATCGCCTCGAGCACGAACTCCGCAAAGGGTGCTGCCTCGATATAACGTTCGTCCTCATAGGTGGAAGTCCGCGTTCCCGGGGGGACGCTGGCCCAGCCTTCAGTTTCGCCTACCAGCTCGATATATTCCTGAGACGTCGCCCAGGTAATGAACTCCCTGGCGGCGTCCTGCTTCTCGGATGTGGCAGGAATGGCAAGGGCCCAGGACCAAAGCCAATGCGACCCCTTGGGCGTCTCGGCCACCGGTGCCTGGGAGAAGCCCAGATGATCGGCGACCTGGGACTCATCGGGATTGTAGATACGGCCCGCCGCCGAGGTCGCATCGACCCAGATGGCACACTTGCCGCTGGAGAACAGTGCCTGGTTCTCATTGAACCCGTTGGAACTGGCACCCGGGGGGCCATAGTCGTTCAGCAGGTCGACATAGAACTGAATGGCGGCTTGCCACTCCGGCGAGTCGAGCTGGGCATTCCAGTCCATATCGAACCAGCGGCCGCCGAAGGTGTTGACCAGGGTCGAGACGAAGGCCATGTTCTCGCCCCAGCCCGGCTTGCCACGCAAGCAGATACCGGCCAGCTCGTTGTCGGGATCATGCAATTGTCCTGCCCAGTCGCGAACCTCGTCCCAGCTCGGCTGCTCGGGAACTTCAATGCCGGCATCATCGAACAGGTCCTGCCGGTAATACATCATCGAGCTTTCGCCATAGAACGGCAGGGCGTGCAGGGTGCCGTCATGGCTCAGACCGTCGCGAACAGTGCTGAGCAGATCGTCGACCCGATAGTCCTCGGGAAGATTATCGAGCGGTGATAGCCAGCCACGCTCAGCCCAGATCGGTACCTCATAGGTGCCGATGGTCATGACATCGAACTGACCGCCGTCGGTGGCGATATCCGTGGTCATGCGCTGGCGCAGGACGTTTTCCTCCAGCACCACCCAGTCGAGCTCGATATCGGGATGCGCGGCCTCGAACTCCTCGGTGAGGCTCTGCATGATGATCATGTCATTGTTGTTGACCGTGGCGACGGTGATCTCGGTCTGTGCCTGGGCCTGGGAGGCGACGGCAACGGCCGCCGTCAGGGTGGCCAGCGGCAGGGCTCGGGTGAGTTTCATGGTGGGCTCCTTCGGGACTTGTATTGTTGTATGTCAGCCAATCTTGATCACTTTGATCATAGATCAATCAAATGATCGGACACGAGTCCCAAAAATGCAAAGTCCACACACTAGACTTTGGTAGAAGAGCAGAACAGATTCTTTATTTCTGGTGGGCTTTAGGTGCTACTCGGCGGCCCGCTTGGTGATATAGCGTGCCGCTGTCTCATCGGTGACCAGGCCCTTCAGCCAGCCGCCCCGCAGCGCGGCAAGCAGCGCCGGGGCCTTCTCGCGGCCGCCGGCCAGGGCCACCAGGGGTTGGTCGCGCAGCATCTCCAGCGGCAGGCTGGTGACCCGACGGGTGATGGAGCAGTCAATGACCCGACCTTCACGGTCCAGTGGCCAGCCCAGCAGCTCGCCGACGGCCTCGAGCCGCAGCAGCTCCTCGAGGTCGCCCTGGTCGATGAAATGATCCTGGAAGAGGGTCGCCTGTCGGTCGATGCGCCCCACGCCGATGAAGGCCGCCTCCGCCTGCCTGGCCACCTCCGTAATGGCCTGGAAGAGTCGCTGGCCGAGCATGGCCTGCTTCTCTTCCACCGTGTCGGCCACCACCGGGGTCGGCAGCAGGAAGCGCTCGCCACCGGTCTTGTCGGCCAGCACCACCACACCGTCGTAGCGGTTGGCCGAGCCGTCACGTGCCACATTGCCGACCAGCGAGACGAAGCGGTGTTGCGGACGGTCATGGCGGCTCATGGCCTCGACGGTGGCGCGCACCGAACGCCCGGTGCCCAGCGACAGTGTCAAGGGTTCGCTGCGCTCCACCAGGCGGGAGATACGCTCCGCGCCGGCCGCCGCCAGGTAGTAGGCGGCGCCATCGGGCGCGTCCGGCTCGGCCGGCACCACATCGCAGTAGTCGAGGCCATAGCGGTCACGGATCGCCGCGGCCAGGGCCATACAGGCCGAGATCGGATGGTCGATGCGCACCTTGATCAGCCCCTCCTGACGTGCCAGGGCAAGCAGGCGCTGGACGCCGGGACGTGAGACGCCCAGCTGCTGGGCGATCTCGTCCTGGGTGATGCCACCTACGTAGGACATCCAGGCGGCGCGTGCGGCCTGATCCAGCTTGCGTTCGAACTTGTCCATGGCCTTGGTCTCCTGGTTCCGCCCGGGTCCGGCTCCCATGATACCGGGGCTGCCTCCCGGCACAATGCCAGGTGCCGGACCATGCGCCGCGACGCCCGACCACTGGAGACGCCTGGCCGCCCGGCCTATGATGCGGAGTTCGAGACACCATTCTTCGAGGAGGAATCCCCATGCCCATTGCCATGATCACCGGTGCCACGTCCGGCTTCGGCCGCGCCGCCGCTCACCGCTTCGCCGCCGCCGGCTGGTCGCTGATCCTCACCGGCCGCCGCACCGAACGCCTGGAGGCGCTCGAACAGGCACTAGGCGACAAGGTTCGCGTACTAACCCTCACTCTCGACGTGCGGGACGCCGAGGCGGTGGCCCGCGCGGTCGAGGAACTGCCCGACGCGTTTCGCGGGGTCACCTGCCTGGTCAACAATGCGGGCCTCGCACTGGCACCCAAGCCGGCCCAGGAGGTGGACCTCGCCGACTGGCACACCATGATCGACACCAACGTCACCGGGCTGGTCAACGTCACCCATGCCATGCTGCCCCGCCTGATCGCCACCGGTGCCGGGGCGAGCATCATCAATATCGGTTCGGTGGCCGGCAGCTGGCCATACCCCGGCGGCCACGTCTATGGCGCCACCAAGGCCTTCGTCGAGCAGTTCGGCTACAACCTGCGCTGCGACCTGAAGGGCACCGGGGTCAGGGTCACCGACATCGCGCCGGGGATGGCCGAGACCGAGTTCACCCTGGTGCGCACCAAGGGCGACCAGGCCGCCTCGGATGCCCTCTACAGTGGCACCACGCCGCTGCAGGCCGAGGACATCGCCGAGCAGATCTTCCACGTGGCCACGCTCCCGGATCATATCAACATCAACCGGCTGGAGGTGATGCCGACACGCCAGACCTGGTCGCCCTTCACCATCGATCGGGACTGAGCCAGCGCGATCATGTGCCGCCCGGGTCAGGCACTGCCAAAGTAACGCTCGCGATCCTCGGCGGTGATGTCGCTGACATGCAGCGGGAAGGCGGCATCCCGCCGGTCATCATAGAAGTGGCGCAGGGTGCGCTCGATGGTGGGAAAGGCGAGCTCGTCCCAAGGGATCTCGTGCTCCTCGAACAGCGCCACCTCGAGACTCTCGGGCCCTGCCGCAAAGCTGCCGGCGAGATCGGCGAGGAAGATCATGTAGACCTGATCGATGTGCGGCAGGTTGATCAGGGTATAGAGCCCGTGGATGTCGACCTCGGCGCAGGCCTCCTCGCGGGTCTCGCGGGCGGCGGCCTCGATGGTGGTCTCGGCGTTCTCCATGAAGCCCGCCGGCAGGGTCCAGTAGCCCTTGCGCGGGGAAATGGCGCGGCGGCAAAGCAGAACTTTACTGCCGCTCACCGGGAGGGTGCCGGCGACAATCCGCGGATTCTGATAGTGGATGGTGCCGCATTCGTCGCAGAAGAAACGTGGCCGGTCGTCCCCGTCGGGAATCGCGAAACGCACGGTATGGCCACAGTGACTGCAGAAGTTCATGGCGCTCCCTGGCAGGCTGGCGGGCGGCATACGGCCACCCGGTCAGGGCTTGACGCCGCTCATGGCGGCCGAGTAGAAGGAATCAAACCCGATGGAAGACCCATGTTAGAGAACCTTCGTGAACGCCTGCAAGCACACCGGCCACGCCGGGCCGGCCTGCGCCTGCCTGAAGCAGCAGTCCTGCTGCCTATCGTCGACCGCCCCGAGCCGACCCTGCTGTTCACTCGCCGTGCCGACCACCTCAACACCCATCGCGGCCAGGTCGCCTTCCCCGGCGGCAAGCGCGAACCTCAGGATGCCGACCTGCTGGCCACGGCGCTGCGCGAGTCCATGGAGGAAATCGCCCTGCCACCGGAGCGCGTGGAATTGCTCGGTCGGCTGTCGGACGTGGTCTCGCTCCACGGCTTGCGGGTGACCCCCTGGGTAGGGCTGATCCCGCCCGACCTGCCGCTCGTTGCCGACCCGAATGAGCTCGATGTCATCTTCGAGGTACCGCTCTCACACTTCCTGGAGGACCAGCGCACCCACACCGATGTGATACGGGTGGATGGCCGCGACTACTACGTGCCCAGTTACCATACCGATGGCCACGTGATCTGGGGGCTCTCGGCGATGATGCTGGTAGAACTGCTCGCGGAAGGCTTCGCCATGCCGATCAACCTCTACGAGCGACCGCCGGGCGAGCTGCTCTTTCGCCCCGAGCGGCGAATCTCCAGCCCATGATGACGACCACTTCGCCCCAGGAAACCGCCCTGCCCCGCGAACGGCTCCCCGAGCTGGTCGATGCCCTGGTGGAGCAGGGCTGGTACGTCGGTGAGGCCTTCATCCCCACCGAGCTGTGCGCCGAGCTCTACCACGAAGTGATCGCCATGGCCGACCACGACGCCCTGGAGAACGCCGGCATCGGTCGCGGCCAGGCACACGCCCTTCGCCAGGACATCCGTGGTGACGCCATCCGCTGGCTGGACCGCGAGAGCCGGGCTCGGCGTCGCTATCTGGAGGCCATGGGTGTGCTGCAACAGGCGCTCAACCAGGCACTGTTCCTGGGGCTGTTCGAATACGAGGCCCATTTCGCCCACTATCCGCCCGGCGCCTTCTACCGGCGGCATCTCGACAGCTTCCGCGGCCGTGCCAACCGGGTGGTCTCCACCGTGGGTTACCTCAATCCCGACTGGCCCGCCGACGGTGGCGGCGAGATGGTGCTCTACGACGTCGAGGTCCCCGAGCGTGAAGTGGCCCGGGTACGCCCTTCGTCCGGCACCTTCGCCTGCTTTCTCTCCGAGCAGGTACCTCATGAGGTGCTGCCCACCCGCCTGCCGCGCACCAGCATCGCCGGCTGGTTCCGACGCAACGCCTCGCTGGGTGGCCTGGTGGACCCGGCCCGCTGATGGCGGACGAGCTGCAGGACGCCCTGCCCCGAGTGCTGGCCGACCCGATAGCCTTGGAGCAGGTGCTGGTCAACCTGCTGCTCAATGCCCTGGAGGCAAGCCGCGATCACCCCGGCGCCGACCGGGTGACGATCCATGCCCGGCGCAGCGGGCGTCGCGAGGTAACCCTGACGGTGCGCGACAAAGGCCCCGGCGTGCCGATCGACCAGGCCGAGCGGATCTTCGCCCCGTTTCTCACGAATCGCCATGAAGGACTAGGGATGGGCCTGGCCATCAGCCATTCGCTGATGGAGGCCATGGGCGGAGATCTGCGGCTGCTGCCTGACGACGGTGCCGACGGCGCTACCTTTGCCGCTAGAGTGCTGGCCGAAGCCCCCTCGGCCGGCAACGCGATGCCCGGGTAACCGAGACCCGACCTCCCGCATCGCCCTCATTGGCAGCGGCCAGGCCTCGTGCCGCAAGACGAGAGCGTGCCGGCCACTCCGACGAACGTCGCACTAAATGTGCGATACCGTACAGACACAAGTGGGGGACGGAGGCCAACCTGCAGCCTTCGGGTATGCAGGTCCATCGGCGAAGCGGGAGTGGATCGCAGCGCCCTACCCCAAGACCCGGACACGCGTCCCGCAAGGTCCATCGACCATAGAATGGCGTGTCGGGTCAGGAGCCTGAACATGGATTCCACAGCGCCCACTGTCGACATCACCGCCGAGCCACGAGCCTTGAAGCGCGCCCTTGGCGAGTACCGCACGCCGCGCCTGGCGCGCAGCATCGGCGAACTCCTGGCCACGGTGATCCCCCTGGCCACCCTCTGGCTACTGATCTGGGGCACCCTGAGCGCCGGCTACTGGGCTGGCCTGTTGTTCACCGTGCCCGCGGCGGGGTTTCTCGTGCGCTTGTTCATGATCCAGCACGACTGCAGCCACGGGTCGTTCTTTCGTTCCCGTCGTGCCAATGACTGGCTAGGCCGAGCCATCGGCGTCTTGACCCTGACGCCCCACGATCTCTGGCGACACAGCCATGCCCTACATCACGCCAGCTCAGGCAATCTCGATCGCCCACGTGTCGGCAGCATCGATACCCTGACCGTGCGCGAATTCCGGAACTTGCCGCGAGCGCGGCAACGCCTCTATCGCCTGTACCGGCACCCACTGGTGCTGTTCGGTATCGGCCCGACGTACCTGTTCCTCCTCGACCATCGCCTGCCGGTGGGTTTCATGCGCGCGGGCTGGATGCCCTGGCTGAGCACCATGGGCACCAACGCGGCCATCGCGCTGCTCGTCACCACCATGATCTGGCTGGTCGGCTTGGTCCCCTTTCTGCTCGTGCAACTCCCCATCACGCTTCTCGCCTCCTCGATCGGCGTCTGGCTGTTCTATGTCCAACACCAGTTCGAGGACACCCTGTGGGAGCACGACGAGGAGTGGACGTTCCACGAAACGGCACTGCACGGCAGTTCCCACTATGACCTGCCCGCCCCCCTGCGCTGGTTCACCGCCAATATCGGGATCCACCATGTCCACCATCTGTGCAGCCGCATCCCCTCCTACCGGCTGCCCGAAGTGCTGCGCGACCATCCCGAGCTCCACCATATCGGCCACCTCAACCTGCGGCAGAGCCTTGCATCGGTGCGGCTCGTGCTCTGGGACGAGGAGCAGCGTTGCATGGTCTCCTTTGCCGAGGCACAGCGCGTCGAGAAGGTTGGTGTCGAAGGCGCCGCTGTGGCGCACCTGTAGCACGGCCCTGGCATCGCGGGGGCGGACCGCGTCAAGGCCGCCACCCTCCTGAGGCCCGCAGATGGCGATATCCGAGAGAGTGCTCAACTTTTCCATTGAGCTTGGCGCCTGATTTCGGTCAGGATGGCATCAGGAAACGTCGTCAAGGACGAGCGCGCAACGGCATACCGTTGGAGGAGCCTTATGCAACCGCTGAGCTATTACTACTACAACGTACTGGAAGGCCTCGAGAAGCCGAGCGATGTGCCAACGAGCCACCTGCAGGAGGGCTTTGACATCCTGTATCGCCATGGCGGACGCATCGAGATCGACCTGATGCGCAAGGCCGAGGACGGTAATGCTCAGGGCGAGCCCTACCACTGGTACGAAGAGCTGGACGACGAACAGCGGGCGAAACTGCACAAGGCCCTGGAAGGCAGCGACCCGGCGAAGATCCTCAAGGTCATGCAGCGCAATGGCTATGCCGGCGTGCTCTACCACCATGCCTGGGAGCACTTCCGCAATGGGGCGGGCGCCGACTAGGGTGCCATTGCCACATCTCCAGGGGCCCGCGAGCGATCGCGGGCCCCTTGTCTTGCCTGGCCGGACACGGCCTGTTGTCGGAAACCGCCTAAGGCTTGGCCATCAGGTCCGCTCGCCAGCCCCGCCAGAAGGTCACCCCCTGCAGCACGGCCAGAACCGCCTCGTAAAGCGCCGGCAGCCACAACAGCCCCGAGGCAAACAGGAAAAACAGGGCGAAGAGCCCGCGGAACAAGATCGACAGCAGCGCTACCAGGCGGTTATGCAGCGGCGCCAGGGCGGCCGGCAGGTAGAGCAGCCCCATCGCCAGCATGGCCAGACCCGCGTAACGGGGCCAGGTCAGGGGCGCTGCCAGGTCGGCCCTGATGATCTCGAGTAAACTGGCGGGCCACCACCACAGCCATAGGCCGATCAGCACGTTGAGGGCAATGCCCACCTGCATCACCCGCCGATAGGTCCGGAAGGAATCCTGTGAAGTCTGCATGTCGGTACTCCCTGGGGCCAGATGCGTCAGCGCTGAACGTCAGCGTCAGAAGATCAATACTCAGAAGGTCAACAAGTAGTCGAGCAGCACCGCTCGCTCTTCCGCTGTCAGCGCGGTGCCATACGCATGCCCCTGGTTGCCGTTGCCGCGCAGGCGGGTGTCGAAGCAGAAGCCCTCGTCCAGGGGCTCCCCCGGGAGACAATCGGGGGCCACGAAACCGCCCTTGTCACCGTCCAGCACGTCCAGGCCACGCACGAAGGTAACGGGGCGCTCTTCCGGCGGCAGCAGCAGGTCCTGCAGCGTCGGTACCGAGCCATTGTGCAGGTAAGGGGCACGCAGCCAGAGTCCGTCGAGGGGCTGGCTGGCGTAGCCGTCGGTCTTGCGGAAGTGGCGGAAGCGGTAGCGCTCGTCATCGGCGAACAGGGTGAGCTGATAGCGGCGCAGTGTCTCGGTGTAGCTGTCCAGGCGCGCCGGGTCGGCTTCGAGCATGGCATTGGGCACCACCTCGCCGAGTCGCTCGCCCTCGAAGACGTAGCGCTCGCCCTCCTGGTAGCCGTGACAATCCGCGCAGTGGCGCATGTAGAGCGCCTTGCCAGCCGCCACGTCGTCGGCCTCGGGGTCGTGGGGGCTCGGCGGCGGCTCGAGGTCGAGCACCCAGTCGGCGACGCGCTCGATGGCGGCGTGGTCGACGCTCTCCTCGGTGACCCCGGCGCCCAGGGCGGCGCTCAGGTTGCGCTCCTGCAGCGAGGCGTTGTTGCCGTCCCAGTGCAGATCCATGCCCTGGCGAGGGCGCTGGAGGAAGATCGACGGAAAGTCCGCGGTGCCGATCCGCTCGTCCTCCGCCAGGTCGGCGAGGGTCATGTCGAACTGGATCAGCTTGTAGGGATTGAAGGTGTCGACCCGCCCCGGCCCCCAGGCCGGCTGCTCCGCCAGCAGCGGCGCGAGTCGCGCCCGGGTCTCCAGCAGCCCCTCGCGCACCCGCGGTAATACTGCGTACCGCCACACCAGGCGCTCGACCCAGCCCAGCTCCTGGCCCTGCTCCTCCATGGCGGCGAGCACACTGTCCGGCGCCAGCCGCGGGTCAGCGGCGACCTCCAGCAGGAAGGCGATGAAGCCGTTGAGGTCCAGATTGTTGGAGGGCATGCCCGAGATCAGCCGCGGCTCGGCGTCGGCGGACTCGCGCACCGTGCCGGTATGGCATGCCGCACAGTTGAGCCACCCCAATTCCACGCCGCGCACCTCGCGGGTGCCCACGCCAATGGGCAGATCACCCGTCTCGAGGCTGTCACCCGGGGCGTAGAGGAAGCCGAAGGCCGCGTAGCCCGCCTCGCCGCCGCCCTGATTGCCGAAGTGCTCGGGGAAGAGCTCAGGCAGTACCCGCCACAGCCGCACCGGCAGCCCGCTCTCCGGCTCGCTACCGATGGAGCCATGGCGGAAGTGCGCCTCGGGATCGGCGTAGTGACGCACCGACTCGCCGCTGTAGCGCCACAGGCTGGGCACGCCGATCGCCAGCACCAGCGCGCCGGCTACCACCACGGCCAGCGCCAGCAGGGTCAACGGCAGGCGCCGCCGACGGCGACGGCGAGACTCGTGCTGCACGGCGGTGACGGGGGGCTCCTGGCGTCTCATGGTGGCCTCACGGGGTATGCGCTTGCGTTTCTCGAGACGACGGTACCGGCGGCAACTGCAGCTCGGGCCGGGTCTCGTAGATGGCCATCAGGGTCTCGAGCATGCGCTCGTGGTCACCGCCGAAGCGCTCGAGCTCATAACAGCCCAGGGGATTCTTGGGCGCATTGAGCAGGCACTTGTTGCAGAAGGTGCAGGGGTTCTCCGGCGCGTCGTGGCCGGCCTGCCACTGGCGAGGCATGTCAGGGTTGGCGATCAGCGCCCGGGCGCTGGAGACCGCATCGCAGGCACCCGAAGTGATGGCCTCGCGCACCAGGGAAGCGCGCTGGTAACCACCGGTGCTGATCACCGGGATGTTCACCGCCGCGCGGATGGCACGCGCCTCGTCCAGGCCGATGCCCTCCACCTCGCGCCCACGCCGGTGGCGGAACCACAGCCAGCGGAAAATCCAGCGCAGTGCCGGATAGCGGAACAGCAGGTAGTTGCGGAAGGTGTCGACCCCGGCGGAAAGCATGGCGTCGTAGGTGCTGACGATGGTCTCGAAGGGGAAGTCACCGGGCGGGTTCAAGGGATGGGGAAAGAGGCTACCCAGCGAGACATGCAGGGCGTCGGCGCCGGCGGTCTCGGCCCAGCGACACACCTGCACCGTGTCCGCCAGGCTGTTGCCCTTGCCCTCCCAGGGCAGCACGTCGTTATGGTCCACGGCGCTGATCTTCACCTGCAGGTGGAAGTCCGGTCCCACCCGGTCGCGGATCGCCTCGATCACCTCCAGCAGGAAGCGCGCCCGGTTCATCAGCGAGCCGCCGTAGCGATCACCGCGGTCGTTGATCGCCGAGCTCAGGAACTGGGTGAAGAGATAGCCGTTGGCGGCGTGCAGCTCCACACCGTCGAGCCCCGCCTCCCGGGCGCGCCAGGCGCCGCGGGCGAAGGCCTCGACGGTGCGCTCGACCTCGTGGCCGCTCATCGCGCGACACAGGAAGCCGTGCAGCGATTCCTTGTGGCCGGTGGCGCTGGGCGCCCGCCGATGCTGGTTGTGCACCCCGGGCATATCCATCTGCCGGCCGGAGTGGCTGAGCTGCAGGATGTACTTGCAGTCGAAGCGATGCACCGCCTCGCCGAGGCGCTCCCAGAGGGGGATGAAATCATCACGGTGGATGGTGGCGTAGCCGGCGACGATGCGCCCCTCCATCTGTACCGGCACGAAGGAGGAAAGAATCGCCCCCACGCCGCCGCGAGCGAAGCGGCACTCCCAGTTGATGCGAGTCTGGGTCAGGCTGCCGTCCTCGTTGTCGAAGCGCCCGGAGATGTTCGAACGCAGCAGGCGGTTCTTGATCTCGATGTTGCGCCACTTGAGTGGCGTGAAGATCACGTCCTCGCTCATGCGCCTCGTCCTCCTTGCCGCACTGCCATGGCCTGCTCCCAGACTGCCGCCAGCAGCGCCAGGATGAAGTCCTGGGCCGGGCAGCGCGCCCAGCTCTGACGCATGAAGGCCAGATCGCGATCACCGCTGCCGCGGGCGGCATCCGCCAGGCGCAGCACCACCAGGTCGTCGGGTTCCAGCCGGCGCGGGGCGCAGGGCGTCGACAACGGCCTCCTCACCCGGCGCAGTAACGTCTCCGGCGCCGAGAGCGTGCGGCCCATTACCGCTGGCAGTGTGAGCCCGTGGGCCTGGGGCGAGGCAGCCAGCTCGCGCATCGCCGCCAGCGACGCCACGAGGTTGTGCACGGCGATGCCGGTGGCATGCAACGCCAGCGGCTCGCTCCGGGCGCGCTCGGCCAGCAATCGCCGGGCACGCCCCAGGCGCCCGGTGAAGCGTTGGCCCAGGGCTCGCAATACGTTGATGCGCGGATAGGCATTGAGCAGTTGGGCCGCCGCATAGCTTTCCTGATCGGCGTAGTAATCGTCGTGGAACAGCCGCCCCAGCAATCCCTGGGCAGCGGGGCCCAGCGCCTCGGCCTCGGCCTGACCGGCTACCGCTTCCACCAGAGTCTTGAAGGCCGGATCCTGGCGCCAGGCCGCAGCCTCGGCGCGCTCATCGAGGCGACGGCCCAGCTCGGCGTGGCGCGATTCGCGGCCCTCTGCCTCGCGGGCCAGCAGGGCAGGCAGCGGCTCGCTGTCGAACACGAACGCCTGGCGCAGACGAGCCAGACGCAGGCGATTGATCAGCCCGCCGGCAGGCGCCAGATGGCGATCGATATTCGGCTCGGCATCCAGCTGGCGGATCTCCCGGGCATCGCTCACCTCCAGCAGGTTGACGAGACCGGGAATGTTCAGGCGCCTGGCCATGGTGCCTCCCTATTCACGCGGTCTGGTTTCACGAGACCTGGTTTCTCGAGACCAGGGGAAGAAGACGTTGCGCACCCCCTCCATACGCGGCACCAGCTCGGGAAAGTGGCGGCCGATCACCGTGCGCAGACCGTTGTCGTCGATCCACTGCATGCCCGCCCGCGTATACACCTCGGGGGTGTAATCGTCGGTGAAGAAGCGGTCGCTCTTGAGGCGCCGCGAGGCCATCAATATAAAGATGCGAAAGGCGGTATCGCTGAAGGCGAAGCCGGGCGGCGGCGTCTCGGCAAGGCAGCCGGTGAGCAGGTCGACCTGCTCCACGTCGCCGTAGACCGCCTCCAGCTCGCGCTGCCAGTCGGGATTGTCGGTGAGCTCGGCGAAGCTCGCCGGGGCCGGCATGTCGATCAGCCGGCGGAATCGACAGTAGCGCGGCACGCCACGCTCCCGGTCGCGCAGTACGTCGATGGAGGCCAGATCGATGGTGCGCTCATGAGGCGCCTGCTTGGCATGCTGCTGCAGGTGACTCGGGAAATTGTGCAGCACCAGCGCCCCGGGGTGACTGGTGCCCAGCGAATAGAGCGCGTCGGCAAGCGACACCTCGTCGTAGAGCGAGTGGGTCTGTGAGCCGGCCACCTCGGTCAGGCCACACGCCTTGAGCGGAGTGTCATCGGCCAGGCGACGGAAGTCGAAGTCGTCGGGCACCAGCGGATGCATGCGGTAGACGGCGCTGAACTCCTCGGTGATGGCATAGGGCGCCGCGTGGTGATCCACCGGCGAGCCGACGATGCCGCTGAAGAGTTCGCTGTCGCTGACCCGGCCCCGGCTGCGGTAGAAGTGCTCGTCGAGAATGCCCCACCAGTTGGCACGCATGCCCAGGCGCAGCTCCGGGGTATCGAGCAGGGCCGGCGTCCACTCCACGGTATGGATCTTGGCGATCAGGGCCGTGTTGATCAGGCGCGCCTTCTGGAACAGCCATTCCCCGTCACGATCCGGGTGCTCGATGCGCAGCCGATCGACGATGGCGTTGTGTTCCCGGGCGAAGAGGGTGTGCATCAACGACAATCCCACCCACCAGTTGCCGTTGACCCCCGCCAGTTCGATGCCGTGCTCGTCTCGGGGCAGGTGGCCGTCGGGGCGCAGGTAGAGCTTGCCGTCGGGGAGCAGCTCGCCGCTCTCCGGGTCGCTGCGCACGAGGCGCTGGCGCTTGAGGCTGCTGCCATAGATCTGCGAGCCATCCCACCACTGGGTCTCGGTGTTGAGGAAGGTCTCGGGGAAGCCCTCGTCGGCGGGACCGCGCGTCGAGTCGCGGCGTGAGCGCAGCACCGTCATGCGCTCCCACGGCCAGTCGTCGCCCTCGTCGAGGGGAATCTCGTAGGGCGTCGCCTCGGTATCATTACTGCCATGACTGAACCAGTCGTGGACCATGAACTGCAGCCAGGCGGGCACCAGGACATTCAGCGTAGTGGCCGGGGTGAAGGTCTCGCGGGTCATCAGCCGGCGGCTCACCACCCGCGGGCTCGGCGTCATCAACGCCTCGCCGGTCTCGGGGAACGTCTCGGCAATGGGCACGTTGCGCCCGAAGCGGGTATAGGCCTGGCCCATGCAGGGGGCCGCCAGGTCGTTGTAGCTGCCGTCGGCGGTACGACAGCCGCGCACGTCGAAATCGCCCTTGTCGGGGTCGGGCGGGCGCTTGCGCTCGGTGTCGAAGAGATTGTGCCAGCGCAGGTTCCCGCGCAGGGCAACGAGGTTCACCACGGCGATGAGGAAGGGAAACTGATACCACTGGCGGCGCCGGTTGATGCGCCGAAAGAGCCGACCGAGCAGACCGCTGCCGCGTTGACCGAACATGAAGCTCCTCCCTGGTCTCGATGCCAAAGGAACCGGCGCGCTGTGGCCCACCATCCATGGCCGACGCGAAGAATGAAGACTTCACTTCCCTTGAGGATGAACGTGACCATAGTGCACTTGACAACTAACCTTTAGCACAGGGTCTCACCTCCCTCCAGAACAGAACTTCACTGCCCGCAAGGAGAAGTTTCCAGGAGGTGTCTCCGGATTCGCTACGCACGATGTCCTGCCCCGCTTCCCGGGGACAAGGAGGGCACTTGACCAAGGCTGACTACGCAACGGGATTCCGCCTGATGGTGCTGCTGGGCGTGGTAGCCAACTTGGCCCTGGCGATACCCGCGGTGTTCGTCCCCAATGCGGTGATCACGCTGGTAGGCGGGGCACCGGTAGCCGAGACGGTGTGGCCCGCCTTCGCCGGCTGGCTGCTGATCCTGCTCAGCCTGTTCTACCTGCCGGCCGCCCTGGACCCCGGGCGATATCGGATAATCGCCGTGCTGACGGTGCTGGCGCGTTTCGCCGGGGTCGTATTCTTCACGCTGCTGTATCCGCAGTTCCTGCTGCTTGCCCTGTTCGACCTGTTCTTCGGCGTCACCCAGGGCGCGCTGCTGCTGGCGCTCGGCCGACGCTGAGCGGTGTCTTCGGCTCATTCGGGAGGAAGCGGTCATGGTTCACAAGGATTATACCCACGCCAAGTCTCGTCGCTGGCTCGCCTGGCTGGCCCTGCTGCTGATACTGGGCGCCGCGGTGGCGGCGATCGGCTGGTACAAGCTGTTCCGCGAGGAGCCCCAGCAGTTCGATAGCATTGAGGCCTTCTACCTGTATGGCTCCATTGGCACCGAGCCGGAGGAAGGCCTGCCCTACTGGGTGTGGCGCGTGCTGCCGGGCCTCTTCCCGCAGCACCTGCCGGGCGATGGGGAAGACGCGAGCTACGCCGCCCTGGGCGTGGCCTGGGAAGAAGGCCAACCCACCCCGGTGGGCTTCTCGCTGAAGACCATCGGCTTCCCGCGCATCGGCATCAATTGCGCGGCTTGCCATACGGCCACCTACCGCATGGCGCCGGACGACGAGCGCCGGATCGTGCCCGCCGGGCCCCATCAGACCTTCGACCCCCAGGCCTACCTGCGCTTCCTGGGCGACGCCGCCGCAGACCCGGACTTCACCGCCGAGAATCTGCTGGGGGCCATTGGCGAGGAGACCGAGCTCTCCTGGCTCGACCGCCTGCTCTACCGCTTCCTGATCATCCCGCGCACCCGCGACGGGCTGCTGGAGCAGGCCGAGCGCTTCACCTGGACCGAAGACCGACCCCGCTGGGGACCGGGGCGCATCGATCCCTTCAACCCGGTGAAGTTCCACCCCGACCTGCTGGCCCTGGACCCCGCCGAGGATGACACCATCGGCAATTCCGACATCATGCCGCTCTGGGCGATGAACGAGCAGGAGGGCTACGCCCTGCACTGGGACGGGCTCAACGACTCGCTCACCGAGGTGGTACTGAGCGGCGCCATCGGCGATGGCGCCCGCCCGGACTCCCTGCCGGTGGAAGCGTTGGGCGAACTGGAAGCCTACCTGCGCGAGTTGGCGCCGCCGTCCTACCCCTTCAGTTCTTTGGACCAGCAGGTGGTCGGACGCGGCGAGGTGCTGTTCGAGGAGACCTGCGCCAACTGCCACGGCCCCGAGGGGGCACGCACCGGCACGGTGATCCCGCAGCCTGAAGTGGGCACCGACAGCCACCGCCTGGCGATGTGGACCGCGGAGGCCGCCGAGCGCTACAACGCCTATGCCGAGGACTACCCCTGGGACTTCGACGCCTTCGTCAAGACCGATGGCTACGTGGCCAAGCCGCTGACCGGCATCTGGCTGCGCGCGCCCTACCTGCACAACGGCTCGGTACCCACCGTGGAGGACCTGCTGCGCCCTGCCGAGGAGCGCCCCGAGGTGTTCCATCGCGGTTACGATGTCTATCACCCCGAGCGCCTGGGCTTCATCCACGAGGGCGAGGACGCCGAGCGACACGGCTTCCGCTTCGACACCCGCGAACCCGGCAACAGCAACGCCGGCCACGAGTACGGCACCGAGCTGCCGGCGGAAGACCGTGAAGCGCTGGTCGAGTACCTCAAGACCCTCTAATCGAGCACGATCAGGCTAGGCGAATCAGGCGGAGCCGACGGCGGTTCCGACGGTGCCGCCTTTGCCGCTACACTGCGGGCAGAATCCACTCTGGCCCCAGATTGGCCAAACCCCGAGGCGTCCGTGAGCGAGCCCCCCTCTTCCTGCATTGCCATCGTCGACGACGACCAGGCGCTTCGCGACTCGCTGACCTGGCTGCTCGGCTCCGTGGGCCTGACCACCTGCGCCTATGCCGATGGCGAAGCCTTCCTCGCCGCCGATGCCAGCGGCCATGACGCCATCCTGCTCGAAGTGCGCATGCCGGGGCTCTCCGGCCTGCAGGTGCAGCAGCGGTTGATCGAGCGCGGCGACGAGACGCCGGTGATCTTCATGACCGGCCACGGCAACGTGCCCATGGCCGTCTCGGCGTTGAAGAGCGGCGCCTTCGATTTCATCGAGAAGCCCTTCAACCCTCAGCAGCTCATCGACTCCGTCCAGCAGGCGCTCACCGAGCACCAGCGCCGCCGGCAGGCCAAGCAGCGCCTGGGCGAACTGCAGGCCCGCTACGCGGCCCTGCGCCCCAAGGAGCAGCGGATCCTGGTCCATGTCGCCGAGGGGATGACCAGCCGCCAGATCGCCGAGCACCTGGACATCAGCGCCAAGACGGTGGAGATCTACCGGCTGCGCGCCATGAAAGCCCTGGGAGCCGGAAACCTCGCCGAGCTGGTGCGGCTGTGCGTGGCACTGGGGCTGGTAGAGACGCTGCCCGATGTACCCACTCTTTCCTGAATATCGGCCCACCTCCCTGCGCCTGGCAGTGTCCTCCGAACCCTCTAGACTTCAATTGTTAGCCGCGGCTGCGACGGCCGCCACGCCGAAATCTGTCCTGGGGAGGCTACAACATGAACAAGACAGCCATTCGCACCCTACAGCACTACCTCGCCGACAGCGGTGACTACACCGGTGCCATCGATGGCCTTCGAGGCCCCAAGACGCATGCCGCCGTGGAGGCCGCCTTGAAGCGGCATGCCGACAAGCTGCCGTCGGGCAGCGACGCCTGGAGTGACCGACGTCGCGCCGTTGCCTGTCTGCAGCTTGCCTGCCGCGAGAAGCGCATCGAGGTGGGCACCATCGATGGCCTGTGGGGCCCGCAGACCGACTACGCCCATGAGGTGCTGGATACCCTGCTGGAGACCGGCAAGAAACCGCCTCTGTGGCGCGATCAGCAGCCGCTGGACGAGAACCCCAACGGCTGGTGTCGCGAGGCCGAACTCGAGCAGACGCTGGGTTCACCAAGCCGCAAGCCGCCGCTGGTGGTCGTGCCCTGCCCCTGGCCGTTGGCCCTGGCCTGGGACCCGAGCACCCGTCCCTCCGGCATCGGCTGTCACGAGCGGGTCGCCGAGAGCCTTGCGCGTGTGCTCGAACGCGTCCACGACCACTACGGGGACGAGCGGCTGCGCGAGCTGGGACTGCACCTGTACGGCGGCTGCTACAACAAGCGCCGCAAACGTGGCGGCAGCAGCTGGTCGACCCACGCCTGGGGCGTCGCCATCGACTGGGATCCGGCGAGGAACCGGCTCAAGTGGGGCCGCGATCGCGCGCGGCTGGCCAGGCCCGAGTATGAAGACTGGTGGCGCTTCTGGGAGGAGGAAGGCTGGGTCAGCCTGGGCCGCCACCGTAACTTCGACTGGATGCACGTGCAGGCGGCCAGGATCTGACGCCAGGCGCCTCAATCACGCAGGATGGTCATGCGGCGCGTCTCGTCCTCGGGGAAGACGCGCCCGCTGCGCAGGGCGGCGAACAGGTGAAGGAACACCACGCCGGGCTCGCCGAACACCTCGCCGGAACGGAAGTAGGAGTGCCCCTTGGGGTAGTCATAGCGGGTATTGACGTCGTCGCAGTCGACGGCGAAGACGTTGCGCGCCACTCGGGTCATGTCCTCCGGGCCGGAGTGACCGAGGCGCCGGGAGGCGATGCGGTTCTTCAGGTTCGAGGCCTTGCTGGCGCGCAGCGCCAGGTCATCCGAGGCGAAGTAAACGGTGACGTTGCGTGAGGCATGGACGATCAGCTCGCCGCTGTGCCCCTCCTCCAGCGACTCGTTGACGATATCGGCGGCGATCAGGAAGGTATTGCGGAACAGCATCGGCACCCCGCCCGGTAGAGAGTACTTGCGCCATACGCGCATCGTCTCGCGCAGCACCCTATTGCCCATGGAGTGGGCCAGCACGTTAATGCGCTTGAGGCATGGGGTCGGGTCCACCTCGAACTGATCGGTCTCGCGCCACTCCAGAAAGCGCTGCAGCACACGGGCGAAGGAGAAGGCACTCAGGTCCGCCGATTCCTGGTCATCCCAGTAGTCCTTGACGATGCCCATGTCGTTGTCGCAGGGCCAGACCAGGGGCACCACCAGCACCTCACCGGGCTGGCTGGCATCGCAGAGCTCCTGGAACTCCCGCGCCGCCGAGAAGACATCCGTCGGCAGGTTGGAGAAGCCATGGATGTAGATGACCACCTGGCGAACAGCGGACTCCTTCAGACGCCGCAGGAACGCCGTGCTGCCGAGTTCCTGGTACTGCCCCGCCGCGACTTCCTCGCAGTAGTAGACCGAGTTGCTGGCGGCGTTGTTCTTGAGATCGAAGTCAAAGGGTCGATTCGCCCGGGTGCGGATGCTCTGGGTGGGGAAGCGGTTGGTGATGAACAGCATGATGGCCACCTCGAGGAGTGGACGGCAGAGACGCTGCCATTTCTCTTGAAACTAGCACAGCCTCCCCGGGCGGCCAGGAGAGCCACGTCAGCCCCCGACCACCGACCATGCAGATCATCGACCCAGCATCGCCAGGTACTGCCTGAGCACCACGGCATTGTTGTGGCGAACGTCCCTGGCAGCGAAGACCAGGGTGACGGTCTCGCTGGCGGCCCGCTCGGCCAGGTCTCTCAGCGTCTCGCGATGCGCCTTGAGCTCGGCCAGGTAGCGCCGACGAAATTCCCCCCAGCCGAGTTCACCGGCATGGAAGGCCTTGCGCAGCTCGTCGCTGGGCGCTACCTCCTTGCGCCATTCGTCGATTCGCGCATCGGCCTTCGCCACCCCGCGGGGCCAGAGGCGGTCGACCAGCACCCGATAGCCATCGTCTCGACTCGGTGCCTCGAAGGCACGCTTCAGCTCGATGCTCATGGAGGACCTCCTGGCGGTGAAGACGCCCCCAGTGTAGCCAAGCTGATCGGATGGACAGTCTCCACGCTGTGCAGGGTCACGTAAGGCCGGGGGGCGTGGCCAGACAGAACCCTGTGACCGCAGGGTCGAGAGGAGGCAGATCATGAAACGCACGCATGGGTGGAGGGCCGCCGTCCTGGTGGCCAGTCTGGCCTGGTCACTGGGGGCGGCGGCCGACGGGCGCATCTTCACGCGCGACGGCCTGGCCATCGGCGGCACGGACCCGGTGGCCTACTTTACCGAGGGCCGGCCGGTGGCCGGCTCGCCCGACTATCAACTGGAGTGGCACGAGGCCACCTGGCAGTTCGCCTCGGCCGAGCATCGCGACCGCTTCGCGGCCGACCCCGAGGCCTACGCCCCGCAGTACGGTGGCTGGTGCGCCTGGGCGGCGGCCCGCGGTGACGCCGCCTCGACCGTGCCCGAGGCGTGGAAGATCGTCGACGACAAGCTCTACCTGAACTACAGCCGCTTCTTCCAGTGGCGCTGGGAGCGCGACATTCCCGGCAACATCGAGGCCGCCGATGGCCACTGGCCGGATATCTTCGAGTGACGACCTCGCCTGACGGAGCGCCATCAGGCGGCCAGCGCCGAATATGACGCTCACACCACCCCAACGAAAATGGCCCGCGAGAGATCGCGGGCCATTTTGTGTGTTGGAAGGCTCATCAACTCGTTGAGGTGGCGGGTAGCCCATGATCGTCGGCCAAGGTTTCAATATGTCGTTATTGAAGGAGCGCAGGTGTCAGCGAGGGGAAGGACAGCAATCGGCCAAAAGCAGACGTTGAAAATCTTCTAATAAGTGTAGGCGAAGCCGGAGCTTTTCAGTCCGGCAGCAGTCCTTGTTTATGTTCAACCCGCCTCATTCATCAGGGTGGCGAATGAGGGTGTTGACCCGAGGGACTGCCGGTACCGACCCACTTCAACGTCATTCGACCGCTTGGTAGTCAGTTGATCTATGCCCGATTCGACTTTCATCCAGCCTTTTCATAACTAATAGAAATCGATGCCTGCTGCCGGCGCAGCCGTGCCCGCCGACCTCCGTTGTGGCCGCTTTGCCTGCTGCGTGGATCGTGGTGACGCCGGGGGTCAGACCAGGGCCGTCAATCGAGGTAGCCCTTTCAATAAGGTGGGCCACCATTTGTCGGCGGCATCGCCGAGGTGAACCGTGATGCGCCGGGCGTGCAGCGATAACGTCGCCGCGACCTTGAGCACCTGCTCGCGCATCCGCATCAGGCTCCATCCCTGGTACGTCCGGCTCTCCAGCAAGCGCCTCAGCCCATGCAGGACCTGGTAGGCGTAGAGGCTCAGCAGCAGGCTCACCTCGTTGCGGGCCATCACGTCCTGGACGGTGGAGGCGCCACGATCTGTCGAGGAGAGGTGCACGTCGAGCGCCGACTTCACCTCACCCATGTGGGCCTCGGCGCTGCCGCGCTGGCGATAGAGCGCCAGGACCTTCTCAGACGGCCAGTCGAACTTGCCGAGGTTGGTGACCAGGAAGAAGGCATGCAGCAGCAGATCATCAGGGTGTTCCTGCACCACCAGCACCACGCGGCGTGGCGCCGGCCAGGAACCCGCCTGGTACGTCAGATCGTAGCACCACTCCCGAGATTGCTCGGGCGGGCGGCCTCGTGGCCGCCGCAGGTACGGCGCCGCCAGCGTCTGCAGGCCCGAGTGACTGCGCAGTCGACCCAGGTACTCGATGCCGCGCTCTTCCAGGGCCTCCAGCGTGTCGTTATCGGTGAACCCGGCGTCGATGCGCACTCGTACCTGGGCCCCGGTGCTTTCGTTGAGCCGCCGCACCAGGTGCGGAATCCAGGTATCGGCATTCTCGGCCGGGCCGGCGTTGCCCTCACGCAGCAGGCCACCGACCATGTCGCCGGTCTCGGCCAGCGAAGCGACCAGCGGCGAGTATATCCGTGTGCCGACATGACCATGGTAGGCCGACCCGCCCTGATGGCCGTGTACCTCGATCGGCAGGCCGTCGATATCCAGCGTCAGCTGCTCAGGGCGCTCGCCGTTCTTCAGCGAGGTCAGACGCCAAACCACCAGTCGCAGCAGGCCTTCGTGCACGGCATCGATGTTGTCGTTGTGTCCAAGGCACGTCAGCAGCCGCGACAGCGTGGCTTGAGACGGTCGGCTCTGTGCCGATGGCGTTGTCCCCCGCGCATCGCTGCAGGCCAGCTGCCAGACCGGATCGCGGCGCAGCGTGGTGGTATCACTGAGATCGATCCAGCCCATGGCCCGTTGCAGGACCACGGTACGAACTTGGCTGGCCAGTGAATGACGGACGCGTTGGGGGTCGCGACGGTCGACCAGGTTGTCCTCCAGCGCGTCGATCACGCCGCTGTTGTCGAGGGCCTCGCGGAGCAGCAGAGCACCGCTGTCGCTGGTGGTGCGCTGACCGCTCATTTCGACGCGGATGGACCCGTTGCAGGAGGGAATCCAGGTGGATAAGCTTTCACCCATGGCGAGTAGTCCTCTTGAATCGTGTTCTGGCAGGAACATCTTGATTCTACAAGAGAAACTGCTCGCCATCTTCTTTTTTATCTCAGCCCGGTGAATAAGGCGGGTTCAATGCAGTTGGTTGTTTTCTTTGACATAGAGAGCCAACGCCTTTGCCAGAAGAGTTTCTGAACCACTACCAATTAGACCTACCTTATCGCACTCGGTAGGTTGCGCCCAGGATTTCATAACCCAGACCTCAGCAATTTCCCTACCGCAATTCGCTGATCTATCCGGGCCTTCGGAGCTTGGCGGCGGGTTGTTGGCAATACAAGAAAAAGCTATTTCCTCGGCTTCACTTGGGTCGTGCGCGACAATGAAATATGTTCCACCATTGTCTGTATCACTTCTTTTGTACCGGACTGGATATACTTGCTTCATATTTCCCCTGACACATAACGCCGCCCAGCACGCACGGTTTTGGAATGGAGGCGAGACCGCAATGTAGTAAACGTCGCTGTGCCTGGCCTTGTTAATTTTTCTACCCCCTCACACCGATTGAATTGTGAGAGGGCTGAAGCTTCTCAATTAGATACTCTTCCAAACTAGGAGCTTCAAAAAACCTATCTACGCTGGCCGTGAGTAAAAAGTGAGGCTTCACACGCCAAGACGTGTCTTTCACTCTGCAAGTTCGATCGCTAGCGTACTTAAAGTAGGAGCTTAGCCGACTCCCAAGGTTCTTTGCCTTTCCAACGTAAAGAAGAACGAGATCTTCATCGAAAATAAAGTAAACACCTGGTAGACCATTGTTCGGCCAAGTGCTGGGCCAGGAGTTTTCGCCACCCCCAAGCTCCCCCTTTGGGAAGAGGTTATAAATGTCGCTAACATTCGGAGGATTAAGATCAGAATGTCGATAATTTTGGTGGTAACTCTCAATTTCTCGTTTAATCGCTTCAAGACTTTCCATAGAGATCTGATTCCGTAAAAATAAACGACGAGTTTAGTACCGGGAGGCTGCATCGCGGCCTGATGTCGGTTGGAGCGACTTGTTATGTCCCACTAATTTTATGAAGGCATGAATCAGTGGAGCCCAAGAGGCGCCTGACATTTTTGGCCGAGATGAAGGGTGTCTCAGCAGAAGGAACTTTTGACCTCCGGGAAAGACGTTAGACGAATACCCTCGATTTGAAGCAAATACTAGCTCGGAAACAGGTGCATCATCAGTCAGTGGCACATGTGCTGATGTTAAGCCAAACGCGTTCACCAAGTAAGGCCAGGCAATTTTTGAAAACACGATCACACCGCTCGGGTTCAGCTCATCGATATACGACTTGAGAGCAACGCAACCGACGCTGTAATCGTCAAGCGTCGGTCGAGCGTGTTTTGAACTCATGGGGCGTTGTATCCAGTTCACTAGCGATACCCCATGCCAAAACTTATGTTGTTCCGCTTGTCGAATTTCTTGCTCTCCTGTCACGGATCTTTGAATGAACCGCCAAAACCCTGCGTACCTTGGTTCGAAGCCACCATCCGCAACGCACTGTGTATCGCTGCTAAGATGATCTGGCTGACTAATGAAGTCTCTTTCAAAAGAGGACTCGCCCACAAGTAGAAGCCGGGTGTTTCGGAATGGGGAAGTGAAATAACTCTGCCCAACCCACGGCTCGTAAAAAGGAGTACCGTTATCAGTCATTACCAAATCCATTCATGTATATTACCATTTATTATGCATGCTCCATGACACGAATGAATGCGTCTGCAGCATTTTTCGGAACGGCCGCTTTGGGTGGTCAGCTGCCTAAGTCCTTTATCAGCATAGGCTAACTTTCCTCATTCGGCCATAAGCGGTCTTTGAGTGATCGCTCATATAGCGCCCGTGCTAACGCACAATTCTGGTGCTGTAACGCAACGGAAGAATTTTCGCTGTGCAGCCGATTGTTCATGCAAAACCACTGCTCATAGCACTTCACGACCTCTTTTGAATTTCAATCATGACGTTCCAATAATACTTAAAAATGTATCGTAGTCCTTCAGATTCTTGTGCGGCACGTTGTCATAGGTAGTAACTGTTCTCTTGTCATCCGAAAAAAACATTACCTGAAATATCAAGTTTATAGACGTCCTATCAAACTCTATACCCAAAGTGTCATAAAGAGTTTCGAATAATACAAATGGCCAGCTATTGATTGTGTATACGTAAGCACCTCCGGCTGGCAGTTTCTCGTGCTCCTGGTGAGATCCCATATAGGAAATTTCCCTGTTCTCGATCATAGCAGCCCACGAAGATCCGTTTTTAAATCTCATCTCTGACATCATAGGAACCGAACAAGTATGGTACTGGTCAAGTTTGTGAGTGAATCCATTGCGCTTGCCATATAGATACTTTAGCTTAAGGTCTTGTTCTAATTTACTATCCTCTAAGGGTTTTGGTAGTGTACTGACATAGGGACCATGCATCCCAAACTCTGCATTAAAAGAGAGTCTAATACTTCCAAGCAAGTGACTTTTTGCATTTTCTGGAAGACCTGCAACCCCCTCATAGAATGCATTTCTTACACCATATACGTCTTGATAACCTTCTAGAAGACGCATGCTTGACTCAACTACACTAAGGCCTTCCGGTATAGAGCTCACAACTTTATCTTTTCCAGTTACATGTACGAACTTTTGGCTTTTTAGCCAGCTAGCAAATGTTGTGAAACTCTGTTTCTGGCCTAACTTATCAAAGCAAGTCAACAAGAGATAAATAACTAGTGCTTCTCGTTCATGGCGAGGATGATACCACCACTTACTCCCATTAAAATTGTATCCAGCCCTCCCGGCCAAGCCGTCAGATTCTTCAAGCAACTGCTGCGCTAGGCGCAGCCTGGAAAATATAACCTCCTTTGTTGCTTCGGAAATCATGCAATCATCCTCAGTGGGTAAATTTCAGGAGGCACTAACCAATTAACAACTAAATTGCATTTGACTGCATGTCGGTTATAGTTTGACAATTGCCTAACGCCCTTCATTATCATAGACTAACATTCGTCATTCGGATATAAGCTGACGTTAAAACAATTCTGATATATTATCTAGCTTCAGCAGACACCACTAATTCAGCCAGTAGACAATCGCTACAAATTATGATTAGACGTCATCACGACCATCAACGTCGCGGTTATCTGCGATTTTATTGAGAGCGGCACCGATCGTTCGTAGTTCTTTTTCAATTTTCTGAAGAGTAGTTACATTCGGCCCTTGTAGTGCATCAACAATAGCTTGCTCAGCACTCGTACGTGTAGGCATGCTGCCTAGATGCCCAACGCTCAAGACACATCGCTCTGTCCGTCTTCTATTGAAACCAATCGGGTTTTTGAAATTGTATGAAATATCAACCTCTAACTTATCTTCAATCTTGCTTTTCAAGCCTCCATATTGGCCACCATCAAATACGAATTTCTGACCAGCAGCGATTGCAGGTAATCCTTCCTTGAGAACTTCTGAGCCATCTCCATCCGGCCTTTCGATTCCAAAGCACCGGGCGGGCAACGGCTGCGAGAAGATGACTTCTCTCGCCATACCACCACCAATGTTTTCGATTACTAAGTGATTATGCATAATTAATCGTGCGTCCCGTGCCATAGTCCCCGAGCAGGCGATGGACCTCAGCGCAGAGCCGATCAAACGAGAGATAGGCTC
>NZ_CABVOU010000045.1 GCF_902500215.1 Halomonas lysinitropha
TCCGCGGGGTGACCCCCTTCTGGGTGGCGGGCACGCTGCGCGCCCTGCTGGTGCTGGTCTTCCCGGGGGTCGTGCTCTTCCTGCCGCAGCTGCTTTACTAGGAGACAAATGGAGATGGAAGGGCGAACGAAGATGTCTCAAGAGCCGATGGTGCCTGCGGAAGATGCGACAGGGGAGGGCCTCCCTCCCAAGCCGGAGCTGGATCTCAACCAGTTCCTGCCCTATCGCCTCAACCGGCTGGCCGACCGCATCAGCGACGAACTGGAGCGCATGTATGCTCAGCGCTACGACATCAACGTGGCCCAGTGGCGCGTGCTGGCCTGGCTCAGCCATTGCGATGACCTGACCGCCAAGAAGGTCTGCACCTATACCAACATGGACAAGGCCCGCGTCTCTCGGGCGGTTCAGGCGCTGGTCGATCGCGGCCTGGTGACCCGGACGCCCTCCGCCCGGGACCAGCGAGTACATGACCTGCATCTGACTCGTCATGGAGCCGAGCTGCTCTCGCGTCTGATCCCGGAGGCCCAGGCCTGGGAGGCGGAACTCGTGGCGACCCTGAGTGCAGGGGAGTACCGTGACCTGCTCAACGCCATGGGCAAGCTCGAGCGGCAGCTGGAGCGGATCGGCTGATCGCGAGCCGCAGCGTTGTGTCCGACCAGGTTTTCGCAGTGACCGGCAACAATATGTTGCCGGTTTTTTGTTTGCAAACTATCTAGTGTAACAGGACAGGATTCGGGCTCAGAGGTATGCAGGGGTTTTTTCTGTGCGAGCTATATCTTGTTACCAATAGTAATGAATTGATTTAAATGAATTTATTATTTATGCTACTTAAGTTGTATTAGCTATTGGTCGTGAATCCGTTGCACTGAGGTGATGACCGAAGGCATTGTATGCTGGAACGTGTTTCTTTAATGCCGAAAAAAAATATTTTGATGTATCGTTTTTTCGGCGCCTGCTAGCTGCTTCCTGGCGAACATGTCCGCCACCTGTGATGATGGAGGAACGAACAATGTACAAGACAACAGGCCTGGTGGTCGGCACTCTGACGGCCGCTATCATGAGTACATCCGCCCTGGCCGAGACGACCATCACGGTCAGCACCTGGGCGGGACCCAGCCACGGCATCAACACCATCGTGTGGCCGACCTGGAAGGCCTGGATAGAGGAGGCCACCGAAGGGCGCGTCACCGTCGATGTGGTTCACGACCTGGGGCCGCCCGACTCGCAGATGGCCATAGTGGCAGACGGAATCGCCGATGCCACCTGGGTGTTTCACGGTTATAACTCCGGCCGATTCGAGCTGACCAAGCTGCCCGAATTTCCGACCTTCGAGGAGTTCTCCTCCGAGTCGGCCTCCGCTGCCTACTGGCGTACCCATCAGGAATACCTGGCCGAGGCCGGTGAGCATCGCGGTGTCGACGTGGTGGCGGCCGGCGTGCACGGCCCGGGTTGGATCTTTACCAGTGACAAGGTCGAGACGCTCGATGAGCTTGAGGGCCAGCGTATCCGCGTCGGCGGCGGCGTGATGGGCGATCTCTCCGAGGCCCTCGACCTGACCGGCGTGGCGCTGCCACCCACCGGCGTCTACGAGGCCGGTTCTCAGGGGGTCATCGACGGCGCCATGCTGGTGCCGGAAGGCCTGCGCAGCTTCCGGGTGGCCGAGATCTTCCCCTACACCCTGAGGGTCGATGGTGGCTTCTATCGTGGCAGCTTCACCATCGTCATGAATCCGATGGTCTGGGACGAGATTTCGGCCGAGGATCGTGAGGCCATCGAGAGCGTGTCAGGTGAGTCTCTGTCGCGACTGTTCGGCTACATGATGGACGTCTCCGATGAGCGTGGCGTCGAATTTGCCCAGGAGCTTGGCCACACGTTCACTTCTCTAGGTGACGAGGATCTCGAGACCCTGCGCAACATCAGTGAGGAGATGGTGGCTGACTGGGTAGAGGACGTCAGCGATAGTGGTGTGGATGCCGAGGCTGCCCTGGCCTACTTCCAGGAACAGCTTGCCGTTGCTGCCGAGGAGGATAGCGTCGCCGATATGGTGCCGGAGTCTTGATTTTCTTCATCGACTAGAGGACGACCATGCCGACATCGTCGACATCCTGGTTACGGGTCGGCCGTGTCATGCAACTGGTGCTGGAGGGGGTGGCAGGCGCCACCCTCTTCGGCATGATGCTGCT
>NZ_CABVOU010000046.1:0-64040 GCF_902500215.1 Halomonas lysinitropha
CTATAGGAGATGTTGGGTGCGGTACAGGAGTGCTGGTATCCAAGTTTAAAGATGCATTCCCTAACTCTACAATCAAGGGGTACGATTTTTCTGGTAATAAGATTCAACAATGTAATAAGTACTATAATATAGGGGAGAATGTTTTTTACATTCATAACATTTATTCCGAACTTCCACAACGATTCGATATTTTGGTGGCTACAGAAGTTCTGGAGCATTTGGAGTATCCAGAGGTGGCATTAGATAACCTGCTGTCCGGGCTTAATTATAAAGGGCGTTTATTTATAACTGTACCGAACGGAAGAGAAGATACCTTTAGTGGTCACATCCATTTCTGGAGCCCGGAAAGCTGGCGATTATTCATAAAGAAAAATATTAAAAATCCTTTCGATGTGGAAGTTGGCAATGTATTTAATAACAATTATGCATTAATTACTAGAGTGGATGTTGAGTAGTGAAGATACTAGTTATAGGTTTAACTTCCTCTAAGTGGGGAGGTATGGAGTTTCACAATCTAGGTAATTACGTCATCGCCGAGCCTTTTTTTGCCCACTTACGTGAGACATTCCCTGATGCGGAAATAGATACTTCCCTTCAAATGAGTGAAGAGTTTTATACGCGGCATCGTTTGAGAGGTCTGAATCATAATCGTTTCTGGATGTATGGGTACAGAACAGCTTTTGAAACAGCCATGGATAGCGTTCGTGTTTTGCTCTACAAGACATTTCGATCGACATGGTTTCTTAAAGGGAAATTGCTTAATGAGATCAAGAATTCTGACCTTGTGATTGATTTTAGCGGGGATATATACGGAGATAATGCAGGATGGAATAAATTTTTGGAAACAAATGCCCGTTTAATGTTTTGCTTAAGTTTAGGCAAACCAGTTGCTATGCTCATTGGCAGTCCCGGGCCATTTCAGTCATTTTGGAGACAATGGCTGGCAAAAAAAGTTCTCCCGAGATTGTCTTTGGTTACAAATCGGGAGCCATTGAGTACGGCCATGTTGGCTTATATTGGAATTAAGGGCAGCAATATAATATCCACAGCTTGTCCGTCAGTTTTGTTTAAAAAAAAGCCTTTTATGCACGATAGATCTCCAGAAGATTACGATAAAATATTTGGTTATTCACGCCCAATTGTTGGATTTATACTGTGTGGCTGGAATATGCCTTCTGGCCCTTATAATAAATGGCCAAGAGAGGATTCTGAGTTTAGGACATTTATCAAACTCATAGAGTATCTTCTACGGACTACGAATTATAGAATTTGTATCATGACGCACCAGAATGCAACGAATGCCGAAGGTGGTCTAGAAAAAGGAAACGATCATAGAATTATTGACAAGCTTTTCGAATTGTTGGGAGAGAAAGTCGATGGAGATAGAGTTTTTACACTGAAAGGTCTCTATGACGCGGGAGAAACTAAATTTATCATTTCGCATTTTGATATTCTGATTTCAGGTCGTATTCATGGTGCTGTACAAGGGCTCTCGCAGGGAGTGCCTACCGTGGTCATCGACTATGGGCATGAGCCAAAAGCCCACAAGATAGCTGGATTTGCGAGAGTCTATGGTGTGGATGATTTTGTTGCTGACCCTTTAGATTCAGACTCATTGATTAATGTCACTATGGATCTCATAAGTGAAAAAGATCGCACAAGAGAATATTTACAAGCGCGAGTCCCTAAGATTAAAGAAATGGCTCTCTTAAATTTCAGGCTCATACAAAAATTTGAGGTGGTAGATAAATAAGTAACATGCGTATTCTGATAATTACTCAAGGAGTATCGAGAATTGTTGCACCGCTTCTAAACAGCTCGCATGATGTTGTTGGTATCGTTGAATCAGCTCCTCGTGGTATAGATGAGTATAGTGTATCAATCCGTAGTAAAGTAAAATTAAGAGAGTTATTTTCTTCGATTGGTATAGTGCCTGCTTCCTTAGTTTCTTTGTGTAAGTATAATCAGATACCATATTTTCTGATGGGCTCTAGAAGTGGTCATGCTCTTAGAGAATGGGTGTCTGCATTATCGCCAGATATAATAGTCGTATACTCCATGTCCCAGTTATTGAAAAAGGAAATATTTTCCCTTCCAAAGTTTGGTGCTATAAACTTACATCCATCATATCTTCCTAAATATCGCGGCCCAAATCCAAATTTCTGGCAGTATTACTTTATGGAAATGGAGCCTGGTGTGAGTGTGCACTATATAGATGAATCGGAGGATGCGGGCGATATATTGTATCAAAAAAAGGTTCGTTTACCGCTAGGTATACGGTCTCATGACAAGCAAAATATACTGGTATCAGAACACGGAATTACGCTAATTTTAAAAGCGCTTGAAGTAATAGAAAATGGTACCGTAGACCGACTGCCTCAGCCTAAGAATAGTCCCACACCCCGCGCGAGGAACATCTCGAAGTCAGAACATAGTCAAATAGTGAAGTGGGAAGAGTGGCCCATCGAAAGGATTTGGCATTTAATGCGTGGGACAGAGCCTTGGCTAAATTGTATTCAACAACCTTCTGGTGTATTTAAAGGGCACCGTTGGATAATATCCAGATATGAAAAAGATTTTTCATCTAAAGTTAATATGGAAATGCATTTCGGGCAGGTTTTTAAAGATTGTACGGGATACTTTGTACTTTGTCGAGACGGAAAAATCCGACTGGAAAGAAGCTTTTCTCTTAAAGTCATTTTGAAAATATTAGCAAGGATGGTCTTTCGAATTTAGTACTTTAATCTACGTATTGGTAGGTATCATGAGTTGTAGGATTGTTGAGTCAAAAAGTGAATACCAAAGTTTCTGCCAGCGTGAGACTGGAATTCCGCTGTTTTCTCAGGATTGGTGGTTAAATGCAGTTGCTGGTCCAGATAATTGGAATGCATTGCTCGCGTTACAGGGTGATACAGTAGTCGGAACTTTGCCATTCGTTATAAATCGACGTCTGAATAGTATCTTACTTACTCAGCCTAAATTGACTCAGTCACTAGGACCGTGGGTTCGACCCAGCAGTGCAAAGTATTCGAACGCAATGGCAAAAGAGAAAGATATTCTGGGCGCTTTGGCAGATGGTCTCCCAAAATTTGATATATATCGTCAAAACTGGGACACGGCAAGAACAAATTGGTTACCCTTTTATTGGCGTGGATTCGAGCAGACTACTCGTTACACTTATGTGTTGACTGATCTCTCTGATCTGGACGCCGTTTGGCAAGGAACGCAGAGCGATATAAAGAGTAATATAAGAAAAGCTAAAAATCGGTTCGGCATCCGCATACGTTTTACAGAAGATATGGGCGAGCTTATTCCACTCATACGGAAGACTTTTGAACGGCAGAATATAAGACTTCCTTTTTCAGAACAATTTCTTCACCACGTTGACGAAGCCGCCGCTAGTAAAGGTAATAGGGCAATAATACTAGGGGAGGATGTTGGGGGGAGGCTGCACGCAGGTACCTATATCGTTTGGGAAGCTGATACGGCCTATCAACTTTTAAATGGATACGACCCCGACCTTCGCGAAAGCGGTGCTGGCAGTCTCTGTGTCTGGTCAGCGATACTAAAAGCAGCTCAACACGTTAATCGCTATGACTTCGAAGGTTCAATGTTGGAGCCGGTTGAACGTTTCTTTCGGGCCTTTGGAGCCAAACAAGTTCCATATTTTCAGGTATCACGCACACAGTCCCGACTATTGAAAACTGCAATCTGTTTGCGGTCATTAATTCGGTCAGGGAAATGACTTTCTTAGTCGAAACACCCGTTACCTTTGCGCCGGAGCGCGATTTTATCCTTGAGGTACTCTTTGGTGAATTTCTTGGGCTTTCCTGGCGCCGAGTTTCCAATGACAGAAAAGATATAAGCGTTATCCTGGGGGGGCAGCCTGGTGAGATTCGCCTGCCGGATGGGCTCTTTTCCTCTCAAGAGGCGGATTGGCTTACAGTCGGCTCTATGCCTGAGTCGCCACTCTCGCAGTGGGATACGCGTGACCTTGCTCAGGACATTACACTGGTTGATCCGATATTGCCGGTGATCTACGGCGACCGCTCACCTGTAGCCCATAGGGAAGGCGACACTATCAGGCTGCCACTGGATATCTTCGGTTCGGCCTTTTTCATGCTATCTCGCTATGAAGAGGCTGTCCGACCGGATCGGGACGTCCACGACCGATTTCCTGCAACAGCCTCGTTGGCCTACCAGGCGGCATTTTTGAAGCGGCCCATCATTGATGAGTACGTTGAGATTCTATGGGCTGCCATGCAGCGTCTTTGGCCCGGTCTGGAACGCAAGCCCACCAAGGCTCGAACAAGGGTCAGCTGCGATGTCGACAACCCCTTTTCCTTTACAGGTTCGCTGCCTCGAACGGGGCGCCGCTTGCTTGGAGACGTACTGAAGCGACGGGCTCTTAAATTAGCCATTCGCAACCTGCGTGGTAACTGGGCTGCCAGGCGTGGCAACCATGATCTCGATGCCAATTGGAATTCCCTTGACTGGATCATGGACGTCAATGAAGAGGCCGGACGGTCAGTGGCCTTCTATTTCATTCCCGAGCCTTCCGACCCGCGCTTCGACCGAAGTACCAGTCTCGACGATCCTCGGATGCGGGGACTGCTGCGTCGCATTCATGACCGTGGCCATGAGATCGGTGTTCATCCAGGCTATTCTAGCTACACAGATCCCTCGGTTATGGCGCGGTCGGTCGCGACTCTGCGACGAGTCCTAGGCGAGATGGACATCGAACAGGCACAGCTTGGGGGTCGACAGCATTTCCTTCGCTGGCAGACGCCAACCACAGCCCGCCTCTGGGAAGACAACAGACTCGACTACGACTCAACCCTGGGTTTCGCGGAACAGCCAGGCTTTCGCTGCGGTACCTGTAGGGAGTATCCCCTGTACGACCTCGAGGCACGTTGCCCCCTTCGTCTACGCGAACGACCACTGATTCTGATGGAGTGCTCCGTCATAGCCGAACGTTATTTAGATCTAGGGTATTCTGACGAAGCGCTGAAAATGATGCATGAATTGAGGGAAACTTGTTATTTAATGCGTGGGAATTTCACAATGCTCTGGCATAATTCGCACTTTGATAATGAAGCTGATAAAAAATTTTATTTGTCACTTTTGTAAATCCGGCCCCTCGATTTTCCGAATAAATCAATAAAGCATGCATATTATTTTTCATCACCCCCTCCCTCTTGATAAAAACTCCAAGTCCGCGAGTGGCATACGCCCACTCCGAATGCTGGAAGCATTTGAGAAACTTGGCTGTGATGTCGATCTCGTCACCGGCTACTCTGCTGAACGCAAGTGCTGTATTTTAAAAGTCAAGGAAAAAATTGGAAAAGGCAAAGTGTATGATTTCGTTTATTCGGAATCATCGACCATGCCTACCATTTTGACTGATCAACATCACTTTCCTTTGCATCCCATGATCGATTGGATGTTCTTTCGATTTTGCAACAAATCCAATATCCCCATTGGCCTTTTTTACCGCGACATCTACTGGCATTTCGATAGTTATGGCGAGGGTTTGAGTCCAATAAAGGTTGCCGTGGCGAAGATGGCTTATCGTTTTGATCTTTGGGTCTACCAAAAGACTCTTTCAAGGCTCTATCTTCCTTCCATGGAGATGGGGGCTTATGTGCCGAAGGTGGATGCTGAGATTATGGCGGCTCTTCCCCCCGGGCATACTTCGCCAAAATTATCAGACTCCAATAAAGTTAAACTTAGAGATGGAAATCTAAAACTTTTCTACGTGGGGGGGATGTCTAACCACTATCAGCTTCACAAGCTATTCCGGATCGTCGGAAAGATGCCGGATGTTGACCTTACCGTTTGTACTCGGGAGGCTGAGTGGCGAGCGGTACGGAATGGTTATCCTGAACTGACACCTAATATCCATATCATCCATGAAACAGGGGAGAGGATGGAAGCCCACTTGAAGGAATGCGATATTGCCGTTCTCTTCGTGCAGCCTCAGGAGTACAGGGAATTTGCGTCCCCGGTCAAGCTCTATGAATATCTTGGCTTCCACAAGCCGGTGCTGGCCAGCAAGGGAACCTTGGCTGGAAAGTTTGTTCATAATAACCAGGTAGGCTGGACACTTCCCTACGACGAAACGGCGCTTGGTCAGTTGTTGCGCCGCTTGATGGAGGATCCGTCCGAGATAATGCAAATTCGCGAGACTATTGGCGCTGTCGCCGAGCACCATACATGGCAGGCCCGTGCTCGACAGGTGATCAAGGATCTTGCACAGTGAGGATTGTCTTGCTCTCCGGCGCTTCGTCCATCCACACCATTCGGTGGGCCAACGGTCTGTGTGGCGCCGGTCATGAAATTCATGTCATTACCCAGCATTCGCAGGTGGACCCGTTTGATGACAACGTGGTGGTGCATCCTTTTCCTTTCCGCGGCGTCCCGGGTTACTTCACCATGGTGCCGAAGGTTCGCAGGCTGCTGAAGCAGATTAAGCCGGACCTGGTCAATGCCCATTATGCCAGCGGCTACGGGACGACGGCCCGATTGGTCAATTTTCACCCTTGGTTACTGTCGGTCTGGGGAAGCGATGTGTATGACTTTCCGCACAAATCGCCTTTGCATAAGTGGCTGGTGAAGAAAAATCTGCGCGCGGCGGATCATGTGGCCTCGACCAGTCATTGCATGGCAGAGGAAGTACGAAAACTGGCGCCTGAACTCGACGATATTGCCATCACTCCCTTTGGTATTGACCTGGAGGCTTATGCAGGGCTATATCCCGAGCCGCCAGTTCAAAAAAGCAAATTGGTGATTGGTACCGTTAAAACCATGAAACCAAAATACGGTATCGATACCCTTATCGAAGCCTATGCACTGGTGGTGAAAGCGCTACAGGCCAAGCCTGAGCTGAAAGCCCCTGTACTCGAATTGCGTCTGGTCGGTGGTGGCGAGCATACGCCTGAATTGCAAGCCCTTGCCGAGCGATTGGGCATTGCTGATAGTGTCACATTCGTTGGGCGTGTGCCTCATGCTCAGGTACCACAAGAGCTGGCGAAGCTGGATATCTATGTCGCTCTCAGCCGGTTGGACAGCGAAAGCTTCGGGGTGGCGATCATCGAGGCCGGTGCGGCAGGCCGCCCTGTGGTGGTTTCGGATGCGGGTGGCTTGCCGGAAGTGACCGTCGAGGGTGAAACGGGTTTCATCGTTCCACGTGAGAATCCTCAAGCTGCCGCCGATGCCATCGAGAAGTTGGTGATGGACGCTGAGTTGCGGTGCCGTATGGGGAGGGCGGCTCAGGCGCATGCGGCCAAGTACTACTCTTGGGATGCCTGCATCCAGACCATGCTGGGGGTCTATGACAACACCATTCGGAAACATCGATTGAGAGCATAATGCAACGCATCCTCACCATCATTGGCGCACGCCCACAGTTTATCAAGGCCAGCGTGGTCTCCCGGGCCATTAAGCAAACCAGCGGTATCGAAGAGGTCCTGCTGCATACCGGCCAGCACTTCGATGCCAATATGTCGGCGGTTTTCTTCGATCAGCTGGGTATTCCGCGCCCCGACATCCAGTTGGATATCCATGGGGGAAGCCACGGCGCGATGACCGGCCGCATGCTGGCCGAGATCGAACAGGTGATAATAGACCAAAAGCCTGATCGGGTGATGGTCTATGGCGATACCAACTCCACCCTGGCGGGCGCCCTGGCGGCGGCCAAGCTGCATGTACCGGTCGCGCACGTGGAGGCGGGGCTGCGCAGCTTCAACATGGCCATGCCGGAGGAGATCAACCGCATCCTGACCGATCAGATCAGTGACCTGCTGTTCTGCCCGACGGCAACCGCCGTTCGCAACCTGGAGAATGAGGGTTTCGCTCACAAACCGGCCCAGGTTCTCCAGGTAGGCGACGTGATGCAGGATGCGGCCCTGTTCTTTGCCAGGCGCGCCGAAGCGCCGGTCGGGCTCGATGTGCCGGATGCCTTCATCCTGGCCACCCTGCACCGTGCCGAGAATACCGACGATCCTCAACGGCTTGCTGCCATCGTGGAAGGGCTGAACCGCGTCCACCGTCAGGTGGCACCGGTGGTGCTGCCCTTGCATCCTCGTACCCGCGCCGCCATTGAGCGCAATGGCCTCAAGCTCGAAGTGACTACCATCGATCCGGTCGGGTATTTCGAGATGGTGTGGCTGCTCGACCACTGTGGCCTGGTACTGACCGACAGCGGTGGCGTGCAGAAGGAGGCGTTTTTCTTCGGCAAGGCCTGCGTGACGATGCGCGACCAGACCGAATGGGTTGAGTTGGTAGAGGCGGGCGTCAATGAACTGGTGGGTGCTGACCAGGAGAAGATTGCAGCGGCTGCCGAGCGCCATATCGGGCGCAAGGTGAAGGACAATGCCCATCTGTACGGCGGCGGGCAAGCCGCGCAGCGGATCGTGGATGAGCTGGTCAAGGCCGATTTATGATGCGAAGGTCCCGGAGGAAATGAATGAGTTCGATATCTATGTGGCGCTAAGTCGACTCGATAGTGAGAGTTTTGGCGTTGCTGTCCTGGAAGCGGGAGCCGCTGGACTTCCTGTCGTGGTCTCTGACGCGGGAGGCTTGCCCGAAGTTACCCTGGATGGTGTCACGGGGGTTGTGGTTCCCAGGGAGAATGCTCAGGCGGCGTCGGAGGCTATAGAAAAATTAGTTTACGACCCTGAGCTTCGTTTGCGCATGGGGCAGGCAGCGAGAGACCATGTGAAGCGTCATTACAGCTGGGATGTATGTGTATCCACCATGACGGACCTGTACGCTTCTGTTATCAAGAGCCAGCGATAACCATGGGGGACCACGATAAATCTCCAGATGTATCAATCATCACCCCCGTATTCAATGCCACCCCGCATCTTGAAGAAACCCTAAACAGCGTACTGGCCCAGAGCTCCCCCGACTGGGAGCATATTCTTATCGATGATGGCTCTCAGGACGGCTCGGCCGCCATAATCAAGCGCTATGCCGCTTCGGATTCGAGAATCACGCTGATCCGGCTTGAGAAGAACGCGGGAGCCGCGGTTGCCAGGAACGCGGGGATCGAGGCGGCGAAAGGGCGGTTCATCGCCTTTCTCGATAGCGATGACCTCTGGCTGCCTGAAAAGCTGTCGGCTCAGGTGGCATTCATGGAATCGACCGGCGCGGCGCTTTCGTATACCGGCTACGAGGTAATGAAAGAGGATGGCGAACGTACGGGAGAGGTAAGCACAGCGGCAGCGTCCTTAAGCTATCGGGATATGCTTCGCTACAACCAAATTGGCTGCCTGACGGCCATGTACGATACTCGGCAAGTGGGCAAGGTATACATGCCCGAGCTTAGGAAACGGCAGGACTATGCCTTGTGGCTCAGGATTCTCAGGCAGACGGGCACCGCGAGAGGCCTGGATCAGGTGCTGGCGCTTTATCGCCAGCGTTCCGGGTCCATCTCCCGCAACAAGCTGGATCTGATTCGCTACCATTGGCGCCTGTTCAGGGAGTTCGAGGAGCTGTCGGTGGCCCGGTCCGCCTACTACCTCGCGTGGAATATCCTCGGCAGGCTGGTGAAGAAATGAGCGATACGGAGTCGGTTGGCATCATGACGGTTCTGGTGACCGGCGCCAGCGGCTTCATCGGCAGTGCCGTGGTCGCGAGGCTGGAGGAAACGCCGGCGATGCGGGTCGTGGGGTGTTCACGGGCCGGAGGGAGGGTCCTTTGGGCCTCACCCGAGCTTTCGGATAGCGCGGATTGGTCGGGCCTCCTTGCGGGGGTCGACTGCGTGATTCATACGGCGGGTCGTGCCCATGTGTTGGCCGAGGAGGCGCAAGACTCACTCGCCGAGTTTCGCCGGGTCAATGTACTGGGGACCCTGCGCCTGGCTGGCCAGGCCGCTGCGGCGGGTGTGAAGCGCTTTCTGTTCATCAGCTCGATCGGCGTCAACGGCAACTGCAATACCCGCCCCTATACCGAGAGCGATACCCCGCAGCCCGCCGAGCCCTATGCGCAGTCCAAGTGGGAGGCCGAGCAGGGGTTGTGGGAGATCCAGCGGGAAACCGGCATGGAGGTGGTGATTATCCGCCCACCGCTGGTGTATGGGCCGGATGCGCCCGGTAACTTCGGCCTGCTCAGCAAGGTGGCGACCAAGGGCCTGCCCTTGCCCCTGGCGGGGATTCGCAACCGGCGTTCCTTCGTGTCCGTCTGGAACCTCGTGGATTTCATTGTGCTGTGTATCGATCATCCCAGGGCGGCAGGGCAGACCTTCCTGGTGGCGGATGGTGAGGATGTCTCCACGTCCGAATTGTTGCGCAAGCTGGCCCGTGCGGCCGTCAGGCCATCCCGCTTGTTCTGGTTGCCCGCCCCCTTGCTGAAGGCGGGAGCCACGGCGCTGGGCAAGCGGGGTATCTACGATCGCCTTTTCGATTCCCTGCAGGTGGATGCCCGCCATGCACGACGCACGCTGGGTTGGGTGCCGCCACTGAGCCTCGACGAGGGGCTGGCGCGCTGTTTTCGCCAGGCAGATGAAGGCCCTGTTTCGTGATTTGTGATCTTATGAACAAGCCAAACCCTCGCTCGGCATAGTCGGAACGTCGAACAGGCCTCCTGGAGTTATCCCGTTTCAGTGGAGAGGTAGCGGCTTATAAGAAACCGGTTCTCCAAAGAATCTCCTCTCGTAGTTGAGTGGTGATTGGTGGCCGATGCCGGAGTGGCGACGATGCGGGTTATACCACCCTTCGATGAATTCGAAAATTGCCTGTCGAGCCTCAGCATGATCCCGCAGGGAGCGGCGCTCAATGAGCTCACATTCGAGTGTGGCGAAAAAGCTCTCCGCCATGGCGTTATCATAGCAGTCGCCGACCGAGCCCATCGACGTCGCGATACCCGCTTCTCGACAACGCTCACTGAAGGCCAGCGAGGTATATTGCGCCCCTTGATCCGAGTGGTGGATTGCGCCGCGAGGCTTGCGTTGTGCCAGGGCCATCTCCAGCGCGTCCACCACCAGGCTGGCCCGCATGTGACTGGCCATTGCCCAGCCGACCACACGGCGACTGAACACGTCGATGACAACGGCCAGGAACAGAAACCCGGCCCACGTCGGCACATAGGTGATATCGGCCACATAAAGCTCGTCAGGCCGCTGTGCAGTGAACGTGCGATCCACCCGATCAGGTGCCGGCCGCCGGCGTTCATCGCGCTCAGTGGTCGTCATGAACCGCCTGCGGTGTACCCCCCGAAGCCCTGCCTCGCGCATCAGGCGGGCCACCCGTTTTTGGGCGACCTGCTCATGGGCTTCCTCACGCAGATCCTGCAGGATGCGTGGCGCTCCATAGGTGCCATGAGACCGCTCATGGAAGCGCCGAATCTTTGCCATCAACTCGGCGTCTCGCCGCGCTTGTGGCGATGGTGCGCGCTTGCGCCACGCGTAGTACCCGCTCGGGGAGACCTCGAGCACTCGGCACAGGGTGGCAACACTGTGATCGGCCCGGTTCATCTCGACGAACGCGTAGATTTCGGCGGCACGGCGTCGGTCTCCCGAGCGAACCAGGCCGCGGCCTTTGACAAGATCTCGCGCTCTTCGCGCAGGCGCTTGATTTCCCGGCGGAGATGGGACAGTTCCTCGCGTTCAGCGCTGGTAATGCCATCGCTGCGGCCACCATCATCGCGGTCGGCCTGGGCTACCCAGTTGCGGATGGTCTGGTCCGACGGTTCGAACTCGCGAGCCAGGTCTCGTGGATCCCGACCGCTGCGTACCAGGTCGATCATCTGTTGCCGAAACTCCGGCGTATACGGTGGGCGTGTTCTAGGCATGGTGGAAACCTCCTGCTATCAAAGCGTCAAGGTCTCCACTGATCCGGGTCAACCCCACTCCCACGAAGGGCGATATGGGTGGCGGGTGGTCTCCGGCATGGCCAAGCAGTGTAGCCAGACCTTCCTCTTTGGGGCTACCCTGAGACGGGTTCTTGCATTATGGCGATTTCTTGGAGATAGACCATGGTGACGGCATTAGGAGATATGAGTACACGAGAGAAGCTTCGTGCCATGGAAGCGCTTTGGGATGACCTGACTCGAGATCCGGAATCCGTCCCCGTCCCTGACTGGCATCGAGAGGAACTCGAAATAAGGTCAGCACGAGCGGAGGCTGATGGTGATGCTTTTAGTGAATGGGAAGCAGCGAAGCGGCGATTGAGAGAATCCTCGCGTTGAAAATCGAGATACTGGAAGAAGCAAACCCCTTGTCCGGCAGAGTCGGCCCCTTCTCGGGCTGTCGAGCGTTTTTTTGGCTCTTCGTCGAAGGAATGATTCGAGAAAAAGCTCGCGCGCTGTTTTCGCCACGCCGATGAAGGCCGTATGACGTGATTCGCTTCCTCGATGTGGTGTTTTCCGCCATCGGCTTGCTGATCGGACTTCCGGTATTGCTGCTGCTCACCGGTATCGGCTATTTCGATACCGGCTCGCCGCTGTTTCGCCAGGCGCGGGTGGGGCGCCATCGGCGGCCCTTCGTGCTGGTGAAGTTCCGCACCATGACGCCCGATACCGCATCAATGGCGACGCATCTGGCCGATTCCGCGTCGATCACCCCTTTCGGGCGCTTCCTGCGCCGCACCAAGCTCGACGAGCTCCCGCAGCTGTGGAACGTGCTCAAGGGTGAGATGAGCCTGGTCGGGCCGCGGCCCTGCCTGTACAACCAGGAGGAACTGATCGCCGAGCGTGCCAGCCGCGGGGTGTTCGAGGCCCGCCCGGGGATCACTGGCCTGGCCCAGGTCAACGACATCGATATGTCCACTCCGCGGCGGCTGGCGGAGATGGATCGGAAAATGCTCGATGGGCTGACGGTGGCGGCGTATTTTCGCTATCTCCTGCTCACCATGGCGGGCAAGGGGACGGGGGATCGGGTTAGGTCGTGAGGGTCGGTGTCAGTGGCTGCTACGCCTGGTGCGCTGTCGCTTACCAGGCCTACTGGCTGGAGTAGAAACGTCGAATCGGGCTTCTCATGAAATGCGGCTCTATCTTTACAGTGGGTTTCGCTATGCTTGCGTCTTGCGTGGTCGTCCCCCTTTCGCGCCATTGGCTCTGGAGGCATTGGACTTGGCACTGCTACGGCTACGGCCACCCGCGGCACCCATTTGACGGGCCATCCATTGATGGGAGCCAAACTGGCCTTCCAGCAGGGCGGGAACGTAAAGGTCAGCGTCGAGCTGAGGCCAGTGAAGTCCCAGGCCGGATGGCGAGATCTCGATCTCGGAGAGTGCCTCCGGCGTCGCTTGCGAGAGACCTTCTACCAGGCGTGGTGGAATGGCGAGCTCCAATCCGGAATGCAGCCGGATGATCAACCGCCTGGAGCGGCGATCGTAGCGGGCTGAAACGGCATGCGCATGTTCGCGTTCAGCCGCCATGCGTGCTTCTGCGTTTTGAATGGCTTCATCAGTAATTGCCATGAATTTCCCTCCATTTGGCACATAGCGCCAAAAGTTCTGCTGACAGGGCCGAAGCAATACGATTTAGCTCAGACGCCTTAAAGTGATAACTCTCGCGAAGATTGGGCGGGCCACTGGGGCAGTTCAGCACGAACACGGCTTCACTCCCCTTGCCAATGACATGGACATGCGCTGGGCGGTGGTCGTTGGGGTAGATGACAACCCGCAGGCCTTCAAATCGGAGAATGCTCGGCATTCGGGTAGTGTAGCAAATAAACCCAAGCGGATAGGTTTTTGCGATTCGGCGCCAGCGCCCGTTCCATGAAAAACCTAAGCCCGCTGGTGTCGAAACGTCGAGCAGGGTTGGGCACATCAAGACGCTGTAGGAGGATGCCCCCTCAGCTGCGCTTCCGCAAAATCCAGTAGTTTTTGGTATTCCTTCCGGCGAATGATCCCCTCGACGATGGTATGGTCGAGGTTCAGATAGTCATGTACCAGGGCATTACGCAGCCCGACGACCTTGTTCCAGGGGATCTGGCTGGTGTCGTGGTCCAGGCTGCGCAGCTTGTCGAAGGCCTTGCGTGCGTCGCTTGGGACCACGGCCCCCAGCGACTTCAGCCGCTGTTTAGTGATGCCGATGCAAGCCTCGGTCAATAGCTGAAGGTTACGTTCGGCGGCACGGTGGAGCAGGGCGTTCAGGCCCTCCGGTTTCAGGGCTGCCTGATGCAGCTGCTCCAGTTCCTCCGCCAAGGTGGCGAAATGCTCGCGCATGGCATCGATATATTCGGATTCCACGTCTGCGCCTCCTTGGCCTGTCAAGCAAAATGCCGTTGATGGTACTGGTGGTCGAGTTCCCACATCGAGGTGATGCGGTTCTCCTCGCGGATCAGGCGCAGGCGGTCATTGACCCGAAGCACCTGGCCGGTGCGAATCACGGCGTGGGCCAGGGGCAGAGGGGCGAGGTTGATATCCACGATCGACAGCCGGTCGTGCGGCAGACCCAGCCGGTCCTGCCAATCCTGTGACAGCAGCTCGGGGCGCAAGCGGCGCTCGAGCGGGGCCTTGGCGAAGTCGCGAAAGGCCACGGCGAGGTCATAGTCGCTGTCCGGCGAGGCCGTGCCTTTGGCGCGAGAGCCATAGAGCCATAGCACCGCGATATCAGTCTCTTCCGCCGCCATATCGACAAGGGCCTTGAGCATGGTGGATTGATGGGGCATCGAAACTCTCCTCCGGGGTCAGACCCTTCAGCGGATTGAGACTCATCCTGACACGGGTGGCAGGCGCTTCTTGGTGCTTTCGAGCCAGCCGATCATGCCGGGCGTTTCCAGGAACACATCGCGCATGTCTTGCCGGTAGTACCATGCCTGGTCATTACCGCCGATAACGATGCCGTTAGGATCCAGCTTGGGCTGCTTGCGTTTGTTGGCAATCAGGTAGTTGAGCACCTTGGGCAGCGCGGCATAGGCGCCCCGGAGTGCCTGCTCCGCCTCGTGAAGGCGGCTGAGCCTGACCAGGGCCAGTACCCGGCCGTAACGGGTTTCGGCCAGGTGGTCCTCCGGGTACTGCTCGGCGATGGCCAGGGCCTCGGCGTTGTGTCCGGCGCGCAACAAGCTGTTGATCAGCGGGGCGCGCACGCCGAGGTTGTCGTTGGGGCAAAGGGCCAGCACCTGCGACAGGCCTTCGATGCTGGCCTGGAGATCTGGATGTTCCAAGGCGCGCGCCATCATCTGCCGCAGCACGGGGCGGTGTTCGAGCCATTCCCAGGGGAGCTGGCCGCCGGCCGGCAAAGCGGCGAGGATATGATCGATCAGACGATCCACTTGCCGTGCCAATGCCTTGTTGAAAGCCGCTTGCTCGTCGTTGAGGGCGAGGCCGGCATGGGCGTCGAGCGCCTCGAGAAAGCTGGGATTCTGCAGCAAGTCTGGATGGTGACGAATGAGCGTGGGGTCGAGCGGGTCGATGCCATCCGGGTCGCTATAGAGCAGGGCGTTGGTCTTCTCCACTTTCGCCGCCGATATCATGACCCAGCGTGACTGGCCTTCGTCGCCATCCGGCGGGCCCGGCTCGAAGTGCACGGGGTGAAGCGCTTGGTCATGGGCTTTCTCGAGCAGTTTGGTGAGGGCGGTGAGGGTGGCCTTATCCGGGCCGAATAGCTGCAGGATGTTATCGTCCTGAGCGTCTTCTTCATCATCTTCAGCCATATCTTCGGGGAATGCCTTGAGATACGTCGAACTCGCCTGTTCCTCCAGCAACTCGATGGCCTGCTCGTCACCCAACTCTTGGGCCAGCAGTAGCCACTCCTGGGCGGTGCGCCGCGCATCATCATCAGCGCCCAATGCGCGCAGAGTCACGACCTTGAGCAGGCCATTCGTCAGGTTGTCGGGATCCAGATGCTCGGCGTAGAGCAGATGCGCGAGGGCATCAGCGGGACGGTCGTCCTCCAGCGCTCGGCTGCTTAACCACTGCAGCGCAGCGGCGGCGGCCATGGGCTTGAGGCCAGGGATGCGCTCGAGCATTGCCTTCTCGCCGGCGGTCAGGTGGCCCATGGCCTCATAGGCATCCCCGAGCAGATGTACGGCGTGAGTCTGCAGCTCCTCGACGAGCTTACCGCTGTCGAGCAGGGTCAGCAGCTGCTTGCGCGCCTTGCCAGGATGGCCCTGCTCGAGCTCGTGCTCGGCCACCAGCAGGCGAGCCCTGGTTGGCGCCTGCTTCGCTGCCGCCTGACGCTGCTGCTGGGTGAAGAGGTCGATGGCTATTCTGGTGATTGGCACTTCTTCGGCAAGGCCCATGGTATGAGCGCTCTCTAGCGGCTGGCAGCAGCGCTTGAACTTCTTGCCGGAACCGCAGGGGCAGCGATCATTGCGCCGCGGTTCCGGCAGCGTGGCGTTGCGAAACCCTTTGGAGGGTAGCGGCGTGGCATTCCATACCAATCGGCCGATTCCCCACCAGGGCATCTGGTCGTCAAACCACTTTGCCATTCCGCTATGCCTGGCAATCTCGCCGAGGGCCTGGAAATAGCGCTCGGCATCCTCGTGACGGAGGATGTGGCGAATGGATTGATCCAGAAAGGCATGGATGGCCTGTGCGAATTCAGCTGGGATCTCGGGGTGTTCGTCGGGTTGCATCGGCGTTCGTTACTTGAAGGCGTATGGATTGAGTTTGACGCGTTGAGCGTATCGTACCGCAGGCAGTTGTCGACGACGATAGTGGTGTACGCCACCGCCAGTAGGTAGGTGTTTGGGGAATGGGGATTGGCACGCCTGCTTCAGGAAAATCCAATAGCTGTTGGTATTCCTCCGGCTGATGATCCCTTCGACAATGGTATCGTCGAGGGGGGGAGTGTGTTCCAGGGGAGCTGGCTGGTGTCGTGATCCAGGATCCGCAGCTTGTCGAAGGCCTTGCGTGCGTCACTTGGCACCACGACTCCCAGTGAATTCAAACCCTGCTTGGTGTTGCCGATGCCTGCCTCAGTCAGCAGCTGAAGGTTGCGTTCAGCGGCACGGTGGAGCAGGGCATTCAGGCCCTCCGGTTTCAGGGCTGCCTGATATAATGGCTGCTCCAGTTCTCACCATGCTCTCTATTTGCCAGATCGACCAAGGCATGGAGTATGGTGGATTGATGCGGCATCGATGACTCTTGTGTGCTGTTGATCGGCCCTTGGCAGTCTATCTTAACTCTCCCTTCGGGGTCAGAGGTTGGCCCTGGGAAATCTCGCCCGCCAACGAATGAAGGATTCTTGCATGAAGATCGCCATTGCCGGCACCGGCTATGTAGGCCTTTCCAACGCCGTGCTGCTGGCTCAACACAATGAGGTGGTGGCGCTGGATATCGTCGCCGAGAAGGTGGCACAGCTCAATGATCGGGTCTCGCCCATCGAGGACGTGGAGATCAGCGATTTCCTGGCCAACCGGGACCTGAACCTCAGCGCGACGCTGGACAGGCAGCAGGCCTATGACGGGGCCGATATCGTGGTGATCGCCACACCCACCGATTACGATCCGCAAACCAATGTCTTCGATACCTCCAGCGTCGAGGCGGTGATCCAGGATGTGATCGCCATCAACCCGCAGGCGCTGATGGTGATCAAGTCCACGGTGCCGGTGGGCTATACCGTGGAGGCCAGCGAGCGCTTCGCCACCCGCAACCTGATCTTCTCCCCGGAATTCCTGCGCGAGGGCAGGGCGCTCTACGATAATCTCCATCCTTCGCGGATCATCGTCGGCGAGCGTTCCGAGCGCGCCGAAACCTTCGCCGGGCTGCTCAAGCAGGGCGCGGTGAAAGAGGCAATTCCCGTGCTGTTCACCAACAGCACCGAGGCGGAGGCGATCAAGCTGTTCGCCAATACCTACCTCGCCATGCGCGTGGCCTACTTCAACGAGCTGGATACCTACGCCGAGACCCACGGCCTGGATACGCGCCAGATCATCGAAGGCGTGGGGCTGGACCCGCGCATCGGCCACCATTACCACAACCCCTCCTTCGGCTACGGCGGCTACTGCCTGCCCAAGGACACCAAGCAGCTGCTGGCCAACTACAGTGAAGTGCCGAACAACATGATCCAGGCGATCGTGGATGCCAACCGCACCCGCAAGGATTTCATCGCCGAGCAGGTGCTGGCGCGCCGACCGGAGGTGGTGGGTGTGTATCGGCTGATCATGAAGAGCGGCTCCGACAACTTCCGCGCCAGCGCGATGCAGGGCGTGATGAAGCGTATCAAGGCCAAGGGCATCGAGGTGGTGGTGTATGAGCCGGTGCTGGAGGAGGACACCTTCTTCGGTTCGCGCGTGCTGCGTGATCTCGAGGCCTTCAAGCAGGAGGCCGATGTGATCCTCAGCAATCGCATGGCGGACGAGCTCGCCGATGTTCGCGACAAGGTCTACACTCGCGATCTCTTCGGCAGCGACTGATCCGTTTGAGGGGATTGGCATGGAATCTCGGAGTGCGAGTCGTTCTCAATAGTCGGTGGTAGCTTGTGGGAGCCGTGCTTGCACGGCGAATTTAGCTCTTGCTCGGTGGCTGTTTGTGGGAGCTGTGCTTGCACGGCGATTTCTGTGGCACGGCACCAATCGCCGTGCAAGCACAGCTCCTACAACTTTTGCCATAGTTGGTTGCCTGCTTCTTTTCGCGGTGCAAGCACAGCTCCCACAACTTCTGCCGGAGCGTGTTTGCTATCATCGCGTTGGTTCAGCGACAGGATATTGTCATGACTCGCACAAGGCGAATGCACCACCTGATCGCCGAGCTCAGCCGCACCCATAAGCGGCTGATCATGGTGCTGGCCGACCTGGTGGCGCTGCCCTTGGCGCTGTGGTCGGCCTATGCCCTGCGCCTGGCCGACTGGTGGCCCGAGCGGTATCTGGAGATTGCCTGGTGGCTGTTTTTCCTGGTGCCCGTGGTCGGCGTGTACATCTTCGCCCGGCTGGGGCTCTATCGCGCCGTGGTGCGCTTCATGGGGCCGCAGGCCATGTGGGCGGTGATCAAGGGTATCCTGATGCTGTCGGTGATGATGTGGGCCGCGGCGTTCGTGACTCGGCTGGAACCTTTCCCGCGCTCGGTGCCGATCAACTTCGCGCTCGTCAGCCTGGTGTATGTGGGCGGCACGCGGCTGCTGGTGCGCAGCTACTACTACTGGTTGATCAAGCACTATAGCCACAAGGAGCCCGTGGCGATCTACGGCGCCGGCAGTGCCGGGGCGCAGCTGGCCCTGGCGCTGGCCGGCGGCCGAGATTTCTATGTCGCCGCCTTTCTGGATGACGACCCGTCGCTGTGGAACAGCACCATCAAGGGCGTGAAGGTCTACGACCCTGCCGACTTCAGCTCCGTGGCCGAGGAGCAGGGTATCAAGCGGGTGCTGCTGGCCATGCCGGCGGCCACCAAGGCGCAACGCAAGCAGGCGCTGGACAGGCTCGCCGGCCTGCCGCTGCATGTGCAGACCGTTCCCTCCATGCCGGAGATCGTTGCCGGTGCGGCGAGCGTGGATCAGCTGCGCGAGGTGGAGTTGGAAGACCTGTTGGGTCGTGATCCCGTGCCGCCCCGTCATGAACTGATCGATACCAGTATCCGCGACAGGGTGGTGATGGTGACCGGTGCGGGCGGTTCCATCGGCAGCGAGATGTGTCGCCAGGCGATGCGTGGCGGCCCTCGAGCCCTGATCCTCTTCGAGGCCAGCGAATTCGGTCTCTACGCCATCGAGCAGGCGCTCGAGAGGATGCGTTTCGAGATGGGCGAGGCTTTCCCCATCGTGGCGCTGCTCGGCAACGTCTGCGACCGAAACCGGGTCGAGGCCGTGATCCGCCACTATGGCGTGCAGACCCTCTACCACGCCGCCGCTTACAAGCACGTGCCCATCGTCGAGAACAACGTCCTCGAAGGGGTGCGCAACAATGTGCATGGCACCCGGGTGGTGGCGGAAAGCGCCGCCAGCCTGGGGGTCGAGCGCTGCGTGTTGATCTCCACCGACAAGGCCGTGCGCCCCACCAACGTGATGGGCGCCACCAAGCGCATGGCCGAGCTGGTACTGCAGGACCTGGCGACGCGCTACGCCGCGAAAGAGGGCCACCGCACCGTTTTCTCCATGGTGCGCTTCGGCAACGTGCTGGGTTCCAGCGGTTCGGTGGTGCCGCTGTTTCGGCGCCAGATCGAACAGGGCGGGCCGATCACCGTGACGCACCACGAGATCACGCGCTTCTTCATGACCATCTCCGAGGCGGCCCTGCTGGTGATTCAGGCCGGCTCCATGGCCGAGGGGGGCGATGTGTTCGTGCTCGATATGGGCGATTCAGTCAGGATTGTCGAACTGGCCAGGCGCATGATCCAGCTCACCGGCCTGGAAGTGAAGGACGACGACAACCCGGATGGCGATATCGAAATCGTCTATACCGGGCTGCGCCCCGGTGAAAAGCTCTACGAGGAGCTGTTGATCGGCGATAACGTGGTGGGCACCCAGCACCCCAAGATCCTGCGGGCTCAGGAGGAGATCCTGCCGAATCAGCAGCTGGCCTCGCTGCTCGATGAGTTGCAACACGCCGAACGCACCCTCGACAGTCAGCTCGCCTGCGCGACCCTGAAACGCGGCGTAAGGGGGTTCGTGCACAGCGTCGAGATGTGCGACCTGCTCCCTGGAAGCCATCACCGGCAGGCTCCAGCGTCGGTCGAACCCAGCGGTGCGCAGGATTGACCGGGACGGAGCGTCGCAAGCGGCGTCCAGATCAGGGCTAGCACTGCCTTCGGCTGATTACCGGCCATGGCCTGTTGCGATTGCCTGACGTCTTCGGTCAAATAGCCTCCTCGTAACACCCTGTCGAGGAGCCCCCGTGTCCGATCCCCGCCTTGCCGATCACGCCAAAACGATGTTCGTTGCCCTCCATCAGGTCGACTGGCAGAGCTTCTTCGATGCGGGTTCGCTGGAGCGAGGCCGGCGCTATGCCAGGCAGGGACGGGTGCTGGATGGCGTGGGGCTGGAGCTCGATGGCGATATGATCGTGCTGACGGCGGAGGTCATGGGGAGCCGGAAGCAGGCCTATCATGCCGAAGTGGCGCTATATGCCGATGGCGCTGATGACGAGCTCTTTACCGACTGCAGTTGCCCGGTCGGCGTCGGCTGCAAGCACGCGGTGGCGCTGATCCAGACATTCCTCGACGAACTGGGGGCGGGCGCGCCAGCGGTGGCCGATGACATGTCGGCGCCCCCTGCGCAGCCCGGGGCGGCCGAGGCCACCGAGGATAATGCAACGCTGAGGCGTAGCTGGGAGGCCTGGCTGGCGCAGTTGGAGCAATCTGCTGGCCCGGTGCGGGAAGGCGAGCGTGTCGGCGAAACGCATCGCCTGGGGCTGTTTCTGGACACCACCACCCGCTACGGCATCGAGCCGGTGCTCAAGGTGTTGCCGGTGTGGCTGCGCCCCTCGCGCCAGAGCAAGCGCCACGGCGGCTGGGTTTCACCGCGGGTGATCGAGGCGCGGGGGTCGGGCGAGCTGGTGCCGGCGCCCGAGGGTGGCTGGAACCCCGAGCAGGAGGAGGCGCTCGACCTCTTGTTGCACGGTGAAATCGATTCCCTGTGGGGGAGCGATCATCGCCGCTGGGCGCTGCTATCCCACGCCTTCCAGGCGCGCGCCCTCTGGTCGCTGCTGGAAAGCGAGGCGCCGCCGCTGCTGTTCCTGCGCAAGCAGACCGGCCAGCAGCTCGAACCGGGACCCAGCTGCCAGCTGACACCGAGTTGGCAACCCGATGCGCAAGGTGTGCAGCATCTGCAGGCCGATACCTCTCCGCAGGGGCTGCTCTCGGCGGAGGCGATCATGGCTCGGGCGGGCCGCGGGCTCTGCTATCTCGACCCCGGGCATGGCCGTTTCGGTCGCATGGCGGGCGACCCCGCGCTGCTGGTGAGACTGCGTCGATCGCCGCCCTTGCCGCCCGAGATGAGCGACTGGCTGAATGATCGGCTGCGCAGGACCTCGTCGCTGGCCAGCCAGTTGCCTACGCCGAAGCGGGTCGAGGAGCGGGTACTGGAGGGAGTTCCGCCGCGCCTCAAGGTCACCATGCGGGTCGCCGAGGGCCAGCTGGGTTTTCGCGACGGCGCGCCCCTGCCGCGCTGGATCCGGGTCGGTGCCGGGGTCGTGAGCTTCGACTATGACGGCATCGAGGTGCCCCCCGAGCCGGGTGATACCGCCCAGGCCTTTCGTGATAGCCAGCGGCTTACCATCAAGCGCGATCCCGAGGCGGAGCTGGCGCTGATTCACGGCCTGCCCCCGGGCATGGTCACCCTGGAGCGGCTGCAGGAGACCGAGGCGGTGCCGGCCCATCTCGAACTGCCGCCCTGGACGCTCTTGCTGCCCATCCACGGCGTGCCGCCGACCCGTGCCGCCGAGTGGCCGACCCACCTGGCCGGTATTGATGGCTGGTGGGAGATGATTGCCAGGCTGCGCGAGGCGGGTTGCCTGGTGGAGCTCAGCGAAGCCTTTCCCCCCGAGCCGCACTATCTCGAGCCGGAGACATGGCACGGCGAACTGGAGCCGGCGGGCAACGGCTGGTTCGACCTGGCGCTGGATATCGAGGTGGAGGGGGAGCGCATGAACCTGCTGCCGATCCTGCGTCAGCTGCTCAAGGACCCGGATTTCCCGCTGGATCCGCCGGCAGACGAAGCCGAGCAAGCGAGTTGGTCGGTGGCGCTGGATGATCAGCGCCACCTGGTGTTGCCGCTCGCTCGGCTGCGCGGGCTGATGGCGCCGATTCTCGACTGGCTGAGCGACGAGAGCGACCCGGAGGCGGCCCTGCAGCTGCCGGTGACCGCCGCCGAGCGGGTGGCGCCGCTGGCCGAGCACGAGCGCTGGGCGGGGCGAGACGATGTGGCGTCGCTGGCGCAACGGCTCAAGGCGCTGCCTGCCAGCCTGCCGGCGCCCCAGGGCTTCGTGGGCGAGCTGCGCGATTATCAGGCCCGCGGCCTGGCCTGGCTGCGCTTTCTCTCCGAGCTCGACACCGGCGGCATCCTCGCCGACGACATGGGCCTGGGCAAGACGGTGCAGGTGCTGGCGCACTTGCTCGACGAGCGCACCCGCGACGTGCTGACGGGGCCGGTGCTGGTGGTGGCGCCGACCAGCCTGGTGGGCAACTGGTGCGCCGAGGCGGCACGCTTTGCTCCCGAGTTGAGGGTAGTGGCGCTGCAGGGCGGCAAGGCCCAGCGCCAGCGACAGATCGTGGAGGCGCTGCCCCAGGCCGACCTGGCGGTGACCACCTACCCGCTGCTGATCCGCGATCTGGAGCGGCTGCGCGAGATCACGTTCGGCCTGCTGGTGCTCGACGAGGCCCAGGCGATCAAGAACGCCGCCAGCCAGACGGCACGCGCGGTGCGCGAGCTCAACGCCGGGCGGGCGCTGGCGATGACCGGCACCCCGCTGGAGAACCATCTGGGTGAGCTGTGGGCCCAGCTGGATGCGGTGGCGCCGGGTGCACTGGGCAGCCAGCAGTGGTTCGGCCAGCATTTTCGCACGCCCATCGAGAAGGAGGGCGACGCGGCCCTGAGCCAGCGTCTCTCGCGACGCATCGCGCCCTTGATGCTGCGGCGTACCAAGCAGCAGGTGCTGGGCGAGCTGCCCGACAAGACCGAGACTCAGCGCGAGATCACCCTGAGCGGCACCCAGCGCGAGCTCTACGAGAGCCTGCGTCTGGCCCAGCATCAGCGGGTGCAGCAGGCCATCGCCGAGCGCGGCCTGGCCGGTTCCGGCATCGTGATGCTCGATGCGCTGCTCAAGCTGCGCCAGGTCTGCTGTGATCCGCGGCTGGTCAAGCTGGACAGCGCCAAACAGGTACGCCGCTCGGCCAAGCTGGACCAGCTGCGCGAGCTGTTGCCGCCGCTGATCGAGGAGGGGCGGCGCATCCTGGTGTTCTCGCAGTTCACCGAGATGCTCGGCCTGATCGGCCAGGCCCTGGAGCGCGATGGCATTCCCTATACCACCCTTACCGGCGACACCCCGGGCAAGACCCGCACCCAGCGGGTCGCGCTGTTTCAGCAGGGCGAGATTCCGGTGTTCCTGATCAGCCTCAAGGCTGGGGGCACGGGCCTCAACCTCACCGCGGCGGACACGGTGATCCACTACGACCCCTGGTGGAACCCCGCGGTGGAGGCCCAGGCCACCGGCCGCGCCCACCGGCTGGGGCAGCAGAATCCGGTGTTCGTCTACAAGCTGGTATGCGCCGGCACGGTGGAGGAGCGCATCCTCGCTCTGCAGGCGCGCAAGGCGGATCTCGCCGCTTCGATCCTGGAAGGCGGCGCCGAACGCCAGGGCGAGGGCCCGCTGTTCGACGAAGACGACCTGGCGCTGCTCTTTGCCCCCGTGGCATAGGGTGCCTGGCCGACATCCGCCGTTACGGAAGACGCGCAGTGCAGTACCCTGTCACTCGGGACCGATCATCAGGGAGAGGCCATCGTGGGGATTCGCTTCCAGCGCCGCATTCGTCTCGCACCCGGGGTGCGACTCACTACCTGCAAGCTGCGCCCCGGGCTCTCGGTCGGCCCGCCGGGCATTCGCTTGCAGCTGGCAAGCGGCGAGGGCGGCGAAAGTCAGCCGGTGTACCTCGATATCGCCGCCAACGGGGAGATCCGCTATCGCCATCCCGATGGCCGCCGGATCCTCGATGCCGAGGCTCGCGTGCTGCGGCGCCACGGGGAGGAGACGATACGCGCGGCGCTCGAGTCCCACTGTGAGCGCCTCAACGCCGAGCTCGACCGGCTCGACCGTCTGCATGAGCAGACCCCACCGCCGACGGCCACCGGCTATCAGCCGCGCAGCTACCCGGTGTCGCCTCCCGCGCCGGTATCCCGGGAAGCGCCCAGCTGGTGGCACGCCCTCCTGCCGAATGCCCGGGAACGGCTCGAGCGGGAGAATCAGCGCCGCGAGGCGTCGCATGCCGAGGCCTATCGTGACTGGGAGTGGCAGAAGGCCGCGTTCGATGCCCGCGAGTTCGAGCGTCAGCAGCGCGAGGAGGTGGCGGCCTGGGACGATCCCGATGCCATGCAGCAGACGCTGGACGAGCGGCTGGACGAGCTCGGCTGGCCTCGCGAGACGTTGATCGACTTCGAGCTGAGTGACGACCTGCGCACCATCGCCCTGGACATCGATCTGCCGGGCGAGGAGGCGCTCCCCGACCGTTACTGGACCATGCCGGCCAAGCGGCTCAAGCTCTCGCCGCGCAAGCTGGGCGCCACGCGGCAGCGCGAGCTCTATCGGCGCCACGTGCATGGCGTGGCCTTTCGGGTGCTGGGCACGATCTTCGCCCGGCTGCCGCGAATCGAACGCGCGCTGGTCGCCGGCTATCGGCAGGTCGAGGCGCCGGACGGCAGCGCTGCGCAGATCCAGTATCTCTTCAGCGCCAAGGTGTCCCGCGAATCGTGGGAACGCCTCGACTTCGAGCGACTGGCGCGACTCGATCCCATTGATGCCCTGGCGACCTTTCCCCTGCGACGCGAGATGGCCCGGTCCGGCGTCTTCCGCGACATCGTGCCCTTCGAGCTGGACTGGCGCTGGCGCTGAGGCTCGCCGGGCGCAACGCCGCACCTGTCGCTCATCTATCGGCGTTCAGCCGGACGCGGCCTGGGCGGCGCCGAGGATGTGGTGCAGGCCGTCGCAGCGGACCATCGGGTCGTCGCAGTTGACCACGATGTCGGAGCGGGCCAGTACGTAGCTCTTGCCGGTGATGGTGTTCTCCACCACCGTATGCGGCCCCTCCTGACGCATGCCGGTGAACTCGCCGATGAAGCCGGTCTCGCGCAGCGAGACGGTTTCCAGCCTGTCGCCGGGCTGGATGCGCCCTTCGTGGTGCATCAGCGCCAGGCGCGCCGAGGTACCGGTACCGGTGGTGCTGCGGCAGATCACGCCGGGATGCACATAGGTGGTCGAGCGCGAGCGATAGAAATGGTCGGCGACCTGCTCGATGGGGCCCATGAAGTGCAGGAAGGGCAGCGGACCGACGTCACCCAGGGTGTAGTGGGAGAAGCCGCGCTCGGCCTGGATCGCCTCGACGATCTGGTGGGCGCAGTGGGCCAGGTCGCGCTCCTCGTCCCGCGTCAGATCAAAGCCCAGCTCGGCGGCCTCCACCAGGGCGTAGAAGCCGCCGCTGTAGGCGATGCTGTAGGTCACCTCGCCCAGATGGGGCACATGGATGCTGGCGCGGTAGGTATCGATATAGCTGGGCAGGCCCCCGCAGGTAATCGTCTCCACCACGCCGTCCTCGACCAGCGCCTCGATCTGCACCAGGCCGGCCGGCGACTCCAGCTTGAAGCGCTGGCGGCCCTCCTGCTTGGGTACCAGCCCGCTTTCCAGCACCGCGGTGGCGGTGCAGATGGTGTTGGAGCCGGAATAGATCGGATAGCCCATCACCTCCATGATGATGTAGCCCACCTCGGCGGCGGGGTCGGTGGCGGGCACCAGCAGGTCCACCGACATCTCGGGGATGCCGTAGGGCTCCTCCAGCAGCAGCCTGCGCAGGCCATCGGCATCGTCGCGCAGGTAGTGCATCTGGTCCCTGACGGTGGCGCCGGGCAGGGGCTCGATGCCGCCGACCACGATGCGGCTGACATCGCCACCGGCATGGGTGTCGATCAGTTGCAGGGTCAGTTCCTGGCTCATCAGTGTCCCTCGAGGGCGAAGGGCGCGCCATGCTCGTCCCACTGGCTGTCGGGAACGATCACGATCTTGCCCAGGAAATTGCGGTCGCGGCTGACGAAGTAGCGCTCGGCCTGGTGCAGGTCGGAGAGCCGGAAGGCGGCATGCAGCACCGGCTTGAGTTCGCCGGAGCGGATCCAGGCGATCAGCTGCTCGGCTTCCTCGCGGGTGCCGTGGGAGACGCCGAAGATCTGCACCTGGTAGAGGTAGATGCGCGTCCACAGGATCTCCGAGATGTTGCCGCCGCTGGCGCCGGCGATGGAGAGCCGCGGGTAGGTGGTGCGCGCCTTCATGTCCTGGATCATGGTGTCGATGAAGCCGTCGGTCATCTCGCCGCCGACCAGGTCCATCACCGCATCGATGGGCGCGCCGCCGGTGGCCTCGAGCACGCGTTCGGCGAAGCCCGCCAGGTCGCCACGATCGATGACCGCCTCGGCGCCCAGCGCCTTGAGCGCCTCGGCCTTCTCCTGCTGGCTGACCGCGTAGGGTACTGCCCCGACGATGCGGCACAACTGGATCAGCGCCGTACCCACGCCACCGCTGGCGCCGCTGACCAGCACCCGCTCGCCTGCCTTGACCCCGGCGGAGGTCATCATATGGTAGGCGGTCTGGTAGGAGCACATGCCCAGGGCGGCCAGCTCGGCGTCGCTGAGCTCGGGATTGGGCACGTGGTGGAACTGGTCCGAGGGCACGGCGACATACTCGGCGAAGCCGCCGTCGGCGCCGTGGCCGTAGTAGTCCGGGGTCAGGTTGATATCGCGCCGGTCATCGGGATAGAGGTTGAAGTCGAGCAGGCCGCGCTCACCCAGGCGCGAGGCATCGACGCCTTCGCCCACGGCGGCCACGCGCCCGGCGATATCGGCCCCCTGGATGCGCGGGAAGGTCAGGGTGGGCTCGCCACCCATGGCAAAGGACGTCACCTCGCCCTTCTTGACCGGGTAGAGCCCCTCGCGGGCCTTGCGGTCGGTGTTATTCTTGGCCGTCGCCGTGACCCGCACCAGCACCTCGCCGGGTCCCGGCTGCGGGGTCGGCACGTCGTCGCGATAGACCAGCGCGTCAACATCGCCATGCCCGGTCAGCAGCATGGCGGCCATGGTGTCAGGAAGGGGCTGGCGGCTCACTGGAAACCTCCTTTCGTTTCAAAGAGATCAGCTAGTGCAGACGATAACAGACTTCCCCGCCATGACGTTATCCCCGCGCAAATTCTGATGAGAACGGACTGACGCCATGAACAACATCATGGTCATCGATGGCTACCGGGCCAATCGGACGCGGTGCGATCGCGATTGCCACAGAAACTGACTAGGGCGGATATCACGGCTTTGCCGCAATCCTGCTGATCGCCAGACGTATATAGAGTCCTCCCCGACAGGGCGGGGGGTGTCAGTTTTTCTACGTATAGAAAAGAGGCGTTTTGGTCACTTCAGACAGCCACTTCCTTCTCGTCCTCAATCTCCAGCTCAAGGCGAAAGTGGGCCGGTCCCGTCAGGTTGACCAGAGCGTCCAGGCTGAACTTGTTGATGCGGCCGTTCAGCAGGTCGTTGAGACGGGGCTGCGTAATGCCCAGGCGGTGGGCAGCCTCTGTCTGAGTGATTCTCCACTCCCTGACACGATCGGCGATCTTCGCCATGAGCTCGGAACGCAGACGCATGTTCAGCGCCTCCTCGGGAGTGTCCTCGATGGCGTCCCACACGCTGTCGTAATACTCGATGGCCATGATCTCACCTCGCTTGGTGACCGGGCTCAGGGCAGCTCTTTGTATCGCTGCTTACCCAGGTCGATATCTTTCTTGGCGGTCTGTTGGGTCTTCTTCTGGAAGCAGTGGAGCACGAATACCGCATCGCCCCGGTTTGCTAAGTAGAAAACCCGAAAGGCCCCGTTGTCTTCCCGAATGCGGATCTCCATGACACCACGGCCAACGCTTGGCATGGGACGGAAGTCATCCGGCTGGCCTCCAGCCTGAACTTTATCGATCTGAAACCCCGCTTCTCGCTTGGCTTCTAGAGGGAAGTCGCGCAGGCGGTCCTTCGAGTCTCCGACGAATGCGACGGGTTTCTTGCGCGCCACATCCCCCCCCCATTGGCTATCGCGGTTCTATATCAATGCAGATATAATAGACCTCTCAACCGAAAGGCTCAAGCTCAGCAGTTGAGGCTCCATCTAGCTTGACAGTGGGGGACGGCGTACAGGCCTTGGTCGGCGCGCTTGATCGCCGGCTTCAGGCTGGTTTCTCCGGCACTGACCAATGTCACGCCCAGTAAACGGCCAAGAAGTGGATCACTCCACGACCCTGCCGCCGGCATTCGCCCCGGTGATAACCTGGTCCGGTTACGTCAGCAGCCGGTAGAGAGCCCGCAACAGCTGAAAGGCATGATGCCAGGTGGCGTGGGCGGACGAGGGCTAGTCCCTCTCCGGCCCGATCATCGCCCTGAATTCGCCTGGTGGCCGCGTCGGGACTATGCGCCGTCGCGGTGCCAGAAGGGCTGTCCCACCGTGGGCGTGCTGGGGCTGGCGGTCTGGCGCTGCTGCATCAGCCCGGCCAGATGGGCCTTGCGCCCGGCGCGGATGGCTTCGGCAAAGGCCTCGGCCATCAGGGCTGGACGCTGGGCCTTTGCCACGGCGGTATTGAGCAGCACGCCGTCGAAGCCCATCTCCATGGCCTCGGCGGCCTGGGAGGGTGCCCCCAGGCCGGCATCGATGATCAGCGGCACGTCGAGGCGCTGGCGCAGGGTCGTGAGGGCATAGCGGTTCATCAGGCCGAGGCCGGTGCCGATGGGCGAGCCCCAGGGCATCAACGCCTCGCAGCCGGCGTCGCGCAGCCGCTGACAGAGGATCAGGTCATCGGTGCAGTAGGGCAGCACCTTGAAGCCCTGGTCGATCAGTTCCCGGGCCGCCTCCAGCAGGCCGAAGGGGTCCGGCTGCAGGTTGTAGTCATCACCGATGACCTCGAGCTTGATCCAGGGTGTGTCGAACAGCTCGCGGGACATCTGGGCGAGGGTGATGGCCTCCCGCGCCGAGCGGCAGCCGGCGGTGTTGGGCAGCAGCCGGCAGCCGCTGTCGCGCAGGATCTGCCAGAAGGCGTCGCCGTCGCCCGACGCGGGATTCTGGCGGCGCAGCCCCAGGGTGACCATCTCGCAGCCGGATGCCCGAATGGCCTCCTGCATCACCGTGGGTGAGGAATAGAGGGCGGTGCCGAGCAGGAAGCGGCTGGCGAAGGCCTCGCCGTAGAGCGTCAGGGTGTCATCCTGTGCAGCGTTCATCAGCCACCTCCCACGGGGGCCACGATATCGATGCGGTCGTCGTCCCGCAGGAGCTGTTCGGCGTAGCCGGAGCGGGGCACGAACTCGCCATTGACTGCCACGGCGACCCGGCGGTCGGCGTAGTGCCAGGCCTGCAGGGCATCCGCGAGCGAGGTGCCGGCGGGAAGACGGACGGGCTCGTCGTTGAGGCGCAGGGTGATCTCGTTCATGCAGCATTCTCCTGCGGCGGGCGTGCCGCCAGGGTATCAGCAAAGGGGCGGTCGCCGTGGCCGCGGATTCCGGCCAGCAGGTGGCAGACCACGGCGGGGGCCAGCAGGTAGCCGTGGCGGAACAGGCCGTTGGCGGTGATCAGCCCCTCCTGATGGGTGACATGGGGCAGGTTGTCGAGGAAGGCGGGGCGCAGGTTGACGCCCTGCTCCAGGATGCGGGCCTCGGCGAAGGCCGGCGACAGGGTATAGAGGGCGCTGCCCAGCTCCAGCGAGGACTGCAGCGACATGGGGGAACGATCCTCGCTCTCGATCTGGGTGGCGCCGATGACGAAGCGGTGTGCCGGCTTGGGCACCACATAGAGCTGGTAGCGAGGATGCATCAGCCGTACCGGCCGCGAGAGCTGGATCTCGGCGGTCTGGACGTGCAGGGTCTCGCCGCGTACGCCGCGCAGGCTCGGGTGGCGCGGCCGGGCGCCGGTGCCACGACAGTCGATGACCAGGTCGAAGTGCCGGCGGCCCTCGGCGGTGACGACCTCGCCGGGGAAGGTCTCCACCGGGGAGTGGGCACGGCACTCTCCGCCCAGGGCGCGGATCTCGTCCAGCAGGCGAGTGAGCAGGGCGCGGTTGTCCAGGTGGGCCTCGTCCGGGAGGAACAGCCCCTGGCGGAAGCCGGTTGCCAGGTCGGGTTCCAGGCATTGGATCTCCGGGGCATCGAGGGTTCGGCAGGGGGAGCCGCCGCCCAGGGCGTGATCGAGGTCGCGGCGGAACTGGGTGAGTTCGCCCAGGTCCTGGGGATGCGCCACCATCAGGCTGCCGTTCTGCTGCCACAGCGACGAGGCGTCGAGGGCCTCGAGCCAGCGTGGCCACTGGGTCAGGGCGAAGCGGCCCATATCGTAGACGCAGCGCTCGGAGATCGCCGTCTCGCACAGCGGGGCAACCATGCCGGCCGCGGTCCAGGCGGCGGCTGGCGGGACATCCAGGTCCCCGGCATCATAGAGGGTGACGGCGTGGCCGTCGGTGAGCAGCTGCCAGGCGACAAGACGCCCCAGCAGGCCGGCGCCGGCGACGGCGATGTGATCGTTGGAGGGTGTCAAGATATCGGCCATCCAGCAGGAGACATGGCGGATCAGGCGGGATGGCGGCAGGGGGCGAGCAGGTGTGGCACGCGCTTGTTCCCTCCGCAGGCATCAACCTGATCAGGTTCAACGGGTTCGGCCGTACCGATCTCAGCCCCCGTGTACGTCGCATTGGCGTACCGGGGCTCCCCGACAAGTCCTGCTAACATAACTAAAGATGCCCGGGCACGCAATCTCGTTGCATGGCCGGGCATTTCTGGGATGGTATCCGGTCTGGATCAGGCGCAGTCGGCGGCGCCCTCGCCGTACATGTCGAACATCAGCTCGCGGCCGAGGTCGGTCAGCACGAAGCAGTGATGATCGTTCCAGGTGGCGGCCCGGCTGGTCTCGAGGATGTGCTGGCAGGGTGCCCAGTCACGGTCGGCTTCGTCGAGTGCCTTCAGGTCACTGCGGTCGAGGCCGCGGTGCGGAACGGTGACTGTCTCCAGCACATGTCCCTGACGATAGAGCAGGGCGGCCATGGTGGAGAGGCACTGGCGCAGGCTACGTTGCATGCCGGCGGTACTGTCGCTGTCGTGTGTCATGCTGCCGCATCTCCTAGTTGAGTATGCTGCAGCGCATTATACACAAGACGAAGGTCGATGTCATACCAAGGTCTAAGATGCTTCGTGCAGTCGAAAGATGCTCGAAGCGAGAGGCGCCGGGGACAGGTCGTAGGGGAGGTCCTATGCCAGGGATGGCATCGGTAGCGCCCAGGGAGGGGTTCACAGCGCCTCCCCGAAGACCTGTCGTCGGATCAGCCTCGAGCGTTATTTACTATCTTCTCTCAGCCTTCCACGCGCCCCAGCAGCAGGAATTCGATCAGTGCCTTCTGGGCATGCAGGCGATTGCCGGCCTCCTGCCAGACCACGGCACGCGGGTCATCGAGCAGGGTGGTGCTGATCTCTTCACCGCGGTGAGCCGGCAGGCAGTGCAGGAAGAGCACATCGTCCTTCGCCCGGTCGAGCATGGCCTCGCTCACCTGGAAGCCGGCGAAATCCGCCTCGCGGCTGGCCTGCTCCTCTTCCTGGCCCATGGAGGCCCAGACGTCGGTGGTGACGAGATCGGCGTCCGTCACGGCCTGTTGGGGGTCGCGGAAAAGGGTCACCCGGTCGCCGGCGGCCGCGAGGATATCCTGTCGCGGCTCATAGCCTTCCGGACAGCAGATACGCAGCTGGAAATCGAACTGGCGGGCGGCGTTGATCCAGGAGTGGCACATGTTGTTGCCATCGCCGATCCACACCGCGGTGCGGCCCTTGACGCTGCCGCGCAGCTCGGTCCAGGTCATCACGTCGGCGAGCAGCTGGCAGGGGTGGTAGTCGTCGGTGAGGGCGTTGATCACCGGCACCGCGCTGGCCGCGGCGTACTCCTCGAGGCTGGCGTGGGAAAAGGTGCGGATCATCACCGCATCGACCATTTCCGCGAGCACCCGCGCGGTATCGCCGATGGGTTCGCCACGGCCGAGCTGGGTGTCGCGAGGCGAGAGAAACAGCGCATGGCCGCCGAATTGCGCCATGGCGGTCTCGAAGGAGACTCGGGTTCGGGTCGAGGACTTCTCGAAGATCATCGCCAGGGTGCGGTTGGCGAAGGGGGTGTAGGTTGGCCCGTGGGTCTTCAGGCCGTTCTTGATCGAGATGGCGCGCTGGATCAGGTAGCGCAGCTCGTCGGAACTCAGATCAAGCAGGGTGAGGAAATGGCGAGTGGCCATGGTATCGCTCCACGGGAAAAAACGACCATCCTAGCCAGGCCACGGGGGATGCGCAACGCGTTCGTCATCAGTAGAATGGCCCTCATCCATAAGGCCGACCAGCTTACTCGGGTATTCCCCGCACGCCGGACGGCTTCGATCCATCGAGGCCCGGTCTACCGAGACCCTGACACACGAGAAAAGGGAGATGTCATGAGCACCACCGTCGAGAATATCGAGCGCCAGATCGGCGAGAACCCCATCCTTATCTACATGAAGGGCACCCCCCAGCTGCCCCAGTGCGGCTTCTCCGCCCAGACCGTGCAGGCCCTGATGGCCTGTGGCGAGCGCTTCGCCTTCGTCAATGTCCTGGACAACCCGGACATTCGTGCCGAGCTGCCCAAGGTGGCCAACTGGCCGACCTTCCCGCAGCTGTGGGTCGATGGTGAGCTGGTCGGTGGCTGCGACATCGTGGTCGAGATGCACCAGAACGGCGAGCTGGAAAAGCTGGTCAAGGAGTCCGCGGCCAAGCACAAGGATGATGCCTGAGTAGCTACAAGCTACAAGCGCCGAGCCGCCAAGCTGTTCGGTGACGGCCTGCAGGTAGCGAGGCAGAAACGTGAAACCCCACCAGATCAACTTCTGGTGGGGTTTCTTGCTACTTGTTGCTGATTGAACTTAGCCTCCGCTTGGCCGCTTGGCCGCTTGGCCGCTTGGCCGCTTGGCCGCTTGGCCGCTTGGCCGCTTGGCCGCTTGGCCGCTATGGCTCCTCGTCCAGCCCCTGCTCTCTCTGGGCCAGGGCCCAGCCGCCCAGGTCCTTGTAGCGGTTGACCATGGCGCAGAACAGTTCGGCGGTGCGCTCGGTGTCATAGCGCGCCGAGTGGGCGGCGCTGTTGTCGAACTCGATGCCCGCGGCCCGGCAGGCCCGGGCCAGCACGGTCTGGCCATAGATCAGGCCGCCGAGGGATGCCGTGTCGAAGCTCGAGAAGGGATGGAAGGGGTTGCGCTTGATGCCGCAGCGGTTGACCGCCGCGTTGAGAAAGCCGTGGTCGAAGGCGGCATTGTGGCCGACCAGCACGGCCCGGGTGCAGCCATGGGCCTTGATGGACTTGCGCACCGGGCGGAAGATCTCGCCGAGGGCCTCGGCCTCGCTGACGGCGACCTGGCGGCGCAGCGGGTCATCGAGGCGGATGCCGGTGAAGTCCAGCGCTGATTGCTCCACGTTGGCTCCCTCGAAGGGCGTCACGTGGTAGGCGTAGGTGGCGTCGGGGATCAGGTTGCCCTCCGGATCCATGGTCAGCGTGACCGCGGCGATCTCCAGTATCGCGTCGCCCTCGGGATTGAAGCCTCCGGTTTCCAGGTCCACCACCACGGGCAGGAAGCTGCGGAATCGCTGCGCCATGAGTTCACGGGCGATCGCCTCGCTCATGCACCTCTCCTTGTCTGGGCCATCTGTCTCGAAACCGCGGAAGTCTAGCAGCTTGCCTTCAGTGAGTCGCGTCGCCGGTATTCGCTGCAGGCTCGCCGCGCTATAATCGGCGTTTTGCGAATGTTACGAGAGGAGCCTCAGCATGTCCGATGTCAAGAAGGTGGTGCTCGCCTATTCCGGCGGCCTGGACACGTCCGTCATCGTCAAGTGGTTGCAGGAAAGCTATGACTGCGAGGTCGTGACCTTCACCGCCGACATCGGCCAGGGCGAGGAGGTCGAGCCGGCCCGTGCCAAGGCCGAGGCGCTGGGCGTCAAGGAGATCCACATCGAGGATCTGCGCGAGGAGTTCGTGCGCGACTACGTCTACCCGATGTTCCGGGCCAACACGATCTACGAGGGCGAGTATCTGCTCGGTACTTCCATCGCCCGTCCGCTGATCGCCCGTCGCCTGATCGAGATCGCCAATCAGACGGGCGCCGACGCCATTTCCCACGGGGCCACCGGCAAGGGCAATGACCAGGTGCGCTTCGAGCTCGGCGCCTATGCGCTGAAGCCCGGTGTCAAGGTGATCGCGCCGTGGCGCGAGTGGGATCTCACCTCCCGCGAGAAGCTGATGGCCTACTGCCAGCAGCACGATATCCCGGTGGATTTCTCGTCCAAGAAGAAGTCGCCCTACTCGATGGATGCCAACCTGCTGCATATCTCCTACGAGGGCGGCATTCTCGAGGATCCCTGGGCCGAGGCCGAGGAGGAGATGTGGCGCTGGAGCGTGTCGCCGGAAGTCGCGCCGGATACCCCCACCTACATCGAGCTGACATACGAGAAGGGCGACATCGTGGCCATCGACGGCGTGCCGATGAGGCCCCATGAGGTGCTCGAGAAGCTCAACAAACTGGGCGGCGACAACGGCATCGGACGCCTCGACATCGTCGAGAACCGCTATGTGGGCATGAAGTCCCGCGGCTGCTACGAGACCCCGGGGGGCACCATCATGCTGCGTGCCCATCGCGCCATCGAGTCGCTGACGCTGGACCGCGAGGAAGCACACCTCAAGGATGAGCTGATGCCCAAGTACGCCGAGGTGATCTACAACGGCTACTGGTGGAGCCCGGAGCGTCGCATGCTGCAGGCGGCCATCGACGAGACCCAGAAGAACGTCTCCGGCGTGGTGCGCATGAAGCTCTACAAGGGCAGTGCCACCGTGGCGGGCCGCCGCTCCGACCAGTCGCTGTTCGACGAGTCCATTGCCACCTTCGAGGACGATGCCGGCGCCTACGACCAGAAGGATGCCGAGGGCTTCATCAAGCTCAACGCCCTGCGCCTGCGCATCGCCGCCGGCAAGGGCCGCAAGCAGGACTGAGCCAGACCTTCATGGCCTCCTCGACGCCGGCTTGCCGCCGGCGTCGTCGGTTCGAGGCCTACCCTCTGCGAGGAGAGCACGATGCTAAAGAAACTGTTTTCCGGCCTGCTTGGCGGTGATGACGGCAAGTCCGGCAACGCCGCTGCCGCCGACCCGGTGGAGTACAAGGGCTATCTGATCATCTCCGAACCCGCCGACCAGGGCGGCCAGTACCGCGTCAGCGGCTGGATCCGCAAGCCGTTGCCGTCCAGTGACGGAGAGGGTGGCGAGATGCTCGAGCATCGCTTCGAGCGCTCCGACATGCTGCCCGGTCGTGAGGCCTGTGACGCCCTGATGGTCAGCAAGGCGCAGCGTTACATCGATCAGGTCGGTGACGAGATGTTCTCGCCGCGCTGAAACGCGCCTTATACGTCAGGACATGCCGATCAATCCCTTGATCCGGAGTCTCCATGCGCCTGCTGCACCGACCTTCCCCCTGGCGAGCGCTCTTTGCCGACGACGCGCTGCCCGACCCCGGTGGCTGGCCAGGGTTGCTGGATCCGCTGCGCCAGGCGTTGGTGAGCCTGGGGCCCGCGCCCGACCTGGCCGAGGCCCATGCCTGGCAGGGCCAGCTGGTGGACGCCCTGGCGCGGCTCGACCTGCAGGCCTGGCGCATCAGCCAGCTGATCAGTGACCATAATGACTGGCTCTATCGGCGTGCCATCGAGCTCTCCCTGGGGGAGATGCGCAGCCAGGGGTGGGGACCGCCGCCGGTCGCCTTCTGCGTGCTGACCCTGGGGTCCGGAGCGCGCCACGAGAGCCTGCTGGCGCCGGACCAGGACAACGCCATGATCATCGCCGACTATCCCGACGAGCGGCATACCGAGATCGATGGCTACTTTCAGTCCCTGGGCGAGCGTTTTACCGAGCGGCTCGATGCGGCCGGGATTACGCTCTGCCAGGGGCATGTCATGGCCCGCTGGCCGATGTGGCGCAAGCGACTCTCGGAGTGGCGCACTCAGCTCGAGATCTGGACCGCGGAGCGCCGCGTCAAGCGCGTCCAGCAGGCCAACATCCTGCTCGACTTCCATCCGGTCCTTGGCGAGGCCGCGCTGGCTGAGGCCCTGACCGAGCACGTGGCCAGCCTGCTGCCGGAATCCCGCCTCTTCCTCGACGAGATGGCCAGCCTGCTCGATGACCTGCCGGTGGCCCTGGATCGACTTGGCCGGCTCAGCGGCGTCAGCGAGGACGCGCCCCATGAGCGGGCCATCAACCTCAAGCACCAGGGGATGCTGCCGCTGGTGAACGCCGTGCGCCTGCTTGCCTTGCGCCACGGGGCGCGCCCGCCGGATACCCGCTCGCGGCTGGTGGCGCTGGTGCTGCAGGCGGTGCTCAGCCCCGAGCGTGCCCAGGCCCTGACGGCGGCGTTAGAGCGGCTGCAGGCGCTGATGCTCGACGAGCAGCGCCTGGCGCTGACCGAGGGGCGCACCCCGGATGGCTGGGTGGACATCGCCCGGCTGGGGGAGGATCAGCGCCTGCTGTTGCGTCACGATCTGCAGCAGATCCGCGCGCTTCAGAGAATAGCGCGCAGTATTTAACTATCATTTGGGATTTTCCGCCGGCGCCTCGGGCAGTTCCATCACCAGGCAGGCGCCGCCCAGGTGTGGCGCTTCCTCGACCCAGAGTCGTCCGCCCAGGTGGGCGACGATACCGCGGCTGATGGGCAAGCCCAGCCCGCTGCCGCGCGGGCGGCCGCGGATCTCGCCACCCTCCTGCTGCTGGATCTGGTGGAACTTCTCGAAGACCCGTTCGCGTTCATCCTCGGCGATGCCGCTGCCGTTGTCTTCCACGGCGAGGCGGTAGTGGTCCTTGTAGCGTTCGAGGTGCAGCAGCACCTTCGGATCCTCGTCGGCGGCGAACTTGCCGGCGTTGTCGAGCAGGTTGATGATCACCTGTTCCAGGCGGTCCGGGTCGCCGATGACCATCGCCGTCTCGGGCGTGATCTCGACCTCCAGGCTCACTCCGCGGTCCTCCTGCAGCCGCTGCACCGCCTCCACGCTGTGGCGGGCCAGGGCGACCAGGTCCAGGCGCTGGGGCTCCAGGGTGAGGCGGCCGCTCTCGAGCCGCGCCAGGTCGAGGATCTCCTCGATCAGCCTCGAGAGCCGCTGGCTCTCGCGCACCACCACGTCGAGGAAGTGACGGCGCTTCTCGTCGGGCAGGTCGTCGCTGTCGCGCAGGATCTCGGCAAAGGCGCGGATCGAGGTCAGGGGCGTGCGCAACTCGTGGCTGACCATGGCCACGAACTCGTCCTTGAGGCGGTCCAGTTCGCGCAGGCGCTCGTTGGCCGCGCGCAGTTCCTCGCTGGTACGCGCCAGTTCGTTGGACTTCTGCTCCAGGCGACGATTGACCTCCAGGGTCTCGGAGGTGGTGTCGAGGATGCTGAGGATCGATTCGAGGTTCAGGGCTTCGCCGCGTACCACCGAGTCGATCAGCACCCGCGCCGAGGCGCTGCCCAGTGAGCCGGCCAGGGCCTGTTCGGCGCGGGCGGTCAACTCCGGTGGTGCGGGCTGGCTGTCGTCGGCGGCTTCATCGGGGTGGGCGGCGAAGACGCGCGCGGTGGCGGCGCCCCCCAGGTAGCGGTCGAGCAGGGCGCGCAGTTCGCCACGCGTGGTCTGGCCCTGCCACAGCGAGGTCTCCATCAGCCCCGGGTGCATGGCCTCGGTGAACAGCGCCGCCTGGGTCTGCTCCAGCGGCGACTGGCGGGTGAACAGCGAGATCCCCACCAGCAGACCGGCATTGGCCCCCAGGCTCCACAGCAGCGAGTGCGTGTAGATGTCCCAGCCCTCGAGCCCGAACAGCGCATAGGGCCGCAGCCAGGCGAGGCTCCAGGGGCCCTGGGCGAGGAAGCCGGCATCCAGCCAGCCTGACTGGGCAAAGCCCGGGATCAGCAGGGTCCAGGCCCAGATCACAAAGCCCGCGATCATGCCCACCCCGGCTCCGAGCCGGTTGGCGCCGCGCCAGTACATGCCGATCAGCAGCGCCGGGGCGAACTGGCAGGCGGCGGCGAAGGAGACCAGGCCGATGGTCACCAGGCTGTAGGCGTCGCCGATCAGTGCATGGTAGAGATAGCCGAGCAGCAGGATCAGCAGGATCGCCACCCGGCGGATGCGCAGCAGCCAGCCGGCGAGCTCGCCCCGGATGCTCAGCTGGAGATGGCGCGAGCGCAGCAACAGCGGCATCACCAGCTGGTTGCTGACCATGGTGGAAAGCGCAATGGTCTCGACGATCATCATGCCGGTGGCCGCCGAGAGCCCGCCGATGAAGACCAGCAGCGGCAGCCCTTCCAGCCCTGCCGAGAGGGGCAGGGTGAGCACGAAGCTGTCCGGGTCGCTGCTGACGTCACCCAGCAGCAGCCCGGCCATGGCGATGGGGATCACGAAGAGGTTGATCACCAGCAGATAGAGCGGGAAGAGCCAGCTGGCGCGCTTGAGGTGGCGCTCATCGACGTTCTCGACCACCAGCACCTGGAACTGCCGCGGCAGGGTGAGAAAGGCCAGAAAGGCTAGCACCAGCATGCCCACCCAGCCCAGGGCGCCGCCGGGCACCGCCTCCAGGCTCATCAGCCGGGTGAGTTCCGGCTCGGCGGCGACCCGGGCGAAGAGATCCGCCGGGCCGTTGAAGAGCACGAAGACGGTGAAGACCCCGACCGTGAGGAAGGCCACCAGCTTGACCAGCGACTCGAAGGCGATGGCCGCCACCATGCCTTCGTGGCGCTCGCTGGCGTCCAGGTGACGGGTGCCGAAGAGGATGATGAACACCGCCAGTACCAGGGCCACCCAGAAGGACTTGTCGGCCCAGAAGCTCTCGTCGGCCAGGCGCAGCTCGGCGGCCTCGGGATAGTTGACCAGCACGGCGTGGCTGACGGTGATGGCCTTCAATTGCAGGGCGATATAGGGGGTGATGCCGATCAGCGCGATCAATGCCACCAGGGCCCCCAGGCTCGAGCTCTTGCCGTAGCGGGCGCTGATGAAGTCGGCGATGGAGGTGATGCGCTGCGCGCTGGCGATGCGCACCATCTTGCGAATCACGAAGGGCGCCATCAGCATCGCCAGGGTCGGCCCCAGGTAGATCAGCAGGAAGCTGGGGCCATACTGGGCCGCGCGGCCGACGCTGCCGTAGAAGGTCCAGGCCGTGCAGTAGACGGCAATGGAGAGCGCATAGACGGTGGGCGACCCGATCAATGAGCGGCCCTGTTCGGCGCGGCGATCCCCCCAGGCGGCGATGACGAAGAGCAGCGCCAGGTACCCGAAGGCTACCGTCAGGACCACGACGCTGCTTCTCATGGGATATCAGCCTGCATCCGCCATCACTCCTTGTGCCGGCGTTCCATCAGCCAGGCCATCAGCGCGATCACGGCGCCCCAGGCCAGGAACAGGTAGACCACCAGCCAGCCTGGCCCCGCCGAGGCACCCTCGGCGATCAGCAGCAGGGGCGGCGTGAACAGCAGGGCCGCCAGCACGATCAGTGCGACCAGGCGCTCCTTCAGGCGTGGCGTGTTCACGAGGCGAAGGCATCCTCCTTGTCGAAGGCGCTGGCCTGCAGGGCCACCCCCTGCTCCAGGGTCTCGACGCCGCGCGCCTCCAGCCGGGGCAGCAGCGAGAGCCACAGTTCCGCGGTGACGCGCGCATCGCCCAGGGCGGTGTGGCGGGTGCCGGGCGGAAAGCTGAGGTCATAGCGGTCGGCCAGGCTGTCCAGGTCGTGGCCGTCGAGGCTGTCGTCGAGTGCCCGCGACAGCAGCAGGGTATCGAGCACCGGCATGTCGAAGTCCACGCCGCCGCCGGGTGGCTGGATGGCCAGCAGGTCGAAGGCGGCGTTGTGGGCCAGGATCACCGCCTCGCCGATGTAGTCGCGAAAACGCGGCAGGGCCACGTTGAGCGGTGGGGCCCCGGCCACGTCGTCATCGGTGATGCCGTGGATGGCCGTGCTGGCGGGGGGAATGGGCCGTTCCGGGTCGACCTTCAGGTCGAAGATATCGCTGGCCAGCAGTCGCGCATTGACGATGCGGCAGGCGCCGATGCTGACCACGGTATCGCCGCGGCGCAGCTCGAGCCCGGTGGTCTCGGTGTCGAAGGAGACGACCTCCAGGGTCCTCAGGGGGCGGGCCGCCAGCTCGGCATCCGGCGATGGCATCTCGGCGATGCCGAAGTCGTGGAACTCGGGACGCGGCGGGGTGCGCGGGCGCGGCGCACCGACGCGCTCGGTGGCCGGCAGTGGCAGGCGCAGCCGGGCGTGTTCGCCGTCCTGGTCGGCAAGGCTCCAGGCGTCGCTGGTGTGCTGGCGCAAGACATCGCTGACCCGGGGCGCCAGGGGCAGGGCGTCCAGCCGTTCGGCGCGCCACTCGTCGAGCATCTTCTCGCCCAAGGGGCGCCCCCGCCAGATCAGGTCGAGGTAGACGCGACGGTTGCCCAGGCAGACTTCGCCTTCCAGCTCGCCGTGGCCGGAATGGGCCGACAGCCGCGGCAGCAGGGAATCCAGCAATGCCAGCAGGGTCGGGGCATCGCCCTTCAGCCAGGCGGGCATGCCGATGGGGGTGACGCGCAGGGACTCGCGCTCCTGGCGCTCGTTGAGGGACGACCAGAGGTCGTTGGACCACAGCGGGACCAGTCGCTCGCCCTCGCGATGCATGTCTTCCATCAGCCGGCCCATGCGCTCGAGCTGGCTGGCCAGGGCGCGACTCTCCTCGTCGATCACCGCCTCCAGGCGTTGACCGAGCTCTCCGGTCGGGGCGTCGTCGCGCACGCCGACCAGGGCATCGGCGGCGCTGGTCAGGCTGGCGCTGTGGCGGCGCAGTACCGGCAGCATCTCGGCGATGTCGGCGCGGGCGCCCATCTCGCTGGTCCAGGCCGCCGTGGTGTCGGTCAGGGTCAGCAGGGTCTCGTGGTTGCTGTCGGGGACGCGACGCAGAATCACATGCAGCCAGCGTTCGTCGCAGGGGACCAGGATCTCTCGCGGGGCCCCGTCATCGGGCAGCTGGCCCAGCGCATCCTGAAGGCTCGAGATCGGCAGCAGGGTGTCGAGGCGCTTGCCGAGCCCCAGGCCGGGGTGGCCGTCGAACAGTGTCTCGGCGGCCTGGTTGAAGAGCAGCAACCGGCGATGGTGATCGCAGAGCAGCAGCGGGGTGTCGAGTACCTGGAGCAGGGTCTCGAGCTCCTGGCGGATGCGCGCGGCACTGCGTGCCCCCTCGGCATGGGCCGTGGCCAGGCGCTCGCGATCGGCCCGCCAGGCCTCGCGAACACGCATGAGGTCGGGTCCCAGCCCGCGCAGCCAGCCCTCGGGCGGGTAGTCCTGGCGGGCATCCGGGTTGGCCACCAGGCGGGCCAGCTGCACCTGAAGATGGCGCAGCGGAGTGAACAGCTGACGCTCGAGCAGCAGGCCGACCAGGAAGATGGTGCCGCCGCCGGAGAAGCAGCCCAGCCACAGCAGCAGCCGCGCCGTGCCCTCGAGCCCGGCGAGACTGTCCAGCCACAGGGCGAAGACGGCACCGCCGAAGATACTGATACCGCTGAGCAGCAGCCAGAGGCCGATCAGCCGCTGGCGACGAGGCAGCCGGGAACCACGCGTGACCATCAGGAGACCTCGGCAAGCAGCGTCTTGACCTTGTCGACCAGCGCCTGGGTCGAGAAGGGCTTGGTGATGTAGTCGTCGGCGCCCAGGGCCAGGCCCTTCTCGCGCTCCACCTCGCGCCCGTGGGCCGTGAGCATGATGATCGGCAGCCTGGCATGGGCGGGGTCGCCCCGCAGCCGCTCGAGGACGTCGAAGCCGCTGATGCCGGGCAGGCTGATATCCAGCAGGACCAGATCCGGGGGGGAGGCCTCTATACAGGCCAGGGCACTCTCGCCATCCTCGGCGGTGTCGACCTGGAAGCCGGCCTGTTGCATCAGAAATTCCAGGGACAGAACGATGTTGGCTTCGTCGTCCACCACCAGCACCTTGGACATGGTGCCCTCCTATGCGTGTGCGGTCTTTTTATGCAGGGTTACCGATCAGTCTAGTGGCAGGCCGTTCGGTGGCAAAGACGACCTTGGCAGGAGTCGAGGGCGTTGGCGTGCTAGGGTGCGGGAATCGCCCCCGATGGCCGGGGCTCATCGAGGAGGCCTGAATGATCAAGGTCCATCATCTGGAGAACTCCCGCTCTCAGCGAATCCTGTGGCTGCTGGAGGAACTCGGCGTCGACTACCGGGTCATCACCTATCCTCGCGATCCCGGCACCCTGCTGGCGCCCGCGTCGCTTCGCGAGATTCATCCGCTGGGCAAGTCACCGGTGATCAGCGACGAGGCTCGGGACGGTCGTGTTGTCGCGGAGTCCGGGGCGATCGTCGAGTATCTGGTCGAGCATTACGATGCGCCGGGCGAGCTGGTGCCGCCGGCGGGCAGTGACGCCCGCGAGCGCTACCGTTTCTGGCTGCACCACGCCGAAGGCTCGGCCATGCCGCCGCTGGTGATGCGTCTGGTGTTTGCTTCGCTCGGCCAGCCGCCGGTGCCGGCGCTGGCCAGGCCGCTGGGCCGGCTTTTTGCTCGCGGGGTGGAGAAGCAGTTGCTGGGGCCGCAGATCCGCCAGCTGTGCGACTACTGGGAAGCCGAGCTCGGACGTGACACCTGGTTTGCCGGGGAGGCGTTCACGGCGGCGGATATCCAGATGAGCTTTCCGCTGCTCGCCCTGGAAAACGGCGGCGGCCTTTCCGGTTACCCCAGGCTCAAGGGCTTCATGGCGGCCTGCCGCGAACGTCCGGCCTATCGCCGTGCCGTAGAGAAGGGCGGTGAGTTCTCGTTGGGATGACGTTGGGTTGTGCCTACTCTCGATGCTTCGGCCTTTGTCTCGGCCCCAGCGGCCCCAGCCATAGCCAGATCTGCAGGATCACCAGCACCGGCAGCCACCAGATCGGGGCGCCGGTCACCCAGTTGAGCACCAGGTGGATAAAGAAGGCCGTGACGCCGGCGACAAGACCCACCAGCGGGAAGAGCAGCGAGCGCTCGCGGCCGGGCCAGCGCGTCAACCGGCAAAGCGTGCCGATCAGGGCACCGAAGGCAGCGGTCAGCAGCAGGGGAATCAGCAGGTCCAGCATGTTGGGCCTCGTGTCGAGTAGGACGGAACGAAGCACCCAGCCTAGCGCCTCACGGCAGACATGGCGCTTCGACGTTGGGGTCAGTCGCCGCGGCGCAGCAGTCGGTTGCGCAGTGCCAGTTCGGCGCGTCCCAGCCATTCATGCAGGGCGCGAGTGCTCTGATGGAGGTGGTAGGCGCGGGGGATCCAGGCATGAACGCCCGGCGGTGAGGCGTTCGCGAACTCGGTCGGCGCGGCCGTGACGGCCAGACCGACACGCTCGAATTCCGCCACGGCCCTCGGCAGGTGCCAGGCCTGTGAGACCAGGGCGACATGCTCGATACCCTCGCCCCCCAGCATCTCGGCAGTGTAGCGGGCATTCTCGGCGGTGCTGCTGCTGCGTCCCTCCATCCAGCGCACGGGCACCTCGAAGACCTCGCGCAGCGCCGCGGCCATCAGGCTTGCCTCGGCGCTGTGCTCGTCATGCACGCGCCCGCCGCTGACCAGGATCGGCAGCCCGGTCTGGCGATGCAGGTGGGCGCCATAGGCCAGCCGACGCCAACTGGCATTGGAGGGCGCATCGCCCCAGCCGAATTCCGCGGAGCCAGGGTCACGTCCGCCACCGAGGATCACGATGGCCTGGGCCTGGCGCAGTTGGCCGGGGCCGGCCAGGGGAGCCGGTTCGAGCCCCTGTCGCAGGGCATGGCTGACCAGCGGGGTGGAGAGGGCGAGCAGGCCGGCCAGCCCCAGGGTAATCAGCAGGCCGCCGGTCAGATAACGCGCACCAAGAGCGAGGCCGACGAGGATCAGCAGGGCATTGATCACGGGTGGCAGCAGCAGATATTTCAGCGCTTCCATGGGCGGGTCTCATTGGCGGTCATGCTGCCAGTGAACCAGCCGGCGCGCACTTGTGCCAGCCGGGAGGCGTCAGGAGCCGTGTGCATTGTCGCTGAATCTGACATAAGCCCTTGTCACAACTCGGTCTTCTCGGGGTACTCGCAGAGGTCCTCGATGACACAGCTGCCGCAGCGCGGCTTGCGGGCCAGGCAGGTGTAGCGCCCGTGAAGGATCAGCCAGTGGTGGGCCTCCTGGCGAAACTCCCGGGGTACATGGCGCAGCAGCTTCTTCTCGACCTCGACCACGTCCTTGCCCTTGGCGATGCCGGTACGGTTGGCCACGCGGAAGATATGGGTATCCACGGCGATGGTGGGCTCGCCGAAGGCGGTGTTGAGGATGACGTTGGCGGTCTTGCGGCCGACGCCGGGCAGCGCCTCGAGGGCCTGGCGGGTGCGGGGGACCTCACCGCCGTGCTGCTCGACCAGGATCCGGCAGGTCTTCATCAGGTTTTCGGCCTTGGTGTTGTAGAGGCCGATGGTCCTGATGTGGGCCTTGAGGTCGTCGATCCCGAGATCGAGAATCGCCTGTGGCGTGTTGGCCACCGGGAACAGCCGGGCGGTGGCCTTGTTCACCCCCACGTCGGTGGCCTGGGCCGAGAGCAGCACGGCGGTGAGCAGCTCGAAGGGGGTGGACCAGTTCAGTTCGGTAGTCGGCTCGGGGGTCTGGTCGCGCAGCCGCGCGAAGATCTCTTGGCGTTTCTGGGCGTTCATGGCGTTCCGGGTCAGTGGCAATACCCGGGGCTGTTCCGGGGACAGGTCTACGAGGAGGCGCTGTGAACCCATCCTTGGGCGCTACCGACGCCATCCCTGGCGTAGGACCTCCTCTTTGACCTGTCCCCGGCGCCCCTCGCGTGGGTACTAGCTGATTTAGCAATCGTTGTTTTGTATCATTCGGCTGTGGCGGCCTGTTCCAGCGCCTTTTGCGCCTCAGCCAGCAGCCGTTCGGCTTCCGGCAGCTGGGCCAGGGCGGTGGCCTCGGCGTCGGCGTCGGCTCGGCGGCGGGCACTTTCCAGCTGATGCCTTACGCGTTTCAGGGCCTGCTCCGCGGCCTTGACGGCCATCTGTCTCTGCCGATCCTGGTGGGCACTGGCAGTGCTGCCCGAATCGGAAGCCGAGCCCGATTGCTGGCGCAGGCGAATCAATCGCTTCTGGCGATCCATGCGCTTCTCCCGTGCCTGGTGGGCCAGACGACGGTTGCGCGCCTCGAAGCGTTGACGACCGAGTTCGGCGCGGCGTGCCAGGTAGGCATCGCGCTCTCGATCGGTCTCGGCGGCCTCCCAGGCGGGGTGAGGCAGCAGGTCGATGCAGTCCACCGGGCAGGGTGCCACGCACAGCTCACAGCCGGTGCACTCTTCCACGATCACCGTGTGCATGCGCTTGGCGGCCCCCAGGATGGCATCCACCGGGCAGGCCTGGATGCACTTGGTGCAGCCGATGCACTCGGCCTCGCGGATCCAGGCCACCAGCGGTGCCTGGGCGGGCTCGGCCAGGGGTAAAGAGGGGCGGCCGGTCACTTCGGCGAGCCTCTCGACGGTGCGCTGGCCACCCGGCGGGCAGCGATTGATCGCCTCGCCTTCGACGATCGCCTCGGCATAGGGGCGACAGCCGGGCTGGCCGCACTTGCCGCACTGGGTCTGCGGCAGCTCGGCATCGATGGCCTCGATCAGCGTGGCCCGAGAGCTGATGTCAGTGTCCGTCACGACTGCGGCTCAGCGAACCCGCTGACCCGGCTCGGCGCCGGCATCCGGGCTCAGCAGGGTAATGCCATTGTCGTCGCCGGCGGCAAGCACCATCCCCTCGGACACGCCGAAGCGCATCTTGCGCGGTGCCAGATTGGCGACCATCACCGTCAGCCGTCCCTCCAGGGCCTCCGGCGCATAGGAGGCACGGATGCCGGCGAAGACGGTACGCGTCTCGCCGCCCAGGTCCAGGGTCAGCTTGAGCAGCTTGTCGGCCTTCTCGACATATTCTGCCCGGGCGATGCGGGCGATACGCAGATCGACCCTGGCGAAATCGTCGAAGCTGATCTCGTCACCGAGGGGCTCCTGGGCCAGGGGGCCCTGCGCCGTTTCCTTGAGTTTCTGCTCTTCCATCAGATCCTCCTTCGATGCGCTCATCATGGCATCGATCTTGTCGCGTTCCACGCGGGTCATCAGTGGCTTGAACTTGGCAATCTCGTGATCCACCAGCAGGGTGTGGCGACTGTGCCAGTCGAGGGTGTCGAGCTGGAGAAACGCGCGGGCCTGCTCGGCCATGGCCGGCACCACCGGCGCCAGGTAAACCATCAGCTGGCGGAACAGGTTGATGCCCACCGAGCAGATTTCCAGCACCTCCTGCTCGCGGCCCGGCTGCTTGGCCAGCACCCAGGGCTCGGCCTCGGCGATATAGGTGTTGGCCTCGTCGGCGAGTTCCATCACGCGGCGCATGGCGCGGCCGAACTCGCGGGCCTCGAAGTCTTCGGCGATGGCGTCACCGGCGGCGATGAAGCGAGCCACCCTCTCGGGCTCGCTGCAGTGGCCGGCGAGGCGACCGCCACCGAGCTTCTTGACGAAGCCGGCGCAGCGGCTGGCGATGTTGACCACCTTGCCTACCAGGTCGCTGTTCACCCGCGCCGCGAAGTCCTCCAGGTTGAGGTCCAGGTCGTCGACCCCAGAGGTCAGCTTGGCGGCAAAGTAGTAGCGCAGGTACTCCGGGTTGAGGTGGTCGGCGTAGGTGGCGGCCTTGATGAAGGTGCCGCGGGACTTCGACATCTTGGCGCCGTTCACCGTGACGAAGCCGTGGCAGTTGACCGCGGTGGGGGTACGGAAGTCGGCGCCGTGCAGCATGGCCGGCCAGAACAGGGCGTGAAAGTAGACGATGTCCTTGCCGATGAAGTGGTAGACCTCGGAGTCGGAGTCGGGTGCCCAGTAGCTGTCGAAGTCCATCCCCTGACGGTCGCAGAGGTTCTGGAAACTGGCGAGATAGCCGATCGGCGCATCGAGCCAGACATAGAAATACTTGCCCGGCGCATCGGGAATCTCGAAGCCGAAGTAGGGGGCGTCGCGGGAGATGTCCCACTCGTTGAAGCCCGACTCGAACCACTCCATCAGCTTGTTGCGGATCTGCGGCTGGACATGGTCATCGTCGATCCAGGCCTTGAGGAAATCGGCGAAGTCCGGCAGCTTGAAGAAGTAGTGGGTGGAGCTTCTCACCTCGGGGGCGGCCCCGGAGATCGCCGACACCGGGTCGATCAGCTCGGCCGGCGTGTAGGTCGCCCCGCAGGCCTCGCAGTTGTCGCCGTACTGGTCCTCGGACCCGCATTTCGGGCAGGTGCCCTTGATGAAGCGGTCGGCCAGGAACAGGCCCTTGACCGGGTCGAACATCTGCTCGATGTCGCGGGTGGCGATATGCCCCTTGTCGCGCAGCCGGGTGTAGATCAGCTCGCTGAAGTGGCGGTTCTCCGGGGAGTGGGTCGAGTGATAGTTGTCGAAGGCCACTCCGAAGCGGGAGAAGTCGGTCTGGTGGTCGCGGGAGACGCGTTCGATCAGCGCCTCGGAGGTAATGCCCTCCTGCTCCGCACGCAGCATGATCGCGGTGCCGTGGGCGTCGTCGGCGCACACGTAGTGGCACTCATGTCCGCGGCTCTTCTGGAAACGCACCCAGATGTCGGTCTGGATGTACTCCAGCAGGTGGCCCAGGTGGATGGCACCGTTGGCGTAGGGCAGGGCGCTGGTGACCAGGATCTTGCGCGGATGGCGTGCGGTGTTCGACATGTCGGCTCTGGAAATCCCATGAAAATCAGACCCCCGATTGTAGCCATCTTCGACGCCCACTGCACCCGGCGGGACGACACCGGGCATCGGTCGCGGCGGCGCCCCCTGCGTGTGCGTCGCCTTCCGGCCCATGCCGCGCCGCGGCTTCGCGTCGCTTCCTGCCTGGCCTAGGTGCGGCATCGCTCGACGTCGGCTCAGGGGGTCAGTGCCGCAGCCGCACCAGCCGCTCCCTCAAGCCGTCAACTTCATCGCTCAGGTAGTTGCCGTCGAACTCGGCTTCCGCGATCAGTCGCGGCGGGTCGTAGACCTCGATGTGGTGGCGATGCTTTTTCAGCACTCGATCCTGATCCAGCCCCTTGAGGATGCGATTGATATGCACCGATGACAGGCCCAGGATGTTTCCCAGCAGCCGCTGGGAGACGGGAAACTCGAAGGAGGCTAGCTCGACGCTTTGTATCTTCTCGAGTCGATAGAAGGTCTCGAGCATGAAGTGCAGTACCCGGGAGCGCGCGCTGCGGTGGATGCTGATCAGCATCCGTTCGGTGAGTAGGGCGTCCTGGCGGCTGATGTTGGCAAAGAGCGCGATCGCCAGGGGCGTGGAGGCCGCAACGATATCGACGATGTTCTCGTGGGGGAAGGGCTGGACGCTGCCCAGGGTGATCATGCTGGCTTGGCTGACATGCCGCGTGAAGGTGAATTCCTTGAGTCCGATGATGTCCCCTGGCAGCAGCAGCTCGATGATCCGCTGCTCGCCGTCCAGGGTGTGACGGATGGTACAGGCCCAGCCCTTCTGCAGGATGTACAACTCGCCGACCCTGGCGTTTGCGCGCCACAGCCGCTCATGCTTCTTCACCTTGGTCGAGCTCTGCTCGAAGCTGGCCAGCAGACGTGCCTCCGACGCATCGAGGTCGACATAGCGCTCCATGGTGGCTTGGAAGAGGCTCATTCCTTGTTCTCTCAATTCTTTTATTCCTATATACGGATTCAAACTGCCTCAATCCTAAGCTGACGCCAGGCTGGCGAGTATGAACCTTCAGTCTAGTTGTCCCCGCCGCGGAGCTCCAAGACGCATAATGTCGGCAACGGCAACGGCAACGGCAACGGCAACGGCAACGGCAACGGCAACGGCGGCCTGGCCGGCCCCTGCCGCGGCCAGGTGTCGTCGCTGTGGCTAGCATATGACCTCGCCTGGGGGACTGGGCGGGGGCGGTAACCGGTCCTCGGCCTCCTGGAGAATCTGGAGCTGAGCTTGGGCCTGGCCGATGCAGGCATTCAGCAGATGATTTAGGGCGGGGATGCCGTTGCACGCCTGCAGTCGTTCGTAGAAGCGGCGTGAGCGCCACTCCTCGAGCACCGCGCGGCTGAGCTCCCGGGCGGCTTCGTCACCGTCGAGGATGAAGAAATGCGCCCGCTGCAGGGAGTGGGGCCGTTGCAGCGCAGGAGGCTGCCAGGCCAGTTTGGCCGGATCGCGCAGCACGGGGTCGCGCATCGGCAGCGAAGCCGACACTTCGACCAGGGCCTGGACCCGTTGCTGACTCTCGACCGAGAGGGCCTCCATGAGCCGGCTGATGCCGGTCTGGAAAGTCAGGAAGCGCAGGGACAGCCAGCGATAACGATGGAACTCGTGGTGTTCATGGTCATTGACCTGTGCCAGGACCTCCTCGATCGAGGTGATAACGCCCGGCGGTTGGCTGATCTTCATGCGCGGGGGTTCGATGCGGGTATTGGCCATTGGGGTGTTCATGATTCGCCTCGCCTTGATGTGTTGAATCGAGGGCTAGGGGATCTGCGTACATGCCATGGCACGTGCTCAGGCTAGCCAGTCAGCCTGGCAGCGTCTGCTAACCTGGGTTAACGACGCGCGTTTTTTTACCCCTCGAAGCGGCACCGGAAGCACGAAAGTCCACCGAGCGTGGCCCCGTCAGCGGCACTTGTTTCGGGCTAGCCAGTCAGGCCGACAGCGTTTGATAACCTGAGTTAATAATGCGCAGTTTCTTAACCCTCGAGGCGGCGCCGGCGGTGCAAATATCCACCGGGCGTGCACGCGTCGACAGGAGGGGGCGATAGCGTTGAAGGGGCGTTATTGATGAGCTCCAAACACCGGCTTGCTGCCTCTCGGCGCCCAGAGTCGGTAGTGCGGAGGGGGGAGTTAAAGACAGGATAAGGTCGTGCAAAAATTGTCTGACAGTATCGGGGAGCCGGCGCTACACTTTACAGCGGAACAACTCCTTCGTTCGTGAGGGGATTAAGATGTCAACCGCGAAACAAGTGTCCAAGAGTCAACCAACGCCCGACGTGATGTCGGAAGCAACACCGCAAGTCACGCCCGAGGTGATGTCCGAAACCACCCCGGAAGTCACGCCAGAAGTCCCCGGGAAGGCCGACGCGACGCTGGCGAGTTCGCGCTTGGCCGTCACCGCCTTTCCGGCGAGTGTCGCCGAGGCCTCTCAGCCGGTGCTCGACTGGTGGGTGCATCACTGGATGGACGCCGCGCATCCGCTTTCCAGGCTGCAGCGCACCTGGGTGGAGTCGGTGTTCGAGGCCATCGAGGTCGAGACCGACTTTCTGAATGTCTGCGCACTCTCGAACGTCAAGCTATTGAACTGCCTTGCCGCGGCCAGACCCGTTGTGGGTTCTTCCTTCCTGCACAGCTGTTATCACGAGGTCGCCCAGGAGATGGCCGATGCTCATATGGCGCGACTGGGCAGGGTGGCGGAGCTTCCCGAGGACTTCAAGCAGCGGCTCTGGGAAGAGATCTGCTAGGGAGGTTGGCCTGTACCGTTATATCAACATCAGCGCCGGGCGGGGAACCGAGATTTCCCGCCCGGCGCTTGTGTCATGGCTCAGGAGGCGTGGCGCAGGACGCCGAAGTGGGACATGCCGCGATCCTTGAGGTGCAGGGCCTGCATGCGGCTCATCACCCCCTGGTCACAGTAGAGCAGGTAGTCGCGGTTGCGGGGCAGGGTCTCGGCCTGATCCTGCAACTCGTAGAAGGGAATCGCCAGGCAGGGGGTCTCGTCAAGCTCGAGCGGCGCCGCCTCGCGCTCTTCAGGAGGGCGGATATCGATCACGCTGACCGCCGGCATATCAACCAGCCCTGCCAGCGAGTCGACCACGGTCACCTCACCAGGCGCCTGCTGGCCTTCCAGCAGGCGGCTGGCGCGGGTCACGGTAGCGGCCTCGACGGCGGCGTCGAGGACCGTGAAATCGAAGTCGGCCTCGGCGGCGAGGATCTTGTCGGTGGGTGCCCGGGTATGGGGGCGACGCGAGATGACGCCGCAGTATTCGGGCATCTGCTCGGCGAAACGCGCCGTATCGAGTCGGCGGGCCACGTCGATGATCTCCTGCTTGTCCTCGCTGACCAGCGGCCGGAGGATCGGCAGATCACTGGCCGCATCGATCAGCGCCAGATTATCAAGGGTCTGGCTGGAGACCTGGGCGATGGCGTCGCCGGTGACCAGCACCGGGATGCCCTTGCGGGCGGCGACGCGACTGGCCGCTCTTACCATCATGCGCTTGAGGATCACCCCCATCAGGCCATCGGGAATGCGGCGCAGGATCTCCGCCACCACGCCTTCGAAGGGCACCGAGGTAAAGTCGACGTTGTGGGAGGCGCTGTAGCGTTGCCAGAGGTGGTGGGTGACCTCGCGCACGCCTTTCTCATGAGCCGGACCGCCCAGGTTGAAGAACAGATAGTGCGTCTTGACGCCGCGGCGCAACATTCGCCACGCCGCCACCGGCGAGTCGAACCCGCCCGAGACCAGGGCCAGGGCCTGTCCCTGTACCCCTAGCGGGTAGCCCCCCAGGCCCGGCCGGCGCGAGCGGATCAGCTGCAGCCGTTTGTGAGTCAGCTCCACTGACACCACCACCTCGGGGTGCGACAGGTCGACCCGCGCCGAGGGCTCGGCCGCGAGCAGGGCACTGCCCAGATGACGTTCGAGATCCACGGAGGTGAAGGCGTGGTCGCCCCGGCGCTTGGCCCGGACCCTGAAGCGACGGCCGGCAATGGCGCCCTTCCAGTGCGGCACGATCCAGTTGGCCGCCTCGTCGAGCGAGGTGCAGGGCACCGCCTCGGTGTCCAGCACCTCGTGAATGCCGGGGATGCGGGTCAGCGTTTCCTCCATCACCCTTACCCGTTCGGCGGGAAGGGCCTCGGGCAGGCTCACGAGCAGGGCGTCCCAGCCGCCCTTGACCCGCACGCCCTCATCCAGCTGGCGCAGGGTATTGCGCACATTGCTGGTCAGGCAGCGGACCATGTGCTGACGGACGGAGCGGGACTTGATGGTGATTTCGGGATGGAGCTTGAGCAGATAGGTCATTCGACAGGCAAAACGGCAACGACAAGGGGCATCATTCTACCAAGGGCAGGGCCTCGAGGGCAGGGCAGGAACGATCCGCACGCTGCGAAGAGTTGGCATAGGAAGCTGGCCGGAGCTCAGCCTCTCCCAGCAAGGAGCCGGGAGAGGCGAGGCTGGCAACAGAGGCGGCGGGCGTCAGTAGAGTGCCTGCTCTTCCATGACGACTTCCTTGAGCAGCTCCAGGAAGAGCCGGTCGGCCTCCGAGTGCTCCTGGGGATCCTCGGGGATGTGCACGCTGGTGGTATCGGAGATCTCGTTGGCGATCCGTGCCATCACTCCTTCGCCCGGTTCGGCGAGCTGACGGCGGGTGATATCCAGTGACTGCTCGAGGATCTTCGGATCCTGCAGAAGTTTCTTGATGAAGCCCCGCAGCTCATTGATCACACGGGTCTTCTGGATTTCCGATGAGGCCATGACGTTCTCCTTGGGGTGACCATACCGTTTCGCAGAGACGATACCACGTTGGCGGCGGACGTGGCTTGCCGACGAAAGTGCCGTCGCGTCGGATGATGGTGCCCCTTGTAAGAATTGTCCTACATCAAGCGTCGGTAATCTCTTGCCCGCCATGCTCGTCTCGCCATTGGACAAATTCTCTTATTCAGTTACGCTGATTTACAAACGGACACACATCTGCGACCGGAGGTTGTGTCCTATACTCTAGATCGTCTCTGGGCCAACCCGCTGTTGGTTTCAGGGGGTCGCTGTAGGAAGTCGGGAAAGGATGCGCCATGGGGTCTGAACGCTTGCCCCCATGGGACCCGCTCAACAACAAGAACATTGTCACATTTCCGAGCAGGCCCGGCCGTTCAGTGGCCAGGTTACTTCCATCATGAAAGGGAACATCCATGAAACACTTTACCGATCCCTCAACAAGCAGTAATCGTGTTCGTCGTATTGCCGGCACCTTGGCCCTGGGATCTTCCCTGTCGCTGCTACCTCTTGCCGCGGCCGTGGCTCAGTCGCTGCCGGCAGGGCTGGCAGCGCCGGGGAGCACCGACCTTCGGCAGGTGGTCCAGCAGGCGATCTCGACCAACCCCGAGGTACAGGCCGCCTGGAACGGTTTTCGAGCCTCCGGCAACGACATCGGGGTAGCCCGTGGCAACTATCTCCCCAGCGTTGATGTCTCGGCGGGCGTCGGTGTCGAGGATCGAGAGCTCGATGGCCGCGGCAGCTACGACACCAACTTTGCCGAGCTGACCATCACCCAGATGCTCTGGGATGGCCTCGCCACCGCCAGCGAAGTCGAGCGCCTCGATCGCGCCGAACTGGTGAGCTATTACGAGCTGCTGGGGGCCAGCGAGGACGTGGCCCTGGAAGCGACTCAGGCCTATCTGGACGTGCAGCGCTACCGGGAGCTGGTTCGCCTGGCTCAGGACAACTACCGTGAACACCTGCGCGTCTTCGACCAGATCGAGGAGCGCGTGCGCTCAGGGGCCGGCCGCGGCGTCGACCTGGAGCAGATCAGCGGTCGCCTGTCGCTTGCCGAATCGAATCTGATGACCGAGGCGTCCAACCTGCACGATGTAACCGCGCGCTACCAGCGCATCGTGGGGGATCTCCCGGCCGAGAATCTGGCCGAGGCTCCCCAGATGGATGAGCGTCTCCCGGGAGATGTCAGTCGCGCGGTCGATCTGGCCTTCCAGGGCAATCCCGAATTCCATGCCGCCATCGAGAACATCGAGGCCTCCCGTGCCGAGCAGCGGGGTACCCGTTCGGCCTTCCAGCCGCGACTTGACCTGCGCGGTCGCACCGGCACCTACGAGAACAGTGACGGCAGTTTTGACGTCATCGCCGATGGCGAACGCCGGGATCGACACAGCATCGAGCTGGTGGCGAGCATGAACCTCTATCGCGGCGGCAGCGACCTGGCGTCCTTCCGTGCCGCGAGCGACCGAGTCGAGCAGGCCGTCAACCAGCGGGAGCAGGCCTGCATCAACGTGCGACAGACCACCCAGATCGCCTATAACGATACCCAGCGCCTGCGTGAGCAGATGCAGTATCTCAACGGCCATCGCCAGTCCATTGATCGGGTTCGGGGGGCCTACCAGCAGCAGTTCGACATCGGTGAACGCACGCTGCTCGATCTTCTGGACAGCGAGAACGAGTATTTCGAGGCCAGCCGCGCCTATGTCAACGCCGAGTACGATGTCGCCACGGCCGATGCCCGTACCCTGGCCGCCATGGGGCAGCTGATGCAGACGCTGGAAGTCCGGCGCGATGGCCTGCCGACCCTGGCAGAGCTGGGTAGCAACGGTGTGGAGATTGATCCGGATGCGATCTGCCCGGCCCAGGGGCCCAGCGGCTTCACCCTCGAGGATCTGGTCGGTGACGTCGAGGCGCCGCAGCGGGCTCCCGATGTGACGCTTTCGGCCGACACCCTGTTCGAGATCAACAGCGCCGAGCTGAGCAGTGAAGCCCGTTCCGAACTCGATGCGCTGGTGATCGATATCCAGCGCATCGACAACCTCGAGCGTGTGTTCATCGCCGGGCACGCCGATATCACCGGTAGTGATGCCATCAACGACCCGCTCTCCCAGGCCCGTGCCGACAGCGTCGCCAGCTATCTGGTCAGCCAGGGGGTCGCCCGGGGGCTGATCGAGACACGGGGCTATGGCTCTCGGGAACCGGTGGCCAGTAATGCTTCGGTAGAAGGGCGGCGCCTGAACCGTCGGGTCGAGGTGACCCTGGAGCGTGTCGGGGAGAACCTCGACCTGAGCGGGCGTGCCTACGATGGCGGCAGCGACCTCGAGGGCGTGGGCAGTGACATGGCGTCGGCTGCCTGGACTGCCGCCCCTGCCGGGCTTTATAGCGAGGTGGATGCGCAGGTCGACGAGCCGGTGACCCTGGCGCGTCAGGAGGGGTCATACGTGCAGGTTGCGGCCCTGTAGCGCGAGACGCGGGCCGACAGCCTGGGTGAGCACCTCGAAAGCGGGCTCGACCTACCGGTCAGGTTGCACTCAGCGGGGGCGCTGCATCGTGTCCAGCTTGGTCCGATTGATGCTCCCGCGCAGGTCCAGGCTCTTCGTCAGCGCCTCGAGGCGATGGGGTATGACGAAAGCTACGCGGTGCGAAGCTGATTCTGATGTGGTATACCAGCAGGTCCCACCTGCCGGTTTGACTCGCCTCGTCGTCATCGCGGCGGGGCGTCTTGATATTCGAGGTGGCTGTGTCGCAGAGAGAAGACCTAGACCCGGGTCCGGGACCCTCCCGCACGGCGGTGCACGATGAACTGCTCGAGTGCCTGCAGACCATTGCCCTCTATCATGACCGGGAGGCTACCGCCGAATCCCTCTCCGCAGGCCTGCCGTTGGAGGAGGGCAAGCTCACCCCTTCGATATTTCCTCGCGCAGCCGCTCGGGCCGGGCTGAGCGCGCGTCTGGTCAAGGATCGTCTGGTACAGCTCAACCCCGAGCTGTTTCCGGTGGTGCTGTTGCTCGAGCCGGGGCGCGCCTGCGTGCTGGTGGCCCTCGACGTGAAGGCGCGTCGGGCGCGAGTGATCTTCCCCGAGCTGGGCGATGCCGAGACCGAGGTGAGCCTGGATGGCCTGCAGTCGAGCTACAGTGGCCAGGCCATCTATGTGCGTCCGCGTTTCCGCTTCGACGCCCGAGGCCCCGAGGTCAACCGGCAGCGTTCACGCCACTGGTTCTGGGGGGTGATCCGCGAGAACCGCAAGCTCTATCGCGATGTCATCATCGGTTCGGTGCTGATCAACCTCTTTGCAGTGGCAATGCCGCTGTTCGTGCTCAATGTCTATGACCGGGTGGTGCCCAACCACGCCACCGAGACGCTCTGGGTGCTGTCGGCGGGTATCTTCATCGTGCTCTGCTTCGATCTGGCCATGCGGCTGATGCGCAATGCCTTTGTTGACCTGGCCGCCAGCCGGGCCGACGTCAAGCTGTCATCGTCGATCATGGCCCGGGTGCTGGGGCTGCGCATGGAGGCACGGCCGGCCTCCACCGGCTCCTTCGCGGCGACCCTGCAGTCCTTCGAATCCGTGCGCGCCTTCATCGGCTCTGCCACGGTGGTGGCGCTGGTCGATCTGCCCTTCGTGCTGATGTTCGCGGCGATCATCGCGCTGATCGGCCCCCCGCTGGTGATTCCCGTGCTGGTGGGCATCGTCTTCGTGCTGCTTTATGCCATGGCTGCCCAGGGCAAGCTCCACGAGCTTTCCGAGACCACCTGGCGGGTGGGCGCCCAGCGTAATGCGACCCTTGTCGAATCGATCTCGAATCTGGAGACGGTCAAGGCGCTGCGCGCCGAGAGCCGTATTCAGGGGACCTGGGAAAAGGCCTCGGCCTTCCTGTCGCGCACCTCTGCCCAGCTGCGCCTGGTCAGCTCTTCGGTGTCCAGCGTGGCGCTCTGGGCCCAGCACAGCGTGGCCGTCTGCGTGATCATCATCGGCGTCTACCAGATCATCGAGGGTAATCTGACCCAGGGCGGGCTGATCGCCGCCTACCTGCTGTCGTCGCGGGCCATGGCGCCGATCAGCCAGGCCGCCGCGCTGCTGGCGCAGTATCATCAGTCTTCCACCGCCCTGGATTCTCTCAACGCCGTCATGGAGCGGCCAGTGGAGCGTCCCGACGGCAAGGCCTTCGTCGACCGCCCGGTGATCCGTGGCGAGATCCGCTTCGACAAGGTGTCCCTGCGTTATCCCGATGAGGAGCGCGATGCCCTGCGCGACATCAACCTCAAGATCGAGGCCGGTGAGAAAGTCGCGCTGCTCGGTCGGGTGGGCTGTGGCAAGTCGACGCTCAACAAGTTGATGCTGGGTCTCTACCAGCCCACCGCAGGGGCCGTGATGGTGGATGGGGTGGATATCCGCCAGTTCGACCCGCTCCAGCTGCGGCGCCATATCGGCTATGTGCCCCAGGATGTTGCCCTTTTCTACGGCTCGCTTCGCGACAACATCGTTGCCGGTGGCGGCAGCGAGGGAGTGGACGACGACGCCTTGCTTCGTGCCATCGAGCTTGCCGGCCTGCAGGGGCTGGTCAACGGCCATCCTCACGGTGTCGATCTCTCGGTGGGTGAAGGCGGCCATTCGCTCTCCGGCGGCCAGCGCCAGGCGGTGGCCATCGCCCGGGCGCTGGTGCATGACCCGCAGATCCTGCTGCTGGATGAGCCCTCCAGCGCCATGGATCATGCCAGCGAGGAGGCCTTCAAGGCCAATCTCAAGGCCTATGCACAAGGCAAGACGCTGGTCGTCGTTTCCCATCGCACCTCGTTGCTGTCGCTGGTGGAACGTATCGTGGTCATCGATGCCGGCAAGGTGGTCGCCGATGGCCCGCGTGACAAGGTGGTCGAGGCGCTTCGCAAGGGTCAGATCGGGAGGGCCAGTTGATGGCAACCCAGTCTCGCAAGAGTGCCGAACAGCAAGGCTTCGAGGCGATTGGCCGCTTCTCCGAGGCCGGTGGCAAGCCGTTTCGCCCCTTCATGGATCGCTTGTTCGCCCGTCGGGTCTCGGCGGCCCACCTCAATCGCGACTGGGCCAGCGATGCCGACTGGGCCCGGCTGCAGCAGGACCCCTTGCGCGCCCGCGCCTTTCTCTATGTGGCCGTGCTGGCGGTGGCCGCCCTGATCACCTGGTCCTGGTTTGCGTCCATCGACGAGGTGACGCGAGGCACGGGCCGCGTGGTGCCCTCCAGCCAGCTGCAGCGAGTACAGACCTATGACGGTGGCGTGGTGCAGGAGATCCTGGTGCGCGAGGGGCAGATGGTCCAGCAGGGCGATGTGCTGATGCGCATCGACCCGACCCGCTACGCGGCGACCTTCCGCGAGAACCGTGCCCAGGCTCAGGCGCTTGAGGCCAAGGCCGAGCGGCTTCGGGCCCTGGTCACCGATACCCCTTTCAGCCCCTCCGAGGAGCTGCGTGCCAATGCGCCGGACATCGTGGCCCAGGAGCGAGAAGTCTACGAGAGCTACCGCGAGGAGTTGCGCGAGCAGCAGCAGGTGCTGGAGGACCGCATCCGCCAGCGCGAGGAGGAGCTCAACGAGGCGAAGTCCAAGCGTGACACGGCTCAGCGTAATGCCAACATGATCAGTCGCGAGCTCAACCTCACCCGGCCCCTGCTCGACTCGGGGGCGGTGTCCGAGGTCGAAGTGTTACGTTTGCAGCGTCAGCTTTCTCAAGCGACCGGCGAGCGCAACCAGGCGAATTCAGCGGTGGCTCGCCTGGAAGCGGCCGTCGAAGAGGCCCGCAACCAGCTCAGTGAACTCGGTGCCGAGCGTCGCAGCGACTGGCGCGACGACCTGTCCCAGACCCTGGGCGACCTTTCGGCGCTGGATGAATCCGGTGAAGGGCTCCAGGACCGCGTCCGGCTGGCCGAGATCCGCTCACCCGTGGATGGCGTGGTGCAGCGGTTGGCGATCAACACCATCGGCGGTGTCGCCCAGGAGGGCCAGGAGGTGGTGGACATCGTGCCCACTGACGACAAGCTGATGGTCGAGGCACGGATTGCCCCCCAGGATATCGCCTTCCTGCATCCCGGACAGCCGGCCACCATCAAGCTCACTGCCTACGACTATGCCATCTACGGCGGCCTCGAGGCCGAGCTGGATCACATCAGTGCCGACACCATCACTGACGACGAGGACAATACCTTCTACCTGGTGCGCGTGCAGACCGTGGAGGACCAACAGTTCGACAGCGACATCCAGGTGATCCCGGGCATGACGGCCCAAGTCGATATCATGACCGGCAAGCGCACCGTGATGCAGTACCTGCTCAAGCCCGTGCTGCGGGCCTGGAACAACTCCATGGGAGAACGCTGATGGCGCAGCTTTTTGTCTACCAGGGAAAGGATGACATTCCCCGCTGGCGTGAGGCCTTCCCCGAGGCTCGGGTCGTCTCGCCTGAGCAGGCCCGAGCCCAGGCCGTCTCAGGTGACCGGGTCTGGGTGATGACCCAGATAGCCGACTGGCCCCGGCTCGTCTCGTTGCTCGCGAGGCGCGGGGCGACCCTCAGCGTACTCAGTTATGCGCCCGACTCGCGGGAGGCCTTCCAGGCCCTGGAGGCCGGTGCCCGCGGCTATGCTCACGCCCTCTCGCCGCCTGAGCTGCTGCGCCAGATCGAGGTCGTGACCAACAACCAGGGCATCTGGGTGTGGCCCGAGTTGCTCGCCCAGGTGGTCGGCAGTGCCTTCCGCGCCCTTGGCGGCCAGGCCATCCTGCGGGAGGACACCCTGGCGCCGCTCACCGAGCGGGAGCGCGCCGTGGCGCTGGCGGTTGCCGACGGCCAGACCAACAAGGAGGTCGCCCGTCGCCTCGACATCACCGAGCGCACCGTCAAGGCCCATCTGGGGGCGGTGTTCCGCAAGCTCGGCGTTCGCGACCGGTTGCAGCTGATACTGCGCCTTTCCCATCAGGACGCCAGCGTCGGCGAAACCTGAACCGCGCGTTCATGGCTCACGCTGGCCATGGACTTTTCGCCATCCTGTCCATCGGTCCAATACCCGGGTGACGGTTTGTTACCTATTGTGAATGCATAAGTCACAAAAGGCTGTGGTGCCCGTGGGCTTTCCTTGGGCCAGCCGACAACGATGAATACCACGCAAGGAGTCATACCATGGCCATCGCAACCGTCATCTCCATTACCGGTGAAGCCTACGTCCGCGACGAGAACGGCAACCTGCGCGAACTCAGCGTCGGCGATACCCTCGAGGAGGGCGAGGTTCTCGTTACGTCCGACAATGGGCGCGTACAGCTCGACTTCGGTGATGGTATCGATCCCACGGTGATCGAGGGTGGCCAGCAGGTGGCCATGACGCCGGACCTCATGCAGGGGTTGACCGATGATCAGGGCGAGGACGGCGAAGCGGTGGCCGAGGACGAATCTTCCGCCATGGATGAGGATGTCGAAGCCCTGCTCGCGGCCATCGAGGAAGGCGACGACGACTTGCTGGCAGGTCTCGATGCCACCGCGGCCGGCGCCGGAGCTGGCGGCGGTGAAGGTGGCGGACATGATTTCGTGCGGCTGGTACGGATCACGGAAAATACCGATCCTCTGGCCTTCGAGTTTTCTACGGCGTCGTTGGATAGCGTCGAGTTCGATGAGGCCGAGCCCGAGCTTCTCGAAGCGACGGTCAGCGGGAGCGTCAGCTTCGAGCTGTTCAGCGGCGAGGTCAATGTCGGCGGTGACAGTGTCGTCGAGGGCAATACCTTCACGCTCGTGGCCACGCTGGATACGGCGCCCGTTGATACGCCCCTGGTCATCAACCTTTCCAACGGTCAGCAAATTACCATCCCGGTTGGCGAGACCTCCGGCGAGGTGGTCCTGGATAGCCGCGAGGATGATCTCTTCGTGCAGGGTGACGAGTCGATCGACCTGAGCGTGAGCAGCGCCACCGGTGGCGGGTTCGACGAACTGACGGTCGGCGAGGTCCCCTCGCTGACCGTGGTCGATGACGACGATGCCAGTACCGTCAGCCTCAGCGGCCCCGAGAGTGTTACGGAGCTTGACGACATCACCCTGACCGCCACGGTCGACAATGCGCCCGAGACGGATTTGACCCTGACGCTGGACAATGGCGAGCAGATCGTCATTCCCGCAGGACAGACCAGCGGCAGCGTGACCTTCGCCAGCCCCAATGTGCCCGACGGTGATGGCGAGCAGACCTTCACGATCGAGGAGGCTGAGGGCGGCAACTATGAGGCCCTGGAGATCGATAGTGCCTCCCAGACCACCGAAATTATCGATCGCCTGCCCGAGGCAGGCGAAGAGGCCGACCAGCTTGACGATGCCGATCTGTTGGCTGGCAACGCTGTAACCACCGGCACCCTGGACCTTGACTTCGGCGGCGACGGCGCCGGCAGTGTCGACTTCGCCGCCATGGACGGACAATCCGGCACCCTGGGCACCGAGGCAATCACCTACAGCTGGAATGCCGGCACCAACACCCTGACCGCCACGGGTCCCCGTGGTGATCTGTTCAATGTCGTGGTTGATCCAGAGAACGGCGCCTACACGGCCACTCTGGTCGACAATGTGCTGCACGAGGAAGGCTCCGATCAGGATAGCTTGCCCCTGACCTATACCGTCACCGATGCCGACGACAGCACTGCCGACGGCGTGTTTACGCTGAGCTTTGTGGATGATGGGCCCGAGGCCAATAACGACATCGACCAGGTTCCCCCGGCTTCACCCACCGCTGCCTCTCCTCCCATTACCGGCAATGTGACCGCGAATGACACTGAAGGGGCGGATACCCCGACCGTTGTTACCCAAGTGAGCTTCAATGGTGCTCCCCCCACCGGCGTTCCCGCGACCGGAAGTGTCGATATTGATGGAGACTTCGGTACCCTCACCATCAGCGCCGATGGAAATTACACCTACCAGCGCACTTCCGGGTCCGGTGATGTAGAGGATGTTTTTACCTACACCCTGACCGATGACGACGGTGACAGCGACACCGCGACATTAACCATCGCCATTGGTGACGCCGGCGTGGACATCGGCGGATTGACCCCGGAAGGTGGGGCAGCGGATGAGGTGGTGGACGAGGCCAATCTGTCCGATGGCAGCGACCCGGACAGCGATGCCCTGACGCAAACTGGCTTTTTCACCATCAGTGCACCCGATGGCGTGGGCACTCTGAGCGTTGGTGGCACCACGGTGATCAGTAATGATGTATTTACTGCTCAGACCATCACCACTCCGCTGGGCAATACGCTTCAGATCACTGACTACGATCCGTCTGCTGGAGTTGTCAGCTATAGCTATACGCTCAACGACAACGAAGATCACGATCCAATCCAAGGTGAGAACAGCCTTTTCGAGGACTTCGTAGTCAGCCTTGAGGATAACGATGGTGACGCAACGACCGGTTCGCTGCGTGTCGAGATCGTCGATGACGTCCCGACAGCGGTAGACGACGAGGCGGATGCCCCCGAAGACACCGCTATCACCGTCGATGTGCTGGATAACGACATCGAGGGTGCCGACGGCGCCAGTCTGACAGCCGCGAGTCTGCGTGACAGCGGGGCGGGCAGCATCAGCTTCGACAGCAACGGCAACATCACCTTCGACCCGACACCCGGCTTCGAGGGTGATGCTGTGATCGACTATACGATCACCGATGCCGATGACGACACCAGTGATGCCGTGTTGACGGTGACCGTCGCACCCGACTCCGAGCCGGTGATCAGCATCACGGCCGAAAGTGACAGCGTCAACGAAGCGGGTCTGCCGCAAGGCAGCGCCAACGACGGCTCGCACATCACCACGGGCACCTTCGCCATTGATACCGGCAATGACAGCCTGGCCTCATTGGTCATCAACGGCACCGACGTCACTGGCGGCGGCAGTGTCAGCGGTAACAACAACTTCGGCACGTTGGTGGTGACCCAGGGGAGCGATGGCAGCTACAACTGGATCTACACCCTGGACGACGCGACAGACGAGCACAGCTCCCAGGGGCCGAACATCGATGGCGTGCAGGACGGTTTCACTCTGGTAGCGACCGATAGCGATGGCAGCATAGATAACGATACGCTGACTATCGATATCGTCGACGACGTGCCGAGCATGGCGGTATCCGGTGCTGATAGCGTCACCGAGGGTGGCAGTGCGGTAACCGGCACCTGGGACAATGCCAGCTACGGCGCGGACGGTGCGGACAGCGTCAAGGTGCTGATCGGCACTGACGAGTATGATCTTGACACGGATATCACCGTCACCGAGGGCACACTCAACGTGGCCAACGACGGCACCTGGAGCTTTACGCCGGTTGACGCGCTGACTCAACCCGTGAGCCTCACCTTCAGGGTTGAAGTCACCGACAACGATGGCGATGTGGCCTCGGATAGCCACACCATCAACATCCTCGATGGTCAAGGCCCTGGTGATGCCAATTCTGTGACGCTGACGGTGGATGAAGACAGCATTACCGATACCGACAGTGATACGGTCACTTTCTCGCTGGGCTCCGATGCATTGACCAGCATGGCATTTTCGGCCGACCTGACCAGTCTCACGACCAACAATGGTGAGATTAGCTGGGTGCGCAACAGCGACACAGAGATCGTCGGCGAGATTGGTAGCAGCCCGGCGGTCACCCTTACATTGACCCCCGATCTGGCAGCCGGGACCGCCTCTGTTGCCGTCTCGCTCGCTGACAACGTCACGCATCCCACGGCCAATGGCGAGAACACGCTGGATCTTGGCAGCATAAACGTCGTTGCGACGGAGACCGATGGTGATCAGGCAACCGGTACTGTCAATATCAAGGTTATCGACGATGTGCCAGCGATTACTACCTTTGCCGCCCAGCAAGAAGCTGCGCTGGTTCTGGATGAATCGGCTGGCCCTGATACTGTTGCCGACCCCAACGCGGGTGATGAGGCGGACAC
>NZ_CABVOU010000046.1:64135-316471 GCF_902500215.1 Halomonas lysinitropha
GCGTCCTGCAGGTGGAGCTGACCGTCGAGGACAACGATGGCGATACGGCCAGCGACAGCGTGGAGCTGGGCAACCTGATCAGCTTCGAGGACGACGGTCCGACGGTTACTACCTTTGCCGCCCAGCAAGAAGCTGCGCTGGTTCTGGATGAATCGGCTGGCCCTGATACTGTTGCCGACCCCAACGCGGGTGATGAGGCGGACACCGATGACACGGATGCTATCGGCTATGCCACCCTGGCTGGCGATGACCTGTTCACCATCACGGTGGACGGTGGCGCCGACGGTGAGAACGCCGACGCGCGCAGTTTCGCCTTGAGCTTGGTCCTGGGCGAGGGCGAGAGCACGGTCGACTCTGGCCTGTCGGCCACTGACGGTGGCGCCATTCTGCTGTCGATGGACGGTGATGATGTGGTGGGCAAGGACGGTGACGACGACACCGTGTTCCGCATCGAGATCGACGCCGATACCGGTGCCGTGACGGTGACCCAGTACGAAGCTATCGACCATGGTGACGATGACAACGATCACGACGCCTCGCTTAGCATGGCCACTGGCGTCCTGCAGGTGGAGCTGACCGTCGAGGACAACGATGGCGATACGGCCAGCGACAGCGTGGAGCTGGGCAACCTGATCAGCTTCGAGGACGACGGTCCGAACTTCATCAGCCCCGACATCGGTTTCCTGGTCAATGATCCGGACTCTGCCTTCAATACCTTCGTAGGCAAGCTCGATCTAGATGGTCAAGTCGAGGACAATTTTGGTGCTGACCAAGACGGCAAGGTACGTTTCAGTGCGACAAATGGTACTGAAACTACGCTGACTTCGAATGGCGCAATTATCTATCTGTACGTTAGCGAGGACGGTCAGACGCTAATTGGCTCAACCTTTGGAGATGGAGGAAGCGCGGGTAGCTCTGACGTTCAAGCGGAGGAGGTGTTTACTGTCAACCTGAGCGTGGACCCTGAGGGTGAAGACACTTATGATTTCACGCTTCATCAGCAGATTGATGGCGGTGCTGGCAGCTTTACCACCACGGAAGGTGACTATGACTTTTCTGGTGGTAACAAGAAGTGGGTATCTTTTGACTCGGATGATGGCCCTAACCAAGACATCCTGATCACACCTATCAATGGTTCAACAATTAATACAACTAACTCTGTTGGTGGCACTGCTGGTGTTGCGAACACCTTCGTGGGGCCTTCGAATGATGGAGACCAAGCTGTTCGAGTCGACTATGTGACGAATTTGGGTGGGACTGCATCATCCGGTGGGTCCTATGACGTGAATAATCCCAGTCATACATTTGATGGTCATTATACGGTTAATGGTGCAACTGCAATCTTGGTGGAAGCCGATGATACAACCATAAATATCAAGGCGTTTGATTATCCGGATGATTATAATGGTGATGTTGTCGGCGGAAGTGTTGCAGGCCATGAAGAAGATGTCGTTACCCGTGTGGTCATAAATTATCAGGGCGTAGAGGGAAGTCTTGATCTATCTGACTGGAACGTAGGTGATAGTGGTCAGATTGTGCTAGTTGATGATGCGGATGAAGTCGTTGACACTTACACGGTAACCTTGCAGGGGAGTGGTGTTGATATATCTGGCCTGGATGCAGGGGCTCAGGTCGGAGTCTCAACTCAGGATGGTTTCAATAGTGTCGAGTATCATTATGCCTCCGGTGGCGTGTTCCAGATAGGTGGTTTTGGTGGTGTTTCCTTCTCACCTGGTGATGCTATCGACTTTGGCATCGATCTCGATATAATCGACGGTGATGGCGACAGCCTGACCGTGATGGATGCCATTAAATTGCAGCTAGCCCCAGACAGTCATATCGTTCAGGAAGGAGGGGCTAGTGATGATACCTTGATGGTTGATGACAGCACCGAAGGAATGCTGCTGGGTGGTGATGGAGACGACGCCCTTACCGGTAATCAGGGCAATGACATCATCTATGGCGGCGACGGTAACGACACCATTGTGGGTGTGGGTGGTGATAACCTGCTTTACGGCGGTGCCGGCGACGATACCATCACGGGTGACACAGGCAACGACACCATTATCGGCGGAGCCGGCGACGACGAGTTGACCGGTGGCGGTGGCAACAACGTCTTCGTCTGGCACTTGGGTGACCAAGGCACCGATGGCAGCGAGGCTACCGACACCGTTATGGACTTCGACAGTAACGGGGGGGTAGATAAACTGGTCCTTTCCGATCTGCTGCAGGGCATGGAGACCGCTGATGATCTCTCAAGCTTCCTGCATGCCAAGCAAGACGGTGACAATACAGTTCTACATATCAGCTCAACAGGCGGGTTTGCTGAAGGGCAGTTTGATGCTGATGTTGTTGATCAGACCATCATCCTCAAGGATGTCGCCTACAGCGATACCTTGATTCAAGATATGCTCGGCAACGGCCAACTCGATATCGAGTAATCCCTTTCCACTCCCCCAAGCGCCCGGCAGTTCAATTGCCGGGCGCTTGCTTTCACACCATGCTGCACGGCTGCACGATCTGGCTTAGCATGCACGGTATAGCCAGAAAAGAGAGCTTCCATGTACATCAAACGCGACGATGAAGGCCACATCGCGCTGGTCAGCCGCGACGAGACGCCGGAGTGTAGCGAGTACCTAGCGGCGGATTCCCCGGAGCTGCTGGCCTTCCTGATGGAGGGCGAGAAGGGCAGGGGGCAGGCGCCTTTTCAGGCATCGGACCTGGCCTTCGTGCGGGTGCTGGAGGACGTGATCGAGCTGCTGATGGACAAGGGCGTGATCAGCTTCACTGATCTGCCGGAGCCGGCTCAGGAGAAGGTGATGGAGCGCCAGTCGCTGCGTCGCCGGCTCAATGGGCTTCAGTTGATGTCCGGCAGCGACGAGGGAAGCGGGGTGATCTAGACCCGAAGAAACAGCACAGAAGACGACAGCACGGGCCGGCATCTTTCAGAATGCCGGCCCGTGTTGTGTTCAGCCTGCGGGCTTGTCGTGCTGGCGGATGCCGGGGCCGGTGGCGCCATCCAGACCCAACTCGTAGAGCATCCGGGCCTCTTCCAGGTTCACGACCCCCTCACCGATGGCCAGTATCCCCAGCGAATGACAGAGCGTGGCCATGCCGCGCAGGATGGTCTGCTGCTCGGCGCTCTGGTCGATGTCCTTGACCAGGGACCCGTCGATCTTGAGATAGGCCAGGCCCAGGTCCTGCAGGTCGGCGATGCGAGTGAATTCGGCGCCGACATGCTCCAGGCCGAGCTTGCAACCCAGCGGCTGCAGGGCGCGGCACAGGCTGCGGAAGCTGGCCAGGTCATGGATCGCCATGGATTCGGGGATTTCCAGCCAGAGCCGCTCGGCGACATCAGGCCGTGACCTGAGACGGGCCTGAAGCTCCATGACGAAGCGCGCATCCTGGATCGAGGCAGCCGAGATGTTGATGCCCAGAGGCTTGCCGCGCTGGGTGATGTCGCGAACCGCTTCGTCCACTACCGCCAGGTCGAGCTGGCGATCGAGCTCGAGCCGCGAGATCCAGGGCATGAAGATCCCGGCGGGCTGCCACTCGCTGTTCAGCCGCAGCCGCGAGGGGCTCTCGAAGTGCAGCAATTCTCCCTTTTTGTCCAGTACCGGATAGTGGGCCAGGTAGATGCCCTTGGCCATGGCCTCCTTGAGGGCGCGGCGCCATTCGTCGTGGCTGGTGAACAGACTGCGGCGCTGGGGACCCTGGGCGATGACCAGGCCCGTGTCACCGCGAATCTCGGCGGAAGACAGGGCGCCGTCCAGGCTGGCCAGCAGTTCGTTCATCTGGTTTCCCTGGGCGTAGTCGACCAGCGCCGCGGGCAGGCCGAGGGGAACCTGACGGTGCTCTCTCAAGGCGGCGAGACGCTTGCCGAGCTCATGGCGTAGCTGTTCCAGGTCATGAGCGTCGGGCAGCAGCAGGGCGAAGTCGCTGCCATTGAGCCGGCCCACGACCCCGCCACCGAGGACCTTGCCGAACTGGTCCAGGCCACTGGCCAGTTCCTTCAGCAAGGCATCGGTGTCGCGATGTCCGAGACGTTCGTTGATCTCTGCCAGGCGGGCGAGGCGTACCAGGGCGAGCGTGCCGCTGGCCCGGGAGTCCTGGCTCTCCAGGTGGATCTGCAGTTGGGCGAGGAAGGCCTCGCGCTTGAGGACGCCGGTCACGCCGTCGTGCTGCAGTCGCCGGCGCAGGAGGTCGAGTTTCTGGCTCTCTTCGCCCAGCATGTTCCGCACGGCGGCGGAGAGCTGGTTCATGGCCAGTACGACCTCGCGCAGCTCGCGCGTGCGCGGGGCGGGAATGGTGGTGAAGCGCCGATCGCCGATATGCAGGGCCTGCTCGACGACATTGCGCAGCGGGCGGCGAATGGTCCGCACGATCCACCAGGCCAGCAGCAGGCTGAGGGCGCCGGCCAGGGCGAACCAGCCGACCAGTTCCAGGCTGCTGCGCCACAGCGACCGGTAGGCGTAGCTGTGCTGGCTCTCGAGCGTGAGGGTGCCGAACTGTCGCCAGCCGTCCTGGATGACGGCCTGTCCCGCGGGAACATCGAAGTCCACCAGATCGACGAACCAGGCCGGCACGTCCTCGATGGCCTCGCCAGCGCTGCGTTGCTCGATGATCTCGCCCTGGGGGTCGCGCAGCTCTATCTGCCGATAGTGGCCGGTATCGAACTGGGCGGCTATCAGCAGCTCCAGGGTCACCGGGTCCTTGGGCATCTGACTCATGGTCAGCGCCAGGGCATTGGCGTTATCGGCATTCTTGATGCGGACTTCCTGCTCGATGTAAGCCCGGCTGGAACTGACCCCGATGAAGAGGCTGCCACCGAAGGCGAGCAGCAGCAGTATGCCGATGGTCAGCCAGAGCTGCTTGATAAGCGACATCGTGCTTCCCTCTTGTGATAGGTCGGCTTGCAGGTCGGTTGTGCGTCGGCGACCCCCAATCAGATGAATCCCTGGTCCTGCATGCGTCCGATCACGCTGCGCCAGCGCGACAGGCGCGCTACCGGGTCCGCACGTGACCGGGTCGAGCCGCCGGCCCAGAGGCCGCTGCTGTTGAAGCTGAACAGCGGGTCCAGGTCGTCGCGAAGTGAACCGCGAGTGATGGTGGGCTGCAGGTTGTCGAGTACCAGCGGATCCGCTGCCGGCGTCTCGTAGTAGCCCAGCACCATGTGGGCCTGAGTGATACCGCTGCGGCCGATGCGGGCCTTGACGTAGATCATGCGTAACTCATCCCCCGGCACTCCCAACTCCTTGAGCGTGATGTACTTGGCAATGGAGTAGTCCTCGCAGTCCCCCTGGCCACGGCCCAGGGTCTCCAGCGGCGTGGCCCAGTAGTCTTCCTGACCCCAGATGTCGATATCATCCAGCCAGCGGACGCGCCGATTGAAGAAGTCGTTGACCTCGCGCAGGCGGGTCTCCAGGCCGGCGGTACGCAGCCGCTCCAGCAGTGCAAACCACGCCTCGAGGCTTGCCAGTCCCCTCTCGCCGTACTGGGCCTGCATGCTGCGGCGCAGGCGCTGTGGCGAGAGGTTGGCCCCGACGCTAGCGGGACCAAGCCCCAGGCCGACGGCCAGCCCCAGGCTGCCGAGCCCCGCCAGGAAACGACGGCGCCCGGGCGAGGCGAGTGTCCGGATGAGAGGCGACGTCATGGAGCTGGCCTGTATGGGCATTGGCTCAAGTCTAGGGGGGGAGCCCTCCTAATGCGAGTGGCCCGGAGCCAAGAGGTCGAGAGTTTCCGCGCTTGTCGGGGCTTCGCCTGAGTGATCACGCCGCACGTCTCATGCCCCCTGCCTCGATTCTCAGCGGCAGCGTCCCGCCTTGTTGAGCACGGGGTTGGCATACTGGGTCAGCCACCAGTGGCGGAGTTCGTCGGGCACCGTATGCAGACGCGCCTGGAAGCGGGCGCGGTCGGCGTCGCTGATCTCGCTCAGGTCGAGCAGATCCGGGGCCTCGCCCAAGGCCTGCAGGGCCAGGTAGTGGCTGGGAAAGAGGTGATAGCCGGCGAGCACCTGGCGATCGATCTCGGCGGCCGCGGCATCGGGGTCGTGGAACGCCGCCGTGAGCGGGGTGCCGAAGGTGAGCTGCACCCGCCCCTTGTGGCCGGTGATGCCGGCGACGATGGAGCTGATGTCCTCGAACTCGCTCTTCTCGTAGTTGCCGCTGGTCTGCATGGCGTGCAGTTCCCGGGCCTTCTGCAGGTCGCAGGGGTCGTACTCGTAACTGATCGACACTGGCACCAGGCGCAGTTCGGCGATGGCCTCGCCGATGCTTGCGTCCCGCGATTTACCGCGCCGGGCCATGGTCAGCATCTTGATGATCGCCGGGTCGGTGCGGTCGATGCCATCCTTGGCGCGCCCCTCGCGCTGGGCCATCCAGATGGAGTGGTTGTCCTCGAGAATGGAGTGGCGGATATAGGCCGAGAGGTTCTGGTAGGCAACCAGCATGGCCCGCTTGCCTCGGGCGCTGCGCGGCACGATGAAGCTCTTGTTGAGCCGCATCAGGTCGTTGACGTAGGGCTTCTTGAGCAGATTGTCGCCGATGGCGATGCGTACGGTATCGCGTCCGGCCAGGTAGAGGGCGTAGTTGACGAAGGCCGGGTCCAGCGAGATGTCACGATGGTTGCCGATGAAGAGATACGCTCTGTCCGGGTCCAGCGAATCGAGCCCCTCCACCCGAAAGATGTCGGTGGAGGTGCGGATCATGCGCTGCATGTAGTGGGCGATGCGCATCTGGAAATCATTCACGCTGGTGACGTTGCTTACCTCACGGCGGATGGCGACGCTGGCCAGAATGCGTGACAGGCGCGGCATGAAGCGGCTAAGTCGCGGCAGTCGATAGCGGGTCAGGGCATTGAGCAGCTCGGGATCATGGGCCAGGCGCGCGAGAACCTCGGCCACCTCGTCGTCCTGGTAGGGCCGGATCTCGGCCCAGGGGTCGGCTGCGGGGGTGTCGTGAGTCGTGGTCATGGTTACCAGGCTGTGGTCGGAAGCGGTCAGGCGCTGCGGGCGTCGCCGGCACTGCCGGCCTCGCCACCCAGCCACTCGATCAGGCGCTCGATGCTTTCCGCCAGCGCCTGGGTCATCAGGATGAAATCGGTCTCCAGGCGCACCAGGGCATCATCGCCATCATCGGTCTGGGACGCCTCGTCGATCAGGGCGTCGTCGAAACGCAGCGACTTGATCGCCAGATCGTCATGTAACACGAAGCTTAGTCGCCCTTCGATCGACAGTGCCAGTTTGCTGGCCTGGCGACCGCTCTCCAGCAGCTGCTGGATCTCGTCGCTGTCGAGGTCGACCTGGCGGGCACGCAGCACGCCATCGTCCCCCTTGGCCTTGAGCTCGACCTGGTCGCCCAGCACCAGATCAGCGGGGCGCTCGCTCGGGTCGCCGAGCCAGGTGGTCATGGCCCGCATGGGCAGCGTCTGGCTGGCCAGCGGGGTGACCTTGAGGCTGCCCAGGGTCTCGCGCAGCAGGTCGAGGAGTTCCTCGGCGCGCTTGCGGGAGCTGGCGTTGACGGCGATCAGCTGGCGGCGGTTGTCCCACCACAGGTCGACCTTCTGGCTGCGCACGAAGGCACGCGGCAGCAGCTCCTCATAGACCTCTTCCTTGATGGCCAGCTTCTCCTTGCGAGGCAGCTTGCGGCCCTCGCGGGTCTCGATGGCTTCGCTGCGCTCCTCGACCTCCTCGCGGACCACCGAGGCGGGCAGGATGCGTTCCTGGCGCAGGGCGGTGATCAGACGCTGGCCCTGCAGCTCGTGCAACAGCTGCGTGCCGGCCCGACCGGCCGGAGCGGACCACCCGAGGCGGCGCGCTTCGCTACCTCCCAGAGGGCGAAAGGCCTGTTCGCCCAGGGCCGTTTCCAGGCTGTCGGCATCCAGCTCCGGAGCGTCGTGCAGGCGATAGAGATGCAAGTGCTTGAACCACATGGAGCATTTCCCGAGAGAAAAGGGGGCACATTATGGCCAAAGGGAGGCGCCTGTGCCAGCGCATGAGAGAGCAGCGCAAGATATCGACGTTCAAACGATGGTTTGAATATCGATTGCCACTTTGACTAGACTCGAGGCTTTTCCTGTCAAGTAGCACGCCAGCATGGATTCCCGCATCTCTCGCAGTACCCTGCGAGTCAGAGGCTATCATCTGGATGGTTATGGCCATGTGAACAATGCCCGCTATCTGGAATTCCTGGAGGAGGGCCGCTGGGCCTACTTCGACGACCGTCCCGGGCTGGCCGCCTTCCTGCAGAAGCGCGACGTGGCCTTCGTCGCGGTCAATCTCAATATCGACTATCGGCGTGCCGCCGTTGCCGGCGACGATCTGGAAGTCCTGACGCGGCTTGCCGAGCTCGGGTCGCGACGTGCTCGCATGCACCAGGAGGTCTGTCGCGTGCGGGACGGCAAGACGGTGGCCAGCGCCGACATCACCTTCGTGCTGCTCGATGTGGCAACGAATCGCGCGACCGAGATCGACGGCGAGATTCGCAAGGCCATGGCAGCGCTGGTCTTGCCGTAGCCCCTTGCACAGCTCCCTTTGCACCCGCCGGGATGGTATGATGTCAGGCTGATATTGCGCGCCATGTCTCGGCCACGTGGCGCGCCAACCTGTTGCAGTGCAAAGGATTCGACGACCCATGGGTGACATCGCCAGAGAGATTCTGCCAGTCAATATCGAGGACGAGCTCAAGCAGTCGTACCTCGATTACGCGATGAGCGTGATCATCGGCCGTGCGCTGCCTGACGTGCGCGATGGCTTGAAGCCGGTGCACCGGCGCGTGCTGTTTGCCATGCACGAGCTCGGCAACGACTGGAACAAGCCGTACAAGAAGTCCGCCCGTGTGGTGGGCGATGTCATCGGTAAGTATCACCCGCATGGTGACAGCGCTGTCTATGACACCATCGTGCGCATGGCCCAGGACTTCTCGATGCGCCACGTGCTGGTCGACGGCCAGGGCAACTTCGGTTCCATCGACGGCGACAGTGCCGCCGCCATGCGTTACACCGAGGTGCGTATGGCCCGGCTCGCCCATGAGCTGCTGGCCGACCTGGAGAAGGATACCGTCGACTGGGTCGACAACTATGACGGAACCGAGCGCATTCCCGATGTGCTGCCGACCAAGGTCCCCAACCTGCTGATCAACGGCTCGTCGGGTATCGCCGTGGGCATGGCGACCAACATCCCGCCGCATAACATGGCCGAGATCATCAGCGCCTGTCTGGCGCTGATCGACGACTACACCCTCACCGTCGACGACCTGATCGAGCACGTGCCCGGCCCGGACTTCCCCACCGCCGGCATCATCAACGGGCGCGCCGGCATCCTCGAGGCCTACCGCACCGGTCGCGGGCGCATCTATGTGCGGGCCCGCCACACCATCGAGCATGACGACAAGACCGGTCGCGACCACATCATCGTCAACGAGCTTCCCTACCAGGTAAACAAGGCGCGACTGATCGAGAAGATCGCCGAGCTGGTCAAGGAGAAGAAGATCGAGGGGATCGCCGAGCTGCGCGACGAGTCCGACAAGGACGGCCTGCGGGTGGTGATCGAGGTCAAGCGCGGCGAGTCCGGCGAGGTGGTGGTCAACAACCTCTTTGCCCAGACCCAGCTGCAGACCGTCTTCGGCATCAACATGGTGGCCATCGAGGATGGCCAGCCGAAGATCATGAACCTCAAGGAGATTCTCGAGGCCTTCATTCGCCACCGCCGTGAGGTGGTGACCCGGCGTACCTTGTTCGAGCTCAAGAAGGCTCGCGAGCGCGGTCATATCCTCGAGGGCCTGGCCGTCGCCATCTCCAACATCGATGAGGTGATCGCGCTGATCAAGGCCTCGCCGAACGCCTCCGAGGCCAAGGAGAAGCTGCTGGCCCAGTCCTGGCAGCCGGGACAGGTCACCGCGATGCTGGAGCGTGCCGGGGCCACGTCGTGCAAGCCGGAGAACCTGGAGGAGGGCTTCGGCCTCAGCCAGACCGGCAGCGAGTACCGCCTGTCGCCGGCCCAGGCCCAGGCCATCCTCGAATTGCGCCTGCACCGCCTGACCGGTCTCGAGACCGAGAAGCTGCTCGACGAGTACCTCTCGATCCTCGAGAAGATCGCCGAGCTTACCGCCATCCTGGCCTCCGCCGAACGGCTGCTCGAGGTGATCCGCGAAGAGCTGAATGCCGTTCGCGACCAGTTCAGCAACCCGCGCAAGACCGAGATCCAGGCCAGCCATCTCGACCTGCGCCTCGAGGACCTGATCGCCGAAGAGGACATGGTGGTCACGGTGTCGCGCACCGGCTACGCCAAGACCCAGCCGCTCTCCGACTACCACGCCCAGCGCCGCGGCGGGCGCGGCAAGTCGGCCACGGCCATGAAGGACGAGGACGTCATCGAGCACCTGCTGGTGGCCTCGACCCATGACACCGTGCTGCTGTTCTCCAATCGCGGCAAGGTCTACTGGCTCAAGGTCTACGAGATGCCCGTCGCCAGCCGAGGCTCGCGGGGCAAGCCGCTGGTCAACCTGCTGCCGCTGGACGAGGGCGAGGCGATCAACGCTATCCTGCCGGTGCGTGACTACCATGCCGACAACTACATCTTCTTCGCCACCGCTCGCGGCACCGTCAAGCGCACCAGCCTCGAGCAGTTCTCGCGGCCGCGTAGCGTCGGCCTGATTGCCATCGACCTGGATGAGGGCGACCGCCTGGTGGGTGCCGCCATTACCACGGGCAGCGACCATGTCATGCTGCTCTCGTCCAACGGCAAGGCGATCCGCTTCGAGGAGTCCAACGTGCGTGCCATGGGCCGCACCGCCCGTGGCGTGCGTGGCATGCGGTTGCTCGGGAAGGCCGAGGTGATCAGCCTGATCATCCCGCAGAGCCAGCAGATCGATGCCGAGGCCGGTGTGGAAAGCGAGGCCGAGGTCGAGGCCGAGGAGGGGACGAGCGTCGAGAACGGCAACGGCGGCCAGATCTATATCCTCACCGCCAGCGAGAACGGCTATGGCAAGCGCACTCGCCTCGAGGAGTTCCCGCTGCGCGGGCGCGGCGGCCAGGGCGTGATCGCCATGCAGACCAGCGAACGCAATGGTGCCCTGGTGGCGGCCATGCAGGTCTACCCGACCGACGAGATGATGCTGATCACCGACCGCGGCACCCTGGTGCGCACTCGCGTCGAGGAGGTCTCGATCACCTCGCGCAACACCCAGGGCGTGATGCTGATCCGTCAGGGCAACGACGAGAAGCTGGTCAAGACCGTACGCATCGACGAGCCCGAAGAGACCGTGGCGGCATCGCCGGAGGCGGTAGACGAGACCGACCAGGCCACCGGCGCGGCGTCATCCGACGAGGGGGCGCCGACGGCCGGTGCGGAAGAAGATGCCGACGGTGAGCCAGACCAGGAATAAGGACAGGCAACACTGATGACACGTCACTACAACTTCTGTGCCGGCCCGGCCGCGCTGCCCACGCTCGTTCTAGAGAGAGCCCGGGACGAGCTGCTGGACTACCAGGGTCGCGGCCTCTCGGTGATGGAGATGAGCCATCGCAGCGAGGCGTTCGTCGCCATCGCCGAGCGGGCCGAAGCCGACCTGCGCGAGCTGCTGGCCATTCCCGACCACTATCGGGTGCTCTTCACCCAGGGCGGGGCCAGCCTGCAGTTTGCTGCGGTGCCCTACAACCTGCTGGGGGCCGGCGGCACGCCCAACTTCCTGCATACCGGCATCTGGGGCAAGAAGGCGATCAGCGAGGCCCGCCATCTGTTCGGCGCTGTCCACCTGGCCGCCAGCAGCGAGGAGAACGGCCACAGTGCCGTTCCACGTCAGGAAGACATCGTTCTCTCCGAGGACGCCGCCTACCTGCACTACACCGCCAACGAGACCATCGGCGGTCTCGAGTTCGACTATATTCCCGAGGCGAGGCGGCCGGATGGCACACCGGTACCGCTGGTCTGCGACATGTCCTCGAGCCTTCTTTCCGGGCCCCTTGATGTCTCCCGGTTCGGCGTGATCTATGCCGGCGCCCAGAAGAACATCGGGCCCGCCGGCCTGGTGGTGGTGATCGTGCGCGATGACCTGCTGGACCAGGCCCGTGGCGACATGCCGTCACTCTTCGGCTACAAGACGCTCAGCGAGGCGGGCTCGATGGTCAACACCCCGGCGACCTACAGCTGGTACCTGGCGGGGCGCGTCTTTGACTGGTTGCAGCGCGATATCGGCGGGCTGGCAGCCATGGACGCCATCAACACCCGCAAGGCGGCCCGTCTCTATGCCGCCATCGACGGCAGCGGGCTCTATGCCAATCCGATCACGCTGCGCAACCGCTCGCGGATGAACGTGCCCTTCGTGCTTGCTGACCCCGGACTGGACCGTCCCTTCCTGGAGGAGGCCGAGGCGGCGGGGCTACTCAACCTCAAGGGACACCGCAGCGTCGGTGGCATGCGGGCCAGCCTCTACAACGCCGTGCCCGAAGCCGCCGTCGAGGCCTTGATCGACTTCATGGCCGATTTCGAGAAGCGGCATGGGTAAGCTTCGATTTGGGGTCAGACCCTTAAATGGACTTAGGGGTCTTTATCCCAAAGTCCATTTAAGGGTCTGACCCCGATGACTCAACTAACTCAGGGGACAAAAAATGACCGACACCCCCAAAAACCTCGAAGCGCTCCGCCAGCGCATCGATGCCCTGGACAACGACATCCTGCGCCTGATCAGCGAACGGGCGGCCTCCGCTCAACAGGTGGCCGAGATCAAGGCGGACCATGAACCCGGTTCGGTCTTCTACCGGCCCGAACGCGAGGCCCAGGTGCTGCGCCGGATCATGGAGCTCAACAAGGGCCCCCTGGACAGCGAGGAGATGGCGCGGCTGTTCCGCGAGATCATGTCGGCCTGCCTGGCTCTCGAGCAGCCGGTCAAGGTCGCCTACCTGGGGCCGGAGGGCACCTTCACCCAGCAGGCTACCATCAAGCACTTCGGCGAGAGTGCGATCAGCCTGCCGATGGCCGCCATCGATGAGGTGTTCCGCGAGGTAGAGGCCGGCGCCGTCAACTACGGCGTGGTGCCGGTGGAGAACTCCACCGAGGGGGTGATCAACCATACCCTGGATTCCTTCATGGACTCCGGGCTTCGCATCTGCGGCGAGGTGGTGCTGCGTATCCACCACCATCTGCTGGTGGCCGAGACCACGCGTCGGGACAAGGTGTCACGGATCTACTCCCATCCGCAGTCCTTCGCCCAGTGTCGCAAGTGGATCGACGCCCACTTCCCCCAGGCCGAGCGGGTGCCGGTCTCCTCCAACGCCGAGGCTGCTCGCCTGGTCAAGACCGAGTGGCACAGCGCCGCCATCGCCGGCGACATGGCCGCCAAGCTCTACGGGCTCGCCAGGCTGGCCGAGAAGATCGAGGACCGGCCGGACAACTCGACCCGCTTCCTGATCATCGGTAACCAGGATGTGCCCATCTCGGGCGAGGACAAGACGTCGCTGGTGGTCGCCATGCGCAACCAGCCGGGGGCCCTGCACGACCTGCTCGAGCCCTTCCATCGCCACCAGATCGACATGACGCGCCTCGAGACGCGCCCGTCGCGCACCGGCGTGTGGAACTACGTGTTCTTCATCGACTTCAAGGGGCATCGCGAGGAGCCGCGCGTCGCGGCCATGCTCGAGGAGGTCCAGCTGCGTGCGGCCGAGGTGAAGGTGCTCGGCTCCTACCCGGTGGGCGTGCTCTAGGCATGACAGTAGCGCTTCGCGAGTCACGCATCCTGATCGTCGGCCTGGGGTTGATCGGCGGCTCGCTGGCCGCCGCCCTTCGACAGGCGGGCTTCGGGCGCCTCGATAGCCATGAAGCCGGCGTGGGGGGGGCGGTTGAGAGAGCCGAGATCCTCGCCTGCGATCCGGATGCCGACGAGATCGCCCGCGGCATTGAGATGGGCCTGATCGATCGCGGCGACACCCGTCTCGAGACGATGGTCGAGGGCGCGACCCTGGTGGTGCTGGCCGTGCCCGTGCTGGCCATGGCCGGTGTCATGAAGGCCCTGGCCGCCTGCCTGGATCGCGCCGCCCCGACTGTCGTTGTCACCGATGTGGGCAGCACCAAGGCGGCGATCCGCGAGGCCGCCGTGGCTGCCTTCGGGCGCATGCCGGCCAGCCTGGTGCTCGGCCATCCCATCGCCGGCTCGGAGAAGAGCGGAGTCGCGGCCGCCGATCCCGAGCTCTATGCAGGCCACAAGGTGATTCTCACCCCCGAGCCGGATACCGACCCGGCCGCCACGGCCAGGGTGCGCGCGCTCTGGGCAACCACCGGAGCCGAGGTGCTGGAGATGGACGTGGCGCGCCATGATCAGGTGCTGGCACGGACCAGCCATCTCCCGCACCTGCTGGCCTTCTCGCTGGTGGACACCCTGGCCCGCCAGGACGAGCGCCTGGAGATCTTTCGCTACGCCGCCGGCGGCTTTCGCGACTTTACCCGCATCGCCGGCAGCGACCCGGTGATGTGGCGGGATATCTTCATCGCCAATCGCGACGCCGTCCTCGCCTCGCTTGACGACTTCGACGTCGGCATTGCCCGGCTGCGGCGCGCGGTGGAGCGCGGTGACGGCGATGCCATGCTGGCGACTTTCGACCGGGCGAGTCACGCACGACACTATTTCGAATCCCTGCTCAACCAGACCAGCTATCAGGCGGAGTATCAGATGCAACAACACGGCAAGCTGCGCTATCGGGTGAGTCCCGGCGGTGGTGTTATCGGGCGAATTCGCGTGCCCGGCGACAAGTCGATCTCCCACCGCTCCATCATGCTCGGGGCGCTGGCCGAGGGCGTCACCGAGGTGAAGGGCTTTCTCGAGGGCGAGGATAGCCTGGCCACCCTGCAGGCCTTTCGCGAGATGGGCGTGGCCATTGAAGGCCCGCATCAGGGGCGGGTCACCGTGCATGGCGTGGGCATGCAGGGCCTCAAGGCACCTTCCGGACCGCTCTACGTGGGCAATGCCGGTACCGCCATGCGACTGTTTGCCGGGTTGCTGGCCGGCCAGGCGTTCGATACCGAGCTGACCGGAGATGCCTCGCTGACCCGGCGGCCCATGGGGCGGGTGGCCGATCCACTGCGCCTCATGGGCGCCGAGATCGATACCGCCGAGGGAGGGCGTCCGCCGCTGCATATCCACGGCGGCAAGGCGCTCAAGGGCATCCGCTACGACATGCCCATGGCCAGCGCCCAGGTGAAGTCCTGCCTGCTGCTGGCCGGCCTGTATGCCGAGGGCGAGACGCGGGTGCGCGAGCCGGCGCCGACCCGGGACCATACCGAACGCATGCTGTCAGGCTTCGGTTACGAGGTGCATCGCGACGGCGACACCTGCTGGCTGCAGGGCGGGGGCCAGCTGATCGCCGCGCCCATCGATGTGCCCAGCGACGTCTCGTCCGCCGCCTTCTTCCTGGTGGCGGCGGCCATCACCCCGGGGGCGGACCTGGTACTCGAACATGTCGGCATCAACCCGACCCGTATCGGCGTGATCAATATCCTCCAGCTGATGGGCGCTGACCTGCGCCTGGAGAACGAACACGAGGTGGGCGGCGAGCCGGTGGCCGATCTGCATATCCGCTACGCGCCGCTCAAGGGCATCGATATCCCCGTCGATCAGGTGCCGTTGGCCATCGACGAGTTCCCGTCGCTGTTCGTGGCCGCGGCCAATGCCGAAGGTACGACGCGCCTGCGGGGCGCCGAGGAACTGCGCGTCAAGGAGTCCGACCGTCTGCAGGCCATGGCCGATGGCCTGGCCACGCTGGGTGTGACGCACACCCTGTACGAGGATGGCATCGAGATCATCGGCGGTCACTATGGCGGCGGGCGGATCGACAGCCTGGGGGATCATCGCATCGCCATGGCCTTCACCGTCGCCGCCCTGCGCGCTGGCGGTGAGATCGTCATCGACGACTGCGCCAACGTGGCCACCTCCTTCCCCGGCTTTATCGACCTGGCACGTCGAGTCGGGCTGAGCCTTGTCGAAGAATCGTCCAGCGAGGAAGGCACATGAGCACGACGTCCGCTGCGAACGCGCCTCCCATCCTGACCATCGACGGCCCGGGCGGGGCCGGCAAGGGCACCATCAGCCGCCTGATCGCCGAGCGGCTGGGCTGGCACCTGCTGGACAGCGGGGCGCTCTATCGCCTGACCGCGCTGGCCGCCGTGAAACATGAGGTGCCGCTGGACGACGAGGCCGGCCTGGCCGAGGTGGCGCGCGACCTCGATGTGGTCTTCATCGCCGAGGAGGACGCCACCACCGTATTGCTGGAAGGGCAGGATGCCACGACCACGATCCGCACCGAGCAGGTGGGCGATGCGGCCTCCCGGGTCGCCGCGCTGCCCGCGGTGCGCCAGGCCCTGCTGCAGCGTCAGCGCGACTTCCACCAGGTGCCCGGTCTGGTCGCCGATGGCCGCGACATGGGCACCGTGGTATTCACGGAGGCACCGCTCAAGATATTTCTCACCGCGAGCGCCGAGGAACGGGCCCACCGCCGTCAGCGCCAGTTGCAGGACGCCGGGGTCGATGCTAGTCTATCGAGTCTTTTAAAGGAGATTCAGGCGCGCGATGCACGTGACACGCAGCGCAGTGTGGCCCCGCTCAAGCCGGCCGATGATGCCATCACGCTTGACACCACGCGCCTGACGATACCGGAAGTGGTGGATCGGCTGACGGAACTGCTGACCGAGCGCGGTCTGGCCCCCGACACCTGACTCTCCCTTGCGGCGCCTCCGGCAGGATGTAATGGCGTGATCCGGCAATTTCTGGTTGTACACAATTAGCCGTGAGCCGGGTCAGGTCGAACCAGCGCTAACATCCCCGGGGGCTTGGTAAATAAGGCCCGCACTCGCTGGTGGTGCGGAGAAGGCGGTAACGCCGTACTCAACGTTGATCACGTAGGAACATCATGAGCGAAAGCTTTGCTGAGTTGTTTGAACAGTCTCTCCAGGACATCAACATGGAGCCGGGCGCGATTGTCCCGGCAACTATCGTCGACATCGACGGTGACTGGGTCACCGTCAATGCCGGCCTGAAGTCAGAAGGTCAGATCCCCGCGGCCCAGTTCCGCGATGACAATGGCGAGCTGACCATCGCCATTGGCGATGAGGTTCATGTCGCCCTGGAAGCCGTCGAGGACGGGTTCGGCGAGACACGCCTGTCCCGCGAGAAGGCCAAGCGCGCCGAAGCGTGGAAGGTGCTGGAAGCCGCCTTCGAGAAGGAAGAGATCGTCAAGGGCGTGATCAACGGCAAGGTCAAGGGTGGCTTCACCGTCGACGTCGACTCCATCCGTGCCTTCCTGCCGGGTTCTCTGGTGGATGTCCGCCCCGTGCGCGACACCACCCACCTCGAGAACAAGGAACTCGACTTCAAGGTCATCAAGCTCGACGCCAAGCGCAACAACGTCGTCGTGTCCCGTCGCGCCGTGCTCGAGGCCGAGAACAGCGCCGAGCGTGAAGCGCTGCTGGCGACGCTGCAGGAAGGTCAGCAGATCATCGGTATCGTCAAGAACCTCACCGACTACGGCGCCTTCGTCGACCTGGGTGGCGTTGATGGCCTGCTGCACATCACCGACATGGCCTGGAAGCGCATCAAGCATCCGAGCGAAATCGTGGCAGTCGGCGACGAGATCAACGTCAAGGTGCTCAAGTTCGATCGAGAGCGCAATCGCGTTTCCCTGGGCTTGAAGCAACTGGGCGAGGATCCGTGGGTCAACATCAAGGATCGTTACCCGGAAGGCACCAAGGTGCATGCCACTGTCACCAACCTCACCGACTACGGCTGCTTCGCCGAGCTGGAAGAGGGTGTCGAGGGGCTGGTCCACGTCTCCGAGATGGACTGGACCAACAAGAACATCCATCCGTCCAAGGTCGTGCAGGTCGGCGACGATGTGGACGTCATGGTGCTGGACATCGACGAGGAGCGTCGCCGCATCTCCCTGGGCATCAAGCAGTGCACCACCAATCCGTGGGAAGACTTCAACGCGCGCTACAACAAGGGTGACCGCGTCACCGGCACCATCAAGTCGATCACCGACTTCGGTATCTTCATTGGCCTGGAAGGCGGTATCGACGGCCTGGTGCACCTCTCCGACATCTCCTGGACCGACACCGGCGAGGAAGCCGTTCGCCAGTTCAAGAAGGGCGACGAGGCGGAAGCCGTTATCCTCTCGATCGATCCGGAGCGTGAGCGCATCTCGCTGGGCATCAAGCAGCTCGATACCGACCCGGTGTCCGAGTTCCTGGCCGTCAACGACAAGGGCTCCATCGTCACCGGCCGCGTGATCGAGGTCGATGCCAAGGAAGCCCAGGTCGAGCTGGCCACCGATGTCGTCGCCGTACTCAAGGCCTCCGAGATCAGCGCCGACCGCGTCGAGGATGCCCGCAACGTGCTGAGCGAGGGCGACAGCGTCGAAGCCCGCATCATCGGGGTCGACCGCAAGAATCGTCAGATCGCCTTGTCCATCAAGGCCAAGGATCAGGACGACACGCGTCAGAACCTCAAGAAGCTGCGCGAGGAGTCGCCTGAGAGCGGTGGTCCGACCACCATCGGTGACCTTATCAAGCAGCAGATGGGCCAGGACTGATAGCCACGGGGACTCTGTCCTCCTGCTCGGCTCTGCTTGGCAAGTCAAGACGCCGCCCCTCGGGGCGGCGTCTTTGTGATCGTTCAATGTCTTTCATGCGGCGAAACAACTCTTGCCACGCGAATTGCCATTGCTCTTGTTCGATCAGTTCTCCGGAACGACTTGTTTTCATGTGTTCCTATTGATAAACATGCCGCTAGATTTCCTGTATCCTGTTAGACGAATTTCGAAACCATGTGCATAATGTTGCCAATGAAGTATTAAAAGGCAATAATGCCGCTGCATCCCGTCATCCCCGAAGGAACTCTTTATATGTCATCACTGCTTAGCAACTACATGCAGATGGAACAGCAGCTCAAGCAACTCCAGTCGGAACTGGACAAGCTGCAGAACGACGACCGCCTCAAGGCCGAGCTCGAGTTCAAGGAAAAGCTCGAAGCGCTGATGCGCGAGTACAACAAGAGTGCCGCCGACGTCATCGCCCTCATCGACCCCAAGCCGGCCACGTCGAATCGTAGCAGTGCCGCGGCCCCGGCGACCGGTGGTACCCGCCGCAAGCGCAAGCTGAAGATCTACAAGAATCCCAATACCGGGGAAGTCGTGGAAACCCGCGGCGGTAATCAGAAGACCCTCAAGGCCTGGAAGGACGAACACGGCTCCGACACTGTCGAGTCCTGGCTGGTGCGTGTCGAGGAGTGACTTGCGATACTTGAAGGCGCGCCGCCGTTCTTACGGGCGTCGGCGTTGTTCCCGAGTACTGACGGAGGCCTGCTTCTCTCTTCCCGCCAAGGCCTCCGTCTCGACACGATTGGAAACCAATGAAATCACCCAATCAGCGACAGCCCATGGATGAGCGCGAGAAGTTGCGCAAGTTTCGCGAACTCGATGATGCCTTCTCCGATGCACTGCGCGAACTCGAACGTCCCGATAGCAAACTCGATATTCCCACCGGCCCGCCGGTCCGCTCACTTGAATGCCTGGAACAGAAGGCGCGGGCCGCGCGCCAGGACGAGCAGGCTCTCCAGCGTGCCTTCGAGCAGCGTCTCAAGGCCCTGATGACCGAGTATGCCCAGCCGGCGGAGAGCGTCAGCTGCCTGCTGCGGACCCTCGAATCTCTTGGCCGGATTGCCTGACAAGCGCCTTCCCATGCCGTCAGTGTCCGTTACCGCTAGCGCCACTCACCTGTATCGATAGACGCGTAGGCTCGGCAGGAAGGCCGTGTCTTCCAGCCGCTCGTCGCTGCGCCGGGCCCGGGTGCGGGTAGCAGGCGGGTGAGAAGGCGGCAGATTGTGGTCGGGCAGCCGGCCATCGGGGCTCGGCACGAACAGCGGCAGGGCGATGTTCATGGCCCGCCGGCTGCGGCCATCCTCGAGCGGTTCGCGATAGAAGAGGTTGGCACGCATCAGGGGGGCCTGGCTCTGCACCTGGGCCAGCGGCTCGCCATCGGGGATGCCGGCCAGCTGTCGCAACTGGATGCGTATGTGAGGTGCGTCACTGTCCAGCGCCAGCAGCTTTTCCTCGGCCTCGCGCACCGTCAGCCGCTTGATTGAGCGCCCGCTGGCATACCAGGCCAGGCGCACCCGGGCTACCGGGGCCTCGGCCAGGGGAATCGTCCGCCAGCACTGCTTGAGATGCAGCCTGGCGAGCCCCGTGCCTTGCAGGTGTTCGTGCAGAGCCGGATGCCGGAAGGGCAGCACCGCCTTGACCTCCGGGATCAGCGATGGAACCTCGCTGCGTATCTCGGCCAGCAGGGCGGCGAAGACCTTCTTGGTGGCATTTACCCGGGCGACCGCCTCCATCACCGCCTCGTCGGCCGCCACCAGGCCTACATGGCTGCGGGTGGCGCGACCGTCCTGACCATCCTGGTACCAGACGTCGAGCAGCGCGTGACGCAGCCAGGCGGCATCGGCCGTGTCGCCTTCGAAGGACCAGGCCGACGCACCCGAGGCCTGCCAGGTCGCCACCAGGGTATCGGTCTCCTCCACCAGGCGATCGAAGAGGGCTTCAAGCTCCGCCAACAGGCGGTATTCCGGGCGCTGCCCGTCGCGGCTCACGACGGCTCGCCGTCCCTGTCCGCACGAGCCAGCAGGGCGTCCAGGTCGCTCTCGTCCATGGCGGGCTCCCCGGCGATGCGATGGGACTCGTCCGCCCAGGCGCCCAGATCGAGCAGGCGGCAGCGCTTGCTGCAGAAGGGGCGGTAGGGGTTGTCTTCGCGCCACAGCACTTTCTTGCGGCACTGTGGGCAGGCGACTTCCAGGGGACGCTCGGTGTCTTGCATGTTCATACGTTGTCGTCTTCGGCAGGATGTCGGGGAAGGATGACGAATCACGGCGCGGGAGGCAAACCGACGGCTTGCCGGTACTGACGGTCGAGCTCGGCCACCTGCCCCTCCAGGCCCGCCTCGTCGGTGGCATTGTCGATCACGTCATCGGCCCGCGCCAGGCGCTGTGCCCGTGGCATCTGGGCCGCGACGATGGCGCGCGCCTGAGCCTCGTCCACCCCGTCGCGGGCTGCGGTGCGGGCAATCTGGGTGGCCTCGGGGACATCGATGACCAGACAACGATCGACCATCCTGTCCTGGCCGGACTCGAACAGCAGGGGTGAGATCAGCAGCACATAGGGGGCGTTCTGAGCCTGGAGCCGCTCGAGATGGGCCGCCAGCCGCTCGCGGATTCGCGGGTGAGTGATCCGCTCCAGCCGCTTGCGCGCCTCGGCATTGGCGAAGACGATCTCGCGCAGCGCTCGGCGATTCAGGCGGCCGTCGGGCGCGAGGACATCGTGGCCGAACTCCTCGATGATCTCGCCGAGAGCCGGTTCGCCCGGGGCCACGACCTCTCGGGCCACCTCGTCGGCATCCACCCAGGGGATGCCCCGCGCGGCAAACGCCCGCGCCACCGTGGACTTGCCCGAGGCGATGCCGCCCGTCACGCCGATGATCATCCTTGCCTCCCTGGTCGTTAGGTTGTCCCAGCCGTGATGAGCTTAATAGAGCAGGCCGGTGTAGAGCGCCATCAGCGGCTCGCCGGCCAGCAGGGCAATCCAGCCGGCCATCACCAGCCAGGGCCCGAAGGGCAGGGGCGCCCCGCGCAGGCGCGGGATGGCCAGCTGGATGAGAATGCCCACCACGGCCCCCGCCCCGGCGGAGAGGATCAGGACCAGGGGCAGGTATTGCCAGCCCAGCCAGGCGCCCAGGGCCGCCAGCAGCTTGAAGTCGCCGTAGCCCATGCCCTCCTTGCCGGTGATCAGCTTGAACAGCCAGTAGAAGCTCCACAGCACCAGATAGCCGGCCATGGCGCCGACCACGGCCGAAGGCAGCAGCAGCGGCTGGAAGAGCAGCTGGTAGAGCAGTCCCGCCCACAGCAGGGGCAGGGTGAGCAGGTCCGGCAGCAACTGGGTGCGCAGGTCGATCACCGCCATGGCCAGCAGGGCCAGGCAGGCGCCGAGGATGAACAGGGCCTCAAGCGTCGGCCCGTAGAGCGCCAGCACCGACAAGGCCAGTACGCCTCCGGCAAGCTCCACCAGCGGATACTGGGGGCTGATGCGCGCCTGGCAGCTGGCACAGCGTCCGCGCCGCTTGAACCAGCCCAGCAGCGGGATGTTGTCATGCCAGGCGATGGGGGCCTCGCAGCGCGGACAGAGCGAACGGGGCGTCAGCAGGTTGAAGGGGCGTGTATCTTCCGGCTCGAGTTCCAGGGCCGCACGGGCCTCGGCGCGCCAGCCGACCATCAGCATCACCGGCAGGCGGGTGATCACCACATTGAGGAAGCTGCCCAGACACAGGCCCAGGACAACCGTGAGGGGCCAGAGCAGAAAGGGGGGAAGGTCGGCGAGCAAGGGGGTAACTCCTGTCCAGTCGTATCCGGTCCAACATTGTATCGGGGGATAGCGTCAATTGCCCGGATACTCCGTGATGCAGGCAGACTGTCCTGTGCCGAGGCTTTGGTCTAGAATCGGCTCCCTTTCATGTTTCTAAGGCACGATCATGACCCAGATGCTCGGACCGGTGATGATGGATCTGGAGGGCCAGAGCCTGACCCCCGAGGAGCGCGAGCTGCTGGTGTGCCCCGAGGTCGGGGGCGTGATCCTGTTTGCCCGCAACATCGCCTCGGCCGGCCAGGTCCGCACGCTGTGTGACGAGATCCGTCGCGTGCGTCCCGATCTGCTGCTGGCGGTCGATCAGGAGGGAGGACGGGTCCAGCGGCTGCGCGAGGGGGTTACCCGTCTGCCGGCGATGGGACGCCTGGGCCGCGACTTTGCCCAGCAGCCCGAGGTAACACTGCGTCTATCTCAGGATGCCGGCTGGCTGCTGGGCATGGAACTGGCGGCCTGTGGCCTCGATCTCTCCTTCGCGCCAGTACTGGATGTGGACGGTGGCACCTCCAGCGTGATTGGCGATCGCAGCTTCTCCTCGGACCCTTGGGCGGTGGCCCGCCTGGGCCGTGCCTTCCTCGATGGTCTGCACGAAGCGGGCATGGTGGCCGTGGGCAAGCATTTCCCGGGCCACGGTGGTGTGGCGGCCGACTCGCATCATGAGCTTCCCGTGGATGGGCGTTCCCTGGAAGAGCTGCGCCGCCACGACCTCCTGCCCTTCGCCGAGTTGGCGCCCCGCCTCGATGCGGTGATGCCCGCGCATGTCGTCTATCCCGGCTTCGACTCCCGTCCGGCGGGCTTCTCGCCGGCCTGGCTAGGCATGCTGCGCGAGAGCCTGGGCTTCAAGGGAGTGATCTTCTCCGACGACCTGAGCATGAGCGGAGCGGCCTCCGCCGGCACGCCCGCAGAGCGCGCCCGGCTGGCGCTGGCGGCGGGGTGCGACATGCTGCTGGTGTGCAATGACCGCAGCGCAGCCCGTGAGGTGCTGGATGCTTGCCGAGGACGCCAGGCGCGTCGCGCCACGCGCCTGCGCTACGGCCGGGCCCGCCCCGACCTCAAGGCGCTGGAGGCTCTGTCACGCTGGCGTCGCATCCACGCGCGGCTCGAGGCGATGGCCGCGGGCTGAAACGTTTTCCCGATTTTCCGACTCCCTTCAAGAGCCGACCGATGATGTCCCGACTCGATGCCGATTCCCTGACGTCCCTGAGCGACATGCGCGATGTCATGGACAATGCCGACTGTCTGATCTCGCAACCCGAAGTCGAACGTGCCCTGGACCGCATGGCGGACGAGATCACCCGCGACCTGGGTGATCGCCTGCCGGTCTTCTACTGCGTGATGAACGGGGGCTTGATCACCACCGGCCACCTGCTGACGCGACTGGGCTTTCCGCTGGAGGTCGACTATCTCCACGCAACGCGCTACCGGGGTGGCCTGCGGGGTGGTGAGCTGTTCTGGCGGGTCTCCCCGGAGGTGCCCATGGCCGGTCGCCACGTGGTGATCGTCGATGACATCCTCGACGAGGGCGCCACCCTGGCCGCCATTCTCGACTACTGCCGGCAGGCGGGAGCGGCGAGCATCTCCACGGCGGTGCTGGTCGACAAGCAGCACGCGCGCAAGGCGGTGCCCGGGCTCCGGGCGGATTACTGCAGCCTGGAAGTCGCCGACCGCTATGTCTTCGGCTTCGGCATGGACTACAAGGGCTACTGGCGTAACGCACCGGGGATCTATGCGCCCAAGGGGCTCTGAGCGCCAAGCAGCCTTGGCCCAATGTTGTGGGAGCTGTCGGTTCGAAGCCTCGACTTTCACCGCGAAAAGTGGAGTGCACGAGGTATTGTGGGAGCGGTGCTCGCACCGCGAAAAGCGGAGGGCGAAAATCGCCGTGCAAGCACAGCTCCCACATTATTGCCGGTGCCATCATCCTGTTCGGCGCTCGGCGCTCGGCGCTCGGCGCTCGGCGCTCGGCGCTCGGCGCTCGGCGCTCGGCGCTTACGCCAATCCCAGCTCGTGGGTGGCTTCCTCGCGCATCTTGAACTTCTGGATCTTGCCGGTGACGGTCATCGGGAAGTCATCGACGAACTTCACGTAGCGCGGGACCTTGTAGTGAGCGATCTGGCCCTTGCAGAAGGCCTTGAGCGCCTCCTCGTCGAGCGACTCACCCTCGCTCAGCTTGACCCAGGCCATCACCTCCTCGCCGTACTTCTCGTCGGGCACGCCGATCACCTGCACATCCGAGATGGCCGGATGGGTGTAGAGGAAGTCCTCGATCTCGCGGGGATAGATGTTCTCACCCCCGCGGATGATCATGTCCTTGATGCGCCCGACGATCGACACATAGCCCTCTTCGTCCATGGTGGCCAGATCGCCGGTGTGCATCCAACCGGCCGCATCGATGGCCTTGTCGGTCGCTTCCGGGTTGTTCCAGTAGCCGAGCATCACGCTGTAGCCGCGGGTGCAGAGCTCGCCGGTCTCGCCGCGGGGCACCACGGCACCGGTATCCGGGCTGACCAGCTTGACCTCCAGGTGGGGGTGGATGGTGCCCACCGTGGTGACGCGCTTCTCCAGCGGCGCATCGGTCTGGGTCTGGGTGCTCACCGGGCTGGTCTCGGTCATGCCGTAGCAGATGGTGACGTCCTGCATGTTCATGCGGTCGATCACATTGCGCATCACCTCGATGGGGCAGATGGAGCCGGCCATGATGCCGGTGCGCAGGCTCGAGAGATCGAAGGCCTCGAACTCGGGATGCTCCAGTTCGGCGATGAACATGGTCGGCACCCCGTAGAGGGTGGTGGCCTTCTCCTCGGAGACGGCGCGTAGCGTCTGCTCGGGTTCGAAGCCGTCGCCGGGATAGATCATGGTGGCGCCGTGGGTCACACAGCCCAGGTTGCCCATCACCATGCCGAAGCAGTGATAGAGCGGTACCGGAATCACCATGCGATCCTTTTCGGTGAGGTTCATGGTGCGGGCCACGAAGAAGCCGTTGTTGAGGATGTTGTGGTGGGAGAGGGTGGCTCCCTTCGGCGCGCCTGTGGTTCCCGAGGTGTACTGGATGTTGATCGGGTCATCGAACTGCAGGCTGGCCTGGATATCGGCCAGGTGCTCGGCGGAGGTCTCGTCGGCGTGGGAGAGCATCGACTGCCAGCTGAACATCCCGGTCAGGGCGCGCTCCGCGTCGAGGCAGATCACGCGCTTGAGGTCGGGCAGCCTGGCGCTGGAGAAGGTGCCGGGGCCACCCTCACGCAGTTCCGGGGCGAGCTCGGCCAGGGTGGCGACATAGTCGGACGCCTTGAAGGAGCCCTGCAGGATCAGCGTCGAGGCGCCGGACTGCTTGAGGGCATACTCGAGCTCGTGGGTGCGATAGCTGGGATTGATGTTGACCAGAATGGCGCCGATCTTCGCCGTGGCGAACTGGGTGATGGTCCATTCGGCACAGTTGGGTGACCAGATGCCGACGCGGTCTCCCTTGTCCACTCCCAGGGCAAGCAGTGCCCGGGCCGCTTCGTCGACGGCCTGCTGGAGCGCCTTCCAGCTGTAGCGAAGCTCCTGGTGTCGGCTGATCAGGGCATCGCGCTCGGCGAAGCGCGCCACGGTATCGTCGAAGCAGTCACCGATGGTCTGGCCCTTGAGGGGGGTGTTGCTGGTGCCGCTGACGTAGCTGATCGATTGATGTTGGCGTGTCATGATGTTTCTCGTCTTGTTGTCGCCTGTGGCGGTGTGCGTGAAACGGGTGATGACGTCGTGGATCGCTCGGGTACTCGCCTCTCAGTCTTCCTGGCCGAGGCTGCCTTCCTGGTCGAGGCTGCGCAGTACCTCCCGGGCACGGTGGTCCACGTCGTCGAGCTCCATGCGCATCAGGCGGATGTCCTCCAGCTGCCGATCGAGATTGGCCCGCTTGTCGGCCAGTATCTCCAGCAGGCGCCACAGCTGGCGCGCGTTGCCGTCGGGCATGGCGTCGTACATCATCACCACCTCGCGAATCTCGGCCAGCGAGAATCCCAACCGCTTGCCGCGCAGGGTCAGTTTCAGGCGCACCCGGTCCTTCTCGCGGTAGATGCGTTTCTGCCCTTCGCGTCGCGGGGCCAGCAGGCCTTCCTGCTCATAGAAGCGGATGGTGCGCGGCGTGACCTCGAACATCCTCGCCAGCTCACCGATGGTGTAGTGTCGGTGCTGGCGAGGCAGTGCCTCCTGACTGGCCTCATTGGCCGGAGCGGTTGGCTGTGTCATGGCGTCGATCCTGTGGCCGGGTGGTGAACCGGCAGTTTTCCACCTCGTCTGGCAACACTAGACGAGCTTTACGTTAACGTAAAGTGCTTGTTCGACCATGGGGTGATATGGGATAAACCTAGCAAGTGCTAGGTTGGTGTCCAGTCGCAAGAGGCAATGATGCCGCCGGGATGTCCTCGCGACCTGTCCCGGAACCGAGCGGCCCGGACAATAACCACAAGACGTTATCTACTCATTGCTGAACAAGAGGATTCCCCATGGACTTCTCCCTGACTGATGACCAGAAGGCGCTGGCTGCGGCCGCCGCCGATTTCGCGAGGGCCGAGCTGGTCGAGCATGCCGCCGACTGGGACGCGCAATCCCATTTCCCGGTGGACGTCATCCGCCGGGCAGGCGAGGCGGGGTTCCTCGGCATCTATACCCCGGAAGAACACGGCGGTCTGGGCCTTTCGCGCCTCGAGGCCTCATTGATCTTCGAGCAGCTCGCCCAGGGCTGCGTCTCCACCACCGCCTACCTGACCATCCACAACATGGTGACCTGGATGATTGCCAGCTGGGGCGACGGTGCCCTGCGTGAAGCCTGGGTCCCCGCCATGGTAGCCGGCGAGGCGCTCGGTTCCTACTGCCTCACCGAGCCGGGTGCCGGTTCCGATGCCGCCAGCTTGCGCACCAAGGCCGTGCGCGAGGGGGAGGAGTATGTCCTCTCCGGCAGCAAGATGTTTATCTCCGGCGCGGGGGCCACCGAGGTACTGGTGGTCATGGCCCGTACCGGCGAGCCCGGAAGTGGCGCCGGTGGCGTCTCGGCCATCGTGGTGCCGGCCGATGCCGCGGGTGTCGAGTACGGCAAGAACGAGGAGAAGATGGGCTGGAAGAGCCAGCCGACATGCCTGGTCAGCTTCGACGGCGTGCGTGTGCCGGTCACCAACCGCCTGGGCGCTGAAGGGGAAGGCTTCAAGTTCGCCATGAAGGGGCTGGATGGCGGACGCCTGAACATCGCCAGCTGTTCGCTCGGTGCCGCCCAGCAGGCCCTGACCCTGTCGCGTGACTACCTTGCCGAGCGCAAGCAGTTCGGGCGCGAGCTTTCGAGCTTCCAGGCCCTGCAGTTCAAGCTCGCCGACATGGCCAGCGAATTGACGGCTGCGCGGCTGATGGTACGTCACGCCGCCTGGCGTCTCGACCAGGGCGACCCCGAAGCCACGGCCCACTGCGCCATGGCCAAGCGCTTCGCTACCGACATGGGGTTCACTGTCTGCAACGAGGCTCTCCAGCTGCATGGCGGCTATGGTTACATCCGTGAATATCCCCTGGAGCGCCTGGTCCGTGATACCCGCGTGCATCAGATTCTCGAGGGTACCAATGAGATCATGCGCCTGATCGTCGCCCGCCGCCTGCTGGCCGACGGCGTCATCGAATCCTTGCAATAGGAGTCCTCAGATGTCGGACCTTGCAGTACTCTTCGACGAGCTGCCCACTCGCGATGGTGGCCGCATCGGCGTGGCCACCCTCAACGCACCGAAGTCGCTCAATGCGCTGTCGCTGGAGATGATCCGCCAGCTCGAGGCCAAGCTCGATGCCTGGGCCGTCGATCGCAGCGTGGTGGCGGTGTGGCTCGAGGGCAGCGGCGACAAGGCCTTCTGTGCCGGCGGTGACGTGGTGGCCCTCTATCGCTCGCTGACTGAGGAGGGCGAGAACCGCGGAGCTGGCCCCGACGGCCTCTTCGCCGAGACCTACTTCACCGCGGAATACCGCCTCGACTTCCGCATCCACACCTACCCCAAGCCGCTGATGGTCTGGGGTGACGGCATCGTCATGGGGGGCGGTCTGGGACTGATGGCCGGCGGCTTCCAGCGCCTGGTCACCGAGACCACGCGCATCGCCATGCCGGAGATTACCATCGGTCTCTATCCCGACATCGGGGCCAGCTGGTTCCTGGGCCGTATGCCCCCCGGCGTGGGTGCCTATCTGGGCCTGACCGGGGCTCAGCTCAATGCCCGGGATGCCCTGGACCTGGGGATGGCTGACCGCTTCATCCCCCGCGAGCGCCGCGAGGCGCTGCTCGGTGCCCTGGTCGAGGCCGATTACGGCGACCGCAGCTTGCCGGCCTTGCGTGCCGGCGTACAGACGGCGCTCGATGACCACGAGGATCGCCGCGCCGCCCCCCCCGGCCAGGTGTGGCCCCACCTCGATCATCTCCAGGCGCTGGTGGGGCGGGTGGATGCCGCCACGGCCGTCAGGCGAATCCTGCGGGACACCACCGACGACGGCTGGCTCGCCGCCAACCGTGCGCGTCTCGAGGTCGGCTGTCCGATGAGTGCCCAGCTGGTCTGGCGCATGCTCGAGCGCCATGCCCACACCAGTCTTGCCGATGCCTTCCGCGACGAACTCGGCCTGTCGGTGCAGTGCTGCCGCCAGGGGGACTTCGTCGAGGGGGTGCGTGCGCTGCTGGTCGACAAGGACAAGGCGCCACGCTGGCAGCACGACAGCGTGGCCGGGGTCCCCCATGCCGATATCCAGGCCCTGATGACCCCACCCTGGTCCAGCGAGTCACATCCCCTGCGCGACCTGGGGCTGGGTCACCGGGTCGGCTAAAGGCATTACGCCGTCCCTGAACAACTCATAACGCAACAGGAGCCATGCCAATGAAAATCGCCTTTATCGGCCTCGGCAACATGGGGTCGCCCATGGCCATCAACCTGGTCAAGGCCGGCCATGACGTTACCGTCTTCGACCTGGTCGAGAGCGCCATCCAGGCCCTGGAAGCCGAGGGAGCCAAGCGCGCCGCCAGCGCCGAGGTCGCCGCCAAGGGGGCGGATGTGGTCGTCTCCATGCTGCCGGCCGGGGTGCACGTCAAGGGGCTCTACATGGGCCGCGACGGCAACCCGGGGCTGCTCGATGCCTTGGAAGGCAAGCCGCTGCTCGTCGATTCCTCGACCATCGCCCCCGACGATGCCCGCCAGGTAGGCGCCGCCGCCGCCGAACGCGGCTTCACCTACCTGGACGCCCCCGTCTCAGGCGGGGTGGGCGGTGCCAAGGCGGGCACCCTGACCTTTATCGTCGGGGGGGCAGAGGAGGGATACGCGCAGGCGAAGCCCCTGCTCGAGGCCATGGGCAAGAACATCTTCCACGCTGGCGAGGTGGGGTCGGGGCAGGTCGCCAAGATCTGCAACAACATGCTGCTGGGCATCCTGATGTCGGGTACCGCCGAGGCCCTGGCGCTGGGCGTGAAGAACGGTATGGACCCGGCCGTGCTCTCCGAGATCATGAAGCAGAGCAGTGGCGGCAACTGGGCGCTCAACGTCTATAATCCCTGGCCCGGGGTGATGGAAGGCGCCGCTGCCTCTCGTGATTACCAGGGCGGCTTTCTGACCGACCTGATGGCCAAGGACCTGGGGCTGGCCTGGGAGCTGGCACTGGGCTCGAAGTCCACGGTGCCCATGGGCTCACAGGCCCGCAATCTTTTCGCCCTGCACAGTGCCCAGGGCAGCGGGCAGCTCGATTTCTCCAGTATCCAGACCCTTTATCGTCAGGGCGAGGACAAGTAAGCCCCAAGCAGCCAAGCAGCCAAGCGGCCAAGCAGCCTTGGCCCAATAATGTTGTGGGAGCGGGGCTTTGTGGGAGCTGTCGGTTCGACGCCTCGACTTTCACCGCGAAAAGTGGAGTGCACGGGGTATTGTGGGAGCGGTGCTCGCACCGCGAAAAGCGGAGGGCGAAAATCGCCGTGCAAGTCGAGACGTCGAACCGACAGCTCCCACATTACTGCCGGTGCCATCATCCTGCTCGGCGCTCGGCGAGCTTTGCCCTCCATCCGGGGAAGCGGCACAATCCAGTGCCCGTTTTCCGTCGAGAGCCTCCATGAGCGCACCCGCTTCCCCCTCCTCGCCGCCTGCATCCCGCTCCCGTCCCGCCCGCCGCGAGCTGCTCGAAGGGCCCATCGGCCTGACCCTGCTGCGCAAGAGCCTGCCGGTGGTCGGCGGCATGATCGCCATGATGAGCTTCAATCTGGTAGATACCTGGTTCATCTCGCGCCTCGGCACCGAGGAGCTGGCGGCGGTGGCCTTCACCTTTCCGGTGGTGTTCACGGTGATCAGCCTGGCCATCGGCCTGGGAATCGGGACCTCGGCGGTGGTGGCTCGCCGGCTGGGGCAGGGCGAGTTCGGCACGGTGCGACGCCGAGCCACCGATGCGGCCCTGCTGGCTGTGGTGGTGGGGCTGTGCATGACGCTGCTGGGGCTAACCACCCTGGAGCCGCTGTTCCGCCTGATGGGTGCCGATGACCTGCTGATGCCGCATATCCGTGACTACATGGGCATCTGGTATCTGGGGGCGGCGGCGGTGATCGTGCCGAGGGTACTCAACAGCATCCTGCGCGCCCACGGCAATACCGCTACCCAGGGGCTGACGATGGCACTGGCGGCTGGCGTCAACGTGCTGCTGGACTGGTGGCTGATCTTTGGCATCGGGCCCTTCCCGGCCCTGGGAGTCTCCGGCGCGGCGCTCGCCACGGTGATGAGCTGGGGGCTCATGGCGGTTGTGCTGGTCTTCCAGCGCGAGTTGCGCGAGCTCTTCGACTTCGCCGGTCTGACGGGGCGAGGTCTTCTCGATTCCTGGCGGGAGCTGAGCCGCATCGCAGGCCCGGCCGCCGTCACCAGTGTCTTCACGCCCATCGCCCTGGGGCTGATAACCCGCATCGTGGCCGGTCATGGTCATGATGCGGTAGCAGGCTTCGGCGTCGGATCGCGCATCGAGGCCATCTCCCTGATCGCCGTGCTGGCACTCTCCATGACCCTGTCACCGCTGGTCAGCCAGAATGCCGGCGCCGGCCAGCATGACCGGGTCCGCCGGGCAATCCTGGGCTGCTTTGTCTTCGTGCTGGCCTGGCAGCTGCTGGTCTGGGGCGGACTGCAGCTATTGGCGCCCTGGCTGGTGGCTGGCTATGCCAAGCGCGATGCGGTCGGGGAGGTGCTGCGCCGCTTCCTGTGGCTGGTGCCACTGGGGCTCGGCGCCCAGGGCGTGGTGATCCTCGCGGTTTCCTCCTTCAACGCCCTGCACCGTCCCGCCCGTGCCATGCGGCTGTCGGTGATCAGGCTCTTCGCGCTGACCGTGCCGCTGGCCTGGCTGGGTGGCCGGTTGGCCGGTAGCACCGGCATCTTCGCCGGCATGCTTGTTGCCAACCTGCTGGTCGCCTTGCTTGCCTGGTGGCAGATTCGCCGCGTGCTGGCTCGGTACCCATAAGCGGGTAGCGGGGTTTCAACCAGGACGCTCAGGGGAATTTTTTCGAGGGGAGGCTTGGCAGATATCTCTTGTTGGTCTACATTTAATAAAAATATAGACATTTTAGCGCGCCAACCGAGGATGCCCCATGAGCCAGATCACTCCCGTCACCTGGGACGACCCCTTCCGCCTCGTCGACCAGCTCTCCGAAGACGAGCGCATGGTCCTCCAGACTGCCCACGACTATTGCCAGGAGAAGCTGCTGCCGCGAGTGCTGGAAGCCAATCGTCACGAGCGTTTCGACCGCGAGATCATGAACGAGATGGGCGAGCTGGGTCTGCTCGGCGCGACCATCGATGGCTACGGCTGCGCCGGGCTGAACTATGTCAGCTACGGCCTGATCGCCCGTGAGGTAGAGCGCGTCGACTCCGGCTACCGCAGTGCCATGAGCGTGCAGTCGAGCCTGGTGATGTACCCGATTCACGCCTTCGGCAGCGAGGCTCAGCGCGAGAAATACCTGCCCAAGCTGGCCAGCGGTGAGTGGGTGGGAGCCTTCGGCCTCACCGAGCCCGACCACGGCTCCGATCCGGGCGGCATGAGCACTCGTGCCACTCGCACCGAAGGCGGCTGGCGGCTCAACGGCACCAAGACTTGGATCACCAACTCGCCCATCGCCGATGTCTTCGTGATCTGGGCCCGGGATGACGAGGGCGTAGTCAACGGTTTCATCCTCGAGAAGGGCATGAAGGGGCTTACGGCCCCCAAGATCGAGGGCAAGTTCAGCCTGCGCGCCTCCATCACCGGCCAGATCGCCATGCAGGACGTGGAGGTCTCCGACGAGCAGCGGCTGCCCAACGTTACCGGCCTCAAGGGGCCGTTTTCCTGCCTCAACCGCGCCCGCTTCGGCATTGCCTGGGGCACCATGGGCGCCGCCGAGGCCTGCTGGCATGCGGCCCGCGACTATACCCTGGAGCGCAAGCAGTTTGGCCGCCCCCTGGCCGCCAACCAGCTGATCCAGAAGAAGCTTGCCGACATGCAGACCGAGATCACCCTGGGTCTGCAGGCAGCGCTGCGCGTCGGCCGCATGATCGACGACGGCCAGCTGGTGCCCGAGGCGATCTCGCTGATCAAGCGCAACAACTGTGGCAAGGCCCTGGACATTGCCCGGATGGCCCGTGACATGCACGGCGGCAACGGCATCAGCGACGAGTACCACGTGATCCGCCACGTCATGAACCTCGAGGCGGTGAATACCTACGAGGGCACCCACGACGTCCATGCCCTGATCCTCGGACGCGCCCAGACCGGCATCCAGGCCTTTACCGGGTAATGGGAGGCTCGAGATGAGCGGGCCGCTTGAGGGCATCACGGTGCTCGACATGTCGCGGGTACTGGCCGGGCCCTGGGCCGGCCAGCTGCTCGCCGATCTCGGGGCCCGGGTGATCAAGATCGAGCACCCGAAGCGGGGCGATGACACCCGCGGCTGGGGGCCGCCCTGGCTGGCAGAACACCTCGAGAAGGGGCAGGACGATGCCGAACGGGTAGCGGCCTACTTCCTGTGCGCCAACCGCGGCAAGCAGTCGCTGGCCGTGGACATCGCCACCGAAGGCGGACAGGAGCTGGTCAGGTCGCTGGCGAAGGGTGCCGATATCCTGCTCGAGAACTTCAAGGTTGGCGGCCTCGCCAGGTACGGGCTCGACTATGCCAGCCTCAGGGCGATCAACCCACGTCTGATCGGCTGTTCCGTCACCGGTTTCGGGCAGGACGGCCCCTATGCCCATCGGGCCGGCTACGACTTCATGATCCAGGCCATGGGCGGGCTGATGAGCCTCTCAGGCGAACCCGACGGCATGCCCATGAAGACCGGCGTGGCGATCACCGACGTGATGACCGGTCTCTATGCCGCGGTGGGCGTGCTGGCGGCCCTGCAGGAGCGCGCGCGCACCGGCCGGGGGCAGCACATCGACCTGGCGCTGCTCGATGTTCAGGTAGCAACCCTGGCCAACCAGGCACTCAACGCCCTGGTCGAAGGCCAGTCACCCCAGCGCCATGGCAACGCCCACCCCAATATTGTGCCCTATCAGGCCTTCGCCTGCGCCGACGGCCATCTGGTGCTCACCGTGGGCAATGATACCCAGTTCACGCGCTTTGCCGATATGCTCGGCCATCCCGAGTGGGCCGAGGATCCCGCCTACGCCACCAATGCTGCTCGGGTCGGCAACCGGGAGGTGCTGGTCTCGCTGATCCAGCCGATCCTGCTCGAGCGCGATCGCGATGACTGGTTGAACGAAATGGAAGCGCGCGGGATCCCCGCGGGCCCCATCAATACCCTGACCGAGGTCTTCGACGATCCTCAGGTGCGCCATCGCGGCCTGCGGCGGACGTTGCCGAGTGGCGATCTCGAGGTCCCCCAGGTTGCCAACCCGCTGCGTTTCGACGGTAAGTCCGCCACCAGCGAGGTGGCGCCCCCTCGGCTCGGCCAGGATAGCGATGCGATCCTCGCCGAGATGGGCCTCACCAGGGACGATATCGCCAGGCTCAGAAGGGCAGGGGTGGTCAGGTAGCTACAAGGCTCAAGGAGCAAGTGACAAGGAAAATGCTCTGCGATCTGCGTTGCCGGGCACATACTGAGTTGCTCCTTGCTCCTTGCTCCTTGCTCCTTGCTCCTTGCTCCTTGCTCCTTGCTCCTTGCTCCTTGCTCCTTGCTCCTTGCTCCTTGCTCCTTGCTCCTTATCTGGGCGAAAACCGCCGTGTCAGGCCGGTCTCGGCGATCATCCGGGTGGAGATCTCCTCCACGGAGAAACGGGTCGTGTCGATATAGGGAATATGCATCTGGCGATAGAGCCCCTCGGCCTGCTCGACCTCCTGGACGCACTGGTCCATGGAGCTGTAGCGACTGTTGGGTCGACGCTCGTGGCGAATCGCCGCCAGCCGTCGCGGGTCGATGGTCAGTCCGAACAGCTTGTGGCGATGCGGGACCAGAGCCTTCGGCAGTTTCAGGGTGCCGTTCTCGTCCTGGTCGTCTTCGGTGAGCGGGTAGTTGGCTGCACGAATACCGAATTGCAGGGCCAGGTAGAGCGAAGTGGGCGTCTTGCCACAGCGGGAGACGCCGACGAGGATAAGGTCGGCCTTGTCGTACTGGTGGGTGCGGGCCCCGTCGTCGTTGTCCAGGGCGAAGTGCACCGATTGGATGCGATCCATGTAGACATCGTCGCGACCGATGGAGTGGGTACGACCGACGCTGTAGGAGGAGTGGGCTTCCAGTTCCTCCTCCAGTGGCTTGAGAAAGGTCGAGAAGATGTCGACCTTGAAGCCCGGGGCCTGGCGGATCACCTCGCGAATCTGCTCATCGACGATGGTGTCGATAATGATCGGCTGCTCGCCATCGCGCACCGCCGTGGCCTCGATGATGGCCACCAGGGTTCGCGCCTTGTCGAGGGAGTCGATATAGGGCTTGGTGAGCATACGGATCTCGACGCTTTCGAACTGGGCAAGCAGGCTGCGGCCCAGGCTCTCGGCGGTGATGCCGGTACCGTCGGAGATGAAGAAGGCGGTGCGCGTCATGGCGAGTCGCTGTCGTCCGTGGAGTTGCGGGCATTGTCGGCCTTGGCCGGGATCGGGACAAGAGCTGGGGCGCTCGGCCAGTCGGCGGGGTGTTGTAAAAATCCTTCAGTGACTTAGATCTTAGACGAATGGCGAATATCGAGGGATGCTGTTAACGTCATCAGCACTTTTTCATGCCCGAGTCTTGCGTTGCCTGCCGGCATGTTGCATCCGTCATCGATATTCGGGGAGACCTCATGGACGATTATATTCAGTGGTTCGATCAACTGGGTATGGACGATGTCGAGCGAGTCGGCGGCAAGAATGCCTCGCTCGGCGAGATGATCTCCAACCTGTCCGGCGCGGGCGTCACCGTCCCCGGCGGGTTCGCCACCACGGCCCATGCCTATCGCGAGTTTCTCTCCCATGAAGGGCTCAACGAGCGCATCAACCGCCGGCTCGCCACCCTGGATGTCGACGACGTGGCCGAGCTGTCGCGGGCCGGTGCCGAGATCCGTCAGTGGGTCATCGACACGCCGCTGCCGCCGGCCTTCGAACGCTACCTGCGCGAGAGCTACGAGGCGCTCGCAGCGCTGCATCCCAACCTCAAGGTCGCCGTGCGCAGTTCGGCCACCGCCGAGGATCTGCCGGACGCCTCCTTTGCCGGTCAGCAGGAGACCTTCCTCAACATCGAGGGCTTCGACAACATCAAGCGTGCCGTGCATGAGGTGTTCGCCTCGCTGTTCAACGACCGCGCCATCTCCTACCGGGTGCACCGCGGCTATGCCCATGAGAACGTGGCGCTCTCCGCCGGTATCCAGAAGATGGTGCGCTCCGAGACGGGCGCCGCGGGCGTCATGTTCACCCTGGACACCGAGTCCGGCTTTCGCGATGCCGTCTTCGTCACCGCCTCCTGGGGGCTGGGCGAGACGGTGGTGCAGGGGGCGGTGAACCCTGACGAGTTCTATGTCCACAAGTCGACCCTGGCGGCGGGGCGTCCCGCCGTGCTGCGTCGCAATCTCGGCTCCAAGCTGATCAAGATGATCTATACCGACGACACCAGCGCCGGCAGGTCGGTGGAAACCGTCGAGGTGCCGCTGGCCGACCGCGCGCGCTTCTGCATCAACGACGAGCAGATCATGGCGCTGGCTCGCCAGGCGATGACCATCGAAGAGCATTACGGCCGCCCCATGGACATCGAATGGGCGTTGGATGGCGACGATGGCGAACTCTATATCGTTCAGGCCCGCCCCGAGACCGTGGTCTCCCAGCAGGAGGGCGGCAAGCTCGAGCGCTTCCAGCTCAAGGAGAAGGGGCGCACCCTGGTGGCCGGTCGGGCGATTGGCCAGCGCATCGGCAGCGGTGCGGTTAAGGTGGTGTTCTCCCCGGATGACATGGAGAAGGTCAATCCCGGCGATGTCCTGGTCACCGACATGACCGACCCGGACTGGGAGCCGATCATGAAGCGCGCCTCGGCCATCGTCACCAATCGCGGTGGCCGCACCTGCCACGCGGCGATCATTGCCCGCGAGCTGGCGATCCCGGCGGTGGTGGGCTGCGGTGATGCCACTGAAGCCTTGTCTGACGGGCGCGACGTCACCGTCTCCTGTGCCGAAGGGGATACCGGACACGTCTATGAGGGTCTGCTGGCGTTCGACCGTCGCGTGACCAGCGTCGATGCCATGCCCGAGATCCCCTTCAAGATCATGATGAACGTCGGCAACCCGGATCGTGCCTTCAGCTTCGCCAGCCTGCCCAATGCCGGGGTTGGCCTGGCCCGCCTCGAGTTCATCATCAATCGCATGATCGGGGTGCACCCCAAGGCGCTGCTCGAGTACGACACCCTGCCCGCCGATCTGCAGCAGACCATCGACCTGCGGACTGCCGGCTACAGCGACCCGGTGGAGTTCTACGTCGACAAGCTGGTCGAGGGTATTTCCACCCTGGCGGCGTCCTTCTATCCGCAGCGGGTCATCGTGCGCCTGTCGGACTTCAAGTCCAACGAGTACGAGAATCTGATCGGTGGCAAGTTGTACGAGCCGGGCGAGGAGAACCCCATGCTCGGCTTCCGCGGCGCTTCGCGCTATATCTCGGAGACGTTTCGCCCCTGCTTCGAGCTGGAGTGTCGGGCGCTCAAACGGGTCCGCGAGGTGATGGGACTGGACAATATCGAGATCATGGTGCCCTTCGTGCGCACCACCGAGGAGGCCCGCGAGGTGGTCGAGCTACTGGCGGCCAACGGATTGGCCCGGGGCGAGCAGGGGCTCAAGGTGATCATGATGTGCGAACTGCCGGCCAACGCCCTGCTGGCCGAGGAGTTCCTCGAGTACTTCGACGGCTTCTCCATCGGTTCCAACGACCTGACCCAGCTGACCCTGGGACTGGACCGCGACTCCGGCATCGTCGCCCATCTGTTCGACGAGCGGAACCCCGCCGTGAAGAAGCTGCTGGCCATGGCCATCCAGGCCTGTCATGCCCAGGGCAAGTACATCGGCATCTGTGGCCAGGGTCCCTCCGACCACCCGGATCTGGCCAAGTGGCTCATGGAGCAGGGCATCGACTCGGTCTCGCTCAACCCCGATGCCGTACTGGAAACCTGGTTCATGCTGGCCGGCGAGACCCTGGGCTGATCGGCGCCTGCCGCCAGTGATCGACGACACCCGGGCTTGCCGGGTGTCTTGCTTTGTGCACGGCTCTTGCACGATGGCGGTCTAGACTGTGGCTACATCCCGTATCAGGAGGTCTGTATGAAGACCCGTTTCCCTCTTTATCCCTTGGTGGTTGCCGGCGCGCTCGGCCTGGCCCTGGCGGCATCCCCGCTTCTGGCGCAGCCCGGCAACAGCCAGGGCAAAGGGCAGGGCGCTGCAGCCTGGAAGGAAGAGGGCCAGCACTCGCGCGGTCAAGGGCGGAGTCACCGAGAGGCCCGTAGCCAGGGCTCGCGTCAGCTGGAAGAAAGGAGCCCGCGAGACCGCCACGAGGACCGAGACGGTGGGCGTGACGGCTCCCGGGAGCGGTATTACGACGAGGCAAGCCGGCCGATGATCGAGGAGCGCGAGATTCGCGAGATATTCCGCAGTCGGCGCGACGCTATCCGTCAATACGACCGCGACAGTCTGCCGCCCGGCATCCGCATGAACCTGGAACGCGGCAAGCCCCTGCCTCCCGGCATTGCCAAGAAATTCGACGCGAGCGTGCGGCGTGACCTGCCCGACTACGAGGGCTATGAGTGGCGTCGCGTCGGCACCGACGCCGTCCTGGTCGACCTCACCAACGACATCATCTACGAGGTAGTTCACGACATCCTGCGATGATCATCCCGGGCGGGCCCGCCGGTGCCCGCCGCCTCTGTGCCCGCTCTCCTTGATCTCCATCAGGCAGGACCCTTCGTCATGTCTCATACTGCCCGTGTCTGCAAAGGAGAACTGCCATGCTGGAACCCCTTGGAGTCGCGCAGGTGTATCGGACCTGCTCGACCGATGTCTTCGATTTCGAGGTCACCAGCGAGCTGGAGTCACTGGACCTGCTCGTGGGCCATGAGCGCGCCCGGGATGCATTGAGCTTCGGCACTGCGATCCGCAGCGACGGCTTCAACCTCTTCGTGCTGGGTCAGCCCGGTCACGACCGGCACAGCCTGGTGGGCAGCTTTCTTTCCGAGCAGGCCCGGGGTGCTTCGCCCCCTTGCGACTGGTGCTATCGCTTCAATTTTGACGATCCGGCCGTGCCGCTGGCCCTCTCGCTGCCGCCCGGCCTGGGGCGGCAGCTGCGCACGGACCTGGAGGCGCTGGTCGAGGAACTGCGCAGCGCCATCCCCGCGGTGTTCGAGAGCGAGGAGTATCAGAACCGCGTGCAGGAGATGAAGCAGGCCATGGATGAGCGCCAGCGCAATGCGATCGAGGAGGTGCGCCGCGAGGCACGCGAGCAGGGTATTCTGCTGATGTCGACCTCCAATGGCTTCACCTTCGCGCCGGCCGACGGCGATCAGATGATGTCACCGGAGGACTACGAGAAGCTGCCGGAGGACCAGCGCAAGCGTATCGAGCGCACCGTCGAGGAACTGCAGCACAAGCTGACCCAGAAGATTCATCAGATGCCGCGGCTCGCCAAGGAGCTGCGCAATGAACTCAAGGCGTTCAGCGAAGAGATGCTGCAATCGGTGATCGACGGGCCGATGGCTGATCTGGAAAAGCGCTACCACGAGGAGGAGGGGGTGCTGTCGCACCTCAAGGCCATTCGCACGTCGATTCTGGAGCACGTCGAGTCGTTCCAGGCCGAACAGCCGGACGTACCGCCAGAAGCGCTGTTCAACCGCTTTCAGGTCAACCTGCTGGTGGACAATGCTGAAGCCGAGGGGGCACCGGTGATCTACCAGGACCTGCCCACCCATCAGCATCTGGTGGGCCGCATCGAGCACCATATGCACAACGGCACCCTGCTGACCGACTTCTCGCTGATCCGGGCTGGCGCCCTGCATCGTGCCAACGGCGGCTACCTGGTACTGGACGTGCGCAGCGTGATCACCCAGCCGGGGGCCTGGGATACTCTCAAGCGCGTGCTGCGGGCCGGTGAGATCCGCACCGAGTCGCTGGAGCAGGCCTATGGCCTGATCAGTACCGTGACCCTCGAGCCGAAGCCGATCCCGCTGGACGTCAAGATCGTGTTGCTGGGTGAGCGACGACTCTATTACCTGCTCTGCGAGTATGATCCCGAGTTCCTTGAGCTGTTCAAGGTTCAGGCCGACCTCGAGGATGAACTCGACCGTGATACCGAGCACGAGGCCTTCTACGCTCGCATGGTGGCGACCCTGGCCCGCGAGGCGGCGCTGCGCCCGCTGGACCGCAGCGGCGTGGCCGCGGTGATCGAGCGGGCTACTCGATTGGCCGACGACCAGCGCAAGCTGACCGCGCGTCATCGTGACCTTCGTGACCTGGTGCTGGAGGCCGACCACTGGGCCGGCGAAGAGGCGGCCGACGTGATTGCCCGACGTCATGTCGAGAAGGCGGTCGGGCAGCAGCTGTGGCGGGCGGGACGCCTCCGCGAGCGCAGCCACGAGATGATCACGCGCGGTACCTTGATGGTTGCCACCGAGGGACGCGCGGTCGGTCAGGTCAACGGTCTCTCCGTGCTGCAGCTGGGCGAGTACGCCTTCGGTCAGCCGTCGCGCATCACCGCCACGGCGCGTCCCGGCAACGGTCAGGTGGTGGATATCGAGCGTGAGGCGCGCATGGGCGGGCGCATCCACTCCAAGGCGGTGATGATCCTGTCGCGCTATCTGGCCAGCCGCTATGCAGGGGAGGAGCCGCTCTCGCTCTCCGCGAGCCTGGCCTTCGAACAGTCCTATGGTGGGATCGAGGGTGACAGTGCCTCGGTGGCCGAGGTGTGCGCCCTGGTCTCGGCCATCGCCCGGGTGCCGCTCGATCAGGCCTTCGCCGTGACCGGTTCCATCGACCAGCATGGTCGGGTTCAGGCGGTCGGCGGTGTGAACGAGAAGGTCGAGGGCTTTTTCGATGTCTGTGTTGCCCGTGCCGACCTCGAGGGCCAGGCGGTGATCCTGCCGGCGGCCAATGTCGAGCACCTGATGCTCAAGTCCGAGGTTCGCGAGGCCATCGAACAGGAGCGCTTCCGGGTCTTCGCCATTTCATGGGTGGATGAGGCACTGGAATTGCTCACCGGCCTGCCCATCGGCGCGCCCGACGCCCGGGGACACTTCCCCGAAGGCAGTCTCGGTGCCCGCGTGGCCGAGCGGCTGAAGCATTTTCGCGAGGTGGTAAAGCATGCTCGGCAGGAGCAATGGGGAGGCAATGGTGACCAGCAGGAGGAGCAGGACGATGAACGCTGACGCGTCGCGGCCGACCTCCGGCGAGCAGGCGCGGGCTGAAGGCGACCCGGAGGCGCGGGTGCTGGCGCTGCTCGATGCCTCCCGCCACAGCCTGGCGGCCCTGGCCGCTGCGGTGGATCTAGCGACACTGCGTCACGCCGAGCTGGTGGGGCTGTTCGTCGAGGACCAGGATCTGCTGGGCAGCGCCGGCTTCCCCTTTTCCCGGGAGATCGGTGCCGTCTCGGGGCAGGTGCGCCGCTTGTCGAGGAGCAATCTCGAGGCCGGCATGGCCCGGCAGGCCCACCGCGTGACCGAGGCTCTTGAGGCCGCAGTGGCTGGCCGTGAGGTGCGCCACCAGATGCGGGTCAGTCGTGGTCGGGTGGTCAGCGAGGCGTTGTCGCTGGCCGCCCCGGCGGATCTCCTGGTACTCGGCAAGGCCGGACTCTCGGGCCACTGGGGCGTGCGCCTGGGTTCCACCAGCCGGGCCCTGATTCTGGAGGCGCCCTGCACGGTGATCATCTGGGATGAGCGCCAGTCGCTCGCCCGCGGCATCCTGCGTATCCTGGACGACACCGGGACGAGCGGCGATGAACTTCGCCCCGTTGCCCAGGCGTTGACCCGCCTGTTCGCCGGCAGGGAGACCCTGTCGGCGAACGATGCCCGGCAACTGGAGCAGCAGCTGGCCCACGTGGACAGCGGTGCCCTGCTGCTCCATCGCCCTCAGCTCACCCGCCTGGTCAACCAGGATACCGACCTGCTGGCCCGCCTGCCGATCCCGGTCATTGTGGTCCCCTGAAGCGACCCAGCGATTCTGCCCCACGGCGCGGCGAGAATTTGGCATGATGGCGCCTCCAACGAGCCGAAGGGGACCTGTCTGGATGGCATACTTGCTGGTGATGGGGGGACTGGCATTGTCCGTCTTCTTTACGCTGGGCTGGGGCCTGATCTGCGCCACGCGCTGGCTGGCGGGTCGACTGCCGGGCGCCAGTCGCCAGTCGGCGCGGCGCTCGACGCGCCGTACGCCGGCCAGGCCCAAGGCCGCCACACGGTCCAGGACTCGCCAGACCACGCCCGCCAAGGCGCCGTCGGAACCCTGGCGGCTGACTTGTTGGCTCGCCCGGTGGCGCTCTCCACTACCGCTGGGCCTGCTGGCGCTGCTGCTCTACGGCGGTGGCCGCCTGGTCGACTACGGCATGACCTATCGCCCGCAGGCCGCCCCCGGAGAGTTCCATGGCCTGGTCAGCTCCCTGGGCTGGGCCGCCGCCGCCTTGCTGATCCTTGCCGGCATGAACCTGCTGGCCCTCTGGCGCTGCCGTCGCCAGTGAGAGTGGTGCCGATCCGCGCCGTGAAGGCGTGGTGAGGGGGGTCAATTCCTCAGCCAGTTGCGCAGCTTGACCAGCAGCACGGCGCCGTCGCCCAGGCGGCGGCGCTCGGCGATCAGCTCGGCGAGCATGGCCGGCCGGTCGGTGATGATGGCGTCCACCCCCAGGTCGATCAGCTGCGACATCCGGGTGCGATCATTGATGGTCCAGGCGTGCAGCTCGTAGCCGTAGTATCCAGCCAGGCGTACCTCCTCCTCGTCGATCCGGTTATGACGCAGGGCCAGGGCATCGAAGCCCTGGCGCTCGAGGGTGCCCGACATCACCAGCTGGGCCAGCAGGCTGGTGCGCAGCTGGGGCTCGCGGCGCGTGGCCTCGCGCAGCAACCAGGGCGACATGGCGGCGACAAACATGTCTCGCATGATATCGGGATCGCCGCAGGCGAGTGCGGTTACCCGATCCTCGGCGCGGTGACGACAGGCGCGACGCACGTCCCGCTCCCTTTCCAGGTCGTCGAGGACCGCGTCGACCAGTTCCAGCTCGCGACCGGGATCGGGCTTGAGTTCGATCATCAGACTGGCGCGTCCGCGCACCGTCGCCAGCACCTCGTCCAGCCCAGGAATCGGCTCGCCGATGAAGGGGTCACCGAACCAGCTGCCCACATCGACCTCGGCAAGTTCCGAGCGCGTCAGGGCGCCGACTCGGCGGTTGTCGCCGGCCAGTCGCCTGAGACTCTCGTCATGGTAGAGGACCACCTCGCCGTCGGCGGTGAGGCGCACGTCGATCTCGATGCCATCGGAGCGGTCCCGGATCGCCTGTTCCACGGCGGCCATGGTGTTCTCCGGCGCCTTCAGCGAGCTGCCGCGATGGGCGATAACGGAGACCTCGTCGCGAATCTCGAAGCGGTTGACGATCAGCCAGGCCTGGCCGATGGCGAACAGCACGACGGCGAGTTCGACGGCCCAGGCCAGGCGCCCGGGGTGGGTGCCGGGCGGCGGTGGTTCGGGCCTTGGCTCACGATGGGCCAGGTGCAGGTAGAGGCAGGTGGCCTGCAGGGCATTGGCGGCGATGCCGCCGAAGGTGATCGCCAGGGCGATGAGCAGGTAGGCGGTCAGGTATGCGAGCATGGCCGGGACCAGCACCGTGTTGCGCTCGGGAAGCCACCACAGCAGCGGCGTAACGATCCAGTCGAATAGTGCCGTTGCCAGCAGGGGTAGCAAGACGATGCCCAGCAGCAGCAACACCACGGCGGCGGCAATATGGTGCCCGCGGCCTCGCGTCAACTGCACGCTGCGCGCCAGGGCCGAAGTGGGCGAGAGCCCCTCTAGTGTCAGCGCCGGCAGGGCCAGGTGCCAGCGGACATAGAGGGTTCCGGCGAGCAGGATCCAGGCCAGTACCGGTATCAGGCTGCTGCCGAGAAAGGCCCAGAGCGCGGGGGGGCGCATGTTCTGCACGAAGTAGGGATCCAGTCCTCCCAGGAAGAAGTCATGCAGCCAGGCCAGGCTGAGCGCCAGCGGGACCAGCAGCAGCAGCTGGCTCCCCACCTGCAGTACCACCAGACCGCTGATGGCCGGCAGACGGCGCAGCGTGGCCCACAGGGCCTCGAAGGCCAGACGAACATGGTGGTCCCGGGGGCGTACCGCGACCAGGATCATGCCGGATTGCTGCAGGTAGAGCACCAGAAAGGTCAGTCCCACCGCGACCAGCAGCCAGAGCAGACCACCCGGGCTCATGAGTAGGTCGATCAGCTCGCTGTTGGTGATCACCGGTCGGCCGAACTGGGAAAGCAGGCCCGAGAGAGTCCAGCCCACGGCCGGCAGCAGCAGGCTCGAGGCCAACAGCGTGAAAAAGAGGTGATAGGCGATCAGCGGACGCAGATGCTCGCGCAGGGTGCGCAGCACGTCGCCGCTCAGTCGTGGCAGGGGTAGCATGGACAGGCGCGTGAAGGGAACATGACGTCAGAGTGACAGCCCTTGGCTGTCACGGGCAAGTGCCTGTTATTGCCGGCTTCGGTTCAGTTCAGCGCTCCAGGTCCAGCTGCTCCTCGGCGACCAGGATGCCGTTACTGTCGGCATAGAGCCACTGGCCTGGGGTCAGGGTGACGCCGGCAAAACTGACCGGGATGTCACGCTGCCCCTCGCCGCGTTTCTCGCTCTTGCGCGGATGAGCGCCCAGGGCCTGGATGCCGAGCTCTGTCTCGGCGAGTATGTCGACGTCACGTACGCAGCCATACATCACCACCCCGGCCCAGCCGTGACCGGCGGCCTGTTCGGCCAGCATGTCGCCCAGCATGGCGCAGCGGGTGGAGCCGCCGGCGTCGATGACCAGCACGGCGCCGTCGCCGGGCTCGGTCACCGCCTGCTTGACCAGGGAGTTGTCCTCGAAGCACTTGACGGTGCGGATCGGTCCGGCGAACTCCTCGTGGCCGCCAAAATTGATGAAGATCGGATCGAGCACCTGCACCTCGGGATAGGCGTCGCAGATGTCCGGCGTGACGATATGGCTCACGGTGAGGCTCCTCGTGACGTGGGCTATCCTGTCATGATGCCATGGCACGGGCAGAACGGAAGCCCCCTTTGGTGGCACTAGGGGGAAACAAAAAAAACGCCCCGGATGGGGCGCTTCGTTCATCGGCTCCGGCCGCCGCGGACGGCGGCCTTCGATGTTGCGAGCATCGGAGTCGAACCTGACTCTATCAGAATTCGGGGTATCAGGCTTCCTGGGCGATCGGAATCACGTTGGACGCCGCGTTCTGATACTCCTCGATCTCGTGGAAGTTCATGTAGCGGTAGATCTCACCGGCCATGGCATCGAACTCGCTCATGTAACGGCGGTATTCATCCACGGAAGGCAGGCGGCCTTCCACGGCGGCCACGGCCGCGAGTTCCGCGGAGGCGAGGTAGACGTTGGCGCCGTCACCCAGGCGATTCGGGAAGTTACGGGTCGAGGTGGAGACCACGGTGGACTTGGCGGCCACGCGGGCCTGGTTGCCCATGCACAGCGAGCAGCCCGGCATCTCCATGCGTGCCCCGGCGCGGCCGTAGATGCCGTAGTAGCCCTCCTCGGTCAGCTGATGCTGGTCCATCTTGGTGGGCGGCGCCAGCCACAGGCGGGTCTTCAGGCTGCCGGCTGGCTGTTTCTCGAGCAGCTTGCCGGCGGCGCGGAAGTGGCCGATGTTGGTCATGCACGAGCCGATGAATACCTCGTCGATCTTCTCGCCGGCCACATCCGACAGCAGGCGAGCGTCGTCCGGGTCGTTGGGCGCGCAGAGTACCGGCTCCTTGAGCTCCTCGAGGTCGATCTCGATGACCTCGGCGTAGTCGGCATCCTGATCGGCGCGCATCAGGCTCGGGTTGGCCAGCCACTCCTCCATGCCCTCGATACGGCGCTCGATGGTGCGACGGTCGCCGTAGCCGTTTGCGATCATCCACTTGAGCAGGGTGATATTGGACTTGAGGTACTCGGTCACGCTGTCCTCGGACAGGGTGATGGTGCAGCCCGCGGCGGAACGCTCGGCCGAGGCGTCGGAGAGCTCGAAGGCCTGCTCGACGGTGAGGTCTTCGAGGCCCTCGATCTCCAGTACGCGACCGGAGAAGGCGTTCTTCTTGCCGGACTTCTCGACCGTCAGCAGCCCTTGCTGGATGGCGTAGTAGGGAATGGCGTGTACCAGGTCACGCAGGGTGACGCCCGGCTGGCGCTTGCCCTTGAAACGCACCAGTACCGATTCCGGCATGTCCAGCGGCATCACGCCGGTGGCGGCGGCGAAGGCGACCAGGCCGGAGCCTGCCGGGAAGGAGATGCCCAGCGGGAAGCGGGTATGGGAGTCGCCGCCGGTGCCGACCGTATCAGGCAGCAGCATGCGGTTGAGCCAGCTGTGGATGATGCCGTCGCCCGGGCGCAGCGAGACGCCGCCACGGTTCATGATGAAGTCGGGCAGGGTGTGGTGGGTGTCCACGTCCACCGGCTTGGGGTAGGCGGCGGTATGACAGAAGGACTGCATCACCAGGTCAGCCTGGAAGCCCAGGCAGGCGAGATCCTTGAGCTCGTCGCGGGTCATGGGACCGGTGGTGTCCTGGGAGCCCACGGTGGCCATCTTCGGCTCGCAGTACATGCCCGGGCGCACGCCTTCCAGGCCGCAGGCCTTGCCGACCATCTTCTGGGCCAGGGTGAAGCCCTTGCCGGTGTCCTTGGGCTGCTCGGGCAGGCGGAAGACATCGGACGGCGCCATGCCCAGGGATTCGCGCGCCTTGGTGGTCAGGCCGCGGCCGATGATCAGCGGGATACGGCCCCCGGCACGCACCTCGTCGAGGATCAGCTGGGTCTTCAACTCGAAGGTGGTGAGCACCTCGTCGGTGCCGTGTCTGCACACCTTGCCTTCATAGGGATAGACGTCGATGACGTCGCCCATGTCGAGCTTGGAAACGTCCATCTCCACGGGCAGGGCACCGGAATCTTCCATGGTGTTGAAGAAGATCGGCGCGATCTTGCCGCCAAAGCAGAAGCCGCCGGCGCGCTTGTTGGGCACGTTGGGGATATCGTCGCCGAAGAACCACAGCACGGAGTTGGTGGCGGACTTGCGCGACGAGCCGGTGCCCACCACGTCGCCCACGTAGGCGACCGGGAAGCCCTTGGCCTTCACCGCCTCGATCTGCTTGAGCGGGCCCTTGACGCCCGGCTGTTCCGGCTCGATGCCGTCGCGCTCGTTCTTGAGCATGGCGTTGGCATGTACCGGGATATCGGGGCGCGACCAGGCGTCCGGGGCGGGGGAGAGGTCGTCGGTGTTGGTCTCGCCGGGCACCTTGAAGACGCTCAGGGTGATCTTCTCGTCGAGGGCCGGTTTGGAGAGGAACCACTCGGCGTCGGCCCAGGACTGGATGACATCCTTGGCCACGGCGTTACCCGCCTTGGCGCGCTCTTCCACGTCGTGGAAGGCGTCGAACATCAGCAGGGTGTGCTTGAGCTGCTCGCCCACTTCCTTGGCCAGCGCCGGGTCGTCCAGCAGTTCGACCAGGGAGACGATGTTGTAGCCGCCCTGCATGGTGCCCAGCAGCTTCACCGCATGGATCCTGTCGATCAGCGGCGACTCGGCCTCGCCCTTGGCAATGGCGGTGAGAAAGCCGGCCTTGACGTAGGCCGCCTCATCGACGCCGGGTGGAACGCGATGGGTGAGCAGATCGAGGACGAACTCTTCCTCGCCGGCGGGCGGGTTCTTCAGCAGTTCGACCAGTGCGGCGACTTGCTCGGCGTTCAGCGGCTTCGGCGGCACGCCCTCGGCGGCGCGCTCCTCGACATGGTGGCGATAGGCTTCAAGCACGTTGGGGCCCTCATCGGTGGTGGTGGCCGAAGCCGGCAGAACTTGTCGCGCATCGATTAGTCGAGCGTCGACGACAGGCACGCTTCGGCGCGGAAAACGTCTGGCAGAGTCTTCTTGTTACCAGGGTGTCAGCGGTGCCGCGATCATAGAGGAAACTGTCGACAATGTTAAGTTTGGTCCGTGATGACGGCCTTGAACTTTGGTCGCCGGCAACTTCGGGCTGCCAGCCCGGCGGCGTCCGCGTTACTATGGTGTTCTATCAGCGTACGTTAACGTCAACGGGAGGGGACATGGGAGAGCGCATCACCTCACCGTGCGTCGGTCTCTGCTCGACTACCCTGGGTGACCCGGTTTGCCGTGGCTGCCAGCGCGTCGACAGCGAGATTCGCGACTGGCCGGCCTTGTCCGGCGAGCAGCGACGCTCACGCATGGCCGAGCTGGACCGGATGCGGGCCGAGGTCGCCGGGCGCTTCCTGGAGATCGTGGACGCTGCGAGCCTGGAGGCTCAGTTGCGCCGCCATCGGATCCGCTTCCGCGATGAACAGCCGCCGCTGTCCCGCGCCGTGGAGCTGCTGCGAGTGGGCCGTGACCGGATTCACGACCTCTCGTGCTACGGGCTGGTCGGTCATGATGGCGAGGACGCTGCCACGCTCCATGAGCGAATTACCGCCGATCTGCTGGCTGCTGCCGAGCGGCGACAGGCCCTGCTTCCTGACCTCCTTGACGCCCCGACACTGGATCCATGAGGCCCCCGATGCCGACCCTCGAGATGACCGATTACCGGAACCTGCTGCCCGTCGAGCTGCTGGCGTTCCTGCCCTGTGCCACCCCGGATGCCTGGGTAGACTGGGCCCTGGCCAACCCCGAGCTGTTGCTGATCGATCATGCCCAGTGCGAAAAGAAGGCGGCCTCCACGGCCATGAGCCTGCTCTATCGCTATGTGGATCAGCCACTGCTGCTGACCAAGATGTCGCAGCTGGCCCGGGAAGAGTTGCTGCACTTCGAGCAGGTCGTCAAGCTGATGGAGGCGCGGGGCATCGTCTATCGCCAGATCAGTGCCTCGCGCTACGCCGAGGGGCTGCGTCGCCATGTTCGAGGTCAGGAACCGGAGCGCCTGGTGGATATCCTGATCATCGGTGCATTGATCGAGGCACGCAGCTGCGAGCGCTTTGCCCGCCTGGTTCCGCATCTGGATGACGAACTTGCCAAGTTCTATCGCAGTCTGGTTAAGTCGGAAGGTCGCCATTTCGAGGATTACTTGATGCTGGCGCGCCGCTTGGCCCCGGCGTCCATCGACGCGCGTATCGCCTTCTTCTCCGATCGCGAGGCCGAGCTGGTCACCATGCCGGATACGGCCTTTCGTTTTCACAGCGGCGTGCCGGCCTGAGGCCATCACTTCCGCCACGCAGGAATGATCACCATGCGGGATGCTGCCGACGACGTACACGACAACGACCGGGATCACCTGGCACTCTTCGGCCACTTTTCCCTGAGTCTGGGCGACGATGTTCTGACCCAGTTCAGCTACGACAAGGTCAAGGCGCTGCTGGTCTATCTGCTGCTGCACGACCAGCCGGTCAGCCGCGCGACCCTGGCCGAACTGCTGTGGCCCGACCAGGGCCTGTCATCGGGGCGTACCAACCTGCGCCATGCCCTGCACTGCCTGCGTCAGTCCCTGGGCGATGAGGCCGAACGGGTGCTGGCGGTGTCCCGCCAGACGATTGCCTTCCGGCTCCCGGAGCGCTGGCACTTCGATATGCACCGGCTGCAGGGCCTGCTCGATGGCCCCGCTGAGGTGGCTACGCTCGAAGCGGTGCTGGCCTGTTACCGAGGCGATCTGGCCGAAGAGCTGCATCTCGCCAGCTGTGCCGAGTATCAGCGCTGGCTGGTTCAGGTCCGCAATGAGTGGCGTCAGCGGGTGATCCGCTTCGCCGAGAGTGTCCTGGAGCGTCAGGATGCGCTGCCCGGGGGAGTGCTGGAGTCACTGGTCAGCCGTTTTTCCGGCTACGGGCCCTTCCATGAGCGCCTGGTGCGCCAGTTGGCCGAGCAGGGGCAGCTGGCCGCCGCCCATGAGCAGTACAACGCTTACCTGCAACTGCTGGCGCTTTCCGGCCAGCAGCCGGAGCCCTCCTTCCTGCAGCTGGCCAGCTACTGGTCTGACGTCCAGGCCGAGGGGGCTCATATCGGCCCCAACGGTGCCTTCTCACGCACCCTCGCCATGGACAGCGCCCCGCTGCGTGAGGACGAGATCGAGCAGCGCCAGCTCTCGGTGATGGCCATTCGTCTGCGTCTCAAGGCCGATCTGTCGGCCCGTGCCGATGCCTGCGCCTGCCTGACATTGCAGGTCGAACTGATGCGCTGGCTCGAGCAGCAGTGCCACCACCTCGGTGGCTTCTGGCTGCCCGGGGCGACCGGCGGCCTGGGCCTGGCCTGCTTCGGCACCCATGGCCCGGCGCACCAGCTGGCCGAGCTGGTGGCGCTCTACGAGCACTGTCGACGCGTGCTGCCCGACGAGTCCCAGCGCCACTGGAGCGGCGAGGGCGAGCCGCCGCGCATCGAGCTGGCCGCCGGCCTGGACAGCGGCCGGGTGGTCTACCTCCCCGAGCGGCATCTGGTCGACCCGCTCGGCCAGGTGACCCAGGGCGCCCTTGACCTGATGAGTGCCGCCGAGGGCAGCGAGCTGGTCATCTCCCAGGACGCCAGCCAGCATATGCCGCCGGCCCTCGACCTCCAGCCACGGCTCTCCACGCGGCTGGTGGCAAGCGACGGCCGGGTGCGCCTGCGGGCGCTCGTCCTCGGTACCAACGAGGGCGGGCGCGAGGCGCCACCGCCCAGCCTGGTGGGACGCGAGAGCTCCCTGCGCACCCTGCGCGATGCCCTGGCCCGAGCCGGCATCGGCCTGCGCCAGAGCGTGCTGGTGCGCGGGCCCTCGGGGCTCGGCAAGTCGGCGCTGCTGGTGGGCTTTCGCCAGCTCGAGCAGAGCCGCGAGGCGGCGATCTGTTGGCAGCCCACCACGCGGCTCTCCGTCCAGGAGCCCTACGGCGTGGCGCGGCAGCTGCTGCGCTGGCACCTGGGGGGGCGCCTCGACGCCGAGGCGCTGTCGCGGCTGCTGAGCGCCGATGATGCCCTGGCCCCCGACGCCGAACACCGCCTGCTGCTGGAGGAGGCCCTCGGTGTGCGTGAGCCCCGCGAGTTGGCGGTACTGGCCCAGAGCGGGGAGGCCGTGGAACTGGTGGTGGGACTGATCCATCGCCTGATTCGCGAGCTCTCCAGCGAGCGCACCCTGGTGCTGATGATCGATGACCTGCAGTGGCTTGACGAGCCCTCCTTCAAGGTACTGGCCGGCCTCCAGGCACGGCTGCCGATCAACAGCCCCTTCCTGCTGGTGGCCAGCCACCACGGCCGGGAGGCGTTGCCGGCGAAGCTGCACTGGGATCAGCAGATCTCCCTGGGGCGGCTGGATGCCATGCAGTCCTCGCGCCTGCTCTCCCAGCTGGCGCGTCGCTATCGCATCCATCTCAGCCCGCGGCTGCGCGGGCAGATCATCGAGCGCTGCGACGGCGTGCCGCTGTATCTTCAGGAGATCTGCCGCCGCGTCGATATGGATCGCCGTGAAGGCCGTAGCGTGCAGCTCGACGAGCTGCCACGTGGCCTGCTGGGCCTGCTGGCCAGCCGTATCGATCAGCTCGACGCCGACCGCGAAGTGGCTCATCTGGCGGCGGTGCTTGGCCGACGTTTCCGTCTCGACTTCCTGGCGGAATGCAGCGGCTGGGAGATGAACCGCCTGGCATCGGCGCTGGAGCAGATGCGTCGACTGGAGATCATCGAGCCGGCCGAAGGCGAGGAGGGGGAGCGCGAGTATCAGTTTACTCACCAGCTGCTGCAGGAAGCCGCCTATCTCTCCTGTCCCCGGGACGTGCGGGTGAGCATCCACCGTCAGGTGGTCAGTCTGATCGAGGAACACTTCCCGATGTGGATCAGCCGCCACCCCGGCGACTTCGCCACCCATCTGCGGCGTAGCGGTCACTATGCCCGCGGTGCCCGCTACTTCGAGCTGGCCGCTCGGGAGGCGCTCAAGGTGAGTGCCAACCGCACGGCGCTGAAGATGGCCGACTTCGGTCTGGCCAGCCTGCGCCACGTCGAGGGTCAGGCCGAGCGCGAAATCAGCCTGCTGACCGTGCGCGGGCAGGCCGCCTTCGCCCTGGAGGGGCATGGCTCGCCCACCGCCCACGAGAGCTTCGTTCGAGCTCGGGAGCTGCTTGCCCAGGAAGAGACCACTCCGGAGGACGGCGGCGATCTGGAGCAGGCGTTCCTGGTCCAGTGGGGGCTCTGGGTAGGCTGTAGCCAGCGCCACGCCCACGCCGATGCCTTTTCGCTGGCCTCGCGCCTGGCCAGCCTCGCCGACTGCCTCGAGGACCCCCGCTACCGGCGCCTGGCCGACTTCGCCCGGGCCAGCTGCGAATACTGGGCCGGGCGCATCTCCCAGGCCTATGATCACCTGGAAGAGATCGATCCGCTCAATGTGCCGATGATGATCGAATGGCTGCCGTTCTCCGACCATCCCCAGGTCGCCGCGGCCTGTTTCCAGGGCTGGACGCTCTGCCTGCGGGGCGACTACCAGCGCGCCGAACGGCAGGTAGAATCGGCCATCCGGCTGGCCGAACGTATCGGTCATCCCGGCAGCCTGGCCATGGCGCTGATGTATGCCGCGGCCCTCTATCGCCAGCTGGGCCATGTGCACCTGGCCACCATGCGGGCCGAGCGGGCCTTCGAGCTGACCGGCACTCCCGACCTGCATCTCTGGCAGGTGGCCTCGCGCAGCGTGCTGGGCTGGCAGCGGGCCCTGGCCGGCGACCGCGAGGGACTGGCCCAGATCGAGTCGGCCCAGGAGGAGCTGGCCGAGGTCACCGGGCGCGACCCCTACCAGCGTCCGGCCCTTTGGTACGTGGATGCCTGCCTGGCCCTAGGGGAGCTTTCACGGGCCGAGGACTACCTCGACCAGTGCCTGATGATTGCGCGTGAGCGCACCACCCTGTTCGTGCCAGAGCTTGCCGTGCACCTGGCGCGCGTCCGGCAGCGCCTCGGACATCCCCTCGAGGAGGTCAAGAGTCTCGTCGAACAGGCACTGCTGCAGGCCCGAGAGGACGGCAATCTCCATCAGCAGCTTGCTGCACTGGAGCTCTGGTTGACCTTCATCGCTCCCCGTGACGAGGCCTCCCGGGCGGAGTTCCGCGAGTTGCTGGGTGAGGTGAGCCACAGTGACGCCCCGGTCCTGATGCGCTGGCGCACCCTGCTCGACCGGCGTTTGCCCCATACGGCAAACCTCTCCTCCTGAGACGCGGCTACGCGACCCGCAGACGAGAACGGCACCTTTCACGGTGCCGTTCTCGTTTCGAGACGGGGGTGTCAGGTGGCCAGTTCCAGGGCCTCGATGCGCCTGAGCGCCTCGTCGCGATGCTCGCCGCACAGCTCCGGATCGTAGTCGAAGCGTGCGCAAACCCCCGGACGGCGCGGATCACCAAAGAGCCGGCAGAGGTTGGCCTCATCGAGCTGCGCGCAGCGGACGCCCGCCGGCTTGCCGCCGGGCATGCCGGGGATCGGCGAGCTGATCGACGGTGCGATGCAGCAGGCACCGCAACCGGGGCGGCAGGCATCCGTCATGGCGTTGACCCTGTGCAGAAGATTTCCAGGGGCCAAGACTACTTGACGCCGCCCGTCACGAAAACATGTGACAGCTCGGCGCGCGGCGCTTGGCGCTGTTATACTCCTGCCCCCTTTACACCCTGCGCCGTCGCGCGCCATCGTCCTGACAACGGTGACCTCAGATGCAAGCTCCCGAACTGCTCTCCCCGGCGGGGACGTTCAAGAACATGCGCTACGCCTTCGCCTATGGTGCGGATGCCGTCTATGCCGGCCAGCCGCGTTATTCCCTGCGCGTTCGCAACAACGACTTCAAGCTCGACAACCTGCACCGTGGCATTGCCTATGCCCACGAGCGTGGCAAGCAGTTCTACGTCGCCTCGAACATCGCGCCGCATAACAGCAAGTTGAAGACCTACCTTCGCGATATGGAGCCGGTGATCGAGGCCGGCCCGGATGCGCTGATCATGTCCGACCCCGGCCTGATCATGATGGTCCGCGAGCGCTGGCCGGAGCAGGTCATCCATCTCTCGGTGCAGTCCAACGTCGTCAACTGGGCTGCGGCGAAGTTCTGGCAGCAGCAGGGCATCAGCCGCATCATCCTGTCGCGGGAGCTGTCGCTGGCGGAGATCGCCGAGATCCGCGCCGAGTGCCCGACGCTGGAGATCGAGACCTTCGTTCACGGTGCGCTATGCATCGCCTACTCCGGGCGTTGCCTGCTCTCAGGCTACTTCAATCATCGCGATCCCAATCAGGGCACCTGCACCAACGCCTGCCGCTGGAAGTACAACACCGTGGCCGCTGCCCAGGACGAGACCGGCGACATCGTCCCCGCTAACTCGGCACGTGCCCACGCGGGGAGCGGGATCTGGACACCGGGGAACGGGCATCAGCAGGGCGGGCTGATCGCTTCCGGGGGCGGTAGTGCCGAGGTAGCCACTACCGCCACCGCCGGCGGCGTGGAGGGCCAGGACGAGCTCTCGGCGCTGATCGAGGATCGCACTCGCCCCGGCGAACTGATGCCGGTGTTCGAGGACGAGCACGGCACCTATATCATGAACTCCAAGGACCTGCGCGCGGTCCAGCACGTGCCTCGGCTCACCGAGATGGGCGTCACCTCGTTGAAGATCGAGGGGCGCACCAAGTCCCACTACTACGTGGCGCGCACTGCCCAGGTCTACCGCCAGGCCATCGATGATGCCGTCGCCGGTCGGCCCTTCGACATGCGCCTGATGGACGAGCTCGACAACCTGGCCAACCGTGGCTACACGGAGGGTTTCTATCGTCGTCATGTCCACGACGAGTACCAGAACTACGAGCAGGGCAACTCTGTGGGGGTGCATCAGCAGTTCGTCGGCGAGGTCACCGGCTATGACCCCGATCGAGGCGTGCTCGAGATCGACGTCAAGAATCGTTTCGAGGTAGGCGACGGCATGGAACTGATGCTGCCCGGCGGCAACCGTCGCTTCGTGCTCGAGCAGATCGAGAACCGGCGCGGGGAATCCGTGGGTGCCGCCCCGGGGTCTGGCCATGTGGTGCGAATTCCGGTGCCGGGCGAGGCGATCGCGCCGGAGCGGATCGAGTTCGCGCTGCTGATGCGTGATCTCTGACCCGCAAGGCGGCTGGACATACAGGGTCGCCGGCGACATTGTGGATATCGGTTGATCATCGAACAGGGAGCGGCATGGCCACCATCGAACACAGCGCGATTCTCAAGGCATCCCCTGAGCGGGTCTTCGCCCTGCTCGAGCGGGTCGAGGACTTTGCCGACTACTCGGATCTGATCCAGGCCATCGAGCCGTTGGGGAAGGACCGCTATCGCTGGCATGTCCACGCGGTCGGCATGGACTGGACCTTCGATGTGGAGATCACCGAGGCCCGAGCCCCGGAAGTGCTGGCTTGGGAATCCTTGGACGGGGTGCACAACCGTGGCTGCTACCGCCTGACGCCCGTATCGGGGGGCACCGAGGTGGCCCTGACGCTGACCTATGACATCCGCAACCGACTGCTGGAAAAGGCGGTCAACCGGGCCGCCAAACCTCTGGTCAGCAAGGTCAGCCGGCAGATCCTGGAAAGAGTCGAAGCGCGGCTATGAAGTTGCGCTCCGTGAGCGTGCGTCTCTCGCTCGGCGGTTTCATGCTCCGCCGTTGAATCAGCCCTTGCGCAGCGAGGTGTTGAGGTGGTCGACGACCTCGGCCCAGTCGGCGTCTTCCTCGAGGGCCTCGCGCAGGAACTCCGCCTGGCCCTCGTTCCAGCAGGGCGCGTCGGGCAAGGCGATGTCCTCGGGAATGGGAGCGTGGCGATCGATGAAGCGCTTGATCGCTTCGGGGCTCGAGGCAAGGCCGAGCTGCTCGAAGAGCTCGGTGAAGGGATGGTCGGGGTGTTCCATGAGGGGGCTCCTGCTGTTCTGTCGATATACTCCCACCTTAGCGATTTCCGCGACGATATGCTCGAGGCACGTCAACGCTGCAAGAAACGCCTCAACGCTCACCGACGAGCGGGGCGAGAAAGCGCCGTCGCCGCTCCTCTTCCGGGAGTGGCAGGGCCAGCAGGTGGACCAGCTTGGTGAAGGTGGCCTCCGGGGTCATGTCATCGGCCGAGAGCACTCCGGCATCAGCCAGGCCCCTCCCCGCGGCGTAGCCGCCGAAGGCCACCGGGCCATGGGGACACTGGCTGAGGGCCGCCAGCAGCTTGCCCTCGCCGCTGGCGCGGGCGAGCGCCCCGACCAGTGCCGGATCATCCGGCAGGTTACCGCCTCCCCATGCCTCCAGCACGACACCCTTGACCCGATCATCTCGCAACCAGGCTTCCAGCTGCCAGGCCTGGATGCCCGGCCAGAGGGCGAGACGAACGATAGCTCCCGGCGGTATTGCCGAGTAGTCGGCGAGCTCGAGCCGCGGAGCGCCCCGCTGGTGATCCACCAGGCCGCGCCCCGGGTAGAGCACCACCTCGTCATCGACCCGCTCGCCGAGCAGCGGCTGGTTGGGGCTGGTAAAGGCGTCGGCCTCACGTGTCCGCCACTTGCGGGAACGGCAGCCCCGCAGCAGCTTGCCGGCGAAGCAGATCGCCACCTCCTGTAGTCGCGGTGTCACCGCGAAACGCAGGGCATCCTCGACATTGGCCACCGCGTCACTCCCCTCGGCCTCCAGGGGGCGCATGGCCCCGGTGAGGATCACCGGGCGATCCAGGCCCAGCAGCTGGAAGGCCAGGCTCGACGCCGTCCAGGCCAGGGTGTCGGTGCCGTGGAGAATGACGATCCCGGCATGCTGACGGTAGTGGTGCGCCACCAGGGAGGCCAGCCGCTGCCAGTCTTCAGGTGTGGCACTGCTGGAGTCGATGGGGCGATCGGTCTCGAGCACCTCGAAGGGGGGCAGGCTCGCCCGGCGTACCGGGGGCAGGTCAGCCAGGGCGCGCCGCAGGCGTGCCTCGATGTGGCCGCCCGGGGCCAGGCCGCGGGCGGTCTCGATCATGCCCAGGGTGCCGCCAGTGTAGATCACCAGCACGGTGCGCTCTTCTAAAACCGGGGCGGACATCTGGGCTCCTGTCGGTGAAGGTTCGGCAACGGGATGCCGCCATGATAACCGCTCGCCAAAGGGCGACAAGAGCGAACGGGTTCGCCGGGGGTCGGGGAGAATGACCGCTAACGGGTGACCAGGCGTCCCGTGTCGTCGATTTCCAGCCGCCGGTTGCGGCCGGCGAACAGGGCGAAGCTCATGCTGACGGCGATGATACCCAGCAGCACCAGGGTCAGAGTGGTCAGCCCTACCTCGAACTGCAGCATGACACCGATCCCCAGTGGTCCCATGGCGGCCAGGGTATAGCCGCCCCCCTGGACCAGCCCCGAGAGCTTGCCGGCGAGGCGCGAGGTGGCGGTGCGCAGCACGATCAGGGTGAGGGCCAGGCTGAAGCCGCCTCCCTGACCGAGGCCCAGCAGCACCACGCCGGGCCAGCGCCATACCGCCGGTGCCTGCAACAGCAGCCAGAAGCCGGCGGCGACCAGGCCCAGCACGATCAGCAGGGCAGGCCGCTGGTCGCGACCCAGCCGTGCCAGCCAGGGTGCCGTCAGGGCCGAGATCAGCTGTACCATCACCGAGGCGCCCATCATCCAGCCGGCCTGTGCCTCGCTGAACCCGCGAGCCACCAGCAGGGTGGGCAGCCAGCCGAAGACGATGTAGGCCAACGACGACTGGCTGCCCATGAACAGCATCACTTGCCAGGCCAGTGGCTGGCTCAGCAGCTCCCGGGTGGACCCGCCACCTTCGGGCAGGTGGGTGGCGGTATCATGGCGTGGCATCAGCCACTGCCAGGCCACCAGGGCGATCAGCGCCAGCAGGGACCAGCTGGCCAGCCCGGCAGGCCAGCCGCCCAGGGTGTCGGCCAGGGGGATGCTCAGGCCCGCCCCCAGGGCGCCGCCGAGGCAGAGTGCCATGGTGTAGACCCCGGTCATCAGGTCGGCACCGGCAGGCAGCTCGCGTTTGACCAGCGCCGGGAGCAGGGTGCCGGCCACGCCGATGGCGGCGCCGACCATCAGGGTGCCGCCGAACAGCGCGATGACGGCCGGCACGCCACGCAGCAGCAGGCCGCCGGCCAGCAGCAACAGGGCGGCGGCCAGGGTGTTCTCGGGGCCGAAGCGCTTGGCCAGCCAGGGCGCCAGTGGGGCAAAAATCCCCAGACAGAGTACCGGCAGGGTGGTCAGGCCGCCGATGGCCAGTGGTGAAAGCCCCGTATCCTGCTGGATGCGAGTGAGTACCGGGGCCAGGCTGGAGAGGGCAGGGCGCAGGTTGAGCCCGACCAGCACCATCAGGCCGATAAACAGCGCCAGCTGGCGGGATGCAGGCCGAGACGCCTCAGTGCCGTTCATCATCATCGCGCCGCTCTGGTCGGGCCGTCGGTCGGATAAAGCGGCGCTCGTCCCGCTGCTTGTTGGCCGAGGGGGGCTCGAGTTCGTCGTCCGCACGGAAGGTCGTCGCGCCAGGCGGCTGCGGGGCGTGGCGGTCGACGCGGCCGCGAATGCCGGAGACATCCTCGCTGCTGACCAGGGCCGGTCCCTGGATAGTGCCCCCCGGCTGGGCGGTCAGTCTGCCCTCGAAGCCCCAGCAGCGCTGAGGCACCTGGGAGACCCGCCACAGATGCCCCTGCCAATACGCCTGGCCGTCATCGGTCAGCGTCAGGCCCTCCAGCGGCACCAGGGCGGCGAACAGCCTCGCGTTCAGCACCAGGCCGCCGCCGGCCATGCGTACGCCGCCCTGGAACTGGCCCTTCGCCAGGGATGCAAGCACGGCCTTGCGACTTTCCCGACTTTCGAGGATGCCCTGGCCGCAGAGGTGCAGCAGGCCATCGTCGACCTGCTTGATGACCCACGCCTCCACGGGGGACTTGCCGAACAGCTTCTTGAACATGATGAGCTGCTTACTGCATATGGCGACGCAGGTCGCCTCGCACGCTGTCCAGCAGGGTGATAAAGCGGGTGTCACGGTTGCCGTCGATGCGGTCGACACGCACCACGGTGCTCATGCCGCGGTCGAGGTTCAGCTGGTCGAAGATCTCCAGGGTAACTTTCTCCGCCGGATGGCTACCGGGCTCGATGCGGCCCTCCTCCAGGGTGAAGGTGGTCAGCAGGGTGGCACGCACGCGTGTCGAGCCGCCCTCTGCCAGCACCCGGCGCACGAACAGCCAGCCCTCGCAGGCCAGCGCCGTGTCGTCGTGGTCACGCAGGAAGAGGGTGCGATAGCTGGCGCCCTCGCTGGCGGCCTTGGCGGCCATGCTGCGGTAGGCCTCGGTCATGCGCGTCGACGATACCTTCGATTCCTCGAGCTTCTGGCGGGCGCCGTGATGTTCATGATCCAGCCGAGCCTGCTGCTGGAAGGTCAGCCAGCGTCGGTAACTGGTGACAAGATTCTTTTCATCCATGGAAGTGTCCTGCCTTGCATGGTGGAAGGAGTGCGGGGATCAGCGGGCGACATTCCCCTATTGCGATGCAGCCCGCCAATTGCGCGAATCAGGCCTGACGTGAGCCGGAGCGGCCGTCGCGCCGTCGACGCGGCGCATGGGCCTCGTCGCCACCGCTGCGTTGGCCGGCGGCCTGCCCCGGGCCTCGCTTGCCCTGGTTGCCGTTGCGTCCCCCCGCGGAGCGCTTGCCACGACCGTTCTCGATGGGCTCCGGCTTGGCATGGGGATCGGGTTCGAAGCCCGGCTCGATGCGCTTCTCCAGGTCGCGCTTGATCAGCCGCTCGATGCCCTTGAGCAGGCCGTGCTCGTCGACGCAGACCAGCGAGACCGCCTTGCCCTCGCTGCCGGCGCGGCCGGTGCGGCCGATGCGGTGGACATAGTCCTCGGCCACGTTGGGCAGCTCGAAGTTGACCACGTGGGGCAGCTCCTCGATATCGAGGCCGCGGGCGGCGATGTCGGTGGCCACCAGCACCTGGAGGTCACCGGTCTTGAAGGCGGCCAGTGCCTTGGTGCGGGCCGACTGGCTCTTGTTGCCATGGATCGCCATGGAGGGGATGTCCTGCTTGGAGAGCTGCTCGGCCAGACGGTTGGCGCCGTGCTTGGTGCGGGTAAAGACCAGCACCTGCTGCCAGTCGTGCCGGGTAATCAGGTGGGCCAGCAGGTCGCGCTTCTTCTCGCGGTCGACGCGGTAGATCGCCTGGTCGACGAGTTCGGCGGTGGTGTTGCGCCGTGCGACCTCGATCATCTCCGGCTTGTCGAGCAGCTTGCCGGCCAGCGCCTGGATCTCGTTGGAGAAGGTCGCCGAGAAAAGCAGGTTCTGGCGCTTCTCGGGCAGCGCGCGCAGGATCTTCTTGATGTCGTGGATGAAGCCCATGTCGAGCATGCGGTCGGCTTCGTCGAGTACCAGGATCTCGACCTTCGACAGATCCACGTGCTTCTGCTGGTGAAGGTCCAGCAGGCGGCCGGGGGTGGCGACCAGCACGTCCAGGCCGGCGCGGATGGCGTCCACCTGTGGCTGCTGGCCGACGCCGCCGAAGATCACGTGGGAGCGCAGGGTCAGGTGGCGGCCATAGTCGGCCACGCTCTCTCCGACCTGGGCAGCGAGCTCGCGGGTCGGCGTCAGCACCAGGGCACGGATCTGGCGCTTGGCAGGGCGCGGGCCGTCGGCCAGGCGCTGCAGCATCGGCAGGGTGAAGCCGGCGGTCTTGCCGGTACCGGTCTGGGCGCTGGCCAGCAGGTCACCTCCCTTGAGCACGGCGGGAATCGCCTTGAGCTGGATCGGGGTCGGAGTGGTATAGCCCTGTGCCTCGACGGCACTCAGCAGTTCGGCACGCAGGCCGAGATCGGAAAAGGTCATGCGGTCTCCGCAGAGACGCCCCGGTCGCGCCGCGTCGAGATACGACGTGGTCAGTCCCTGGCCAAGGCGTGTAAAAGGAATCTGGCGCGGCAGGAGGGACCAGCGATCGCCGCGTGCCGATAGTATGCCACAGTGTGCGACTTAGCGCAGCCGTCGGATTTCCGCGGCGATCTCGCCGGCCACTTGGTCCCAGCTCCGGCCCAGCGCGCGTACCAGGGCAGGATAGCCGTCGGCCTCGAGCTCTTGCTCCACGGTAAAATCCTTCAGTGCCAAGAGCTCACCGCCATCATCACGCAGCTGCCAGCGACCGGCGGCCACGGCCAGCCCGTCGGCGCGACCCTGGAAGCGGTCGATTTCCACGTGTAGCCGATAGGCAGCGGCATCGCGTTGCTCGCTTGCGGCGAGCACCACCCGGGTATCCGCCAGCCGGTCGGCGAGGCTGTCCCGCAGGCCGCGCCCGAGCTGGTCGCCCAGGGGGTCTGCCCAGCGATGCTCGCGTGCCTCGACCAGGGTGATGTCGTCAAGCTGATAGACGATACCCTCCACATCCAGAAAGCGTGCTAGCTGGGGTGGGCGAATCAGCAGCCGATGTTCGGCATCGATACCTGCGGTCCCGCTGGCCAGGTGTCCTGTCGGTAGCGCGTAGCGGCTGGCGGGAGGAGTGGGGCTGGCGCATCCGCTCAGCCACAGGATGGTGGCCAGGGCGGCGACCCAGGATGTCATCCTCATGGCGTCTCCTGTGGAGTGTTGGCGCTCATTGAGAGGCCCCTGCATTCCTGCTGGGCGCTCGGGGTATCGGGTCCCGGGTGTCTAGGCTGTCGAATAGCAGCGCCCGGGGATTCTCGTCCAGGGTACGCGCAACGGGCTGAAGGTCACGCAACAGCCGTTCCAGCTGCGCCAGGGTGGCGGTCAGGTCGCGGTAGGCGCTCGACTCGGGGGACACTCCTTCCAGTGTACCCTGCAGTGATTCCAGGGTGCTGTTCAGGTTGCCGGCGACGGCCCGGGTGTCGGGGTCGTCGATCAGAGTGCGCATGCTGGCGGTGAGTTCGCGCACTTCGGCGAGCATGGCCTCGGACGTCGCCAGGTTGCGGTCGAGCCCCTCCAGCAGGGGTTCGACTTCCAGGTCGTTGAGCTTTTCGAGCAGTGCGGTTACCTGGGCCTCGATCTGGGCGAAACCGCTCGAGCTGGTGGGGAAGACACGGCGTTCGGCAAAGGTCTCCGCGACATGCTCTCCGGCCAGGTCGCGGTTGAAGTTGATATCGACGAACATCATGCCGGTCAGGAGGTTGCCGGTCTTGAGTGAGGCGCGCAGGCCCTGATTGAAAAGCCGATCGAAGCGGTCCCGCCATTCGTCGATATTCAGGTCCTGGTTGTCGATACCCAGGCGTTGAGGCTCGATGCGCATCAGCACCGGGATGGCGAAGCTCGAGCGGGAACCCGGCTGGGGCGCGGTGAAGTTCCAGGGTACGGCCGCCACGGTGCCGATACGCACGCCACGGAACTCCACCGGGGCGCCGCGGTTCAAGTCGCGCACGGAGTCTTCCACCAGCAGCACGTATTCCAGATAGCGGTTGAAGGTACCCTGCTGCGCGCTGTCCTCGTCCGGATAGAGGTCGAAACTGGTATCCGGCCCCACGGGCTGACCACGCATCAGGTCCTCGGGGACGCCGAAGGTCGCCCCGCCGCCGAGCAGCACCTCCAGGGATTCCAGGTTGGCGCGGAAACCCCCCGAGTCCACCCGCAGATCGAAACCGCTGGCGGTCCAGAAGCGCGTATTGTCGGTCACCAGCGTATGATAGGGACTCTCGATGAAGATGCGGTGGTCCATGCGGCGCGTCTCGACATCAAAGTTGGCTTCCTCGACACGACCCACGATGAGGCCCTGGTAGGTGATCGGATCGCCCACGCTCAGGGAGTTTCCCAACTGGCTGACCAGGTTGATACGCAGCCCCTCGGCCCCTGCCGGGGAGACCGGCGGCTGGTCGCTGACCTCGAACTCCCGGGCGTCGATCTCGCTCTGGCCCGGCTCGAGCTGGATGTAGGCGCCGGAAAGCACGGTGCCAAGCCCGCTGATACCCTCACGGCCGATGCGGGGCTTGACCACCCAGAAGCGGCTGTCCTCGACCAGCATGTCGTCGCTGTCGGGGCTCATGCGGGCGGTGATCACCGCGCGGGAAAGATCCTCCGATAGCTGGACCTGTTCGACTCGTCCCACCTCGACGTTGCGCGTCTTGATCAGGGTGCTGCCGGCCTCGATGCCCTCGGCGTTGTTCATGACCAGCGTGATCTGCGGGCCGCGACTGCGATAGTTGTCGTAGACCAGCCAAGCGCCTATCAGGAGTGCCACGAGGGGCACGATCCAGATCGGCGACAAGCGTGCCTGGGGAGTGGCGCGGGCGCGGTGGCTGTCCCGTTCGGGGGTCTCGGGTGAATCGGTCATCGCGGGCTTCCTTGTCCTGTCACGGCGCTTGCGGAGCGGGACTCACGGGGCAGGGGAGGGTCCCAGAGCAGTCTCGGGTCGAAGGTCATGGCGGCGAGCATGGTGCTGATCACCACGGCACCGAAAGCCAGAGCGGCAGGCCCCGGGGTGATCGACATCAGCGCGCCTGCCCGTATCAGGGCCACCAGGATCGCCACCACGAAGATATCGACCATCGACCAGCGGCCAATGAACTCGGTGAGACGGTAAAGGCGGGTGCGGGTCGCGGCGTTGAGTTCGTCGCTGCGCTTGACCACCAGGCAGAGCCAGGCCAGCGCTACCAGCTTGCCTACCGGCACGATCACACTGGCCATGAAGATGACCGCGGCCACCGGCCAGGAGCCCATCTGGGCCAGTTCCACCACGCCGCCGATGATGGTGGAGGGGCTGGCATGACCCAGGCTGGTGGTGGTCATGATCGGGTAGAGGTTGGCCGGCACGTACATGACCGTGGCAGCGGCCAGCAGGGCCCAGGTGCGCTGCAGGCTGTGGGGTAGACGTGCATGCAGGCTCTCGCCGCAGCGTCGGCAGCGACCCTGGCCGCGGTGATCCAGGCGGTTGACCAGCCCGCAGGTGGCGCACCCGGCGAGTCCCTGCGGCGAAGCGGGCTCGCCGGTGCGGGCCCCCGCCGGCGCGAGAGGTTCTCCGGCCAGTGAGAACCACATCCAGTCGGCGTCCAGTGACTGGGTGGTAAACAGCAGCATTAGAGCGAAGGCACAGAAGGCCCAGAAGGCGATGCCCAGCTCGATATCGGCCATGCCGGCGATCTTGATCAGGCTCACCAGGGCACCGACGATGAAGACATCGGCCATCATCCAGGGGTGCAAGTGGGCCAGCGAGCGGGCGATGCTCCGGCTGGCTGGCAGTGGGGCCTGGCGCATCAGGCCGAACTGCAGCCAGATCACGCCGGCGAGATAGACGGCGGGCAGCACGGCAATGGTCAGCAGCACGGCGATGGCCACCAGCGGCTGGTCGAAACCGATCAGGGTGGTGGCGGTCTGGGAGAGCTCGATGCGGTTGCCGACTCCGCTGACGCTGAAGCTGACGAAAGGAAACGAGATCGCCAGCGCAAGTGTGACAAGAGCGGCCAGGGCCAGTGCCATGCTGCGCTGGGCCGGGCGGAAATGGCGGCTGGCCAGCGTATGGTCACAGCGCGGACAGTCGGCCTTCTCGCCGGGGTGCAGCGGTGGTAGGGCCACCAGCCAGTCGCACTCGTGACAGGCCCGCAGTCGTCGCCGTGAAGTGCGCGTCTCCGGTGGCGAGCGATCCACCAGCGGTTCTCCCCGGGGCAGCAGAGCAGGGGCACGAAAGACAGGCCTGGGCACCGCGATCGGATCTCCTTCAAGCAAAAAATGTCGGATCGCCAGTTTGGCATGTTGACGCAAGCGACACCATAAACAAACATGCGGTCCTGAATGTTCCCGAGGAGACGACATGTTACTTCCCGCCGTGGCGGTCTTGGCAGGCCTGGTCCTGCTGGTGTGGAGCGCCGAGCGCTTCGTCGACGGGGCGGCGGCAACGTCTGCCCGCCTGGGCCTGTCACCGCTGCTGATCGGCATGCTGGTGATCGGCTTCGGGACTTCCGCTCCCGAGCTGGTGGTCTCGGCTCTGGCGGCCGGGCAGGGCAACCCCGGCCTGGCGCTGGGCAACGCCTACGGCTCCAATATCGCCAACATGGGGCTGATCCTGGGGCTGGTCGCGCTGATCTCGCCGCTGGCGGTGCATTCCGGCGTCGTGCGTCGGGAGCTGCCGGTACTGGGCGGTGTGACGCTGCTCTCGGCGTTGTTGCTGTGTGGCGGCATCATCGGCCGCCTCGAGGCACTCCTGTTGCTGGTGCTGCTGGCCGTGTTCATCGGTGTCTCCATCTACCTGGGGCTCCGTGCCAACCACGATCCGCTCGCCAGCGACACTCAGGAGAGCCTGGCCGTCCATCCCATGTCGCTCAAGATGGGGCTCGTCTGGACCGGGGTCGGCCTGGTGCTGCTGGTGATCAGCTCGCGCATTCTGGTGTGGGGCGCGGTGGCCATTGCGCAGGGGTTCGGCGTCAGTGATCTGGTGATCGGGTTGACGGTGGTGGCGGTGGGCACCTCGCTGCCGGAGCTGGCCTCTTCGGTCAGTGCCCTGCGGCGTGGCGAGCATGATCTGGTCTTGGGCAACGTGGTGGGCTCCAACCTCTTCAACACCCTGGGCGTGGTGGGTCTGGCCGGCATGATCGCACCGATCGAGGTCGGTCGCGAAGTGCTGCTTCGTGACTGGAGCCTGATGATGGTCATGACAGTGATGATGACGGTCTTCGCCATGGGCTGGCGTGGCCGCCAGGGCCGTATCAACCGGGCAGAGGGCGCTGCCCTGCTGGCGATGTTCCTCGGTTATACCGTCTACATGATCAGTATGGTCATTCGATCCGGTACGGCGGGGTAAGCCCGGTGCGACACCGCGACACAGCGCGCGTGCTGGTCGTGCCCGTTCGGTGAGAGCAGGATAGGCAGCGTGCCCGCTTATAACGTCATGTTGTCTGGTGCTGGAAGAATCCACGACGGTCTCGTCATCAGGCTGGACTAGTCTGGGCATGTGCAAGGAGGAATGCGGCAAGGCGCCATGAGCATGGCGGACCCACGTACAAGAGCACCGGTGAGTGCCGTGCGCATCCCTTGATGACTCTGTCTTCGCGGAACGACGTTTCCGCCGCAATCTGGAGGGCGTGATGGAACTGGATCCCCTGCTGCTGTCGCGACTGCAATTTGCCTTCGTGGTCGCCTTTCACGCCATCTTTCCGGTGTTCACCATCGGGCTGGCGTCCTACATTGCACTGCTCAACGGCCTCTTCTTTAAGACCGAGAATTCCGCCTGGGACCGCTTGGCCCTGTTCTGGACCAAGGTCTTTGCCGTGGTATTCGGCATGGGGGTGGTGTCGGGCATCGTCATGTCCTTCCAGTTCGGTACCAACTGGAGCAACTTCTCCCTGGCGTCGTCGAACTTTCTCGGCCCGGTATTGAGCTACGAGGTGGTGACGGCCTTCTTCCTGGAGGCGGCTTTTCTCGGCGTTCTGCTGTTTGGCCGCGGCAAGGTGCCCCAGGGTGTGCATCTGTTTGCCGCCATCATGGTGGCAACGGGCACCTTCATTTCCTCGTTCTGGATCCTGTCGGCCAACAGCTGGATGCAGACCCCGGCCGGCGTGGAACTGATCGATGGTCGTTTCCACGTGACCTCCTGGAGCGAGGCGATCTTCAACCCCTCCTTCTGGTATCGCTTCTGGCACATGGTGCTGGCCTCCTTCCTGACCGGGGGGTTCGTGGTGGCGGGGGTCAGCGCCTGGTACCTGCTCATTCGGCGCGACGTCGAGGCCAATCGCAAGGCGCTCTCCATGTGCCTGTGGCTGCTGCTGGTGCTGGCGCCTGCCCAGGCCGTGCTGGGCGACTTCCATGGCCTCAATACCCTGGAGCACCAGCCGACCAAGGTCGCCGCCATGGAGGGCAACTGGGAACGGAGCGCCAATGTGCCGCTGCTGCTGTTCGCCTGGCCCGACCAGGAGGCTCAGGCGAATCGCTTCGAGGTCGGCATCCCGAGCCTCGCCAGCCTCATCCTGACCCACCAAACCGATGGGGTGGTGCCGGGCATCAGCGAGGTGCCCCCCGAGGAACAGCCCCCGGTGTGGCTGGTGTTCTGGTCCTTCCGGGTGATGGTGGGCATCGGCCTTGCCATGATCGCCGTCGCCCTGGCGGGACTCTGGCTACGCCGCGGCGGACGAGTGTACGAGCACCGCGGCTATCTGCAGCTGTTGCGGGTGATGACGGTGACGCCTTTCATCGCAGTGCTGGCGGGCTGGTTCGTCACCGAAACCGGCCGTGCCCCTTGGCTGGTCTACGGCATGATGACCCATGCCGAGGGGCTGACGCCGTCGCTTACCGGCGGGATGGCGCTGTTTACCCTCATCGGCTACATCGCCGTCTATGCCGTGGTGTTCTGGGCCGGTATCTACTATCTGACCCGGGTGGTACGCCAGGGCATGTTGCCCGAATCGCCCCATGACCACGGGGTGGAGCGGCCCAAGCGTCCGATGTCAGCCGCCCATGCGACCTTCGATGACGCCTCTCGCCAACCGGGAAGGAGCTGAGCCATGGAAGCATTCGACCTGACAGTGATCTGGGCCCTGATCATCGGCTTCGGGGTAATCATGTACGTGCTGATGGATGGCTTCGACCTGGGCGTGGGCATCCTCTTTCCCTTCGCCCCTAACGAGGAGTCGCGCGATCTGATGATGAACTCGGTGGCCCCGGTCTGGGATGGCAACGAGACCTGGCTGGTGCTCGGCGGGGCGGGACTGCTGGGGGCCTTTCCGCTGGTCTACTCGGTGTTCCTGCCGGCCCTCTACCTCGGGGTCTTCCTGATGCTGGCCGGCCTGATCTTCCGCGGCATTGCCTTCGAGTTCCGTTTCAAGTCGCAGCGTAACCGCCGCTGGTGGAATCGCGCCTTCTGCGGGGGCTCCGCCGTGGCGTCCTTCGCCCAGGGTGTGGTGGTTGGGGCCTATATCCAGGGATTTGCCGTGGAGGACTTCGTCTATGTGGGCGGCCCCCTGGACTGGCTGACACCCTTCACCGTGCTGACCGGCCTGGGCCTGATGGCAGGTTATGCCTTGCTGGGTGCCACCTGGCTGATCATGAAGACCGAGGGAGCGACCCAGGCGTGGGTCTATCGGCTCGCGCCTCGCCTGCTGTTGGCGGTGCTGGGGGTTTTCGCGATCATCAGCATCTGGACCCCCTTCGTCGATGTCGGCGTTCGCGAACGCTGGTTCGGCCACCTGCACCTGATCTGGGTCTTCCCGCTGCTGGCACTGGTCTGTGCTGCACTACTGTGGCGTGCCATCCTCCAGCGTCGCGAGGGCCAGCCCTTCATCGCCACCCTGGGTCTGTTTCTCTTCACTTACCTCGGGCTGGTGGTCAGCAAGTGGCCGGTCATCGTGCCACCCGACTACACCATCTGGGATGCCGCCTCGGATCCGGGCTCGCAGCTGTTCCTGCTGATCGGGGTGCTCTTCGTTATTCCCATCGTGCTGGCCTATACCGCCTGGACCTACTGGGTGTTCCGCGGCAAGGTCCGCCCCGGTGAGGGGTATCACTGAGCCGATGAGCTCACCCGGTGCGGCGACAGCCGACCTGACCGCGCGCCGCTACCTGACGGACCTGGCCGCCGGCGAACGCCGGCGGCTGCGTCTCGCCGTCCTGGCAGGAACCGTGGCAGGCCTGCTGACCATCGCGCAGCTGGTGCTGCTGGCCAGTTTCATCAGTGGCCTGCTCGTTGAAGGGGAATCGCTGCCTGCGCTGACACCCTTGTTCTCCGGGCTGCTGGTCGTGCTGCCACTGCGTGCCCTGGCGCTCTATCTGCAGGAAACGCTGGCACAGTCGGCAAGCCTGCGGATTCGTCAGCGCGCCCGGCGGGGACTGCTCGATCACCTGGCGCGATTGGGACCGGTGAAACTGACGTCGCGGCACAGCGCCTCCCTTGCCAGCCAGTTGGTGGAGCAGGTGGAGGCCCTGGATGGCTACTTCGCCCGGTTCCAGCCGCAACTCTGGCTGGCCGGGCTGGTGCCGCTGCCGGTGGTGATGGTGGTGCTGTGGCTGGATTGGCTGGCAGCCATCTTCCTGCTGATCTCTGCGCCGTTGATCCCGATGTTCATGGCGCTGGTGGGCATGGGGGCACAGCGGCTGAATCGAGAGCAGTTCGCCGCCGTGGCGCGGCTTTCCGGGCATTTCATCGATCGCGTGCGTGGCATCACCACCCTGCAGTTGTTCGGCCGCACGACCCAGGCCACCCACGAGGTGCATGACGCCGCCGATGATTACCGGCAGCGCAGCATGCGTACCCTGCGCCTCGCGTTTCTCTCCTCGGCGGTGCTGGAGTTCTTCGCCTCGGTGGCGATTGCCGTGGTGGCGATCTATGTGGGCTTCGGTCTGCTTGGCTACATCGACTATGGTCCCGCCGATGAGCTCACGCTCTTCAGCGGTCTGCTGGTACTGCTGCTGGCCCCGGAATTCTTCCAGCCGCTGCGCAGCCTGTCCCAGCACTATCATGACCGGGCGGCGGCGCTGGGGGCCGCGGAGGGGCTGGTGGCCCTGCTCAACGAGCCCCCCGATCCCCGGCGTCGGTCGGGCGGAGCGGTCCCCGCTTCCGCGCGCGATCTGCTGGTCGAGCTCGAGGGCGCCAGCGTCGAGCATCCCGGGCGGGGCCGCGTGCTGGAGTGCGTCGACCTGACGCTGGTCGCGGGCGACGTGGTGGCCGTCACCGGGCCCTCGGGTGTCGGCAAGTCCACCCTGCTGCAGCTGCTGGCCGGCTTCGTGGCGCCCGCCAGCGGCCGCATGCGGCTGGCCGAGGGACTGAGCCTTGCCTGGATGGACCAGCGCCCGCTGCTGATCCAGGGCAGCCTGGCGGACAACCTGCGCCTGGCGGCTCCCGACGTCGGCGAGACCGAAATGCGCGAGGCACTGGCCCGGGCCGGCCTTGGCGAGCTGCTGGCGGCGCTGCCCGACGGGCTGGAGACACGCCTCGGCGAGCGCGGTGTCGGCCTCTCCGGCGGTCAGGCACAGCGGCTCGCCCTGGCCCGGGTCTTTCTCTCTCGAGCCCAGCTGGTACTGCTTGACGAGCCCACGGCAAGCCTGGACGCGGAGACGGAGGGCGACATTGTCGAGGCGCTCCAGGCGCTGGCCGATGAGGGAAGGACCCTGGTCATCGCGACTCACCATCCCGCGCTGATGGCAATGGCGAAGCGGCGTCTGTCCCTCGAGGGCACGGCAGCATCGCGGGAGGAGAGCCATGATGCCACCTCATGATGCCTCGCTCTGGGGCAGCCTGCGGCCCTGGCTTGTCCTGCTCGGACAGCGTCGCGACCGGCTGTTCCTGGGCGCCCTGTTGATGGGTTTGACCCTGCTCTCGGCCATCGGCCTGCTGGCTCTTTCGGGGTGGTTCATCACCGCGACGGGGCTTGCGGGCCTTCTGCTGGCGGCGGGCATGGCGGCTAGCCTGGACGTCTATGTGCCAGGGGGCGGAATACGATTCTTTGCGGTGACCCGCACGGTGTCGCGCTATGTGGAGCGCCTCTACAACCATGACACCGTGTTGAGACTGCTGGCCGACCTGCGGTCACGGCTGTTTGCCGTGCTCTCCGGCCTTGATGCCCATGCCCTGTCGCGACGGCGCGCCAGCGACTGGCTGAACCGGCTGACCGCGGATATCGACACCCTGGACAGTCTCTATCTGCGCCTGCTGGCGCCGGCGCTGGTGGCCTTGCTGGTGATCCTTGGCCTGGCCGTATTCCTGGCCCTCTGGGCACCGCGGGTCGGCGTGGCGACCGGCGCGCTGCTGCTGCTTGGCTGGCTCTGGTTGACACTGGGGCAAGCCCGTCTGGGCATGACCGCCAGTCGTCGTCAGGTGGGGGATCTCGAGCAGCTCAGGGGGCGATTGATCGAGCAGCTCCAGGGCCTGGCGGAGCTGGAGGCGTATGGCAGCCTGGCGGACCATCGTGTTCGCCTGGCCGCCATCGAGGCGCGGCTCTATCGGGACCAGCGTCGTCTGGGACAGCGGGTAGCGCTGGGCAATGCGCTGGCATCGCTGGTTGTGGGGCTGGCGATGCTCCTGGCCCTGTGGCTTGCGGCCGAGGCCTGGAGCGCCGGGATACTGTCCGGGCCGCTGACGGTGATGATGCCGCTGGCGGTGCTGGCCATCAGCGAAGCGCTGGCACCCCTGCCTGTCGCCTTCACCTGGCTGGGAGCCACCTGGGGCGCCGCCGAACGTCTCAATGCGTTGGAAGCGCAGCAGGAGGAGGTGGCCACACCGCTCGCCTCTGTGCAGCTGCCAGCGGGAGCGCTCTCGGTGACACTCGAGAACGTCACCCTGACCCATGCGGATGCCCTGGTGCCGGCCCTTGCCGAGATCAGCTTCGATGTGGCGCCCGGCCAGCGGCTGGCCCTGTGCGGGGTATCCGGCGCGGGCAAGTCCAGCGTGGCCGGGCTACTGACACGACAGCTCAAGCCGGAGGCGGGCGAGGTGCGGCTGGCGGGCGTGGCGCTGGGGGCATGGCCGGCGTCGGCATTGACGACGCGCGTCGCTCTGCTGACGCAGCAGACCGATCTGTTCGACGATACCCTGGCCGCCAACCTGCGCCTGGCCGACCCCGAGGCAAGCGACGCCCGGCTGTGGCGAGCGCTGGGGATGATGGAGCTCGCCGATTGGGCCAGGGCCTTGCCCCAGGGCCTTGATACAAGAGTAGGAGAGGGCGGCCGGCGGCTGTCCGGCGGCCAGGCTAGACGCCTCGCCCTGGCCCGGCTGCTGTTGCGCGAACCGGATCTGGTGCTGCTGGACGAACCCTTCGCTGGACTCGATGCCGAGACCGCGACTCGAATCGCGACCCGCCTCGATGAGTGGCTGGCGGGCCGAACCGTCATCTACCTGGTGCACCAGCTTGGCGATACCGTCGACCCGCCCGGCATCGACCGCTGCCTGACCCTGCGTAGCGGTCGGCTTTGCACGAATGGTCAGGATGTTTCAGGATGAGACCAACGATCTCCCTGACGAGGTATGCCATGCGTGATTTCCTCAAGCGCCTGCCCAAGGCCGAACTCCATCTGCACATCGAGGGCTCGCTGGAGCCCGAGCTGATGTTTTCCCTGGCCGAGCGCAATGGCGTCAGCCTGCCCTATGCCTCCGTGGAGGAGGTCCGCGCGGCCTATGATTTCACCGACCTGCAGTCCTTCCTCGACCTCTACTACCAAGGCATGAGCGTGCTGCGCACCGCCGAGGACTTCCACGACCTGGCAATGGACTACTTCCGCCGTGCCAGCGCCGAGGGGGTGGTGCATGTGGAGATGCATTTCGATCCCCAGGCCCATCTGGTGCGTGGCATCGAGCTGCCGGTGGTGATGGAGGGGCTTTCCCTGGCGCAACGCCGGGCGCAGCGCGAGCTGGATCTGTCCTCAGCGCTGATCATGGCCTTCCTGCGCGACCGACCGGCCGAGGAGGCGGTGACGTTGATGGAGAGTGCAGCGCCCTACTGGGAGATGCTTGACGCCGTGGGGCTGGACAGCGCCGAGCAGGGCAACCCACCAGCGAAGTTCGTCGAGGTGTTCGAGCGGGCACGACAACTGGGCATCCCGCGGGTGGCCCATGCCGGTGAGGAGGGGCCCCCCGCGTACATCCGCGAGGCCCTGGACCTGCTGGATGTCTGCCGCATCGACCATGGCGTGCGCTGCCTGGAGGACCCGGAGCTGGTGGCCCGGCTACGGGACAAGGGCGTGGTACTCACTGTGTGTCCGCTCTCCAATGTGCGACTGCGTGTCGTCGAGCGGATGGCCGACCATCCCCTTCCGCAGCTGCTCGATGCTGGCCTGCGCCTGACCCTCAATTCGGATGACCCGGCCTACTTCGGCGGCGGCATGCTGGCCAACTTCGAGGCCTGTGCCGATGCCTTCGGCTGGTCGAAGGAGGTCTTCATCCAGCTGGCCGGCACGGCCATCGACGCCGCCTTCCTCAGCGAGACGCGTCGCCTCGCGCTGCATCGCCAGCTGGCGGACTGCCTCTAGGCGCCTGATGGCCACCTCGCACCGAGTGGCCGTGGTGGGCCATGCCGTCGTCGACATCCGGGCGGACCAGCGTTGATGGGTTGTCGTGCAACGGTGTGTAATATCGTGTAAAAAAAGGATTCTCATCCTGCCATCGGGCTGATCGGGGAGAGCCTTCTTGAGCCTTAAGACCCGTTTCCTGCTGCTGGCCGCTTGCCTCGTGCTCGTGGCGTCGGCGGCCGCCTGGACCGTCTTCCACCGCATTACCGAGGGCATCATCGAGCAGTGGGGCGAACGCGTCGCGGCCATCCAGGTGCAGTACGATAGCGGTCGCCTGTTACAGCCCCTGGAGCGCGAGATAGCCCTGGCGCGCCAGATGGCCGACTCCATCGTGTTGCAGCGCTGGGCAAACGCCCCGGACGATCCCGAGCTCGAGGGGCAGGCCTTTGACGAGATGGAAAGTTTTCGTCGCAATTTCCGCGACAACAGCTATTTCGTTGCGCTGAGAGGTAGCGGCGGCTATTACCACAACAATGCTGCCGGCGATTACACCAGCGAACGCCTACGCTACCGGCTGCGGCCGGATCGACCGGCTGATGCCTGGTTCTATCGCCTGATCGAGGAGGGACGGGATTTCCACCTCAACGTCAATCCCGACGTGGAGCTTGGCGTCACCAAGCTGTGGATCGATGTCCTGATGCGAGACGCCGACGGCGAGATCCTCGGGGTGGTGGGCACCGGCATGGAACTCGAGAGCTTTCTTCAGGAGATCATCGATATCCAGCAGCCCGGCATCACCACCCTGTTTGTCGACTACAACGGTGCCATCCAGCTCTACCGCGATCGACGGCTCATCGACTATGCCAGTTTCATCAAGCCCGAGGGGCAGAAGCGAACCCTGGACTTGCTGGTGGATCTGCCCCGCGATGCCGAGGCGCTCTCCGGCATCATGCAGGAGCTGCGTGACGCCCCGGACCAGCAGCCTAGCGTGCGCACCGAGTTTGTGACCGTCGAAGGCAAGCGTCACCTGGCCGGTCTGGCTTTCCTGCCGGCCCTCGGCTGGTTCGAGGTAACACTGCTCGACCTGGAAACCCTGATGCCCCTTGGCGGTTTCACGCCGGTGGCAGTGGTGTTCGTACTGACCCTGCTGGTCACCCTGCTGGTCTTCCATCTGGCGCTGCGCCGCCAGTTGTTGGCGCCCATCGCGGCACTGGAGGCCGCCATGCAGCGAGTCAAGGAGGGGGACCTGTCGGCTTCCGAGCTGCCCCGGGGCCGGGGCGAGATGGGCCGGCTGATGCACCACTTCCGTTCGATGGCCGAGGCCATCCAGCGCCATACCCGGGACCTCGAGGAGCGGGTCCGTGAACGCACCGAGGAACTCGAGGCGGTGGCCACACGTGATGTGCTGACCGGCCTCATGAATCGACGCGGCATGCAGCAGTGGCTGGAGGAGCAGATCCTGAGAGCCACCCGGGAGAGCAGCCACTTCGGGCTGCTCTGGCTGGATATCGACCGTTTCAAGGAGCTCAACGATGGTCTCGGCCATGCGGCAGGGGACAAGGCCCTGGTTCGCGTCGCCGAGGCGCTGAGTGACGGGCTGCGTCCCTACGACCGGGCCTCGCGCTGGGGCGGGGATGAATTTCTGGTGATACTGTCGCCCTGTGACGCCCCGACCCTTGCGGGGGTGGCCGAGCGCCTTCGGCACGCCGTCGCTGAAATCGAAGTGGAGGGGGTCCCGGTCACGATCAGCGTGGGGGCCTGCATGGCCAATCCCGGCGAGGATCTTGACCTCCTTCTCAAGCGGGCCGATGAGGCGCTCTATCAGGCCAAGGCCGATGGGCGCAACCAGGCCCGGGTGGCTGTCTAGTGCAGAGCGAACGAAAACCCGAGAACCCCGGCAGAGACCGGGGTTCGTGTCGTCCGAATGATGACCCGAATCAGGGCAGGGCGGGAACCTCGAACTCGGGCATCTCGCCGGTCAGGGTGTGCAGGAAGGCGGTGATGTTGTCGATCTCTTTATCCTCGAAGTCGCGGCCCAGCATCTCCTGGCCCATGATGGATACGGCTTCCTCCAGCGTCTCGGTGGCGCCGTTGTTCATGTAGGGATAGGTGACGGCCACGTTGCGCAGGGTCGGGGTACGGAACTTGTACTTATCGCTCTCCTCGCCGGTGACGACGTAACGCCCCTCGTCCTCGGAGCCCGGCACCTGGATGGCGTGGAAATTGCCATCGCTCAGGTTCGGCCCGCTGTGACAGGCGACACAACCGTTGTCCACGAAGGCCACCATGCCGTCTTTCTCCTGTTCGTCCAGGGCGTTCATGTCGCCGCGCAGGTAGCGGTCGAAGGGCGAGTTCGGGGTGTTGAGGGTGCGCTGGAAGCTGGCCAGGGCCTGGGCCAGGTTGTCGCCATTGATCGGGTTCTCGTCGTCCGGATAGGCCTCGGAAAATCTCCGCTGGTAGACATCGAAGCCTTCGAGGCGCTTCAGCGCCTGATCGAGGTCCATGGCCATCTCGACATCGGCCTCGATGGGCCCCAGTGCCTGCTCTTCCAGATCAGCAGCACGGCCATCCCAGAACTGGGAATCGAGGAAGCCCGAGTTGAGCACCGTGGGCGTGTTGCGCTCGCCGACCTGGCCGTCATGGCCGGTGGCCCGCGGAATACGGTCACTCCAGCCCAGGGCCGGGTTGTGACAGGTGGCACAGCTGATCACGCCACTCGAGGAGATGCGCGGCTCGAAGAACATCATCTTGCCCAGCTCCACCTTCTCCGGGGTCAGGGAGTTGTCCGCGGGGATAGGCGGCAGGTAGGGGAGCGGCTCGAAGCGGTCGCGGTAGTCACCCAGGCCGTCGTCGGCCATGGCGGGAATGGAGACGGCGAGAGCCGACCCCAAGGCGATGGCTGATACCAGCAGGCGTTTACGGATCATGACAGTTCCCCTTGTGGTGGTGATTCGGGTGAGTGGCGTGTGCAACCCACCAGTCACCCTCTATCAGCAGAGTAGTGCGATCACTTGACGCCAATCAACCTAGTAAAAGTGTCGGATAACGGCCACTCTTGAGCTAAATCAAGTTTTACCAATGGTTTATATTTTTGGCTGGACGCGTCGCTGTTCCACCCGTGAGGCTGGAGCTAAAGGTGCGCGCACCGGACTCGATATCGCTGCGGCAGTCATCCGGTGCCCCTTCCGCTGCACTCAGAAGAGGATGGCTGACCGTCAACCTGCCATGGGGGATTGGTTGTCGCGTCGGTGCTGGAGGCGCCCGCCGGCCCAGGTCTCGGCCACGCTGCGATCGTCGCCGAGCATCATCAGCGCGAAAAGCGTCTCGGCAAGCGAACGACTGCGGGCCGTGCGTCGTGCCAATAGCGGAGTGGCGGCTGGGTCGAGCACCACCAGGTCGGCCTCCATGCCTGGGGCGAGGCGGCCGATATGGCCGTCGAGCGACAGCGCCCGGGCGTTGCCCAGCGTCAGCCCGAAGAACCCCTGCCAGGCAGTGAGCGGCTGACCCTTGAGCTGGCCTACCTGGTAGGCGGCCTTCAGCGTCGCCAGGCCGGAGAGGTCCGTACCGCCGCCCACGTCGCTGGCATAGCTGATGTTGAGGTCCATCTCGCGGGCCGCCAGCCGGTCGAAGAGGCCGCTGCCGAGGAAGAGGTTGGAACTTGGGCAGAAGGCGAGGTTCGCCCCCCGCTCGGCCAGCCGGCCGCGCATCGCCTGGTCCAGGTGGATGCCGTGGGCGAAGGTGCTGCGCGGGCCGACGAGCCCCGACTGTTCATAGACTGCCAGGTAGTCGCGGCTGTCGGGAAAGAGCTCTGCCACCCAGTCGATCTCGCCGGTGTTCTCGGCCAGGTGGGTCTGCAGCCACAGGCTCGGGTCGTTGCGCATCAGGCCCCCGGTGGCGTCCAGCTGCGCTCGACTGGAGGTAGGGGCGAAGCGCGGGGTCAGGCTGAAGCCCAGCCGTCCCTTGCCGTGCCAGTCGGCGATCAGCCGCTCGCTGTCGCGGATGCCGCCCAGGGTGTCGTCGCAGAGCGCGTCGGGGGCGTGGCGGTCCATCAGCACCTTGCCGGCCAGCATGCGCAGCCCGCGCCGGTGGCTGGCCGAGAAGAAGGCATCGACGGAGACCGGGTGGCTCGAACAGAACACCTGGGCGGTGGTGGTGCCGACCCTCAGCATCTCGTTGAGGAAGGCTTCCGATAGCAGCTCTGCGTGTTCCTGCGCCGCGAAACGACACTCCTCGGGGAAGGTGTAGTCGCCCAGCCAGTCGAGCAGCTGTCGGCCGTACGAGGCCATGATCTCCAGCTGCACATAGTGCACATGGCTGTCGATGAAGCCGGGGACGATCAATTTCCCCCTGTGGTCGATGATGTCGATTCCTTCGGGCAACTGCGGCGCCAGGGTGGCGTAGTCCTCCACCGCGCGGATGCGGCCGTTCTCGATCCACAGGGCACCGTCCGCAAGGTGGCATACGCTGCCCTCGGCGGGCGTATCGGCCTCGCCGGGGTCGGCATCGAAGCTCAGCAGTTCGGCGCGCAGCACGCGTGAGTCGTTATGGGTCATTTCGTCAGGGCTCATCGAAATGTTGTGGGAGCGTTGTCGGTGAAGATGTGTCGCAGCTCGCGGGGGTCGAGGCCGCGCTGGTCGTCTCGCTCGCGCGACTCGACCCGCGGCAGCAGCTCGGCGAGGGTGGCCAGGGCGATGGCGTAGGGCGTCTTGTCGCCCCCGGTGCCACCGGCCGCCATGCCGATGGGGCAGCGCACTCGCGCCAGGGCCTCCTCGCCGTGACCGGCGTCGCGCAGCCGGCGGCGGAAACTGGCCCACTTGCTGCGCGAGCCGATCAGGCCCAGCGAGGCCGTGTCGCCGCGGGCGAGCAGGGCGTCCACCAGGGCCTGGTCCTCGGCGTGGTCGTGGGTCAGCACCAGGGCGTGGACGCCGGGCGGCAGGGCGGCCACGGCCTCGGCCGGGTCGGGAGCATGGCGACAGGCGAGGCGCGGCTGGTCCGACGCCCAGTCGGGGAAGGCGTTCGCCCGGCTGTCGTGCCAGCGCACTCGCCAGGGAAGCGGCGCGGCCAGGCGCACCAGCTCCCGGCCCACATGACCGGCGCCGAAGATCGCCAGCGTGGTGGCGCTGCCGGGAAAGACCTCGAGCAGCACGTTGACGAAGCCGCCGCAGCACTGGCCGCTGCGCCCGCCCAGGCTAAAGGCTTCCAGGCTCATCCCGGCCTGGCACTCGCCATCGGGGCCCGCCAGGCGCCGGCGGGCCGCTGCGATGGTCTGCCACTCGAAGGTACCGCCGCCCAGGGTGTCGTAGACCGCATCGGCGGTGATCACCATGCGTGCCCCGGGCTCCCGGGGCGTGGAACCGGCACTGGTCACCTGGGTGGCCAGAACGTGGGGCAGGCCCTCGCGCTGCAGGCGATGCAGGGCGGCATGCCAGCTCTCGGGGCGTGTATCCTCGGCCGTCATTCGGGTTCACCCGCAGCAGGTGGCCAGGGGGGGTGACGCGAGCGCAGCGCTTCGGCGGCCATCAGCACCCGCTCCGGCGTGGCCGGCGTGTCGAGGCGCGGCGCCTCTCGGTAGCCGGCCAGGCTCGAGAGGGCGTCGCGCAACGCTGCCCATACCGAGATGCCGAGCATGAAGGGCGGCTCGCCAACCGCCTTGGAGCGGTAGATGCTGGCCATGGAGTTGGGGTGGCCCTGGAGCAGTTCGACGTTGAACACCGGCGGCAGATCGCCGTAGGTGGGAATCTTGTAGGTGGCCGGACCGTCGGAGATCAGCCGGCCGGCATCGTTCCACCTGAGCTCCTCGCCGGTCAGCCAGCCCATGCCCTGGATGAAGCCACCCTCCACCTGGCCCATGTCGATGGCCGGGTTCAGGGAGTCGCCTACGTCATGCAGGATGTCGACCCGGTCGACCTGGGTCTCGCCGGTCAGGGTGTCGACGCTGACTTCGCTGACCGCCGCGCCGTGTGCGAAGTAGTAGAAGGGGCGCCCCTGGCCGGTGGTGCGGTCGTAGTGGATCAGCGGGGTGGCGTAGAAGCCCTTCTCGGAGAGCGAAACCCGGCCCAGGTAGGCGGCCTGTACCAGCTCGCCCCAGGGGATGCGCCGCTCGCTCTCGCCGGTGCCGGCCACCAGGTGACCGGTCTCCAGGCGCATGCCTTCGCGGTCCAGGGCGTAGTGCTCGCTGGCGAAGTCGAAGAGCCGTGTCTTGAGGCTGAGGCAGGCGTCGCGGGCGGCCATGCCGTTGAGGTCGGCGCCGCTGGAGGCCGCCGTGGGTGAGGTGTTGGGCACCTTGTCGGTACGGGTGGCGGTGATGCGCACCGTGTCGACGTCGAGGGCGAGTTCGCGGGCCACCACCTGGCAGATCTTGGTGTGCAGGCCCTGGCCCATCTCGGTGCCGCCGTGGTTGATCATCACGCTGCCGTCGGTATAGACCTGCAGCAGGGCACCGGCCTGGTTGAGGTGCTTGGCGGTGAAGGAGATACCGAACTTGACCGGCGTCAGCGCCAAGCCTCGCCGAATGACCGGGCTCTGCGCGTTGAACTCGGTGATTTCCTGGCGGCGTGTCCAGTAATCGGAATCGGCCTCGAGCCGCTCGACGACATGGTGCAGCAGGGCGACCTGTTCCACCGTCTGGCCGTAATGGGTGATATCCCGGCGAATGACGTCCGGCTCCGTGCGATAGAGGTTGCGCTTGCGGATCGTCAGTGTGTCCTCGCCGAGGCGTCTGGCGATGTCGTCCATTGCCGCCTCGATCACCATCATGCCCTGGGGACCGCCGAAGCCGCGGAAGGCGGTGTTGGAGGCGGTGTGGGTGCGCGCCCGGTGGCCGGTGACCCGCGCCTCCCCCAGCGAGTAGGCGTTGTCGGCGTGGAACATGGCCCGGTCGACGATGGCCTCGGAGAGATCCGGCGAGTAGCCACAGTCGCCGATCAGGGTCAGCTCGCCGCCCTGGATGACGCCCGTCTCGTCGATGCCTAGACGGTAGCGATTGTGGAAGGGATGGCGCTTGCCGGTGACCCGCATGTCCTCGGCGCGTGGCAGGCGCAGGCGGACGGTACGTCCGGTTCGCCGGGCGACCAGCGCGGCCATGCAGGCCCAGGGCGAGGCCTGGGTCTCCTTGCCCCCGAAGCCGCCGCCCATGCGACGTACCTCCACGGTCACCGCGTGGAAGGGAATGCCCAGCACCTCCGCCACCAGCTTCTGGGTCTCGCTGGGGTGCTGGTTGGAGGTATGGACGATTACCCCCTCGTCTTCGGTAGGCTGGACCAGGCAGGCCTGTCCCTCCAGGTAGAAGTGCTCCTGACCGCCGACGAACTGCTCGCCTTCGATGACATGGGCCGCGGTCGCGAGCGAGCGTTCCCAGTCGCCGCTCTGCTGAACATGGGTCGGGCGCACGAACTCGTGGCGTTCGGCGGCGACTACCGGGTCAAGGCTGGCGGGCTGCTCGTCGATTTCGACGAGCGCTTCCGCCCAGGCGGCGCTCACGGCCTCCCGGGCGGCGCGATGAGTCTCGGCCGCCACGGCGAAGAGCACCTGGCCGGCATAGCGGATCTCGTCCTCGACAAAGAGCGGGTCGCCGGGGAAGACCGGACCGATATCGGTATGCCCTGGTACGTCATCGAAACCGACCGCGTCGACCACGCCGGGCATGGCCCGGAGCGTGTCGAGATCGAGGCGGATCAGGTGGCCGTGGGCTACCGGCGAAAGCGCGAGTGCCAGGTGGAGGCAGTCTGCCGGTGCCTGGAGATCGTCGATATAGGCGGCACGTCCGGTGACGTGCTTGACCGCACTCTCATGGGCGCTGGCGCTACCGGCGCTGCCGCGCGTTCTGGTGGTCTCGATCTCGCGGAATTCCGTGTCCCGTGCCAGGGGGCCGTCGCCCTTGATGCGACCCTGCTGCTCGTCGCGCACTCGTATCGTGGCGTCATCGAGGTCGGTCGTATCCCTGGACGGAACGTCCAGTTTAGTGAGCGTACGCATGGAGCATCACCTCCCGGGGAGCATCGGTCGTTTCCTGTGCCATGACCAGGCGCAGGCGTTCGAGCAGATTGGCGGCGGAGAGCTGGCGATAATGGGCGCTGCCACGCACATCGCTCATCGGCTGGAAGTCTCTCGCGAGAGCGAGCCTGGCGGCCTGGAAGGCGGCGGTGGAGGGCGCCTGGCCCTCCAGCGCGGCCTCGGCCGCGATGGCCCGTTTGGGTGTCGCCGCCATGCCACCGAAGGCCAGGCGGACGTCGCACAGCAGGCCGTCTTCCAGGCGCCAGCCGAAGGCGCCGAGCACGGCGGAAATGTCGTCCTCACGACGCTTGGACAGCTTCCAGACCCTGAGGTGTCGGCCCGGCTCGGGGCGGGGCAGGAAGATCGCCCGGATCACCTCGCCCTCGCGCAGGTCGGTCCGCTTGTAGTCGAGGAAGAAGTCGTCGAGGGGCAGTTCGCGCTCGCCCTCCGGCCCGGCCAGCCACAGCCGGGAGCCCAGGGCCAGCAGCACCGGCGGCGTGTCGCCGATGGGCGAGGCGTTGGCGATATTGCCGCCCAGAGTGCCGCGGTTGCGGATCTGGGCGGAGCCCAGGCGGTGCAGCAGATGGGCGAAGGTCGGGTAATATTCGGCCAGCAGCGGTTCCAGGCGCGAGTAGGTCACGCCGCCGCCGATCCACCAGCCCTCGCGGCCGTCGTCCAGCGTGGCCGCTTCGATGACCTGGAGCTCGGCGACGCGCGTAATGTCGACCACCCGCGGGAAGCGGGCCAGGCGCTGGGTGACCTCGAGCCAGAGGTCGGTACCGCCGGCGACGATGGGCGCCTCGGGGTGGCGGGTGCGTTCGTCAAGCAGTTCGACCAGGCTTTCCGGCTGGACGAAGGTGCTGTCGGCATCGCGCTCGACGGGAGGTGACGTGAGCGATGCCGCGGCGTCTGTGCACTTCTCCAGCCATGCCGGACGCGCGTGGGGGTAGTCGCCCATGGAGAGCGCCGCGTCGCGGATCGGCCGATAGCCGGTGCAGCGGCAGAGGTTGCCGCCCAGCGCCGCTTCGAGACGCTGTTGTGTCAGCGGCGCCGGCGCCCGTCGCTGCTCCTCGTGCAGAGTGAAGAGCGACATGACGATACCCGGGGTACAGAAGCCGCACTGGCTGCCGTGGCACTCGACCATGGCCGCCTGGGCGGGGTGCAGGGCATCGCCCGAGGCCAGGCCTTCCACGGTGACCAACGACTGCCCCTGAAGCTGATGGGCCGGGGTGATGCAGGCGTTGGCGCTGTGATAGTGGACGTTGCCATCGGGGTCGGCTTTGCCGATGGCCACCGTGCAGGCGCCGCAGTCCCCGGAGGCGCAGCCCTCCTTGGTGCCGGTCTGGCCGAGGGAATCGCGCAGCAGCTCGAGCACGCTGGTGTCGGGCGAAGCCGCGCAGTGGCGGAGCTGCCCGTTGAGCAGGAAGTCGATCATCGCCTTGTCTCTGTTGTTGGCGTGGAAGCGCTTGTTCAGGGGTCTCACTTCTTGACCGTTCGGTCAGGATAATCTCAGCTTGGTCCAGATTCGCTCACTTTGCAAGCCCGTTTGCACCTGGCACGGGGCTGGGGCACTATCCTTGGCTTTGATCCGCCATGGGCACTGAGGTGGTCGATGACAGAGGGGAGCGCGCCCGTCGAGCGAGGGGCGAGAGAGCAAGGCGAAGCCAACGGGGTGACCCGTCGGCGCAACGAGCGCGAGATCCTGGCCGCGGCCGAACGGGTCTTTGCCCGCTACGGCTACCGGGGGGCGAGCCTCCAGGCGATTGCCGAGCAGGCCGGCCTGCCCAAGTCCAATGTCCTCTACTATATGGGCAGCAAGCGTGGTCTCTATGTCCGCTTGCTGGAGCGGATGATGGAACGCTGGAATGCCCTGCTCGACGATATCTCGGTGGAGGATGACCCCGCCGAGGTGCTGGAGGCTTTCATCCGCAGCAAGATGCAACTGTCGCGGCGTCATCCCGAGGGATCGCGCCTGTTCGCCGCGGAAATCCTCGGCGGTGCCCCCTTCCTGCAGGAGTATCTGCGCGGTGAACTGCGTGACTGGGTCCAGGCCCGGGCGCGGGTTTTCGAGCAGTGGGCCGAACGCGGGTTGATGGATCCCGTCGATCCGGTGTGGCTGATCTTCCTGATCTGGTCGGCCACTCAGCACTACGCCGACTTCGAAGCCCAGGTGCTGGGCATCACCGGCCGTGACGAGCTGAGCGATGCCGATGTCGAGGAGATCACCACCTTTCTCACCCGGGTGATCCTCAAGGGGTGCGGCGTGCGCTCACGGGATGCCGCCCCTGCCCGCTGAGCCGCCCATGACGTTGCCCATCGATTCTCGCCTCGACGCTATCCTCGATGCCCTCGAGAGGCATTCGCGCGCCCTGCTGGTGGCCGAGCCCGGTGCCGGCAAGACCACCCGCGTGCCGCTGGCGCTGCTTGACGCCCCCTGGGCCCGCGAGGGAAAACTGCTGCTGCTCGAACCTCGGCGTGTGGCGGCCCGGCTGGCTGCCGGCTTTATGGCCGATAGCCTGGGGGAAAGGGTCGGGGAGACCGTCGGCTATCGCATGCGCGGCGAAAGCCGAGCGGGGCCGGATACTCGGCTCGAGGTGGTCACCCAGGGCGTGCTGACGCGCATGCTTCAGGACGATCCCATGCTCGAGGGCGTGGCCGGGGTGATCTTCGACGAGTTCCACGAGCGAAGCCTGGAGGCGGACCTGGGCCTGGCCCTGGCGCTTGATGCCCAGCAGGGCCTGCGCGAGGACCTGCGCCTGCTGGTGATGTCGGCGACCCTGGATGTCGACGCCTTGCTCGGCGTATTGGGTGGCGCGACTCCCGTCATCGACTGTCCGGGTCGCGTCTATCCCGTCGAGACCCGCTATCGGGCGCTCAATAGCCGTGAAGAGGCTGCGGCTCAGCAGGCCAAGGCGCTACTCGAGGCCCTGCAACAGCAGGCAGGCGACGCCCTGGTGATCCTGCCCGGCGTGGGGGAGATCCGTCGACTGGCCAGAGAACTTGCGCTCCGCGTTCCAGAGCTTGTGGTGATGGAACTGCATGGTCGCCTGCCGCTCGATGCCCAGCGCCGGGCGCTGCGTCCCGACCCGAATGGGCGCCGGCGGGTGGTGCTGGCCACGGCGATTGCCGAGTCCAGCGTCACCGTGGACGGCGTGAGCCTGGTGGTGGATGCCGGCCAGGAACGGGTGCCGGTGTTCCAGCCACGCACCGGGCTCACCCGGCTGGAGACGCGTCGCGTCAATCGGGCCAGTGCCGACCAGCGCCGTGGTCGAGCCGGTCGCCAGGGGCCAGGGCTCTGCGTGAGGCTCTGGCCCGAGGAGCAACCGCTGGTGCCGCATGGCGAGCCGGAAATCCGCCAGTCGGACCTCGCGCCGCTGGCTTTCGAGCTGGCGCGCTGGGGTATCACCGATCCGCAGCGGCTGACCTGGATGACGCCCCCTCCCGACGCCGCGCTGGCGGCCGGTCGTGACCTGCTGGCCCGGTTGGGCGTGCTGGATGAGGCGTATCTCCTCACCGAACTGGGGCGTGCCTGCGTGCGATGGCCGACCCACCCGCGCCTGGCGGTGATGCTGGAACGCGCCGCCGAACGCGACGCGCAACCCCTGGCCTGTACCCTGGTGGCGCTGCTCGAGGGGCGCGGCCTGGACGAGGAGCGCGATCTCGAGCGTACACTCAAGGCGCTGCTCAAGGCTCCCCGAGAGCACCGCCAGTGGCAGCGCGATGCCGAACGGCTTGCGCGACTCGCCGGCGTGGCATTCGAGGTCGTGAACCTGGCCCCGCTGGGTGAGCTGCTGGCGCTGGCCTACCCGGAGCGAGTGGCGCAGCGGCTCGAAGCGGGCCGCTTTCGTCTGGCCGGCGGAGGGCTGGCGACCCTTGCCGAGCGCCACCCCTTGTCCCATGCCGACCTGCTGGTGGCCGCCGAACTCGACGGCGAGGCGAGCGGGGCGCGTATCTTCCGCGCCGTGGCGCTTGATCGCGACCGCCTCGAGGCCCTGTATCCCGAATGCGCCGAGTGGCGAGCGAGCCTCGAGTGGTCCGACGACCAGGGCCGGCTGGTGGGCGAGCAAGTGCGCGGCCTGGGCGCCGTGGTATTGGCGCGAAAGCCCCTCGCCAAGCTGCCACCGGAGGCGGTCAGGGAAGCGCTGCTCGAGGCGCTGCGCCGGCGCGGCTTGCCGCAAGAAGACGAACGAGAGCAGCTGCAGGGGAGGGTGGCGCTGCTGCACCGGACGCTGGGCAGCGAGTGGCCCGACTGGTCCGAGGCAACGCTGCTCGACACCCTGGCTGACTGGCTGGGTCCGCATCTCGACGGCATTACCCGGCTAGAGGCGGTCGAGCGTCTGCCGCTGGCGCGCCTGCTGCTTGACAGCCTCGACTGGCCGCTGCGCTCACGCCTCGACGCGCTGGCGCCGTCGCGCCTGGCAGTGCCCAGCGGCTCGGCCCATCGGGTGGACTATACCCCCTGCCTGGTGGGCAAGCCGCCGGTGCTGGCGGTGAAGCTGCAGGAGTGCTTCGGCTGGCAGGCCTCGCCGCGCGTCGTCGACGGTCGGGTGACGGTGCTGTTGCACCTGCTCTCGCCGGCACGCCGCCCCCTGCAGGTCACCGCCGACCTGGCGAGTTTCTGGGCCCATGGCTACCCGCAGGTGCGCCGCGAGATGCGCGGTCGTTACCCCAAGCATCCCTGGCCGGAGGACCCCATGACCGCCGAGGCCACCGCCCGTACCAAGCGCCGGTAGGGTTAAGACGCTTTTAGTCCCTTGCCGTCAGGGGCGTCTTGGCTGCCCCCGGCTACCACGGGTGCGCAGCACGCGCTTCTCGATCTCGACGATCAGGTAGATGGCCAGACTGCCGGCCAGTATCACCCCCCAGTGGCCGAGGCCCAGTCCCTCGCTGCCGAAGATCACCTGCATGAAGGGCAGGTAGGTCCAGCCCAGCTGCAGCATCACGATGATGCCGATGGAGGCCCAGACAGGGCGGCTGCCGAAGATACCTGCCAGAGAGAGGGTGCTGCGCCGCAGGTAGCGGCTGTTGATCAGGTAGGCGGCGCTGCCCATGACCAGCATGTTGACCGCCCCGGTGCGGGCCAGCATCTCGCTGCCGCCATGCTGGAGGATCCAGCTGAACATGCCGAACACACCGACAAGCAGCAGCAGGGAGACGAACACCACCCGCCACAGCAGGAAGAGATCCAGCAGCGAGGCGTCGGGGTCCCGGGGCTGGCGGGTCATGATGTCCTGCTCGGCGTGCTCGAAGGCCAGCGCCAGGCCGAGCGTGACCGCCACCACCATGTTGACCCACAGCGCCTGGAGCGGCGTCACCGGCAGAGTGGAGTTGGCCAGCACCGCCAGCATGATCGCCAGGCCCTGGCCGCCATTGGTCGGCAGGATGAAGGTGATGGTCTTGCGGATATTGTCATAGACCTTGCGGCCCTCGCGGATGGCGCCGACGATGGTGGCGAAGTTGTCGTCGGCGAGCACCATCTCGGCGGCCTCCTTGGCGGCCTCGGTGCCCTGGATGCCCATGGCCACGCCGACGTCGGCGCGCTTGAGCGCCGGACCGTCGTTGACCCCGTCGCCGGTCATGGCGCAGATGCCGCCCTTGGCCTGCATGGCCTGAACCAGGCGCAGCTTGTGCTCCGGCGCGGCGCGGGCAAAAACGTCCACCTCGAGAATGATGTTCTCGAGCTCGGCGTCCGACATCGCCTCGATCTCGCGGCCGCTGATGGCGCGTTCGGTATGGGCGAAGCCCAGCTGCCTGGCAATGGCCAGGGCCGTGACCGCATGATCGCCGGTGATCATTACCGGGCGGATACCGGCGGCCAGGCACTCCTTCACCGCCTCGATCGCTTCGTCCCGGGGCGGGTCGAGCAGGCCGACGAGCCCCAGCAGCACCAACTCCTCCTCGGCGTGTTCGTCGGCCAGCTCGTGGACGTCGCTTACCCGCTTCTCGGCCAGCGCCAGCACGCGTAGCCCACGCTCGGACAGCGCATGGATGCGCGCCTCCCACTCCTCGTGATCGACTTCGGCCTCGCCGGATTCGGTGCGCACCCGATGGCACATCTCCAGCAGCCGGTCCGGGGCGCCCTTGACCATCAGCAGCTGCTCGCCGTCGACCTTGTGAAGGGTAGCCATGTACTTGCGTTCGGATTCGAAGGGGATGGCATCATGGCGCGAGTGGTCGCCGCGAAGCTTCGCGTGCGTCAGTCCGGCCTTGGCCGCAGCCACCACCAGGGCGCCCTCCGTGGGATCGCCGTGAATCTTCCAGCGGCCCTCCTCTTCCGCTAGCTCGGCGTCGTTGCACAGCACCCCCACCTTGAGGAAGTGGCGCAGGGCGTGGTTCTCGTCCAGGTCGAGTGCCGACTGCTCGGGCTCACCCTCGCTGACGCGGTGGAAACTGCCCTCCGGGGCGAAGCCGATGCCCTCGATATGTACCTCGCCCGTTGGCAGCCAGATGGCCTGGGCGGTCATCTCGTTGCGGGTCAGGGTGCCGGTCTTGTCGGAGAAGATGGTGGAGATGGAGCCCAGGGTCTCCACCGCGGGCAGGCGGCGGATGATGGCATGGCGGCGGGCCATGGCCTGCACGCCCAGGGCCAGGCCGATGGTGACGATGGCCGGCAGGCCCTCCGGGATGGCGGCCACCGCCAGGCCGACCGCGGCCATGAACATCTCGTCCACCGGCTGGTCGTGCACCAGAGCGCCGAAGACGCCGGTGAGCACTGCGGCAGCGAGGATGAAGAACGCCAGCACCTGGCCGGCACGGTCGATCTGGCGCAGCAGCGGGGTCTTGAGCTGCTCCACGCCTCGCAGCATCTCCGAGATGCGTCCGATCTGGGTTTGGGCGCCGGTCTCCACCACCAGGCCTCGGGCATTGCCCTGGACCACGATGGTGCTGGCGTAGGCCATGCCCCTGCGGTCGCCCAGGTCGGACTCCGCCTCCACGGCCGTCGTATCCTTGTCCACCGGGGTCGACTCGCCGGTCAGCGAGGCCTCCTCGGTGCGAAAGCGTCGTGCTTCCAGCAGGCGCAGGTCGGCCGGCACCCGGTCACCGCTCTCGACCATGACGATATCCCCGGGCACCAGCTCTTCGGCGGGGATAGTTTCCCGCCGGCCCTCACGCAACACATTGGCCCGGGGAGAGAGCATCTGGCGAATGCTCTCCAGCGCCTGCTCGGCCTTGCCCTCCTGGATGAAGCCGATCAGGGCGATGATCACCACCACGCCGAAGATGGCCGCAGCGTCCAGGGTATGGCCCAGGCCGAGGCTCGCCACGGCGGCGACCAGCAGGATCAGCATCAGGATGTTGTTGAACTGCTCCAGCAGGCGCTTCCACCAGGGCCGGGACTCGGCCTGCTTGAGCTGGTTGGGGCCATGCTCGGCCAGACGACGCTCGGCCTCCGGCCTCTCCAGACCCTCGGCGCGGCTCTCGAGGCGAGCCAGGGCCTCTTTGGTGGAAAGGGCGTGCCAGTCGGTGGGCTGAGCGGGGTCGGTCATGATGCTTCTCCGGCGTGGAGCAATAGGTCAAGCTCTATCACATGCCATGCTGCGCTGCAAAAAATAAGCGCGATGACATCCCTGAAGTCAGTGGGAAGCAGGCGTCACGACACCTGGCGGGATGCACGCTCGCGGCCTGGAGCCTGCTTCCCTGACATCAGGTTGAAGTGTCGCAGTATCCATTTTTCCAGCTCCACCACCAGAAAGAGAGCAAGGCCCGTCGCAAGGATGAGACCCCAGTGAAGCGGGCTCAGCCCTTCGGCTTCGAACAGCAGCTGCATGAAGGGCAGGTAGGTCCAGCCAAGCTGGATCAGGATCACAAGGCCGATGGCGATCAAGACGGGACGACTACCGAAGATCCCCTGGAGGCTCAGGGAGCGGCCCACCAGGAAGCGGCTATTGAGCAGGTAGACGATTTCGCCCATCACCAGCATGTTCACTGCGCCCGAGCGGGCCAGCTCGAGACTGCCGCCCTGGCCGAGGATCCAGAAGAACAGACCGGCGACCGCCGCCACCAGCACTACCGAGACGAAGACGACCCGCCAGAGCATGAACAGAGACAGAAGGGGAGCATCGGGATCCCGCGGCTGGCGGCGCATGATATCGGGCTCGGACGACTCGAACACCAGCGCCATCCCCAGGGTTACGGCCGTGACCATGTTGACCCAGAGAATCTGTAACCCGCTGATGGGCAGCGTCATGCCGCCGAGCATGGCGAGGAGCACGGCCAGACTCTCGGCACCGTTGGTGGGCAGCAGGAAGGTGATGGTCTTGCGGATGTTGTCGTAGACCTTGCGTCCTTCCTCGATGGCCTTCTCGATGGTGGCGAAATTGTCGTCGGCGAGCACCATTTCCGAGGCCTCCTTGGCGGCCTCGGTGCCCTGGACGCCCATGGCCACGCCCACGTCGGCGCGCTTGAGGGCCGGGCCGTCGTTGACCCCGTCGCCGGTCATGGCGCAGATGCCGCCCTGGGCCTGCATGGCCTTGACCAGGCGCAGCTTGTGCTCGGGGGCCGCCCGGGCAAAGACATCCACCTTTCGGACGCAGTCCTGGAGCTCCTCGTTCGACATCTCTTCGATGTCGCGGCCGGCGACGGCTCTCTCGGTCTGGGCGAAGCCCAGCTTCTCGGCGATGGCCCGGGCCGTCTGGGGGTGGTCGCCGGTGATCATCACCGGGCGGATGCCGGCCTCAAGGCACTGCTTCACGGCCTCGATGGCCGCTTCTCGGGGCGGGTCGAGAAGACCTGTCATGCCCAGCAATACAAGACCCTGCTCGACATCGTCGCGGTCCAGCTCCTCGCCGTCGCCGACGCGCTTCTCGGCAATGGCCAGCACTCGCAGACCCCGTGATGAAAGCTCCTCGATGTGGTCTTCCCACGCCTCGGTATCGAGTGCCACCTCCTCACCTTCACGACGCACCCGGTCACACATTTCCAGAAGTCGATCCGGCGCGCCCTTGACCAGAATATGCTTTTCGCCATCGATCTCATTGAGAGTGGCCATGTAGCGGTATTCCGACTCGAAGGGCAGGGTGTCCAGGCGGGGATGGGCCTCGCGCAGGTTCGAGGCATCGAGATCGGCCTTGGCCGCCGCCACCACCAGCGCTCCCTCGGTGGGGTCGCCCTCGATGTGCCAGCGGTCGTCCTCGTGCTTGAGTTCCGCCTCGTTGCAGAGCACGCCGGCGAGCAGCAGATGCTCGAGGTCGGGATGGTCAGAGAGCTTGAGTGTCTCGCCTTTCTCTTCTCTTGCCTCGTGTTCCGGCTCGTCCCCGGCCTCCTCGGAGACCTCGTGGAGGCTGCCTTCAGGCGAGAAGCCCACCCCCGAGAGGCGCACTTCCTTGTCCTCGAGGCGGATGGCGCGGGCGGTCATCTCGTTGCGGGTCAGGGTGCCGGTCTTGTCGGTGAAAATGGTGGAGATCGAGCCCAGGGTCTCGACGGCCGGCAGGCGACGAATGATGGCATTGCGCCGCGCCATGGCCTGGACGCCGATGGCCAAACCGATGGTGACGATGGCCGGCAGGCCCTGCGGGATAGCGGCCACCGCCAAGGCGACGGCCGCCATGAACATCTCGGTGGCGGCCTTGCCGTGCACGAAGATACCGATGGCCGCGGAAAAGGCAGCGCCACCGACGATGAAGAGGGCGAGCATGTTGCCGGCCCGGTCCAGCTGGGCGAGAAGCGGGGTCTTCAGCTTCTCCACGTCCTGCAGCATCTCGGAGATGCGGCCGATCTGAGTGTGGCGGCCGGTTTCCACCACCAGACCCCGGGCATTGCCCTGCACGACCAACGTGCCGGCATGGGCCATGCCGCTGCGCTCGGCCAGGGGCGCCTCTTCATCGACGGCGTCGCTTGACTTGTCGACGGGCTCGGATTCGCCGGTGAGGGGCGCTTCCTGGGTGCGCAGGCGCTGGCTCTTGATCAAGCGCAGGTCGGCGGGTACCCGGTCACCGCTCTGAATCAGTACGATATCGCCGGGAACCAGCTCCGTGGCATCCAGGGTGGATCGCCTGCCGTCGCGCAGGACCTTGGCCCGTGGCGACAGCATGTTGCGGATGCTGTCCAGCGCCCGCTCGGCCTTGCCCTCCTGGAAGAAGCCGATCAACGCGATGATCACCACCACTGCGAGAATGACGGCAGCGTCCAGGCTGTGTCCGAGAAGCTGGCTCGCTACCGCGGCAACGATGAGGATCAGCATCAGGATGTTGTTGAACTGCTCCATCAGGCGTTTCCACCAGGGCCGCGATTCTGCCTGCTTGAGCTTGTTGGGGCCATGCTCGGCCAGCCGATCGTCGGCCTCCCTGCTGTCCAGTCCCTCGGCGCTGCTGTCGAGACGCTTAAGGGCCTCCTCGGTCGAAAGGGCGTGCCATTCGGCATGCCCGTTCTGGGAACGATTCGCCATGCTGTTTCTCCGGCCGGGAGCAAGAATCAAAGGGTACTGCACAGCATGTTGCACTGCAGTGATCCAGCGCAAGACTTGCTCGCCAAGTCCCTTCCACTGAGAGCCGCAGGTCGCGGAAATGGCCTGACGGACGGCTGGTCGTCGGCCAGTTCACCCCTTACACTGCCCGACACAGGGCCGTGCCAGCACGGCTTTTCCCTTCACATTCCGGACGCGTTCCATGGCCCAGACCCTCTCGAAACGGATCAACAAGTACATCAGCGAGAGCGGCCTTTGCTCCCGCCGAGAGGCAGACCGCTACATCGAACAGGGCAATGTGCATATCGACGGCAGACGCGCCACTCCCGGTGACCAGGTCTTCCCGGGGAGCGTGGTGAAGGTCAACGGCCAGATTATCGAGCCGCTGGCACTGGAAGACCAGGACCTGGTGTTCATCGCCCTCAACAAGCCGGTGGGCATCGTCAGCACCACCGATCCCGCCGAGAAGGCCAATATTGTCGATTTCGTCAAGCATGGCGCCCGCATCTTTCCCATAGGGCGGCTGGACAAGGATTCCCAGGGGCTGATCTTCCTGACCAACAACGGCGACCTGGTCAATCGCATCCTGCGGGCGAGCAACCAGCACGAGAAAGAGTATCGGGTCACCGTCGACAAGCCGATCACCGAGGACTTCATCGCCGGCATGGGGGGAGGCGTGCCGATCCTCGGCGAGGTCACCCGCAAGTGCCGCGTGGTCAGGGAGTCGCGCTTCGTCTTCAATATCACCCTGGTCCAGGGGCTCAACCGTCAGATTCGCCGCATGTGCGAGGTGTTCGGCTATGACGTCGTCAAGCTCGAGCGAATCCGCATCATGAACGTGTCGCTCAAGGGGCTGGCACCGGGGGACTGGCGGGATCTGACGCCGGCCGAGGTGGCAACGATCCTCTCCCTGACCGAACACTCCACGTCCGAGGCCCAGCCGCCCCGCCAGCGATCGGCCCGGCGCAAGGCAGGGGAGGGCGCCAGGACCGGTAGCGGCAAGCAGAAAGCGCAGAAGCCCGGCACGCCGTCCCGGGGAGGGAGAGGAAAGCCCGGCAGAAAGTCGGGAAAAGGGTCTCGCCCCAATACCGGTGGGCCATCCCGCAAGCCCAGGGGGCGGAAGTAGCCGTCTCCCGAGGAACCGGCCAGAACGCGGCACCGGCCATAAGGAGCACCATGAAGGATCCACGCCTGAAAAGCCCCGCCGTGGCGCGCAATCGCCAGCCGATCCTCGAGGTGTTGCAGGACGTGCTGCCCCAGAGGGCGCGAGTGCTGGAGGTGGCCAGCGGCAGCGGCGAGCATGCCGTGCATTTCGCCGGCGCCATGCCCGACTGGGCCTGGCAGCCCAGCGACCCCAACCCCCATGCACTGGCCTCCATCGACGCATGGCGCGTAGAGGCCGGGTTGCGCAACCTGGCCGCGCCGTTCCGGCTCGACGTATCCGTTCCCGGCGACTGGCCCGAGGGCCCCTTCGAGGCGGTCGTGGCCATCAACCTGCTGCATATCTCGCTCTGGACGGTTACCGAGGCGCTGATGGCAGGTGCCGGGACTTCCCTGGTGCCGGGTGGGGCGCTCTACCTCTACGGGCCGTTCAGGCGCGAGGGGCGCCATACGGCCCCTAGCAATGCAACCTTCGATCTGGACCTCCAGGCCCGCGACCCGCGCTGGGGCATCCGGGACCTGGACGCCGTGACGTCCGAAGCCGAACGACGCGGCCTCGACCTCGAACGGGTGGTGGCCATGCCGGCCAATAATCTCAGCGTGGTGTTACGCAGGCCATAGGAGCGGAACAGGGCTGTCGTCACTCGGGGATCTCGCCGGGTTGGCGGTACTGAACGCCCTCGGCCTGGCGCTCCTCTCGGGTCCTGGTCTCATCCTCGGCGGGAACACCCCATACGGTTTCTCGGCGGCCATCCTCCCAGGTGTAGGTGGTGCAACCAGCGAGCAAGGCCAGCACGAGCATGCCGGCGGCAGGCGTTATCGATCGATGCATCACTAATTCTCCTAGCCGGAAAGCCCCATCAGTATCGGGACATAGACCACCAGCAGCAGCACACTGATCAATCCCAGCAGGTAGGGAATGATGGCGCGGGTGATACGTTCCAGCGGCAGTTGGGTGACCGAGGAGGCCACATAGAGGTTGATCGCCACCGGCGGTGTGATCATGCCGATGGCCAGCCCGACCACGATGATGAGACCGAAGTGGATGGGGTCGATACCCAGCTGGGTCACCAGCGGCAGCAGCACCGGGGTCAGGATGATCAGGGCACTGGCCGTCTCGATGAACACGCCGGTGAGCAGGATCACCGCCACCACCAGCAGCATGATCACGAACGGGTTGGTGGAGAGCGACAGCACTGCCTGGGCGATGGCGCCGGGGACCTGCCAGCTGGAAAGGGTCCAGCTGAGGACCGCCGAGGTGGCGATCACCAGCATGATCACCGAGGTGGTGATCGCCGAGCGGATCAGGACCCGGTAGACGTCGGCCAGGCTCAGGTCACGGTAGACGAACAGTGACACCATCAGCGCGTAGTTGACGGCTACCACGGCTGCCTCGCTGGGAGTGAACACCCCCGAGAAGATGCCGCCGAGGATGATCACCGGCGTTGCGAGCCCCCAGCTGGCGCTTTGGAATGTGCGCCAGATGGTGGCCGGCGAAAAGGCGGTACCGCGCGGATAGTTGCGCCGATAGGCCTGGACGATGGCGATGGTGGCCAGCCCCAGGCCCATGGCGATACCCGGCAGGATACCGTTCAGGAAGAGTTTCGAGACCGACTGCTGGGCGATCACCGCGTAGATGATCATGGGTACCGAGGGGGGAATCACCACGCCGATGGTGCCGCTGGCGGCGATCAGACTGGCCGCCGAGGCCGGCTCGTAGCCCTTCTTGCGCAGTTCCGGCACCAGGCTCGAGCCCACCGCGGCGGTAGTCGCGGCCCCGGAGCCGGAGATGGCGGCAAAGAACATGCCGGCTCCCACCGAGACGATGGAGAGCCCGCCCTTGAGGAAGCCGAACAGCGAGTCGGCGAAGTCCACCAGTTTCTCGCTCACCTTGCCCTGGGCCATCAGGTCGCCGGCCAGGATGAACATGGGTACTGCCACCAGGGCGAAGGAGTTGATGCCCTGGAACATCTGCTGGGTGACCACCATCAGCGGGACACCCTGGGCATTGAGGGCCAGCAGGGTGCTGGCGCCGATGGCCAGGGCGATGGGCACGCCCAGCAGCATGAAGAGGAAGAACAGTACGAACAGCAGGCCCGTCATGTGGGGGGCCCCTGGGTGTTGCCGCTGTCATCGTTATCGCTGGCCGCTCCCTCGATGATCAGTTCCAGCAGGTCGACCAGCGCACACCACGCCATGATCGCCGCGGAGAGCGGAATCACCAGATAGATCCAGGTCATGGAGATGCGCAGCGAGGCAGATTTCTGGAAGCTCTGGACCTGCATGTATTCCCAGCCGATAGCCACCAGGGCGGCCAGAAAGCCCAGTGCCACCAGTAACGCAGCGATGCGCGCCAGGCGGCGCGGCCGGCCGGGCAGGGCATCGACGACGAACGTCACGGCGATATGCCGGCCCCGGCGAAAGGCCAGGGTTGCGCCGAGGAAGGTGATCCACACCAGCAGGAAACGGGCCACCTCCTCGGTCCAGCCCACGGCAGTAAAGAATACCCGCGAGACGACCTGCAGGGTGATCACTGCAATCAACGCCGCCATCGCCGTGAAGACCACGGGGGCGATGACGGCGTCCAGGGCGCGCTCACTCCACCGCAGCGGTCGCAGCAGGGAATGGGCGAGGTCAGGCACTTACTTCAGCGCCTCCTGGATGCGCGGCAGATAGTCGCCGAACTGCTCTCCGTATTTCTCGTAGACCGGGGCCACGGCTTCCTGGAAGGCCGCGATATCAGGCTCCTCGACGATCTGCATGCCCGCCTCGCGCAGTTCCGCCAGCTGCTCGGCTTCCATCTCGGCGTTGACCCGGCGCTCGTGCTCGGCGGCTTCCTGGGCGGCCTCCTCCATCACCACCTGGGCGGCCTCGGGCAAAGCGTTCCAGACCGGCATGCCCATCACGAAGATCGCCGGCGCATAGGTGTGGCGTGACAGCGTCATGTGGTCCTGGGTCTCGTAGAGCTTGAAGGAGTGGATGACGTTGACCGGGTTCTCCTGGCCATCGATGGTGCCCTGCTGCATGGCGGTCAGCGCCTCGGTCCAGGCCATGGGCACGGCGTTGGCCCCCAGTTCGCGGAAGGTGTCGACGTAGACCGGGTTCTCCATCACGCGGATGCGCAGGCCGTCGATATCCGCGGGGCTTTGCACCGGCCGCTCGCTGTTGGTCAGGTTGCGAAAACCGCGCTCGGCGTAGGCCAGACCCTTGAGATTGACTTCACTGAGCCTATCCAAGAGCTCCTGGCCGATCTCGCCGTCGAGGACGTCGTAGGCTGCCTCGGGAGAGGGGAACAGGAAGGGCAGTTCGAACACCGCCATCGGCTCGAGGAAGTTGGCCACCGGGCCGTTGGTGATCACGCCCATGTCGATGGTGCCGATCTGCATGCCCTCGAGCAGGGTGCGTTCGTCACCCAGGCTGGCGTTGGGGTAGAGCTCGATATCGACCTTCTCCTCGGTGCGCTCCTCGACCAGTTCCTCGAATTTCTCGGCGGCGATATGGAAGCCGTCCTGCTCATTGACCACGTGGGCCAGGCGCAGGGTCACGGGGTCCATGTCAGAAAACTCGCTGGCCTGGGCGCCGGCGGCCACTGCCAGTGAGATGGAGAGTGCCAGCGTGCAGCGTGCAAAACCTTTCATTGTGATTTTCCTTCGGTGAGTCAGGTACTTGGTGAGCATGCCCGAACCCGACGCTGGCGGTCAATCAGCGCATGGGCATGGTTCACAGCAACCGGTACATCACATGGGCATCCGTCAGGCCCTGCGAAGGGTGGCGGAAGGCCCCGGGGAGGGTACCGATGATCGAGAAACCCTGCTTCAGCCATTGCCGGATAGCCGCTTCGTTGCTGGCCACCACCAGGTTGTACTGCATGGCAAGGAAACCCATCTCCCGGGCCAGTGTCAGGGAATGCCGGCACATATCCCCGGCGAGGCCCTGACCTCTGGCCCATTCGGCGACCACATAGCCGCAGTTGGCCACATGGTCACCGGGGCCGGCCTGGTTGGCCTTGAGAAAATAGGTGCCCAGCAACTCGCCGGCGTCATCGACGGCCACGCGTACGGCACGGGGCAGCTCGATCCACATCCGATGGGCGTCCTGCTCACTGATGTCGCGGGGCACCGCATAGGTCTCGCCGGCGCGGAAGACCGGTTCGAGAATGGCCCACAGGGACGGCCAGTCCTCGGGCTGGTAGGGGCGGATGTGGATCATTCGGTAGCTCCCGGGCCGTGACATGCCCTCGGGCGATGATCTCATCAGCAGCGCTGCCGAGCCAGGCCTCTGTTGTGGGTGGTCGGGGCTAATCCTGGACGTTGCAGGAAGGCGAACTCCCGTCATCGCGATGAATCACCAGCACGGTCTTCTGGTTGAAACTGACCTGCCGGCCATAGGCCTCGGCGGCCTTCTTGGTAGCGAAATGCCGACAGTTTCGAGAGCCGCCTCTGCGTACGTTCCAGCCTCCCTTGGCATTCGGTACTACGTGATGCGTCGTCCGGTTCATGGTGTTGTCCCTCCTGTGCGGTGGGCGCTGCCGGGATGGGGATGGACTCTATCGAATTATAGCCTTCTCGCCGAGGGGGCAGTTGATTTCGCCGCCTCTGCATGATTCAGATCATGCAGAGGCGGCGATCCAAGAAAGCGGGCCACCGCGGCGTACGGTAATCCCTCATACGAAGTCAGGATCTTCCGTCCTGACGGTAATCGCCTCCTCCTCCCCGGGCACCATCACCGCGAACTCGCCACCCCCGAGATGGGTGACCGAGTGGCCCTCCCGGGTTCGAAAGGAGGAGGGCCCGTCGCTGATGGCCCCGGTGTGTTGCAGGTCACTGAGATCCCTGACGCTGACGAACATGTCGATGAAGTACTCGTTGCCGGCCGGGTCGAAGGCCAGGATGGTTTTCTCGCTGTGGGGCATGGGGGCACCTCGGGTAGGAAAGCCTGCTGATCATTCTAGCCATCGCCTTCGAGAGTCTTCCAACATCTTCGGCCATGGCCGCTGATAGCTCTGATGGAAACACAACGAAAAACCGCCACCCGGTTATGATCCGTAAGTGGCGGTTTTTCCTGATATTTCTGGTCGGAGCGACAGGATTCGAACCTGCGACCTTTGCAACCCCATTGCAACGCGCTACCAAGCTGCGCCACGCTCCGATGCGGCTTTCGGGCTGCCCGGCCTGTGGCCCCTGGCTCCCGAGAACGTGGCGTATACTAGCGCGTTGCAGGGCAAATGAAAAGTCTCTTTTGCGCTTCCTTTTCAAATGCTTGAGGGGTTGACTCGGCGAGGCCCCGGATCCTGCCGCTTCTGTCACACTGATGGTGTCGAGAATCTGCTTGTCGATGAACTGCCTAGAGGAGGGCGGTTATGCCATTGATCATGGGAATGTGTGTGCTCTTGGCGTGCCAGTTTGCCGGAGAGCTGGTGGCAAGGGGGCTTACGCTGCCGATACCGGGGCCGGTGATCGGTATGGTGATCCTCTTGGTGGCGTTGATGATCCGCGGCAGGGTGCCGGCGAGCCTGCGCCTGACGGGGGAGGGGCTGCTGCGCTATTTGACGCTGCTGTTCGTGCCGGCCGGGGTTGGGCTGATGGTTCACTTCGAGTTGATCGGTGCCGATCTCTGGCCAATCGCGGTGACCCTGGTGGCGTCCACGGCATTGACCCTGGGAGTGACGGCCTGGGTGCTGCAGCGCCTGCAGCATGGCCATGCCCGACGCAACGGTCGGCCAGGAGACAAGGCATGAATGTCGCCTCCCTCGATCAGCTGTGGGTCTATCTCTCGGGTAATCCGCTTCTTTCGCTGCTGATGACCCTGCTGATCTTTGCCTTGGCGGTGAAGATCAATCGCGCCATGGGTGGCACCCCGTTGCTTCACCCGGTCACGCTCTCCATCGCCATGCTGATCGCCTTGCTGCTGCTGGCGGACATGGAGTACCGCACCTACTTCGAGGGGGCTCAGTTCATCCATTTCCTGCTGGGGCCGGCCACGGTGGCCTTGGCGATCCCCCTGTATGATCATCGCGAGCGGGTACGCCGTCTGCTGTGGCCGCTGCTTCTGGCGTGCGGCGTGGGAATCGTCACGGCGGTTGTTTCCACCCTGGGCTTGGCCATGCTGCTCGGTGCGCGCACCGAAACGCTGCTTTCCCTGGCGCCGCGCTCCGTGACCTCGCCGATCGCCATGGGCATCGCCGAGCAGATAGGCGGTATACCCTCGTTGGCCGCCGGCCTGGTGTTGTTGACCGGCTCGATCGGCTGCGCCCTGGGTCCCTGGATCTTTCGTCTGCTGGGGATCAGGGACCCGGAGGTACAGGGCTTCACTCTCGGGCTGGCGGCCCACGGTTTCGGCACCGCTCACGCCTTTGCTCGTCTGGGGGCCGTGGCCGGTGCCTTTTCCGGCCTGGCCATGGGGTTGACGGGCCTGCTGACGGCCTTCCTGTTGCCGCTGATCACTCGGCTCTTCGGGTTCGGCTGAGCTTGGCGGTCCGGTTTTCCGCGGACTGGCTCGGGGTATGTGCTACCCGGCCAGACCGAACGGGACGGCAGGTTCGCTTCTGCCGCCCCTTGCTTGTTCCGGATTCCCTTGGGTTCTGGTTTCCCTCGAGGCCGTTTCAGACCTCTTCCCAGACGCGGCGGCGGAAATCATTGGAGAGCTCAGTGGCCTTCTTCATGCGCTCCATCTGGGCTTCAGTGAGATCGGAGACAAGCTGCTGGTAACGTTCCTGCATCTCGGCCGGTGTCTGTGGGGTATCGCCGCTCAGGGATTCAGCCATCTTCTGGCCGCTCTCCGCCAGTGCCCGGAGGAATTGCGCCTCGAATTGCATGGTATCGGCCATGCTTTGCATCCAGGCCAGTTGCATGCGGGTCATCGGAGTGGTCCCCTGAGTGAACTGACTCTGCCACCACTCCATCATTGGTGCGGCCGCAGTCAGGGCGGGGTTGGCGGTAGTGTCTTTTTGCTTGGTCATGGTCGGTCTCCTTCGGTTTCCGTTCAGGATTCCAGGCGGGACGCTGGAACCTGCTCAACTCTCACTTTGAGTATAGAAGATGAATGCAGCTTAATGCGTTGCAGCGAAAGTGGTATCTCATCCCTCGGCAAGCGTGGAATGCCTCTACGGACCGATCCGGGTGGCATGGTCTAGAGTCCACAAGCTAGGGTCGAAAGCAGTCGATGGCAATACAAGGAGGTGAGCCGAGATGTGGCAAGCGATCAAATCGGTGCTGGCGGCCTTTCTGGGGGTGCAGAAAGATTCGCGGCGTCGCGAGGATTTCGCCTCCAATCGGCCGGGGATCTTCATTGCGGCGGGGTTGCTTGTGGGGCTGGTGTTCGTGGTGCTGGTGGCGCTCGTGGCGGTACTCGCCGCACGATGAGCGAAGAGCGTTGATTTCCCCGTTTACCTGCCCGCAGGTGGCAGGGGTGACGATCTGTCGCGCATCCCTATAATATTCACTGCTAAGAACCCGCTAATACAACAATGACCCGAGGAGGCGCCGATGCGCACGTTGCTCGTGTGGATGGCGGGGGGGCTGGCCAGCGCCGCCTTGACCCCGGTTGCGCTGGCCAATGGCTGGAACATGCCCGTCGGTGTCACGGCGCTCAGCCGTGACATCTACTCCCTGCACATGATCATCTTCTGGATCTGCGTGATCATCGGGGTCATCGTCTTCGGTGCGATGTTCTATTCGCTCTTTCGCTATCGTCATTCCAAGGGCGCCAAGGCCGCCACCTTCCACGAACATACCAGCGTGGAAGTGATCTGGACGGCGATCCCCTTGCTGATCCTGGTCGGCATGGCGGTTCCTGCCACCGCCACTCTCAAAAACATGTACGACACCTCCGAGGCCGATCTCGACGTCATGGTCACCGGCCAGCAGTGGCGCTGGCGCTACGAGTATCTCGGTGAGGATGTCGCCTTCACCTCCAACCTGGGCACGCCTCGCGAGCAGATCGATGGCACTGGTGAGAAAGGGGAGCACTACCTGCTCGAGGTCGACAAGCCGCTGGTGCTGCCGGTGGGGCAGAAGGTCCGTTTGCTGCTGACCTCCGATGATGTCATCCATTCCTGGTGGGTTCCCGATCTGGCCGTCAAGCAGGACGCCATCCCCGGTTTCGTCAACGAGAACTGGGTACGCATCGAGGAGCCCGGTATCTACCGCGGTCAGTGCGCTGAGCTTTGCGGCAAGGACCACGCCTTCATGCCGGTGGTGGTCGAGGCCGTCGAGCAGGAACGCTTCGATGAGTGGCTGGCCGAGCGCCAGCAGGCCGCGGAGGAGGAGGCGTCCAGTGCTGACCGAGAGTGGTCAATGGACGAGCTGATGGCGCGTGGCGAACAGACTTATGGTGCGGTGTGCGCCTCCTGCCACCAGGCGGATGGTCAAGGAGCCGGCAATTTCCCGGCACTGGCCGGCAACGAGGCAATGCTCGAGGATATCGACTGGCATATTGACCGAGTCGTCAACGGCGTCTCGGGAACCGCCATGGCATCCTTCCGCAACACCCTCAGCGCAGTGGAGATCGCCGCCGTGGTCACCTACGAACGCAATGCCTGGGGCAACGATTCAGGCGATAGCGTGCAACCGTCGGAAATCGCCGAGCAACTCGCCGAGCAGGGTGAGTGACCGGCCTTTCCGTTTCTCTTTCGTGATGGCTAACAGGGAGATTTCCGATGGCTTTCCACTTGCCACCCAAGCCGACCCCGCAGCACAGCACGGCCACCGCCGGTGGCGTGGCCGAGCCCGGTCATGCCAAGCCCCACTGGTTGATGCGCTGGCTGCTAACGACCAACCACAAGGAGATCGGCAGCCTCTACCTGATCTTCTCACTGACGATGTTCTTCATCGGGGGGATCTTCGCCCTGGTGGTGCGCGCCGAGCTGTTCCAGCCCGGCCTGCAATTGGTGAGACCCGAGTTCTTCAACCAGATGACCACCATGCATGGCCTGATCATGGTGTTCGGGGCGATCATGCCCGCCTTCGTGGGGTTGGCCAACTGGATGGTGCCGCTGCAGATCGGCGCGCCGGACATGGCCCTCCCGCGCTTGAACAACTTCAGTTTCTGGCTGTTGCCGGTGGCCTTTGGCCTGCTGCTCAGTACCCTGCTGATGCCGGGGGGTGGGCCGAACTTCGGCTGGACCTTCTATGCGCCGCTCTCGACCACCTATGCGCCGCCGTCGACCACCTTCTTTATCCTTTCGCTGCATATCGCCGGCATCAGCTCGATCCTCGGCGCCATCAACATCATTGCCACCATCCTCAATCTGCGCGCCCCGGGGATGCGCATGATGGACATGCCGCTGTTCGTCTGGACCTGGCTGATTACCGCCTTCCTGCTGATCGCGGTGATGCCGGTGCTGGCGGGGGTGATCACCATGATGTTGATGGATATCAACTTCGGCACCAGTTTCTTCAATGCGGCCGGCGGCGGTGATCCGGTGCTGTTCCAGCACCTGTTCTGGTTCTTCGGGCATCCCGAGGTCTACATCATGATCCTGCCGGCCTTCGGCATCGTCTCCGCGATCATCCCGACCTTCTCCCGCAAGCGGCTTTTCGGCTACGCCTCCATGGTCTATGCCACGGCAGCCATTGCCCTGCTGTCGTTCCTGGTCTGGGCGCACCACATGTTCGTGGTCGGTCTGCCACTGGTGGCGGAGCTGTTCTTCATGTACACCACCATGCTGATCGCGGTGCCCACCGGGGTGAAGATCTTCAACTGGGTGGCGACAATGTTCCGCGGCTCCATCAGCTTCGAGCCGCCGATGCTGTTCGCATTGGCCTTCGTGGTGCAGTTCACGGTCGGTGGCTTTTCGGGGCTGATGCTGGCCATCTCGCCGGCCGACTTCCAGTATCACGACACCTACTTCGTGGTGGCGCACTTCCACTATGTGCTGGTGCCCGGCGCGCTCTTCGCGATCCTGGCCGGGGCCTACTACTGGCTGCCCAAGTGGACCGGGCACTACCCCCATCTGCGGCTCTCCCAGTGGCACTTCTGGCTGTCGGTGATCGGCGTGAACCTGACCTTCTTCCCGATGCATTTCTCGGGGCTCGCCGGCATGCCGCGACGCATTCCCGACTATGCTCTGCAGTTCGCCGACTTCAACATGGCCGCGAGCCTGGGCGCCTTCCTGTTTGGCGCCTCCCAGCTGCTGTTCGTGCTGGTGATCATCAAGTGTGTTCGCGGTGGTGAGAAGGCGCCGGCCAAGGCCTGGGAGGGGGCCGAGGATCTGGAGTGGAGCGTGCCCAGCCCGGCACCGCTGCACACCTTCGAGACACCTCCGGAGTTTCATCCCGATCGGCATTGAATCGCGTCGCCAGTGACGCAGGAGAGCGGCATGTCCAATGAGCAGGCAACGAACAGGGAAGGGGTGCGCCGCACCGTGACCCGCACCCTGGTGGTGCTGGCCGGCATGTTCGCCTTCGCCTTCGCGCTGGTGCCGCTCTACGACGTCTTCTGCGAGGTCACCGGCCTCAACGGCAAGACCAGCAACACTGCCCAGATGCTGGTGCACGAGGAAGTCGATACCTCGCGGATGGTGACAGTGCAGTTCATTACCCGTGCCAGCGCCGGCCTGCCCTGGGAGCTCGATGTACAGACACGCCAGGTTAGGGTGCATCCGGGGCAGAGCAACGAGGTGTTCTTTACCTTCCGTAACCGGGGTGGCGAGGCCAGTCGGGCCAAGGCAGTGCCTAGCGTGTCCCCTTCGGAAGCCTCGGTGCACCTGCGCAAGCTCAGTTGCTTCTGTTTCCAGGAGCAGCGCCTGGCAGGTGGCGAGCGCCTGGAGGCACCGCTGGTCTTTCAACTGACTCGGGATCTGCCGGCCGACATCAAGACGGTGACCCTGGTCTACACCCTCTATCCCGTGCAGCCGGCGCAGGCAGCCGTGTTGCCCCGCGGGCCGATCGAAGAAGGAGACAGCGCATGAGCGGTGGCAGCTACTATGTTCCCGAGTCCAGCAAGTGGCCCATTCTGGCGTCGCTGGCGCTGGGGGCGATGATGATCGGCACCGGCACGGTGCTGGTGTACGGATCGGCCGGCATGCCGGTGATGGCGCTCGGCCTGGTCGGCGTGCTGGCGGTGATGGCGCTGTGGTTCCGCGATGTGGTGCTCGAGTCACGTGGCGGTCTCTACGACGCCCAGATGGATCGTTCCTTCCGCTGGGGGATGGCCTGGTTCATTTTCTCGGAGGTGATGTTCTTCGCTGCGTTCTTCGGGGCGCTCTTCTACGTGCGGACCTTTGCGCTGCCCTGGCTTGACGGTGAGGGCGCCAAGGGGGTGGCGTCTCTGCTGTGGCCGGACTTCACCGCTAGCTGGCCCCTGCTCAATCCCCCGGGAGCCGATATCGAGGGGCCTAGAGAGACCTTGAGCCCCTGGCATCTGCCGCTGGTCAATACCCTGATCCTGGTTTCTTCCAGCATCACCCTGACCATCGCTCATGAGGGGCTCAAGGAGGGGTTTCGCGACAGTGCCCGCTTCTGGCTCTCCGTGACCGTGCTGCTGGGCCTCTGCTTCATTACCATCCAGGGAGTGGAGTACTACGAGGCCTACGCCCATTACGGCATCACCCTGCAGGCGGGCATCTACGGCGCCACTTTCTTTCTGCTCACCGGCTTCCACGGGCTGCACGTGATCATCGGCACCATTATCCTGGCCGTCATGTTGTGGCGGGTGTTTCGTGGGCATTTCACGGCCGACGACCATTTCGGCTTCGAGGCGGCGGCCTGGTACTGGCACTTTGTCGACGTGGTGTGGATCGGGCTGTTCCTCTTCGTCTATGTGTTCTGATCCCGCGCTTTCAGCCACCTCCTGATCATCCGCCGAGCCCGCCCAGGGTATAACCGTAGCCGAGCAGGGCAAGCAGCAGGGCGGCAAGAGCAACCCGAACCTTGAGGGAGATCAGCACGCGTCGTGAGCGGCTGCCGTCCCGGATCAGGAAGCCGGCACCCATTGCCAGGCTCGTGACCATGGCCAGGAAGACAAGGGCAATCAAGATCTTGAGTAACATTCACGGCTCCAAGGAAGAATCGACATCGGGCGGGCATCGTGGCTTTTCAGGGACCCGCCGGCTGGGCTGGTGGGGCTTCTGGTCCTGCCTGGTGGTGCTGGGCCTCGCATTGGGACTATGGCAGTGGGAGCGTGCCGCCGACAAGCGTGACTACCTGGCTCGCCTGGCGGCAGCGCCGCGTATCGAAGCGCCGGTGACGGCTCCACCCACGGGCTCTCAGCTGGTCCTGGATGGCGAGTATCTTCCCGATCAGACCCTGTTCCTCGACAACCGCACCCATGAGGGCCGCCTCGGGGTGGCGCCGTTGACCCCGTTTCGCGACGTCAATGGACGTTTGTGGCTGGTCCAGCGTGGCTTCATGCCGACCGGCCCCAGCCGTGACGATCCGTCCGTCGAGACGCCCGCCGGCGGGGTGACCCTGGAGGGTCGCTGGCAGACGGCCGGCGAGTCGGCACCGCTGTTCGGCCCCAACCGGGAGGGCAAACGCTTGCAGCGTATCGACCCTTCGGCCTGGGACCTGGAACAGGCATTTGCACATCCCGGCTGGTTGCATCTCGAGCAGGGGCCGGGCCATCTTGAATCCTGGTGGCAGCCCAGCGTGGTGCCGCCGGAGCGCCATCTGGGCTATGCCTTTCAGTGGTGGGGGTTGGCCCTCGCCGCGCTGGTGATCATGCTGGTGGGCGCGCGGCGCCAGTCACGCCGCCCTGGTCCGATATCCATCCCCAACGAGGAGACTCCCCGATGACACATGCCGCATGCCAGCGTCTCAAGTTGTTGGCCTTCTTCGCGATCTTCGCGCTGCCGGTGGCCGTGGCCTGGGGCATGGTGGAGTGGCGCATCGGGATTCCCGAGGAGCGCACGGCCCATGGCGAGCTGCAACTCTCGCTGCCCCCCCTGTCACAGTGGCCGTTGACGTCCGCGAAGAAACAGGGGGAGAGCGACTGGTTGCTGGCCTTCGACTGCCCCGAGGCCTGTGACGACAATGCCGACCGCTGGTGGCGCCTGCACCGTGCCCTGGGGCGCGAGGCCGACCGGGTCAGTCGCCTGCGCATCGGCGGTGGCGGCGAGCCGCTTCCCGGCGCTGCCGTTGCTCGGTGGACCGGAGAGGCCGGCTGGCGCTCTCCCCATCGTCTCTGGCTCCTCGACCCCGAGGGCCGTCCGGTGCTCGGCTACGCCCCGGATGTCGCGACTGCCGACGTGCTCGACGACCTGCGACGCCTGTTGCGCATGAACCCCGAGCCTCCCATGGCCCGGTTCGACCAGTCCTCGAGCGTGGTGGGAGGCGGCGCCGATGACGAGTAGCGCTTTGCTGGCAGATGAGGGCCGACGTCTTCGCTGGCTGGTGGGGCTGAGCCTGGCAGGGGTTGTCTTCACCGCCGTGGTGGTATTGGTGGGGGCCTGGACACGACTGGTGGATGCCGGCCTGGGGTGTCCCGACTGGCCGGGCTGCTACGGGGCCCTGGTGGTACCGGATGCCGAACGCGCCCTGGCACACTCCCCCGAGGTGCCGCTGGAATCCGCCAAGGCCTGGGTGGAGATGGTTCACCGCTATCTGGCCTCGGCCCTGGGACTGCTGGTTATCGCCCTGGTGGTACTGGGCGCGCGCTGGCGCCGTGAAGCGGGGTTTCCCTGGGTCAACAGCCTGGTGCTGCTGGCGGTGATCCTGATGCAGGGCGCGTTCGGGGCCTTCACGGTGACGCTCAAGCTATGGCCTCAGGTGGTGACCCTGCACCTGCTCGGTGGCCTGACGGTGATGGTGCTGTTCCTGTGGCTGCATCTGCGCCTGCGCCGGTTCTCGTCCGGAGCGGGTCCTGCAGTGCCGCGCCGGCGGCTGACGCCGCTGTGGGGGTTGGCCTTGCTGTTGCTGGTGGGGCAGTTGGCGCTGGGTGGCTGGGCCTCGAGCAACTATGCCGGTATTGCCTGCCAGGGATTTCCCACCTGCAATGGCCAGTGGTGGCCGGCGATGGACTGGAGCGAGGGCTTCCACTTGACTCAGATGGTGGGGCCCAACTACCTGCACGGCCAGTTGCATGCCGAGGCACGCACTGCCATCCAGGTCGGCCATCGGCTCGGCGCCCTGGTCCTGGGCCTGAGCTTGCTGGTACTTGGCATGCGTCATTGGCAGGCGGCGAGCATGCGTCCATGGCTGGCACTGCTGGCCGGGGCCTACGCTGTTCAGGTGGTGATCGGCATTGCCAACGTGCTGGCCTGGCTGCCGCTGTGGCTGGCCCTGCTGCATACTGCGGGTGCGGTGCTGATGGTCGTGGCCATGACCCTGTCTCTGTGGCACTGGCGCTGGTCGAAGGACTCGGTAACCGAGGAGCGGTCGGACCCGGATAAAACTGCAACAAAAGAGGAGTTGGCGCATGTCTGAGGTCATGATGGAGCGTGGAACGGTTGGCCATCTTGCCGGCTGGGGCTGGCGAGACCTCTACACGCTATGCAAGCCCCGGGTCGTGGCCGTTATGCTGGTCTGCACCCTAGTCGGCATGCTGTTGGCGGCGCCGTTGCCGGACCCCGCCGCCGTGGTATTCGGTCTGATCGGCATCGGCCTGGCCGCCGGAGGCGCCGCGGCCTTCAATCATGTGGTCGACCGTCGCCTGGATGCGCTGATGCTGCGCACCGCCCGTCGGCCGCTGGCGACCCAGCGCATGCCCACGCCGCTGGCCCTGATATGGGCGACGCTGCTCTCGGCGTGTGGCATCGGGCTGCTGGCCTGGCAGGTCAACCTGCTGACGGCCTGGTTGACCCTGGGGTCGCTGATCGGGTATGCGCTGATCTATACCGCCTTCCTCAAGCATGCCACACCCCAGAACATCGTCATTGGCGGGGTGGCGGGGGCTGCGCCACCGCTGCTGGGGTGGACGGCAGTCACGGGTCAGTTGGGCCCCGAACCCTTGTTACTGATGCTGATCATCTTTGCCTGGACGCCGCCTCACTTCTGGGCGCTGGCGATTCACAAGCGCGATGAGTACGCCCGTGCCGGCGTACCGATGCTGCCGGTTACTCATGGCGAGGCGTTCACGCGATTGCAGGTGTGGCTCTATGGCTGGCTGACGGTGGCGGTAACCCTGCTGCCCTTCACCATCGGCATGAGCGGTGAGCTCTATCTGGTGGGGGTGATGGCGCTCAACCTGCGCTTCATGATGTGGAACTGGCGGGTCTGGCGAGGCCATGATCCGAAGGCACCCCTGGCGGCCTTCTGGTTCTCCATCCGCTACATTCTGGGCGTCTTCGGTGTATTGCTGCTGGATCATTACAGCACCGCCTGGATGCTGGCCGCCTGAGGATTTGCCGGACCGGATCTTTCTTTCAGGCAAGAGCCCGGCAATCTGGCCGGGCTCCTTGCTTCCTGGGCGTTGTCGGCCTATCACCAGTCAGCAAAAAACCGCGAGAACTCCCGCCTACTAGGGCGGGAGCAGTCACTCGATGGCGAGTTTCATGACGGTGGCCGCCGTATTGGCATCCCTCATGCTGAGCAACCCTGTGCCGGTTGTTCCGCTATTTTGGAAAGGCGCCTTGGCCGTGTATAATGTTTGTACATGTAAAGAATCGACTGGAATTCGTCAATGAGTACCACGCTGGCACTTACACTACTCGGTTTGGCTGTGGCCATCATCGTCGGCCTCGGAGCCTATGCCTATACCCTCTGGAAAGAGGTGAGGAAGCGCAAGGCCTTCCGGGAAGAGGAGTTGCAACGTGCCCATCGCAACTGTCTCGAGAACCTCGAGATAGTCGCTGCGGCGCTGGCGCAGGACCAGGTCGACATCACCGAAGGCAGTTGGCGCTGCAAGGTGCTGCTGGAAATTCTCGACGAGAGGTTGACCGAACGCCCTGACTTCCAGGCCTTCGACGAGGTGCATCGTCGTACCCGCCACCTGCATACCCATTCGGCTCGCAAGGCACTCAGCCCACGCGACCGCATGCGCGAGGATCGAGAGCGGCTGGCCGTGGAGGAGGAGTTCCGCGAGCCTGTCCTCAAGGCTGCGGCGGCAGTGGTGGAATTTCGCCGCGGCTGGCCTGGCAGTCTGCACTGATCGCCTGCTTTGCTTGCGCGAAACGAGTCGAATAGGTTTTTCGTGCGATAGCGTACAATCCTTTGATTGCATCCGACGGGTCTGTACTGCAAGCTTGTCGAGTCTTATCGATGGCTGATAAAGGGCTTTAGACCTGTGTCATCGGAGGGCGCACTGGATGAGAGAGCGCTTTCGTGCTTTCTTGATAGGTGCAGGAAGCGGGTCGGGGACCGCTTTCCTCGGGTCATTCCTCGGAACCCCGGATGACGAAGGCGTTGACCTGTCACACCGGGATGTCGTCAATAAGAAGGAGTCTTACATGAAAACATCCACGACTGGCTTGTTGCTCGGTTCCGCGCTGGTGGTCGGCCTGTCAGGCTGCGCCAGCTCTGCCTCTCAATCCAATGGGGGTGCGACGTCTGACAGTTCCATGCACCCGTTCGTTTGCGGCCTGGCCGGCGGGCTGATCGGCGGCGGCCTCGGCTATGCTGCTGGCAGCGATTCCGACGAGGATACTGGCGCAGCCCTCGGCACCACGGCGGGTGCCACCATCGGTGCGATGCTCTGTGCCGACACCTCGCCGGCTCCCGAGCCTGAGCCTCGCGATACCGACGGCGATGGTGTTATCGATGCCAATGACCAGTGTCCGGGAACGCCGGCTGGCGTGGCCGTGGATGCCGTGGGCTGCCCGCTGGACTCGGACAACGATGGTGTTCCGGACTTCCAGGACCAGTGTCCTGGCACGCCGGCCGGTGTCGAGGTCAACGCTCTGGGTTGCGAAGAGGACCTGGTGCTGCGTGACGTCAACTTCGAGTTCGATTCCGCGACCCTGACCATGGGCGCCGAGCAGATTCTCACTGGCGTGGCGCAGAAGCTGCGTGCCAACGAGAATGTTCGCGTCCGCATCGAGGGTCACACTGACTCCAGGGGCAGCGAGTCCTACAACCAGGACCTGTCTCAGCGTCGCGCCGACTCCGTGGCTGACTTCCTGGCCAGCCAGGGCGTTGATCACGAGCGCATGCGCACCGTCGGCTACGGTGAGTCCCAGCCGGTGGCCAGCAACGATACCGATGCGGGTCGTGCCGAGAACCGTCGCGTGGAACTGGGCGAGTGGGAGTAATCCTGCTCTGATCCGATCCATGGCCCCGGGCGAGTTCCGGGGCTGACGGCATATCGAGAGAAGGCGCCTTTGGGCGCCTTCTCTTGTGTTGCGCCCCCTGCGCGCCCATGGCGCCGCAGGGGGCGCTTCTGCTAGGCTAGGCGTCGTTTTTCCACGACCATTCTTCTGGCGACACGTGATCCCTGGTATGGATCACCACTGCGCACAAGGAACCCTTCATGCCCATCGTGACTCTGCCCGACGGCAGTCAGAGATCCTTCGACGCCCCTCTCACCGTGATGCAACTGGCCGAGAGCATCGGCCCCGGCCTTGCCAAGGCGTGCGTAGCCGGCAAGATCGATGGCGTTCAGGTGGATGCCGCCGATATCATCGACCGAGACGCCGAGGTGGCGATTCTTACCGCCCGCGATCCGGAAGGGCTGGAGGTCATCCGCCACTCCTGCGCCCACCTGATCGGCCATGCCGTCAAGCAGCTCTATCCCGAGGCCAAGATGGCCATTGGCCCGGTGATCGAGGACGGCTTCTACTACGACGTCGACTTCGGTCGTTCGGTGACCCCTGAGGATCTCGAGGTAATCGAGGCCCGCATGATGGCGCTGATCGACCATGAGTATGACGTGGTGCGGGAGTACGTCGATCGGGATCAGGCCATGTTGACCTTCCTGCATCGCGAGGAGCCCTACAAGCAGGAGATCGTGCGCGAGATTCCCGAGGGGGAGACCATTCGTCTCTACCACCACGAGGAGTACGTGGACATGTGCCGGGGGCCGCACGTGCCCAACACTCGGCACCTGAAGGCCTTCAAGCTGACCAAGCTGGCCGGTGCCTACTGGCGGGGCAATGCCGAGAACCCGATGCTGACGCGCATCTACGGCACGGCCTGGCCCGACAAGAAGCAGCTCAAGGCCTACCTCAAGCGGCTCGAGGAGGCCGAGAAGCGCGACCATCGCAAGCTGGCCAAGAAGATGGACCTCTTCCATCTCCAGGAAGAGGCGCCGGGCATGGTGTTCTGGCACCCCAACGGCTGGACCATCTATCAGGCGCTGGAGCAGTACATGCGTCGGGTGCAGGTGGAGAATGGCTACCAGGAGATCAAGACACCGCAGATTGTCGATCTCTCGCTGTGGAAGGCCTCCGGCCACTGGGGGCACTACAGCGACATGATGTTCACCACCGAGTCGGAGAAGCGCGACTACGCGGTCAAGCCGATGAACTGCCCCTGCCACGTCCAGGTGTTCAACCAGGGGCTGAAGAGCTATCGGGACCTGCCGCTGCGCCTGGCCGAGTTCGGTAGCTGCCACCGCAACGAGCCGTCCGGTGCGCTGCACGGTCTGATGCGGGTGCGTGGCTTCACCCAGGACGACGCGCATATCTTCTGCACCGAGGGCCAGATCCAGTCCGAGGCCGAGGCCTTCATTGCCCTGACCATGAAGGTCTACCGGGAGCTGGGCTTCGATGACGTGGAACTCAAGCTCTCCACGCGACCCGACGACGACTTCCTGGGCGAGCCGGAACTCTGGGACCGCGCCGAAGCCGGTCTCGAGGCCGCGCTCGACGCCACCGGTCTTGACTGGGATCTGCAGCCGGGTGAGGGCGCCTTCTACGGGCCCAAGATCGAGTTCTCTCTGCGCGACTGCCTCAACCGGGTCTGGCAGTGTGGTACCCTGCAACTCGACTTCAATCTGCCGGGGCGGCTGGGGGCCCAGTTCGTTGACGAGGACGGTGTCCGCAAGACCCCGGTGATGCTGCATCGCGCTATCCTTGGATCCTTCGAGCGCTTCCTCGGTATCCTGATCGAACACTATGCCGGGGCCATGCCGCTTTGGCTGGCGCCCCAGCAGGTGGTGGTCATGACCATCACCGATGCCCAGCGCGACTATGCCGTCTCGCTGGTGGAGCGTTTGCAGAAAGTCGGTCTGCGCGTCAAGTCGGACTTGAGGAACGAGAAGATCGGCTTTAAAATCCGCGAGCATACGTTGCAGAAGGTCCCCTATCTCCTGGTGGTGGGAGATAAGGAAGTCGAGTCCGACTCGGTGGCCGTGCGTACGCGCAGTGGCGAGAATCTTGGTACGATGGGGGTGGATGCCTTCATCGATCGTGTTCGGGCCGAGCGGCAATAACGACATCTTCCCAAGCTGAAGTGGAGACGGAACCATCAAGCGAAGCAACCCAAGAGGGCGTGTTCAAGACAAGCGCCCCCCCATGAACGAGCGGATTACCGAGGATCAGGTTCGCCTGATCGACAGCGACGGCGAGCAGCTGGGCATCGTGCCTACCAGCGAAGCGCTGGAGCGAGCCGAAGCGGCCGGTATGGACCTCGTGCAGATTTCCAATGCCGATCCGATCGTCTGCAAGATCATGGATTACGGCAAATTCGTCTTCGAGCAGAAGAAGCAGAAGGCTGCTCAGAAGAAGAAGACGAAGCAGATCCAGGTCAAGGAAGTGAAATTCCGGCCTGGCACCGACGAGGGTGACTATCAGGTCAAGATGAAGAATCTGATCCGTTTTCTCGAAGGTGGCGATAAGGGCAAGGTCACGTTGCGTTTTCGCGGTCGCGAAATGGCGCACCAGGACATCGGCCGCAAGCTGATGGAGCGGATCGCCGCCGATCTCGAGGAGATCGGGACCGTGGAGTCCTTCCCCAAGATGGAAGGGCGCCAGATGACCATGATCATTGCCCCCAAGAAGAAGCAGTAGCAGTAATAGAAGAAGTGATCCGATGGCCAGTCCAACGGGCGGAAGACAGCAAGGCCTTCCGTCGGCCGCGGGTTTTCTTAAGAAACCTCGAGCGGAGTTGACCTCATGCCGAAAATCAAGAGCAACAGTGGCGCTGCCAAGCGCTTCAAGAAGACGGCCAACGGCTTCAAGCACAAGCAGTCGTTTCGGAGTCACATCCTGACCAAGAAGTCCACCAAGCGGAAGCGTCAGCTGCGCGGTATGAAGCAGATTCATGACGCCGACAAGCCGCTCATCCAGCGGATGTTGCCGAACCTGTAACCCCTTGGGTGAACACACTTTTCGTCAGGAGTAAGTCATGACTCGTGTCAAGCGGGGCGTTGTCGCCCGTCGTCGTCACAAGAAGATTCTCAAGCAGGCCAAGGGCTACTACGGTGCTCGCAGCCGCGTTTTCCGCGTGGCCAAGCAGGCCGTCATCAAGGCCGGTCAGTATGCCTACCGTGACCGTCGCCAGCGCAAGCGCCAGTTCCGTGCCCTGTGGATCCAGCGCATCAATGCCGGTGCCCGTCAGCACGGCCTGTCTTACAGCCGCTTCGTCGGTGGCCTGAAGAAGGCCGGCATCGAGATCGACCGCAAGGTGCTGGCCGATCTGGCCGTTCACGAGAAGGCGGCGTTTGCCGCCATCGTCGAGAAGGCCAAGGCTGCCCAGTAAGGGACGTCGACCCTTGTTCGGCCGCGGTATACGTCGCCGGACCATGATCGTCGCAGGGGAAGAGCAGCCGCTCTTCCCCTGTTTTTTTTACGACCGCTTTTTTGAAAGACTTCGGAGTTCAACGGATGGACCATCTTCCCACTCTGGTTGCCGAGGCCCGCGACGCCATCCACGCCGCCGACAGTCTGGCCGCATTGGACGACCTGCGCGTTCGCTATCTCGGCAAGAAGGGCGAGATCACCACCCTGCTCAAGGGGCTCGGCAAACTGTCGGCCGAGGAGCGTCCGGCCGCGGGTGAGCGCATCAACGAAGCCAAGCAGGCCCTGAGTCAGGAGCTGGACGCACGGCGTCAAGCGCTGGAAAAGGCGGCGCTCGAGGCACGCCTGGCGGCCGAGCGACTCGACGTGACGCTGCCGGGACGTGGCCAGCCCAGCGGTGGCCTGCACCCGGTGACGCTGACCCTGGAGCGCATCGAGGGACTCTTCACTCGCATCGGTTATGACGTGGCGGTCGGTCCCGAGATCGAGGACGACTACCACAACTTCGAGGCCCTCAATATTCCTGCCCACCATCCGGCGCGGGGCATGGCCGATACCTTCTATTTCGATGCCACCCGGCTGTTGAGGACCCATACCTCGCCGGTGCAGGTTAGGACCATGAAGGAGGCCGTGCCGCCGATCCGTATCGTCTGTCCCGGGCGCGTCTACCGCAGCGATTCCGACCTGACCCATACTCCCATGTTCCATCAGGTCGAAGGATTGCTGGTCGATGAAGACGTCAGCTTCGCCGACCTCAAGGGCACTATTCAGGATTTCCTGCACGCCTTCTTCGAGCGTGATGACCTCGCGGTGCGCTTCCGGCCCTCCTACTTCCCTTTCACCGAGCCCTCGGCCGAGGTCGACATCCAGTGCGTGATGTGCAGTGGCGAAGGCTGCCGGGTCTGCTCCCATAGCGGCTGGCTGGAAGTGATGGGCTGCGGGATGGTGCATCCCGAGGTGTTTCGCCACTCCGGCATCGATGCCGAGCGCTACACGGGCTTCGCCTTCGGCATGGGCGCCGAGCGCCTTGCCATGCTGCGTTATGGCGTCAACGACCTGCGGCTGTTCTTCGACAACGACCTGCGCTTTCTTAGGCAGTTCGCCTGATCGACCACCGGATGAGCAGAACACAGCGATAGGATCTGACATGAAATTTTCCGAACAGTGGCTGCGTGACTGGGTCTCACCGGCACTCTCCACCCAGGCACTGGCCGACCAGATCACCATGGCCGGCCTGGAAGTCGATGCCGTGGAGCCGGTGGCTGCCACCTTCAGCGAGGTCGTGGTAGCGGAAGTGATCGGCAAGGCGCCCCATCCCGATGCCGACAAGCTCAACGTCTGCCGGGTCGACGACGGCAGTGGCGAGATCGTCCAGGTGGTGTGTGGAGCGCCCAATGTGGCCGCGGGACAGAAGGTGCCCTTCGCCCGTGTCGGGGCGGTACTGCCGGGCGACTTCACCATCAAGCAGGCCAGACTGCGTGGCGTCGAGTCTCGCGGCATGATCTGCTCGGCGTCCGAGCTTGGCCTCGAGGAGGAGGCCTCTGCCGGGATTCTGGTGCTGCCTGCCAGCGCACCGGTGGGCGAGGGGGTCCGTACCTTCATGGGCCTGGATGACCACACCATCGAGGTGGATCTGACCCCGAACCGTGGTGACTGCCTGAGCGTCAAGGGGCTGGCCCGCGAGGTCGGGGTGCTCAATCGTCTTGCCGTCGAGGGACCCGATTTGGCTCCCGTGAGCCCGGCTCACGAGGAAGCCTTTCCGGTGCGCGTCGAGGACGCAGAGCGCTGTCCGCGCTACATCGGTCGCTTGATCAAGGGCATCGATGTCACCGCCGAGACGCCGCTGTGGATGGTCGAGCGACTGCGCCGCAGCGGCATCCGCGCCATTGATCCGGTAGTGGATGTTACCAACTACGTGATGCTGGAACTCGGCCAGCCGCTGCACGCCTTCGATCGCGCCAACCTGCACGGTAGCGTGGTCGTGCGGCTGGCCCGGGAAGGCGAGCAGCTGGTGCTGCTCGACGGCCAGGAGATTACCCTGGACGCGGCTACCCTGGTGATCGCCGACGAACGTGCTCCGCTGGCCATTGCCGGCGTCATGGGCGGTGAGCACTCGGGTGTGAGCCCTGACACCCGCGACGTCTTCCTCGAGTCGGCCTTCTTCTCGCCGCTGGCGGTTGCCGCCCAGGCGCGTGCCTATGGCCTGCATACCGACGCCTCGCACCGCTTCGAGCGCGGTGTCGATCCCTGCCTGGCTCGTGAAGCCGCCGAGCGGGCCACCGCCCTGCTGCTGGCGATCACCGGTGGCGCGCCAGGGCCGCTGGTCGAGGTCGCAAGTGAGCCACACCTTCCTGACGGCCGTCGGACCAGCCTGCGGGCCTCGCGCCTGGAGCAGGCGCTGGGCAAGTCGCTGCCCCATGAGGAGGTCACCGAGATTCTCGAGCGCCTGGGCCTGGTGGTCGAGGACTCCGGTCAGGTCTGGACCGTGCAGGTTCCCAGCTGGCGCTTCGATATCACCATCGAGGAAGATCTGATTGAGGAGGTGGCGCGCATTCACGGCTACAATCGTCTGCCGGTGCGCCGTCCTCTGGTTCGCCTGGCCTTGCGCTCGGCCCACGAAGCACACACGCCGTTGGCACGGTTGCGTCGCCAGATGGTTGCGCGCGGCTACCAGGAGGCCGTGACCTACAGCTTCGTCGCCCCCGAGCTGCAGCAGGTGCTGCATCCCGAGGCGGTGTCGCCGACGCTGGCCAATCCCATCTCCAGCGACCTGTCGGTGATGCGAGCGAGCCTCTTTCCGGGGCTGGTGCGGGCCCTGCAGCATAATCTCAATCGCCAGCAGAGCCGGGTGCGCCTGTTCGAGACGGGACTCACCTTCCGTGGTGACCTCGACAATCTGCACCAGACCCCGATGCTTGGCGCGCTGGTCTGCGGCCCCCGCGAGCCGGAAGGCTGGGCCGGCGGCCGGGAGCCCGTCGATTTCTTCGATCTCAAGGGCGACCTGGAGAGCCTGCTGGCGCTCGGTGAGCCCCAGGCCTGGCGCTTCGAACCCGGCAAGCATCCGGCGCTGCATCCCGGTCAGTGCGCTCGCATCCTGCATCATGGCGAAGAGGCCGGCTGGATCGGTACCCTTCATCCGGCAGTGCGCGCGACACTGGGTCTCAAGGTTGACGCCCTGCTCTTCGAGGTGCGCCTGGATGCCCTGACTCAGGGTCGGGTGCCGGCCTTCACGCCATTGTCGCGCCATCCCGAAGTGCGTCGCGACCTGGCCTTCCTGGTTGACGAGGAGCTGCCGGTGCAGTCGCTGCTCGACACCATCCGGGCCGAGGCCGGCGAGTGGCTCGTGGAATCCCACCTGTTCGATGTCTATCAGGGCAAGGGAGTGCCGGATGGCCTCAAGAGCGTGGCGCTGGGCTTGACCTGGCAGCATCCATCGCGCACGCTCAATGACGAGGAAATCAATCAGTTGGTTGATGTCATCGTCGCGGAATCACGGCAGCACCTGGGAGCGGAATTGCGTGCCTGAACGTCGTGCTTCTCGTCGATCGACAGGACCAGCGCCATGAGGATGACAACATGGGTGCGTTGACCAAGGCGGAACTGGCCGAACATCTGCACGCCGAACTTGGCCTCTCCAAGCGCGAGGCCAAGTCCATGGTGGAGGCCTTCTTCGAGGAGATACGCGGCTGCCTTCGCGAGAACGAGCAGGTCAAGCTCTCGGGTTTCGGCAACTTCGATCTGCGCGACAAGCGCGAACGCCCCGGGCGAAATCCCAAGACCGGCGAGGAGATTCCGATCTCGGCACGGCGTGTGGTCACCTTTCGCCCTGGGCAGAAGCTCAAGAGTCAGGTCGAGGAGTATCGTGGCGAGGTCCACTGACTTTCCTGCTGACCACGCGTGACGCCACTCCAAGGAGTGGCGTCATTTATCGTTTCGTAGACGCCCTCATGGTCAGACGCCGTCGGGTGCTCAGACGCCGTTGCCACTCTCCAATACCCAGGTAATGACCACCTTCAGGATATAGCCCAGCATCCCGGCGCCCAGCACCACGAACAGCATGATGGTGCCGAAGCGGCCGGCCTGGGATTTCTTCGCCAGGTCCCAGATGATGAAGCCCATGAAGAGGATCAGGCCACCGATCATGATCGGGGTGATCCAGGTCTCGAAGGTCTGCTGCATGATGCCTCCGTGCACGTCCGGGGGAAAGCCGACCATTATACTCGGGCTTTGACGACACTGCAGGCGGCCAGGCGTGGCCCCATGCCACACCCCCATGCTAATATCCGACCGAAATTCTCAGGTAATTCCACGACATGCCCATGCTCAAGATCTTTGTAGGTACCATGTACGGCGGTGCCCTGGATGTCGCCGAGCAGGTCAAGCCGCTGTTCGAGGAGGCCGGTTACGAGGTGGCCATCTTCGATCAGCCGACCCTCGACGACCTTGTCGGCTCGCCCACCGACCTGGCACTGTTCTGCACCTCGACCACTGGCAGCGGCGACCTGCCCGGCAACATCGTGCCCTTCGCCCGCGACCTCGAGGCGCAGAGTCCCGGCCTCGACGGGCTGCGCTATGGGCTCATCGCCCTGGGTGACAGTTCTTACGGTGAGACCTTCTGCGGTGCCGGACGGCATCTCGATGCGCTGCTCGAGGGGCAGGGTGCCAAGCGGCTGGGCGAACGCCTCGAAGTGGATGCCATGGAGACCTTCATGGCCGACGACGAGGCCCTGCCCTGGGTCGAACAGTGGATCGCTGACCAGCAGCTGAAGGTGGCCTGACGTGGGCGCGACGCCGACGCCTGAGCGCTTCAGTCTGCTGCTGGGGCTCGTGGTGCTGTTACTGGCGACCCTGCCTCGCTATCTGGCCGGTGGGTACGAGACACACCTGTCGCTGATGCTGATGGTCCTGGCGGTGGTGGCCGTGGTGTGCCTGCTACAGTGGCGGCTGCTCCCCGCGGAGGCACGCTCGCGCCTTCCCGCGCTGATGCGTCGTCTGGGACTTTGTCTGGGCCTGGGCCTGGTCGTGATGGCGGCCTGGCACACCCTGATCAGCGACTTCTTCGGCTGGGAGCTGCTGGTCTCCCATGGCGCCACCCTGGGGCTGCTGCTGCATGCCCTGGGGCTGTGGGTCAGGGTGCCTCGCTGAACTCGGCCCCAGCAACAAGGTTCAAGGAGCACGTCACAAGGAAACCCTACAAAGACAGCCTTGTTGCCTGTCAGAGTGTGTGCGCACAGTACTTGCCCTTGCCCCTTGTTCCTACCCCAGCGTATAGCAGGGCACATAGTCACCGGCGAGCTTCATGCGGCCCTGGATGACGAAGGAGGCCAGCAGCTCGTCGAGACGGGCCATCAGCTCGGGCTCGGCGTGCAGACGGAAGGGGCCATGGGCTTCGATCGCGCGGATGCCTTGCTCCTTGACGTTGCCGGCAACAATCCCCGAGAAGGCGCGGCGCAGATTGGCGGCCAACTCGTGTACCGGCTGGTCACGGTGTAGCGCCAGGCCGGCCATGGCCTCATGGGTGGGCTCGAAGGGCTCCTGAAAGTCTCTGGCCACGGTCAGGCGCCAGTTGTAGTAGAAGGCGTCCTGGCGGGTGCGGCGATACTCGGCCACCGTATCGATGTTCTTGCGCATGGTGCGGGCCACCTCGACGGCGTCATCGACGATGATGCGGTAGAACCGACGCACCTCCTTTCCCAGGGTATAGACAAGGAACTCGTCGATGCGCTTGAAGTAGTCGGCAGAATCGGCGGGACCGGTAAGGATCAGCGGCAGCTCCATGTCGGCATTGTCGGGATGCAGCAGAATGCCCAGCAGGTAGAGGATTTCCTCGGCGGTGCCCACACCGCCCGGGAACACCAGGATGCCATGCCCCAATCGCACGAAGGCTTCGAGGCGCTTTTCGATGTCGGGCATCACCACCAGTTCGTTGACGATGGGGTTGGGCGCTTCGGCCGCGATGATACCGGGCTCCGAGACCCCCAGGTAGCGCCCCTGGGTGCGACGCTGCTTGGCATGGGCCACGTTGGCACCCTTCATGGGTCCCTTCATGGCACCGGGCCCGCAGCCGGTGCAGATGTCCAGTTCGCGAAGTCCCAGGTGATAGCCCACTGACTTGGTGTAGTCGTACTCCTCACGGGAGATCGAATGGCCGCCCCAGCAGACGACCAGGCTGGGGTCGCGTCCCGGCTTGAGGGTCCCGGCCTTGCGCAGGATATGAAAGACCGCATTGGTGGTGCCCTCGGCGGTCTCCAGGTCGAAACGATGCCGGGTCTGGATCTCGTTATAGACATAGACGATGTCCCGTAGCACCGCCGAGAGGTGCTCGCGGATGCCGCGAATCATCTTGCCGTCGACGAAGGCTTCGGCGGGGGCGTTGGTGATCTTGAGGCGCACGCCGCGGTCCTGTTGCAGCACTTCGATGTCGAAGTCCCGGTAGGTCTCGAGCAGGGCAAGGCCATCATCGGTCAGATTGCCGCAATTGAGTACCGCCAGCGAGCAGTTGCGCAGCAGATCGTGCAGGCCGCTCTTCGAGGTGTCGTGGAGGCGCTCGACCTCCTGCTGCGAGAGGATCTCGAGGCTGCCTTCCGGCGAGATGGTGGTGGAAATAGTGTCGGGCATCCTTGGCGTTTCCTGATCGTCATCACGGCGTTGTGCGTTCCCGGATGCTACCACGCCGGGCCACCGGCCGGCATCGCTGCGGCCCCGACGGCGAACTGGTAGAATCCTTGCCTGCCAGGCCCTTGCCCGCGACGTGACGTCCCATGTTCAATGCCCGCTATTTCCGCACCTTCATCACTCTGGTCGAGACCGGCAGCTTCACGCGAACCGCTCGCCGTCTGGAGATGACCCAGCCCGGGGTCAGTCAGCATATACGCAAGCTCGAGGAGTATCTCGGCAAGCCGCTGCTGGATCGCCAGGGGCGGCGCTTCGTCCTTACCGAGAGTGGACGGCGTGCCTACGATTACGCCCTCAAGCTGTTCGCCGAGCACGAGCAGTTCCGCCACTCCCTGGACAACGACAGCCTGGACAGTGGCGAGTGCCGCCTTGCTTCCCCGGGTAGTGTCGGCCTGATGCTCTATCCTTTCATCCTCGGCCAGCAGCAGATGCAGCCCGGTCTCACGGTAAGTTACAGCTTCGCCTTCAATGCCGAGATCGTCTCAGGCGTACTGAGCGGTCGTCATGACCTGGGGATCGTCACCGAGGTCGTACGCCATCCCGACCTCGACTGCGAGGCCTGGCATCAGGAACCGCTCTGTCTGGTGGTGCCGGCGGACTTCGCCGGCAACGGCCTGGCCGACCTGATGGGGATCGGCTTCATCAGCTACTCGGGCGGGGAGGATCACGCCGGTGCCCTGCTGAAGACCAACTTTCCCGACTTCCGCTCGATGAGCCACTTCCCACGCCAGGGCTTTACCAACGAGGTGAGCATGGTGCTGGATGCCGTGGCTCGCGGGCTGGGGTTCACCGTGGTCTCGCGAGTGGTGCTGGAGACCTCGCCCTGGCAGCGCCAGGTCAAGGAGCTCTCCCTGTCCCAGCCGGTCCACGAGACCCTGCACCTGGTCATTCGCGACGGCGAGCAGATGCCGCGGCGCTACGTGCGGCTGCTCGAGGGCTATCGCGAGCAGCGCCATCATGAGCGCTTCGGTTTCAGCGAGGGAGCCGAGCGCCAGGAGGCCTGAACGCAGCAGGCCAGGTCATTCCCGATATTCGTCGATGCTCGGGCAGGAGCAGATCAGTTGCCGGTCACCGAAGACGTTGTCGACCCGGTTCACCGCCGGCCAGACCTTGGCGGCCTTGACCGCATCGGAGGGGAAGGCACCGAGCTCGCGGCTATAGGGGCGTTCCCAGCCGTCATCCATCAGGTCAGCCATGGTGTGCGGCGCTTTGACCAGGGGATTGTCATCTGCCGGCCAGTCGCCGGCCTCGACTCGACCGATCTCCTCGCGAATGGCGATCATGGCGTCGCAGAAGCGGTCGATCTCGTAGCGCGACTCCGACTCGGTGGGTTCGATCATCAGCGTGCCGGGTACCGGAAAGGACATGGTCGGGGCATGGAAACCGTAGTCCATCAGGCGCTTGGCGATGTCCTCCTCGCTGATGCCGGACTCGGCCTTGAGCGGGCGGATGTCGATGATGCACTCGTGGGCCACGGTATCGTTGCGACCCTTGTAGAGCACGGGGTAGTGCCCCTCGAGTCGCCGGGCGATGTAGTTGGCGTTGAGGATCGCCAACTCGGTGGCTTCACGCAGGCCGCGTGCGCCCATCATCTTGATGTAGGCCCAGGAGATCGGCAGGATCGAGGCCGAGCCGAAGGGCGCCGCCGAGACTGCACCGCAGCTCGCCTCGACCCCCTCCAGCGGCGTCACCACGTGATTGGCGACGAAGGGGGCCAGGTGGGCCTTGACCCCGATCGGCCCCATGCCCGGACCGCCGCCGCCGTGGGGAATGCAGAAGGTCTTGTGCAGGTTGAGGTGGGATACATCGCCACCGAAATCGCCGGGACGCGTCAGGCCCACCTGGGCATTCATGTTGGCGCCGTCGATGTACACCTGGCCGCCATGGTCATGCACGATGTCGCATACCCGGCTCACGCTCTCTTCGAACACGCCATGGGTGGAGGGATAGGTGATCATGATCGCCGAGAGGGCGTCGCGGTGCTGCTCGGCCTTGGCACGCAGGTCCTCGAGGTCGATGTTGCCGTCGCTATCGCACTCCACCACCACCACCTTCATCCGCGCCATGGCCGCAGAAGCGGGATTGGTGCCGTGGGCGGAGCTCGGGATCAGGCAGACGTCGCGGTGCCCCTCGCCCTCGGCGGCCTGGTAGCGTCGGATGGCCACCAGGCCGGCGTATTCGCCCTGGGCGCCGGAGTTGGGCTGCATGGAGATGTGGTCATAGCCGGTAATTTCCACCAGGAAGGCGGCCAGTTCGTCGATCATCTGCCGGTAGCCTGCTACCTGGTTGCGGGGCGCGAAGGGGTGGATGCGCGCAAACTCCGGCCAGGTGATCGGGACCATCTCGCTGGTGGCATTGAGCTTCATGGTGCAGGAGCCCAGCGGGATCATGGCATGGGCCAGCGACAGGTCCTTGTTTTCCAGACGCTTGAGATAGCGCAGCATCTCCGTCTCGCTGTGGTAGCGGCGGAAGGTCGGGTGGGTCAGGAAGTCCGACTCGCGCTGGCACGCCGAGGGGATGCCGCTGGTGCCGGCCGCGACCACGCGGTCGTCGAGTTCACGCACCGAGAGGCCGTGCTCCTCGCCGAGGAGCACATCGAACAAGGTATCCACATCGTGGGCGGTGGTGGTCTCATCGAGGCTCAGGCCCACGTCGCCGCCCGCGAAGTAGCGCAGGTTGAGGTCGTGGGTCATGGCCCGCCCATGGAGCTTGCCGGCATCCAGGCCGGTCAGGCGCAGGGTGTCGAACCAGCTGTCGTGGGCCAGGGTGACGCCCTTGGTCTTGAGGCCTTCGGCGAGGATCGTCGTCAGGCGGTGGATACGCGAGGCGATGGTACGCAGCCCTTCGGCGCCGTGGTAGACGGCGTAGAAGCCGGCGATGTTGGCCAGCAGCGCCTGGGCGGTGCAGATGTTGGAGGTCGCCTTCTCGCGGCGTATGTGCTGCTCGCGGGTCTGCATGGCCATGCGCAGCGCCGTGTTGCCGCGGCTGTCCCGGGAGACGCCGATAATGCGGCCCGGAATCGAGCGCTTGAGCTTGTCGGTGGTGGCGAAGAAGGCGGCGTGGGGGCCTCCATAGCCCATGGGCACGCCGAAGCGCTGCGAGGAGCCCACCACCATGTCGGCGCCGATAGCCCCCGGCTCCTTGAGCAGCACCAGACCCATGATATCGGCGACCACGCAGGTCATTACGCCGCGCTCGCGGGCCGCCTTGATCAGCGGTGCCAGGTCGCGAACCTGCCCGCTGTCGCCCGGGTACTGCAGCAGGGCACCGAAGACCTCATGCTCGGCGAGCTCCTCGGCCGGGGCCACCACCAGCTCGAAGCCGAACCAGGCGGCGCGGGTGCGCACCACGTCGAGGGTCTGGGGGAAGACGTCCTCGGCGACGAAGAAGGCGTCGCTTTTCGCCTTCTTGTTGGCCCGCTTGCATAGCGCCATGGCCTCGGCGGCAGCGGTCGCCTCGTCGAGCAGCGACGCATTGGCCAGCTCCATGCCGGTCAGGTCCATGACCATCTGCTGGAAGTTGAGCAGGCCTTCCAGGCGACCCTGCGAGATCTCTGGCTGGTAGGGGGTGTAGGCGGTGTACCAGCCGGGATTCTCCAGCACGTTGCGCTGGATCACGGTCGGCAGGTGGGTGTCGTAGTAACCTTGGCCGATATAGCTCTTGACGACCCGATTCTGGCGGGCCAGGCGCTGCAGGTAGTCCAGGGCCTCGGCCTCGCTCCTGGGCGGGTCCAGGTCCAGCTCACGCCCCAACCTGATGCCCGCGGGGACGGTCGCCTCGATCAGCGCAGGCAGGCTCTCCATGCCGAGGGTGGAGAGCATGCCATCCACGTCGGCACCGTCCGGTCCGTTGTGGCGCTGGAGGAAAGCATCGTGAGCGGCCAGTTCGGCCAGGCGGCGGTTGTCGAAAGCCATGGAATACCCTGTGTGCGTGACGGGGCCTTGCCCCTGGGGTCATCGAAACGGGCCGGCCCCGTCAGGGACGAGGCCGGATCGGGCGCCTCTCTTCGTTGGCCGGCGCGGGTTGGCCGGTGCCAGGAGGGGGGCGAGGATCACTCCTCGGCGGCGACGGCCTGGTAGGCGTCGGCATCGAGCAGGTCGTCGAGGCCGCCGGCGTCCTCGAGACGTACCTTCATGAGCCAGCCATCCTCGTAGGGGGACTCGTTGACGGTCTCGGGACTATCCTCGAGGGCCTCGTTGACCTCGAGGATCTCACCGGCGATCGGTGCGAAGAGGTCGGAGGCAGCCTTGACCGACTCGATGACGCCGAACTCGTCGCCCACGGCCAGGGTGCGGCCCACCTCGGGAAGCTCGACGAAGACCACGTCGCCCAGCGCTTCCTGGGCATGGTCGGTGATGCCGATGGTCACGGTGCCGTCGCCATTGTCGAGGACCCATTCATGGCTTTCGGCATAGCGCAGGTTGGCGGGGATAGAGCTCATCGTGATTTCCTATACGAAAAAGGTTTTCGGATTCGCGAATGCTAACGCCATTGGCGGCATTTGGCGAGTCCTCCCGGCGGGCCGACTCGGCGCATGGTGGTCTTCGACCCGTTCAAAGGGTGGTCCGCCAGTGCCGATTCGTCCAGTGCCGGAGCCGCCGAGTGTTTCCCTCTCTTGCTCCATGGCATTACCCCCAGTAGGCTTCCGCGTTTCCGATAGGAAACAGAAGATGTCACCGTCCACGCCACCTGTGTCTTCTGCACAGCGTCGGGCTGGTGCACTAGTGGCAGGATCCGCTATCGTGAAGGTGTTAGTCCTGTCGATCTTTCGTCGAAGCTTGGCCTGTCCATACGATTTCGTCTTCTCCGTTGGGGAAAGTTCGGTGTTCGTGACGGGTCACAACAACAAGCGTGAACAAGGGAGACTCCCGTGGAAGCATTAATGGCATTCTTGAGCTCGGTGGAAGGTATCGTATGGGGCGTTCCCATGCTGATCCTCCTGCTGGGTGTCGGCATTTATCTGCAGGCTGGTCTGAGGCTGATACCGATTCGCAAGCTTGGCACCGGCTTCAAGCTGATGTGGCAGGGGCGCGATCGCAAGCTGGCGCCGGGCGAGAAGAAGACCAAGCAGGAAGAGGGTGAGATCTCGCCCTTCAATGCCTTGATGACGGCGTTGTCCGCCACCATTGGCACCGGCAACATCGCCGGCGTGGCCACCGCCATCTTTCTGGGTGGTCCGGGGGCGGTGTTCTGGATGTGGATCACGGCGCTGGTGGGCATGGCGACGAAGTTCGCTGAAGCCGTATTGGCGGTGCGCTACCGCGAGACCGACAGCACCGGCTACCACGTGGGTGGGCCGATGTTCTACATCAAGAACGGCCTGGGCAGGAAGTGGCTATGGCTGGGCGGTGCCTTCGCCTTCTTCGGTGCCGTGGCGGCTTTCGGCATCGGCAACACCGTGCAGTCCAACTCGGTGGCCGAGGGGTTGAGTGAGTCGCTGGGCATGCCTCACTGGCTGACGGGCCTGATCCTGATGGTATTGGCCGGGGCCGTGATTCTGGGCGGCATCAAGCGTATCGCCAGGGTGGCGGGCAAGCTGGTGCCGATCATGGGGATTGCCTATGTGCTGGCAGGTATCCTGGTGTTGATTCTCAATGCCAGCCAGATCGGCGAGGCCTTCAGCCTGATCTTCTATCATGCCTTCAATCCCATCGCCGCGGCAGGTGGCTTCGCCGGTGCCGGTGTGGCCATGGCGATTCAGTTTGGCGTGGCGCGCGGCATCTTCTCCAACGAGGCCGGCCTGGGCAGCGCGCCCATCGCTCATGCGGCGGCGCAGACCAAGAACCCGATCCGGCAGGGCCTGATCGCCATGCTGGGGACCTTCATCGATACGATCATTGTCTGTTCCATTACTGCCTTGGTCATCCTGACCAGCGTCGAGTGGAGCGGAGGTGAGACCGGCGCGCGCTTGACGGCGGTTTCCTTCGATCTGGCGCTGCCGGGTATCGGCGAGTACGTGGTGACCTTTGCCCTGGCGGTCTTTGCCTTTACCACCATCCTGGGCTGGTCCTTCTACGGCGAGAAGTGCTTCCAGTTCCTCTTCGGCACCCGCTCGATCACGCTCTACCGCGTGCTGTTCATCGTTGCGATCCCGATCGGGGCCATGGCTAACCTGGACCTGGTGTGGGTGCTGGCCAGTGTCTTCAATGCCATGATGGCCATTCCCAACCTGATCGCCCTGGCGCTGTTGTCGCCGGTGGTCTTCAAGCTGGCCCGTGACTACTTCGATGGCAAGGACATCCTGCCGGGTGAGGAACTGGACCACGACAAATCCTGAAGGTGATTCACGCTGGAGAGGTGTCCCGAGGGGCACCTCTCTTGCGTTGGCGCCCAATTCATGAGCGATGATGCAATGAGTAAACTCAAGTACACCCCTCTGCACGCCTTGCACGTGGAGCTGGGGGCCAAGATGGTGCCCTTTGCCGGCTATGACATGCCGGTGCAGTACCCGCTGGGGGTCAAGCGCGAGCACGAGCATACCCGTCGCGCCTGCGGGCTCTTCGATGTCTCCCATATGGGGCAGATCCTCGTTCGCGGCCCGCGGCCGGCCGAAGCATTGGAGACCCTGGTGCCGGCGGACATCGTCGGCCTTCCTGAAGGCATGCAGCGTTATGCGCTGTTCACCAGCGAGGAGGGCGGTATCTTGGACGACCTGATGGTGGTCAATGCGGGGGATCACCTCTACCTGGTGGTCAACGCCGCCTGTCGGGAACAGGATTTCGCCCACCTGCATCGTGGCCTGCTCGGCCATGAGATCGAGATGGTCGACCGAGGCCTGCTGGCGTTGCAGGGGCCGGCGGCGGCCGAGGTGATGCAGCGGCTCAGCCCCGAGGCCTGCGAGATGGTCTTTATGCAGCATGGCCACTTCACCATCGCGGGCATCGATGTCTGGGTCAGCCGCAGCGGCTATACCGGCGAGGACGGCTTCGAAATCTCGGTGGCTGCCGAGGAGTGCGAGGCGTTGGCGCGCCGCCTGCTGGAGGAGGAAGAGGTCGAGGCGATCGGCCTGGGCGCTCGTGATTCGTTGCGCCTCGAGGCAGGGCTTTGCCTCTATGGTCACGATATCGATACTGGGACGACGCCGGTGGAGGCCGGGCTGATCTGGGCCATCGGCAAGCCACGACGTCGCGGCGGCGAACGCGCCGGTGGTTTCCCCGGCGCCGACCTGATCCTGCATCAGGTGGCCGAGAAGGACCATCGCCGCAAGCGGGTGGGACTGCTCGGCGAGCGGCGCGCCCCGGTGCGCGAGGGGGCCGACCTCTATGATGGCGAAGATCACCATGTGGGTCGCGTGACCTCCGGCGGCTTCGGCCCCAGCGTTGGCCAGCCGGTGGCGATGGGCTATGTGGCCATCGAGGCCAGCGAGGTCGGCACCACAGTGTACGCCGAGGTGCGCGGCAAGCGTCTGCCGATGACGGTGACCAAGATGCCCTTCGTCACGCCCGGTTACCATCGGGGCTGACGCCTCTCCATTTATACCGTTATCTATCTGGATCTTCAATAGCGGCGATCCCGACCCGGGGTGGCCGTTTTGTCATGAAGGGAGTCCAACGAGGATTGCAGCGTGTCAGGCAGGCGACACCGTAGGGTTCACCAGGCGGAAGGTCAGGCTGATACGCAGGCCGGGCAGTTGGCGTGGCAGCAGGGCATGCTGCAGCCTGCTCTGCACGCCGGCCCCCATCACCAGCAGGCTGTCATGGGGTAGCCAGACATTGAAGGCCTCATGGGAACGATCCTGCCAGCGGAAGCGCATCGGGCGCTTTGTCCCCAGGCTCACCGCGGCGATCAGCGGGTCCGGGCCGAGTTCCGGCTCGTTGTCGCTGTGCCATCCCATGCGCTCCTGGCCATCGGCGTAGCGATTGAGGAGTACGCTGTTGAATCGCGCCGGGAGGCCGGCATTGGCCAGGCGCTGGATGACGGTGCCGAGAAGGCTCGATACTGCGGGATGCCAGGGCTCGGGTGAGAAGTCACGACCCGAGTAGCAGTAGCGAGCCTCGGGATCGCCCATCCACAATTGTCGCCGCGGTATCGGATGCTCCCGTCCGTAAAGGCGGAGAGTCGGTCGTTGCCAGGCCAGCGCCTGGTCGAGTTGCGCCAGAAGCCGGGTCGCGGTGGGCTCGCCGAGCAGGCCGGTGAACAGTGTCAGGGGAGGCGAATCGAGCAGGGGTTCGCCCTTCTGGGTATATCCGGAACGCATGAGGTCAGGATGCCAGCCCGATCCGGTAGCGGCCAGGGGGTTTCGGTCAGCCGGTTAGCTGCAGACTGATCAGAGCAAAGACCAGCCCGAGCAGTGCGCCGGCCGCGACATCGCTGATGTAGTGCAGCCCCAGGCCCACACGTGACACGGCAATCAGCAACGCGACAGGAATCAGCCAGGGCAGCAGCCAGGGGGCATGGGCGGCGGTCAGGGTGCAGAACAATACGGCATGCATGGTATGGCCACTGGGGAAGCTGTAGCGGTCCCGAGCTGGCTCGTTGCAGTGGATGATACCCCTGAAGGTGATGAAGGGCCGCTCGCGACAGAGGCGAGTCTTGAGGAGCCGGTAAATGCCGATGGCCACCAGCGCCGTGACGCTGTACTGGACCATCTTCTGACCGCTACCGGCGGGTTGGAGCAGCGGCTGGGCGATGATCAGTCCGACCCATAGTGGCCAATCCCCCAGCTTGCTGGAAAGACGCAGCAGGGCCAGCCAGGGTGGGTGGACGTTGAAGCCGGCCAGGCGCCGGCAGAGCTGCCACTCGATGAGGTCGAGGCGTTCAAACACGGCAGGTGGATGCAGCTTCATCATGAGTCTCCCGTGGCTGGGCCAGGGTGGCGAGGAAGGTGTCGGCAATCGCCGACCAACGGTACGTCAAGGCACCCTCTCTGGCGGCGCGACCCAGGCGGGCATAACGGGCAGGCTCTTGGCAGAGGGCAGCGGCAGCCTCCCGGAAGCCGGCTTCGTCACCCACTGCCAGGCTGACACCGTTGAGATCGTCGTCGATCAGTTCGGCGCCGGCGGCATGGCGGAAGGCCACCACGGCCAGGCCACTGGCCATGGCCTCAAGCACCACATTGCCCCAGGTCTCGGAGATCGAAGGGAAGACGAAGAGGTCGGCACTGGCGTAGTGGCGGACCAGGCTTTCGCGATCGATGAAACCGGCAAAGTGGGCGTCAGGCAGAGCCCGCTCCAGTGCGGCTCGCCCCGGGCCGTCACCGACCACCACCAGGGTGATATCCGGACGGGCAGCGAGCATCGCCGTGAAGGTGTCGCGCAGCAGGTCGAGGTTCTTCTCGGCGGCGAGACGTCCAACATGAAGCGCTACCGGACGATGAGCATCGCTGCCCCAGGCGGCGCGCAGGGCCGGGTCGCGATGGACTGGCGAGAAGCGTTCGCCGTCGATGCCACGTGCCATGACCCGCAGGTTGGCGAAGCCGCGGTCGGCCAGCGCCTCGGCCTGGTCTCGGGTCGGCACCAGGGTGGCGGTCGTGCGGTTGTGGAAGTGACGCAGGCGGCGCAGCACCAGCGGCGCCAGCCAGGGCAAGCCATAGTCGCGGCAGTAGTGATCGAAGTTGGTGTGCCAGCCGCTGACCACCGGGATACCTAGCCGCTTGGCGGCGCGCATGGCCGACCAGCCCAGCGGCCCCTGGGTGGCCAGGTAGACGGCCGACGGTCGCTGCTGCCGCCACAGGCGTTGGATGGCCGCCGTGGCAGGCAGACCGATGCGGACCTGGCGGTAGCCCGGCAGGCCCAGCCCCGGCACCCGGAGTTCCGCTTCCATTCCATCGGCCCGTGGCGTAGCCCCGTCAGCCGGCCGGGGTCGGATCAGCTGAAGGGCCACGCCACGCTGGCGTAGCTCTGAACTGAGGTGTCCGAGGGTATGAGCGACCCCATTGATGTCGGGGGACCAGGTTTCACTGACCAGGCAGATGCGCATGGAGCTCCTCTCGCGGTGGCAGGCCCGAAAGGGCTGACACCGCCGAGGATGCCGGGTGGGCATGACAACAGCGCGTCACGGCGATGAAGAAGGCATGACGGCGGGCCGGCGCGAAAGCACGGGCACCGTCGGTCCGTCAGCGGAGTACTCGGGCCGGGTCGATGGGCTTGCCACCATGGCGCATGTCGAAGAGCAGCCGTGGGCTGCCGTCCTGCTGGCCGATTTCGCAGACCGGGGCTCCACGCTTGACCGAGTCCCCGCTGGCGACCAGGGGCTTTGCGCAGAGGGCATAGACACTCTGGAGGTTGTCGGCATGGTGCACGATGACCACCTGGCCCAGCTGCCGCATGCTGTCGGCAAAGCGCACCTCGCCGTCGGCTACGGCCTGCGCGCGACTGCCCCGGCGAGTGCTGAGCAGCATGGGTTGCAGGGTGCCGCGGCTGTCGGCACCAAAGGGACGCTCGACTCGGTAGTCGTCCAGCGGCCAGGGCCAGCCGTGCGCGGAAGCGGGCAGGTTTCCCGGGTCAGGCAGGCGCTTGCTTGCCGGCCGACTAGCCTGTCGCGTGCTGGACGCCTTGCCCGCGGTGCTGCCCCCGCTGGTGCCCGTGGAGGTCGCCTGTCGGCCCCCCAGCGGTACCTGGATCAGCTGGCCAACCTTGAGGTTGGTGGGGGCGATACCGGGGTTGGCCGCCTGAATCCGCTCGGCGCGGCTGCCGAAGCGCTGAGCGATAGCGCTGTAGGTGTCTCCGGGCCTCACGCGGTAGCGGTAGGGCCCGCCGGAGGGGGCCCGCTCATCGCGCCCCGGGACCAGCACGCGCTGGCCGATGGCTAGATGCCGGGCATCGATACCGGGGTTGAAGCGCTCCAGGCGCACCAGGGGCACGTCGGCGCGGTTGGCGATCTCGCCCAGGGTGTCGCCCCGCTGGATGGTGATCCACTGGCCGGCGTTCTGCCTGTCCGGGCGACTATCTCCGGCGCCTCCGGCGCAGCCGACCAATAACAGTGCCAGGCTGACCAGCAACAGGGTCAGCGCGATGAGTCGAGCTGGCGATCCTTGTCCTGCCACAGGGCATTGAGCCATGACTGGAAGCGTTCCTTGTAGTCTTTGTCATCGTGATAGTCACCTTCAAGCATCCAGGTAGGGACTTCCAGTCGCCGGGCTACCAGCCGTACCGGTCCCTCACGGCCACAGAGGAAGCCCCAGAAACTGGGGGCAGGATTCTCGTAGTCCAGGGTGACATCGAGGATGCCGCCCAGGCGATCGCCGAGCAGGTTCATCACCTGGGCGATGCCCCCGGCGCGGGGCCTCAGCAGGTGGCGATAGGGGGCACCCTGGGCGGCCTGCTTGGCAGGGGTGAAGCGAGTGCCCTCGACGAAGTTGTAGATGGCGATGGGTCGCTCCCGGGCGTGGCGGCACATGCGCTCGGTGGCTTCCCGGTCGCGACGCGCCAGCTTTGGATTGCGCTGGCGCTGCTCGCGGCTCAGGCGACGCAGCATGGGGAACTCCATGGCCCAGAAGGCCAGTCCGACGATGGGGATCCAGATCAGCTGACGCTTGACGAAGAAGTGGGGCATGGGAAGGCGCCGATGCAGGGCAAAGAACAGCAGGAAGATGTCGGTCCAGCTGCGGTGGTTCGAGAGCACCAGCCACCATTGCTCGCGTGAAAGACCGTCGGGCACTACCATCTCCAGCCGCGGCTTCAGCCAGCGACGCATCCACCAGAGATTGCTGCCCACCCAGTTGAGGGCGACCCCGTTGAGCGCCGTCAGCACTTGGCGACGCAGCTGACGCCCCGGGGTCACCAGCTTGACCAGGGTGAGCAGGATAAGCGGGATGCCCCAGGCGAGGGTAGTGAGAATCAGCAGCAGGACGCTGACGAGCCCCCGGAGGGTTGGCATGCCTGTCTCCTTGGCCGGGTTTACAAGTTTGCCATGCTAATGGATCGACCGCGGGCTGCCCAGCTGCCGGGTCAATGTCCTGCTGCCAGACCAGGGGCGCGAATGGTTTCGGCGAGGACTTCCTGCAACGCCAGGGCGGCCACCGAGAGTTCATGGTTGTTCCAGGTCAACACCCCGACGTCGCGTTCGATCACTGGATCATCGAGGGGCACGCAGATGGCGCCGAGCTCCTGCATCTGGGCGATGCATAGCGACGGGACAGCGCTGACGCCCAGGCCGCTGGCGACCATGCGTCCCACGGTAGTCAGCTGGTGGCATTCGAAGGCAGCGGGCAGGGTGAAGCCCCGATTTTCCAGCTGCTGTTCCAGCAGCCGGCGCACCATGGATGGGCGTTGCAGGGCAATGAAGTCACGGGTCATCAGCGTCGGCCAGCCGAGTCGTGAACGCTCGGCCAGGCGCGAGTCGGGCGGCACCACGGCGACGAAGCGGTCGCGAAACAGGGGGGAGAAGGAGAGGCTGCCGGTGGCCTCGGGCTCGAACACCAGCCCCAGCTCGACCTGGCGAGCGCGGACCATCTCGATCACCTGCTCGTTGATGACGTCATGGACCGTGACGTTGACCCGTGGATGGCGCTGGCGGAAAACGCGCAGGGCAGGGGGCAACAGGTTGCTGGCAAAGGAGGGCATGGTGGCCACCGCCAGTCGGCCCAGCTGGAGGGTGAAGCGTTGACGCAGCAGCTCCTCGGTATTATCCCACTCGGCAATCAGGCGCTTGGCCAGGGGCACGAGCGTCTCGCCCTCCGGGGTAAGCCGCACGCTGCGGGTGCTGCGTATCAGCAGGCGGCCGCCCAGGCTCTCCTCGAGCCCCTTGATCGCCAGGCTCAGGGCCGGCTGGGAGAGATGCAGGTGTTCACAGGCCTGAGTAAAGCTCAGGGTCCGGGCCACGGCGAGGAAGGCGCGCAGTTGCTTGACGGTCACGGCATGCTACCAAGGTCAAATATATTAAAGTATCGGATCAATCAATAAATAAAACAAACTTAACAAATATATTGGCAACAGCAACACTGGGCTGACATTCTTCCCATTCGCTTCACTCCCTTTTCACTTCACGACGATTCATTCGACAACGATTCATTCGACAACAACGCGAGGCGCCACTATGGCCGGATTCGACAAGCGTGTGTATTCCTACGAAGAGGCAATGGACGGTATCGAGAGTGGCATGACCGTGATTGCCGGCGGCTTCGGTCTCTGCGGTATCCCCGAGAACCTGATCGCCGAGATCAAGCGTCGCGGTGTCAAGGACTTGACGATATGGTCCAACAACTGCGGCGTAGACGGCTTCGGCCTGGGTCTACTGCTCGAGGACAAGCAGATCAGTCGTATCCATGCATCCTACGTCGGCGAGAATGCGCTCTTCGAGAAACAGATGCTCAACGACGAGATCGAGGTGATCCTCACCCCCCAAGGGACGCTGGCAGAGAAGATGCGTGCCGGTGGTGCCGGCATCCCGGCCTTCTATACCGCCACCGGCTATGGCACGCCCATCGGCGAGGGCAAGGAGGTACGTGAGTTCAACGGTCGCCACTGTATCCTCGAGGAGTCGGTGGTGGGGGATTTCGCCATCGTCAAGGGCTGGAAGGCCGATCGCTACGGCAACGTCGTCTACCGCGACACCGCCCAGAACTTCAACCCGATGGCCGCCACCGCCGGCAAGATCACCGTGGTCGAGGTCGAAGAGATCGTCGAACCCGGCGAGCTCAAGCCCGACCAGATCCACACTCCGGGCATCTATGTCGACCGCCTGATCCAGGGCACCTTCGAGAAGCGCATCGAGAAGCGCACCGTACGCGAGGGTTGAGCCCGACGCTCTTTCTCCAACGACCGCTTCTCCACCGAACACAAGAGGCAAGAAGATGGCACTGACTCGCGAACAGATGGCAATGCGCGTGGCGCGCGAACTCGAGGACGGCTTCTACGTCAACCTGGGCATCGGCATCCCGACCCTGGTGGCCAACTATATCCCTGACGGCATCGACGTCATGCTGCAGTCCGAGAATGGCCTGCTCGGCATGGGGCGCTATCCCACCGAGGCCGAGGTCGACCCGGACATGATCAATGCCGGCAAGGAGACGGTGACGGCGCGCCCGGGGGCGGCGATCTTCTCCTCCGGCGAATCCTTCGCCATGATCCGCGGCGGGCACGTGGATCTGACCGTGCTGGGCGCCTTCGAGGTCGACCAGAACGGCAACATCGCTTCGTGGATGATCCCCGGCAAGCTGATCAAGGGCATGGGTGGCGCCATGGATCTGGTAGCCGGTGCCGAGAACATCATCTGTACCATGACCCACGCCTCCAAGCATGGGGAGTCCAAGCTGCTCGAGTCCTGCAACCTGCCGCTGACCGGCGCGGGCTGCATCAACCGGGTGCTGACCGACCTCGCCTACCTGGAGATCAAGGATGGTGCCTTCCACCTCAAGGAGCGGGCGCCGGGCGTCTCCGTGGAGGAGATCAAGTCGCTCACCGCCGGCAAGCTGGTGGTGCCGGATCACGTTCCGGAGATGACCTTCGAGGCCTGATCTCCCCGACGGTGACAAGGAAGGCATGCGCCCCGGACCAGTGTCCGGGGCGCTCTTTTGCGCGCACGATGCACGGCGTTACCCAGAGATTCGTGCAGGCTCAGAAATCAGGAGATTTCGCAGCGGGTATGGTGCGGCAACAGGAGCTCGGCCGCACGCTCCTGATTGGCGCTGACCTGTTTCTGGACGAGAGAGAGTCCGCCGAGGCCGACACGGTGCTCGTCGCCTTCGGCGAAAACCAGGCGACGGGAGCTGGTGGCATAGAAGCGGTAGTCGAGCAGTGGCGAGACGGGGAAGAGACCGTGATGGTGGTCGCTGGTGCCGGTGAGACCCGTTTGCTGCAGTTGAACGTCGAGCTCTGTGATGTCGTGTCCCAGGCGCTGGCAGTCGAATCCGGCGTGATGCACCCTTGGCCCCATCACCGCAAGCCAGCCGGCTAAAGGGTGGGCCTGGTGGAGGGCCTGGTAGGTGCTCCAGTCGGGCATCGGCCAAGGACGGCCATGGCAGAGCAGGGCTTGACTGCGAGCCTCACGGGGGTCGGCGCTACCGACCAGCTGGTGGAGGTGTTCACGGGGGCGGCGTGACAGGGTGCCCAGCTGGAGCTCGGCGAGTAGTACCCAGGCCCCATCGTCCGGTGCGGTGAGCAAGGTGACAAGCAAGCCGCGATCGGCCATGGCGTAGCGCTGGTGCGGGCGATAGCCGAATCGTCCCAGGGTCGGTAGCAGGGCCTCCATGGCCCAGGGGCCATGGTTCAGTGTCAGGATCGCCAGGTATTCTGCCGGCGCCTCTACGGGCCATAGCCGTAGACTGCCGACGTCCGGATGCTGGTGGATATAGTCCAGCCAAAGCTGCTGAACGAACTCTTCCCGTTGCATCGTGCCTTGTCCCTCTGTCCGTGATGCCCTGTGCGCGCCTGCACGCCGCCAGTATAGGCAGCGGGTCGGGAGTGGCATTCAACGCGGGGAAGACGTTCGCCGTGACGGGGTTAGCTGGATTAGAAGCAAGCTGATCCAGTTCCGTGCCTCGGGGGCGAGGACGGCTTAGGGCCGGTCGGTTCAGCTAGCGACCGTCAGCAGTGCCTGGTCACGCACATAGCGGTCGAATTCGGTGAATCCGCCGACATGGGTCTGGTCGATGAAGATCTGCGGTACGGTGTGCACCGGCTTGCCGATGGTCTTCTCCAGGTCAGCCTTGGTGATGCCTTCGGCATGGATATCGATGTAGCGGTGGCTCTCGATGGCACCGGCACTCTCGAGCCGGGCGGCGAGCGCCTTGGCCCGGTCGCAGAAGGGACAGGCGGGGCGACCGAAGATAACGACGAACATTCAGTGACTCCTTGCAAGGCAGGGTGCGTGAAGTGGGGTCAAGTTAAAAGGCTAGCCATTGTGACGGTGTAGGCAACGTTTCGCCAATAGCCGCCTCCTTGCAGGCTAATGACAACCCGCTATCGCGCTGTTCACAGGTCAATTTCCCCGGCATCGGCCCGTCGCAGCAAGTCACCGAGCTCGATATGCAGGTTGGGGCTGGTCACCAGCAGGTTTTCGCCGTAGAGGTCGTCGGGAATCCCCGTCGGACCCGGATAGAGGTGGCCGGTACGAGCGCCTGCCTCTCGGGCGATCAGCCAGCCGGCGGCACAATCCCAGGGCGAGACGCTCTCGTAGTAGGCATCCAGTCGGCCGCAGGCCACATCACACAGATCCAGGGCCGCCGAGCCGTTACGTCGCACGTCCTGACAGTGGGACAGCACGGCGGAGAGGCGACGCATCAGCGGCATGCGACTGTCGCGACGATAGGGAAAGCCGGTGCCCACCAGGGCGTGGGCCAGGTTGCCGGTGCGGCTGGCATGAATCGCCTGGCCATTGCACCAGGCCCCCTGACCGTAAAGCGCAGTGAAGGTTTCGCCCAGGAAAGGAGCATGCACCACCCCCAGGCGGGTGTGACCCTCGTTTGCCCAGCCGATGGAGACGGCCACATGACGCAGGCCATGGGCAAAATTGACCGTACCGTCGATGGGGTCCACCACCCACAGGGCCTGTGGGCTGTTCAGCACCTGTCGATCGGGGGTCAGCTCCTCGCTGAGGCGTGCCTCACCGTGAAAGTGCTGCTCGATACGCTCGCTGATGTACGTATCCACCTCGACGTCGGTGTCCGTGACCAGCTCCTGGCCATGCTTGTAGCGTTGTCCGAATACCTGATGTTCACGGGCCTCGACGATCATTCGGCCGGCTTCGTGGACGATGTCGACGGCGATCTCCAGTCGCTGAGTGGGTGTCATACAGGCTCCTCGGCAGGGGGAAAGCGGCATTTCATGCTAGCAGCTCGCCCTCCCCCTGCCGAATGTTCGACACGACGGCTATAATGACCCCTCTACCGCGCCGGAGGATCTCATGCAGGCACTGACCGGTGAACAGTATGCCCGGCTGCGTCAGCTGTCCGAGGCTTGGAGCCGCTGCCATCTGAAGGACGCCAAGCGTGATCCTCGTTTCAACCCCCGACTGGGGGTGGATGCCATCTGCTTCCAGCCACACCGGCTTGATGATGGTCGCCTAGGGCTGCTGGGCGCTCTGGTCACGCCCGTCTCGCTCTCGCTGGCGCTCGTCATCGATCAACCAAGTACGCCACGGCCGGTGACAGAACACCTGATGCTGTCGCTGCCCACCGGCCATTACCCTTTCATGTTCGAATCCTTGGGGGAGGCAGAGGGCTGGTGGCGTTGCGAGCTTCTCGATGACCTTTCCGATGTCGGCTCACTACAGCAGGGCAGTCGCCTCGCCCAGCAGCTGATGGAGCGGGTCATGACATCGGCTGCGTCGAATACATGAGCGGATGACGCGCTGCGTCATTCGCCTTATGCTGGTGGCCGACATCGATACCACCACCTCGGGCCCGTGAGGGCCCTGCTCGGGTTCCGGCCCGAGACACAGGACAGAGGAGTCACGCATGACCGCCAATGCTTCCACACCCCGCGTCGCCCTGATTACCGGCACCAGCAGCGGCATCGGGGAGGCCGTGGTACGCCACTTCTGCGAAAAGGGTCATCAGGTCCTGGCCGTGGACTTCAATCCGGCGGGCAAGGAGATCGCCGAGCAGGCGGGTGCCGCCTTCTTCCAGGCCGACCTGACCGACGGCGAAGCCTGCAAGGCCGCGGTGGCCGACGCGATCAAGCGTTTCGGACGTGTCGATATCCTGGTCAACAACGCCGGCATTCAACATGTCTCGCCCATCGAGGAGTTCCCGGAAGCGAAGTGGCGCCAGATCATCGACCTGATGCTCACGGCTCCTTTTCTGCTCGCCCAAGCCGCCTGGCCCTCCATGCGCGAGAATGGCTGGGGGCGCATCATCAACATCGCCTCGGTTCATGCTCAGGTGGCCTCCCCGGGCAAATCGGCCTATATCAGCGCCAAGCATGGCATGATCGGCCTCACCAAGACCGCGGCACTGGAGGGCGGCAGCCAGGGCATTACCGCCAATGCCATCTGTCCCGCCTACGTCAAGACACCGCTGGTCGACAATCAGATCGCCGACCAGGCGAAGATGCATGGCATGAAGGAGCAGGAGGTTATCGAGAACATCATGCTCAAGAATGCGGCGGTGAAGCGCCTTATCGAGCCTGTTGAGGTGGCCGAGCTGGTCGGCTACCTGGCCTCTGATCTCGCCGGGGCCGTTACCGGGTCCAGCTGGAACATCGACCTGGGGTGGACGGCGCAATAAGCGCCGAGCCACAAGCCCCAAGGAATCCCGTTGCGATTTTTTCTTGAAGCTTGAGCCTCGGCTTGGCCGCTTGGCCGCTTGGCCGCTTGGCCGCTTGGCCGCTTGGCCGCTTGGCCGCTTGGCCGCTTGGCCGCTTGGCCGCTTGTAACGTTAGCGTCTCACCGGCCGCTTCTGCAGCTTGCGCTGCAGGGTGCGGCGGTGCATGCCCAGCGCCCGGGCGGTCGCCGAGATGTTGCCGTCGTGCTCCTGCAGCACCTTCTGGATATGCTCCCAGGTGATGCGGTTGATTGAGGGTGGATTGTCGGCCACCTCGGTTTCCGGGTCGCCCTCCGCTCGCGACAGGGCCAAGAGGACGTCGTCGGCATCCGCGGGCTTGCATAGGTAGTTCACCGCGCCCAGCTTGATCGCCTCCACCGCGGTAGCGATGCTCGAATAGCCTGTCAGTACCACCACTCGGCAGTTCGGCACGATCTCGAGTAGTTCCGGTAATAACTTCAGCCCTGATTCCTGCTCAAGCTTGAGATCCAGCGTGGCCAGCTGGGGCTGGTGGCGGCGTGCCAGGAATAGGGCCTGGGCGGCGTCATGGGCGACCAGCACCTCAAAGCCGCGGCGACTCAGGGCGCGGTCGAGCACGTGGCAGAACATCTCGTCGTCATCGATGATCAGCAGGCGTTCGGCGGTCTCTTGCATCTTGTCCTCGCAGACGGGCACGGGTGCGCGCAGTCGTCGGGTTTCAGGGGTGGGACTGACTGCGTGGCAGTGTCACCTCGGTCAGGGTGCCGCCCTCGGGGTGATTGTACAGGCTTACGCCGCCCCCGAAGCGGTTGATGGTGGCGTGGGTCAGGAAGAGGCCGATACCCAGCCCCTTGCTCTTGGTGGAGACGAAGGTCTCACCCAGCTGGTCGGCGATGGACATCGCCACCCCGGGACCATGATCGCGGATGTCGATGATCACCTCGTCATCGTTCCAGTCGAGGCGGATGGAGATATCGTCCGGATTGGCATCGGCAGCGTTGTTCAGCAGGTTGGTCAGTGCCTGGTCGAGGGTGGCATCCACCGCCAGCCAGGGGCGGCCGCGTCGTTCGGTGACGTTCAGATGGTGGCTGACATCGGGACGCAGCACCAGCCAGCGCTGTACCACCCAGGCCAACCATAGCCGGGCGTCATGGACCTCGGGCTCGGCCATGCGTCGGCGGTCGGCGCTCTCCACCAGGTGGCGCAACCGCGACTTGCAGGTATCCACCTGTTGGCGGAGCAGTTCGATGTCCCGGGACAGTGCCGGCTGGTCCCTGACCTCTTCGCGCATCTCGCCGAGCAGCACCGCCATGGTGGAGAGCGGGGTGCCCAGCTCATGGGCGGTCCCAGCCGCCTGGGTGGCCACGGCCAGTACCTGCTCGTTGCGCAGGGCGGCCTCACGGGTGCGTGACAGGGCCTGGTCGCGACTGCGCAGGGCGTGGGCCATCTTGTAGATGAAGAAGGTGACCAGTCCCGCCGAAAGTCCGAAGTTGAGCCACATGCCCAGCACGTGAAGGCTGAGAGTCCCCCCGTCTTGGCCCTGGGCGAATTGCGGTACCGGCTGATAGGCCATCATCAGGAAGCTGTAGGCCGCCATGGAGGCGGCGGCTACCACCCAGGCATGCCGCCAGGGAAGCGTCGCCGCGGCGATGGTGACCGGCACCAGGTAATAGTTGATGAAAGGGTTGTGAGAGCCGCCGGTGAAGTAGAACAGCAGCGTCAGGCCAGAGACATCGAGCAGCAGGTGGAGCAGATACTCGCCGTGGGTTACCGCCCGCGGGCGCCCCATGCGCCACCAGGTGGCGATGTTGATCACCCCCATGGCGATGATCACCCCAATCACTGCAGGCACCTCCAGGGAGAAGCCCAACAGTTCGATGCCGATGATGATCGCGGCCAGGAAACCGGTCCAGGTGATGCCACGCACGATCGTCAGCCGCACCAGGTTGCGGTTCGGCGTGGAGAGCGGCAGGGGCAGGGTGGCTGGCATGGCGGCTCCATGAGATGGTCAGGCCGAATGATACCCGATCCGGGCGACACTGTGCCTTCGCGAGCCTCTGAGGCACAGTGTCGCCCGGTGGGCACAGGCCCCGACAATCCTCTGTCGAAGGCGTATATTTGAGGCCTATCGATATTACCAGTGGAACTTAGACGATGCTTAGACGCCTGCTTCCCCTGCTGATTCTGGCCCTTGGCGTGGCGGTCTTCCTGTGGCTGCGGGCCACCCGGCCTGAAAGCGCCAGCGTCACCCCGGAAGAGCGCAGTTGGCGGGTCGAGACCCTGAGGGCCGTTCCCGGGCGTCATGCTCCGGCTCTGCCGCTCTATGGCGAGGTGACGGCCCCCGATACGCTCAGGGTCACTGCCCCACTGGCCGGTCGTATCGCCGAGCGACCGGTTCGTGAAGGCCAGCGAGTCGCCCGCGGAGAGTTGCTTGTGGCCCTGGACGAGGCCGATATCCGTCCGCCGCTGGAGCAAGCCGAGGCCGAGGTGGCCGATCTCCGGGCGCAGATGGAAAACGAGCGGGTGCGCCATGAAAGTGATCGCGACACCCTGGTACGCGAACGTGAACTTCTGGATAACGCCAGCCGCCAGCTGGAACGTACCCGCTCTCTGGTAGAGCGCAACCTGGCCTCCCAGTCCGATCTGGACGCGGCACGCAACGAGCTGGCGCGGGCTCGGGTGACGGTGGTGGCCAGGGAGCGGGCCATCGCTGAGCATCCCGCGCGCCTTCAGTCCCTCCAGGCGGGCCTGACCCGTGCTCGGGCTGCCCTGGCCGCCGCGCGTCGTGATGCAGCGCGCAGCCGCGTCGAGGCGCCCTTCGATGGCATTGTTACGCGCATCCGAGTGGCACCAGGCGATCAGGTAGCCGCCCGCAGCGAACTGCTCAGCGTCTATCCCGAAGTGGGCCTTGAGTTGAGGGCGCGCATTCCCGGGCGTTACCAGGCCGAGCTGCGCCACGCTCTGGCTGAGGAGAGGCGGCTCGAGGCCACCGGTGACGAGGATGCCCGCTTCGTGCTGGTCGGGCTGGCCGGCGAGAGCGACCCCGCCGGTATCGAGGCCATCTTTCGTCTCGAGGCCGGCGGGGCGGGATTGCGACCCGGCAGCCTGTTGGCCGTGTCACTGGTGCGGCCAGCCATCCCCGGCAGCCTCCCGGTTCCAGAGAGTGCCCTTTATGGCAACGATGGCCTCTACCTGATGAACGACGAAGGCCGAATGCAGCGCCTGATGGTGACCCGTCATGGCGAGGTGGTCCGTGACGATGGCGAGCGCTGGGCCCTGGTCAGCGGCGAATCGCTGGACGAGGATGACCGAGTGATCATCACTCATCTGCCCAATGCCATCCAGGGGCTGAAGGTCGAGTCGACTGCATCCGGTGAGGAGACCCCGCCATGAGCCGACGGCGCGGTGTGATCGGCTTCTTCGTTCACCACCGGGTCGCTGCCAACCTGATCATGCTGATGATGCTGCTGGGTGGGGTGCTGGGTCTGTCACGCATGAACATCCAGTTCTTCCCCTCGTTCGCTCTCGACGTTGTCAGCGTGCGAACGGTCTGGAGTGGTGCCTCCGCGGAGGACGTCGAGAAGGGCATCACCGTGCCTCTCGAACAGCGCCTGCGCAGCCTCGATGGCCTCAAGCGGATGACGTCCACCTCGGCCCTGGGGGTGTCCAACATCACCCTGGAGTTCACGGAGGGTAGCGACCCGATTCTGGCGCTGGATGACGCCCGTCAGCGGGTTGATGAGTTCACCAGCCTGCCCGCCGATGCCGAGGAACCCAGGGTCACTCGGACCACCCGCTACGAGCCGGTGGCCCGGCTACTGGTGCATGGTGAGGTGAGCCAGGAGGCCCTGCGTCACCTGGCCAATCGCTATGAGGATGAACTGCTCCAGCGGGGCATCGATCGGGTAGAAATCAGCGGTCTGCCCGAACAGCAGATCAGCATCGAGGTGCCCGCGGAGCGTCTGCAGGGACTACAGATGAGTCTTGCGGAGATTGCCGAGCGGGTCGAGGGCATGTCCCGGGACCTGCCTGCAGGGTTGCTTGGCCAGCAGGACAGCACCCGCGAACTACGGGCTGTGGAACAGCGCCGCGACGAGCAAGCCTTCGCCGACCTGCCGGTGATCAGTGGCGAGCGGGTGCAAGTGCGACTGGGCGATATTGCCACCATCCGCCAGGAGTCCCGCGAGCAGCAGGTGACCTTGAGCCGTGGCGGTCATCCTGCGGTGGAGCTGATGCTGCAGCGAAGCGAGGACGGCAACTCCCTGGCCGCCGCGGACGTGCTCGAGAGCTGGCTGGCAGAGACTCGTCCTCAGCTGCCACCCAGCGTAGTGCTCGAGGTTCACGACCAGACCTGGCAACTGATTGCCGAGCGAATCTGGCTGCTGATCAGCAACGGTCTGGGTGGCCTGGCGCTGGTCCTGCTGCTGCTCTATTTCTTCCTGCCCGCGAGGGTGGCGCTGTGGGTGGCCATCGGCATTCCCACCGCCTTCATGGCGGCCATGGCGGTATTCTGGGGCATCGGCGGCTCGATCAACATGATATCGCTCTTCGCGCTGATCATGGCCCTGGGGGTGATCGTCGATGACGCCATCGTGGTAGGCGAGGACGCCGACGCCCACTTCCGCATGGGCGAGCCTGCCCGTCACGCTTCAGAGGGGGCGGCCCGGCGCATGATCTGGCCGGTGCTGGCCTCGTCGCTGACCACGGTGGCCGCCTTCATGCCGCTGCTCCTGGTGGGTGGCGTGATCGGCAACATCCTCGGCGATATTCCGGTGATCATGATCTGCGTGCTGGTTGCCTCCCTGCTGGAGTGTTTCGTGGTGCTGCCTGCCCATCTGCGCAATGCGTTCGTGCCGGGCCGTACAATCCGGCGCCACCCGCTGTCGCGACCGCGTGAGCGCTTCGAGGTGGCCTTCGAGCGTTTCCGCGAGGGACCCTTCCGGCGCTTCTCGGCACTGACCCTGCGCCATCGCGCCGCCACTTTGGCCTCGGCCGCTGCGGTGGTGCTCTTCACCCTTGGCCTGCTGGTCGGGGGGCGCCTGGAATTCAACTTCTTTCCCACGCCCGAGCCCAACGTCCTCTATGCCAATGCCAGCTTCGTGGCAGGCACCGACAGCGAGCGTGTCGATGATTTATTGGCGCACATGCAGGCGGCGCTGAACGAGTCCGAGCAGGCTCTGGGGGGAGATCTGGTCCAGCACGCCGTGACGCGGCACGGGGCGACGCTCGCCAGCGGCATGCAGGCCCGCAGCGGCGACAACGTCGGCTCGATCATGGTGGAGCTCACCGCCTCCGACGACCGCGACGTGCGCAATGCCGAGTTCATCCGCGCCTGGCGATCGCGCATCGTCGAACCGGCGGGGCTGGAGAATCTGACCATCAACGAGCGTACCGCGGGCCCGCCGGGCAAGGACGTCAATATCCGCCTGACCGGAGAGGAGGCGGGTGATCTCAAGGCCGCCGCCGAGTCGCTCTCCCGTTCGCTGCGCGAACTGCCCGGCGTGCTCGACACCGAGGACGACATGCCTTGGGGGCGTGAGCAGCTGATCTACCGGGTCAACGCCCAGGGTCAGGCCCTGGGACTGACCACCGCCGATCTCGGTCGCCAGCTCAGGGATGCCTTCGACGGCCGGCTGGTGCAGATCTATCAGGATGGCGCCGACGAGATCGAAGTACGGGTGCTGCTGCCACGGGCGCAGCGCGAGCGGCTCTCGACCCTGTCGCGTCTCGCCCTGCGCGTTCCTGACGGGCGCTTCGTGCCCCTCGACCAGGTCGTGGCCCTGGACTATCGCCAGGGCTTCGAGGCGTTGCGCCATGCCGATGGCCGACTGGCCGTGGAGGTGACCGCGGAGCTCGATACCGAGACGACCTCTGCAGAGCGCGTGCTCGATGCCGTATCCGCGGAGGTATTGCCGACCCTTGCCACCACGCACCGCCTGCGCTACAGCTTCGAAGGCCGCGCTGCCGACCAGCGCGAGACCTTCGCCGACATGCGTACCGGGCTGCTGATCGGTCTGGGACTGATGTACGTGGTGCTGGCCTGGGTCTTCGCCTCGTGGAGCCTGCCATTGATCGTCATGGCGATCATCCCGCTGGCACTGGTCGGGGCTCTGCTGGGACACTGGATGCTGGGTCTCAACCTGACCATGCTCTCGCTATTCGGGCTCTTCGGCCTCTCGGGCATCGTGGTGAACAACGCCATCATCCTGGTGGCGTTCTACCGCCACCAGCGTCATCAGGGGCTGGACATCGAGGCGGCGCTCAACGAGGCGGTGGTGCAGCGCATGCGCGCCGTACTGCTCACCTCGTTGACCACCATCGGCGGGCTCATGCCGCTACTCTTCGAGACCTCGCTGCAGGCGCAGTTCCTGATCCCCATGGCAGTCTCCATCGCCTTCGGCCTGGCCTTCTCAACCCTGCTGGTGCTCGCGGTGACCCCGGTGCTGCTGAGCTTCCTGGAGCACCTGCGAGAGCGATGAGCCTGTTACCGGCCACCCTCCGCCATCGTCCTCTTCGGCCTGGTGCCTCTGGTCTACTGCTGGAGCACATAGTGGCCCGGTGCGTCCTCCAGGGGGGTATGGCCGGTTTCGGCAGCACCCATCGGCGGCGGGGGTGTTTCGCCGCTGGAGTGTTCGAGAAGCCAGCGATGCCATTCCGGCCACCAGGAACCCTGCCGTTCGGGTACCTTCTCGTGCCAGGTCTCGGGCGCTACATAGGAGGCATCGGCGTGCTTGTCGGCGATCTGATAGACATGCTTGCGCTTGCCAGGCTCGCTGATGACGCCGGCGTTGTGGCCGCCGCTGGTCAGCGTGAAGGTGACGTTCGTGTCGGTCAGCAGATGAATCTTGTAGACGGACTTCCAGGGGGCGATGTGATCGGTGCGCGTGCCGACGGCGAAGATCGGCACCTTGATATCGCTCAGCACTACCGAGAAGTCGTCCACGAAATAGTCCCCCTTGGCCAGGGCGTTCTCGAGGTAGAGCCGTTCCAGGTATTCCGAGTGCATCCGGTAGGTCATTCGAGTGGAGTCGGTACTCCACGCCATCAGGTCGAACATGGGTAGCGTTTCTCCCATCAGGTAGGACTTCACGAAGGCCGACCACAGGAGATCATTGGAGCGCAGAAAAACGAAGGTGCCGCGCATCTGCCACTTGTCCAGATAGCCCTGGTGCCACATCAGGTCCTGGAGAAAGCTCACCTGGCTCTCGTCGATGAACAGTTCCAGTTCACCAGCCTCCTCGAAATCTGTCTCGGAAGCGAAGAGGGTCAGCGAGGCAAGGCGCTCGTCACCATCGCGTGCCATGGCGGCTGCCGCAATCGACAGCAGCGTGCCTCCCAGACAGTAGCCGACACCGTGAATCTTGCGGTCGGGAACCACCGCATTGACGACCTCGAGGGCTTCCATGATGCCCAGCTTGCGATAGTCCTCCATTCCCAGGTCGCGATCCTCGGCGTCCGGGTTCTTCCATGACACCATTAAGACGGTATACCCCTGCGCCACCAGCCAGCGCACCAGGGAGTTGTGTGGCGAGAGATCCAGGATGTAGTACTTCATGATCCAGGCGGGAATGACCAGCAGGGGTTCGCTTTTCACAGTGTCCGTTGTCGGGGAATACTGAATGAGTTCCATCAGGCGGTTGCGATAGATGACCTTGCCGGGCGTCACCGCCACCGTCTCGCCGGGTCGAAACGTCTCGGCTCCCACCGGCGGCTCATGCATCATCATGCGACGCGCGTCTTCGAGGAAGTGCATGTAGCCGTCGATGAAGTTCCTGCCGCCGGTCTCGAGGGTACGTCTAGCGACGTTGGGATTGGTCAGGGGCGAGTTGGTCGGCGCGAAACCATCGAGAAGCTGGCGTATCGTGAATTTCACGATGTCTTCGTGGTGGGGGTCCACGCCATCCACGCCCGTCGAGGCCCTGTTCCACCACTGTTGGGTCAGCAAAAAGGACTGGGAAAAGACGTTATAAGGCCATTTCTGCCACTCCTCCCCCGCAAAGCGGTCGTCATGGGGGAGCGGTTCGACACAGGGTTTGCATTCCTCTTCGTTCATCGAATGCGGCAGGAAACCCCACAGGCGGCTCATCTCGTGTCCCATCTCCTCGATGAGTTGGGCCTGCTTGCCCGGCGAAATGCTCAGATGCCAGGTCCAGTCGCTGAAGGCCTGCATGATGGCAATCGGTGACACCCCGCCGGTCAGCCTGCCCAGGCTGGCATGAGCCATGCGGTCGGTAGTGGCATGGAGGTCACCCTTCCCTTCGGCTTCCCGTTCTCCGCCGCTCAAGGCGTGTCGGTGTCGCCACTGGGGAGGGGTCCATTTATCCGGTTGTGGTGCCAGAGGACGTTCGGGAGGAGTTGATCCATCCCGTGGGATGTCGTCGCTTTGGTCGATGTCCTGCATACTTTTCCTCCTCGATCGAGTGATATCGGCAGAGGTGCTTCCGGCTGGCTACCCAGGTGATGGCCCTTAGTGTAGGTCACGCCTGGCAGGCATGGCCCCGAGAAATGGGGGCCCTTGAAGTCGGGGGCACCCGACGCCACTAGAGAGTGTCATGTAGTAGGGTGTCATACCGACCCCTTGGCACGACAAGGAGATTTCATGAGCATCCCGACATTGCCCAACCCCGGCCTCGGTACCTTCCGCCTTCAAGGGGACACCTTGAAGCGTGTGATCCACGATGCCCTGGCGTTGGGATTTCGCCACATCGACACCGCCCAGATGTACGACAATGAGCAGGACGTCGGCGCGGCCATCGCCGAAAGCCAGGTGCCGCGCGAGGCGCTCTTCGTCACTACCAAGGTGTGGCATGATCGGCTGGAGCCCGCCTCCTTCAAGGCCAGCGTTGAGGAGAGCCTGGAGAAGCTCGGTACCGACTACGTCGACCTGCTGTTGATCCACTGGCCCTCGCCGGATGACGCCGTGCCCATGGCCGACTACCTGACGGCCCTGCGCGAGGTGCAGCAGGCGGGGAAGGCACGCCACATCGGAGTCTCCAATTTCACCATCGCTCAGGTCGATCGGGCCCTCGAGATCCTCGGCCCGGAGACGCTGCTGACCAATCAGATCGAGGTGCACCCCTTCCTGCAGAATCGTGCCGTGGTCGAACATTGCCAGGCACGCGGCCTGACCGTGACCGGCTACATGCCGCTGGCTGTGGGCAAGGTGCTGAAGGACGAGACGCTGAAGGCTATTGCCGAGGCCCATGGTGTCACCTCCGCCCAGGTCGTTCTAGCCTGGACCCGGTCGCGTGGCGTGGTGGCCATCCCGTCGTCCACTCGGCGCGAGCATCTGGCGGCCAACCTGGCGGCTGACGACCTCACCCTAGGCGATGACGAGATCGAGGCGATCGCCAGGTTGGACCGCGACGAGCGTATCGCCGATCCCGACTTTGCTCCTGACTGGGATTGAGCTTTGCCCATCGCCTGAAGAAGTCGGCCTCGTCACCACGGGGCCTGGGGTGGATTGCCATGATCGTGCCGGGTCTGGGGCAGGGTGCAGAGCCACGGCCTGTCGCGGTATCATGGACATCTTTTCGAGTTCCCATTCGAGTCCTGACCAGGCACCGCATTGATGTCAAACCCCACCCTGGCCCGTGAAGTCGGGCTGCGTAGAACCTTCGCGATCATCTCGCACCCTGACGCCGGCAAGACCACCATCACCGAGAAGATGCTGCTGTTCGGCAACGCCATCCAGATGGCCGGCTCGGTGAAGAGCAAGCGCAACGACCGCCATGCCACCTCCGACTGGATGAAGATGGAGCAGGAGCGTGGCATCTCGGTGACGACCTCGGTGATGCAGTTCCCCTATGGCGGGCGCATCGTCAACCTGCTCGACACGCCCGGCCACGAGGACTTCTCCGAGGATACCTACCGCACCCTGACCGCGGTGGATTCGGCGCTGATGGTGATCGACGGCGCCAAGGGCGTCGAGGCGCGGACCATCAAGCTGATGGACGTGTGTCGTCTGCGCACCACGCCGATCCTTACCTTCATCAACAAGATGGATCGCGACGTCCGCGATCCCGTCGAGGTGATGGACGAGGTCGAGGAGGTTCTTAACATCCAGTGTGCTCCGATGACCTGGCCGATCGGCATGGGCCGTCACTTCAAGGGTGTCTATCACCTCCACAACGATGTCATCCATCTCTACACCCAAGGGCAGGGCAGTCAGATTCCCGACGACCGGCGCATCGAGGGACTCGACAATCCCGAAGTGGACGCCGTGCTCGGCGAGGAGCAGGCCGAGGAGCTGCGCATGGAGGTGGAACTGGTGCGCGGTGCTTCCCACGAATTCGACCATGAAGCCTATCTGCGGGGCGAGCTGTCGCCGGTCTACTTCGGCACCGCCATGGGCAATTTCGGGGTACGCGAGATGATGGACGGCTTCGTCGAGTACGCGCCGCCACCCCAGCCGCGAGAGACCGACACTCGTATCGTGGAACCCGAGGACGAGCGGCTTACCGGCTTCGTGTTCAAGATCCAGGCCAACATGGATCCCAATCACCGTGACCGTATCGCCTTCCTTCGTGTCTGTTCGGGCAAGTACGAGAAGAACATGAAGATGCGCCATGTGCGTATCGGCAAGGACGTCAAGATCGCTGACGCGCTGACCTTCATGGCCTCGGACCGCTCCCAGGTCGAGGAAGCCTGGCCCGGCGACATCATCGGCCTGCATAATCACGGCACCATCCAGATCGGCGATACCTTCACCCAGGGTGAGGACATGCGCTTCACCGGCATTCCGCACTTCGCCCCGGAACTCTTCAAGCGCGTGCGCCTCAAGGATCCGCTGAAGATGAAGGCGCTGCAGAAGGGCCTGCAGCAGCTTTCCGAGGAGGGGGCCACCCAGGTCTTCATGCCGCTGGACAACAACGACCTGATTCTCGGTGCCGTGGGTACGCTGCAGTTCGATGTGGTCGCCCATCGCCTCAAGGAGGAGTACAAGGTTGACTGTGTCTACGAAGGCGTAAACGTCAACACCGCCCGCTGGATCTACAGCACCGATGCCAAGAAGCTCGATGAGTTCAAGCGCAAGGCCAGTGCCAACCTGGCCATCGACGGCGGCGGCTACCTGACCTACATTGCGCCGACCCGGGTCAACCTGCAGATGACCCAGGAGCGCTGGCCGGAAATTCGCTTCCAGCCGACCCGTGAACACTGAGACATTGCCAACAAGTCGTCGGATCGCTCGGGGCTGATCCGGCGGCGGGCCTTCGAGGAGGCGCTGTGAACCCTTCCCTGGGCGCTACCGATGCCATCCTTGGCATAGGACCTCCTCTTCGACCCGCCCCCGGCGCCCCCTCGCTTCAAGCACTCAGCAAAGGTGACTTTGCCTTGCTTCTTGTTCCTTGCTCCTCGTTACTATGCTGATCGATGCCCACTGCCATCTGGACTTCCCCGACTTCGATGCCGACCGCGAGGCGGTGATCGCGCGTGCGAGGGCAGAGGGTGTGGGTCATTTCGTGGTGCCGGGTACCACGCGGAAGCGCTGGCCGGATGTGCTGGCGCTGGGCGAGCGCGACGACGTCAGCGTCTGTCTGGGGCTGCACCCCTACTTCATGGATGAGCATCACGACGCGGATCTCGAGGCACTGGAGGAAGCGCTGGACGCCAATCCCGGAGTCGTAGCGGTGGGGGAGTGTGGCATCGATGCACGTATAGAGAAGAGCTGGAACGCCCAATGGCACACTTTCGATGCCCAGCTGCGAATCGCCAAGGCGCGCCAACTGCCCGTGGTGATCCACTGCGTGCAGGCCAACGACAAGGTAGCCAAGCGCCTGCGCCAGCTCGACCTTCCCGTTGGCGGGCTGATCCATGCCTTCGCCGGCTCACCGGAGCAGGCACAGAAGTTCCTCGACCTTGGCTTCGTGCTGGGGCTCGGCGGAGCGGTCACCCATGATCGGGCGAAGCGGCTTCACCGGGCGGTGAAGTCGTTGCCCGACGACGGCTATGTGCTGGAGACCGACAGTCCCGACATGCCGCTGGCTGGCCACCAGGGCCAGCGCAACGAGCCGGTGAACGTCGCCGAGGTATGCAGGGTGGTGGCTGAAATCCGCGACCAGTCGTCGGAGCGGGTGGCGGCGGACAGCACCGCCACCGCTCGTCGACTGTTCCCGTTACTCGTCTGACGACGTTGCCATCGGCACATGGGCGAAACGAAGCGACATCCCCGCATCCCCGTCGAATCGCGGGTGGTCCAGGATCTGGACATCAATATCGCCGGCGAGAACATCGTCGGCGCGCGAGAGGGTTCCCTCTGCACTGACCGGCATCTCCGAGAGGCTGGCCGAAACCGGTTCATCGGGTCCGGCGTTGAAGGGGCCAGAATGATCGCCGGGGAAGACCAGTTCGAGGTTGGGTCCCCGTGTGCCGAACACCACGGAAAGTCGTCCGTCTGCCTCTGTTACCTCGATGGGGGTGAAGAAGTTCACCAGAGGGTCGTCGGGCATCTGCTCCTGCATCTCGGCGAGGGCGCCGGTGAGTCGGGTAATCTCGATTTCCGGGGCGAAGGTGTAGGGGATCTCCCGGAAGCGGGCGGATAGGTTGATCGTCCGCTCAGGCGCATCGCGTGGTGCCAGCGTGACCTCCAGGCGCCCGGTTGCCGACGTCTGGTCGAATTTCGAGAGCGTGAGCGTCCCGCCCAGCGAGCGGTAAGTAGCGGGCCGCTTCGAATCTGACGCCCGGCCTTGCTGAAGGGAGAGCCAGAGCAGGCCATTCACCGCCGTGTCGTCGCCGAACTCACCCACTTCATGGGTGCCTGCGGAGAGTCCTTCAGGCAGGTTGAGGCTCAGGTTCGTGTTGACGGGATGATCCTGCCAGCGTGCCTCGCCCCTGAAACTGAACCGCCACGGCCCGACATCATTGGTCCCTTCGTTTTCGGCGAGCGTGTATTCGGAACGGTTGCAGGGCGCATCGGCGCGGGCAGGGCCGAACTGGCCCTCGGCGGCGCCAGACACTTCCATACGATAGGCGCCTGCGGCCAGCACACCAGCATAGGCTTCGACGGGTAACGGTTCCATGCCAGCGGGTCGACGGCATGCGCTAGAGTCGATCATCTCGTGGCCGTCCCGGTCGAGCCAGACCAGCTTGTCGCGCGCCCAGGGCAGTGCCCAGAGCATCTGTTGTGGTCCACTGCGTGGGTCGCCGAGCCCCTCATGGGAGATCTCGGGCGTGTTGCCGCAAATATTGGTGCCATCGCCTACGACAAGTGGCAGCAGACCGTCATGATAGCGAGACAGACGCCTTTTATTGCAGATCGTCAGGCGACTGTCTGACTCAGGGTCGATGATGACCTCGCCATCCTGGTCGATCCAGACTGGAGCCGGGTTGTAAGCCTGGGCCGCCCGAACGGGGGCGAGGCCATCGGCGAAGGGGCCTGCCGCCGCCATCGCCTGGCGACTGCCATCGGCGAAGCGAATCTCGCGGATAGCCCAGTCCTCGGCGTCCATGTAGCCGACGTCGTCGCCAAGTTTCACCGGGGCAAGGCCATCGGCGTAAGGGTCCGCCTCACTCAGAACGAACTTGCGTGGGAAAACTAGTGCACCGTTTCTGTCGATATAGCCCCAGTTAGTGTCCGACATCGCAGCCGGCGCCCGGCCAGCGGCGAAGTCGCCACCATCGTGATATTCGGGTTCGATCGCCCAGGCGCCATCGGTGTCGATCCAGCCTATTTCGTTGCCGTCATTCCTTGCGGTACGCACCCACGCCAGGCCTTCGGAGAAGGCGCCGATATCGAGGACGTCGTGCTCGGTGAACACGGGGGGATCCCAGCGGGTGCCGTCACGGGTGATGAAATGCGGCGATCCTTCCTCCGGGGTCACCGCGCTGCAGCCCTGGGAAAACGGCTTGTAAGGTGAAAGGTGGTAGGGTGTCTCGTCGATGATCACTGCATCGGCATCCCGCGCCCCTGGTGGCACGACGTAGGCGCCACTGCTGTCGATAAGGCCCCATCCCTCTTCGGTTTCCACCGCGGCGCGACCTTCCGAGAAGGGGCGCACCTGTCGCCATTGCGGTGCGAGGCGCCATTCACCGTCGGCGCCGACATAACCCCATTGCTCCTCGTCGGGAAGGGGATAGAGCGGGGAATGTTGAGATTCATACTCCGTGCCGCAGGGACCCGCGTGGGCTGAGGCGGCGAACAGGCAGGTAGTGGCGATCAGACTCGCGCGTAGCAAAGGCACAACGAAGCTCCTCTGAGATGTCTCGCGCCGACCCTCAGTCGGTCGGCGCGGCAATGTCGGGTGAAAGTCCCTCGTGGGCGCGCGTCACGGCCTCGTCCAGTGCGTTCGACGCGGTGTCGAAATCTTCCATGTAGGCGCGCTCGTAACGGCCAGTCTCGATATCCTGGGTCTTGGACTGGACGATGAAACGATCTTCGAAGGCATGAACGGTATAGATCACGCGGCTTACCGCCGGCACCATCTCGCCGTAGCCCGGGTCACAGGGATCCAGGTCGTCGCGGCCGGGCTGGACCAGTTGGCCGTCCGGGCCCAGCCACAGGGCTACCTTGACCGAGTCGGTGCCGGATCCCAGCGAGGTCGTCAGGTAAGGTGTCAAGGCGTCTGCCGAAACCCCCATGTCGTCCGCGATGGCACGTGCGACGGCATCGCGTGCCGCCGTCGGCGGCAAGACCGGATCCCTCTCGGGGGGCAGGCGGGGGACCTCGGCCGTCTCGGGGTCTTCCGGTGCAACGGGGGTGACGATATAAGAGAAATACTGCTCGTGGGCCATCCCGTCCGTGGAATAGTTCGAGGTGGCATAGCCAACCAGCTTTTCCGCCGGATCGCCGGCCACCACATAGGTGAACGGCACGCCATCGACCTGGTAGGCCGCACGCCACAGTTCCTCGCCCGCCTCGCGCATATCGTCGACCGACATCCCCTGAATCGAGGCCATGGCCGTACTGGCATCGACGTCGTTGCGGCAGACACGTGCGAAGGTCAAGGAGGTTCCCTGCTGACGCAGGGTGAAACGCGAACCGCCGATATGCACGCGCATCTCGATATCAAAGGTCTGGGGCGGGAAAGGGCGCTCCATCACGAGATCGCCTGCATAGTAGATATAGCCGGTGCCCGGGCCATATTGCAGCCTGGCGGGTTCGAACTCGGACGGCTCGCCTCGAATCATGACCGTAAGAGTTTCAGGCTCCGTGGTAACTTGGCCTTCTGCGTTACCGCCGACCTCGAAGACGACCGTCCTGTCCTCCTCGGACATGCCCTCGAAGGTCTCGAAGCCCAGTGTCTGTTCGGTCTTTCCCGCACGCAGAAAACCGCTGCGGCGTGGCGGTGCGATATCGACGCCGAGCCTTGCGGTACCGCCTGTGATGCGCACATAGGTGCCGACGGTATCCTGAGAATCGAAACGCTGGTTGATATTCACCAGCACGGGTTCGCCCGCCTTGACGTCGGCGGCATCGGTCGAAAGCGTGTGATCGTTGTCCTCGATGGTGAAATGAAGAAACGGCAACGCCACTACCACGGGCGGCAGCGGATTGTCGCCCAGGGGAATGACATCGCCGAGGGTCAACTGGAACATCTCGTCAACCGGCTCATCCTCGGGGTCGTCAATGATGGCGACCTCCACCTGCTTGTAGATGTCTCCCGGGAGGAAGGTCACGGGCTCGGCCACGGGGACATAGTCGATGCCGCTCTTGGCGGTCAAGTCGGAGGTCGTGACCATCACGATGAAGGGCTCCTCGGCCGGAGCGCTGAGCATCAGGTTCACCAGGGCGCTGGTGGGCCCGCTCTCGCTGAGGCGGGTCAGCGGCGCCATGGCGGTAAGAGTCGGCATGGCTGCTGCCTGAGAGGCAAGCCCGGTGGCGAGCAATGCGATGAGGACAAGACGATGTATCATGGCGCTCCCCGGATCTCGACGCGATGGAATTCCGCGACGGTCTGCTCCGATCCCAGGGTGCCGGCGAAGAGTGCTGGATCGCCCGTGGTTCTCAGTACCTGAAGTGGATCGGTGTCGATCGCCTCGGGACCCCCTTCCTGCATTGCCCAGCCGTTCATTTCCAGTCGGCCGACATAGTCACGGCCGCGCTTGATGATGGCGAGCGTCGCCCCCTTTTCCTCGAAGTCGCGCAAGATGCGGGCCAGATCATAGCCACGGGTGTCGCCGGCGATCTCCACTTCGGCCACCGAGGCGTTTCCACCCGAGACCGAGCGCAGCCTGAGCCACATGTCATCGTTGGAATTGCCCTGGCGAACGATGTAGGCAGAGAGGTAATGGTCGACATCCTGGTAACGTCCGACCTGAACGATGGCGCGACGCCCTCCCAGGCTCTTGACCTCTCCAAGCCTGGCGGTGAAGTCGGCACTGAGAGTCCAGTCACCCTCGGGAAGCGTCGCGCCCGTCCAGCGGAAGACGTTGGGCTGCTCCGCGGCATCACCCATGTAACCGGGACGCACCGTCATGGTGACCAGCTTGCCGTCGTCCAGGATGAAACCCGCGGGCTCGGGGTGATCGATCGTCCAGTCCTCCCCCAGCTCGGCGCGTTCGAATTCGTCGACAAAGAGGGGGCTGGCCGGCGGGGGAGATGGCTCGGGCTCGCTGACCACCTGAAGGGCCTCGGTAAGCTCCGAGGCATCCCTGGCGGCCAGGTAGCGTCCCCCGGTCGATTCGGCGAGACAGGCGAGTTGGCCGTCCTCGTCGACGATGTCGAAGCCGATCACATGGGCGGTGAACGCCGTTCCCGATGCCTCGAGGCGTGCACCCAGTTCACATAGATCGGCACCGCAGGTTTCCAGCCCATCGGTGACGATGATCACCGAGGCGGCTCGGTCCTCATGGGACAAGGCCTCGGCGGCCCTTTCCACCGAGCGGCCGATGGGTGTCTTGCCGCGCGGGGTGACGTTCTCCATGGCTTGACGGAAGGCAGCTCGATCCAGGGGGCCGGGTTCGATCAGGGTCTCGATATCGCCACACTGGCCCTCCTGGCGATGCCCGTAGGCCATTAGCCCGATGGGACTGTTTGCCGGCCATTCCCCCATCATGGTATCGATCGCCTCCCGGGCAATGGTGATCTTGGGCGTGCCGTCGATCTGGCCCCACATGCTCCCCGAGCCGTCCAGAATGAGCATCGACGCTCCTACTGTCGGTTGTGCGTGCAGGTTGAATGGCAACGCCAGCAGCGCGATGGACAGCCCGATCATGATCGGATGCTTCATGGTTCCCTCCTCGATACCGCGCGGATGAATGTTGGCAATTTCTAGCCTAGACAGACGTATGCGCCCTCCGCATGGTGCAGTTGCACTATGCCGGCCGATCGACAAGGCTAGGGGCATGGACCTATCGAGCAGGGAACTTCGACAGATCACGCGGCTTCAGGAAGCGCTTCTCAATATCCGCCTCGATCGGGGCCGGATCGGGGATCTGCTGGCCAAGGTGGCGACGCTGGTGCAGGCGAAGGCTGCGATGGGGGCCTGGCTCGATGGTGGGGTGCCGATCATTGTTACCCATCGGGCCGGCCCGGAAATCGAAGCCTATTTCGCACGTGTCTTCGACGGCGTGGACGTCGAAGGGAACCTCAGGGCCACGGACCCCGACCTGGACAGGATCAATCTCTCACGGCGACGCCTGGGCTCGGGGGTCTATCACGAGAATGTGCTGGCGGAGCGCGAAAGCGTCACGCGAGCCGCCTATTTTCAGGAGGCGTTCGCACCGGCCGGCATGCATCACGTTATCGGCATGACCACACGGCTGGCCGTTGGCGAGTCGTTGTTCGCCTTCGGCTTCGAGGGGGATGACGATCCCGGCTTCGTCAGTGGCAGAACGGAGACACTGCTGAGATTGTTGCTCCCGGCGTTCAGCTTCGGCTTCAGTGCCATCGACCGAGCCCATCGACACCAGGAGCGGCTCGACAAGGCCATCGCCGAGGCCAGGGTGTCTGCCACCGTGAACAAGCTTGCTATCAATGGATCGAACAATGGCGGTGACGGGGCAGGCAAGCCTTTGATCCAGCTGCCCTTACCCGAACTTTCCGGGGAGGAGGGCGGCCAACTGCAGATTTCGCTGGGCGCACTGGAACTGGAGGATCTGGCAGCCGCTCTGGCTCAGCGCTTTGCGTTGAGCCCAAGGCAAAGAGAGACTGCCGAGTTGATGCTGAGAGGACTCACGTCCCGGGAAATCGCCCGGCAGCTAGGGGTTCGCATGAACACCGCCCGCCGACACTGTGAAGCGGTGTTGCACAAGGCGGGCGTGGGGCGCCGTGATCAGCTGGCCTTGCTTTCACTGAGTGAATTGGTAGAGCACTAATCTTTCGCTGCCATACTTTCCGGATCGACTCGTTCGATCGGATAGGGCTGCTTGAGAAGTTTGAGGTGCTGGCCCTCGAGGCTCAGCGGCTCAGCCGGTTCTTTCGTGCTCATCACCGCCAGTATCTCGACCTGACCGTAGGCGTCGAGTTCGGCATGGAGCACCTCGCCCAGCCGCTTGCCCTCGGCGTCCTCGATGGCACTGCCCGGTTCGGGAAGGGTGTCGCCATCTAGTTGGCCACGCATCAGGCGCTTCTTCACCTGGCCGCGAAAGTGTGCACGGGCCACCACTTCCTGGCCGGTATAGCAGCCCTTCTTGAAGCTGATGCCGCCAAGCGCTTCCCAGTTGATCATCTGGGGCAGGTAGGTATCTCGCTGGTCGGCGTCGAGCCACGCAAGCCCGGCCTGGATGTCCTGGAGCCGCCACACGCTGTTGTCGACCGGTGTGGCGTGCTCCTTGAGCCAGTGCCAGTCCGCCTCGGCACGCCCGTCTGGCAGGCAGACCAGCAGGCGCGGCCGGGGCCCCGGATGTGCCAACACCTGAAGTTCGTCATTGCCGGCCTGGTGCCATGGCCCGGAGGGTAGGGCATCGAAGCGTACCTCGGCGAGCGCGGCCGCCTCGTGACCGATCAGTCCCAATAGCGCCAGGTCGTCTCGCTCGTGCAGTTCGACCTTGTAGAAGGGGGCGAACTTCTTCAGGTGCTCGGCCAGCGGAGTCACCAGACTGGTGTGCATTATGAGGCGATAGTGGGCCGGGCCGACCCGCATCAGCTGTGCATTGGCCAGCATGCGCCCCTTGGGCGTGCAGAAGCAGGTCAGCGGAGCAAGATTGCCATCCGCCAGCGATACCTGGGCGCTGGTCTGGCCCTGCAGGAAGGACTCGGCATCGGGGCCCTCGACGTCGAGCACCCCGAGATGGGCAAGAGGCGTCATCACGGTGGTATCCAGAGCCAGTCGCGGCGCATCGGGTGTGTCGAACGTCACCCGATAGTCGGCTTCCTGCCGACCGCCTGTGGCGGTGATCCAATCCTTCATCTCCGGGCTCCTTGCTGGTTCGGCTTTGAGCATGAACTTACCTTCTTGATGAGGGCGGATGGGCACTTTTGCAAGCGCTGCCCGGCGCTCGGGTGGCATGCTAGACTCGGGCCTTCCCGCTTGTTCACGCCGTCTTAGGAGCCGCCCATGGTCCATCAGTCATTGCACTTTCAGGGCGTCGAGAACGCTGACCAGGTCAACCGCATCACCACTGCCCTGATGATGCTGGACGGCGTCGACAGTGTCGAGGTCGGCCGCCACGGGGCCGAGGTGGAGGGTCGAGCCAGGCGTGAGTTGCTGATCGAGGCGGTGCAATCTCTCAATCTGGGTATCGAGGTCAAGTGATGAAGAAGACCATTGAAGTCGTCAGTGAGCGCAACCATATCTATCGCCAGCGGGTCGAACTGGATGGCTTCGACGACCTTTTCGTCGACGTGCCCGAGGCCTACGGCGGCGAAGGGACTGCGCCGGATCCCCATGACTACTTCGACCTCTCGCTGGGTGCCTGCAAGGCGATCACCTCGCAGATGTATGCTCGGCGCAAGAAGTGGCCGCTGACGGGCATCAGCGTCACGGTCAATCGGGACGACAGCCAGGAGCGCCACGGGACCTATCGGCTGGACGTGGCGATGATCTTCCATGGCATCGACGATACCGAGCAGCGGGCCCGCCTGGAGGAGATCAGCCACAAGTGCCCGATTCACCGGCTGATGACCACGTCCACCGTGGAGGTGACCACCCGCACCGTCGACAGCAACGCAGAGGCCTGAGTCCGGGTCGCGCAACCTTTCACTCCCTGGGCGCCGCGTAGGTGCCCATTCTGTTATCGGAGCCGCCATGAGCAAGTCCTTTCGTCTGCAGTCCAGATTCCAGCCTGCTGGCGATCAGCCCGCCGCCATCCGGGAGCTGGTCAGTGGGCTGGAATCAGGGCTGGCGCACCAGACGCTGCTCGGCGTCACCGGCTCCGGCAAGACCTTCACCATGGCCAATGTGGTCGAGAACCAGCAGCGTCCGACCATTGTCATGGCGCCCAACAAGACGCTGGCGGCGCAGCTCTATGGCGAGTTCAAGGCATTCTTTCCCGACAACGCCGTGGAATACTTCGTCTCCTACTACGACTACTACCAGCCCGAGGCCTATGTGCCGTCGTCAGACACCTTTATCGAGAAGGACGCCTCGATCAACGACCACATCGAGCAGATGCGCCTCTCGGCCACCAAGGCCTTGCTGGAGCGCCGCGACGCCATCATCGTGGTCTCGGTGTCGGCCATCTATGGCCTCGGGGATCCCGACCAGTACCTGAAGATGCGTCTGCACTTCACTCGCGGTGAACTGATCGACCAGCGCAAGTTCCTGCGACGCCTGGCGGAGCTGCAGTACACGCGCAATGACATGGACTTCAAGCGTGGCACCTATCGGGTGCGTGGTGATGTCATCGACATCTTCCCGGCCGATGCCGAGGACGAGGCGGTGCGTGTCGAGCTCTTCGATGACGAGATCGACACCATCAGCCTCTTCGACCCGCTTACCGGCGAGGTGCGAGGCCGGGTGCCGCGCATGACCATCTATCCCAAGTCACACTATGTCACGCCCCGGGAAACCATCCTCGGCGCCATCGACGATATCAAGGCGGAGCTGGTTGCGCGCCTTGACTGGCTGCGCAGGCACGACCGTCTGGTCGAGGCCCAGCGCCTGGAGCAGCGTACCCTCTACGACATCGAGATGATGCTCGAACTCGGCTACTGCAACGGCATCGAGAACTACTCCCGCTACCTCTCCGGGCGCAACCCCGGTGAGCCGCCGCCGACCTTCTTCGATTACCTGCCCAGTGACGCGTTGCTGTTCATCGACGAGAGCCACGTCAGCGTTCCCCAGGTGGGGGGTATGTACAAGGGCGACCGCTCACGCAAGGAGACCCTGGTGGAGTATGGCTTCCGGCTGCCCTCGGCGCTGGACAACCGCCCGATGACGTTCCAGGAATGGGAATCGATCTGTCCGCAGACCATCTTCGTCTCCGCCACCCCGGGGCCCTACGAGGCCGAGCATGCCGGCCAGGTCGTCGAGCAGGTGGTTCGTCCTACCGGCCTTCTGGACCCCGAGATCGAGGTGCGCCCGGCCTCCACTCAGGTGGACGACCTGCTCTCGGAGATCCGCCTGCGCAGCGAGGTAGGGGAGCGGGTGCTGGTGACCACCCTGACCAAACGCATGGCCGAGGATCTCACCGAGTACCTGGACGAACACGGCGTGCGGGTGCGCTATCTGCACTCCGATATCGACACCGTGGAGCGAGTGGAGATCATCCGCGACCTGCGTCTCGGCAAGTTCGACGTCCTGGTGGGGATCAACCTGCTGCGCGAAGGGCTCGACATTCCCGAGGTGTCCCTGGTGGCGATACTCGATGCCGACAAGGAGGGCTTCCTGCGCAACGAGCGTTCCTTGATCCAGACCATGGGACGCGCGGCGCGCAACGCCAACGGCAAGGCGATTCTCTACGGTGACCGGATCACTGATTCCATGCGCCGCGCCATGGACGAGACACAGCGGCGCCGCGACAAGCAGATTGCCCATAACGCGGCCCAGGGCATCACGCCAACCACGGTGACGCGTTCGGTGGCGGACATCATGGAGGCGGCCCAGACGCCCGGGAAGAAGAAAGGGCGCAAGGGCGAGCGCAAGGTGGCCGAGCGCGAGGCGCTCTATGATCCCGCTGAACTATCACCAAGCGAGCTGTTTAAGGAGATCTCGCGGACCGAGGACGGGATGCACGAGGCGGCTCAGAACCTGGAGTTCGAGGAAGCCGCCCGATTGCGTGATCGCCTGCACGAACTCAAGGAGCGCCAGCTGCTCCTGGGTTCTGCCTGATCGAGGTTCGTCATGCCGGCAGGTCCCGAGATTCGTCACGCCGCTGGCCGCGGACATCGTCAAATCGCTGGCTGGCGGCCCGTGTGTTAGCTGATTATCGGGCAAGTTTTATACCGTTATCTTTCCTATCATTCATTTACGTGCACATACAACTTAGGTTGCAAGAATGTCGACAAGCCAAAGGCTGGGGTATAATGCCCGCCGTTCAAGCCCGCCGCTGCGACCCCACCTCGACGCGGGCATGCCGATAACGCCAAGGAGTCCCTTGCCCATGACCGTGATTCGCCAGGACGACCTGATCCAGAGCGTCGCCGATGCCCTGCAGTACATCTCCTATTACCATCCCAAGGACTTCATCGACGCCATGGCGGCGGCTTACGAACGTGAAGAAAATCCGGCTGCCAAGGACGCCATCGCCCAGATCCTGATCAACTCGCGGATGTGTGCCTTCGGCAAGCGCCCGATCTGCCAGGACACCGGTATCGTTACCGTCTTCGTGCACGTGGGCATGAATGTCCGTTTCGAGGCTGACATGAGCCTCGACGACATGATCAACGAGGGCGTCCGCCGTGCTTATCAGCTGCCCGACAATGTGCTGCGGGCCTCGGTGCTGGCCGACCCGGACGGCGCCCGCAAGAACACCGGCGACAATACCCCGGCCGTCATTCACCACAAGCTGGTGCCCGGTGACAGCGTCGAGGTGCATGTCGCCGCCAAGGGCGGCGGTAGCGAAGCGAAGTCAAAGTTCGCCATGCTCAATCCCTCCGACAGCGTGGTCGACTGGGTGATGGAGCAGCTGCCCAAGATGGGCGCCGGGTGGTGCCCGCCGGGCATGCTCGGCATCGGTATCGGCGGCACCGCCGAGAAGGCCATGGAGATCGCCAAGGAGGCGCTGCTCGATCCTATCGATATCCAGGAGCTCCAGGCGCGTGGCCCGACCAATCGCGCCGAAGAGCTTCGTCTGGAACTCTTCGACAAGGTCAACCGGAGCGGCATCGGCGCCCAGGGTCTGGGCGGTCTGACCACGGTCCTCGATATCAAGGTCAAGGATTTCCCGACCCATGCCGCCAACAAGCCGGTGGCGATCATTCCCAACTGTGCCGCCACCCGTCATGCTCACTTCACCCTGGATGGCTCCGGGCCCGCTTCGCTTCCGGTGCCGAAGCTCGAGGACTGGCCGGAAGTCACCCGCGAGAGCGGCGACAACGTCAAGCGCGTCGATCTCGATAGCGTAACCCCGGAAGAGGTGCGGTCCTGGCAACCTGGTGACACCCTGCTGCTCAACGGCAAGCTGCTCACCGGCCGCGACGCCGCGCACAAGCGCATGGTCGACATGATTGCCAGGGGCGAGCCGCTGCCCGTGGACATGAAAGGGCGCTTCATCTACTACGTGGGCCCGGTGGATCCGGTGCGTGATGAGGTAGTGGGCCCGGCCGGTCCGACCACGGCGACCCGCATGGACAAGTTTACCCGTACCATGCTCGAGGAGACCGGCCTGCTGGGCATGGTCGGCAAGGCGGAGCGTGGCGAAGCGGCTATCGAAGCAATCCGTGACAACCAGGCGGTCTACCTGATGGCCGTGGGCGGTTCCGCCTACCTGGTCGCCCAAGCGATCAAGAAATCTCGCGTAGTCGGCTTCGAGGACCTGGGCATGGAAGCCATCTACGAATTCGAGGTGGAGGACATGCCGGTGACCGTGGCCGTGGACAGCCAGGGCACCTCCGTTCACCAGACTGGTCCCGCCAAGTGGAAGGAGATCATCGCCGAGCGCGCCTGATCCTCCCGAGAAGGTGTCGGCCCTGCCATCTGGTGGGGCCGACGTCGTTGGGAGTATGCTGCAGGTAACTGTATTCCGACGGCGGTGTCGTCCTCCTACGGAAGGGGAACCGACCATGACCTCCTGGCTGATCGGCCTGGCTATTTTCCTGACCTACCTGCTGGGCTTCGTTTCGGCGGTGCTGGCCCTGATGTCCAGCCGTACCTCCCAGGGGGCCATCGCCTGGATCATCTCGCTGATCACCATGCCCTATGTGGCGGTACCGGCCTACTGGGTCTTCGGCCGACCGCGCTTCTACGGCTATGTTTCGGCCCGGGGCGAGCGCGATACCGTGCTGCGCCGCCTGCTGGCTCGTTACCGTGACCGCTTCGACCCCTACCTGCCCGACACCGGTGATACGGATATCCGCGCCGTGGAACAGCTGGCGATGATGCCTTTGACTCGTGGCAATCACGCGGAACTGCTCATCGACGGCGAGGCGACCTTCGACAGCCTCTTTGCCGGCATCGAGGCGGCAGAAGAATATGTGCTCATCCAGTTCTTCATCGTCCGCGACGATGCCCTCGGCATCGAGCTCAAGCACCGCCTGCAGCAGGCCGCCGAGCGCGACGTGCGCATCTACTTTCTCTACGACGAGATCGGCAGTCGCGGGCTCGGCGACCGCTTCCTCCGCGACCTCGCCGAGGCCGGCGTTGAGGTCAGCGCCTTCCGCTCCTCCCGTGGTTTCAAGCATCGCTTCCAGCTCAACTTCCGCAACCATCGCAAGGTGCTGGTGGTCGACGGCCGGGAAGGCTGGCTGGGGGGCTTCAACGTCGGCACCGAATATCTCGGGCAGCACCCCCGACATGGCCACTGGCGCGACACCCATCTCAAGCTCACCGGCCCCAGCGTGCTGGGCCTGCAGGAGGCCTTCTGGGAGGATTGGCACTGGGCCACCGGCGAGATGATCTCCCTGACCTGGACGCCCCGGCCAAGCCCGGATGCCAACCAGAACGTGGTGATCGTGCCCTCCGGACCGGCAGACACTCAGGAGACGGCGAGCCTGCTGGTTCAGCTCGCGATCCACAGTGCCCACGAACGCTTCTGGGTGACCAGCCCCTATTTCGTGCCTGATCAGGGCGTGCAGGATGCCTTGCGCCTGGCGGCGATGCGCGGGGTCGACGTGCGCATCATGATGCCTGAACGTCCCGATCACCTGCTGGTCTTCCTCTCGGCCTTCTCCTTCCTGCCCGACATGTTGCGCGCCGGGGTCCGAGTCTACCGTTACCAGCCTGGGTTCCTGCATCAGAAGGTGATGCTGGTCGACGATGCTGCTGCCAGTGTCGGCACGGTCAATCTGGACAACCGCTCCTTTCGGCTCAATTTCGAGATCACCGCCGTGGTGCCCGACCGTCAGTTCGCCGCCGAGGTACGCCTGATGCTCGAGCGCGACTTCACCGACTGCCGTCGCGTGACCCTCGAGGAGCTGACTCGTCGCACGCTATGGCGCAAGCTGCTGTCCCGGGCAGCCTACCTGCTCTCGCCGATCCAGTGAGTCGGCTTGGGTCCTGAGTGCCGCTGGGGTACATTAGCGGCTTCGAAGGCTCCCTGGCAGGAGTCGTGCAGGCAGATACCCAGGGGAGAGCGGGTGAATCTCGAGACCAAGTGGCTGGAAGACTTCGTTGCCCTGGCCAGTACGCGCAGCTTTTCCGCCTCGGCCCGTCAGCGACATGTCACCCAGCCGGCTTTCAGCCGGCGCATCCGCTCCCTGGAGCAGGCCGTCGGCGTCACCCTGGTCGACCGCTCGACCACCCCGGTGGACCTGACCCCCGAAGGGCAGCTGTTCCTGGTCACCGCCCGCAACATCGTCGAGCAGCTCAACGAGAGCCTCGGCCACCTGCGTGGCCTGGCCATGGCCAACGAGGCGCTGGATATCGTCGCCGCCCACTCCCTCGCGCTGAGCTTCTATCCCCAGTGGATCTCCCGTCTTCAACAGGGCCTGGGCGAGCTACCTACCCGCCTGGTGGCCATGAACGTGGGGGATGCGATCCATGTATTACGCGAGGGCAATTGTGACCTCATGCTCGCCTACTACGATCCCTATGCCAGCATGCAGCTCGATGCCGAGGTCTTTCCCTCCTTCTACATCGGCCAGGTCAAGATGCTGCCGGTCTGCCTGCCCGACGAGCAGGGCAGACCGCGCTTCCCGCTGGAGGGCCAGGAGTCGATTCCCTACCTGGCCTACACCCAGGGGGCCTTTCTGGGGCGCAGTGTGCGCATGCTGCTGAAGAACGACCCCTTGCGCATGCGCCTGAGAACCGTCTACGAGACGGCCATGGCCGAGGGACTCAAGGGCATGGTGATGCAGGGTATGGGCACGGCCTGGATCCCCGACTTCTGCATTCGCCAGGAGCTCAGAGAGGGGCGTGTGGTCAGGGCCGGCGACGAACATTGGGACGTGCCGCTGGAGATCCGTCTATACCGCTGTTCGCTGGTGCACAAGCCGGGCGTCGAAAAGCTGTGGCGGCAAATGATGAAGTTGCCCCGCGACTTCCTGCAAGCCTAATCCTGAAGGCCGACTCACGACCCACCAAAGTCAGCGGGCAGTCCCAGAAAGTCCTGAATGATGAAGAAGTGATCCTCGAAGAGGCTTTCGGGATCGAGATCGGCCAGGGCAACCCAGCGCGCATGATCGCCGCCCTTGACCGGCTTGAGCTGAGGCAGCTGCTGCTCGGGGCGCAGGGCGAAGTAGAAGGCTTCTGCCAGGGTGCGCCCCCGCCAGCTGCGGTGGGGTTCATCAAAGAGCCGCTGGCCGCGTAGCGAGCCCTTGAGTACGGCCTCGGGTACCTTGAGGCGAACCCGCTCGCGCAACTCCCTCAGACAGGCGTCCATCAGCCGTTCATGGGGGCTGATGAAGCCGCCGGGCAGGGCGTAGAGACCCTTGCCGGGCGCGGCGGTGCGCCTGACCAGCAGCACATGTCCGGACTGCACCACCACGGCATTCACGGTGACGAAGATCGGCGGGTAGGGGGCCTGGGACCACGCCTGGCGGTACTGGTCCAGAAGCTGCTGCTCCTCGACCAGCTGCCCGTAGGGTGCCTCCTCCAGGAAGTCGCATATCCGCGCCACCACTCCGGGAGGCAGGTCGTGGGTGGCATGGGTACTCAGGTAATCATTCGCCGAGGAGGGGGAGCGGAACAGCCGCTCGCGGATCCGGCTGGCCGAGATGCCCTCCACCAGGGGCACGCTGACCGACTCCCACTGCGGGAAGAGCGCCAGGTAGTAGCTGGACTGGCCGCGACTGGCACCGATCAGGCCGATGCGCGGCAGCCTGGCGTGCGTCGGGCTGGCGATGTCGCGTACCTTGCGCTGGACATCGCGCACCCAGACATCATTGTTGTAGAGGGCATCGAGCAGCGGCACTATTTCCAGCCGAGTATTCTCCTCCTCCTCGAAGGCACTGCGCAGCATTCGCAGGCGCTCCTCGTAGCGCCATGGGTTGCGCAGCGAGCGGGCCTGCCAGGCCGAACCCACCAGCACGATGACCTGGCGCGCATGGCGCAGGGCCTCACGGATCACCGCCAGGTGCCCCAGATGGGGAGGCTGGAAACGACCGATGAACACCAGGCAATCGAAGTCGGCAGGGTTCTCGGTGCCCGGTCGTGAGGTCATGGGGCCTCCTGGGAAAAGCGGGAAAACGAGCGGAGCCCATTATGGTCAGGCCTGCGATCCGCTGCAATTGGCAGCGGTCTCGGCTGGCCGGCTACATTCGGGTATCCTGAAGGAAATGACGAGGACGCGGGGAGCGGGATGATCAAGGCGAGCGTGGCGACCATCAGGGAAGCGTGGCTGTTCTGGGCGAAGGTGGTGCAGGGGGCCGCGAAGCTGTGGCTGGAACGCAACGCCTTCAGCTATGCCGGTTCGCTGGCCTTCTATACGCTCTTCTCCCTGGCACCCACCATGATCATCGCCGTTACGGTGATCGGCGTGGTACTCGGCGAGGAGGCCGCCCATGGTCAGATTGTTGCCCAGCTACAGGGTACCATGGGCCATGACGCCGCCGCGGCCATCGAGCAGGCGGTCGCCCAATCACGTATCGAGGAGTCGGGCCTGTTGCCGTCCATTCTAGGTGTGGGCGCTCTGCTGGTCGGTGCTACCACCGTCTTTGCCCAGATGCAGTTCTCGCTGAATACCCTCTGGGGCGTGACGGCCAGGCCCAGCAGCAACAGTGCCTTCAAGTTCCTGAAGAACCGATTGCTGTCGCTGACTGTGGTGCTCTCCATCGGCTTTATTCTCTTGGTATCGCTGGTGCTTGGCGTGGTGATACGGGCGATGCTACAGGCGGCCGATGATCTGCTGCCCTTCGTCGGTTTCCTGACCACGGGTGCCGAATTCCTGGTCTCGCTGGCGGTGATCGCCGCGCTCTTCGCTACCATCTTCAAGGTGCTGCCGGACGTGGTGCTGCGCTGGCAGGATGTGCTGGTCGGCGCCGTGGTCACCGCCGTACTGTTCGCCATCGGACGCTCGGCCATTGCCGTCTATCTGGCCTACACGGCCACGGCCTCGACTTACGGCGCCGCCGGGTCAGTAGTGATGATCCTCCTCTGGGTCTATTATTCGTCCCTTATCCTCCTGTTCGGTGCCGCCTTCACCAAGTGCCACCTGATGGCGTCCGGCAAGCCGGTGGTACCGCGCAACTCCGCGGTGCTGGTCCGCCATGAGCTGCTTGATAAGTGAGTGAAATGCCGGGAGCTCAACACCCCTGAAGGCCGGCCATCGCCGGCCTTCAGGGGGGCATCATGATTCGCAAGTGCGCCTCAACTGACAGCGCGGAAACGCTCCCGGGCCAGGTCGTCGGCCACGATGGCAGGACTGACTCCCTCGCGTTCGGCACGAGTGAAGATTTCGTCCAGCGTGGCTCCTATCCCCTCGATGTGTTCCATCACGGCATCGCGGCGGTAGTCGTCTCGACGTTGCCAGGCGATCTCGATGACCCCGCCGGCATTGGCCACATAGTCCGGCGTATAGAGGATGCCGCGTGCCATCAGTCGCTCGGCGATCCCCGCAGCGGCCAACTGATTGTTGGCGGCGCCGCAGATCACCCTGGCCTTCAGGCGGTCGACCACTGCTTCCGAGAGGGCGGCGCCCAGCGCACAGGGAGCGAATACATCGACCTCGGCATCGGTGATCGCTGCCGGCGCCACCGCCTCGGCATCGAGCTCCTCGGCGAGGCGGACAAGGGCGGGGTCATCGACGTCGGTCAATACCAGTCGGGCTCCGGCGGCATGAAGGTAGCGTGCCAGATGGGCCCCGACGTTCCCGACCCCTTGCACCGCTACCCTGATGTCTGTCAGGTCGTTGCGACCCAGGCCATGACGAACGGCGCTCTTCAGCGCGCAGAACACTCCCCAGGCCGTGAAGGGCGATGGATCACCCGAGGTAGCGCCGTGGCGGGGCAGGCCGCCGACATGCTCGGTTGCCTCGGCGATGAGCCGCATGTCAGCCTCGCTGCTGCCGGAGTCCTCGGCGGTGATATAGGCCCCGCCCAGGCCGTCGACCAGTCGGCCCATGGCGCGAAGCAGTTCGGGCGTCTTGTCGCGGCGCGGATCGGCGATGATCACCGCCTTGCCGCCACCCAGCGGCAGGTCGGCGAGGGCCGACTTGTAGGTCATGCCGCGTGAGAGGCGCAGCACGTCGGTCAGTGCCTCGGCATCACTGGCATAGGGAAAGATGCGCAGGCCGCCCAGGGCGGGGCCGCGGGTGGTGTCGTGGATGGCAATGATGGCGCGCAGGCCGCTTGCCTGGTCGCTGCCGAAGACGATCTGCTGATGGTGGTCGAACTCGGGGTGGTCGAAGACTGACATGCTGGAAGTCCCTCGTGAGGATGATCATTGTGGTTGTGTCGTCCCGGGTAGGGCGATCCTCGGCCGCGAAGGGCTTGTGGCCGTCTAGCGTCCGGGGATAGTGACAAGACTAGGGCATTGGCCCTCGAACAGGAAGGTCGGGAGGCTGGCCGAGGTCGGACCCGGCTGGTAGAAAGGAACCAAACGCCACCGATCGCGACGACAGAGGAGATGGCCATGGACAAGTGCTGCGCGAAAGCGCTGGTGACGGGCAAGGTTCAGGGTGTCTGGTACCGCGGGGCGACCCGGGAGCGGGCCCTCAGGGCCGGGATCACCGGCCATGCGATCAACCTGCCGGACGGGCGCGTCGAGGTGCTGATGTGTGGCGAGCGCGAGGCGGTCAAGCGGCTCGCCGAGTGGCTGTGGGAGGGGCCGGAAAATGCCCGGGTCACCCATGTGGAATTCGAGGTGATCGATACCCACGAGCCGGACGATTTCCGCACCGGCTGACCCCGCCAGGAACCGGTGCGATGCTTCTCGCGCGTGTCGCACCGGTCGATTGCCCGTCCTCAGGCCAGGGTATCGGCATTCCCGTCGCTGATGGCATCGCCATCCGCGCCCAGACAGACCTCCATCCCGGTGTGTTGCAGCATGTCGCGGGCCCATGAATCCTGGCGCCCCAGGCGTCCCCAGTGGCGGATCCGCCCGCCGGCGCGTGCCATGGCCAGCGACTGGTTGGCCCCCTTGCCGCCCAGGCCTATCCGGTAATCGCGGCCGGCCAGGGTTTCCCCGGGACGCACCAGATGGGGAACGCGATAGAAATGATCGAGATTGATGGAGCCGAAGTTGTGCAGCATGCGAGCTTCCGTGCTCAACCTTCCTGCCAGTCGCGCAGATTGTCGGCGGTGAGGGCCACGATACGCTGGCGGGCCTCGGGGGTGATCCAGGCGTTGTGCGGCGTGACGATCAGGTTGAGCGGCTCATCCAGAGCATCGAGGAGCGGGTGGCCTTGGCGAGGTGGTTCCACCGGCAGCACGTCGACGCCAAGCCCTCCCAGACGTCCCTGACGCAGCGCCTCGAGGGCGGCCTCCTCGTCGATGATCCCGCCCCGGGCGCAGTTGATCAGCAGGACGCCTGGCTTGAGGGTGGCCAGCAGGGCGGCGTCGACCAGATGGCGGGTGGCCTCGGTGAGGGGGCAGTGCAGGCTGATCACGTCCGCCTCGGGGGCCAGCTCACGCAGCCCCGGGCGGCTGTCATGGGCCTCGTTGCCGGGGCGGGCGGCGAAATCGACATGCATGCCGAAGGCCTGCGCCAGACGTGCCACCTTCGAACCCAGTTCGCCCTGGCCGACGATCACCAGTCGCTTGTCCTCCAGCTGCAGGGTCGTGTGATCCATCAAGCAGAAGAAAGGGCTTTCATTCCAGCGGTTCTCCGCCACATCGCGCTGATAAAGGGGCAGCCGGGTGGCGAGGGCCAGCATCAGCATCAGCGTGTGCTGAGCCACGCTGGCCGTGCCGTAGGCCGTGACATTCTTCACGGTGATGCCCAGGCGTTCGGCCGCGGCCATGTCGATATTGTTGGTACCGGTGGCCAGCACGCAGATCAGCTTGAGCGAGGTCAGGGCGTCGAGGATGTCGGCGTCGAGCACCACCTTGTTGACGATGGCCACCTCGGCACCGGCAAGCCGCTCGGCGGCCTGGTCGCGAGTACTCTGTTCATGCACGTCCAGGCTGGCGAGGTGCTGGCGGATCGGGGCCAGGTCGATATCGGGCCCCAGGCTGGCGGCGTCGAGAATGACGGCTTTCATGCGAAGTTCCTTGTCGATGCAGGCGAGTCGGGCAACAGGCCGCAGCAGGGGTGGGCCTTGCCCGGCGCGACAGGCTATAATAGCCCGCCTTCGAGGCAGGCTTGGATTATCGGCGGGCCGGCCTTATATCATCATCGCACAATGCTAGCGCGAGGCGGTGAGAGCCCCTGCCCGTGCTTGACCCATGGGTAATGTCATTACATCGGGAGTGATCAAACCATGCCCATCTACGAATACGAGTGCAAGGCCTGCGGCCACCGCCTGGAAAAGCTTCAGAAGATCAGCGCCGAGCCGCTGAGAGACTGTCCGGCCTGCAAGGCGGCCGAGCTCAACCGCCTGATCTCCGCCGCCGGATTCCGACTGGCCGGTGGCGGCTGGTACGAGACCGATTTCAAGACCGGCAGCAAGAAGAACCTGGCCGGCGACAAGGGCGGCCAGGTCGACAAGACGCCAAGCAAGGACGGGGCGGCGGCCTGAGCCGCCCGACGCCGCCTCTCACTATTTCATGCAACAGAACAGGATTTGACATGCGCAGCCATTATTGCGGCCAGCTGAACGAGATCCTCGTGGATCAGACGGTCACCCTGTGCGGCTGGGTCCATCGCCGCCGTGACCATGGGGGCGTGATCTTCCTCGATATGCGCGATCGCGATGGCATCGCTCAGGTCGTGGTCGACCCCGATACCGCCGAGGCCTTCGCCAACGCGGACAGCGCCCGCAACGAGTACGTGCTGCGCATCGTCGGTCGCGTCAGGCTGCGTCCGGAGGGCACCCAGAATGCCAAGATGCCCACCGGCCTGATCGAGGTGCTGGCCAGCAAAGTCGAGGTGCTCAACACCGCCGCCACGCCGCCCTTTCAGCTCGACGAGCACGGCAAGGTGGGTGAAGAGGTGCGCCTCAAGCATCGCTACATCGATCTACGTCGCCCCGAGATGGTCGAGAAGCTGCGGCTGCGTTCGCGCATCACGCACAGCGTGCGCGCCTTCCTCGAAGGGCAGGGCTTTCTCGATATCGAGACCCCGGTGCTCACGCGTGCCACGCCGGAAGGGGCGCGTGACTATCTGGTGCCCAGTCGCACCCACCCTGGCAGCTTCTTCGCGCTGCCCCAGTCGCCGCAGCTGTTCAAGCAGCTGCTGATGGTGTCGGGCTTCGATCGCTACTATCAGATCGCCAAGTGCTTCCGCGACGAGGACCTGCGCGCCGACCGTCAGCCGGAGTTCACCCAGATCGACCTCGAGGCGTCCTTCGTCAACGAGGACGATATCATGGCGATCACCGAGTCGATGGTGCGCCAGCTTTTCCGGGACGTGCTGGATGTCGAGTTGCCGGCCTTCCCGCGCATGGGCTGGGACGAGGCGATGAGCCGCTACGGCTCCGACAAGCCGGATCTGCGCATCCCGTTGATGCTGACCGATGTCGACGACCTGATGAAGCAGGTTGACTTCAAGGTGTTCTCCGGCCCGGCCAACGCCGACGACGGTCGGGTGGCCGCGCTCAAGGTGCCCAATGGCGCCGTGCTGTCGCGCAAGGAGATCGACGACTATACCCGCTTCGTCGGCATCTACGGTGCCCGGGGCCTGGCCTGGATCAAGGTCAACGACCGCAGCAAGGGTCTCGAGGGGCTGCAGTCGCCCATCGTCAAGTTCATGGAGAACGTGGTCGAGGAACTGCTCGACCGGGTCGGCGCCGAGGATGGTGACCTCGTCTTCTTCGGTGCCGACAAGACACGCATCGTCAACGAGTCACTCGGTGCCTTGCGCGTCAAGCTCGGTGAGGATCTCAATCTCTATACGCGCGACTGGGCACCCCTGTGGGTGGTCGACTTCCCGATGTTCGAGGACGACGGCAGCGCCCGTATGCAGGCCCTGCACCATCCGTTCACCGCGCCGGCCTGCGACGTGGAAACCCTCAAGGCAGACCCGATCGCGGCGCTGTCGCGGGCCTACGACATGGTCCTCAACGGCACCGAACTGGGAGGCGGCTCGATCCGTATCCATGATCGCCACATGCAGAGTACGGTGCTCGAGGTGCTCGGCATCGGCGAGGAGGAAGCGCGTGAGAAGTTCGGCTTCCTGCTCGACGCCCTGCAGTATGGGGCACCGCCCCATGGCGGGCTCGCCTTCGGCCTCGACCGACTGGTGATGCTGATGACCGGAGCGCGCAGCATCCGCGAGGTGATCGCTTTCCCGAAGACGCAGAGCGCCGCCTGCCTGATGACCGACGCGCCCAGCGAGGTCGACGCCGAGCAGCTCAAGGATCTCAATATTCGGCTGCGGCAGAAGGCCAAGACGGAAACCACCGGCGAGTGACGGCGACCCCTGCGACCCGAAGTCATCCCACCGGCGCCCTATGGCGCCGGTGTCATGTTTCTGGCAAGGAGCAGTGAATGGCAGGACACAGCAAGTGGGCCAATATCAAGCATCGCAAGGCGGCCCAGGACGCCAGGCGCGGCAAGATCTTCAACAAGCTGATCCGCGAGTTGAGCGTGGCCGCCCGCCAAGGCGGCGGCGAGCTGTCCGACAATCCTCGGCTGCGTGCCGCCGTCGACAAGGCGCTGGCCAACAACATGACCAAGGAGACCATCCAGCGGGCAGTGGACCGGGGCGCTGGTAACGCCGACGGCGATGCCATGGAGGAGTGCGTCTACGAGGGGTATGGCCCCGAGGGCGTGGCAGTGATGGTCGAGTGCATGACCGATAACCGCAATCGGACGGTCTCGGAAGTTCGACATGCCTTCGGCAAGCATGGCGGTAACCTCGGCACCACGGGCTCGGTGGCCTTCATGTTCCACCGCCAGGGCCGCCTGCTTCTTCCGAAGGAGGTCACGGAGGAAGCCGCCATCGAGGCCACCCTGGAAGCGGAGCCCGAGGAGATCGAGGCCCGCGACGATGGCCGCCTCGAGGTGGTCACCACGCCCGACTCCTTCGGCCGGGTCAAGGACGCGCTCATTGAGGCGGGGATCGAGCCCGAGCAGAGCGACGTGGGGCTCTATCCGGATTCCACGACGCCCGTTGCCGATGCGGAGTTCGCCCAGAGAGTTCTCAAGCTGCTCGACATGCTGGAAGACCTGGACGACGTCCAGAACGTCACCACCAACGCGGAGTTCGCCGACCATGTCCTCGACCAGCTCGACTGAGCCCTGCAGATGCTGATCCTCGGCATCGACCCCGGTTCGCGGATCACCGGCTATGGGGTGCTGGACGTCACCATGCCCACGCCACGCTACGTCGCCAGCGGATGCATTCGCATTCAGGCCGACGATCTGGCACAGCGCCTGGCCCAGGTCTATGCCGGAGTCGGCGAGCTTATTGCGGTGCACGGCCCGGGAGAATTCGCCATCGAGCAGGTGTTCATGTCGAAGAATGCCGACTCTGCCCTCAAGCTCGGCCAGGCTCGCGGCACGGCCATCGTCTGCGCGGCCAATCATGGTCTAGCGGTCAGTGAATACGGCCCTCGCCAGATCAAGCAGGCCGTGACGGGCAGTGGAAGCGCCGACAAGAGCAAGGTGCAGCACATGGTGACGGCCATCCTCGGTCTCTCGGCCACGCCACAGGCGGATGCCGCCGATGCCCTGGCCGTTGCGCTTACCCATGCCCATGCGCGCATGGGTCTGATTCGCGAGGGGAGCTTCGGAGGACATCATAGCCGCCGTAAAGGCGTATCATGGCGACACTTCCGGCCATTATGACCGGCGCCGCGTGATGCCGCTGCCAGATTGTCGAACGCTGTTCCCACGGGCTGGCATGCGGCACTGGCGAACAGTATAGTGGCCCGAAGACGGCCTCCGGGCCGCGAAAGATTCAACTCCCTGACCTATCCCCTGAGGGGCAGCGAATTTCATGATAGGACGCCTGCGCGGCACCCTGCTCGAGAAACAGCCCCCTTGGATGGTGGTGGACGTGGCCGGTGTCGGCTATGAACTGGAAGCCTCCATGACCACCCTGGTGGCCATGCCCGGGACCGGTGAGTCGGTATCGCTCTATACCCATCTGACCATCCGGGACGATGCTCATCTGCTCTTCGGCTTCGCCCGGGAGCAGGAGCGAGCGCTTTTCCGCGCCCTGATCAAGGTCAACGGGATCGGCCCCAAGCTGGCCCTGGGCATCCTCTCCGGCATGGACGAGGACGCCTTCGTGCGTTGCGTGATGGACGACGATGTCAAGTCACTGACACGGCTGCCCGGGGTGGGCAAGAAGACTGCCGAACGGCTGCTCATCGAGATGCGTGATCGCTTTCCCCATTGGGAGCAGCCGGGTGAGCTGGCTGTCGGCACCCACGCTGCCGCGGGTGGCGTATCATCCGATACGCCGGACCCTGTCGCCGATGCCGAGGCGGCCCTGGTCAGCCTGGGCTACAGGCCCGCCGAGGCGACGCGGATGCTCGTCGGTCTCGAGGCCTCCGGTTCCACCGAGGCGATGATCAAGGCGGCGCTGACCCGTCGTCTGGCGGGGTGAACCGATGCCACGTCCACGCTTGCAACTGATGCCGGATGGCCACCATGCTCGAGACTGATCGCCTGATCGCCGCCGACCCGCGTGACGGGGAGGGCGGTGTCGACCACGCCATTCGTCCCAAGCGGCTGGTGGACTACATCGGCCAGCCTCGGGTGCGCGAACAGCTTGATATCTTCATCAGCGCTGCGCGTGGCCGCGAGGAGAGTCTCGATCACACCCTGGTGTTCGGCCCGCCAGGGCTCGGCAAGACGACGCTCGCCAACATCGTCGCCGCCGAGATGGGGGTGGGGCTAAAGTCCACCTCTGGGCCGGTGCTCGAGCGGGCCGGTGACCTCGCCGCCATGCTCACGAACCTGCAGCCCGGCGACGTCCTCTTCATCGATGAGATTCATCGCCTGTCGGCAGTGGTGGAGGAGATTCTCTATCCTGCCATGGAGGATTTCCAGCTCGATATCGTCATCGGCGAGGGGCCGGCGGCGCGTTCGATCAAGCTCGACCTTCCTCCCTTCACGCTGGTCGGCGCCACTACCCGGGCGGGCCTGTTGACCTCGCCGCTGCGCGACCGCTTCGGCATCGTCCAGCGACTGGAGTTCTACAGCGTCGACGAGCTCACCGAAATCGTCGTGCGCTCTGCACGCCTGCTGGGCGTCGAGAGCGACCGGGAGGGCGCCAGGGAAGTCGCGCGCCGTTCCCGGGGTACGCCGCGGATTGCCAACCGGCTGCTGCGCCGGGTGCGTGACTTCGCCGAGGTGCGCGCCCAGGGTCGCGTGGATGCCGAGATCGCCGACCTGGCCTTGAATATGCTCCATGTGGACCACCATGGCCTCGATCACATGGATCGGCGCCTGCTGCTGGCGATGATCGAGAAGTTCGACGGTGGCCCGGTGGGCATCGACTCTCTGGCCGCGGCGATCGGTGAGGAACGCGACACTATCGAGGACGTCATCGAACCCTACCTGATCCAGCAGGGTCTGATGATGCGCACCGCTCGCGGCCGGGTGGTGACCCGTCAAGCCTGGGAACACTTCGACCTGGCGCCTCATGAACGCGCCTCCGACTAGCGGACGCCCACTTCCGTGACGACAGACCAAGACCGACGAGGATGCCCGTGAACGACTCGATGTCCATACCCCACCTGATCATTAACGCCAGTGGCGTGGTGCAGATCGTGATGCTGATCCTGATGATCGGCTCAATTCTCTCCTGGGTGGTGATCTTCCAGCGCACCTTCGTGTTGCGCCGGGCGCGCAAGGCGCACCGTGCCTTCGAGGACCGCTTCTGGTCCGGCGTCGACCTCAATGATCTCTACCGCGAGACCCCCGCCGAGCAGGATACCCAGGGGGCCGAGCACGTCTTCCGTGCGGGCTTCCGCGAGTTCAACCGTCTGCTGGCCAAGACCCGCAGCCCCCAGGCGATTCTCGAAGGGGTCCAGCGCAGCATGCGCGTGGCCTGGTCCCGCGAGGAAGACCGCCTCAGCCTGCACCTGGTATTCCTGGCCACGGTCGCCTCGGCCAGCCCCTACATCGGGCTGTTCGGCACCGTCTGGGGCATCATGGGCTCCTTCCAGTCTCTCTCCATGGCCCAGCAGGCCACCCTTTCCACCGTGGCCCCCTGGATTGCCGAAGCGCTGATCGCTACCGCCATGGGCTTGTTTGCGGCGATTCCCGCGGTGATCTTCTACAACCGGCTTTCCGCGGAATCTAGCCGCCTGCTGGGCAAGTACGAGGACTTCGCCGAAGAGTTCCATTCCATCCTGCACCGCAACCTGCAGGGTCGGTCCGACCCCGGCGCCGACTGAAGGAGAGGCTTTCATGCTAGGACCCTTCAATCGTGGCGGGCGTCGCAAGCCCATGGGCGAGATCAACGTCGTACCCTTTATCGACGTGATGCTGGTGCTGCTGGTGATCTTTATGATCACCGCGCCCATGCTGACCCAGGGCGTTCAGGTCGACCTGCCGCAGGTAGCCTCGGAGCCCATCGATCCGTCCGAGGACAGCGACCCAATCAATGTCGCGGTGGAGAGTGACGGTCGGTATTCAATCTGGGTGGGCGGCGATGAACCACGCGAGGTTGGCATTGATGAAATTGCCGAGCGCGTGATCATCCTGCTGGAGCGTCAGCCCGGTACACCCGTGATGGTTCATGGCGATCGCAATGTTCCCTATGGCCAGGTGGTGACGCTGATGAGCACGCTGCAGACCGCCGGGGTGAGCAATGTCGGGCTGATCTCGGAACCGCCTCCCGGGGAAAATTGAGGAGCCCAGATGGCCAGACATGACCGACGCGTGGGCTATGGCCTGCCTGTGGTGCTCGCCGTCGCCCTGCATCTGGCGATCCTGGTGGCCAGCGTGATCCGCTTTCCCGAGCGAGAGATCGAGCCGCCAAGCACCAGCATCGTACAGGCGACGCTCGTCAGCACCGAGACCACCACCGATCGGGCCCAGCGTGCCGAGGAGGCCCGCACCCGGGCGGCGGCTCGCCAGGATGAGGAGGAAGCCGCGGCGCGCGCTGCGGAAGAAGATGCTCGCCAGGCGGACGCCGAGGCGAACGAGGCTGTCGAGGAAGCGGCGCGCCAGGCCGCTACAGAAGCCGAGCGACAGCGTCAGGCTGAGGCTGAGGCTCGCGAGGCGGCTCGCCGGGCCGCCGAGGAGGAGGCCGCCCGTCGTGCTGAGCAGGCCGAGCAGCAGGCGCGTGAACGCGAGGAACAAGCCGAGCGGCGGCGCCAGGAAGAAGCCGAACGTCAACGCCAGGCGGAAGCCGAAGCCGAACGCCAGGCGGAAGCCGAAGCCGAACGCCAGGCCGAGGCAGAAGCCGAACGCCAGCGTCAAGCGGAAGCCGAACGCCAGCGCCAGGCCGAGGCAGAAGCCGAAAGCCAGCGTCAAGCCGAAGCGGAAGCCGAACGCCAGCGCCAGGCCGAGGCAGAAGCCGAACGCCAGCGTCAAGCCGAAGCGGAAGCCGAACGTCAGCGCCAGGCCGAGGAGCAGGCCCGCCGTGAGCGAGAACGGCAGGAAGCTGAAATGCAGCGCCTTATTCAGGAATCCGAAGAGCGTGCGGCCAATGCTCGCCAGGCCAGCGAGGCGGCCAACAGCTTCATCAACCTGGTGCGCCGAGCCGTGGAGCAAGCCTGGGTCATTCCGCCCAACGTGCCCGACGGGGCCACTGCCGACATTTTGGTGCGGCTGGGTCCCTCAGGGGAGCTATTCGCGGCTACCATTGAGCAGAGCAGCGGCTACAGCGCTTTCGACCGCTCTGCTATCCAGGCCGTGGAGGCCGCTGCACCTTTTGCAGAGCTGCGCCAATTACCGGCGTCTGTCCAACGCGACTACCGTCAATTCAACTTGCGATTCCGACCAGGGGATATCCGCTGATGAACGTCCTGAAGACCACCTGGCTGGCTGCCACGCTGCTGTTGTTCACCAGCCTGGCGCAGGCCGCCGATCTGACCATAGAGATCACCCGTGGCAGTGATCGTGCCACGCCCATCGCCATCGTGCCCTTTGCCGATGGCGACGACCTGCCCCAGGACATTGCCCAGATCGTCTCCGATGATCTGGAGCGCAGCGGCTATTTCGAGCCGCTGGAGCGCCGCGCCATGTTCGATCGTCCTGCTTCGCGAGAGGAAGTCCGCTTTGGTGAGTGGGGTGCCCTGGACGTTCGATACCTGGTCGTGGGTCGGGTCAGTCGTGAGGACGATGGCTATCGCATCGGGTACGAGCTCATGGACGTCAGCGGCGAGCGACGCATGCTCGGAGAGACCGTGACCACGGGTCGCAGCGAGCTGCGTGACGCCGCCCACTACATCAGCGACCAGATCTTCGAGGCGATCACCGACATCCGCGGTGCCTTCTCCACCCGCATCGCCTATGTGACCTCCAGCGGTATCGGTCCCGATACCCAGTATGCCCTGCATGTCGCCGATGCCGATGGCCGCAACAGCCAGCAGATCCTCTCGTCCGACGAGCCGATCATGTCGCCCGCCTGGTCGCCGGATGGTGGCAAGCTGGCCTACGTCTCCTTCGAGACCGAGCGCCCGGCGATCTATATCCAGGATCTTGCCTCCGGCCGGCGCGTGCGTGCCACCTCCTTCGAGGGGCTGAACAGCGCGCCGACCTGGTCGCCGGATGGTCGCCGCCTGGCGATGGCGCTCTCCAAGGATGGCCAGCCCGAGATCTATGTGATGGACATCGGCGCGCGCGATGTCCGGCGTGTCACCAACAACTCCAGCATCGACACCGAGCCCGCCTGGTCGCCGGATGGCCGCAGCCTGCTGTTCACCTCGGATCGCAGCGGTGGCCCGCAGATCTACCGTCTCGACCTGGACAGCGGCGAGGAAGAGCGCTTGACCTTCACCGGCAACTACAATGCCCGCGCGCGTTTCGCGCCGGACGGCGAGGCGATCTTCCTGATCCACCGGGGCAACAATGGCTTTCAGGTAGCGCGCCAGGATCTGGAAAGCGGCCGCCTGGTGGCTCTGACCGAAGCCGGGCATGCCGAATCCCCCAGTGTCGCGCCCAATGGCACCATGGTAATCTTCGCCACCCGGCAGGCCGGCAATGGGGTGTTGGGTGGGATCTCAGCGGATGGGCGTGCCTCCTTTCGTCTGCCGGCAGCGCAGGGTGATGTCCGCGAACCCGCATGGTCACCGTTTCTGAACTGATGTAGCCCACAAGGAGTTTCACGATGCAGCTCAAGCCCTATGCCAGAACCCTGGCCATCGCCCTGTCCCTGGCCTTCGTGGCCGGCTGTTCCAGCACCGGAGGTGGCCAGGACGGCGACTCGACAGGTGGCACTGGTGGCACCGGTGGCACCGATGGCGGTGGAGTCTCCACCGGAACGGCCGATGGCCGTGGCATCAACGGCGACCGTGACGGTCGTGAGGGACAGCGAGCCACCACCGACGATCGTATCCCGCAGACCCGAACCATCTACTTCGAATACGACAGTGACGCCATTCGTAGCGAGTTCGAGCCAGTGCTGACCGCTCATGCCCGTTTCCTGCGCGCCAACCCTAGCGCTAGCGTCGTTCTGCAGGGGCACACCGACGAGCGCGGCACGCGCGAATACAACCTGGCGCTGGGTGAGCGTCGTGCCGATGCGGTCGAGAGCTACCTCAATGTCCAGGGCGTTTCACCCTCCCAGGTCGAGGTGGTCAGCTACGGAGAGGAGCGTCCTGCAGCACGCGGTCAGAATGAGCAAGCTTACGCCCAGAACCGTCGAGTGGTCTTCGCCTACTGAGCCGGGCCGATTCCACGAGGGAGAGAACGATGAGACAGGGTCTTAAGAGACTGTGCGGCGCGGGAGCTCTGCTTCTCCCGCTGACCGTAGCGACGCCGCTTGTGGCGCAGCAGCCGGTGGTGGAGGACCTCACTGGACAATCCGAATCCGGTAGTTTCTATGACCAGGCGGCCACTCGTGAGGAGGCCGGCGGCAGTCTGGTGCTCTTCAACCAGGTCCAGAAGCACCAGGAAGAGCTCCGCCAGCTGCGCGGGCAGGTGGAGGAGCTGCGCCACCAGCTGGAGCAGCTGCGCCGTCAGACCCGCCAGCAATATATGGACATCGAGGATCGCCTGATGGCGACGAGCGGCGGGGTCGACCAGGCCGTTCCGGCCGTGGACGAGGAGAGCGCCCGTCAGGTCGCCGAGGCTCCTTCGCCAAGTGCGGAGGAACCCGGCATACAGGAGGCCTACCAGGAGGCCTTCTCCCACGTTCAGGCCCGCGAATTCGGCCAGGCCATCAGTGCCTTCAACGCTTTCGTCAGCGAGCATCCCGATAGCCGTCTGACCGCCAACGCCCACTACTGGCTCGGCGAGCTCCATTCCGCCGAGGGCGAACTGGAGGCCGCCGATGCCGCGTTCCGTCGGGTCCTGGATGACTTTCCCGAGAGTAGCAAGGTGCCCGACGCTCTCTACAAGCTAGGCCTGCTCGAGGCTCGCCAGGGACGCCCGGAAGAGAGCCGGGCGCTACTCGACCGCGTACGCGAGGAGCATCCCGACAGCAGCGCCGCCGGTCTGGCCGACGACTTCCTCCGCCAGGCAGGCAACTGAGGGACAAAGGAATAATGATGACCTGCAAGATCGACTACCAGCCTGCGGCCGACCTGCTCGACGGCCGCATTATCCTGGTGACCGGTGCCGGGGATGGCATCGGTCGAGCGGCGGCGCTGACCTTTGCCGACCATGGGGCCACCGTGGTCCTGCTCGGGCGCACCATCAGCAAGCTGGAGAAGGTCTACGACGAGATTGAAGCCGCCGGAGGGCCCCAGCCGGCGATCTTTCCGCTGAACTTCGAGGGAGCCACGCTCAAGGATTACCACGATATGGCCGAGACCCTCGACAAGGCGTTCGGCCGCCTCGACGGGATCCTGCATAATGCTGGTATCCTTGGCCGCATCACGCTCTTCGAGCAGTACAACCCTGAACTCTGGGAGCAGGTGATGCAGGTCAACATCAATGGGCCGATCTGGATGACTCAAGCGCTGATGCCATTGTTGAAGCGCTCGACGGATGCCTCGGTGATATTTACCTCCTCAAGCGTTGGGCGCCGTGGCCGGGCCTACTGGGGGGCCTACGCGGTATCCAAGTTCGCTACCGAAGGCTTCGTCGAGGTGCTGGCCGATGAAGTCGAGCACCTGGGGTCGGTACGCGTCAACAGCCTCAATCCAGGAGGCACGCGAACCGCCATGCGCAAGGCTGCCTATCCCGGCGAGAACGAGATGACGCTGCGGACTCCCGAAGAGATCATGCCCACCTATCTGTGGCTGATGGGTCCGGACAGCCGCGGCCACAACGGCGAGAAGTTCGACGCCCAGCCACCGAAACATGGATGATGACGGGCCGGGTCTCTCGAGGGCCACTTACTTTCCTCGCCCGGTGTTTCTCAGGGCCGCCGCCAGCGCCTCGGCCGTATCGAACCAGAGGTCGGCGGGCCACCCTCGGTAGTCGTCCCCTTCCTCGATATAGCCATAGCCCACCGCCACCGCGGCCATGCCGGCCGCGCGTGCCGCCTGCATGTCGCGGCGGTGATCACCGATATACCAGCAGTCGGCAGGTGCCGCTCGGAGATAACGCGCGGCTTCTCTCAGGGGCTCGGGGTCGGGTTTCTTGACCGGCAGGTCGTCGGCGCAGAGCAGGGCGCCAGGGGTAAGCTGCAGCGCTTCGATCAGTGGCGCGGCATAGGCCCGAGGCTTGTTGGTCACGATTCCCCAGGGACGAAAGCTTGCCTCCCATTCGGCGAGCAGTCGTTCCAGCGGGGGAAAGACCCGGCTCTCCTCGGCTACCGCGCGACCGTACGCCTCGAGCAGGAAAGCACGCGCCTCGCCATGGCCCTCGGCTTCCTTGTCGAGACCCAGGGCCAGGGTTACCAGGGCACTGCCGCCGTTGGAGACCTGGGCGCGAATTACCCCATAGGGCAGGGCCGGCAGCCCATGATGGTGACGCAGGACGTTGGTGGCCCGGGCCAGGTCCGGTGCGGTATCCACCAGGGTGCCATCCAGGTCAAAGAGCAGGGCCTGGGGAAGGTGCCCGGTCATCTCGTCGCTTCCCGGCGACAGTGCATCAGGTAGTTGACCGAGACATCGCGCGTCGACAGGGCATAGCGACGGGTCAGCGGATGGAAGACCAGGCCGTTCTGCTCGCGCACATCCAGCCCCGCCTCACGGCACCAGCCGGCCAGTTCCGAGGGGCGGATGAAGCGCCGGTAGTCGTGGGTGCCGCGAGGCAACATGCGTAACACGTATTCGGCGCCGAGCACCGCCAGCACATAGGCCTTGGGATTGCGGTTCAGCGTCGAGAAGAACACCTGGCCGCCGGGCTTGGCCAGAGTAGCGCAGGCGTGAACCACCGAGGCGGGGTTCGGCACGTGCTCGAGCATCTCCAGGCAGGTCACCACGTCGAACTCGCCGGGCTGGGTCGCCGCCATCTCCTCGACGCTGATATGGCGATAGCCGATGGCCACCCCGCTCTCCTTGGCGTGTTGCCGGGCCACGGCCAATGGTGCTTCGCCCAGATCGATGCCGGTGACCTCGGCGCCACGGTGGGCCATGGCCTCGGCAAGAATGCCACCGCCACAGCCCACGTCGAGCACTCGTCGACCGGCCAGTCCCGCCCGGGCATCGATGAAGTCCAGCCGCAGCGGGTTGATGTCGTGGAGCGGCTTGAATTCGCCTTGTGGATCCCACCAGCGATCGGCCAGGGCCTCGAACTTGGCGATCTCTGCCTGGTCGACGTTATCCGCTTCCGGGTGGCTTGCACTCATCTGCTGTCTCCATGAAGTCGCTGAACTGACACGCTGGCAGGCCGGGCTCGGTCCGGTATCATGGGGCATTGTACCTGCTCCCGGGAGGGCATTCCCACGCTTTCCCGATGGCCATATCTTCAAACAGTGACAGGGACCGCACCATGATCAACAAGGCCGTTCTTCCCGTTGCCGGGTTCGGCACGCGCTGTCTCCCGGCTTCCAAGGCCATTCCCAAGGAGATGATCACCATCGTCGACCGGCCGGTGATCCAGTACGTGGTTCAGGAAGCCGTCGCCGCCGGCATCCGCGATATTGTGCTGGTGACCCATGGCACCAAGAGCGCCATCGAGAATCACTTCGACAAGCACTTCGAGCTCGAGGCGAGCCTCGAGGCCAAGGGCAAGACGGAACTGTTGGAGGAGCTACGCTCCATCGTGCCCGCGGACGTCAACATCATCAGCGTGCGCCAACCCGAACCGCTGGGCCTGGGTCACGCCGTGCTCTGTGCGCGCCCGGTGGTAGGTGACGTTGAGCCCTTCGTGGTCCTGCTGCCCGACGTGCTGGTCGACGGCGAGGGCATCAAGCCCAATGACCTGGCGGGAATGATCGCCGCCTTCGAGGCCAGCCATCACAGTCAGTTGATGGTCGAGGAGGTGCCCCACGACATGGTCCACAAGTACGGCATCGTCGACACCGGCGGCGAGCTCCCCGGCCCTGGCGAATCACGGCCCATCGCCGGCGTGGTGGAGAAGCCCCCCGTGGATGAGGCGCCTTCTGACCTGGCGGTGATCGGCCGCTATGTGTTGCCGGGCCGAATCTTCTCGCTGCTTGCCGACACCCCGCCAGGCGCCGGCAACGAGATCCAGCTCACTGACGCCATCGAGACCCTGCGTCGCGAGGAAGGCGTTGACGCCTGGCGGATGCGTGGCAAGACCTACGACTGTGGCCACCAGCTGGGCTATCTGGAGGCGATCCTCGCCTATGGTCGCCGTCACCCGCGCTACGGCCGAGGGTTTCGTGAGCTGCTGACGCGCTACGCCGGAGAGGAGTGACCTCCATGCGGGTACTGATCCACGGCAGCGAGCTGGCCGCTGCCACCGCCGCGGCGGCGCTCTCCTGGGTCGGCCACCGGACCACCTGGCTGCCCCATGCCTCGGCTGACTGGCCAGCGCTCTCCGCCAGCGGCTGGCTGACCAGCGAACCGGAGCTGATGCGCCGGCTCGAGGAGGGATTGGACCAGGGCAGCCTGCGCCTGGTCGCCGACGAGCGTGACGCCGTCGGCGGCGAGCCCTACGACGTGTTCTGGCTCGCCGTCTCCCCGGACCAGCGCCAGGATGCGGCCGACAGCGTCGAGCGCCTGATGGACGGTCTCTGCCCGGGGGCGGTGCTGGTCAACAACTCCACCTTCCCGGTGGGCGAGACCGAGCTTTTGGAATCGCGCCTTGGCGGCTGCCGAGCGGTGGCCCTGGCCGACCTGCTCGAGGAGGGGCGCGCCTGGGAGACCTTCACCCGGCCCTCCCGCTGGCTGCTGGGCTGTGACGACGACAGGGCGGAGCGTCAGGTGCGCGAGCTGCTGCGCGCCTTCAACCGCCGTCGCGAGGTGTTCCAGCGCATGCCTCGGCGCGCCGCGGAGCTCACCAAGCTGGCTATCAACGGCATGCTCGCCACGCGCATCAGCTACATGAACGATATCGCCGGGCTGGCCGACAGCCTGGGAGTGGATGTGGAGTACGTCCGCCAGGGCATGGGCGCCGACTCGCGCATCGGCTACGAGTACCTCTACCCCGGCTGCGGCTTCGGCGGCCCCAACTTTTCCCGCGACCTGATGCGCCTGGCCGACGTCCAGTCGGCGAGCGGGCGCCACTCGGCGCTGCTCGATCAGGTGCTCGATATCAACGAGCACAAGAAGGAGACGCTGTTCCGCAAGCTCTGGGCGCACTTCCACGGTCGCCTGGAGGGTCGTTGCGTGGCCATCTGGGGGGCGGCCTTCAAGCCCGGCACGGCCCGCATTGATCAGGCGCCGGTGCTCACCTTGTTGCGCGCGCTCTGGGCCCAGGGGGTGCGGGTTCGCCTGCACGATCCGGCAGCGATCCCTGCGGTGCTGGCCGAGGTCGGCGAGCACCCGCTGCTCGAGGTGTTCCGGGGGGAGCCCCTGGAAGCCTGCGAGGGGGCCGATGCCTTATTGCTGGTCACCGAGTGGAAGGCCTACTGGAACCCCGACTGGACTCAGCTGGCCGAGCGGCTCGGCGAGAAGTTGCTGCTCGACGGACGCAACATCTACGATCCCGCTCACGTGGCCGCCTGTGGCATGCACTATAGAGGCATCGGGCGACGCGCCGATCCCTGACCTTGCACCCGACAATAAGGTGCCGGAGCGCCGCGCGATCAGCTGAAGTTCTGTGCGACGAAGTCCCAGTTGAGGACGCTCCAGATGTTCTCGAGGTACTTGGGACGCGCATTGCGGTAATCGATATAGTAGGCGTGCTCCCAGACGTCGATGGTCAGCAGCGGGGTCTGGCCGTGGGCGATGGGGGTATCGGCATTGCTGGTGTTGACGATGTCGACGCCGCCGTCGTCAGTCTTGATCAGCCAGGTCCAGCCCGAACCGAAGTTGCCCGCGGCCTGGGCGTTGAAGGTTTCCTTGAACGTGTCGAAGGAACCGAACTTGGCATCGATGGCCTCGGCCAGTGCGCCGCTCGGCTCACCGCCACCGTTGGGCGCCAGGCAGTGCCAATAGAAGGTGTGGTTCCAGACCTGAGCCGCCTGATTGAACAAGCCGCCGGAGGAGGACTTGATGATCTCCTCCAGTGACTTGTTGGCGTCGTCAGTACCGTTGGTCAGCTCGTTAAGCTTGTTCACGTAGGTCTGGTGGTGCTTGCCGTAGTGGTACTCGAGGGTCTCGGCGGAAATGTGCGGCTCCAGCGCGTTCTTCTCGTAAGGCAGTGCGGGCAGTTCGAATCCCATCGAATCTCTCCTTGTCAGCAGCGGTCTTGGTACAGCACGCCGTGGCGCGCCATCGGGTTAGCGGAGTTCAAGGCCCGGCAAGCTGGCGTTGACGTACTCCGTGCGTTCCGGTGACGAAAAACCTTACACTATCAAGTCGATGTGTCGGTGCTGTCGCGGCAGCATAGCACCCGGCTCTGGAGGCGCCAATCAGACGGCGCCTGCCGGCGGCCCCGGCCACCCTGTTTTCCAGAGAAGGAGTTCGCCATGGCAGAGCGCCCGGATGCCTCCCGGTACAGCCGGCCGATCGTCCCGGACCCGGATGCCAGTCTCTCGGCGCCCCGTTGGCGTCAGCCCCCGCCACCGCGAGTCTGGCCGTTATGGCTGCTGGTGGTGTTGCTGATTGCCGCCGGTGTCGCCCTTTCCTGGGTCGGCTGGCAGGAGCGCACCCGCCTGCAGGCGGAGCTCGCTCGAGTCAGCGGCGAACTCTCCAACGTGCATGCTCGCTTCGATGCGGAAGAAGGGCGAGGAGAGGCTTTCGCTATGTTTCAGGAGCGCATGGACGAGCTCGCCAACCTGGAAGCCGAACTCGATGCCGTCATCGACGAACGCCTGGCGACGCTCAATACGCAACAGGAACAGCGCCTGACGCCTATCGAGAACAGGGTGACGTCTCTCGAAGAGTCTACGACGTCTCTCGATGACCGGCTCGCCGCTCTGAGCGACGAGAACGATACGCTGGCTGCCATCCTGGCCGCGTCCCGCACCTCCCTGGATGCCCTGGAGCGGGCGGGCGAGGGGGGGCGAGCCGCACTTCAGGAGCGGCTCGCCGCGCTCAATGAGGCCCACGAGGCAGCGCTGGATGAGCTGAATGAGCTGGACGGGCGCCTTGCCCGCCAGCGTGATGCCCAACTGTCGCGTCTGACCGCCCAGGAAGAGGCATTGTCAAGCCTCGAGGCCGACGTTGAAGCGATGGCGGGATCACGCGATGATGCGCAGGAACAGAGGGAAATGCTGGGCAACCAGATTCGAGATATCGAGTCCGAGCTGCGTGAGCTGCGCCAGTCGCAGCTTGTCATGAACGCCCAGCTCGAGGCCCTGCGCGAATGACTTGTCGCCAGTTCAGGAAGCGTTAGCAATGGATAGTTGCGTTTACACACGCCTGGGGTTGGCGGCACTTTGCCTGGGTCTCGCGCCTGGCACCCTGGCCCTTGAGGCAACCATCGAGGGCATCGAAGATCCATTGGCAGAGAACGTCCGCCTCTACCTCGATGGCCTGGAAGCCGAGCAGTACAGTCCCGATCGCCTGGAAAGCGAGGTGTTGCGGCGCAGCAGCGAGGCGCTGCGCGTATACGGTTACTACTCGCCCCGGATCGAGCCGCGTTTCGATGATCCCGATTCACCGACTCAAGTGACGCTGACCATCAGTCCGGGAGAACCGGTGCTGATCGAGGTCCTCGAACTCTCCGTGACCGGCGATGCCGCGGGAGATCCTCCCTTCACCGAGGCCATCGAGGCGTTTCCTCTGGAAGAAGGGGATCGCCTGCGCCATGCCCCCTTCGACAGTCTGCGCAGCCGGCTGGCCAACCTCGCTCTCGAACGCGGGTACTTCGACTGGCGTTTTGCCGATCGTCGGATGGAGGTCAGGCCCTACGCCAACAGTGCCCGGCTCTATCTGGCGCTGGACAGCGGCCGTCGCCATCGCTTCGGTGACGTAAACTTCCGGGGCCATCATATCGAGACCGCCCGGCTGGAAAACCTGGCCCCCTTCGCCAGCGGGGAACCCTACCTGGCGAGCCGGGTCGCCAGGTTCAACCAGCGCCTGGGCGAGACCGAGTGGTTTGCCTCGGTGAACGTGCGTCCGCGTCTCGCCCGGGAGCTGAGGCGCCTGGCGTTGCCGGAGGCAGAACCGACCTGGTGGCAGTCGCTGGATGTGGCGGGCGTGGAGCCCGTCACCGCGACGCCTCGTATTGCCGAGGCGTCGTTATTGGCGGCCGCCAGTCTGCAGCGCCCCACTGTTCCCAACGTACCGATCGACGTGGTGGTGACTCCTGCTGACCGCCACCAGTTCGAGGTAGGCGTGGGCTATGCCACCGACGTCGGCCCTCGCCTGCGATTTGCCTGGGACCAGCCCTGGATCAACCGCTATGGTCACGGCCTGGATCACAACCTCTACATCTCGGCGCCGGACCAACGCTTCTCGGGCGTCTACACGCTGCCGCTGGCGGACCCGTTGCGTGACAGCTATCGCTTCCAGTACGGTCTGCGCCACAAGGACAACGAGGACACCCGGACCTTGGAGAGTACCCTGGAGGCGGCCCGTCGCTGGAAATTCGACAATGACTGGGAGCAGAGTCTCTATCTGCGCGGTACCTTCGAGGATTTCACCCAGGCCGGTGTTTCCAATCAGGTGTTGCTGCTCTATCCCGGTATCAGCTGGTCGCGCACCCGCACGCGCAACCCCACCTTTCCCACCTGGGGAGATCGCCAGCGCCTGGCCGTGGAGTACTCCAGTGACTGGTGGGGGTCGGCCGCCGAGTTCCTGCGCCTGACGGGCGACAGCGAATGGATCCGCAAGGTCGGCGACGACAATCGTTTCGTGGGTCGAGTCGGCCTCGGTATGATCACCACCGATGACTTCGCGGACATTCCCCCCTCGCTGCGCTTCTTCACCGGCGGCGATAGCAGCGTGCGGGGCTACGCCTACGAGAGCCTTGCCCCCGAGGACGACGAGGGCCGGCTAATCGGCGGTGAGCAACTGCTCACCGCCAGCCTCGAGGCCCAGCGTCGTATCACCGGGAAGTGGTGGGCGGCGAGCTTCATCGACACCGGCGATGCCTTCAGCGACTGGGATCCGAACGACCTGAAAACCGGCGCCGGCCTGGGCGTGCGCTGGATCTCCCCGGTGGGTCCGATTCGTTTCGATGTGGCCCACCCCTTCGATGCCGATGATGCCTTCCGCATCCACTTCTCTATCGGCCCGGAATTCTGAGAGCTCGCATCTTGAGAACCCGCGCATTGACCTGGGCCCTGGCCCGACTGTTGATTGTCCTGCCTATCTGGCTGATTGGCCTGGTGCTGCTGCTGCTCGGCCTGGCGCTCTCCCCATGGGGCACCGGTGTCCTGCTCGAACAGGGTGCCAAGCACGGTCTCTACGAGCTCGGGGCCGTGGAGGGCGCCCCGCTGGATCGCCTGGTGCTGCATGACCTTCGTCTGAAGGCCGGGCCGGCCCGTATCGCCCTGACGCGTTTCGAGCTGGCCTGGTCCGAGGAGTGCGTCCTGCAGGGGCGGCTGTGTCTCGACCGGCTGGCCGTGGAAGGCGCCGATATCCGCCTGGCCGAAGCGGACGCAGAGCCGGAGGCAGAGCCAGAGGAGGGCGCAGGAACGGCACTCGAGGAGATCCGCCTGCCGTTGCCGGTGGAACTGCGTGAGCTTTCGCTGGTTGATGTGAACCTGCAACTCGCCGATGGCACACAGCTGACCTGGGTCTCCTTCACCACCGGCGTTCGGGCCGAGCAGAGCACCCTGACCCTGCTGCCCACCCGGCTGGCCGGTGCGCGGCTGACCCTCCCGCTCTCTGCCGGCACTCGCCTGGCCCTGAGCGAGGCCGAACATGAGGGCGCGCGGCCCTCGGCGGTGGCCATCGATGCGGCCATTGCCGTGCGCTCTCGACTACCGGCCCAGGCTGCCGCCGAACTGGAAGGCCTCGCCAACCTGCCCCTCGACGAGCAGCCACGCCGCGAACTGCCCGACGTGACCCTGCCCATGGCCGTGGAGGTACCCGAGCTCACCATCGAGGACTTCGCCATTGCCGGGTCGGTCGAGTATGGCGTGGAGGAGCTCCTGCTGCGCCTCACGGCCCGCGGGCAGGAAGTCGAGATCGACACCCTGGCAGTTGCCACGCCCGATGCCGATGCGGAGCTGATGGCCCGTCTGTCACTTCGTGACGACTATCCCCTGGAGGCCCGACTGGCTGCTGATCTCTTCCTTCCGGAGCGGATGCCGGCGCTGCAGGGAGAGCGTATCGAGCTTGTCCTGGCCGGAAGCCTGGCCGATCTGGAGGTCGACCTGGCCACTCGAGGTCCCGTCGAGGCCCACCTGGTGGCCCGCCTCGACGCCCTCGACCCGACTCTGCCGTTCACCGCTTCACTGGAAAGCGATGCCCTCCAGTGGCCATTGCCCGGGGCCGAGGTCACGCCGGTCGATGAGACGCAGGAAGCACCGCCCCAGTCGGACGCGCCGGCCGAGGGGGGAGAAGAGGCGGTCGATAAGGGAGAAGAAGCGAGCGAAGCGTCCGCCGAGCCCTGGCAGGTCGAGGACCTCGCGGTGCACCTGGAGGGCAGCCTGGTCGACTATCGTACCCGCGTGTCGCTCAATGCCCAGGGGCCGGACCTGCCGCCCACCGACCTGCTGGTCAGTGGCAGTGGTGATCTCGAACACTTCCGCTGGTCGCCGTTGTCGGTCAACCATCAAGGGGCCGTGCTGGTCAGCCGCGGCCAGGCCGCCTGGCGCGACGGGCTGGACGTCGAGGCCACCTTGTCGCTGGATAATCTGGATCCCGGGCGCTTCGTCGAGGGATTCGATGGGCGCCTGGGTGGCGGGGCTGAGCTGGCCTTCGTCCAGGACGACGCGGGCTGGCGACTCGAGGTGCCGGCGCTGGATATCCAGGGCGTGCTGGACGACCGGCCACTGAGCCTCGAGGCCGTCCTCGCCGGTGATAGCGAGATGCGCTGGGACGTCGAAACCCTCGACTTTCGTCAGGGCGCCAATCGGCTCAGCCTGGCCGGGCGGGTAAGCCGTCAGGCCCTGGATCTGGCCGGCGACCTGGACATGCCCGCGCTGGAAAGCCTCTACCCCGACCTCGGCGGCAATCTGGCCGGGCGCTTCACCACGGCCGGCAGCCTTGAAGCCCCGGAGCTCGATCTCACGCTGACGGGCCGATCGCTGGCCTTCGCTGACAATACCGTGGCGTCCCTCGACCTGACGGCACAGGTCGCCGGGCTGGAGGACCCCGACCTGGCGCTGGCCCTGGAGGTCGGCCGCGTGGAGGCCGGCGAGCAGCGTCTCGACCGCCTTACCCTGGACCTCGACGGGCGACTCTCGGAACACCGCCTGCGCCTGGCCGCCCAGGGCGGCGATGACTTGCCGCTGTCGCGGCTGGTCCTGGCCCTGGAGGGCGGACTCGACAGCGCTCGTGAGCGCTATCGCGGGGCTTTGTCGCCACTGGAGGTCGACAGCGAATTCGGTGATATCCGCCTCGCCGAGACACTGACCTTCGATGCTGACCTGCCTGCGGGCTCGGCGCGGGTCTCACCGTTCTGTCTGACCCGCCGCCAGGGAGGCGAGGTGTGCCTGACCGAGCCGCTGGAGGCCTCGGCCCAGGCCGGTCGGGCCGTGCTCGCGATCCGCGACCTGCCCATGGACCTGGCCGATGCTGCCATGCCGCCGGGGTGGCGTATCAGCGGCGAGAACACCGGATCCATCGAAGCCGGCTGGTCGGCCGGTGGGGCGCGTTGGCAACTGGTCGCCGATCTCGACAGCCGCGCCGAGGTCACTGGCGAGGATGCCTACGGCCGTCCCTGGTCGGTGCCCGGCACCCGCCTGGGTCTGGAGGTGACGGCGAGCGAGGCCCGTGCGGAGCTCGATCTGGTACTGGGGCTGGCCGACAGCGGCGAGGTACGCCTGGCCCTGGCCGTCGACGAGCCCTTGACCGTGGGCGCCCTCGACGGCCAACTGCGCATCGATGACTTGCGCCTGGGTCCCTATCGTCCCCTGGCCACCGGCCTGGAGGCTTTGGAGGGGGGCCTGGACGGTGATATTCGCATCACCGGCAACCGCGAGACACCACGGCTGGATGGTCGGCTCGCTCTCTCGGGGCTGAAGGCCGGCGGTCTGGATTTACCGCTCGAGGTTCGCGACGGGGAACTCGTCCTCGAACTGATCGGTGATCGGGCTGACATCGACGGCTTCCTGGCCGCTGACGAGGGACGCCTGCAGATCGGGGGCAATGCTCGATGGTCCGGCGGCGGCAGCTGGCAGGCCGCCGTCGACCTGCGGGCCGTCGATGACCCCCTGTTGGCGGTCCTGCCCGAGTTCGGGCGTCTGCGCCTGGCACCGGATCTGAGAATCCGCGCCACCCCCGAGCGGCTCAGAGTCCGAGGCACGGTCGATATTCCCTGGGCGCGACTCGAGGTGGGAGAGGTGCCCTCGTCGGCCGAGGCGCCGAGCCCCGATGAAGTGATCATCACCGAGGAGCAGGACCAGCGCGCCGCTGAGGCCGAGGCTGAAGCGGAGCGAAAAGCGGCTGCGCAGCGCGCCGGCGCGGGAGAGGACGAAACGGGGGAGACCACGGCCGAGGCCATGGCGCGTGCCGGCATGGCCACGGATATCCTGATCACGCTGTCGCTGGGACCGGACATGCAGCTCGAAGCTTACGGGCTGACGTCCAAGCTCTCGGGCAATCTCGAGGTACGCCAACAGAACGGACCCGTCCAGTTGTTCGGTGACGTCAGTCTGGACGACGGTCGCTTCAAGGCCTTCGGGCAGGACCTGGTGATCCGTGAGGGGATCCTGTTCTTCAGTGGACCGCCGGGTCAGCCACTGCTCGATTTCGAGGCGATCCGCAATCCGGCGGCCACCCAGGACGAGGTGATTGCCGGTCTGCGCGTCAGCGGCTCGGCCGATTCACCAAGCCTCGAGATCTTCTCGGAACCGGCCATGGACGAAGCCAGTGCGCTCTCTTACCTGCTGCGCGGGCGTGCCCCGGACAGCAGCGGTGGCGCCGATGGGGCCCTGACCTCGGCACTGATCGGGATTACCCTGGGTCAGACTGGGGGGGCCGTGGGCGCCATCGGCGAAGCCTTCGGCATCGATGACCTGAGCCTCGATACCGCCGGGGCAGGGGAGGAGAGTCAGGTCGTGGTCTCCGGCAACCTCACCGACCGCCTGAGCATCGGCTACGGGGTGGGTGTCTTTTCGCCCATCGCCGAGATCACCCTGCGCTATCAGCTGTGGCGCAACCTCTATCTCGAGGCGGTCTCCGGGGCTTCCCAGGCGGTCGACCTGGTCTACAGTTTCAGCCTGCCGGGCGATCCGCCGTCCCCGTGAGGCAGGTCAGATTTACATTTCACAAAACGATGGAGTCAACGCCATGCCACTGTCCCCCGACCATGCTCTTGAAGGACGCGATACGCCAATTCCGATCAGCGGGATCCATCTGGTCAACGGCCATGCCATGCAGCCGCCCTGGCCCGAAGGCATGGAGGAGATCGTGCTGGGAATGGGATGTTTCTGGGGAGCCGAACGGCTCTTCTGGCAGCTGCCGGGCGTCCATGTCACCGCCGTGGGCTACGCCGGCGGCGTGACGCCAAACCCCACCTACGAGGAGACCTGCAGCGGCCGGACAGGTCATGCCGAGGTGGTGCGGGTGGTCTTCGATCCTCGTGAAATCGACCTGGAAACCCTGCTGAGGGTGTTCTGGGAAGCCCATGACCCGACCCAGGGCCATCGCCAGGGCAATGATATCGGCAGTCAATACCGCTCGATTATCCTCACCACCACGCCAGCACAGCGCGAGACGGCCCAGCGCAGTCTGGAGGCCTATGCCTCGTCACTGTCGCGTAGCGGAAAGGGGGAGGTCACTACCGAGATCGAGCCTCTCGAGGCCTTCTATTACGCCGAGGAGTATCATCAGCAGTACCTGGCAAAGAACCCCGGCGGCTATTGTGGCCTGAAGGGCACCGGCGTCAGCTGTCCGCTGGGCTGAGCGTCACGGCCCGTTCGCCGACGCAGCGCCATGCTGGAGCTGGGCCAGCCTTTCCGTCAGGCCGTCCATTTCATCGCCCAGATAATCGGTGTCGAATTCGGCTTCCTCGAACATTCGCTTCGCGTCGTAGACCGCGATATGGCCGCGAAACTTCTTGAGTATCCCGTCCTGCTCGAGGGTCTTGAGAAGGCGGTTGATGTGTACCGGCGACAGGCCCAGTATGTTGGCCAGCAGTCGTTGGGAAACCGGAAACGCGAATGCCGCCAGATCGACATGATGTATCTTGTCGAGACGAAAGAAGGTTTCGATGATGAAATGCAGTAGCCGCGAGCGCGCGCTGCGATGATGGGCGATCAGCATTCGCTCTGTGACGAGGGCCTGCTGGCGGCTGATATTGGCAAACAGGGCGATCGCGATGGACGTGGAGGCCGAGATGATATCGACGATATTCTCGTGGGGAAAGGGCACGACCGTACCTTGAGTCACCATGTTGGCGTCGCTCACGTGCTTCATGAAGGTGAATTCTCCGAGCCCGACGATATCACCGGGCAACAGCAATTCTATCACTTGCTGCTCGCCATCCCGGGAGAGGCGAAGGGTGATGGCCCATCCACTCTGCAGAAGGTAGAGTTCGCCAACTTTGGCGTGGGCGCGCCAGAGTAGCGTTTTCTTGTCGATGGATTGCGGGCTCTGCTCGAACCCCGCCAGCAGGTCTTTATCCGAGGCGCTCAAGTCCACATGTCGCGCCATGGTTCTCTGAAGCAGGGTAAGTTCTTCGTGCTTGGCGGAGAGGGTAGTACGATGATGGGTGTCGATAATAACGTGCCTGTAGGATCATGCCGGAACCAGGTGGTTTGCATCTTCTGCTACCAGTGTAGCCGTAAATGCCATTGTGCATCGTGATATGCCATTGAGTATCGTGGCCTGTCACCTCATGGTCAGGACAGGCCACGCGTCAGATGCTTGCTCAGTGAATACCCGATCAGCGGGGGGAGTCCGGGTGTCCCGGCCGAGGACGATGCCCGTTTGCGGCCTCGCTGCTCGAGGCGTATCGGAGGGCTGTCCAGTACATCTCCTGATGTTCGCGGGGCGGGGTTGGCAGTAGCCATTCGGCTTCCTTGAGGACCTGGAACTGTGCCTGGGCCTGACCGATGCAGCTCTTTAAATGGCCATCCAGCTGGGGCGTGCCGTTGTCGGCATGAAGGCGCTCGTAGAAGCGCCGCGACTGCCACTCCTCGAGCAGGGCGAGGCTGATCGCCTGGGCGGCTCCGGCATCATCGAGGATGAAGAAGTGGGATTGAGAGGGCAGGCTGGGGGGCTCCCAGTCCGTCGCTCGAGCGACCGGCTGAGAGAACGTCAGCTGTGACGACTGTTCGATCAGCGCCTGGATCCGCTGCCGGCTCTCCTCGGCGAGGGCCTGCATGAGTCGGCTTATTCCGATGCTGTAGGTCAGGAAACGCAGGGAGAGCCAGCGATATCGGTGGTACGCATGGTGCTCATGGCCGTTGGCCTGACCGAGGACATCCTCGGTCAGGGCGATCTCACCGGGCTGCGGACTCGGCGGCGTGGCGAGAGGGTCGATGCGGTCATTGATGCTTGGCAAGCTCACGATATGTCACCTCGTTGTTATTGATGGAGACGTCACCGGACATGGGGCAACGTATCCGGCGGCGGTCATGCGGCCTGTTTTCCGCTGAGACTAGGCAGCAACGTCGCAGCGGTCTGCCAACCTGGGTTAACAACGCCATGATTTATTGCCTTTCCTGATCCAGATCAAGTCCCGCGACGGGACGGCCTTCACGGTTTTCCCCGCTTCAGGCTCATGCGCGAGGAAGCATCGGCCTGGTGAGGCCCTCGCGGTGCAGCGAGGATCCTCGCCGTGGACTGCCAGTCGACGAGCTGCTGGCCGACCCGCCGGGCCAGCCAGCTCTGCAGGCGCCCCTGGCGCCACTCCACGAAGCCCACATGCCCGCCATGCCGGGCGATCTCCACTCGCACCGACGGGGACGGTATCGGCAGCCTCGCGAACAACCCCGGCGGCATGAAGGGGTCATCGTCGGCATGCAGGACGAGCGTCGGTATCTCGATCTCGTCCAGCAGCGGGCCGGCGGCGGCACGGCGGTAGTAGTCCTCGGCGCCATCGAAACCGTGCAGCGGGGCCGTCACGGCCTCGTCGTAGTCACGCAGGCTCTCCAGGGCCTCGAGCGCCTGCAGGGTGATCGAAAGCGGCAGCTCGCCTCTGGACAGGCGAGGGGCCATCTTGCGCTTCAGCGAGCCAAGCAGATGGCGCTCGTAGATTCGGGCGATGCCGTGGTGCAGGGTATCGGCGCAAGCCGAAAGGTCCAGGGGGGCGCTTATCACGATGGCCCCCGCCAGATCGAGGCCGTCGCCGCCCTGTTCGGCAATCAGCTTGACCAGCATGTTACCGCCGAGGGAGACGCCGGCGGCGACCTTGAAGGCGCGGGGATAGCGATGGGCCAGCTCGCCGATCAGCCAGTAGGCATCCGCGGTATCGCCGCTGTGATAGGCCCGGGGCAGCCGGTTGGGCGAGGCCCCGCACCCGCGAAAGTGCATGAGCAGCGCTCGCCAGCCAAACTTGGCGGCGGTGTCCAGCAGCTGTCGGGCGTAGGGCGAATCCAGCGACCCCTCGAGCCCGTGGAAGAGCACCAGGATGGGGGCGTCCGCCCGTTCGGGCTGCGGTCGTGCCCAGGCCAGCTCGACGAAATCCCCGTCCGGCAGCTCGAGGATCTCGGTCTCGGCGTCAATCGCCGGTCGCGGCAGGCAGCGAGGCAGCAGCGTCTGGATGTGCCGGTTGGCGAGCCCCCGCGGGGGGTGAAAGTCGGCAGCGTTCCAGATCGCGTCCATCGGGGCGTCACTCCGGCGGAGTGAGGTTGTCGTGGCCGGTGGAGTTGATCGCCACATTGTCCTCGATGCGGATGCCGCCGTGGTCGGCCAGGCGGTTGACGAGCGGCCAGTCGATGTCGCGGCTCGCCGTGCCCTCCCTCAGCGGTGCCAGCAACATGGGGATCACGTAGAGGCCGGGTTCCATGGTGACCACCATGCCGGCCTCCAGTTCCCGGGTCAGGCGCAGGGCAGGGTCCGTTTCGGGGGGCGGCAGGGGCCGACCCGCCCCGTCCACCCGGCCGGCCACGTCGTGAACCTGCAGGCCCAGCGAATGGCCCAGGCCATGGGGGCAGAAGGCTCGGGTGATGCCCTGGGCCACCGCCGCCTCGGGCGAACAGTGCACCAGACCCTGGTCGGCCAGCAGCTGCCCCAGACCCTGGTGCAGCCGCTGGTGCAGGCCGACATAGTCGACACCCGGCGCCAGGGCCTCGACCAGCCGGATCTGCAGTGCCCTGAGGCCCTGGATCAGCGGGGCGAAGGCGGGATCGGCGTCGGGCCCGGCCCAGGTGCGGGTAATGTCGGCACAATAGCCCCGGTAGCGATGGCCGGCGTCGAGCAGCAGGCTGCGCTGCCTGGCGGGGGGAACGGCGTCGTAATGCTGGTAGTGGAGCACACCGCCATGGGCATTGACCCCCACGATGCTGGCATAGGGCAGCGCCGTTTCGCGCTGGCGGGAGGCTCCCAGGTAGGCGAGCTGAACATCGAGTTCGGCGCCACCCGCCAGAAAGGTGCGTCGCGCTGCACGATGGCCGGCCATCGCCTGCTGGTTGGCGCCTCGCAGACACTGGATCTCGTAGTCACTCTTGCGCACCCGGCGCTCGTCCAGTGCGCCCAACAGATCTGTCGGATTGCAGGTAGCGCCGAGCGACTCGGCGAGCGCCACTGATACGTCACCGAGCACCGCGAAACGGCCGGCCGGCAGGGTGGGCGGGGCGTCGTCGCGGCCCATCTCGACCTCGAAGGCCTCCATCCAGGCCTCGTCGGGCAGGCGGGCAGGCAGGTGCCAGAAATCGTCCGGGGCATGGACCTTGAGTCTCGGTCGCTCGCCCGGGCGGATCAGCAGCCAGCTGCGCGCCAGATCGGCCTGGCCGGTCCAGTGCATGAAATGGCCAAAGGCGGCGAAGCTTGCCTCCTGGTCGTCGGCGAAGTGGGGGCGAGGGTGGCCGCTGTAGAGCAGAACCCCATCCAGCCCCAGTTGCGCCAGAACGTCGCCGTAGGCCTGTTGGAGAGCCACCAGGTGGTCCCGTTGAAGGGAGGCGGTGGACGAGGACGTGTCAGCTCCGGTCATGGGGGCTCCGTTGATGAAATGGACATGGGGTAACGCTGAGCCGTGCCGTTGGATAGTGCCTCCCAGAGGGCTTCGAGGGCGGGCTGCGTGTGACCGCGACGGCGGTAGAGACGGATCTCCAGGGGAACCTCCCAGCGTGTATCGCCGGCCCGCACAAGCCGGCCGGCGACCAGGTCGCCGCGCACGGTGCGCTCGGGCAGCCAGCCCAGACCATAGCCCAGGCCGACCAGTTCGCGAATATTACCGCTCTGGATGCTTTCGTGAAGCACCTGGAAGTGGGGTGCTGCAGGCAGGTGTTCCAGGTGGCTGCGCAGCGCCAGATCGATCAGACCGCGAGGGTGGTAGGCGATCAGCGGTAACGTGCCGCATGACCTGGCTTCCAGATTGAAGCGTGGGCGGCCGTCGGCCTCGGGCAGCGAGATCGGGATCATCCGCTCCGTGCCCAGGCAGCGGTGTTCGAGTCCCTCGCTCTCGGGCATAAGCGGGCAGGCGCCCTGCGGCCAGTAGCAGAGCACCAGATCGCACTCCTCGCGGGCCAGGGCCTCGAAAAAGTCGCTGGCCAGCCAGCTGGTGGCTCGCAGGTAGGGCGTCAACGGAGGGGGTGAGGCCCAACCGGCGAGCCACTGCGGGAGGAATTTCGCCAGCAGACTCTGCGGCGCCGCCAGGCGCAGCTGGCCGGCCTGCTCCTCGGCGAGGTGGACCAAGCGCTGCCGGGTCGCTGCCACCCGGCGGGTGACCTCCTGGCAGAGGCCGAGAAATTCTTCGCCGGCCGGGGTCAGCGATAGCGGCAGGGTCTGGCGGTTGATCAGGGTAGTGCCCATCTCCTCCTCGAGCAGTTTGATGCGCCGCGAGAAGGTCGGCTGGGTGACGTTCTGTTCATCCGCCGCGCGGGAGAAATGCCGGGTCCGAGCCAGGGCGATGAAGTCTTCCAGCCAGCGCAGTTCCATGTCGCTCCTCGTGGGTACCGGAGCCGTGTGTCGGCCCCGGCATTGTGCCATACCGCAATGGGCATCAGTCGATGCGCCCCTCTTCCACGGCGTGACAGGCCACCTGGCCCCCATCATCGGTGGCGATCAGGCTCGGGATCTCACGCCGGCAGCGGTCGTTGACGTGGGGGCAGCGCCCATGGAAGACGCAGCCTGAGGGCAGATCGACCGGCGTGGGCACCTCGCCTTCCAGGCGAATATGCTGGGGTCGGTCGTCCTCGAGACGCGGGATGGCCGACATCAAGGCCTGCGTATAGGGGTGTCGCGGTCGGGCGAAGAGCGTCGCCGTCGGTGCTATCTCACAGACCCGCCCGAGATACATCACCGCCACCCGGGTACCGAAGTGCTCGACCACCGCCAGGTCATGGGTGATGAACAGGTAGGTCAGATTGCGCTGCTGCTGGGCCTCCATCAGCAGGTTCAGCACCTGAGCCTGGATCGACACATCCAGCGCCGAGATCGGCTCGTCGGCAACGATGAACTCCGGGTCCACCGCCAGGGCACGGGCGATGGCAATGCGCTGACGCTGCCCGCCCGAGAACTCGTGGCCATAGCGCCCGCCCCAGTCAGCCGCGATGCCCACCGAAGCCATCACGTCGGCGACCTGCTGCTTGATGCGCTGAGGTGTCCAGTCCGGATGGTGAAGGCGAATCGGCTCCTCCAGGGTCTGCTGGATGGTCATCCGCGGATTGAGGGAGGCATAGGGATTCTGGAAGATCATCTGCATGCGACGGCGGTAGGGCATCAACGCCTTGTGGGAAAGATCGTCGATGCGCTGGCCGTCATAGTGCACCTCACCGGCACTGGGATGGAGCAGGCCCATGACGGTACGTGCCACCGTGGACTTGCCGCAGCCGGATTCACCGACCACGCAGAGCGCCTCGCCGCGCTGGATATCCAGGTCAACGCCGTTGATGGCATGCACATGTTTCTGTTCTCTAACGATCCTGCCACGCTTGAACTTCAACTGCTCGAGGAAATCCCCGGAGAGCGAAAAGCGCTTCACCACGCCGCGGATTTCCAGCAGCGGGGCCGCCGCGTCGGAGACCTGGGCAGGGGCTTGGGTCTTGGCTTGGGTGGTCGCATTCATCAGCGAATCTCCTCGGCCGGGATGCGTTCACGCTCGAGCATCTCGGCCACCATGTGGCAGGCGACCCGGCAGTTGCCGGAGGTCACGAAGCCGGGAACCTCATCGATACAGGCGCGCCGGGTCGTGCCGTCGGCGCGGTCGATGAAGCCGCAGCGCGGATGGAAGGCGCAGCCTGTCGGCAGGTTGTCCAGCGAGGGCATGCTGCCGGGGATCTGGTTCAGTCGACTGCCCGGGGTGGCCATCTGGGGCAGGGCGTTGATCAACCCCTGGGTATAGGGATGCTGAGGATCGTTGATGATTTCCCGGGTCGGACCCTGCTCGATCACCCGACCGGCGTACATCACCAGCATGCGCTGGGTGACCTGGCTGACCACGCCCAGATCGTGGGTGATCAGGATCAGGCCGACGTTGTGCTGCTCGCAGAGCTCCAGCAGCAAGGCCATGATCTCGGCCTGGATGGTCACATCCAGCGCGGTGGTGGGCTCGTCGGCGATGATGATGTCGGGGTCGAGCAGCAGGGCAATGGCAATGATCACCCGCTGGCGCATGCCCCCGGAGAGCTCGTGGGGGTACTGGTCGAGGCGTGCCGAAGGCGAGGGGATCTGCACATGCTCGAGCTTGCGCAAGGCGATCGCCCTGGCTTCCCGGCTCGAGATCCGCCGGTGGGCCTTCAGGCATTCGACCATCTGCTCGCCGATGGAGAGCACCGGGTTCAGGGTCATCATCGGATCCTGGAAGATCATCGACATGCGGTGACCGCGCACGTGACGCAGCGCCCGGTCGCTCATCTGGGTCAGGTCTTGGCCGTCGAAATGGATGCTGCCACCGGCGATATAGCCCGGCTTGGCGATCAGGTTGAGCAGGCTGAAGGCCGCCACCGACTTGCCGGCGCCGGACTCGCCCACGATGCCCAGGCGTTCGCCGCGCTCCAGGCTGAAACTGACATCGCGCAATGCCTGAACATCGCCGCGGCGAAGGGCGAAGCGCACATCGAGATGGTTGACGTCGAGGAGTGGCATGGATCAGCCCTTGTAGAGTCGCGGATTGAGGACGTCGCGTAGCCAGTCACCCAGCAGGTTGATCACCAGCACCAGCACTACCAGCACCAGGCCGGGGATCAGCGTGATCCACCAGGAGCCCGACTGCAGGTAGTCGAAACCGGACTTGATCAGCGAGCCCAGCGACGGCTGCGTCTCGGGCATGCCCAGGCCCAGAAAGGAGAGGGCAGCTTCGGCGATGATGGCATTGGCCACCTGGACCGTGGAGATGACGAAGATCGGCGAGAGGGTATTGGGCAGAATATGGCGGAACATGATCCGCCGGCTGGTGAAGCCCATCACCCGCGCCGCATCAACGTACTCCTTGTGGCGCTCGGCCAGCACCGAGGCGCGCACGGTACGCGCGTACTGGGGCCATTCGGCCAGGCCGATGATCAATACCAGCAGCGGCACCGCGTAGGCGCTGAAGGTGGCGCCACCGAAGATCGCCTTGACCAGGGCACCCACCACGATGGCCACCATCAGGGTGGAGAATGACAGCTGGATATCGGCCAGGCGCATCAGGAAGGCATCCACGCGCCCTCCCAGATAGCCGGCGAGCAGCCCGAAGCTGACCCCCAGTATTGCCTGGAGGGCCACCGCACCGAAGCCGATGATCAGTGACACTCGGGCGCCATAGAGGATCGTGGAGAGCATGTCACGGCCCTGAGCGTCGGTGCCTACCGGGTAGGCCGGGTCGCTGCCCTCGATCCAGAAGGGCGGCAGCTCGGAGGACATGATGTCGATTTGCGCCAGGTCATAGGGATTCATGGGCGCCAGCCACGGGGCCAGAACGGCCACGGCGACCAGGGCAATGAAGACCACAAGACTCAGCTGGGCAACGAGGTCACGCTTGAAACTGTAGAGCAGGTAGGAGCTGCGAAAGCGCGACCAGCGGCTTGCTACCTGGGGTGTCGTGGTGGTTGTCATGCGGGTTTCCCTGTCAGCTTGACGGTGGGATTGACCAGGCCATAGATGAGGTCGACCAGCGTATTGGTGATCACGAAGATCAGTCCCACGATCATCAGGTAGGTGATGATCAGCGGCACGTCGGAGCGCTGGATGGCGTTGAGGAACATCAGTCCCATGCCCGGCCACTGGAAGACCGTCTCGGTGAGGATGGTGTAGGCCACCAGGGTACCGATCTGCACCCCGCCCATGGTGATCACCGGGAGCATGGTGTTCTTCAGGGCATGCAGGAAGTAGATGCGGCGCAGCGAGATCCCCTTGGCGCGAGCGAATTTCACGTACTCCGACTGCAGGACCTCGAGCATCTCGGCGCGGATCAGGCGGATGAACAGTGGCAGCATGATCGAGGCCAGGGAGACCGTGGGCAGCACCAGGTAGGTGAGGCCCTCGAGTGAGGCGAAATTGGTGGCCCAGGTACCGAAGACGGGCACTGGATCACCACGCCCGTAGGCCGGCATGCCGCCCTCGGTGGTGATCAGGTCGTTGAGCCACGCCCCCCAGCCGGTATCGGCGGGGAAGGGGGACCAGCTCACTCCGATGGCAAACAGCTGGATCAGCATGATGGCGGTGAGAAAGACCGGGATGGAGATGCCGATGATCGACACTCCCATGAAGAAGCGCGATAGCCAGGCGCGGGGCCTGATGGCGCTGTAGACGCCGATCGGCACCGAGAGCAGAACGATCAGCAGGGTGGTGGAAAATACCAGTTCCAGCGTTGCCGGGAGGTGGCGCAGGATCACCTCGGTGGTCGGCTGATTGAAGATGTAGGAGTAGCCGAAATCCAGCTGCAGGGCATTACCCGCAAAGCGCAGATACTGGATCAGGAAAGGGTCGTTGAGACCCAGCTGCTCGCGCAGAATCTCGCGTTCGCTCTCCGGAACCGACTGGCCGACCATCTGCTGGATGGGGTCGCCCAGGTTGTCCTGGATAGCGAAGGCAATGACGCTGATGATGAACATCACCAGCAGGGCATGAAAGAGGCGCTTGATCAGGAAGGCGATCATGGCTTGCGTCCGGTGTGCAACACGCGACGACGCCCTCGTTGGCCGAGCGCGTCGCAGGGGTCAGGGTTTGGGATGGCCGGCCCACGCGGGGCCGGCGCGGGGAGGTTTACTCTTCCTCGATGACCAGGTCCCCGAGATAGGGGAAGTTCATCACGTTGAGGATCGGCTCGATATTGACGTTATCCGCCGAGGCCCAGGCCAGGTCCTGCCAGTGCAGGGGCACGACGGCAGCTTCCTCATACAGGGTCTGCTCGACCTGCTGCAGCATCTGGGCCCGCTTCTCGAGATCGACTTCCAGGTTGGCCTCGGCCACCAGCTTGTCGAGCTCGGGGTTGCAGTAGTTACCGGCGTTGTACTGGCCGGCGCCGGTATCGGCATCCGGGCAGGCCGTCAGATACTCGTGGAAGTTGGCGCTATCCTCGGTGTCGGAATGCCAGCCGATCATCATCATGTCCGCTGCGCGGTCATCGTACTCGCCCCAGTACTGGGCCTTGGGCAGGGTCTTGAGGTCTACCGTGACGTTGATGCGCGCCAGCATGGCGGCCACCGCCTGAGCGATCTTGGCATCGTTCACGTAGCGGTTGTTGGGCGCCATCATGGAGATCTCGAAGCCGTCTCCATGGCCGGCATCCGCCATCAGCTGCTGGGCCTTTTCGAGGTCATGGCGCAGCTCGAGGTCTGCCACATGGCCGGCGTAGCCTTGCGGGGAGAACTGCGCCGCCGGGGTGGCAAAGCCCTTCATCAGGCGGTCGGCGATGGCCTCCTGATTGACGGCATAGGCGAAGGCCTGGCGCACACGGGGATCCTGGAAGGCGTCGACGCGCTCCTGGTTCATGTGGAAGAAGATGATCCGCGTGCCGGACATGGTAACCAGCTGGACATCCTCGTCCTCGCGTACCCGGTCCAGGTCGTTGGGCGGCACCGGGGCGATGAAGTCCACATCGCCGGAGAGCAGGGCGGCCACGCGGGTGGCGTTCTCGCTGATCGGCGTGTGCACGATACGGTCCACGTTGCCCGGCGATTGCTCGTCCCAGTAGCCGTCGAAGCGCTCGAATTCCATGCGGTTGCCCTTCTGGTGCTCGACCACCGTGAAGGGGCCGGTACCGGAGAGGTTGGCCGAGGCGAAGGAATTACCGTTCTTGACGATCTCGTCCTTGGGGTCACCATCCTCGGCGGTGCCGCTGTAGAACGTGCTGTCCATGGGGAAGATATAGGTGGCGAGGTTGAGCAGCAGCGGGTACGGGTCGGTGGTCTTGAACTCCACCGTGGTCTCGTCGACTGCCGTGACGCTCTCGATGGGCTCGAAGATCGCCTTGAAGTCCGGGCTGCGCTTGAGGCGCTCGACGGTCCACACGACGTCCTCGGCGCTGAACGCATTGCCGCTGTGGAATTCCACATCGTCGCGCAGCGTCATGCGCATGGTGGTGTCGTCGACCTGTTCCCAGGCGGTGGCCAGGCGCGGTTCGAAGGAGAGGTCCTTGTTCCAGCGCACCAGAGGGTCATGCGTCATGTGGGAGAGCTGCAGGATGCCGCCGGAGAGCTGCTCATGAATGTCCAGCGATACCGGGTCGGCATCATAGGCCATGCGCAGGGTTGTCTCGGCGCTGGCGACGGTGGGCAGCACAGCGGTGGTCATGGCGGCGCCGATCACGCTCGCCAGCAGGGTCTTCTTGAGAGTCATGTGTCGTTCCATGCCGGTTGACTTGTTGTTGGTGCGAGACCATGAAGGTCCAGGTAACAACATAGTGAGACCGGGCACGAAGGCACAATCGAAATTGTGACAGCGTTCATGCGCATGGTGAATGAACCCCAGGGTGAGTGGCCTGACTCAGTCCCCGGTGGGCGCGACGCGATCAATACGATAGAGGGTGGCGACCTGGTCGAGGCCATGGACGCTGCAGTCGAGATCGGAAACCCGGCCGTCACTCAGACCATAGACCCAGCCATGGACAGAGAGTGACTGGCCGCGCTGCCAGGCGCGCTGGATGATCTTGGTCCGGCAGAGATTATTGACCTGGGCTTCGACGTTGAGCTCGCACATGCGGTCGACCTGCTCATCGAGCGGGAGCGCTTCCAGGGCATCACGGTGGAGACTGTACAGCTCGCGGACAGAATGCAGCCAGTAGTCCACCATGCCGCACTCGCCGCCGACGACGGCCGCCCGCACGCCGCCGCAGCCATAGTGACCGACCACCATGATGTGACGGACATTCAGCACGTCCACGGCGAACTGGACCACCGACAGGGCATTCATGTCGTTGTGGTGGAGCAGGTTGGCAACATTGCGATGGACGAAGACCTCGCCCGGCGGCAGGTCGATGATCTGGTTGGCCGGTACCCGGGAGTCGGAGCAGCCGATCCAGAGGTACTCGGGGCTCTGCTGGCGGGCCAGGCGTGCGAAGTAGTCCGGATCGTCGCGGCACATCTTCTCGGCCCAGCTGCGGTTATTGGCCAGCAGTGTCTCGATCTCGCGCTTCATGCAAATCCTCCGGAAAATTCGACAGGGGTATGAGGCTGTGGCCCCTTTTAACCCTGCCTGCCGGGGCGGTCAACTGCTCTCCCGGGGCGTCGTCTCGGCTGGTATGATCCACCTCGAGATTCCCAGGCGGGCCGAGCGCGGCTCGCCCCATCGACAGGAGATTTGCGTGTCAGACTTCGACTATGACCTGTTCGTTATCGGGGCAGGTTCCGGTGGCGTACGTGCCGCCCGTACCGCCGCCAGCACCGGCGCGCGGGTCGCCGTGGCGGAGGAGCGCTACCTGGGTGGGACCTGCGTCAACGTGGGCTGCGTGCCCAAGAAACTCTATTCCTATGCGGCGCATTTCCACGAGGCCTTCGAGGATGCCGGCGGCTTTGGCTGGCACCTGCCCGAGGCCCCGCGCTTCGAATGGACCACGTTGCGCGACAACAAGATAAGCGAGATCAAGCGGCTCAACGACATCTATGGACGACTGCTGGATACGTCCGGGGTGCGCCTGATCAACGGCCGTGCCCTGGTGGAGGACGCACACCATGTCGCGGTCAACGGCGAGACGATCAGCGCCGAGAAGATCCTGGTCGCAGTGGGGGGATGGCCCTGGGTGCCCGATTTCCCGGGCAAGGAGCATGTGGTCGATTCCAATCGGGTATTTGATCTCGCGACCTTTCCCGAGCGTTTCCTGGTGCTTGGCGGCGGCTATATCGCCGTGGAGTTCGCCAGCATCTTCAATGGCCTGGGCAGCGATGCCCACCTGGTCTACCGCGGTGATCTGTTCCTGCGCGGCTTCGACCAGCAGGTGCGGGAGTTCACCCGCGACGAGATGGCCAAGAAGGGTGTCCAGCTGCACTTCAACACCAACATCGCTTCGATAGAGAAGGTCGAGGGTGGCTTGCGGGTGAGCCTTACCAATGGCGAACATCTGGAAGTGGATACAGTTCTATCCGCCACTGGCCGCCGACCTCACCTCGAGGGCCTGGGCCTGGATCGTCTCGACATCGCGCTTACCGATAGCGGTCACCTGCATGTCAACGAGCGCTTCGAGACCTCCACGCCCTCGATCCTTGCCCTGGGTGATGTGACCGGCGGGCCCGAACTGACCCCGGTGGCACTCGCCGAGGCCATGCAGCTGGTCAGGTACCATTTCGACGAGGCCGAGCCGGTGCCCCTGGACTATCGCAACATCCCCACGGCAGTGTTCTGTCATCCCAATATCGGCACCGTGGGGCTTTCCGAGGAGCAGGCCCGTGAAACCTGTGGCGAGATCCGCATCTATGTCGCCGACTTCCGACCCATGAAGCACACGTTGTCCGGCAGCAGCGAGCGCTGCTTGATGAAGCTGATCGTCGACGACGCGAGTGATGTGGTGGTGGGGGCCCATATGGTGGGTGAAGAGGCCGGCGAGGTGATCCAGGGCATTGCCGTGGCCGTGCGTGCAGGGCTTACCAAGGCCGACTTCGATGCCACCGTGGGCATCCATCCCACCGGCGCCGAAGAATTCGTCACCATGCGCGTGCCAACCCGGTCCTGACGTTCTCGCCGCAGCGGGTCAGTCACGGGGTTGGCCCGCTGCATTTTGTTATCCCGACGTTATCGCCGTGGGCTATGCTCGAAAGGAAGCGGCACGACTGGCGGAAACGGACGGCGTAACATAATTTTCCATTATGGATGGGCGATGCCAGGATAATCATGGTTTTGAATTGCCGGTATGCCGCTGGTATGATTGCTCCTGAATTCGCTACAGCGAACCATGATAATGAACACGACCACCGAGCCCTTTACACCCTCCGCCGAACTTGCCCGTCCTACTGTCGCTGATGCCGTGGTGGGTCATGACGCCTATCCGCTGTTCATCCGCAAGCCCAATCCCGATGACGGTTGGGGGATCTACGAACTGGTCAAGTCCTGCCCTCCGCTGGACGTCAATTCCGCCTATGCCTATCTGCTGCTGGCGACCCAGTTCCGCGACAGCTGTGCCGTGGCCACCAATGAGGAGGGCGAGATCGTCGGCTTCGTCTCTGGCTACGTGAAGAGCAATGCCCCCGATACCTATTTCCTGTGGCAGGTGGCGGTCGGCGAGAAGGCACGCGGCACGGGCCTGGCACGGCGCCTGGCAGAAGCCGTGATGACCCGTCCGGAAATGGCCGAGGTCCACCACCTCGAGACCACCATCACTCCCGATAACCAGGCGTCGTGGGGCCTGTTCCGGCGGCTTGCCGAACGCTGGCAGGCGCCCCTCAACAGTCGCGAGTATTTTTCCACCGACCAGCTCGGTGGCGAGCACGATCCGGAAAATCTCGTACGCATCGGTCCCTTCCAGGCCGATCGTATCTGAGCGCTGCTCTTCCTTGGACCTACCTTATTCAGGTGGCAGGTTTCCCCTCACCCCTTCAGTCGCGCTCTCGCCGCGTCTCGAATCTATTCTATTCTATTGCTAACAGGAGGTCGCACATGCAGACCCAGATCCTCGAACGCATGGAGTCCGAAGTCCGGACCTATTCCCGCTCCTTTCCGGTCGTGTTCACCAAGGCCCGGAATGCCCGTCTGACCGACGAGGACGGTCGCCAGTACATCGATTTCCTGGCCGGTGCCGGCACCCTGAACTATGGCCACAACAACCCGAAGATCAAGCAGGCGCTGCTCGACTACCTGGCCGAAGACAACATCATTCACGGCCTGGATTTCTGGACGGCCGCCAAGCGCGACTACCTCGACGCCCTCGATGAGGTGATCCTCAAACCGCGCGGCCTGGACTACAAGGTCCAGTTCCCGGGACCGACCGGCACCAACGCCGTCGAGGCGGCCATTCGTCTGGCTCGCAATGCCAAGGGCCGTCACAATATTGTGACCTTCACCAACGGTTTCCATGGCGTGACCATGGGGGCACTGGCGACTACCGGTAACCGCAAGTTCCGCGAGGCCACCGGCGGGGTGCCGACGGTCGGCGGCAGCTTCCTGCCCTTTGACGGCTACCTGGGCGACGGTGCCGACACCCTGGACTACTTCGAGAAGCTGCTTGGCGACAAGTCCGGCGGCCTGGACATCCCGGCCGGTGTGATCGTCGAGACCGTGCAGGGCGAGGGCGGCATCAATGTCGCCGGCCTCGATTGGCTAAAACGCCTCGAGAGCATCTGTCGCGCCCACGACATCCTGCTGATCGTCGACGACATCCAGGCCGGCTGCGGCCGCACCGGCAAGTTCTTCAGCTTCGAACACGCCGACGTCGTTCCCGATATCGTCACCAACTCCAAGTCGCTCTCCGGCCTGGGCTTGCCGTTTTCCCAGGTGCTGATGCGCCCCGAACTCGATATCTGGAAACCGGGCCAGTATAACGGCACTTTCCGCGGTTTCGCGCTGGCCTTCACTACCGCGGCCGCCGCGCTGCGCCACTACTGGAGTGATGATGCACTGGCCCAGGATGTGGCGCGCAAGGGAGAGATAGTGGCCAAGCGCTTCCAGACGATTGCCGGCGTCATTAAGGAGTTAGGTATCGAGGCCTCAGAGCGCGGCCGTGGCTTGATGCGCGGCATCGATGTAGGTAGCGGCGATATCGCCGACAAGATTACCCACAAGGCCTTCGAGAACGGGCTGATCATCGAGACTAGCGGCCAGGACGGCGAGGTGGTCAAATGCCTATGTCCGCTGACCATCACTGACGAAGAGCTGAACGAGGGCCTCGATATTCTCGAGACCAGCACCAGGCAGGCGCTTAGCTGATAGTCTAAGGATGTCGCCCTTGGGTGGCACAGTCATCGACCGGCCGGCAGGAAGCGGCCGCTTTGTTACTGACACTAATGGAGATCAATCATGATCGTTCGCAATCTCGATGATGCACGCAAGACCGACCGTCTGGTGAAGGCCGAGAACGGCAACTGGGACAGCACGCGTCTGTCACTTGCCGATGACGGCGGCGACTGCTCCTTTCATATCACTCGCATCTACGAGGGTACCGAGACCCACATCCACTACAAGCATCACTTCGAAGCCGTGTTCTGCATGGAAGGGGAAGGCGAAGTCGAGACACTGGCCGACGGCAAGATCTGGCCGATCAAGCCGGGCGACATCTACATTCTCGACCAGCATGACGAGCACCTTCTGCGTGCTAGCAAGACCATGCATCTGGCCTGCGTTTTCACGCCTGGCCTGACCGGCCATGAGGTGCATCGCGAAGACGGCTCCTATGCGCCGGCCGAGGCCGACGACAAGAAGCCGCTCTGATCAATCGCCGGTCGAGACAATCCTCCGACGCCCCCGGCTCCTGCGAGTCGAGGGCGTTATAGTCAGCGCGTCTGGTCGAAAATGATGGTGATCTCGGCCAGGGTGACCCCAAATTTCTTCATCGCCGTGCGGTTGATCAACCGCCCGTCGGGCTGCAGGTACATCCAGTCGTCCAGGGTGAAGGTGATTTCGCGGCCCGAGACCTCGACGGGCAGCCGGTAGCGCATGGTAAAGGCGTGGCCAGCCTGGCGTGCCTCAACCGGACCCTCCACATCATTGGCGTTGCCGATCCAGCGATCCTCGCCCTGACGCTCGAAGGTCCAGATGCGGCGATCGGTCTCGCCGTCGTCATAGGTGAAGCGTTCGTCCAGGGTCAGGGTGTTGCCCTCGAGTCGTCCATCGATCTCCACGGTGAAGCGGCGCTGCACCTCGCCGCTGTAATCCTGCACCATTCCCCAGGCACGGGTCGAACCATCGAAGTATTCGCCGATGTCGAGGCGCGGGGTGGTGCCCGCATAGCGGTCGATAGCGACACTACCGCAGCCGGCCAGCAGGCCGAGGAAGAGCATCAGCAAGGCCAGGCGAGGGAGCCATTTCCTGTACATGTACATTTCCTTTAAAGGTTTTGTATAGAAAATGCTAGCGGATTCACCATGCCGACGCCATCCCGAGGTGTAGCGTGTTGATGAGGAGATGCATAGGGCGGGCATCAGGGGACTGAAATGGCACACTACTTATGGTTCGTATAATGTATATTATGTTAAATCATGGCCATAGGTAAATCTGCCGAGGCCGGCTATAATCATGCTGTCGCGCCCCGTCGACGTTGGACAAGGCTGTCGGCGACTCCTTATCATCACGCATCGTCCTGATGTTCGAGCCCTGTTCATGCGCCATTGCCTGCCGTCCGCCGGCACTCTGCTTCTTGTCACCCTGCTGTTGAGCGGCTGCACCCTGCTGCCCGACCGCGATCCTGCGCCGCCGCCCGTCACCAGCTCGGAGTTTCAGGTACGCATCGACCGGCTGGAAGGCGCCGTCACCGACAGCTGCGCGGCCGGCCAGCAGGCCCGGCTCGACCAGCAGCTGCACCGCCAGCAGGCCCTGTCGGCCGATGTGCGTGAGGTCGGCAGCCTGCTGCGGCAGCTCAGGGGCGACCTGGCGCAGCTCCGCCGCCCCGACGACCAGCCCGATGCGACCCGCGAGTGCAGCGACAGCCAGGCGCAGCTGGACAACAAGGAGGTCCTGGGGCGCAGCGAGTGGATCGGCCTGCCCGGTGTCGGTACCTACCTCAAGGCGCGCATCGACTCCGGTGCCACCACCTCGTCGCTGTCGGCCACCGAGATCACCCGCTTCGAGCGCGACGGCGAGAACTGGGTGCGCTTCAAGCTCGGGCTCAACGAGGACGACAGCGTGGTCGACAGCGTGCGCGACGAGTGGATCGAGGTGCCGGTGGAGCGCCGCGTGCGCATCATCCAGGCCTCGGGCGAGGATTCGCGCCCGGTGATCAGCCTGCTGATGATCCTGGGGCCGCTGCGCGAGGCGGTGCAGTTCACCCTCAATGACCGTTCTCACCTGGACTATCCGGTCCTGCTGGGTCGCCGTTTCCTGATGGACATCGCCGTCATCGATGTCGCCGAGCAGTACCTCCATGACCGTCCCGAGTACCCGGGCGGGCGTCCGGCAGAGGAAGCCGCCGACGACGAGGCCGCTGAACGTGATGAAGAAGCGGATGAGTGACGCTCGTCACCTCGCCTGACTCAAGCTCCCTCAAGGAAGACCCATGTCACGACTGCCCTTCTACCTGATCGTCGCCTTCCTGCTGGTGGCCGGCGTCGCCCTGAGCATCCACCGGCACGTGCAGTTCGAGGTCCCCTGGACGCCCGGCGAGCAGCGTCAGGTCTGGGAGGTTGAGGCCCAGGTCAACTTCACCGCCGATGGCGGGCCGGTCAAGGTCAACATGGCGCTGCCCTCGAGCCAGCAGGGGTATCGCATCCTGACGGAACACACCGCCTCGCCCGCCTACGGGCTGGCTTTTCTCGAGGAGAACGGCGTTCGCCGCGCGGAGTGGTCCACGCGCGAGGCGATGGGCGATCAGCAGCTCTATTACAACGTCCAGGCACTGGTCGCCCCGGAGTCGCGCAATCCGCAGATCGAATCCCCTCCCCTGCGCCGCGACATCGTCTGGGAGTCGCCCTATGACACCGCGGCCAGTCAGGTGATCGAGCGGGCCTGGTCACGCAGCGCCGACCCCGTCACCTTCGCCCGCGAGCTGATCACCGACTTCACCGAGGAGCGCCAGGGCGAGAATGCCCGCCTGCTGCTGACCCAGTTCGATCGTACCCCGCTGCTGGTGCGCCTGCTCAACCAGGCCGGCGTGCCGGCCCGCGAGGTCAGCGGCCTGCTCCTGGAGCACGGCCGCCGGCGCCAGAGCCTGACGTCCTGGATCCAGGTCTTCGATGACCAGGAGTGGGTGCTGTTCGACCCCCGCACCGGGACCCGCGGTCGGCCGGACAACATGCTGCTCTGGGAGTCCGCCGGGCAGGCGGTGCTCGAGGTCCAGGGCGGCAGCAACTCGCGCATCAACTTCTCGATGCTCTCCCGCAACCAGTCGGCGGCGGCGGCGATGCGCAGCCAGCTGGCCGACGATACCCTGATCAACTTCTCCATCCACAGCTTGCCACTGGAGGACCAGGCGTTGTTCCAGACCATCCTGCTGATCCCCATCGGCGCCCTGATGGTGGTGATCCTGCGGGTGCTGGTTGGCATCAAGACCTCGGGTACCTTCATGCCCGTGCTGATCGCCCTGGCCTTCATCCAGACCACGCTGATCACCGGGTTGGTCGGCTTCCTGCTGGTGGTCGCCGTGGGCCTGGTGATCCGCAACTACCTCTCCTACCTGAACCTGCTGCTGGTGGCGCGAGTGACGGCGGTGATCATCACGGTCATCGCCATCATCTCGGTCTTCTCGGTGCTTTCCTACCGCTTCGGGCTCAATGCGGGCCTGACCATCACCTTCTTCCCGATGATCATCCTCTCCTGGACCATCGAGCGGATGTCGATCCTCTGGGAGGAGGAAGGCCCCAAGCAGGTCCTGATTCAAGGGGGCGGAAGCCTGCTCACTGCGGTGCTGGCCTATCTGGCGATGAACAACCCCTGGATCCGCCACATCACCTTCAACTTCCTCGGGGTCCAGCTGATCCTGATGGCGCTGATCCTGCTGCTTGGCAATTACACGGGATATCGTCTGCTCGAATTGCGCCGCTTCAAGCCGGTCACGGAGGACTGACCCCATGTGGACAACCCCCGCCCGCCTGCGTGCCAAGGGCATCATCGGCATGAACCGGCGCAACATCCGCTACATTGGCCGCTACAACAGCCGACGACTCTATCCCCTGGTGGACGACAAGCTCCAGACCAAGTTGCTGGCCCAGAAGTACGGCATCACTACGCCGGCGCTGATCGGCACCGTGACCACCCAGTTCGGCGTCAAGCATATCGGTACCATGCTGAGCGGTCACCACGGCTTCGTGATCAAGCCGGCCAAGGGCAGCGGTGGCAAGGGCATCCTGGTCATCGAGCGGGTCGAAGGCGGTCGTTTCATCAAGCCCAGCGGCGCCCAGCTGACCCTCGGCGACGTGGAGCGCCATGTCTCCAATATCCTCTCCGGACTCTACTCCCTGGGGGGCTCACCGGACGTGGCCCTGATCGAGGCGCTGATCAACTTCGACGAGTCCTTCTCCGAGTACACCTATGAGGGGGTACCGGACATTCGGGTCATCGTCTTCCAGGGCTATCCGGTAATGGCGATGATGCGCCTCTCTACCGCCGCCTCCGACGGCAAGGCCAACCTGCACCAGGGGGCCGTGGGAGTGGGCATCGATATCGACAGCGGCTGCGCGATCCGGGGGGTGCAATTCGACCGCAGGCGCCACGACCATCCGGATACCGGCCATGAGCTCGCCAGCCTGCAGATCAGCGACTGGGGCTCGCTGCTGAGGCTGGCCGCCGGCTGCTTCGAGATGACCGGGCTCGGGTATCTCGGTACCGACATGGTCCTTGACCGGGATCACGGTCCCATGCTGCTAGAGCTCAACGCCCGCCCGGGGCTGGCGATCCAGATGGCCAACGGCGAGGGGCTGCGCTCCCGGCTCGACCTGATCGAACGCCAGCCCGAGGGCGTCGCGCCCGAGGAAAGGGTCGCCTTTGCCCAGCATCATTTCGCCCGCTCCAGCGAGCTGCGCGAGACGGCCTGACAGCGCCCGCGGCTGGCCCCTCGCCGGCCCGGCGCGTAGAATGGCGCTTCCTCCCAGCCATCGCCCCGGGTGCCATGACCGATCCCCGCGACATGATTCGACAGGCCGAGCGGCAGTGCCAGCAGCGCGGTGCGCGCTTCACGCCGATTCGTCGACGGGTGCTGGAGATGATCGCTGACGCCCCCGGCAGCCTGAAGGCCTACGACCTGCTCGACCGCCTGGCCGCGGAGCACGCCGCGGCACGGCCTCCTACCGTCTATCGTGCCCTGGAGTTTCTCATCGACCAGGGGCTGGTGCACCGCATCGAGTCTCTCAACGCCTATGTGGCCTGCCCCTGTCCCGAGCATGCACACGGCTTCCAGCTGCTGATCTGTCGCCTCTGTGGCCGAGTCGAGGAGCTGCACCTGGACGAGATCAATGACCACCTGGCACGACACGCCAGGGGGCTGGGTTTCGAGGTCCAGCGGCAGACCATCGAGTTGCTGGGCCAGTGTGACACCTGCCGACAGGCCTCCGAGGCCCCTGCCGTTTCCGCGGAGTTTCCATGAGCGATCCCTTCAAGAGCCTCGAACGCGCTCCCGGCGACAGCCGCTTCCCCCTGGCCGGGATCCTCGACGCCATTCGCTTCAACGCCGACGGCCTGATCCCGGCCATCGCCCAGCAGCATGACAGCGGCGAGGTGCTGATGATGGCCTGGATGAACCGCAAGGCCCTGGAAGAGACCCTGCGGACCGGCCGGGTCTGCTACTGGTCGCGCTCACGGGGCCAGCTGTGGCGCAAGGGCGAAAGCTCCGGCCAGCAACAGGATCTCAAGAGCGCGGCGCTGGACTGCGACGGTGACACCCTGCTGCTGCAGGTGGACCAGACGGGGCCCGCCTGCCACAGCGGCCGGCGCAGCTGTTTCTACGTGGCGCTGGAGGGCGACGAGGCGCGCATTGCCAGCGACCCGCTGATCGACCCCGATACGCTCTACGGCAAGGGCTGAGGCGTGTCCTGCCTGGCTGCGGGGATCCATAGGCTATTTCGCCTGCTAAGCGGGGCCCTCGGCTGGCTGATGATCGCCGCGGTAAGGCTCTATCAGCTCACGCTCAGCCCGCTGCTGGGGCCGCGCTGCCGCTACTGGCCAAGCTGCTCGAACTATACCCTGGAGGCGCTGCAGGTACATGGCCCGTTCAAGGGCGGTATTCTGGCAGTGCGGCGAATTTCCCGTTGCCACCCGGGCTGCGAAGGGGGCATCGACCCGGTCCCGGATGGACCCAGCGAGCGGCTTTGCCGGGAAGACCCGGAACTGGACGAGCAGTTCCGGTGCCGGACGGACGACCTGCCGCCGGACAACCGCTGATCAGGCGGCCGCTTCCCCCTCGGCCACGCGGTAGATCCGCTCCAGCATGGCGTTGAGGCCGTTGCTTCGGGTCGGTGACAGGTGCTTATCGAGCCCCAGGTCCTTCATGAAGTGTGGGCTGGTGGCACGGATGTCCGCTGGATGGCGGTCGTTATAGATGCGCATCAGCACGGCGATCAGCCCGGAGACGATGGCAGCATCGGAGACTGCATCGAAGTGCAGGGTCTCGCCATCACGGCGATGATGCATCCAGACATTGGACTGGCAGCCCTGAATCTTCAGCTCTTCGACTTTCCATTCCTCGGGAAAGGCCGGCAGCTGCTTGCCCATGTCGATGATGTACTGGTAGCGATCCATCCAGTTGTCGAACATCTCGAATTCGTCGAGAAGCTCCTGCTGAGCCTGTTCGGCGGTGGTCTCGGCGCTCATGATCTCTCCTGGCATTGTCTGTCGGTATTATAACGGTTCGCGGCTGCCATCTCGATGCTCGACGTGGGTTGGCGCCTCCCCCGTGACCCCGAGCCCGTGCTGTGCCTGCTGGCGATGCCACTCCTCGTCTTCCGAGTGCAGGTAGCGCGCCGTGGTGTCGAGTCGCGAATGGCGCGCCGTGGCGGCCAGATAGCGCAATTCCACCCCGGCCTGCGCCTGATGGGTCAGGGCCGTATGCCGCAGCCAGTGCGGTGTCGCCTGCCGCAGGCGTCCCACTTCGGCCTGCGCCGCCTCGCCTGCCTCCCCCTCGAGCGCCTCGGCCGCTTCCTTGAAGCCATCGCGGACCAGCCGATAGAGGCGGTTGTCACCCAACCCGCGCCGGCCGTCCAGCGACCGCAGCAGGGGGGAGGCGTCATCCGGCGACAGTTCCGCCGCCAGGCCCAGCGTACTGCGCCACTCTCCGAGCAGCGCCATCATGTCAGGCGGTACCGGGATGCGCGCCACCTTGTCGCCCTTCCCCACCACGTGCCACCACCAGCGCCCCTCGCGGCGCTGGAAGTCGTTCATGCGCGCCGCGCTCATCTCGCTGATCCGCGGGGCCAGCAAGTAGGCGAAGCCGAAGACCAGGCGCCGCCGGGTCAGCTCGTAACGGTGTCGAAACGAGGCGCCCTCCTCCGCCGGTCGGCTCAGCCAACGCCAGAGCCAGTCCCAGAGGGGGCGCTCCAGGTAGCGCTCGACCCCGCCCTGGCGGTTATCCAGGCGGCGGCGCTTGTCGCGCATCAGCCGGAAGGGGTTATGGCGGACCCAGCCCGCCTCCACCAGCCAGTCGAACATGCCCTGCAGGATCACCAGGCTCTGCCGGCGGCTGACGGGCGACAGCGGACCGCGAAACGGCCGCCAGCGCGGATCATGGCGCGGGCGCACTGGCCCGATCCAGCGCTCGGCGGGGGTCGGGTCGGCCAGGAAAGCCTCGAAGGCGTCCAGGTCCTCCCGACGCAGCGCATCGAGCCCCCTGCCCTGCTCATCCAACCACAGCAGCAGTCGCTGCGCCTCGCGATGGTAGGCGCGCCGGGTCCGGGGAGAGGCCCGGTACTCCGCAAGCCACTGTGTCACGGCCTCGGCGTCCGTACGGGCGGCGATATGCAGGCCTTGCCGTTGCCCCGTCTCTTCGGGCAATCGCTCAAGTGCCGTCGATGCCACACCCAGCACCTCACCGGGCGCAGCCGGTCTCACTCTACTGTCCATATCCCTCCTTACTCCATGCTGGGCAAGTATCAGGCCTTCCTGGCATAAAAATCAAGATAAGCCGCGTAATCTTGATTTTCTATCGAGTTTCATAAATACAATTACATTGTACGTAGTACGTAATTACCTTCAATATCGAGACGCCAGGGGATACAATCCCCTGATCGCCCAGAAAACAGCCGGCAGACAACCACGAGGAGATGGTCATGGCGCGCAGCGGCGTGCGTTACGAGGATGTTCAGCGGGCCATCGATGCCCTGCTGGAGAAGGGAGAGGCGCCCAGCGTGCACAAGGTGCGCGAGGTGCTCGGGACCGGCAGCTTCACGACCATCAGCGAGCACCTGAGGGAGTGGCGGACACGGCGTGAGCAGAATCGCGACCTCCCCCCGCCCCGGGGCATGCCGGAGGCCCTGCAGGAACTCGCGGAGTCGCTGTGGGAGAAGGCCCAGGCATCCGCCAACGAGGCCCTTGCCCACTATCGAGTGGAGGCAGAGAGTCGCGTGGAGACGGCTCGGGAGGAAGCCGGCGAGGCGTCGCGTCGGGTCGAGGACGCCGAACAGCGTGAGTCGGCGCTGGCGGCCCACCTGGCACGCACCGAGCAGCGCCTGGAGGAGCGGAGCGGCGAACTGGCGCGTCGAGAAGCTGAACGCGATGCGCTGGCGGAACGGGAGTCGAAGCTCGCTACCCGACAGACACGACTCGAGTCGCAGTTGGCGAGCCTGCAGCAGGAACACGAGCGCCAGGCACGTGAACAGCAACAGGCTCTGACCGAGCAGGCCGCGCGCCATCAGGAACGCCTGGCCCGGGAGGAAAAGCGTCACGAGAGCAGCGAATCGCGCCTGATGGGGCTGCTCGACGAGGCGCGTCAGGAACGACAGACCGCTGAGAAGCGCCATGCTCAGAGGCTGCAGCAGCTCGAGACGAGACTGGAGCGGGCCCAGCAGCTCGTGCAGGAAGCGCGCGGCGCCCTGGCCGAGGAGGAGAAGCGCCACCGCGAGACCGAATGGGCGCGACACCAGGCCGAGGAGCGCAGCCGGACGCTGCAGCATGAGCAGGTTCTGATGCAGGCGCGTATCGACGAGCAGAAGCAGCTGCTGGAGGAGCAGGTGCGCCGCCTGCGTGACCTGGAGACACAGCTTCATCGCTGCCTCTGGCAGGCGCCGGTAGCTGACCGGACTCACGACGAGGTGCCCGAAGACGATGAAGGCCCCGCCGTGGCGGAGCCTTCAGATTCCCGGGAGTGATCGACTCACCACTCACTATTTAGCGCTCACGCCTTACCGATAATAGGCGTTGGTGGTGTCCGTATGGTCGGTCACGTCGCGAATGCCAGCGAGCTCCGGGATGCGCTCCAGCAGGGTTCTTTCCACGCCGTCCTTGAGGGTGAGATCCACCGCGGCACAGCCCTGGCAGCCACCGCCGAACGCCAGGACGGCTACCTGGTCCTCGGTCAGCTCAACCAGCTTGATCTCGCCGCCGTGGGACGCCAGGCCCGGATTGATCTCGCTGTAGAGGATATAGTTGACGCGATCCTCGAGCGGGCTGTCGGCATTGACCTTGGGCATCTTGGCGTTGGGCGCCTTGATGGTCAGCTGCCCGCCCATGCGATCGGCGTTGAAATCGACCACGGCCTCCTCGAGAAAGGGCAAGCTGTTCTTGTCCAGGTAGACGCGGAGCTTCTCGAGTTCCAGCAGCTCGTCGCTGGGCTCTTCCTCGCCGGGCCGGCAGTAGGCCAGGCAGGTCTCGGCATAGGGAGTACCCGGCTGGGTGATGAAGATGCGGACCGCGATGCCCTCGACGTTCTGCTTCTCGAGCAGTTCGGCAAGGTAGTCCTGGGCGCTGTCGGTGATCTGGATGCTGTCGCTCATGGTGCTCTCGCTATCGCGACATGCCGCGGCGGGGCGTCGCGACATGTACAGAAAGTGTGATGCCCTCAATGGTAAGCGACCTGTGCGGCCGACACAATCCCGACTGAATTGCTGGGTTTTATCCAGCCCCCTGCCGGGGCGCCCTGGCTTTTGCTAGGATGATAGCCGTTCCCGACGGCTTGCCGATGAAGTGAACCCCGGCAGGACCGCCCCTCGCCCGCAGCGTATAGCCACGACAGGACACCCCCAGGCGCCCCGCTGCAGGCACGACCCCTGATGCCCCACGCTGGAGATTGATTCGACCCATGGCCGCCGCACCTACTGCCCTGACCGCCACGCTGATCGACCGCCTCAACGAACACATCCTGATGCTGGACGGCGGGATGGGCACCATGCTGCAGAATGCCGGGCTCTCAGAGCAGGAGTTTCGCGGCGAGCGCTTCAGCGACTGGCCGAGTGATCTCAAGGGCAACAATGACCTGCTAGCCCTGACCTGCCCTGACCTGGTGACGCGTATTCATCGCCAGTACCTGGAAGCCGGGGCCGATATCGTCGAGACCAACACTTTCAACAGCACACGTCTCTCCCAGTCCGACTACGGCATGGAGGCGCTGGTACCCGAGCTTAACCGGGAGTCGGCACGCCTGGCTCGGGCGGTCTGTGACGCCGTGGCCGAAGAGACCGGGGTACCTCGCTACGTGGCCGGGGTGCTGGGCCCCACATCGCGCACCGCGTCGCTGTCGCCGGACGTCAATGATCCCTCCAAGCGCAATGTTACCTTCGACGCCCTGCGCGAGAACTATTGCGAGGCCGCCGAAGCACTGATCGCAGGCGGCTCCGACCTCATCCTGATCGAGACCATCTTCGACACCCTCAACGCCAAGGCGGCGATCTATGCCCTGGAAGAGGTCTTCGCACATCGCGGCGAACGCCTGCCGGTGATGATCTCCGGCACCATCACCGACGCCTCTGGACGCACCCTGTCGGGCCAGACCACCGAGGCGTTCTGGAACTCGGTGCGCCATGCAAGGCCGCTCTCCATCGGGCTCAACTGTGCCCTGGGCGCCGAGGAGCTGCGGCCCTATGTCGAGGAGCTTGCCACCAAGGCCGACACTTTCGTCTCGGCCCATCCCAACGCCGGCCTGCCCAACGAGTTCGGCGAGTACGACCAGACGCCGGAAGACATGGCGGCGATCGTTGCCGAGTTCGCCGAGAGCGGGCTGGTCAACATCATCGGCGGCTGCTGTGGCTCCACTCCCGAGCACATCGCGGCGATCCACGCCGCCATCCAGGGGCTGGCGCCGCGTCGAGTGCCCGAGCGGCCGCGTGCCTGCCGCCTTTCCGGACTCGAGCCCTTCAACATCGATGCCGATTCGCTGTTCGTCAATGTTGGCGAGCGTACCAACGTCACCGGTTCGGCGCGTTTCAAGCGGTTGATTGTCGATGAGGACTTCACCACCGCGCTGGAAGTGGCCCTGGAACAGGTGGAGAACGGCGCCCAGATCATCGATATCAACATGGATGAGGGCATGCTCGAGTCCGAGGAAGCCATGGTGCATTTCCTCAACTTGATCGCCGGTGAACCGGATATCGCCCGGGTGCCGATCATGATCGATTCCTCGAAGTGGGAGATCATCGAGGCAGGGCTCAAGTGCGTTCAGGGCAAGGCGGTTGTCAACTCCATCTCGATGAAAGAGGGCGAGGACGCCTTCCGCGAACAGGCGACCCGCTGCCACCGCTATGGCGCTGCCATCATCATCATGGCCTTCGACGAGCAGGGCCAGGCGGACACTTTCGCCCGCAAGACCGAGATCTCCCGGCGGGCTTATCGAATTCTGGTCGACGAGCTCGACTTCCCCCCGGAAGACATCATCTTCGATCCCAACATCTTCGCCATCGCCACCGGCATCGAGGAACACGACAATTACGCTGTGGACTTCATCGAGGCTACCCGCTGGATCCGCGAGCACCTGCCCCACGCCCTGGTCTCGGGCGGCGTCTCCAACGTCTCCTTCTCCTTCCGCGGTAACAACCCGGTGCGCGAGGCGATCCACTCGGTGTTCCTCTACCACGCCATCCGCGCCGGGCTGACCATGGGCATCGTCAATGCCGGGCAGCTGGCCGTCTATGATGACCTGCCAAACGAGCTGCGCGAGGCGGTCGAGGACGTAGTGCTCAACCGGCGCAGTGACAGCACCGAGCGACTGCTGGACCTGGCCGACAAGTACAAGGGTGACGGCAGCGGCCCGGCGAAGAAAGAGGACCTTGAGTGGCGCTCCTGGGAAGTCGAGAAGCGCATTGCCCACTCCCTCGTCAAGGGGGTCACGGCCTACATCGAGGAGGACACCGAGCTCGCCCGGCAGCGCGCCGAACGGCCCATCGAGGTGATCGAAGGGCCGCTGATGGACGGCATGAACGTGGTCGGCGACCTCTTCGGTGCCGGCAAGATGTTCCTGCCCCAGGTGGTCAAGTCGGCCCGGGTCATGAAGCAGGCGGTGGCCTACCTGATCCCCTATATCGAGGCCGAGAAGAGTGCCGACACCCAGGCCAAGGGCAAGATCGTCATGGCCACGGTCAAGGGGGACGTCCATGACATCGGCAAGAACATCGTCGGCGTCGTGCTCCAGTGCAACAACTATGAGGTCATCGACCTCGGGGTGATGGTGTCCGCCGAAAAGATTCTGCAGACCGCCCGCGACGAGAATGCCGATATCATCGGCCTCTCCGGCCTGATCACCCCGTCGCTTGACGAGATGGTTTACGTGGCCAAGGAGATGCAGCGCCAGGGGTTCGCCCTGCCGCTGCTGATCGGCGGTGCCACCACCTCCAAGGCCCATACCGCGGTGAAGATCGAGCCCGGTTACGAGCATCCGGTGATCTACGTCACCGATGCCTCGCGGGCCGTGGGGGTGGCCGGCAAGCTGCTATCCCCGACCCTCAAGCCGGCCTACATCGACGAGATTCGCGCCGAGTACGAAACGGTGCGCGAACGCAACGCCAAGCGTCGCCCCAAGGCAGCCGACCTCTCCTACGCCGAGGCCCGCCAGCGCAAGCCGGCCATGGACTGGGACGGCTACACGCCGCCGAAGCCTGCCATCACCGGCCTCCAGGTGTTCGACGACTATGACATCGAGGAACTGGTCGAACGCCTCGACTGGACCCCTTTCTTCATGAGCTGGCAGCTGGCCGGCAAGTACCCGAAGATCCTCGACGATGCCAAGGTCGGCGAGGCGGCTCGCAGTCTTTTCGACGATGCCCGAGCGATGTTGCGCAAGCTGATCGACGAGAAGCGCATTCAGGCCCGCGGCGTGATCGGCCTGTGGCCGGCCAACAGCGTCGATGACGACGTCATCGAAGTCTATGCCGACGAGTCACGCAGTGAAGTGGTCGAGCGGCTGCATCACATCCGGCAGCAGACCACCAAGAACCGCGACGGCGTCTGCCACAGCCTGGCGGATTTTATCGCCCCCCGTTACGACGTGAATGGAGAGCCGAACGGCAAGCCCGACTGGATCGGCGGTTTCGCCGTCACTACCGGACATGGCGTGGAGGCTCTTGCCGAGCAGTACAAGGCCGCTGGCGACGACTACAACGCCATCCTGATCCAGTCGCTCACCGACCGCCTGGCCGAGGCCTTTGCCGAGCGCCTGCACGAGCGGGTGCGCAAGGAGTTCTGGGGCTATGTGCCGGACGAGACCCTGGACAATGATGCGATTATCGCCGAGAAATATCAGGGTATCCGCCCGGCACCCGGCTACCCGGCCTGCCCCGATCACACCGAGAAAGCGACCCTCTTCCGCCTGCTCCGGGCCACGGACACTGCCGGCCTCACGCTCACCGAGAACTTCGCCATGTGGCCCGCGGCCGCAGTGGCCGGCTGGTATTTCTCCCACCCACGGTCGAAATATTTTTCCACCGGCAAGATCACCCGGGACCAGGTCGAGGCGCTGGCCAGACGCAAGGGCATGACCGTAGAGGAACTCGAGCGCTGGCTCGCGCCGGTGCTCTCCTACGACCCGGCCTGACCCTTCCGGTCCGCTGCGGCGGGCCGCCTGCCCTCGCCTGCCAGGAACACGGCTGCTGCCCGAGCCCAGGCGCTGCCGGCCAATCCGCGGCATAGTCCTGCCGATTGATAACCTTTTAATTAAATTCTATGATTATTTATTCTTTCATAGAATATAGGAAGAGGAGTATGTTGCCCTTCTCGGCATTCTCCTTCACCCGCTTCGACCTGCAGGAAACGCCTGAATGTATCGGTACGACACCTACGACCAGACTCTCGTGGATGAGCGCGTCGCTCAATTCCGCGACCAGATGGATCGCCACCTGGCCGGCCGCCTCGGGGAAGACGAGTTCCGTCCACTGCGACTGCAGAACGGCCTCTATATCCAGAAGCATGCGCCCATGCTGCGCATTGCTGTCCCCTACGGCATGCTCGGCAGCCATCAGCTCCGGCGCCTGGCGGCGATCACGCGCCGCTATGACCGCGGCTACGGACACTTTTCCACGCGCCAGAACCTGCAGCTGAACTGGCCGGCCCTGGAAGATGTGCCGTCTATTCTCGCCGAACTGGCCGAGGTCCAGATGCATGCCATCCAGACCAGTGGCAACTGCATTCGCAACACCACCAGTGACCAGTTCGCGGGTATTGCCGCCGACGAGGTGGAGGACCCGCGCCCCTGGTGCGAACTGATTCGCCAATGGTCGACCCTGCACCCGGAGTTCGCCTTCCTGCCGCGCAAGTTCAAGATCGCGGTGAGCGGTGCGGCGGAGGACCGTGCCGCCATCCAGGTCCACGATATCGGCCTGCGTCTGTGGCGCAATGAGCAGGACGAACTCAAGGTCAGGGTGCTGGCCGGCGGAGGCCTGGGGCGCACGCCGATGATCGGCGATGTGGTACGTGATGATCTGCCCTGGCAGCACCTGCTCACCTATCTCGAAGCGTGCGTGCGGGTCTACAACCAGTTCGGCCGCCGCGACAACAAGTTCAAGGCGCGTATCAAGATCCTGGTCAAGGCATTGGGCATCGAAGAGTTTCGGCGCCGTGTCGAGGCCGAGTGGGCCCACCTCAAGGATGGCCCCCAGACGCTGACGCCCGCCGCCGTGACGGCCGCTCGTGGCCACTTTCCCGAACCCGAACGTCGCCCCGTCGGCGACACGGCAATCGCCGACTTCGAGCGGCTTCGCGCCGAGAATCGTGCCTTCGCAAGGTTCGTCACCAACAACGTCACCGACCACAGGGTACCCGGCTACAAGGCCGTCACCCTGTCGCTCAAACGCCGAGAGCATGCGCCGGGTGACGTCACCGCCGACCAGATGGAGGCGGTGGCCGACCTCGCGGATCGCTTCAGTTTCGGCGAGATTCGGGTCACCCATGAACAGAACCTGGTGCTCTCGGACGTGCCGGTGGACGATCTCGAGATGCTATGGCGGGAACTGGACGCCCTGGGCATTGCCAACCCCACCGTGGGCACCCTCAACGACATCATCTGCTGCCCGGGCGGTGATTTCTGCAGCCTGGCCAATGCGGTGTCGATCCCCATCGCCCAGGCACTCCAGGAGCGCTTCGAGGATCTCGACTTCCTTTACGACCTGGGGCCGCTCGACCTCAATATCTCCGGCTGCATGAACGCCTGCGGGCACCACCACGTCGGCCACATCGGCATCCTCGGCGTCGACAAGAAGGGGGAGGAGTACTATCAGGTCTCGCTTGGCGGCAACTCGACCGATGACGCCTCGCTCGGCAAGATCCTCGGTCCCTCCTTCTTCCGTGAGGATGTTCCCGACGTGATCGACAAGGTACTGGAAGTCTATGTGGAGCAGCGACACGAGGATGAGCGCTTTCTCGATACCTATCGCCGTATCGGTCTCAAGCCATTCAAGGAGCGGGTCTATGCCAAATGACAACGCGCCAGATCAGCAGCTCGAACACGCCCGTACCCTGATCAAGATGGGACAGCCAGAACAGGACGAATGGGCGCTGTCACGCGATGAACAGGCAATGCCGTCACGCCGTCCGGTGATCGTGCCGTTCACCCTCTGGCAGCAGCTCCCCGGCGAGGAGGGACTCGCCCCCTGGCTGCCCAGTGATACCGAGCTGGACGATACCCTGGCCGCCGCGCTCAGCGCCGCACCACTGGTGGCCATCGACTTTCCCGCCTTCACCGACGGCCGGGGCTACACCCTGGCCCGCCTGCTTCGGGAACGCTACGGCTATGGGGGCGAGGTGCGCGCCATCGGTGACGTCCTGGTCGACCAGCTGTTCTACATGACCCGCTGCGGCTTCGATGCCCTGGCCCTGCGCGAAGATCAGCAGCTCGAAGACGCCCTTCGCGCCCTGGGAGCCTTCAGCGTCAGCTACCAGCCAGCGGTGGACATGGGCGAGGCGATCTTCGAGCGTCGTCTGCGCGAGAATGGTCACGCCTGACATCCGGTACGCCATGCTGACAACGAACGGCCCGGCATCCTGTGCCGGGCCGTTCATATTTCGCGGGTTCGCCTTAGCCGCGCCGCTTCTGCTGACGCTCGCGATTGGCCGATCTCGCCCGCTCGCTCTTGCGCAGCATCACCCAGGTGGCCCCCAGACCACCGTCTGCCTGGCCCGCCGAGACGAAGGCCTGGACCTCGTCGAACGCCCCGAGCCACTTCGCCAGGTAGGATCGCAACACATTGGCTGGACTATCGATCTCGCGCCCACGTCCATGGACGATCAGCACCGAGCGCAAGTCATGAGCGTAGGCCTCGCGGATGAAGGGAGGCAGCAGGCGGCGGCACTCCTCCAGTGGTCGACGCAGCAGGTGCAGGCTGGCCTGCACCGGATAGCCGCCGTGGCGGAGGCGATCCACCACCGCCTGCTGGATGCCGTTGCGGTGGAAGGTCAGGGGGTCGAAGGGCGGTACCAGGTCGACGAAGTCGTCGGAGAGAAAGTCGCGATGCGACGTCTCGGCCGAGGCACTTGCGCGCCTGGCCAGTTGGGCTTCGCTGGGCTCATCGCGTGTCCGCCCGGGGTCGGCCCGGTTGGTGGCGCGGTTCAAGGGGCGCACATCCTCCATCAGCGCCCGGAAATCCATGTCGTTTCGATTCGCCTGGCTCATGGGGGCACCTCCCGGACGTGATTAGGAAAACACATCCTAGCAGAGCCGCCCCGGCGGCTTAAGCCGCCGGGGCGATCATGGCAAGATGCCCCGTCTTCCCACGAAAAGGATGCCTTATGCGAACCCTCAAGTGGCTGGGCGCCCTGACCTTCGGTCTCCTGCTCGTTCTGGCCGGCTGGCTGTGGCTGTCCATGCTGAGTCCCTGGACCTATGATCGCCCCGACCATCTGGACCCGGTCCAGGAAGGCCCCCACCGGGTCTTCGTGTACGGCACTCTCACCCATGCGCCAGTTCGCTGGCTAGTCTATGGCCGCGCCGGCGACCCCGAGCCCGCCGTGCTGGAGGACGTCGAGCGCACGGGCCTCGATTTGTCGCCGGCACCCGGGGCACGGGTCGAAGGGCTGTTGCTGCGCGTGAAGGCCGAAGAACTCGAGCGCCTGGATCGCTACGAGAGGCTAGGCATTCGCTATGAACGCGTTCGCATGACGCTGTCGGATGGACGACGCGTGTGGGTATACCAACGACTTGATTAAGTAAGGCAATCTTAGCGAAAGTGTTGATCAGTTCCGTTGATGAACTCACATGGCTGCCAAGCCACGCTCATTTAACGATGTATTCGAATAACGGGGATGCCATGGAATCCGAGATCTCGCTGTTCGATATGTTTTCTCGCCTGGGCGTGGCTGCGGGCCTGGCGCTGGTGCTGGGCCTGGAGCGCGAGTTACGCGGCAAGTCCGCAGGGTTGCGCTCGCACATGCTAGTGGCCTTGGGGGCCGCGGCCTTCCTGATCGTGGGCCTGGAGATCCTGTTCGCCACCGCCGAGGGTGATCCCTCCGCGCGCATCGACCCCACTCGCATTGTCGAAGGGGTGATCGGGGGCATCGGCTTCCTGGGTGCCGGCAGCATCATCCGCAGCGGTGCCAGTGTCCACGGCATCACCACGGGGGCCTCGATCTGGCTGGCTGGTGCAATCGGCGTCGCGGCCGGGGTCGACAATTTTGCTCTGGCTTCCATGGTGACCATCATGGCGCTGGTGATCATGTCGGTACTGGGAGCCATCGAGCGCACTTTCCCCAATCACCGAGGCAGAGACTGACCCGCTCGGTTGTGGCGGGATTCGGCCGCGGCCTACAATGCCTCTCTTTGCTCAAGTCAGAAGGACGCGTGCGGGCTCCCTCTTTCTTCTTCACGCTCGCGCCAGGCTGATCCCGATCACGACAGGTATGAGCCTTCTCGGATGATTTCCCGTGCGCGCCCCTCTTTCTTCTCAGTCCATCAGGAATCCCCATGACCGAACACCGCCCCTACGTGCTTGTCCTTTTCTACTCGCGCCATGGCGCCACCCGCGCCATGGCAGAACGCCTGGTTGCCGGCGTCGAGTCCTGCCCGGGCATCGAGGCGCGCCTGCGTACCGTACCGCCGGTCTCGGCCACCTGCGAGGCTGTCGATCCCGAGATTCCCGACGAAGGGGCTGTCTATGCCAGCCTGGATGACCTGCGCCACTGCGCGGGCCTGGCCATCGGTAGCCCGACGCGCTTCGGCAACATGGCCGCTCCGCTCAAGTACTTCGTCGATGGCACCAGCGAGCTATGGCTCGGGGGCGCCCTGGTCGACAAGCCTGCCACCGCCTTCACCTCGACCTCCAGCCTGCATGGTGGCCAGGAGACCACGCTGGTCTCGATGCTGCTGCCACTGTTGCACCACGGCATGGTCTACGCCGGTCTGCCCTACAGCGAGATCGAATTGATGGAGACGAATGCGGGTGGCACGCCCTACGGCGCGAGCCACCTCGCCGGCAAGCGTAGCGACCGGCCGCTGGACGAGCATGAGCGCCACCTGGCCTTTGCCCAGGGCAAACGGCTGGCCAGGCTGGCCCTGGCGCTCGAGGCCTCACGTCGGGAGGCCTTATGAGACAGTGGCTGGAGCGACTGGAAGCCCGCAAGGGGCTCGACCGACTGACCGAGGGGGCTCGCCGGCTGGTACTGGGCAGTTACGGGCTGTTGCTTGTGCTGATGGTCTATCGGGGGATGATCGTTACCACCGATGGCAATGCGCTGGTGCCGCTACTGATATTCGTGATGCCATTGGTGCTCTTCCTCCCCTCGATCCTCACGCGGCGTCCCAGGGGTCATGCCTGGCTGGCCTTCGTCAGCCTGCTCTACTTCACTCAGGGGGTCATGGTCGCCACCCTGCCTGGCCAGGAACTGCGCGGCAGTGCCGAGGCCCTGATTGCCCTGGCGCTGTTCGTCGGCTGCACGGCGTATGCCCGCTTCCGCAGCCGACAGCTGCAGGCGGGCTAGCGGCGGGCAAAGGAACTGCTAGGCTGAGCATAACCGGGGTCAACGGACCACCGGCCATGACCCTACTGGACACGAAACGGAGATCGTGATGGACCTGAAACGCCCTACCCTCATCGCTGCCACCCTCTCGACCTGCGGTCTTCTCGCCTCGACCAGCCAGGCCGATGTCGACAAGGCCATCGAGTATCGCCAGGACGCCTTGGGCGTCATGGCCTGGCAGATCGGCCCGCTGGGTGATATGGCTCAGGGCAAGATCGATTACGACGCCGAGGAATTCAGACGCCGTGCCGAGAACCTCGCCGCCGTGGCCCATCTGCCGTGGGAGGGTTTCATCGAGGGGTCCCTGCAGGGTGACGGCCATGGCGTCGACACCGATGCCCTGGCCGAGATCGCCGATGACCGGGAGGACTTCGAGTCGCGGCAGCAGACCCTGGTCGAGGAAACCGCCGCTCTGGCCGAGCTCGCCCAGGAAGATGACTTCGCCGCCATGCGCCGCCAGGTGGCAACCGTTGGCGAGACCTGCAAGGGCTGTCACGACAACTATCGTGCCGAGTGATCCGGCGCTTGGGCGTTATGCAGAGGCGACACGCCAAGGAGTCGCCTCGGTGATTCGTCCACTTGCCGGTATCAAAGCTGCCATAGCCAGCCCACGATCGCTATAGCAATCGCAACCAGCGCCGCTGCCAGCCAGGCACTGCCATGGGCGGGAGTGGCGCCTTCGCCTGCCTGGTCTTCGGGACGCGCGGGTAGTCGCTTGCGGCCCGTCACCATGGCCCCCACCAGGCGCTCCCCCTTGAGCCGATGCACCACCAGTGCCACCAGGTGAAGGACGACCAGCACGATCAGCAGCTGGGCATTCCAGTGGTGCAGAGTGCGCAGGGTATCGCTGACATCGGTCGGGACCCGGTCATGCAGCGGTGCCTGGAAAAAGATATCGTCACTGAGGAAGAGTCCGCTGAGCGCCTGAAAACTCAGTGACAGCAGCATGGCCAGCACCGCGAGGCCACCGAGAGGATTGTGGCCAGCATAGGGCGGCAGTGGACCACGCCGCAGGGCTCGCAGGTAGGTCAGTATGGCGTCTGGACCATGGAGAAAATGCCATAGCCGCGCATGATGGCTACCCGCCAGAGCCCAGCCCCAGCGAAAGAGCAGCAGGCCCAGCACGATCAGCCCGGCCCGGGCATGAATCTCTACGGGAAACGCGAAGGGCGCGCCGCCGGTCTTCATGGTATAGAAGGAAAGACCCACGGTACTGACCAGGGCCCAGTGAAACAGGCGAATCGGCAAGTCCCAGACTTTCACTTGGTGCATCATGCAAGCTCCTTGCGCCTCTGAAATATACTCCTTGCTGTCAAGAGAGACTGGCGCCCACTGGATGACGATGCAACGGTGCGGGATCATAAGCTTAGCGGAAAATATCCGCCGTCCGGCCGTGCGGGGGTATTGAGCTCGCCCCGGCAAGCGGCGAACATGGCATAAAGTTTGAGGAGATGGTCATGACACGCAAGATTGCCGACATCCGGCGCGACTACGAAGGCGGCCAGCTCGAAGAGTCTTCTACCCCCGACTCACCCATGACGATGTTCGACGAGTGGCTGACCCTGGCGCTGGACACCGAAGGTGACGACGGAAATGCCATGACCCTGGCCACTGCCGACAGCCAGGGACGGCCCCACGCTCGTATCGTGCTTCTCAAGGGGGTCGATGATCAGGGGTTGACCTTCTACACCAATTACCACAGTCACAAGGGCAGTGAGCTGACCAATGTGCCCCATGCGGCCCTGGTCTTCTGGTGGCCGTCGCTCTCCCGTCAGGTGCGTGTCGAAGGACGTGTGGAGCAGGTCCCTCCGAAAGAGTCGGATGACTACTTTGCCACCCGCCCGCGCGGTAGCCAGCTGGGTGCCTGGGTGGCCACCCAGAGTGTGGTGATTCCGGGTCGCACCTGGCTCGAAGAGCGCGAACAGCGCTTCGAGCGAGCCTATGAGGGGCAGACCATTCCCCGTCCCATCCATTGGGGTGGGTATCGGGTGATTCCCGACATGATCGAGTTCTGGCAGGGCCAACCAAGCCGTCTCCACGATCGCATCCGCTATGAGCGACGCGACGGCAACTGGCACCGATTCCGCCTGGCGCCCTGATCGCAAGTATCGTTTGACTACCATGAACGGCCCCCACCGGTCGGTACGGGCCGTTGTCCCTGCCGGCGGGCCGTCTCAGTCGGGCAGACTCTCCAGACGGTGTCTCTGCCATTCGCTCTCCGGCTCGTTGAGCCGCAATACCGCATCCACCACCTGCTCTTCCATGTTGTAGCGCTGCTTGAAGCCCAGATGCTTCATGAGCGCACGCATCGGGTGGTTGTCGATCATGATCTTGCCGATCATCTCCAGGGTGCCCACGCTCTTGCAGTAGCTGATCATCTTCTTCATCAGCAGGCTACCGATACCCAGCCCCTGAAGATCATCACGAATGATCACCGAGAATTCGGTACGGATATTGTCCGGATCGTTCCATACGCGGACCACCCCGAGCATTTCCTTGCTGCCGTCATCCTGAAGGTGCTCGGCGATGAAGGCCATCTGACGATCGTAGTTGATGTGCGACAGAGCCGACAGATCCCGCTTGGTGAGGTCAGCCTTGTTGTGGAAGTAGCGAAAGCGGATGCTCTCCTCGGAAAGCTGCTCGTGGAAACGCGTGATCAGCGGTGCATCCTCGGCGCGGATCGGGCGAACCTCAACCTGCCAGCCGTTCTTGAGCGTCACCCACTCCCGAAGTTCCTCGGGATAGGGCATGATCGCAAAACGTGCGGAGGGGCCGAGGTCCATGGCGAAATCCACCGCCACCACGCCATCACGGTTCAGCAAGAGCGGATTGAGCTCCAGACCCCTCAACTGCGTGAGGTCGCTGGCCATCTGTGACAACTTCACCAGCAGCTCGCAGAGCCGCTCCAGGTCGCGTTCGGAATGGCTGGAGTGTTCGCGAATCAGTCGGGCGGCGTGAGTGCGGCCCACCACGTCCGCGGCCAGGCTCATGTTGAGCGGTGGCAGTGCCACCTGACGGTCGGCCAGGATATTGACCTTGTAGCCGCCGATACCGAACACGATCACCGGCCCGAAGATCGGATCACGGGTGATGCCGGCGCACAGCTGCATGGAGTGCTTGCCGCGCTGCATGCTCTGCAGACAGTACTCGCGGACCGTGAAGTCCGGAAACTTCTCCTTCATCTTGTTACCCAGACGATCCACGGCCTGGGCGACCTGCGCCGGATTCGCCAGGTCCTGAATCAGTCCGGCGGAAATCTTGTGCGGATGCTGGCGATATCGGAAAGGGTGACAGTTTCCCTCGTGGATGACCTTGAGCGCCATGGAGCCGTCGAAGGCGGCGGCCGCCTCGGCGGCTTCCTCGGCGGTCTGCGGGTAGCGGCTGGGTGCTACCGGGAGCCCGTAGGCCTCCAGAACCTGCGCCGTCTCGGAGTGCGACAGGCACTCGCGCCCGGCCTCCTGGGCCTCCTCGATCAGCGACCGGCAGCGTCGGCGGATCTCCGGGGTGGTCGCAAAGGGCAGGCTCGGCGGAATTTCCTGGAGCAGCGCCTGTACCCGCTGATAGTCGACCATGTGCATGAAGGCCTTCACCGCCTTCTCCGGGGATATGTAGGTGGGGATGCCGGCCAGATTGCACTCGTGGCGAGCCGACACGGCCTCCTCCAGTCCCATCCAGCTGGTCAGCAGGTTGCGCCGAAAACGCTTGCGTGCCGCAATGATTGCCTGAGCTGTGGTCTTCGATGGGGCCAGGCGGGTAGGAGCATGGACGACCAGCACCGCGTCCACGCTCTTGTCGGCCGCCACGATTTCCAGCGCCTCCACGAGTCTCTCCGGGGTGGCATTGCCGCCCAGGTCAACGGGGTTCTCGCCGGGCTTGCTCATGTCGAAGTCGTCGCGGCGCAAGGCATCTCGCGTCTCTTCGCTGAAATGTGCCAGTCTGCCCCCGGCGTTGATCAGCTTGTCGATAGCCAGCATCGCCGGCCCCAGGCCATTCGACACCACGGCCAGGCGGTCGCCTTTCAGGGGCTTCATCCGCGACAGCGTCTCCAGAGCATCGAAAAGCTCGTCGGAGTCGTCGACCCTCACTACCCCGGCTCGCGCGAAGGCGGCATCGAAGATCTGGTCACGATTGGCGATACCGGGTGTCGGCGGCAAGCCGGAAATGTCGGACTCCGCGGTGCGTCCACTCTTGATGGCCAGCACCAGGCGGTTGCGCGAGGCATCACGCAGCGCGGTCATGAAGTGCTGGGCATCCATGATGCGCTCCAGATGGAGCAGGATCGCCTGGGCCGGAGAAAACTGATTGATGTAGTCCATCAGGTCAGGGAGCAGGACGTCGACGCTGTCCCCCACCGTGAGCAGGTGGGAGAAGCCGATGCCACGGCCGGCAGCCCAGTCGATCATGGCATTGCCGAGCATTCCCGACTGGCCGAGATAGGCCACGCGACCGGACTTCACCGGCTTGCTGGCATAAGACGCATTGAGCTTGCGTCCCGGGACGATCAGCCCCATGCATTCGGGCCCTAGAACGCGAATCCCCGACGACCGGGCGGCGCCGAGCATGCGGCTACGCAGCGACTCCTTGTTGTCATGCTCATCGTCGAGATGCGCACCACCCGACAACACCAGTGCTGCCTTGACACCGAAACGCCCCAGTCTTTCGATCAGGTCAGGAACCGTCTCCACCGGTGAGCAGATCACCGCCAGGTCCGGCACCTCGGGCAGCTGCGAGACCCGGGAGACACAGGGTGCCCCGAAGACCGCGTCATAGTCCTTGGGATTAACCGCAAAGACACTCCCGGCGAAGCCGCCTTCCTGGAGGTTGCGAATCACCAGTCCGCCCATGGAATAGGGTTTTTCGGATGCTCCGATCACCGCGATGGTGCCGGGCTCAAAAAAATGGCGCAGGAAGCGGGTGCTCACGCGAGATCCTCCCTGAAGAGACGTTGCCCTTCATTGTCTAAGACTTATTGACACTGTCCTGCAAGCGGGCATCACGATTAAGGTGAGCTCAGTCATTTCGGAGCCAGTGCATGATTACCGCCTACATTACCCACCCCAACTGCCACTTGCATCACATGGGCCCCGAACATCCTGAAAGTCCATTGCGGCTGGATGCCATCCGGGCAAGGCTGATGCTTTCTGGCGTGCTGCAGCAGACCATGCAATCGGATGCCGTGGAGGCGACCGAGGAGCAGCTGGCACGGGTCCATCCGCTTCGCCATCTGCGGGCGCTGGACAAGTGTGTACCGGAACACGGCATTGTCACGCTCGACAGTGACACCATGATGAACCCGGACAGCTTGAAGGCGGCAAGAGTGGCAGCGGGCGCCGTAGTGCGAGGCGTCGACCAGGTGTTCCGGCAACAGGCCGACAACGTCTTCTGCGCGGTGCGCCCTCCAGGGCATCATGCCGAAGCCACCGACGCCATGGGGTTCTGTTTCTACAACAACGTGGCGGTGGGGGCGGCCCATGCCAAGGCCAAGTACGGGGCTCGCAAGGTCGCCATCCTCGACTTCGACGTGCACCAGTGCAACGGGACCATCGATATCTTCAAGGATGACCCCGAGGTGCTGGTCTGCACGAGTTTCCAGTATCCCTTCTATCCCTGGCGATACCTGCGCAGCGAGTGGAACAATGTGGTCAACACGCCCTTGCACGCCGGCACCGACAGTGCCGCCTTCCGCAAGGCGATCGAGGACGACTGGCTGCCTGCCCTGCATGCCTTCAAGCCGGAGATCGTGCTGGTCTCGGCGGGCTTCGATGCCCATCGCGAAGACCCCATGGCGGAACTCAGCCTGGAAGACGAGGACTTCCACTGGGTCACCCATATGGCACTGGAAATCGCCGCACTCTATGCCGACGGTCGGCTCGTATCGGTGCTGGAAGGCGGCTATGACCTCGATTCCCTGGGGCGTAGCGCCGAAGCACATCTCAAGGCCCTGCTCGGGCTGCCCTTCGGCGAGTGACCCGCTGTGTTTCCCGGCACCGGGAAACATGCTGTTACTTCCCCCTTGGCGTGATAGCGACGTCGCCCCATGACATGGCGACGTCGCTGACGTGGGGCCACGATCGGCGATTGTGGTAGGCTTGGAGAAACCTCGTTTCCGATAGTGAACAGCGCATGACCGCCACCACCGATCAGGACGCCGCCCTGCGCATCGCCGCCGGTCGCAAGCCCTTCGTCGAACCCCTGCGCCTAGGCGAGCGCCTCAAGGAGATTCGTCTGGCTCAGCACTGGACGCTGGAGGACGTCAGCCAGCGCACCGGTCTGGCGCGCTCCACCCTCTCCAAGATCGAGAACAATCAGATCTCCCCGACCTTCACGGTGGTGCAGAAGCTGATCAATGGCCTGGGTATCGATCTGCCGCAGTTGCTCTCGCCCCCCAGGGTCCAGCCACCCAGCATGGGGCGTCGCGACCTCACTCGCCGAGGCGAGGGCCAGCGCCACCCCACCCCGACCTATGAGCATGAGTTGCTCAGCTGCGAGCTCGCCCAGAAGCGCATGATCCCCTTCAAGACCATCGTCAGGGCACGTGCCTTTGACGAGTTCGGCGAATGGGTGCGTCACGACGGCGAGGAGTTCCTGATGGTGCTCGACGGCGAGATACGACTCTACACCCAGTATTACGAACCCCTGGCCCTGGTCAGCGGCGACAGCATCTATTTCGACAGCGCCATGGGCCATGCCCTGGTCTCTGTCAGCGAGACCGATGCCGTGGTGCTGTCGGTCTGTACGCGGGGCGATAGCAGCGCCTGAGGCTCACCCGCGTGCTCGATCACCCGGCCGACGCGGCGGCATGGCATCGAGTTCCAGCCGGCTATCGCCATGAATCGCCTGGAAGTGGCGTCCCTTGGCCCGGGCAATCAGCAACACGCCGAAGCGCTCGGCCAGTTCCACGCCCTTCTGGGTCACTCCCGACCGCGATACCAGCACGCTGATCCCCATCTGCGCCACCTTGAGCACCATCTCCGACGTCAACCGGCCAGTCGTGTAGAAGATGTCGGCATCGGTGCTTTTCGCCGCCGCCAGCCACTGGCGGCCGGCCAGAGTGTCCACGGCATTGTGCCGCCCCACGTCCTCGACGAAGTCCAGCACCGCCTCCTGGCGACACAGCGCGCAGCCGTGCACGGCACCGGCACTGCGATAGGTCTCGTTGTAGGCACCCAGGTTGTCCAGCAGCCGGTAGAGCACCGACTGACGCATCACGGTGGCGGGTAACGGCTGCAGCGAGGTCGCGTCGAGCAATCGGCCGAAGACCGTTCCCTGTCCACAGCCGGTGGTCACCGTGCGCTGACCCAGGCGCTCCTCCAGATCCTCCGGCAGATGGCGGGTGACCACGGCAGCGGCCTCCACCGCCCAATCCACATGCACCGCCTGGAGGTCCTGCTGGTCGGCGAGTAATCCCTGGTTGCGCAGGTAGCCGACCACCAGGGCCTCGGGATCGGCACCCAAAGTCATCAGGGTGACGATTTCCCGCTTGTTGAGGTAGAGGGTCAGGGCCCGTTCCGCGGCGATGGCCTGTTGTTTGAGCGCCCCGAATTCGTCGAGTACCTCGATTTCCAGGGTGGCAGGCAGGCGCGCCCGACTCAGGCTGATGTCATGCATCCACGGCTCCTCGACAGAACGTTGATTGACGATGATGGCATTGTCTCCCACCAGTGTCTTTACTATCAGGTACACAAGATCGGAGACCCCTCCCTATGGCATCGATCACCAGCATGCGTTCTCTCAGCTTCGATGTCGTCGGCGAACCGCTCTCCATCAAGGGCTTCACCACGACCCGCTGGGGGATCACTGAACTCGTACCCGGCCAGGCCGGTCCCTGGACGCTGGACCTGCAACTCTACATGACCGAACGCGCTGCTTATCGCTTCAACCTCACCAGTGGCACTCCCCGTCTGTTCGTGCAGGCCGGAGAGGCGGGTGCCACGCCAGTCCCTGCCTCCATTACCGCCAGCCAGGACGTGGCCGCGAGTTGGCTCGATGGCGAGCATCGCGTCCTCGAGGTCGACATGCCGCTGGCGATACAGGCCTGGATGGAGGCCTACCTCGCACATCAAGGCGAGGCCCCGGAGGAGGGGCGCAAGAAGAAGCGCAAGGGTGCCGGGCGTGCCCGGGAGGCCGAGGCATGAGCCGGTTCGAGAGATGGTCCCGCCTCAAGCGGGGCGAGACCCCCTCCTGGCAGGAATCCAGCGCGCCGCCGCGCGAGAGCGATGAGCCTGACCGGAAGGCGCAGGGACTCGACCTCGACCATGGTACCGAGCCCTCCGGTTCGCCAGTACCCGGCAGCCTCGATCATACCCTGCCCGACCCGGACTCCCTGCCCGTCGGCAGCGACATCAAGGCCTACCTGGCCTCCGGGGTCAGTAGCGGCCTGCGCAAGCGTGCCCTGCGACGCCTCTTTGCCGCGGACCATTACGGTATCCGCGACGGTCTCGATGACTATGACGATGACTATCGGCAGACGCTTCAGCCCCTGGTCAGCGAGGTGGCCGAACGTCTGCGCAACTGGACTCGGCGTCAGCTGGAAGACGACGAAGCCCCGGCCGAGCCGACCGCCGAAGCAAGCGAGGCCTCAGCCCCCGCAGCAGAGCCGTCGGCTACCCGGCAGGGAGCATCCGATGGCGAAGCAGCCGTGACCTCGCGAGTCGATGATGAGAAATGCGAAGAGCTCATGGACGAGGTAGATCGTTCGCGCGACGCACCTTAGAGGATGCACCTTAGACCAAGGGAGCCTTGGTACGAAGCGCCGTTTCGGCTAACACTAATAAATCAGTCCTTAACAACAACAAGATCAAACCTACTCCTCTCGACCGTGAGACGTCATGAATCAACCAATCAATATCACGCCGGTGGATGATGACCGTAACCGGGAGGCCCGAGAGGCGGCACGCCGCCGAGTCTCCTGGCCGGTCAATCTCATCCCGGCCACTGTCGGCTACCACAGCCAGGGGCATGCCCTGGTGCTCGGCAACGAGCGCGACGTGCGACGTGCCGCCCGTGTCCTGCACGACCGGGGGCTTCCGCCGCCCACCCTTCTTTTCACCGACCCGATGACTGCCGACCCTGCCGACGGCGAGGACGATGAGACGCTGCTGGCCGACACCGCCAGCCTGACGTCTCGTAAGCTCTCCCGATCACAGGCCCGGTCACTCGCCATCGAAGGTTACCTGGGCCACTTCTCGGCCAGCCTGACGGGCGAGGACGGTGCGCTCGACCTGGCTAGGGCACTGACCGACCGCGAGCACTTCGACCTGGTCCTTGACCTGGGCGAGACGCCCGCGCTTGCCCTGGAGCTGCCGCCCCCCGGCTATGTTGCCCTCGCCTGGCAGGACCCGCAGCGTGACGAGCAACTTGAGGACCTCGCCGGGCTGGTGGGCGAATTCGACAAGCCGCGCTATTTCCAGATCGACAACGCACTGTGCGCGCACTCCGCCAGCGGCTACACGGGCTGCACGCGCTGCCTGGACGTGTGCCCGGCCGATGCCGTCCGCAGCCACCAGGGTCGTATCGAAGCCTGGATCGAGATCGATCCCTTTCGCTGCCATGGTGTCGGCAGCTGCAGCAGTGCCTGCCCCACCGGGGCGATCCAGTTCCGTCTGCCCGAGACCGCACGTCAGCAGGAGACCTTGCTGGCTTGGCTCGCCGCCTATCGCGACACCGGTGGAACGGCGCCGGTGGTGCGCTTTGCCGAGGCCGGCGACCTGGACGGGGAAGGCGACGTCGCGGGCCATGTGCTCGATATCCCCCTCGAGGAGCTGGGAGCCGCCGGCCACGATCAGTGGCTGACCGCCCTGGCCGGCGGTGCCGCCGAGGTGCGCATTCAGTGTCACCCGGGGATGCCCGAGCGCTTGACGACCTTCATCGACGACCAGCTCGACCAGGCGCATGCCCTGCTCAATGCCCTTGGCCATTCGCCGTCGCGTATCACCCGAGTAATGGCCGGTGACCAGGCCGCTCGTGACGCCCTGCCGGGCGAGGCGCCGCTGGACGGTGACCCCCTGGAGTTCACCGACAGTGACAAGCGCGCGCGTCTCGATAGTGTGCTGGCCCACCTTGAACGCCTTGGTGGCACCGATGGAGAGCGCCATGCCATGCCGGCCGGTGCCGCCTATGGTGGCCTGTCGGTCGATGGCGAGGCCTGCACGCTATGCTTCTCCTGCGTGTCCAACTGCCCTACCCCGGCCCTCGCCACCGGCAAAGATCAGCCGTTGTTGAGCTTTCGCGAGGCGGATTGCGTCCAGTGCGGGCTCTGTGCCGAAGCCTGTCCGGAGGATGCCATCACCCTGGTGCCCGGCTTTCTGGCCGACGCGACCCGACGTGAGCGACAGGTACAGCACCAGGAGGAAGCCTTCCCCTGTATTCACTGCGGCAAGCGCTTCGCCACCGCCAGCACCGTGGCGACCCTCAAGGCCAAGCTTGCCGATCATCCCTATTTTGCCGGCGATGCCCTGGCTCGGCTGGAGATGTGCGAAGACTGCCGGGTCAAGGATGTCTGGCAGGCCATGGCCCGCGACCCCGAATCGCAGCTGAAGGTGTGAGCGCATGAGCGAGTTGAATGAACATGCCCTGAGAGCCGATATCTATCGGCTAATGGCCAGACTCCTGCGCGAGGCGCCCGACGCCTCGTTGCTCGACTGGCTGGCTGGACTGGAGATCCAGCGTGACGGCACCTTGCTCGCCGAGCGCTGGGCATCTCTGGTTGCTGCCGCGGGCGCGACCACGGCCGATCTCCTCGAGCGGGCCCACTTCCGCCACCTGGTCGGGGTGGTGCAGGGCGACATCACGCCCTACGCCTCCTGGTACCGCAACGGCGAGCTGATGGATGCCGCGCTGGTCGCCCTGCGCCGCGATCTCAAGGCGCTGGGCATCCAGCGTGCCGAGCACAGCCGCGACCCCGAGGACCATCTGGCCGCCCTATGCGAAGTGATGGCCATGCTGATCGAAGCCCGCGCTCCGGACGAGGCGCGCTTCTTCATGACCCACCTTGCGCCCTGGGCTTCGCATTGTCTGGCCGATCTGGGCGCCGTGGAAACGGCTTTCCATGCCCGACTCGGTCGTCTTGGCGAAGCCTTTATCGAAGAGGAATCCCGGCGACTCGAGGCCGAATCGCTCGAGGATCCCGTAAGGATCGTCGAACCCTGACGCCCCACAGCGGACCGTGATGCCACAACCACAACAGGGCCCGGCAAGGGCCACAGACAGCATGAGTAGAGGAGACATCCCCATGCCCAACACACGCAACCCGGAGCGTCGGCGCTTTCTCAAGACGCTCGGCATCGGTACCGCCGCCGCTGGCGCCGCGGCGGCCGTCGGTCACGTTACCCTGGCCCAGGCCGATGCCAAGCCGTCGGCAAAGGAGGCTGAGCCTTCCCGAGAGTACCGGGAAACCCCCCATATCCGTGCTTTCTACGCCACCCTGCGTGACTGACGGCCCCGAGCCAGGAGAGCGATGCCATGCGTCTGACACCAAGATCCGATTCCCCGAGGGCCGGTGGGCTGGGCATTTCCCGTCGCCAGTTCCTCAAACGTAGCGGGGCCACCACCGGCGGGCTCGCCGCCGCGGGTTTCATGGGCGCCCCCATGATGCAGCGCACCGAGGCCGACGAGAAGACCGCCGTCTCCGATGCCCCGGTGGAGACCAAGCGGACCGTCTGTTCCCACTGTTCGGTGGGCTGCGGCGTCTATGCCGAGGTCCAGGAGGGCATCTGGACCAAGCAGGAACCCGCCTTCGATCATCCCATCAATCGTGGGGCCCATTGCGCCAAGGGCGCGTCGTTGCGTCAGCACGGCCATTCGAGCCGCCGCCTCAAGTACCCCATGAAACTGGTGGGCGGCGAGTGGCAGCGGCTGAGCTGGGAGGAGGCCATCGAGGAGATCGGCAACAAGGTGCTGGAGCTCACCGAGGCGAACGGTCCGGACAGCATCTACTGGCTGGGGTCGGCCAAGTTCAACAACGAGCAGGCCTATCTGCTGCGCAAGTTCGCCGCCCTGGCCGGCACCAACAACACTGACCACCAGGCGCGTATCTGCCACTCCACCACCGTGGCCGGGGTGGCCAACACCTGGGGCTACGGAGCGATGACCAACTCGCTCAATGATATCCAGCACAGCAAGTCGATCATGTTCATCGGCTCCAACCCCTCCGAGGCGCACCCGGTGGCCATGCAGCACATCCTGCTGGCCAAGGAGAAGAGCCAGGCAGAAATCATCGTCGTCGATCCTCGCTTCACCCGCACGGCGGCCAAGGCCGACAGTTTCGTGCGGATTCGTCCCGGGTCCGACGTGGCCTTCATCTGGGGACTGCTGTGGCACATCTTCGAGAGCGGCTGGGAAGATCGGGAGTACATCGACCAGCGCGTCTACGCCATGGACGAGGTGCGCGCCGAGGTGGCCCAGTTCCCGCCCGATGTCGTCGAGAACATCACCGGCGTCGGCGAGGAGGCAATGCGCGACACCGCGCGGCGTCTGGCCGAGAACCGCCCAGGCTGCATCGTCTGGTGCATGGGCGGCACCCAGCACACCACCGGCAACAACAACACCCGCGCCTACTGCATTCTCGAGTTGGCCCTGGGCAACATCGGCAAGTCCGGCGGCGGAGCGAACATCTTCCGCGGCCACGACAACGTCCAGGGTGCTACCGACCTGGGTCTGATGTCCCACTCGCTGCCCGGCTACTATGGGCTATCCGAAGGTGCCTGGAAGCACTGGTCCCGCGTGTGGGATCTGGACTACGAGTGGGTCAAGGGGCGTTTCGACCAGGCCGAGTACACCGATGGCAAGCCGATGCACTCGAGCGGTATCACCGTCTCGCGCTGGATCGATGGCGTTCTCGAGCAGGAAGAGGACATCTCCCAGCGTACCCGCCTCAAGGCGATGTTCTACTGGGGGCACGCGGTCAATTCCCAGACCCGCGGTCCCGAGATGCAGCAGGCCATGAAGCAGCTCGAGATGATGGTCATCGTCGATCCCTACCCCACCGTGGCCGGGGTCATGCACGACCGTCAGGACGGCGTCTTCCTGCTGCCCGCCTGCACCCAGTTCGAGACCACCGGCAGCGTCACCGCCACCAACCGCTCCATACAGTGGCGCGACAAGGTGATCGAGCCGCTGTTCGAGTCCAAGCCGGATCACGAGATCATGTACCTGCTGGCCAGAAAGCTGGGCTTCGGTGATGAGCTGGTCAAGAACTTCCAGATGAACGGCGATGAACCACTGATCGAGGATATCACCCGGGAATTTAACGCCGGCATGTGGACGGTGGGCTATACCGGTCAGAGTCCGGAGCGTCTCAAGGCCCACCAGCAGAACTGGCACACCTTCAGCTTCCGTGACCTTCAGGCCGAGGGCGGGCCTGTCGACGGCGACTACTATGGCCTGCCCTGGCCCTGCTGGGGCAACGCCGAGATGGGCCACCCCGGCACGCCGATCCTCTATGACACCAGCAAGAAGGTGTCCGAGGGCGGCCTGACCTTCCGTGCCCGCTTCGGCATCGAGCGTGACGGCGAGAACCTCCTCGCCGATGGTTCGTACAGTGAAGGCTCCGAGCTGGAGGACGGCTATCCGGAGTTCACCGATACCATGCTCAAGGATCTCGGCTGGTGGGACGACCTGACCGACGCCGAGAAGGCCGAGGCGGAAGGCAAGAACTGGAAGACCGATCTCTCCGGCGGCATCCAGCGCGTAGCGATCGCCCACGAGTGCTCGCCTTTCGGCAATGCCAAGGCGCGCTGCAACGTCTGGACCTTCCCCGACCCCATTCCCAAGCACCGCGAGCCGCTCTACACCAGCCGCCGCGACCTGGTGGCCGACTACCCCACCTGGGACGACGTGGCCTCCCACTACCGCCTGCCCACCCTCTACAAGACCATTCAGGACAAGGATGTCACCGGGGACTACCCCATCATCCTCACTTCGGGACGCCTGGTGGAGTACGAGGGCGGCGGCGAGGAGACCCGCTCCATGTCCTGGCTCGCCGAACTGCAGCAGGAGATGTTCGTCGAGATCAATCCGGCCCTGGCCAACGATCTGGCCATCGCCGAGGGCGACATGGTGTGGGTCGAGGGTGCCGAAGGCGGCCGCGTGAAGGTCAAGGCGCTGGTCACCCCCCGGGTCGCCCGCGAAGTGGTCTTCATGCCCTTCCACTTCGGCGGCATGTTCCAGGGCGAGAGCCTGCACGACCGCTATCCGGAAGGTTCGGCACCCTATGTGCTGGGCGAGGCGGCCAACACCGCCACCACCTACGGCTATGACTCGGTGACCCAGATGCAGGAAACCAAGTGCACCCTGTGTCGCATCGAGAAGGCAAGCTGAGGAGAACACCATGGCCACTATGAAGTTTATGTGCGACGCGGAGCGCTGCATCGAGTGCAACGGCTGCGTCACTGCCTGCAAGAATGCCAACGAGGTGGAATGGGGCATTCAGCGTCGTCGCGTGGTCACGCTCAACGACGGCGAGCCCAGCGAAGTCTCGATCTCGGTAGCCTGCATGCACTGCGACGATGCGCCCTGCATTGCCGTCTGCCCCACCGAGACCCTGTTCCAGCGCGATGACGGCATCGTGCTGCACGACAAGGATCTTTGCATCGGCTGCGGCTACTGCCTCTACGCGTGCCCGTTCGGCGCCCCGCAGTTCCCCAAGGAGAACGCCTTCGGCGAGCGGGGCAAGATGGACAAGTGTACTTTCTGTGCCGGCGGTCCGGCGGAAACTGCAGAAGAGGAGTACCAGAAGTACGGGGCCAACCGGATCGCCGAGGGCAAGCTACCGCTGTGCGCCGAGATGTGCTCGACCAAGGCGCTGCTGGCCGGTGATGCCCAGGAGGTCGCCGATATCTTCCGCCAGCGGGTCGTGCAACGAGGGCACAAGGATGGCGGCTGGTCCGGCAATCAGCGCCGCGAACAGAATCGCGCTCGCACGGGTCAGCCGGATCTCTCGGCGGCGGATACCCTCGCCTATGATGCTACCCAGCAGGGGTAAGGAGGTCATGTCATGAGCAAGTCCATACCCTGGTGGGCGCTGTGGCGATTGCCCCTGCTGGCGCTGGTCCTGGTGGCCAGCCTGGGGGCTGCCCAGTTTGCCCTGGCTCAGGCCGACCCGGATCGAGAAGCGGCCACGGCAGTACCTGCCGTGGATGCCGATGCCTGGCGGCAGATCAAGAGCGGAGAAACCGGTCCCAACTACCGGGATAGCCGCTTCGACTCCAACTACAACCTGATCAACGCCAGTGGCGAGACCTGGCGGCAGATCCGTGACCGCTGGGTGTCGCCCTTCGGGGTGATCGCCGTGGTCGGGATGATCGTCGTGATCGCCCTCTTCTACCTGGTGTTCGGGCGCAAGAAGCTCGATGAGCCGCGCACGGGCCGCAAGCTACCGCGCTGGTCGCTGATGGTCAGGTCCCTGCACTGGACGGTGGCAACGCTGTTCATTCTGCTCGCGCTGACGGGGCTCAACCTGGCCTTTGGCAAGGCCATCTTCCGTCCGGTATTCGGGGATGGCGCATGGGCAGCCATGATGTCCGGCACCAAGCTGATCCACAACTATCTGGGCCCCTTGTTCGGCATCCTGCTGGTGATCCTGCTGGTGCGACTGCTGGCGGACAACATTCCCCGCAAGCACGACCTGAACTGGTTTGCCAAGGGCGGAGGCCTGATCGGCAAGGGACACCCTGATGCGGGCTTCGCCAACGCCGGCGAGAAGGTGTGGTACTGGCTGCTCGCCACTGCCGGCATCGCCGTGATCATCAGCGGCCTGGTGATGGACTTCCCCAACTACGGCCAGGGCCGCGATACCATGCAGTGGGCCAATATCATCCATGCTGTCGGTGCCTTCGGCCTGACGGCGGTCGCCCTGGGTCATATCTATATCGGCACCCTCGGCACGGAGGGCTCCTTCGAGGCCATGGCCACCGGCTACGTGGACGAGACCTGGGCCAAGGAGCACCACAACCTCTGGTACGAGCAGGTCAAGGATCAGGCCATTCCCGGGGAACAGCTGGAGGCCGCCAGTAGATCCTCGACGGGGGACGAGCCGGAACCTCGATCGGGATGAACGTTGGTAAAGACGTCGCCATCGACACCGCCTACGGGCGGTGTCTTTTGTTAAGCTGGTTCGACAGACGCCATCGCCACCCCGAGGAGCCAACATGCAGCATCTCGACGACGCCACTCGCACCGAACTCGAGGCGGCCGCCTTTCGCCGCCTGCTCCACCACCTGGACGAGCACAAGGAGGTGCAGAATATCGACCTCATGATCCTCGCCGACTTCTGCCGCAACTGCCTCTCCAAGTGGCTGGTGGCCGCCGCCGACGAGCGCGGCGCCGACCTCGACTACGATGCCGCCCGGGAGTACGTCTACGGGATGCCCTACGCGGAGTGGAAGGCCAAGTACCAGCAGGACGCCACCCCCGAGCAGACGGCCGCCTTCGAGGCGCGCCAGGCCGAAAAGCGGGAGCAGAAGGACGCATGAGCGAGCCGATGATTCCCCTCTCCATTGCGGTGTTGACCATCTCCGATACCCGCAACGAGGAGACCGACCGCAGTGGCCAGGCCTTGGTCGAGCGCCTCACGTCTGCCGGGCACGCCCTGCACGAGAAGCGCATCGTGCCCGATGACGTCTACCGCATCCGTGCCGTGGTGGCGGGCTGGATCGCCGATCCCGACACCCAGGTGATCCTGACTACCGGCGGCACCGGCTTCACCGGCCGTGACTCCACGCCCGAGGCGGTCTCGGTCCTGCTCGACAAGCAGATCGAAGGCTTCGGCGAGCTTTTCCGCCACCTATCCTGGCAGGAGATCGGCAGTTCCACCGTGCAGAGCCGCTGCCTGGGCGGCCTTGCTAACGCCACCGTGGTCTTCTGCCTGCCCGGCTCCACCGGCGCCTGCCGCACCGCCTGGAACGGCATCCTGGCCGAGCAGCTCGACAGCCGGCACAAGCCATGTAACTTCGCAAATCTTGTCATCCCGGAGCGAGGCCAACATGTCTGAGAATCACCACGACGGGCACAAGCCATGTAACTCTTTACAAGTTCAGGCGAATCTTGTGATACCCGAGCGAGGCCAGCATGTCTGAGAATCACCACGACGGGCACAAGCCATGTAACTCTTTACAAGTTCAGGCAAATCTTGTGATACCCGAGCGAGGCCAGCATGGCTGATCTACAAACGGTCGAGGCAGCACTGGCGGCGCTGTTGCGTGACGTAATCCCGACCCCGTCGGAATTCCTTCCCTGTAACCAGGCCGCAGGCCGCGTACTCGCCGAGGCCATCGAGGCCCGGCTCGACGTGCCGGCCTTCGACAACAGTGCCATGGACGGCTATGCCCTACACCATCGTGATGCCGGCAAGCGATTGCCGATCGGCCAGCGCATCGCCGCGGGCTCGCCGGCCGTGCCCCTGGCGCCCGGCACCTGCGCGCGCATCTTCACCGGGGGCGAGATCCCCCCGGGCGCCGACTGCGTGGTGATGCAGGAAGGTGTCGAGGTGATGTCCGACCTGGCCGCGATACCGCCCGACATCCCGGCCGGGGACAATATTCGCCGCCGCGGACGTGATGTGGCGGCGGGCGATCCTCTACTGCCGGCCGGCGAGCGGCTGGAGGCTGCGGCGCTGGGCCACCTGGCCGGCCAGGGCATCACCGAGGTGATGGTGCGCCGACGTCCTCGAGTGGCGCTGCTCTCCACCGGTGACGAGATCGTCGACCCGGGCCGGCCCCTTGCCGCAGGCCAGATCTATAACTCCAACCGGCCAATGCTCAAGCGACTCCTCGAGCGCTTCGGCGCAGAGCTGACGCTGGTCACTTCGATTCCCGATGATCCCGCGGGAACCCGCGAGACATTGAGCGCCGCCGCCCTGGAGGCCGATCTGGTGATCAGTACTGGCGGCGTCAGCGTCGGCGAGGAGGATCACGTCAAGGACGCACTGGCCTCACTGGGCCAGCTTGATCTGTGGCGATTGGCGATCCGCCCCGGCAAGCCCCTCGCCCTGGGGCGCCTGCCGGGAAGGGAGGGTCGCGAGGTGCGCTTCGTCGGCCTGCCCGGGAACCCGGTCTCCTGCTTCGTCGGGGCCTGGCTGTTCCTGCGTCCGCTGCTCGGCGCGCTGCAGGGCTGTCCGGCACTCGCGCAGCTGCCCTGCCTGCGAGCCCGCGCGGATTTCTCCACGCAAACCGGCCCGAGGCGCCATTACATGCGGGTGGTACTCGACTTCGGCAAGGAGGGAGTCATCGCCCGGGCCTTTCGGGACCAGAACTCCGGCGTGCTGTCATCCTGCGTCAGCGCTGATGCGCTGGCGGTGATTCCCGCCGAGAGCCGGATCGAACCGGGCGATACGGTTGACTGTCTGTGGCTCAGGGTCGAGTGACTGGCCCATTGGGCGGGACAACTTCCAGGGCATCCTTGACCGCGGGCCAGAGCCGGTCGAAGTCACGGGCGAGTCCCTCATAGTCTTCCTCCAGCCAGGGCACCAGTTCGGCGAGGCGGTTGGGGCCCGAAAGTCGCCGACCGATGCTCTCGATGGCCAGGCAAGTAAACGCGAAGTCGGCATAGCGATTGAGCCAGTCCTGCTCCACCAGAATCGGCATCATGGGCGCCAATCGCGCCGGGGCGGGTCGCCCCGCCAGTATCCGGTAGCACCGATCGGTCAATCTGCACCGCTCGTCACTCGCCAGGGTCCGAGCCATGAAATGGTCCCAGACTAGATCCAGGGCAATGCCGGCATAGCGGCGCTGCCTTCGAGGTGCCCGAGCCAGGACTTCCGTGACCACGGGATGACGGTCGACAAAGGCGTCCACCCGTCGATGATGCCGAATGCCGGCAGCCTGCTCGGCATTCCAGGTCGACAGGTCAGCGCCCTTCACTCCGTCGGCGATCAGGTTGCCGAAAAGGAAATCATCACTGCCGCCCCGGGCAAGCCAGCCGTGGGCAAGGAAATTCACGAGTAACGAATCACAGGCAATGGGTGGGTTTGGGTAGCCCGGCCAGGCGAGCCGCGACCTTGGCGGGACTGCCCGGAAAGAGGCGCATCAGATAGATGGAACGCCCCTTCTCGGGGCCCAGGATTTGTCCTACCGACTTGACCAGAGGGCGCATGGCAGGGGCCATTTCGTAGCGAGCATAGAAGTCGCGCAGCACCTCGAGGATTTCCCAGTGCTCTGATGTTAACGCGATGCCTTCCTCGGTAGCCAACGCTTCGGCCACTGCGGGAGACCAGTCATTCATGTCGACGAGATAGCCTTCAGGATCAAGTCCGTATTTTTTTGATTCAATGGATAGATAACGGTATATTTCTGCGCTTGCCATCAGTACCAGCTCACCGTGCGTTCGGCTTCCTCGGTCAATTCCACAAAGCCATCCACGTCGACCACCTGCACACTGGCGTCACAAAGACCGAGCAGACCGCGGGACGCCAGATCTTCCTTCAGGGCGAAGAGGCGTCCCTCCAGGCCGGCGTAGTAAGGCACCAGTTGAGGGAGCGCCCCCTGAACCCCATCTTCGATCAACAGCAGGCGATCTTCGGATGACATGCCGGACAGGGCCTGTTGATAGACTCGGCTCGTCGCCGGTGAACGGTTCACGACGTGCAGTAGCATTGGCGCACTCCTTGCGACAGGGCTAGAAGGTCAACACCAGACGATGTCCGGACAGGACACGCGCCAGTGCCGCAGACGACAAACACTCCACCTCGAGCATCAGCTCTTCACTCGAGAGGCCGAGACACGACAGCCCCTGCGCGTCCACCAGCAGGGTCTCGATATCATACATCTCCAGCATCTCCAGCGTCGCGGCGGTGCCCTTCTGTCCCAAGGCACCTGTCTGCTGATTCGTCATCAGCGCCGTCACGCCCTCCCCCATGAACAACAGGGAGACACGGCGTCCGAAGGCTGCGGCAACCAGAGCGGCATCCAGGCCTTCCTTCAACCAACTGCTGCCGTGGGGACCGTGGCGCAGGATAACCAGCAGATCGTTGTCGTCGTGCTGTTCTCGCATTGCGACTCCATCGAACCAGTTCAGGGGCCGAAAGTGACCAGCCGATCGCAGCGCGTGCCCAAGTCAATCAATTGGCCGAGCCCCGTCAGCTCGAATGGGGCCTGCACACTGACACCGTCCTTGCCATGCCGAACCGCCTCCCGCTCGTCCAGCAGGCCACGGCGCAGCGCAGCGGCAATACAGACCTGCAGCGCAACCCGGTGCTCATTGGCGAGCGAGACCCACGCCTCCCCGAGATGCGGCTCATCCTGGGGAGGCGCGGCCAACCCTGCCGCATTTTGCACGCCATCATGATAGAAGAATACTGCCTCGAGGCGGTGACCCCGTTCCACCACGGCATGGGCGAAGCGCAGGGCGGAATGGCTCGCCTGATTACTGTAGGGGGCACCCATCAACAGAATGGCATAGCGCATGGGATCCTCCTGAAACAGCCTGGCCCCGCCGCAAGGCGAGGCCAGGCTTGCGAGATATAATGCTCGCCGTCAGTCCGAACTCATTATCCCCAGGATGGAGAGGAGGCTGACAAACAGGTTGTAGATCGAGACATAGAGCGTAATCGTGGCGAGGATGTAATTGGTTTCACCGGCCCGATGTACGATCTCGCTGGTCTGGTAGAGGATGGCGGCCGAGGCAAACAGCACGAAGCCAGCCGACACCATCAATGAAAGCGCCGGAATCTGCAGGAAGATGGCCGCCACCATGGCCAGGATCAGCACGATGGCACCGGCCATCAGAAAGTTCGCCAGGAAGCTGAAGTCCTTGCGCGTAATCAGCGCCACGGCCGAGAGGCCGACGAAGGTCGCGCCGGTCATGCCGAGTGCGGTCATGATCAACTGGGCACCATTGGGCAGCGTGAGATAGGCGCTGAGAATCGGCCCCAGGGTAAAGCCCATGAAGCCGGTGAAGGCAAAGGTGGAGAGCAGGCCAAGCGCCGAATTGGCGGTCTTGTGCACCAGGAACATCAGGCCATAGGCACCGATGAAGAACACAAAGATGTTCATCCGCTCGATGCCCATCGCCATGGCGGCGCCGGCCGTCAAGGCAGAGAACAACAAGGTCATCGCCAGCAAGCCATAGGTATTGCGCAGGACCTTGCTGGTCTCGACAGCCTGGGTCTGCTGCCCTGTCATCTGCGTGTTCTGCGTGTCTTGGTAAGCCATGGATCCGTAGCTCCCTGTAAGGTTGATCTTGCACTAGACCTAGAATGCCGTCAGAAGGTTCCCGACGCAAGAGACTGGCTAGTCTGGCTTCAACGCGCTTTCTGCGGTCATGGCCTCGGCCAGTACCCTGCGCGCCACATCAAGGGCCGAGTCACAGACCTCCCCATCACCCTGCTCGAGCGCCTCGAGGTCCATCCAGCGCAGCTCAGTGGCATCGTCGGCTGCCGCCTCCAAGCCACCCTGCCATTCCATTTGAACCACCACGATGACGAAGTGCATCCTCAACAGGCCTGCTTCATCGTGGTCGAAAAGATCGATGGCTGTCAGGATACGCCGGGGCGCAGCGATCACACCGGTCTCTTCCAACAGCTCTCGCGTCGCGGCCTGTTGAAGGCTTTCCCCCGCTTCTACCTTGCCACCGGGCAAGGCCAGCATGCCCGCGTTCGGCGGATTGCGTCGTCGCACCATGAGGATATGATCTCCCCTGATCACCGCGGCCGACACCGCGGGGACCGGAAGCACCCCTGTATGCACTCTGGGGTCAAGCATGATGCTCTCCTGGCGTTACCGACGATTCCATTGTGCCTCACCTGGCACGAGAGGCCTAACATCTTGATCCCTTGGCGCTCTTGACCCGGTGAGGAAAACTGGTAGTATGCCCATCCGTGAGCCGGAGGGATGGCAGAGCGGTTGAATGCACCGGTCTTGAAAACCGGCAAGGGTTAATAGCCCTTCCAGGGTTCGAATCCCTGTCCCTCCGCCAACCGCCTATATCAAGGGCGGTTTTTTTGTGTCATGCAGAATCACAGCCCCTTCAATATCAACGGCTTACACTATCACCTTGTATCAGGAGGCATTACCACCTATCTTCTAAGCGCAAATCCTTTGTTGGGTACGTCGTGGGGTAGGTGAGATGCCGAGGAAAGCCCGAGAGTTAGCACCCGTTGAGATCAAGCGCCTGACGAGCCCAGGCCTGTACGCCGTGGGAGGCGTGGCCGGCCTGCATCTGCAGGTGACCGAGAGAGGCGCCCGGTCGTGGATTCTCCGCGTCACCATTGCCGGCAAGCGCCGCGACCTTGGCCTAGGCGGGTATCCTGATGTCACCCTGGCCATGGCCCGAGAGAAGGCCCGAACGACTCGCGAGAGCATCGCCCAGGGCATCGACCCGGTAGCCGAGCGCCAACGCCTGCGATCGACCGCCCTGGCTGAACGGCTCAGGGATATGACGTTCGAGAAGGCTGCCGAGGCTGTCATTGCCAAGAAGCAGGCCGAAGCCCGCAACGCGAAGCATGGCAAGCAGTGGGCGAGCACCCTGGAGACCTACGCCTATCCGATCCTTGGCCCCATGAGCGTGGCCGATATCGAGCTGGCGCACGTCAAGCAAGTGCTCGAGCCCATCTGGCAGGAAAAGACCGAGACCGCGACCCGGGTTCGCCAGCGCATCGAGGCCGTCCTGTCGTGGGCTGCCGTCCACGGCCATCGCAGCGGCGAGAACCCCGCCCGCTGGAAAGGCAACCTGGATGCCGTGCTCCCGGCGCCTGCCAAGGTCTCCAAGGTGGAACATCACCGCGCCATGCCCATCGATGAAATGCACGCCTTCATGGAAGCCCTGGAGAAGCGCCAGGGCATCGCCGCCAAGTGCCTGGCCTTCACCATCCTGACCGCCGCCCGATCTGGCGAGGCCCGGGCCGCGACGTGGGAGGAGATCGACCTGGTCGCCAAGGTGTGGACGATCCCAGGCGAACGCATGAAGGCAGGCAGCGAACACCGCGTCCCCTTGTCAGCGCCGGCTGTGGAGCTGCTGAAGGCCCTACCACGCCATGCCGGCACCAGCCTGGCATTTCCCAGCCCCCAGGGGGGCAAGCTCTCCGACGCCACCCTGGCCGCCGTGCTCAAGCGAATGAACGTCTACGAGAAGGCGACCGTTCACGGTTTCCGGTCCACCTTCCGCGATTGGACCGCCGAGCGCACCAGCACCCCGCACCACATCGCCGAGATGGCACTGGCCCACACGATCAAGAATCACGCCGAGGCCGCCTATCGCCGCGGCGACCTGCTGGAGAAGCGTGCCAAGCTGATGAAGCAGTGGGCGACCTTCCTGGCCACCGCACCAGCCCAGGCCGAGAATGTCACCCCGATCCGAGGCGCCGGCAAGGAAACCACCGAGGCATAACCGGAAGCCCTGGCGCCTGACCCCTGCGGATTTTGCGGATTTGCGGAGAACCGCGACAGCACTGGCCCGGTCCCTTGCGGATGCGCTGCGGATGAGTTGCGGATAACCGGCAGCGCTTCACGTCCGTGGCGTTGCCGGCCTGGCAGCGCCACCCCCCTCCCCTTCAATTCCCGCTGGCCCCATCTGTACCGATGCCCGCTGAGATCCAGCCAAGACATTATCGGAACGGGCCCCATCAATGCAGCCCCTGGAGGAAGTATCAATGCAGCCCCTGGAGGAAGTAGGGAGGGGGGACAATATTAATTGGTGAATATTTGAACTTGAAAAACGCACTTACAATGAATTTATTTCACTTATAAGCGTGTTTTAAGCGTGAAAGTAAATCCACCAGTTCAAGAACTATGTAACTCCCTCCCGAACATTAAACTCCAGGGTTCAAAGTAAACCCTAGGGTTTACTAATTACATGATTTGCAAGGGATATATCCGATACCTATGATTCGCCGTACTCTTCCATGAGATACGGTGAAACCGATGAACAAGCCCAGCAGCACCCCCGAAGCATCCCCCGTTTTCCTGACTGCCTCACAAGTGGCAGCCCGTGAAAACGTGAGCGTGCCGACCATCTGGCGCTGGTCGCGTGATGGCAAGTTCCCTGCCCCTGTGCGTCTGGGCGATAACTGCACACGCTGGCGCTTGGCTGACCTGGAGGCGTGGGAAGCATCACGCGGGCAGGTGGCCTGATGCTTGCCGACACCACCCCCCACCACTACCATGAACGAGCTGCGGTCAATCCCGTGGCCCGGTTTGGCGACCGGAATCATCCGAGGCGCACCAGCGCCATCCGCGAAACAGGCGCTTTTTTCATGCCTGCACTTCGCGAATATGGCGGCTGTGCGTGGGAGGCCTTCGGGCCTGCCGGTTCCCTTGGATGCCGGTTCGCCAACCTGCGTACAGCCGCCCCCAAGCACTGTTTGGCGACAGTCGGGGACGGTTCCACTATCCAAGGAGCCTTACCCATGCGATTCCCTACCCGCAATCCGTTCGCGCGCGCCGCTGCCCACCGGGCAATGGCTCGAGCCGCGCTGTTCTCGGATTCAAGCGCCGCCGTCCGGCTGAAGCGCTACAACCACCACATGAGCAAGGCCCGCCGCCTGGAATCCCGAGAGATCGGGCAGGAGGTGGCCCAATGACCACCCGTCACCAGTTCTTCCGGGTCCAACTGCTGACCACCGGAACCACCACCGACATCACCACCACGGATTGGGAGGAGGCCTTAATCAAGACCGGTCGCCGAGATGCCGCCGTTTTGATGCGATGCACATTGCCAGAACTCCCCGGAGAAGCTGGGCCAGAACTCCCCGAAGAAGCGGTCGTTGCCATCCACCTACCCCTAGGGCATGAGGCTGGCCCGTGCCTCCATGTTGCCGAAACCGCCGAGCAAGCCCTGGCCGATGCTCGTCAGTGTGATGAGGTGACGCCATGAACGACGCTTCAACGAACCCCGCCCTGGAGCTTGTCGAGCTCCTGGAGTCCCTGGAGCGAGCCGACTACCCCTGGTCCTTCGTGGTAGGCGGGCAGGCGCGCCGCTTGCGTCGCGTCCAAGGCAGCAACGTCGACACCGCCCTGCACAAGCTGGAAGGCATCGCCGATGTGATCGAGGCCGCCAGCCTAGTCGATCGCGACACGCGGGCCCGCCTTGGCGAGCTGGTGACCCAGGCATGGTCCCTGCAGTACCGCAACGCCTGGCCCGATCTGACGGCCACCCCCGACCCCACCCCCGCACC
>NZ_CABVOU010000047.1 GCF_902500215.1 Halomonas lysinitropha
GGGCAAGGGGGCAAGGGGTCAAGGAGCAAGCCATCTCCTTGCTCCTTGCTCCTTGCTCCTTGCTCCTTGCCGAAGGCCCTAGTCGAACCAGCCGCCAATCAGATTGGTGAAGAAACGCCGCACCTGGTCGAAGAGGCGCTTGAACAGCCCGCCCTCCTCGATACCCTCGAGGGCGACCAACGGGCGCTCACCGACCAGCTCCTCGCCCTGGCGAACCTCCATGGTGCCCACCCGGTCGCCGGCCGTGATGGGCGCGGTGAGATCGGCCTGGATGTCGAGCTTGGCGGTCAGTTCCTCGCTGCGGGCGCGCGGTACGGTCATGACCACGTTGCGATCGACACCGACGCGCAGCTCGTTCTTGTCGCCGCCCCAGACGCGCGGGGTGTTGAGCACGGCGCCGGCGTCATAGAGCTTGAGGGTCTCGTAGTAGCGGAAACCGTAGCTGAGCAGCTTCTGCGTTTCCTGGGCGCGTGCCTCCTCGGAGGCGGTGCCCATGACCACCGAGATCAGACGCATGTCGTCGCGCTTGGCCGAGGCCACCAGGCAATAGCCCGCTTCCTCGGTCCAGCCGGTCTTCAGGCCATCGACGCTGCTGTCGCGCCACAGCAAGCGGTTGCGGTTGGGCTGATCGATGCCGCCGTAACTGAACTCCTTGCGCGCATAGGTCGCGTAATGCTCCGGGTAGTCATTGATGATGTGCTGGGAGAGCAGCGCCAGATCGCGAGCCGACGAGTAGTGATCCTCGTCAGGCAGGCCGGTGGAATTGACGAAGTTGGTGTTGTGCATGCCCAGCCGGGTAGCGTGCTGGTTCATCAGGTCGGCGAAGGGACGCTCGCCACCGGCCAGGTACTCGGCCATGGCCACGCTGGCATCGTTGCCCGAGACAATGATGATGCCCTGAAGCAGGTCGTCGATGGACACCTGAGTGTCGACCTCGATGAACATCTTGGAGCCCCCGGTGCGCCAGGCCTTCTCGCTGATGGGCACCAGGTCCTCGGGCGAGATATTGCCCTGATCGAGCTCACGCTCCACGAGGTAGGCCGTCATCAGCTTGGTCAGACTGGCCGGCGGCAGCCGCTCGTCGGCATTGTGCTCGGCCAGGATCCGTCCGCTGTCGGCGTCCATCAGGATCCAGGACGTCGCAGCCAGCTGGGGGGGTGAGGGAATCATGGTCTGCGGCGTTGGAATGATCTGGGCCGTGGCCTGTGACGCGACCAGCAGCAGGCTGACCAGCAGCGGCAACAGCCGGCGGCAGAAGAAACGCGTGAATCTCATGGCAAGGGTTCTCATCAGGGGTATCGCAGGGTGGTTCGAATAGGGGGCCGACTCAGTCGGCATCGTTGACAACGAAGGTTTGGGCAAAGCCTGCCCGGCGCAGCTGTTCGCGGATGGGATCCACCTGGTCCGCATGCTCCAGGGGGCCGACCTGCACGCGATGGAGGCCGGTGGCACTGGCGACACGTACGGGGCGATCGATCTCGCCCTCCAGGCGCGACCTCAGCTCTCGGGCTCCGTCGGCGGACCCCAGGGCCGCCACTTGCAGGAAGACGTCGCGGCCGGTCACCGGCGCATCGCTTACGCCGCCCCGAACGTCCGTGGCAGCCGGTGCCACCGGCGCCTCTCGGGGCGGCGAGACCCCTGCCGTGCGAGGCGTGCCGGCGTTGTCGGCGCTCCAGCGCTCCACATCGATGACCTCGACCTTCACGCCGCCGGTTCCCTGCTCGAGAATGCCCAGGCGAGCCGCCGCCGCATAGGAGAGGTCAATCTCGCGGTCACTGTGGAAGGGCCCGCGGTCGTTGACCCGCACGATCGCCGAGCGGCCGTTTTCGAGGCTGGTGACGCGAACGAAGCTGGGCAGGGGCAAGGAACGATGGGCGGCGCTCATCTTGTACATGTCATAGATCTCGCCGTTGGCCGTTGCATAGCCATGGAACTTCTCACCGTACCAGGAGGCTTGGCCCTGGCGGCTGTAGCCACGGGCATCCGCCATCACCTCGTAACGCTTGCCCCATACCTCGTAGGATGAGGCGTTGCCTCCCCTGGAGCGCGCTTCGCGACGCGGCACCGCATCCGGCACCTTGGCGACATCGGGCGGGTCCTCGGGATAGGCATCGCCGGCCAGGGCATAGCGCTCGCCGCTTCCCGAGGTGGCGGGCACCTTGCTGGACGCCTCGTCGGTGGCAGGGCGGGAGCCGCCACCGCTCCCGGCACAGCCGGCCAGCAGCAGCAGCACGCTGAACGCCACACAGGTGCGTGTCATGGGGCCTCCTCCGGGGTGGTGTCGGTGGCATCGAGCCAGTGGGCCTCGAGGCCTCGCGCCTCGCCAATCGCCTCGGCCAGCTCGATCACCGCCATGGCGTACAGGTGGCTGTGATTGTAGCGGGTGATCACGTAGAAATTGTGCTCGCCAAGCACGTAGCGCCAGGCGTCTTCGCCATCTTCCACCTCCAGAGAGACCGGCAGCAGGCGATGATCGTCGGCCAGCGAATCCGGGACCTCGAGCCCCGCGGCGGCAAGCTCGGCCGCGGTAACCGCGGGTGGCCGGGCAGCGCGATTGAAGTCGATGCGATCGGGAGGCGTGGCGGGGCCCTCGGCCTCATGGTACAGGGGTTCGCCGGGGCGCCAGCCGTGCTCGGCGAAGTAGTTGGCCACGCTGCCGATGGCGTCCACCGGGTTGGTCCAGAGATCGCGCAGGCCGTCGCCGTCGAAATCCACCGCGTAGGCCCGATAACTGGTGGGGATGAACTGCGGATAGCCCATGGCGCCGGCGTAGGAGCCGGTCAAGCTACCGGGTGCCTGCTCTTGCTCATGGGCGATCTCCAGGAAAGCCGCCAGCTCACCGCGGAAGAAGCGGCCCCGGTGCGGGTGATGAAAGGCCAGCGTCGCCAGGGAATCGAGAACGCGGTGGTGGCCGGTGACGCCCCCATAGCGGGTCTCGACACCGATGATGGCGGCGATGACGGCCGGCGGCACGCCATACTCGGCCTCGGCCTTCTCGAATGCTGGCCGGTGGGCCTCGATAAAGGCTACCCCGTTGGCGATGCGCGAGGCATCCAGGAAGATGGCGCGATACTCGGGCCAGGTGAGGCGCCGTTCGGCGGCGCCGGCCATGGCATCCAGCACGCCCTGCCGATAGACGGCTTCACCCATGGCGCCTTCCAGCCACTCGCGCTCGATTCCCTGGTCAACCAGTTCATCGACCAGGGAACGCGCCCCCTCATGCTTGCGCGGGTCGAAATCCGTCGCGGCCGCCGTCAACGTCAGCAGCGACAGGCCGACGCCGGCGATCACCGCCAGCGGTGTCGATCCATGAAAACGGGTCACCGTCATGCTGTTGCCTCTCCCTGGAAATGCGACCCGCCGGCGCTAGCGCGGCAGCAGGCGGCGGTGGGCATGAATGGCCATGAGAATACCGAAACCCGCCAACAAGGTCACGCTGGAGGTCCCCCCGTAGCTGACCAGCGGCAGCGGTACGCCGACCACCGGCAGGATGCCGCTGACCATGCCCACATTGACGAAAACATAGATGAAGAAGGTCAGGATGATGCTGCCCGCCACCAGGCGCCCGAAGGTTTCCTGGGCGGCGCCGGCGAGCCATAGCCCACGCCCCACGATCAACAGGTAGAGCAGCAGGAAGGCCAGCATGCCCACCAGCCCGAACTCCTCGCCGAGCACCGCCACGATGAAGTCGGTATGGCGCTCGGGCAGGAACTCCAGCTGCGACTGGGTGCCCTGCAGCCATCCCTTGCCCCAGAAGCCGCCACTGCCGATGGCAGTGGTCGACTGGATGATGTTCCAGCCCGCCCCCAGAGGATCGCTCTCGGGATCGAGGAAGGTCAGGACCCGCTGGCGCTGGTAGTTGTGCAGGTTCACCCACAGCAGCGGCAGCGCGGCCGCCGCCAGCACGCCGCAGAACAGGATGAAACGCCAGGAGAGCCCCGCCAGCAGGATCACGAACACCCCCGCTGCAGTGACCAGCAACGAGGTCCCCAGATCGGGCTGCTTGGCGATCAGCACCACCGGCAGGCCGATGATCACCGCGCAAACCAGCAGATCGCGCCAGCGCGGTGGGAGCGGCTGGCGGCTCAGCCAGGCGGCGACCATCATCGGCATCGCCAGCTTCATCAGCTCCGAGGGCTGAAAGCGGATCACCCCGGGAATCTCCAGCCAGCGCTGGGCCCCCATGCCCATGTCGCCGAACAGCTCCACCGCCACCAGCATCAACAACCCGGCGACGTAGACCGGTGGCGTCCAGCGCAGCAGTGTCGTCGGCGACAGCTGAGCAAGGCCGGCCATTACCACCAGGGCCACGCCGAAGCGGAGGGCCTGGGCGGTCACCACCGACAGCCGCTGGCCACTGGCACTATAGAGTACCACTAGCCCGGCCAGCATCAGCAGCAGCAACATACCGAGCAGCCAGGGATCCAGATGGATTCGCTCCCAAAGGCTGCGCCGCCGAGCGATGCCACTCAGGGAGGGCTTGACGGGATGAGTCCGCAGGGGACGGGTCAGCTCGCTCCAGATCATCGTCAGTTCCCCGTCACTCGACCATCCTCACGCTCGAGGACCTCGCGCACTTCCTCGGTATCCGGTGCCTCGTCCTCGAGCAGCCAGGCGTCGGTCATCGCCTTGGCCAGATGGGCGGCGTGAGTGCTGCCGCCTCCGGCATTCTCGACGATCACCGCCACGGCAATCTGGGGGGCTTCCACCGGTGCAAAGGCCGTGAACAGAGCATGGTCGCGCAGTCGTTCCTGGATCTCGTCGGCGTTGTACTTCTGGTCCTTGCCCAGCGAGAACACCTGGGCGGTACCGGACTTGCCCGCCATCCGATACTCCAGGTCCTTGCCGATACGCCTGGCGGTGCCCTCATGCCCCGATATCACCTTCTCCATGCCGGAGAAGATCCGGTCCCACCACCCTTCGTTCTCGAGCATGATGTCGGGTGGCGTGTCAGGCAGCTCGACGGGCACCTCCTCCTGGCCGATCCGCTGCGCCAGGCGCGGCTTGACCCACTCGCCTCGGTTGGCCAATACCGCCGTCGCGGTGGCCAGCTGCAGCGGGGTGAGCTGCCAGTAGCCCTGGCCAATGCCCACCGAGAGCGTCTCGCCGGGATACCAGGGCTGGTTGAAGCGCCCCCGCTTCCAGTCCCGGGAGGGCATCAGGGCGTCACTCTCGCCCTGGACATCGTGGGCCACCCGCTGGCCGAAGCCGAAGGCCGACATGTTCTCGTGGATACGATCGATACCCAGATCATGAGCCAGGGTATAGAAGTAGGTGTTGTTGGAGACGGCGATGGCGCGCTCCAGATCGACCCGGCCATGCCCCCAGCGCAACCAGTTGCGATAGCGCCGGGAGTCGTTGGGCAGCTGGAAATAGCCGGGGTCACGGATGGTGCTATTCGGGGTGATCTTGCCCTCGGCCAGACCCGCCAGGGCCAGGAAGGGCTTGATGGTGGAACCCGGCGGATAATGCCCGCGGATGGCCCGGTTGTAGAGCGGCAGGTCCAGGTCCTCCTGGAGCCCTCGGTAGGAGGCGACGTCGATGCCGGTGACGAACTGGTTGCTGTCGAACCCCGGCACCGAGGCCAGGGCGAGGATCTCGCCGCTCTCCGGGGCAATCGCCACGATGGAGCCACGACGGCCGTCGAGCAGTTCCACCGCGAGCCTCTGCAGTTCGCTGTCCAGTGTCAGGGTCAGGTCCTTGCCGGGCACCGGGTCGGTGTGACCGAGTTCACGCAGGACTCGACCACGGGCATTGGTCTCCACCTTTCGCAGCCCGGCCTGGCCATGCAGTTCATCCTCGTAGAAGCGCTCCACCCCGGTCTTGCCGATGAAATGGGTACCGGCATAGTTGCCTGCATCCAGACCCGCCAGCTCCTCGGCATTGATCCGCCCCACATAGCCCAGGGCATGCACCATGGTCTCGGCATCGGGATAGTAGCGCAGCAGCTGGGCCTCTACCTCGACGCCGGGCAGGCGATGCCGGTTGACGGCCAGTCGGGCAATCTGGTCCTCGTCGAGATCACTCATCAACAGCGCCGGCTGGAAGGGACGCTGGCGCTGTCGGGAGCGGACCCGGAAGGCCTCGATCTCCTCCTCGGGTATCTCCAGCAGGTCGACCAGCAGCGTCAGGGTGGCATCGAGGTCGGCGACCCGTTCGCGCACCAGGGTGAGGTTGTAGGTGGGACGGTTCTCGGCCAGCAGCACGCCGTGCCGGTCGTAGATCAGCCCGCGAGTCGGGGGCAGTGGCTCCACCCGCACGCGGTTCTTTTCGGAGCGCGTGCTGTAGACCTCATGCTGAACCACCTGCAGATAGAACAGACGGCCACCCAGCAAGCCTGTCAGGCACACGACCACCAGTACGGCCAGCAGAGAGCGCATGCGGAAGGCATGCAGCTCCTGTTCCGGGTTCTTCAGGGGTTGGCGGCGCCGACGCATGCTCGGTCATGACCTCTGGATCGGTGAGCAGATGGGCCTTCAGCGATCATCAACTGGAGACGGCCCTCAGCGGTGATAGGGGTGGCCGACAAGCAAGGTCCAGGCGCGGTAAAGCTGCTCGGCAAGGAGAATGCGCACCAGCGGATGGGGCAACGTCAACGGCGACAGCGACCAGCGCTGGTCGGCACTCGCCGACAGCGCCGGCGCCAGGCCATCCGGGCCACCCACCAGCAGCACCACGTCACGCCCCTCGAGGCGCCAGGCGTCGGCTTGCCGGGCCAGCTGCTCGGTGCTCCACGCCTTGCCCCCCACCTCCAGGGCGACGAGATGTTCTCCGCCCTTGAGGCGACCCCGGATGCGGTCGGCCTCCAACTCCATGGCCCGGGTCACATCGGCATTCTTGCCGCGCTGTCCCGGGACGATCTCTTCCACCTCCAGGGCGAAGTCCCTGGGGAGGCGCTTGCGGTACTCCTCGACACCGCGGGACACCCAGTCGGGCATGCGCGTGCCCACCGCCAGCAGGCGGATCCTCATGAAGAGTGGGTCCCTTCCTCCAGCCGGGATTCCGTATCGCTGGGCAGATCGGCCCAGAGTCGCTCCAGGTCGTAGAGCTGTCGAGTCTCGGGCAGCATCATGTGCACCACCAGGTTGCCAAGATCGACCAGCACCCAGTCGGCGCCGTTCTCACCCTCGACACCCAGCGGCGAAACGCCCTGGTCCTTGGCGGTCTGAACCACGTTATCCGCCAGCGCCGCCACATGACGGCTGGAGGTGCCGCTGGCCACTACCATCAGGTCGGTCACGCTGGTCAATCGTGAGACATCCAGGACGGCGATATCCTGGGCCTTGATGTCCTCCAGTGCGTCGATCACCAGAGTCTTGAGTGCGTCGATATGCATAGCCCTTCGTGTCAGCCCTTCATCATCGAGAAATCCTCGATACCATTGTACCGACTTGATGCCCTGGTGGGCAGCATTCAGCCATGCCGGTAGAGGTCCCGCGACAGGAGTTGTGCCTCCACTGCCTCGGGCAGCAGGTAGCGAACGCTTCGGCCCGCCGCCAGTCGCTGGCGAACCTCGGTGGCCGAGATCGCCATGCGCGAGGGTAACCTGAGACGCAGCAGGTACCCGGCGGGCCGGACCATCAGTGCCTCGACGTCATCGACCTCGCGCCCGGCCAGCAGTTCGATCAACGCCTCGGGCAGCGCGGCCTGATGATCCGGCCGGTCGATCACCACCACATGAGCGAGCTCGAAGAGCTGCTGCGGTTCGCGCCAATCGGCCAGACGCAGGAAGGCATCATGGCCCAGCGCCATCACCAGGCGCGCCTCGCGGCCAAATTCACGGCGCAGCGAAGCGAGGGTGTCGGCACTGTAGGAGGGCCCGTCACGCTCGAGCTCCCGGGAGTCGGCGACCAGGCCCGGCGTATCGCCGATCCCCAGACGCAACAGCGCAAGGCGATCGGCGGGCGAGACCCGGGGCTCACCGCGCAGCGGCGGCATGGACGCCGGCACCAGGCGCACCTCGTCCAGGGCCAGCGCCTCGCGAAGCTCCACGGCGCTGCGCAGGTGCCCATGGTGCACCGGATCGAAGGTGCCGCCGAGCATGGCGATCCGGCGCGGAGGTGACGGGTCGCGGTCGGCCCTGACGGGCAGGCCCGACTGACTCATCGGCGCACCTGGCCATCGCCGAGCACCACATACTTGCGGGAGGTCAGCCCTTCGAGACCCACGGGACCCCGCGCATGCAGGCGATCGGTGGAGATGCCGATCTCGGCGCCCAGCCCGTACTCGAAGCCGTCGGCGAAACGGGTCGAGGCATTGACCATCACCGAACTGGAGTCGACCTCGGCGAGAAAGCGTCGCGCCCGTCCATAGTGCTCGGTGACGATGGCGTCGGTGTGCCGCGAGCCATAGCGCTCGATATGCGCCATCGCGTCATCGATGCCGTCGACCACGCGAATGGCCAGCACCGGGGCCAGGTACTCCGTCTGCCAGTCCGCCTCGCTGGCCACCCCAATGTCGCCCAGTATCGCGCGGGTCCGTTCACAGCCGCGCAGCTCGACACCGTGCTCGCCATAGGCGAGGGCCAGGGTCGGGAGCAGGGTCTCGGCTAGCGGCGCATCGATCAGCAGGGTCTCCATGGTATTGCAGGTGCCATAGCGGTGAGTCTTGGCGTTGACCGCGATGGCCAGGGCCTTGTCGACGTCAGCGCCGGCATCGATATAGACATGACAGACACCGTCGAGATGCTTGATCACCGGCACCCGCGCCTCCCGGGTGATGCGCTCGATCAGCGACTTCCCGCCGCGCGGGATGATCACGTCGACGTACTCCGGCATGCTGATCAGGCGGCCCACGGCGTTGCGGTCGGTGGTCGCTACCACCTGGACGGCACTCTCGGGCAGGCCGGCCCGGGCCAGCCCGGCGCGGATGCAGGCCGCGATGGCAGCATTGGAATCGCGCGCCTCGGAGCCGCCCCGCAGGATCGCCGCGTTGCCCGATTTCAGGCACAGACTCGCCGCCTCCAGGGTGACGTTGGGGCGCGACTCGTAGATGATGCCGATCACCCCGAGGGGCACGCGCATCTGGCCCACCTGAATACCGCTGGGCCGCGAGCGCAGGCCGTCGATCTCGCCCACCGGGTCCGGCAGGGCGGCGACCTGGACGAGACCGTCGATCATGGCATCGAGACGCCTGTCATCCAGCGCCAGGCGATCCAGAAGGGCAGCCTCCAGGCCGCTCTCTCGCTCCCGGGCAAGGTCGCGGGCGTTGGCGGCCAGCACGTCGCTCCGGGCCTGTTCGAGATGCTCGGCCATGGCCAGCAGGGCGGCGTTCTTGGCGGCTGTGTCGACGCGGCGCATCAGAGTGGCCGCCTCGCGGGCGCCCTGCCCCAGGCGCTGCATGTAGGCGTCGATATCGCGGATGTCGGGGATGGCGGGGTCATGGTCCGAACGGGAGGCTTGAGCTGTCATGCCGTTGCGTGTCTCCTGGGGCCGGCGGCGCCGCGACAAGGGCGGTGCCGGCGTTGTACTGTGCCGTGAAACGGGAAGGAGTTCATACTAAGCCACCATGCAGACCAAGTACAAAGTCGGACTCCTGCGCGTCAACCTGCTGGTCGCGGCAGTGCTGCTGGTGTTCTTGGCCATCGCCACGACCCATCTGACCGAAGCCATGCTGCTGTGGCTGGCAGCCACCTGGCTGGCCATTACCGCACTGCTGCTCGCCTTCAACCATCGCCGCCCCGCCACGGTGCCCTGGCAGCTGCTGCCCGGCCTGCTGCTGGCGGCCCTGCTGTGGGTGAACCCCGAGCGCCACATCACCTGGCTGTGGGCCTGGGCCGTGCTGTTGATGCTTCCCCAGCCCCGCTGGATCCTGCTGCTCGAGGCCTTGCTGGCGCTGGCCACCTGGTGGCCGCTGCGCGAATTCCTGGGGCTCGAGCAGTGGCTCCTGACCGGTCTGCTGCTGGCGGCCCTGATGCTGCTGGGGCTCTCCAGGGCCCTGGACCTGCGCGCACTACGCCAGCGCACCCTGCACCGGGCTCGCCTGGTTCCCGGCCTGTCCCTCTGGCCCGGCGACCGCCTGGCCCATGACCTCGCCCTCGAGCGAAGCCGGAGCCATCACGAGGGGGTGCATACCGAGCTGCTGCTGTTTCACACCTCCCGGCATCGCTGCTGGTCACTGGCTCAGCGACTCAGTCGTCTGACCCACCGCTTCGAACCCTGCTACCGCCTCGACCCGCAGACCCTGGCCGCGCTCCTCACCAGCCGCGACCAGCGTGAGGCCAGGGCGCGTCGTGAAATGCTGTGGCACCACCTCGGTGCCCGGTGCCCGGCCCGGGCAATCCCTCTGCCCGCCCTGGCATCGTTGAAGGAGGAACGACAGGCCCTGGCGCGGCAAGCGACAGGCCTCCAGGTCGTCGGAGAACCGACCGGTGCCTGATCGTCGATACCGTTTCTTGCGTCTTTTCGCGGCCTGGTATGCCAGCGGCGCGCTGCTGCTGCTGGGCATGGCGTTCTGGCTCTACCTGATGGGCGAGTATGCGCGCATCCCCCTCCCCGCGATCCTCTCCCTGTTGATGCTGGTGGCCACCCTGCTGAGCGTGACGCGTGAGGATCATTCGCGGCTGGCCGCCTACCTGGTGCTGATCTGCGGTTACCTGCTGATCGCCGTCGAGCTGCCTCGACAGTCGGGGCTGCCGTCACTCTGGGTGGGATTGCCCCCGGTCCTGACCCTGCTGCTGCTGCCTCTGGGGCCGGCCATGCTGCTCAACCTGGCACTGACGCCCGTCTGGCTGGCACTGCTCAGCAACGGCGAGCTCGACCGTGACATGCTGCTGAGCTATCTGACCCTGGTGGTCGTGGCGGCCCTGGTGCCCTGGGAACAGGTTCGCCAGCATGCCTTGCTGAGGGCCACCGATCCGCTCGACCCCGAATGTGCGGCGTTGGACCATGAGACCCTGCACGAGCGACTGGCCAGCGAGGCCGAACGCACCGCTCTGCTCGAGCAACCGCTGGCCGTCATTGTGATCTATCTCCCACAACTGGAAATGGCGGAGGAACAGTTCGGGCCCCGGGCGCGACAAGCCTTGCTGGACAGCCTCTGCCAGGCCGTCGTCAGCCAATGTCGCGACCATGACATCCTGGGGCGCGAGGGTCCGGCGGATTTCTGGCTGATACTGCCGGACACCACCGAAAGCGGCGCGCTGTTGATGCAGCAGCGACTCGATCAGGCCCTGGAGCAAGCCAACCTGATCGAGACCGGCCAGCTGGAGGCGCGACTGCGTCTCTGCCGGCCCCGCCTGGGAGAGTCCTGGCAACGATTCGAGCAGCGGCTGCAGGTGGCCAGTCAGTCGCTGGCCGATGGCTGATCCGCGAGTCCGACAATGAAGGGCAACGGAGCACTCCGTGAGCATCACCGACACCCTCACCCAGCTGGCGCCTTCTCCGGGCCTGCTGCTATTGATCATCGCCGGCATTGCCCTGGTGGAATCCCTGGCGCTGGTCGGGCTGCTGGTCCCGGGCGTGGTGCTGATGACGGCCGCCACCTCCCTGGCCGGACACCATGGCCAGGCTGTAGGCCCGGTGCTTGTCGCCGCCTTCATGGGGGCGGTGGCAGGCGACAGCCTGAGCTTCTTCCTCGGCTATACCCAGCGCGAGCGAGTGACGGCCATGTGGCCGCTATCGCGGCATCCCGAGTGGCTGGCGCGCAGCGCCCGCTTCTTCCAACGCCATGGCTCGCTGTCGGTCTTCCTGGGACGCTTCGTTGGCCCGGTGAGACCGGTGGTGCCACTGGTTGCCGGGATGTTGAAGATGTCCCCCCGTACCTTCACCTGGGCCAACCTGGGCTCGGCACTGCTCTGGGCGCCCGCCTATGTCCTGCCGGGCTATCTGCTGGGGCGCACCTGGCAGCAGCTGCTGGACCTGCCCGAAGGCCTCAAGCCGTGGCTGGCCGCCCTGGGTGCACTGGTGGTCATGCTCGCCCTGGCATTCTCCTGGTGCCGCCACCTGGTCACTCGCGATGGCGTCGCGTACCGCGGCCTCGCCTGGCTGTCGCGGCGAACGCCACTGGGCCGGCGCATCTGGCGACTCCTCGCCCCGGCACATGAGGAGGAACCGCCCCTGGCCTCCTGGCTGCTGCTGATTCTCTCGCTGGCGGCCTTCTCGGCCTGGACCCTGGTGGTGATCCATCACGCGGGGCCATTGGCCATGGACCTGCGTCTTGCGGGACTGCTGGACAACCTCGCGCTACCCGGCCTGGACGCCTTCGGAGAGGTGATGGCCAGGGCCAGTGACCTGCTGGGCGTCATCGCCCTGACCCTGCCCTGGGCGGCCTGGCTGCTGTGGCGCCGCCATCGGCCGGCCTTCTGGTACATCGCTGGCGGACTCCTCGGCATTGCACTGCTCAATACTCTGCTCAAGGCGGCCATCGGAAGGATACGGCCGGACACACCGGCCCATCTGGCCGACTCCTTCTCCTACCCCAGCGCCCACACCTCCACCGCCGTGGTGCTGTTTGGCCTGGCCGCGGCCTTCGCCAGCCGGGAACTGCCCCATGGCCGGCGCTTCATGGCCTACTGGGCGGCCATTGCCGTGATCCTGCCGATGGCCCTGTCGCGGCTGCTGATCGGCGTTCACTGGCTCAGCGACCTGATCGGCGGCGCACTTCTCGGGCTGGTGGTCTGCGCCCTGGTGCAACTGGCCTGGCAGCGACAACCGCGCTCGCCCCTCGGCCCCTGCCCCTGGTACCTGCTGGGTGTCGCCTCGCTGGTGCTGGTTGCGGCACGGACCGCCTGGCTGCCGCCGGTCTAGCCCAGCGCCAGCCAGAGCCCCACGCCGACCATCAGCGTCCCGGCGATGCGATTGAGCAGCCGCACGTTACCGCTCTCGCCGAGCAGGCGGCGCAGCGTGCGCCCCCCGGTGGCATAGAGCAGCAGGCACAAGAACTCGATGGAGAGGATCACCGCGATCAGCGCCACCAGCTGAATGGCCAACGGGCGAGAGGCATCCAGAAAAGGCGGCAACAGAGCCATGAAGAAGGCCCAGCCCTTGGGATTGGCCACCGCGGTCACCAGCCCCTGCAGGACCAACTGCCCGCGGGCGGCGGGCGGGCCCGCTTGCAGCTCCAGGGGGATGGCCATGCGTCCCCGGGAACGCCACATCATCACGCCGAGGTAGCCGAGATAGGCGCCGCCCAGCCACTTGAACAGTGCGAAGAGTTCAGGCTGGCGAAGCATCAGGGCCGCCACGCCCGCCCCGGCGGCGAAGGCCACCAGACCCACGCCCACCAGCTCGCCAACCATCATCCACAGGGTGCGTTTCACGCCCTGGGTCATGCCCAGCACCATGGCCAGGGTCATGCACATGCCGGGGGTAAGTGAGACCAGCAGGAAGGTCGGCACGAACACCGAGAGCAGCGAGAGGTTGATCATGTCTCGCCCCAGCGGGGCATCAGCCGATGCGCGACGCCCAGCTGGTTGAGGATGCGCGCCACGATGAAGTCGACCAGGTCGTCCACCGCGGCCGGCTGGTGATAGAACCCCGGGGCAGCCGGCAGGATGACCGCGCCCATGCGGGTCAGGGCGAGCATGTGCTCGAGATGGATCGCCGAGAAGGGCGTCTCGCGAGGCACCAGGATCAGCTTGCGTCGCTCCTTGAGCGCCACGTCGGCGGCGCGCTCGATCAGGTTATTGCTGGCCCCGGTGGCCACCGCCGAGAGGGTGCCGGTGGAGCAAGGGCAGATCACCATGGCCGAAGGGGCCCCGGAGCCCGAGGCGACCGGCGCCATCCAGTCCTCGCGGCCAAAGCAGCGAATCTGGCCGGGTGCCGCCCCACTGCGCTCGCTGAGCGCCTCCGCCAGCCGGGCGGGATTGGCCGGCAATTCGCTGTCGGTCTCGGTGGCGATCACCAGATGTGCGGCCTTGGAGATCATCACCCAGACCTGGTGATCGGCCCCCACCAGTGCCTCGATCAGTCGCAGGCCGTATTGGGCCCCGGAGGCGCCGGTCAGGGCCACCGTGACCGGATCACGCAGTTCCGTCGGCATGGGCCACCTCCAGCGCGGCCAGCAGCTTCTCGTGGATGCCGCCGAAGCCGCCGTTGGACATCACCACGATTCGGTCCAGAGGCCGCGCCTCGGCGACCAGGGCATCCACCAGGGCATCGAGGTCGTCGAGCATCCGCGCCGGTACCGGGCTCGCCTCGAGCACCGGGGACAATGACCAATCCAGGCCTGGGGGCTGGAACCAGAAGGCCGCGTCGGCGGCGGCGACGCTTGCCGCCAGCCGGTCGCGCAGGGTCCCCAGCCGCATGGTATTGGAGCGCGGCTCGATCACCGCCAGCAATCGCCCGCGCGGGGTCGCCGCCCGCAGTCCCTCCAGGGTGGCGGCGATCGCCGTGGGATGGTGGGCAAAGTCGTCGATGACCTCGATACCCGCCACCTCACCGCGCAGCTCCTGACGACGCCGCGGCGTCGCGAAGCGCGACAGCGCCGCAGCGGCCCGCGGCAGGTCGACCCCGCAGGCACTCGCCGCCACCAGGGCGGCCAGGGCATTGCGAGCATTGTGGGCACCGGTCAGGGCCCAGTCGATGACGGCGTCCTCGTTCACCTCCACGTCGTCATCATGGCGTTCATGGATCACCCGGAAGCGCGAGGCGTCCTCACGCTCGAGCGCCAGTCGCCAGGGGCTTGTGGTCTGGGTGCCGAAGCGCTCTACCGGGGTCCAGCACCCCATCTCGAGCACCCGGTCCAGAGCCGGTTCGCCATCGGCCACCACCAGGCGGCCCCGTCCGGGGACGGTTCGCACCAGATGGTGGAACTGCCGCTCGATGGCGCCCAGGTCGTCGAAGATATCGGCGTGATCGAACTCCAGATTCCCCAGGATGGCAATATCGGGGCGGTAGTGGACGAACTTGGAGCGCTTGTCGAAGAAGGCCGTATCGTACTCGTCGGCCTCCACCACGAAGGGGGCGTCGTGGGCACCGAGCCGGGCCGAGATGCCAAAATTGCGCGGCACCCCGCCGATCAGGAAGCCCGGCGCGAGTCCAGCCGACTCCAGCAGCCAGGCCGTCATGCTGGCCACGGTGGTCTTGCCGTGGGTACCGGCCACGGCGATCACCCGCCGCCCTGGCAACACCTCCTCGGCCAGCCACTGGGGGCCGGACACATAGGGCAGCCCCTGGTTGAGGACCGCCTCGACCTCGGGATTGCCGCGGGACAGGGCATTACCGATCACCACCCGGTCCGGGTGCGGCGAGAGATGGTCCGCCGAGTACCCCTCGCACAGGACGATGCCCGCCTCCTCGAGCTGGGTACTCATGGGCGGATAGACGTTGGCATCCGAGCCGCTGACCGTATGGCCCAACTCGCGAGCGAGCAATGCCAGGCTGCCCATGAAGGTACCGCAGATACCGAGGATATGAAGGTGCATGGAAAGCTCCGCCTGCAGGAACGCCGAGCTGCCAGCCGCGGCGAGAAGTGAGGCGAGACTAGCATGGCCGCCTCGCCGCGCTCCAGCCGCTACCCCTGTGGACTAAGACCCGGCCATGCCGCCAAGCCCGTCAGGGGACACTTATCCCGCGATATCACCCTCCGCCAGGACCCGACGCCGAAGGGCCCGGATGCAGCCAATGCCACTTTCGGCTAGAATCATGGGCTTTCAAAACTCTCGACGCGATCAGGAACAGGTAAGCCCCATGGCCCAGCATAATGCCTTCTACGCCCAGTCCGGCGGCGTCACCGCCGTGATCAACGCCAGCGCCTGCGGCGTGATCGAAGCCTGCCGCCGCTATCCAGACCGGATCGGCAAGGTCTACGCCGGCCACAACGGCATCATCGGTGCCCTTACCGAAGACCTGATCGACGTCAGTCAGGAGTCGGACGAGACCATTGCCGCCCTGCGCCACACGCCCGGGGGCGCCTTCGGCTCCTGCCGCTACAAGCTCAAGGACATCGAGGCACACCGCACCCAGTACGAACGGCTGATCGAGGTCTTCAAGGCTCACGACATCCGTTACTTTTTCTATAACGGCGGTGGCGACAGCGCCGACACCTGCCTCAAGGTCTCGCAGCTCTCCGAGAAGCTCGGCTATCCGCTGACGGCCATCCACGTGCCCAAGACCGTGGACAACGATCTGCCGATCACCGACAACTCGCCGGGCTTCGGCAGCGTGGCCAAGTATATCGCCACCTCCACCCTGGAGGCGTCGCTGGATATCGCCTCGATGTGCGCCACCTCAACCAAGGTGTTCGTGCTCGAGGTGATGGGCCGCCACGCCGGCTGGATCGCTGCCGCCGGGGCACTCGCCGGACAGGGCGAGGGTGACCCACCCCACCTGGTGATCTTCCCCGAGGTACACTTCGACCGCGACAGAGTGATGGCCCGAGTAGAGGAGTCGGTCAAGCAATACGGCTATTGCGTGATCGTGGTCTCCGAAGGCGCGCGCTATGAGGACGGCACCTTCCTCGCTGACTCCGGCAACACCGATGCCTTCGGCCACCGCCAGCTGGGCGGCGTGGCGCCGACCCTGGCCGGCATGGTCAAGCAGGACCTGGGTTACAAGTATCACTGGGCCGTGGCCGACTACCTGCAGCGCGCCGCCCGCCACCTGGCCTCGAAGACCGACGTCGAACAGGCCTACGCGGTGGGCGAAAAGGCCGTGGAACTGGCGATCGCCGGCAAGAACTCCATGATGCCGACCATCAAGCGCGTCAGCGAAACCCCCTACCAGTGGCGCATCGAGGCAGCCCCGCTGGCCGAGGTCGCCAACCGCGAGAAACTCATGCCGCGGGAGTTCATCCGCGAAGACGGCTTCGGCATCACCGAGACCTGCCGCCAGTATCTGTCGCCGCTGATCCAGGGCGAGGACTTCCCGCCCTTCGAGAACGGCCTGCCCAAGGTCGCGCACCTCAAGCAGGTTCGAGTCGAGCGCAAGCTGCCGGCATTCACGATCTGACAGCGCCGAGCGCCGAGCGCCGAGCGCCGAGCGCCGAGCGCCGAGCGCCGAGCGCCGAGCGCCGAGCAGCATGATAGCACTGGCAGTAATGTGGGAGCTGTGCTTGCACGGCGATTTTCGCCCTCCGCTTTTCGCGGTGCGAGCACCGCTCCCACAACACCTCGTGCCCTCCGCTTTTCGCGTAAAAGTCGAGGCGTCGAACCGATAGCTCCCACAACATTGGGCCAGGGCTGCTTGGCGCTTTACCGCATCAGCCAGGAGAGCACCAGCAGCAGCAGCAGGATGCCCGCCACGCCCTGCCAGAAACGAGTCGACTCACGCGGCCTTTGCGTACTGCCTTCCGCCGAGTCCTGGCCCGGAATCCGCGGTGGGCGCAGCGCACGACGAAACTCCGACATGCGCCGGAAGCGCAGCGCGCGCTGAGGATCCAGTGCCCGACGCAAGGCATCGTCAAGGGCCACGGGCACTTCCGGGTTGAGGGTACGGGCACTGCGATAGGCCAGCTGCTCCAGATCGGTGTGGCTGCGCAGCCGGTTTGGCGCGAGCGAATAGGGCAAGTCGCCGGTGAGCAGCCAGTAGATGGTCGAGGCCAGGGAGTACTGATCACTGCGACGGCCGACATCATCCTCCAGTGCATACTCCGGCGCACTGTGCTCGGTCAGCCCCAACTGGCGAATCACCTCCCTTGAGCGACGGTGACCATCCACGTCACGCAGATGGCAGGCGCTGAAATCGGCCAGCACCACCTGGCCATGCGCATCGATCAGCACATTGTCGGGATGGATTCGCTGGTGCAGCAAGTCGCGATGGTGCAGGGCCTGCACCGCCTTGCCCAGCTGATTGGCAATGTCGAGGCGCTGCATGAGGCAGGCCTGAGGGTGGCGCCGTGCCCATTCGGCCAGCGTCTCGCCCTTGACGTAGGCCATGAGGTAGTAGAGGAAGCGCCGCGGCCTCGAGGGCTCCATGATCCGCACCACGAAGGGCGACTTGACGCGTTCGACCACCCACTGCTGCAGCAGGAAGTGCTCCAGATAGGCATTACGGCTGGAGAGCTCGGGACTCGGGGCCTTCATCACCATCTCGCGGCCGCTGTGCAGGTCGCGCACGTGGTAGACCCGCGACTGAGCCGTACGCGAGAGCACCGAGAGCACCTCGAGGCCGTCCAGACGATCGCCGGACGAGAGTTCGGGGGGAATCGGTAAGTCACCGTAGACCCGGCCGGGTCTATCCTCCGATGCTTCGGGAAGGGCATCGATGCGCACCAGCTGGAAACAGAACTGATCGCCGCCATACCCCCGCTCCTGAGCCCGTCCAGTGGCCGCCACGGCCAGCCGCTCGCAGGCGGCATCCAGGTCACTGGCATCCTCGCGGATCAGCCGTACATAATCCGAGGGCATCAGGGTGCCCTGCACCGCCTGGGTGGTGAACAGGAAGAGATCTCCCTGCTTGAGCGGCATGCTGGCATAATCGATCTCCAGACCGCTGTCCATGCCCATGGCCCGGGAAGGATAGCGATAGCCGCCCAGATCGGTGACATGATCCCGGGAGAGCTGCTCGAACTCGGCACCGCGCAGGCGAAACACCAGGGTGTCGCCCATGTGGAAGAGATGGGCCTCACGCCCGCGATAAACCATGGCGGAGAGCGAGGAGACATAGCTGCCATCCGACATCTGACGATTCTGGCTGAAGCACCAGGCGTTCAGCGCTCTCAACACGCGAGTCGCCGACGTCTTGACGTCCCAGTGGTCGGGGGTGGAGAAGTAATCGGCCAGAAACCCCTTCACACTGAGATCCCCGGCCTGCTTGGCCAGGTTGTTACGCAGCGTCGAGTCACTGATCAGGGCGCAGGCACCTTTCGCCGCAAGCAGGGGAGGCTCGGGAAACCGCACCGACATCGAGCTGCGATGTCGCCGCCGCTCGGGCGCCACGAAGGCCTGTCCGTAGCTCAGTGACAGTTGCACGGGTGTCAAGGCACTCTCCTCGCAATCGGGGCGATCTGCCGGCCGTTGACCGGCACCTTCCATCGGATGCTCATGATACACCCTGACTAACCGACTGGCCCATCGACCAAAGGCCCGCATGCCACCTAAGGCCCATTGGTAATCCCCGCCGCGGCTTCGTATAATTCGGCAAATTTTACGCCTGGCAGAAACGCCAAGCCCTTTGTTGCCAACCCAAGGAAAGCGACGATGAACTTAGACAATATCCCCGCCGGCAAGGATCTCCCCAACGATATCTACGTGGCAATCGAGATCCCGGCCAACCATGTGCCGATCAAGTACGAGATCGACAAGGACATGGGGGCGCTGCTGGTCGACCGTTTCATGGCCACCCCGATGTTCTATCCGGCCAACTACGGCTTCATCCCGCATACCCTGGCCGACGACGGCGACGCCCTGGACGCCCTGGTGGTGACGCCCTACCCGGTCCAGGCCGGCGCCGTGATCCGCGCCCGCCCGGTGGGTATCCTCAACATGACCGACGAGGCCGGCGAGGATGCCAAACTGGTGTGCGTCCCGCACCCCAAGCTCTCCAGCCTCTATGACGATGTCCAGGAGGTTACCGATCTGCCCGAACTCCTGCGCCAGCAGATCGCTCACTTCTTCGAGAACTACAAGGATCTCGAGAAGGGCAAGTGGGTCAAGGTGGAATCCTGGGAAGGCGCCGAGGCCGCTCGCAAGGCCATCGAAAAGGCTGTAATGGCCCTCGAGAAGGCCTGAGTCCAGGCCGGCCTGCCTCGGCCGATCGCCCGGCAAAGCAACGGGCCGCTCTCCGGGGCGGCCCGTTGACGTTAGGGGATATCTCCCCCCTCAGTTCGCCGACGGCTCGGCCTCAGAAGGGGCGGCATCGTCGGCGACGCCCTCCCCGCTCAGAGGTGGCATCTCGCTCTCGCGCTCCTCTGCAGACACTTCTTCGGCGGCACCCTCGCTGCGCTCCACCTCTACCACCGACGGCTCGCTGGCCGTGGGTGCCGGGGTGGGCGTCACCTCGGCCAGGCCCTCGGCAACCTCCCGCGCCAGATCCCGGGCCCGCACCACGTGGTTGGCCAGTACCAGCGAATGGTTGGCGAAGATGCCGAAGCCCGAACCGTTGAGCACCAGCGGGCTCCACAGCCGGCGCTGGCTGCGCTCGAGTTCGGTCACCAACAGCTCCCAGCGCTCGGTAACGCCGGCCGAGCCCAGTACATCGGCCTGGTCACGCCGTACCGCCTTGAGCAGATGCATCAGAGCCCAGGCCTGGCCGCGAGCCTCGAAGAAGACGTTGTCGACCCGATACCAGGGCGTGCGTGCCGGTAGGGCGCCGGTGTCGATATCCAGGTCGCGCAGCTCATCGCGGCTGCCGATGCTCGCCGAGAGCCGCAGGCCCAACTCGTCCAGCGACTCAGTCACCGCCTCGAGCCAGGCGGCGAGGCCCTGCCCTTGGTCACCGAAGGCAGCATCACCGCCCTCCCCGAGCGAATCGAGGTAGCCTCCCAGCTCTTGCAGGGCCTGCTCCAGACGCCTCTCGGTGCCGGGAAAGAGCCAGTCGCGACTGTCGGCCATCAGGCGCTCCTGCACGGCCTCAAGCGCCGGAACCGATGCCTGCTCCATGGCCGGCAGTGACTCCGAGAGCCGACGGGCCTGAATGAGCACGCCCAGTTCCCAGGCAGGCATGTTGTCGAGCCAGAGTCCGGGTGGGGCGACATCGTTGCGCAGATATCCGCCCGGTTTCTCGAGGAGGGTCTCGATCAGGGTCATGAGGGCGGCAGTGGTCACGGCCCCACGAGCCGCCGTACTGCCCGACCCGGTACCACGCTGCTCGGAGACGGCCTGCTCCACGTCGAAGCTTCTCGGCGCTTGGCTCCACCAGATTCCCAGCCCCAGGCAAACCACCAGGTAGATCGCCAGCAGTACCAGCAATGGCTTCCAGATCCAGCCATATTCAGGACGCTCGAGTACCTCGGTCCGGCTGCGGCGCCTGGCGGCACCCTTTTGCGTCAACGCCATGATCAGGTTTCCTTGGTGATGAAAAGCTACCGGCAACGCGACAATACGGCGCAGCCTCCCGAATGGGCTACCATCTACAGCCCCCTGCTACTGCGATATCCTAGCAGGACCTTGGCCTCGACGCCGATGGACGGGAACCCGGCCTCGCGAAACGGGGTCCAACCCGCGCCGTATCCTCAACCAACGTTCTCCGCCATCAAGGAAGTGCTGTGCCGATCGTCCTGCGACTCGCCCTGCTGATCACGCTGCTGTTGCCGCTTGGGGCCCAGGCCCAGTGGTTCTCCCAGAATGACGACGAGGCCTTCCTGCCCGTCCTGGAGGCCTTCCAGCCCAGCGCCTGGCACGATGGCGAGAGCCTCTATGTAGGGGTCGAGAACGCCGAAGGCTACTACCTGTATCGGCACCAGTTTGCGATCGAGACGACCGTGGACGGCCTTGAACTGGGTGACCCTGAACTCCCGCCAGGACTGGCCAAGAGCGATGAGTTCCTGGGCGACGTCAACGTCTTCTATGACAGCGTGGTCTTCGAGGTACCCCTCGAGCCGGGCCACCAGGGCCCGCTGGACGTCACCCTGACCTTCCAGGGGTGTGCCGACGCTGGCCTCTGCTACCCACCGGAGCGGGTCGAACTGACCGCCCCCGAGGGCGAGGCACCCGCGGTCTTCGCCGGCTGGACGACATCCGGCAACACGGTGTCTGCCGCCAACGAAACCTCCGGACGTGATGATGCCGCGACCGGCGGCGATGTCACAGGCGGCCCTCCCCAGAGCGAGGATGGCCGCTTCCGCGCACTGATGGCCAGCGCCAGCCTGCCGCTGGTGCTCGGGCTCTTCTTCCTCGCCGGCCTGGGGCTGACCTTCACGCCCTGCGTGCTGCCCATGGTGCCGATCCTCTCCTCGATCATTGTCGGCCAGCACCCGACCCGACCCCGGGCCTTCGTTCTCTCGGCCAGCTACGTGGGCGGGATGGCACTCACCTATGCCGCCGTGGGGATACTGATGGGCTTGTTCGGGGCGGGCCTCAACCTCCAGGCCCGCCTGCAGTCGGCCCCGGTACTGATCACCTTCGCCGTTCTCTTCACCCTCTTCGCCCTGGCCATGTTCGGCGCCTTCGACCTGCGCTTCTCATCCAGGCTGGCCGGCCGCATCGACGGCTGGCAGGCCCGCGCCCAGCGCAGCGGCCCCGCCGGCCTGGCCCTGGCCGGGGCGCTGTCGGTGCTGGTGGTCTCGCCCTGCGTCTCGGCGCCGCTGGCCGGTGCCCTGGTGTTCATCTCCACCACCGGCGATGCGCTGATGGGCGGGGCGGCGCTCTTCGCCCTGGCCCTGGGCATGGGCGTGCCGCTGCTGCTGGTGGGTACCTTCGGCACCACCCTGCTGCCTCGCTCGGGCGCCTGGATGACCGGCGTCAAGGCCGCCTTCGGCATCCTGCTGCTGGGGGTCGCCATCTGGCTGGTGGAGCGACTGCTGCCCGGCAGCATCTCACTGCTGCTCTGGGCCGGCCTGGCCATCGGTACCGCCCTGGCGCTGGGAGCACTGAACGTCAATCAGGCCCAGGGCTGGCCACGAGTCCGTCAGGCGGCGGGCCTGGTGCTGCTGGTGTGGGGTATCGCCCTGGTGATCGGCGCCTCCCGCGGCGGAGATGACCCGCTGCGACCCCTGGCGCCCGCCAACTCCGTGGCCGGCGCGGCGTCCGCCGAGACAAGCGGCACGGCGCAGACGATCACCACCGTGGGAGACCTCGACGCCCTGCAGGCCTCGCTGGCCAAGAGCGACGCACCCGCTTTCGTCAACTTTACGGCGGACTGGTGCATCTCCTGCAAGGTGATGGAGCGCGAGGTCTACCCGGCGCCCGAGGTGGCAGGCCAGCTGGCCAGCTTCCGGCGCATCAACGTCGATGTCACCGACAGCGGCGCCACCACCCGCGAGGTGCTGGACCACTTCCAGCTATTCGGTCCGCCCAGCCTGCTGTTCTTCGACGGCAGCGAGGAACTTCGAGACGCCCGCGTGCAAGGCGAGGTGAATGCCCCGGAGTTGGCCAGCCATCTGGAGGGTGTGCTGGACTGGCTGGAAAGCCGGCAAGGTTGACCCCGAGCAGCACCGACCGCCAGCCTCGAACAGTGTTCCTGCATGGCTGGACATTCATGAGGATTTTCGGCAAACTCCGGCCTAATTGCTCTTTCATGGGCGATAGATACCTCAAGACACGCCATCTTGCTGCGATCTATTGCAAGTTGGCCGGGGTTGACAGCACCCCGGATCACTCCCAACCCCACCGGCCGAGACAACGTCATGGATATCCGCAAGGTCAAGAAGCTGATTGAGCTGCTCGAAGAGTCGAATATCAGCGAGATCGAGATCCAGGAAGGGGAAGAGTCGGTTCGTATCAGCCGCCACCCCGACGGCACGAACTGGCAACCTCCGATGCATCAGCCCCAGGCTGCACCGGCAGCACCGCCTTCCCAGACACCATCTCCGTCAGATGAGCCCGCCGCGGATGCCGCACCGGCCTTCAAGGGCCAAACCGTGAACTCGCCGATGGTCGGCACCTTCTACCGCTCTCCGGCACCCGGCTCCAAGGCTTTCGTCGAGATCGGATCGAGCGTCAAGAAGGGCGAGACCATCTGCATCGTCGAAGCGATGAAGATGATGAACCAGATCGAGGCCGATCGAGACGGCGTGATCGAGGCCTTTCTTGTCGATGACGGCGAACCCGTCGAGTTCGACCAGCCGCTGCTCGTCATCGTTTGACGCCCATCTGTCTTCATTATTCACCAAACTGGCGGATTCCTTATGCTGGACAAGGTCCTCATCGCCAATCGCGGCGAGATTGCCCTGCGCATCCTGCGCGCCTGCAAGGAGCTGGGCATCAAGACGGTGGCGGTCCACTCCACGGCCGACCGCGAGCTGATGCACGTACGCCTGGCTGACGAGGCCGTGTGCATCGGTCCGGCCTCCTCGGCAAACTCCTATCTGAACATACCGTCGCTGATCAGCGCCGCGGAAGTCACCGATTCCAGCGCCATCCACCCCGGCTATGGCTTCCTCTCCGAGAACGCCAACTTCGCCGAGCAGGTCGAACGTTCAGGCTTCACCTTCATCGGCCCCCGCGCCGAGACCATCCGCCTGATGGGCGACAAGGTCAGCGCCATCGAGTCGATGAAGAAGGCCGGTGTACCGACGGTGCCCGGCTCCGACGGCCCCTTGGATGACGATGAGGGCGACACCCTCGCCGTGGCTCGCCGTATCGGCTACCCGGTCATCATCAAGGCCGCTGCCGGGGGCGGCGGCCGCGGCATGCGCGTGGTGCATACCGAGGCCCACCTGCTGTCTGCGGTCAACGTCACCCGCACCGAGGCCTACTCCTCCTTCGGCGACGGCACCGTCTACATGGAGAAGTACCTCGAGAATCCGCGCCACGTGGAAGTCCAGGTGCTGGCTGATGGCCAGGGCAATGCCATCCACCTCTTCGATCGCGACTGCTCCCTGCAGCGACGTCACCAGAAGGTGATCGAGGAAGCCCCTGCCCCGGGGATCGACGAGACCGCCCGCGCCGAGGTGCTCGAGGCGTGCCGGGAGGCGTGCGTCACTATCGGCTACCGTGGCGCCGGCACCTTCGAGTTCCTCTACGAGGACGGCCAGTTCTTCTTCATCGAGATGAATACCCGTGTCCAGGTGGAGCACCCGGTCACCGAGATGGTCACCGGCGTGGATATCGTCCGCGAGCAGCTGCGCATCGCCTCAGGCCTGCCGCTGTCGGTCCGCCAGGAGGACGTCAAGCTCGCCGGTCACTCCTTCGAGTGCCGCATCAACGCCGAGGATGCCCGTACCTTCATGCCCTCTCCGGGCAAGGTGACGCTCTACCATCCGCCCGGCGGGCTCGGCGTGCGCATGGATTCCCACGTCTACACGGGCTATACCGTGCCGCCCCACTACGACTCGCTGATCGGCAAGCTGATCACCTGGGGCGTGGACCGGGAGACGGCACTGATCCGCATGCGCAACGCCCTGGACGAGCTCCTGGTGGAGGGCATCAAGACCAACACCGACCTGCACAAGGACCTGGTGCGCGACGGCTACTTCCAGCAGGGCGGCGTCAATATCCACTACCTAGAGAAGAAGCTGGGGCTGTAGCCTCAACGCACGCGGTATCTCCCGAACGCCTCTCCTGTGCCAGCAGCGAGGGGCGCCGGGGACAGGCTTGGAGGGGGTCCTACGCCAGGGATGGCGTCGGTAGCGCCCAGGGAAGGGTTCACAGCGCCCCCGAACAAACCTGTCGCCGGATCAGCCCCGAGCCACCTGCACATTCCACCAGACCCCGCCCTTACTTCCTAACCGACTATTACGGACGCCCCATGCCCTGGCTGCAACTGAAGGCCCGCATCGCTCCCGAGCACGCCGAGCTCCTCGAGGAGCTGCTGCTCGCTGAAGGCGCTACCGCCATCACCCTCCAGGATGCCTTCGACGACCCGGTCTTCGAGCCGGAGCGAGGCACCACCCCCCTGTGGGACGAGACGGTGCTCACCGGCCTCTACGACGACCTGGAGGGCATTGATGCGATGCTCGACCGGGTGCGCCAGGCCTGGGCCGCCGAGTTCCCCGAGGAGCCCTGCCCCGAGGTCGAGGTCGAGCTGCTCGCCGATCGCGACTGGGAGCGCGAGTGGATGGACGACTTCCATCCCCTGCGCATGGGCGAGCGGCTGTGGATCGTGCCCAGTTGGCACGCTCCGCCGGAGCCCGACGCCGTCAACCTACACCTGGACCCGGGACTGGCCTTCGGTACCGGCACCCACCCCACCACGGCACTTTGCCTGGCCTGGCTCGATGGCCTGGCGGTGGCCCACGATCTCCAGGGTCTGGAGGTGCTCGATGTGGGCTGCGGCTCGGGCATCCTGGCCATCGCCGCTCTCAAGCTCGGGGCACGGCAAGCCACCGGCACCGACATCGACCCCCAGGCGCTCCAGGCCAGCCGCGACAACGCCCGGCGCAACGACGTGGCCGAGGCCGACTTGCGGCTCTGCTATCCCGAGCAGCTCGAGGCAGGCGAATTCCCGCTGGTGGTCGCCAACATTCTCGCCGGCCCCCTGGTGGAACTGGCCGACGAGATCGCCGGCCGCGTGGCGCCAGGGGGCCACCTGGCCCTCTCGGGCATACTCGAGGGCCAGGCCGGGGAAGTACTGGATGCCTATCGTGGACGGGGTCTGGTCATGGACGAGCCGGAGATCCGCGAAGGCTGGGTTCGACTTTCCGGGCGCCGCCCCTGACAGGCATTCGCCTTGAGCAGCGGTTCACCAACGCCGGCCGGGGGCGTATGATATGCAACCCCTGACACCAGCGGCCCCGACCATGATCGACTCTCGCCCCCTGCCCCGCATTGGCCATCACCAACTGCCCAACCGCGTGATACTGGCGCCCATGGCGGGAGTCACCGACCGCCCGTTCCGGACACTGTGTCGACGCTTCGGCGCCGGCCTGGTGGTGGGCGAGATGGTCACCTCGGATCCCGGCCTGTGGCATACCCGCAAATCCCGGCTGCGCATGGATCATCGTGGCGAGCCAGGGCCGCGCAGCGTGCAGATTGCCGGCGGCGACGCGGAAATGCTCGCCGAGGCCGCGCGCCTCAATGCCGCGATGGGCGCCGAGATCATCGACATCAACATGGGGTGCCCGGCCAAGAAGGTCTGCAACAAGGCCGCCGGCTCCGCCCTGCTGCGCGACGAGGCCCTGGTGGCGGAAATTCTCGAGGCGGTGGTCGCCGCGGTCGACGTGCCGGTGACCCTGAAGATCCGCACCGGCTGGTGCGCCGACAGCAACAATGGCGTGCGGGTCGCGCGCATTGCCGAGGAGGTCGGCATCCAGGCCCTGGCCGTACATGGTCGCCATCGCCAGCAGCGCTTCACCGGCGAGGCGGAGTACGACACCATCGCCGCCATCAAGGGCAGCGTGGGCATCCCGGTGTTCGCCAACGGCGATATCGACTCTCCCGCCAAGGCACGCCGGATCCTCGACTATACTGGGGCGGATGCGGTAATGGTCGGCCGTGCTGCTCAGGGCAACCCCTGGATTTTCCGCGAGATCGATCATTACCTGCGCCATGGCCAGCGGCTTGCCCCGCCTGGAGATGAAGAGCGGGCCACCGCCCTTCGCGATCACCTTGCTGCCTTGCATGACTTCTACGGCGAGCATCAGGGTGTACGCATCGCGCGCAAGCATCTCGGCTGGTACCTGGCCGGAGACGAACGCTTCGACGACGCCGGGCGACGCACTCTGCGGGCCTCCTTCAACGGCCTGGAGAGTCGCCATGCCCAGCGCCGTTTCATCGATGAACTCTTTCGTCACGACCCTGCCGCGACGCCAGGTCGCATTGCCCGGGCCGTGGCACCGGATGGAATCTGTGCCGCATGACCAGCAGCCAACCCCTTGACCAGAATGCCGCGTTGCCCGAGCCGGATGCCCGGGCCTCTCGTGAACTCACCTTACGGGGCGAAGGCGTCGTCCTTCGCCCGGGTCCGCAGGACGACCGGCCCCTGCGCGAAGCCGTGGAAGCCTCGCTGAGCCGCTACTTCGATCATCTCGATGGCAGCAGCGTCACCGATCTCTACGCCATGGTGATGGCCGAGGTCGAGGCCCCGCTGCTTGCCTCGGTTCTCGACCATACCCAGGGCAACCAGACCCGTGCCGCCGAGATGCTGGGCCTCAACCGCGGTACCCTGCGCAAGAAGCTCAAGCACCATGGCCTGATCTGACCACCCTTCGTCATCTCGCCGCTCCATTCACCACCACTGACACAAGAGTGATTCCCATGGCCCAAGCCTCCTCTGCCGCGGTTCGCCGCGCCTTGATCAGCGTCTCCGACAAGACCGGCATCATCGACTTTGCCCGCGGCCTCGTGGAGCAGGGCGTCGCACTGCTCTCCACCGGGGGCACCTTCCGCCTGCTTCAGGAGAACGGCATCGCCGTGACCGAGGTCTCCGAGCACACCGGCTTCCCCGAGATCATGGATGGGCGGGTCAAGACACTGCACCCGAAGATCCACGGCGGCATCCTGGGCCGCCGAGGCCAGGACGATGCGGTAATGGAGGAACACGGCATCGAGCCCATCGACATGGTGGTGGTCAACCTCTATCCCTTCTCGGCCACTGTGGCGCGACCCGACTGCACCCTCGACGACGCCATCGAGAATATCGACATCGGTGGCCCGACCATGGTGCGTGCCTGCGCCAAGAACCATGCTTACACCACCATCGTGGTGGATGCCGGCGACTACGCCCGGGTGCTGGGTGAGATCGCCGCCGGAGACGGCGCGGTGAGTGATGCCACCCGTTTCGATCTGGCGGTCAAGGCCTTCGAGCACACCGCCGGCTACGACGCCGCCATCGCCGACTACCTGGGTCAGCGGGTACCCGGCGGCGAGGATGGCTTCCCGCGCACCTACAACCTGCAGTTCCAGAAGAAGCAGGCCATGCGCTACGGCGAAAACCCTCACCAGAGTGCCGCCTTCTATGTGGAAGCCGACGCTAACGAGCCCGGGGTAGCCACCGCCACCCAGCGGCAAGGCAAGGCCCTCTCATTCAATAACGTGGCCGATACCGATGCCGCCTTCGAGTGCGTCAAGGCCTTCACCGACACCGCCTGCGTGATCGTCAAGCACGCCAACCCCTGCGGCGTGGCGGTGGGGGCAAGCCCCAGAGAAGCCTATGAAAAGGCCTTCGCCACCGATCCCACCAGCGCCTTCGGCGGTATCATCGCCTTCAATGTGGCGTTGGATGCCGAGACCGCCCGGGCCATCATCGACCACCAGTTCGTCGAGGTGATCATCGCCCCGGGCATCGAGGAGGAGGCGCTGGCCATCGTCGCCGAGAAGAAGAATGTGCGCCTGCTCGATGTCGGCGCGAAATGGCCCGGCGAACGCCAGCACGCCCACGACTTCAAGCGCGTCACCGGCGGCCTGCTGGTGCAGGACCGCGACCTGGGCATGGTCGGCCGCGACGAGCTGACCGTGGTCACCGAGCGGGTGCCCAGCGAACAGGAGATGCGTGATCTGGCCTTCGCCTGGAAGGTGGCCAAGCACGTCAAGTCCAACGCCATTGTCTACGCCAAGGCCGGTCAGACCATCGGCGTGGGCGCCGGCCAGATGAGCCGCGTCTATTCGGCCAAGATCGCCGGCATCAAGGCCGCCGACGAAAGCCTCTCGGTCCCCGGCTCGGTGATGGCCAGTGATGCCTTCTTCCCCTTCCGCGACGGCATCGATGCCGCCGCCGCCGCCGGGATCGCCGCCGTGATCCAGCCCGGCGGCTCCATGCGCGACCAGGAGGTGATCGACGCCGCCAACGAGGCGGGCATCGCCATGGTCTTCACCGGGATGCGCCACTTCAGGCACTGACGCTGGCGGCCAAGCGGCCAAGCGGCCAAGATGATTTTCTACTATGCAAAAGCAAGCCCCGAAGGTCGCGGCCTTCGGGGCTTGCTTGTAGCTCGGCGCTATCAGCCCAGATCGATACAGAGGTACTTGGTCTCCAGGAATTCCTCCAGGCCCTGGTGGCCGCCCTCGCGGCCCAGGCCCGAGGCCTTGACCCCGCCGAAGGGCGCGGCGGCGTTGGAGATCAGCCCGGTATTGATGCCCACCATGCCGTATTCCAGGGCGTCGGCGACGCGCCAGACACGCCCCAGGTCCCGGGAGTAGAAGTAGGAGGCCAGGCCGTACTCGGTGTCGTTGGCCATGCTGACGGCGTCTTCCTCGTCCTCGAAGGGGAAGACCGCCGCCAGCGGGCCGAAGGTCTCTTCCTGAGCGACCTTCATCTGGGAATTGGCGAAGCTGATCAGGGTCGGCGAGAAGAAGTTGCCGCCCAGCGGATGCGGATGGCCCCCCAGCAGCAGCTCGGCGCCCTGGTCCACGGCGTCATGGACATGCTCGCTGACCTTGGCCACCGCCTTGTCATCGATCAGCGGGCCGATGTTGACCCCATCCTGGGTGCCGTCGCCCACCTTGAGCTCGCTGTTCATGGCGACCGCCAGCTTCTCACAGAAGGCGTTGACCACGCTGGACTGGACCAGAAAGCGGTTGGTGCAGACGCAGGTCTGGCCGGCATTGCGGAACTTGGCGGCCATGGCCCCCTCCACCGCGGCGTCCAAGTCGGCATCCTCGAAGACGATGAAGGGGGCATTGCCGCCCAGTTCCAGGGAGATCTTCTGGATATGCCGGGAGGCCTTGGCCATCAGCTGGCGACCCACCTCGGTGGAGCCGGTGAAGGTGATCTTGCGCACCAGCGGCGACTCGGTCATCGCCGCGGCAATCTCGGAGGCGCGGCCCGGTACCACATTGAACACCCCGCGCGGCACGCCGGCCCGCTCGGCCAGCTTGGCCAGGGCGGTGGCGGAGAACGGGGTCTGGCTGGCCGGCTTGACGACGATGGTGCAGCCGGCCGCCAGGGCCGCGCCCGCCTTGCGGGTGATCATCGCCGCGGGGAAGTTCCAGGGGGTGATGGCACCCACCACACCGACAGGCTGCTTGGTGACCACGATGCGCTGGTTGGCCTTGGCGGCGGGAACGGTCTCGCCGTAGACACGCCGTGCTTCCTCGGCGAACCAGCGCAGGAAGCTCGCCGCATAGGCGATCTCACCGGCGGCCTCCTTGAGCGGCTTGCCCTGCTCGAAGGTCATGATCATGGCCAGGTCGTCCTGATTCTCAAGCATCAGGTCGTGCCACTTCATCAGGATATCGGCGCGCTCCTGAGCGGTCATTCCGCGCCATGCCGGCAGGGCAGCATCGGCCGCAGCGATGGCCCGCTCGGTCTCGGCACGTCCCAGGCGCGGCACGTCGCCCATGGGCTCCCCTGTAGCCGGATTGAGGACGTTGATCTGTTCGCCGCTGTCGGCGGCGACCCAACTGCCGTCAATGTAGGCGAAAGGACAATAGAGCTGCGTTTCCTTGAGGGCTTGCATGTTCATCTCCTGCCGCACGGGCGGCCTCTTGTCGGTTTACCCCCATGCTAAGCGAAAGACCCCGGTGCACCAAGCACCGAGGTCCTTTATCGCCGACCGGGTTTCGTATCGCGAACCCGGGATCGAGGCTCAACGAGGCCGACGCGGCTCGCGAGTATCGGAAAGCGTAATGGAGACGGAATCGGCAAAGCGCAGCGCATGGGGCTTGTCGATCTCCACCTGGGCGGTCAGCACCTGATCATGACTCATGATCAGGTCAAGCACCTCGCGGGTCATGCGCTCGAGCAGTAGAAAGCGATGCTCCTCCACCAGGGCGATCACTGCCTTGGTAATGGTGCGGTAGTTCAACGCCTGTTCGATATGGTTGAACTCGACCGCCTTTTCGGCGCGATAGCGAATCACGGCATTGATCACCACGTCCTGGCGGTTCTTGATCTCGTCCTCCTTGATGCCGATATGAGTCCTCAGCCGCAGGTTCTTGATGCGGATGGTGGCGAGATCATGGTCGAGGTGCTGGTCGTCCAGGACATGCATCGACATGGCGGAGCTCCTTGCGTGGGATTCAGCGGCCGTTGACCAGAGTGAGGAATTCCTGGCGCGTGCTCTGCTTCTCGCGGAAGGCGCCGAGCATCACCGAAGAGGTCATGCTGGAGTTCTGCTTTTCTACCCCGCGCATCATCATGCACAGGTGGCGCGCCTCGATCACCACTGCCACGCCACGAGCCTCGGTGACCTGCAGTACCGCCTCGGCAATCTGGCGAGTCAGGTTCTCCTGAATCTGCATGCGTCGGGCATACATGTCGACAATACGTGCGAACTTGGAGAGGCCCAGCACCTTGCCACTGGGCAGGTAGGCGATGTGGCACTTGCCGATGAAGGGCAGCAGGTGGTGCTCGCACATGGAGTAGAGCTCGATGTCCTTGACCAGCACCATCTCGTCGGTCTCGGACTCGAATACCGCACCATTGACGATCTCTTCCAGCGACTGGGTATAGCCGCGATTGAGAAACTGCATCGCCTTGGCGGCCCGCTTCGGGGTGTCGCGAAGACCTTCCCGGTCGGGGTCCTCACCCAACTCGTGGATGATTCGGCGGTAGTGGTTGGAGAGTTCTTCGGTCATGGTCAGGCCCCGTGGCAATGTCGGTGTCCGCTACGTTTTTGATGGCCTGGCCATCAGATCATGAACAAAAGATATACAAGATTTAAATTTTGTACAATAAAAGAGTCTCAGGACTTACCAGTCTACCCCATGACATCCGGCAACGCAGGCAACGGGCGCCACCGGATAGTGACAACGTGTCGCGTCTTTCTCCCCCAGGGGCCGGCTGCCGGTCCGCCCACCCTGTGGTAGAATGAGAGTTGTTTCATGCTGTGCCCAAGTCACCCTCGAGAGCCCGACATGATCAAGACCCATGCCACTGTGCTGATGGCCGCCATGCTGGCGATGCCGACCCTGGCCATGAGCGATACCCTCGAACTGCCAACCGATGCCACCATCGACGTCCAGGTCATCGACGACCTGACACTGTCCGCGCAGACACCGGAACACGAGGATCTGTTGATCCATCCGGTAGCCGATGGCAATGCCTCCCATACCCTGCCTGAATACTGTGTGCTGATCGGTGACGCGCGCATCGACGGCGAGCGCATCCGCCTGACCACGCAGTCGTTGACCTGCATCGAGACCGACGGCGGTGACAGCGAGATCTACAGCGGCGAGATATCCGCTGCCGCCTACGGCAGTGACGGCGACTTCGGACTCGCCGCCTGCCAGGACGGCAACTGCCACCTGACCCCGGAGCAGAGCTTTCAGCTGCGCCTGGCCAGCGAGCTGGCCATCGAGCAACAGGACAACCCTGCCGCCAGAATCAATGAGCAACGCCGCCAGGCCGAGGGCGACGGCGTCGCCAACCCGATTCCCGCCGAGGCGCCAAGCCCCGACGACGACTGAACGCTCCCGGCCACGACGAGACGCACCCTCAGGGGTGCGTCTCGCTTGGAAGGTTCCACGCCACCGGCGCCTTTCAGGCCAGCCAGCGAGGCCTGGCCTCCAGTACCTGGCGCTGCTGTTCCAGCATCCGCAGGTGCCCATCCCAGTAGCCGGCATCGGCCAGCCAGGGAAACGCCAGCGGGAAGGCGGGATCTTCCCAGCGATCCACCAGCCAGGCGCTGTGGCGCAGCAGGCGCAGGGTGCGCAGCGGCTCGACCAGTGCAAGTTCGCGGCGGTCGAAATCGCGATGCTGTTCGTAGCCCTCGGCGACCTCGGAGAGCTGCATCTGGCGCTCCCCTTCCTCCTGGGCGGTGAACAGCATCCACAGGTCCTGGATCGCCGGGGCCATCAGGCAATCGTCGAAGTCGACCAGCGCAAACTGCTCGTCACGGCCGAGAATATTGCCGATATGGCAGTCGCCCTGCACGCGAATCGCCTGCTCCGCGCTCCAGGCATGGGCGGCCAGCTGGCGATGCAGGGTCATGGTGATGCGCTCGTAGGCCTGGCGCTGATGACGGCCCAGCCAGCGACTTCCCAGCACCTTGTCCCGCGCCTCTAGCACCATGCCATCCAGGTCCAGTGAACGACGGTGCGCGAAGCGCCCCCGCTCGCCCACGGCATGCACCGCGCCGATCAGCTCGCCCAGGGCGAACAGGTGAGCCGGATGCTCCAGCTCCGGTGCCTGCCCCGGCAGGTGGGGAAAGAGCGTGAAGCGGAAGCCCTCGGCGCGGTGCAGGCTCTCACCCAGCGCATCTCGCCAAGGGGCGGCCACGGCCACCTCGGCCGCGGCGAGCTCGGCCAGGAAGTCATGCTCCTCGCGAATCTGGGCGTCCGTCCAGCGCTCGGGGCGATAGAACTTCACCACCCAGCGGCGGCGCTCCTCGTCGTGCACCAGGAAGACCCGGTTCTCGTAGCTGTTCAGCGTGAAGGGCTCGCCGGGCAGCCAGAAGCCGAGCGACTCCACCGCCGCCACCACCCGGGCGGGTGAAAGCTGAGCGAAGGGATGTAGGGTGGTTTCCATGGGGGCTCCCGGAGAATCGAGGGCCTCATGCTAACAGGGAAGCGCCCCTCAGTGTCTCCCTGCCGGGGTCCGGGCCACCGCCCAGGCCTGCACCTCCTCGGCGCCGGCCTGGCGGCAGGCCTTGGCCAGGGCGTCAAGCGTCGCCCCGGTGGTCATGACATCATCCACCAGCACCACCCGCCGTGGCAGGCCTTCCGGAACACGAAAGGCACGGAGCAGGTTGCTGCGCCGCTCACCACGGTCCAGGCCACGCTGGGTGCGGGTGTCGCGAATACGTTGCGCCGGCATCAGGGGGCAGCCCAGCTGTCCCTTCAGGCGTACAGCCAGCCAGCGCGCCTGATCGAAGCCCCGCTCACGGGCCCGCCGTGGATGCAGAGGTACCGGCACCAGCGCCTGGGGCCAGTGTCGGTCTGCCGAAGACAGTCCCGCCAGCAGCAATTCCAGTAACACCCGGCCGGCTCTCGGCGACGCATCGAACTTGAAGCGCTGCACCAGGCCGGCCACCTCGGCGTCATAGCGCAGCGGTACCCGGGCCCGGTCGAACCGAGGCGGGCGACGCAGGCAGTGACCACAGCGACGCCCCGTGGCAGCGCCCGGCTGGGGTTCCGCACAGACGGGGCAGGCCGGCAGGTTCCAGGGCAGTTCCGTGAAACAGGCCTCGCACCAGGGGTGATCACTGGGCAAGGAAGCCAGGCAGAAAACGCAGCGGCCGGGTAAGGCACGGCTCAGCCATCCGTCAACCTGTGATTTCCAGGCGGTTGACATGGCAGCCGCAAGCTTTAGGCTATTCGTCAACCTTGATTTGAATATTAAGTTGACCATAAGCGAGCCCATCATGCCGCCTGCGCCCCACGAAACCCGCGCCACTTCCCTGACCCTAGCCCCGCGAGGCGAGGTCCGCCACGACTGGACGGTCGAGGAGATCGAGGCGCTGTTCGCCCTGCCCTTCAACGAACTGCTGTTTCATGCCCAGCAGGTCCACCGCGCCCACTTCGATCCCAACGCCGTGCAGGTCTCGACCCTGCTCTCGATCAAGACCGGCGCCTGCCCCGAGGACTGCAAGTACTGCCCCCAGTCGGGGCATTACAACACCGGCCTGGGCAAGGAGAAGCTGCTGGAGGTCGAGAAGGTGGTCGAGCAGGCCCGGGCCGCCCGGGAGGCCGGTGCCAGTCGCTTCTGCATGGGAGCGGCATGGAAGAGCCCCCGCGAGAGGGACCTCGATGTGGTGCTGGAGATGGTCCGTCGGGTCAAGGCACTGGGGCTCGAGACCTGCATGACACTGGGCATGGTCGACGGCGACCAGGCCGGCCGCCTGGCCGAGGCCGGGCTCGACTACTACAACCACAACCTGGACACCTCGCCCGAGTACTATGGCGAGATCATCACGACCCGCACCTACGCCGATCGCCTGGAGACGCTGGGCAAGGTGCGTCAGGCCGGCATGAAGGTCTGTGCCGGGGGGATACTCGGCATGGGGGAGGCGCCCCGAGACCGCGCCGCTCTGCTCCAGCAGCTGGCGCGCCTCGAGCCGCACCCGGAGTCGGTGCCGATCAACATGCTGGTCAAGGTCCCGGGCACGCCGCTCGAGAACGTGGAGGACCTCGACCCCATCGAGTTCGTGCGCGCCATCGCCGTGGCGCGCATCCTGATGCCGGAAAGCCACGTACGCCTCTCCGCCGGTCGTGAGCAGATGAATGAATCCACCCAGGCGCTGGCCTTCCTGGCCGGCGCCAATTCGATCTTCTACGGCGATCAGCTGTTGACCACGGGCAACCCCCAGGTGGATCAGGACCGGTCGCTGTTCGCCAAGCTGGGGCTGCATCCCGAGCGCAGAGAAACATGCGCCGACGATGCCCGCCAGCAGGCCACCCTGGAAGCCGCTCTTGAAGCCAGGGCGGCACGTCGGGCCGCGGCAGCGCTCGACGCTCGGGCCGCCGCCCTGTCCTACGACGCCACCACCGAGGCCTGAGGTCCGCATGGCGGCACCTGGCGACAGCTGGGCGACGTGGCTTGCCGGGCGAAGCAGCGAACACCGGGCTCGCGGTCTGTGGCGAACACGCCGTAGTCGTGTTCCCGGGGCCGTACTCGACTTCGCGGGCAATGACTACCTGGGCCTGGCCGGGGACCCGCGTCTCGCTGAGGCTCAGGCCGAGGGTGCCCGACACTACGGCGCCGGTGGCCGGGCCTCTCACCTGGTCAGCGGCCACCTCGCGGTGCATGAGGCCCTGGAACACCGCCTGGCCACCCTCACCGGCCGACCGGCGGCGCTGCTCTTCTCCACCGGCTACATGGCCAACCTCGGCACCCTGCAGGCGCTCTGCGACTCTGACACCCGGGTGTTCCAGGATCGCCTGAACCACGCCTCGCTGATCGACGGCGCCAGGCTCGCCGGGGCCCGTTCGCGACGCTTCCACCACGGCGACCTGGGAGACCTCGAGCGGCTGCTGGCACGCGCTGCGGATGACGGGCGCCGGCTGGTGGTCAGCGACGGGGTATTCAGCATGGATGGCGACGTGGCCGATATCGCGGGACTGGCCGCGACCAGCACCCGCCACGGGGCCTGGTTGATGGTCGACGATGCCCACGGCCTGGGCGTACTGGGCGAGGCCGGCGACGGCTGCGTGGGTCGTGCCCATGGCATCGAGCGAGTCCCCGTGCTGGTCGGCACGCTCGGCAAGGCGCTGGGCTCCGCCGGCGCCTTCGTGACCGGTAGCCAGGCGCTGATCGACCACCTGATCCAGTTCGCCCGCCCCTACATCTACACCACGGCCCAGCCACCGGGCGTGGCCGCCACCACCCTGAAGGCCCTGGAGCTGCTCGAGGCCGAACCTGAGCGTCGCGACCGCCTGCACACCCGGATCCGTCGCTTTCGTAAGGAGGCCGCCACCCTGGGGCTGCCGCTGGCCGCCTCAAGCACGCCGATCCAGCCGCTGGTGCTGGGCGACAGCCAGCGGGTGATGTGCTGGGCGGCCTGGCTGGCCGAGCGTGGCATGGCCGTCGGAGCGATCCGCGAACCCACGGTGCCCCGCGGCCAGGCACGGCTGCGCATCACCCTGAGCGCCGCTCACACGGATGCCGACCTCGACGCCCTGCTCGAGGTACTGGCCGACTGCTCTACCCGAGACGCCATCGCTGAGGGGGAGGCCATTTCATGACGCCCCTCGTGCTGCTTTCCGGCTGGGGCTGCGATGCGCGACTCTGGCAGCCGCTGGCCGGGCACTGGTCCGAAGCACTTGCCGTCAGCGCCCCGGACTGGCCCGGCTACGGGGCCCGCTCCCCCCTGGCGAATCCCGGCAGCCTGGCCCAGATGGCCAAGGAAATGGCGGACGAGCTGACAGCGGACGCCATCTGGGTGGGCTGGTCACTGGGCGGGCTACTGGCTGCCGCCCTGCTCGACCACCTGCCCGCTCCCCGCGCCCTGGTGCTGATCGGCATGGGTGGGGACTTCTGTCATGAGGAGGGCATCTCCACGGCAGAGTTGAGGGCCTTTCAGCGGGCCTTCGCGCGTGCCCCGGACACCACCCACCGGTACTTCCTGCGCTGGCAGCTGCGAGGGGAGCCCGACCCGCGTGCGGCCCACCGGCAGCTGCGCGAGCTGCTCGACGATCACGGCGGCGTCGACCGTAACACCCTGGCCGCGGGGCTCGACCAGCTCGCCGAGCTCGATAACGGTGACCGCCTGGTCGGCGCCCCCTGCCCGATATGGCGTGTCGCCGGCGAACGAGACCCGCTGCTCGCCCCGGCGCGGCGCGAAAGCGCCGACCATCGCCTGAGCCATGCCGGCCACTGTCCGATGCTCAGCCAGCCGGCCTCGCTGGCCGCCTGCCTCGCTGGCATCGCCTCCGCCGTGGAGCCCTCACCATGACCGCCTTGTCGCTCTCCACCCCTGACGCCCGGAGCGCGCGCCGGCGAGATGACTGGCAGGCCCGTGTGGCCCGTGCCTTCTCCCGCGCCGCGCCGGAATATACCGAGCGCGCCGTAGCCCAGCGGATCATGGCCGAGCCGCTGCTGTCCCGCCTTCCCGAGCGTGCCCAGCGAGTGCTGGATCTGGGCTGCGGGCCGGGCGAAATGGCCGCGCAGCTGGCCGAGCGCTTCGGTCTCGGCTGCACGGTCATCGGCCTGGACCTGGCCCCCGGCATGCTCGAGGTTGCCCGCCGCACACACGCCAACGCAGCCCGCTGGCTGTGCGGCGATGCCGCCGCCCTGCCGCTGGACGACGCCAGCCAGGATCTGGTGGTCTCCAATCTGGCGATCCAGTGGTGCCCGGACCTCGACGCCGTGATGGCCGAGCTTCGTCGCGTCCTGCGCCCGGGGGGCCGGGCATTGATCAACACCCTGGGACCGGGGACCCTGGCCGAGGTCGGCCAGGTCTGGTCGCGCCCCGGCCAGCCTGCCGGCCTGCTGGGCTTCCGCGACGCTCCCCGTCATCACGCCGCGGCCAGAGAGGCGGGCTTTCGCCATCTCGATTGCCGCGAGCAGACCGCCCGCTTCCATTATCCGGACCTCACCGCGGTGATGGCCTCCATCAAGGGCGTCGGCGCCCAGACCGCCAGGCCCGGGGGCCGACTCACCCGCGCCGACCTGGCACGGGCGGCGCAGCGCTACGAGGCTCTCCGCGAGCCAGAGGGCCTGCCCGTGACTTATCGCCTCCTGACCCTGGAACTCGACGCCTGAGATGAGCGCCTTTTTTGTCACCGGCACCGACACCGATGCCGGCAAGACCCTGGTCACCAGCGGCCTGCTGGCCCTGGCGCGCCGACGCGGCCTGTCCACCCTGGGCCTCAAGCCCGTGGCCTCCGGCTGTGAGGCGACCCACGAGGGCCTGCGCAATGCCGATGCCCTGGCCCTGCAGGCCCAGAGCCATCCCGCAACGGACTACGACTCGATCAACCCCATTGCCTTCGCCCCGGCCATCGCCCCGCACCTGGCCGCCCGCCGGGCCGGCCTGACGCTGGCCCTCGACACCCTGGTCGAACGGACGCGGCCGCTGCTCGAACGGGGGCACAACCTGGCCCTGGTCGAGGGCGCCGGCGGCTGGCGAGTGCCCCTGAACGAGTCTGAAGACCTCTCGGCCCTGGCCGTACGGCTCGAGCTGCCGGTGCTGCTGGTGGTGGGCCTGCGCCTGGGTTGCATCAGCCACGCACGGCTCACCGCCGAGGCGATACGGGCAGATGGCCTGACCCTGGCCGGTTGGTCCGGTAGCCTGGTAGACCCTGAATTCGCCAGCGACGCGGCCCTCTACCGCGACAACCTGGCCACCCTGGAGGCCACGCTTTCCGCGCCCTGTCTGGGCATTATCCCGTGGCTGGGAACCGGTGAAGCACGCACCATGGCCGAATCCGCGGCCGAGCACCTGGAACTGCCCGATGGCGATTGACTTGCGCGGTGGCGTCCGTAGAATAGCGCCGCCTGCCTACCCGTGCGGATGTGGTGGAATTGGTAGACACGCCAGGTTTAGGTCCTGGTGCCTTCGGGCGTGGGAGTTCGAGTCTCCCCATCCGCACCAGGTTCGCCCCGAGCCTGCATGAGTCCTAACTCCTTGAGTCAGAAAGGCTTACAGCCGTGGAAGGTGTCACACTTCGGTGCGACATTTGGAGTCTCCCATGGCCTACGGAAGCTACCTGACTCGGAGCCGACACCAGACGACCTTCTACGCAAGGATCGTCATCCCGCACGATCTCCGACAACAGCTCGGCGGTAAGCGAGAAGTCAGGCAAAGCCTCAGAACGGCCTGCAAGGTCACAGCCAAGCGACGAGCAATGCAAACCTGGCTGGCCTTTCAGGAATTCTTCGACGCCTTGAGGAATGATCAGTCAGTGGACGACCTCCAGACCGCTCACGAGGGCTTAGCCGCCCTGAACGAGCTTCTCCGGACCAAAAACAGCCGGAGCAATACCCCAGCAGCTTCCAGCTCACAAAAGACCTCAGATCACCCCAAGGAGCCATTTCGAGCGATGCCATTCGCTCAGGTAACGGCTGCTCCAGCCGACATGCCAGAAGGCGGGCTGGTCCTCCGCTACTTGGCAGGCACGTATCGTGGCCAACGATTCAAAGCTGACTACGGTTGCCCGGAGATCAATCAGGCCGCTGTCAGCAGGTTCTTCGATGACATCGATCGTCGTTTCGGACCGCCAGTAGCTGAACAGTCAGCTGTCCCGACAGTCAGCATTAGCGCGACAACCCCTATTCGAAAGTCATTTGCCGAAGCCGCTAACGACTACCTGGAGCAGTATCGCCGCGACCGTGAATATGACAACACATTACGGTCGAGCACCTACGACAAGGAATCACGAGACGTAACGTTCTGGAAGCACTAAGTGATTATGCATAATTAATCGTGCGTCCCGTGCCATAGTCCCCGAGCAGGCGATGGACCTCAGCGCAGAGCCGATCAAACGAGAGATAGGCTCC
>NZ_CABVOU010000048.1 GCF_902500215.1 Halomonas lysinitropha
TGCGGGCCCATTCCTCCCGGCAGAGATTTCCATTTATAATCAGTTCATTACGAACAAAGTATCCAAGTAACTGCGCATAATCCGGAGCTGGGCATAATTGCGGCCTACCACAAAGGGCCTGATGGCGTTCTCGGCCGGGTTGTTATCCAGCGGGATCCGGCCATCATCGAGGAAACATGACAGGCGTTGCCACTGGCCATCCAGATAATGCAGTTCCTTGCCCAGCGCCCTTTTCTGCAGCACCTGGCTGGCTGACTTGTCGAGCCAGGTGCGCAGTTGGGTGATCAGCGGGCGGGGCTGAAGAGCGGGCCGGCACTAACCCCAGTCCGCTTTTACTGGGTTACCGCCAGTGTCCTTATCTGCTGGAAAGAATCACGCTCGCTCTCCGGAGCGGTTTCCAACAGCCGGCGGGACCAGAGCTCGGCAGCGTCGCCATCACCAGCCGCTTCCGCCGCGCGGACGGCGCCCTCGAGGGTGTTATAGCGTTGCGGCCAGGTTCGATTGGAGTTGTCGTAAGCGGCCAAGGCCTCCACCGGACGATCAAGAGACACCAGCAGGTCCCCGAGTGCCTCGTAAGGAGGGAGCAACGACCCCGGCGTAACCGGATGTTTTTCGACGGTGGCCTCTAGTTCTCCAGCGGAGCGCAACAGCGCTATAGCATCTTCAGGCCTGCCCTCGGCTTTCGCAATCCAGCCGGAAAGAATGCGGCGGTCCACTTCTATATAGGTTGAGAAACGCGGATCTGCGGCAGAACCGGCATCCGTCACCAGCGATACCAACTGCTGTTCCGCTTCACGGGCGGCGGCCAAGTTGTCGGTATGGACGGCGCCCAGCCCCCGCGCAAACCAGCTCAAGCCAGTCGGCCAGGGAAACTGCTGCCAGCGGATATAGTCGGGATCACCGAGCGTAAGGGTTGCTGCCGTTTCCCAATCTCGTGTTTCGACAGCCAGCCTTGCCGGCATGGAGGCCAGATGGAAAGCTCCGGGGAAATTCGCCTGATGCGGCCCATTCGACTGGGCAGTTGCCCACACGTCCCTAGCCCCGATATCCTCACCACGCTGGAGGTGGCCATAGACCTGATAGTCAAGCGCGTGGACGTAATGAAAGGATTTCGCACCATCAGCCACGTGATTCACTGCCACCTCGGCGGACCGTTGGTTCCACTCAATCACCCGAGCCCAGTCGCCAAGCCGGACATAGATATGGGAAGGCATATGAAGCGCATGGGGCACACTGGGGGCAATCGCGCCATAGGATTCAACAATCTCAGTCGCATCCCCCGCCCGGCCATCCGCATCGGTGGCGTGGATGCTGTAATGGACTGCCCCAGGGTGTCTGGATTCGTTTTCCCAGACCCTGCGAAGGACCTGCTCAGCCTCGTTGAGTAGGGCACTGCGATCATCGGCGGACAGTGCCAGTGTCAGGCGCGACAACGCGTAAAGCGAAGCGACGTCGGAATCCTCTGGAAAGGCCTGATACGCCTTACTCATGCCGTTAATCCAGCCCGCCAGACGCACCTGCACCTGGTCGGTCTCGGGAGCAAAGAAAGCTGCGGTCGCCTCAACCAGCTGCCGCTCGCGTGGGTCTTCGACAGCGTCCAGCGCTTTCTGGATGCTCCGCCGACCGAGGGTGATATCCCCTTCGCTCGGCGTGGTAGCCCATAACGGCTGGAAGAGGGTTGTCGCTACGCCCCAATGGCCCATGGCGCAGCCGGGATTGGCGCGGACCACGGCCTCGAACTCCGCTCGCGCTCGGGCATACATCATGTGATGCATCATCCCTAACGCATGGTCGACGTCAGCGCGAACAGCATCGTCACAGTTAGCCTGGAAATCGATGGTGCCGATGGCGTTTCTGGCACTGAGCGCAGGGTCATCTTGGCTGGTTTCTTCCGAGGCAGTCGCAGGAATAGCAACACCAAGAGAGGCGGCAAGCAATACAAGACGGAATGTTTTCATGACAGGACTCCAGTGAAACCCGATTGCGGGCGGAGCCGGCATGTCATACATCGATCAGGAACTGGGAACACGCTACCAGAAACTGGTCCAGCATGCGCAGCTTATAAAAAATAGTAGTCCGTTGTGGGTTGCTTAGCCAGCACCTTCTGGCTCAATTTATCCGCCAACTCAGAAAAATAAAATCGAGAGGTTGCATGCTCGCGACCATTATGGTCTTTGCCTTTAGTTGCAGGACGATGGCAGGAATTCGCGGATGACACTAGGGACCGATGGAGTTGGCCTGAATCCAGTGTCAAGAAAAAAAGCCACGGCTCTAGATGAGTCGTGGAAGTGACGAAATACTTCACACCCGGCATTCTTTTCTGGGTAAGAGAATTACCCGATGCATAGGGTCAGCGCCACCAGGGATCGGGTGTCACGACGGTAGCCGGAGTTGTTCGAGTTGCCGGTATGACCATTGTTCCCAGTTGTGCTCTTGTCGATGTTGCCGTCTTTATCATGGTGGACATCACTGCCTTTTCATGGAGACGTTTCATGCGCTCTTCCAGATACACCGAGTCTTCCGCCATCACAGTAGGGGCGAACAGCAGTGTGATGACCAAGGCTGATGCGTATACCGTGAGTTTCATGTTGATTACCTCGCAAGGGTATCGAGGGTGCGTATATGGTCGACAGCAGACTCTTGATGCCGAATGACGCCCCGATAAGTGATTATGCATAATTAATCGTGCGTCCCGTGCCATAGTCCCCGAGCAGGCGATGGACCTCAGCGCAGAGCCGATCAAACGAGAGATAGGCTCCCA
>NZ_CABVOU010000049.1 GCF_902500215.1 Halomonas lysinitropha
CCCCATCTTTTATTTGCGCACTATGTGTTATGAAATCAAATATATTCTCTATGAATTTCTTGTCACTTAACCTTACGTTAACCCAATATTCTTTGTCTTTATTAAGATTGTCGACATTCTCAAGGGAATTATGCTCGTTGGCAGAAATTTTCTTATATTTCTCTTGCGTCAGTTTCCTGCGAACAATTTTAAAAATCTTTCTAACTAACATACTACCCACCTCATAACCTCTAATATTATTTTCCATCGAATTTTTAATAACCTATTTTCGGGGTAAGTTCTTTCGGTCATAATTATATAGCACTTATGAAATAGGGAAATCTCGCAGAACTACGATTCCAGGTATAATTTAAATTTTCCCATATAGTATATTATCATACTGCGCCCCACTTTCCCCGCGTTATTCAAGCAATTAACGACGAATTACCTTGTTATCATATTACATTTTGACAACCAACAATCCGTAAATCTGGAAAAACGAAAGCGGGATGATCTCTATGAAGGTCGAAGTTCTTTTGTCAACGCAATATAATACACAGCCGAGAAAAGTACAACCGCAACAAACATTACCTTACTTGCACCAATGTCAAAAATCTGCCCCAATCCATTCAAAATGAAAAGCAGGATAAATGCCGGCACATAGTTTTTCAAAGGCACATACCAAGAAATACCAACAACTTTGAAAGAAACAATCTGGTATATTATGTATCCAAGCACATTAAATATTGAAAACCAGACAACGGCAAGTATAAAGTCATCATATATAACACCTATTCCTATACCGAATACTCTCGCCACTAGAAGCACAGCCTGCATCAACATTCCAAGGTGCTGCTTTTCTGCCACCATGAACACTGAGCTCAGTGGTGATGTTGTAAAAGTCATTAACATCCAAAGTGAAAGCCAAGAAGCAACCTCACCGGATACTTTCCATTCTTCACCAAATATAACACTAAACAGTGATGGCCCGAACAAAATTAAGATTGCCGTAGGTGGTAGGATGCACTTTATCAGGATTTTATGGGCTTGATTCAAAGTACTGTGGAGCTCGCCACTCCGGTACTGTGCTGGCGCATCGGAGAGAAACACTTGACCAACCGCTTGTCCAACCAGCCCCATTGGCATTGCAATCAAGCGATGTGCCAGTGCATAAAAACCCGCATACCCGGCACCGAATGTAGAAGCGAATAATAAAGGAGGTAACTGCGCCCCGGCAGTGTTAAGGAATCCACCCCAGGTAGAGAATATCGGGAATTTTCGATACCGCTTTGATACGTATCCTACTCGCCTTACTGGCTGGCGGTCCCAGCTTTTTCTTCCGAAAACCTTGGTTGAAAGCGTGAGAACGCCCATCCCAGTACCCACAACATTTCCCACTAACAGGCCCAAGCCGCCCATATTAAACATGGATACCTGCGCTGCTATTGTTACTACCTGCTGGCGAATCTTGGTTTTTGCGATGATCGGGAATTCTTTCAGGCGAACCGCCCAGTACGTGAAAAGTTTGTACATGCCGGTAAAAACAATGGCAATCGGTACAAGCCAAAGATAACCAGCTAGATCTGGAGTTTCCATCGCTTCAGCGAGAGTGTCACCCCACCAATACAAACAGAGCGCCGAAATTACCGCTACCGCAAATATCAGTATCAGTGAAAGAATGGTGAGCGCCGCTGCATCGCGTTCATCCTCAGGCAACGGTATCGCTAGCTCGTATTTCAGTCCGGCCACGACCGAGAAGAGCGAGACTATGCTTACGAATACTGCAAGCATTCCGAAGCTCTCCGGGCTATATAACCTAGTGAGTATCGGTGCCGAAAGTACAGCTAAAAGCTGAGCTCCTGCGGTTCCACCAACCAGCACCGAAACGCTGCGGGCGAACCGATTATTCGGTATGAGTTGTTTTAGTCGTGAACTAGCTTTCACGTATGTATATGATTTCTATTAGTGAAATTGGTTAGAAACGGCAGGGCCCTACTACACCTTTCTGATAGTATTCAGTGAGATAGGGATGCATCGGCAACGAGATCACTTCCTGAGCCGCCTTGTCACCTTGGGGCAAGTGGGCGTCACGGTCCACGACGGCTGGCTGATGATTGAGAGGCACCGGATAATGCACCGCCGTAGGCACACCCGCCTCCTTCAGCGCGGCCTGTACCGCTTCACGGTTTTCCACGCGAATGGTGTACTGCGCCCAGGCGCTGGTGTTGTGGGGTTCTACATAAGGCGTGGTGGAGATACCCGCTTCGTTGAGCAGTTGGGTATAGCGCTCTGCTACCTGATGGCGGAGCTGTAGTTCCTCGTCGAAGATCTCCAGCTTGGGAAGCAGGATCGCGGCTTGCAACGTATCCAGGCGGCTGTTCACGCCTACGCGGATATGGTGGTAGCGCCGGTCCTGGCCGTGTCGGGCGATCTGCCGGATGATGATGGCCAGCTCGTCGTCGTTGGTGAAGATGGCGCCGCCGTCGCCGTAGCACCCCAGCGGCTTGCTGGGGAAGAAGCTGGTGGTGGCGATGGTGCTGAGGTTGCAGGACTTGCGGCCCTTGTAGGTGGCGCCGAAGCTCTGGGCGGCGTCTTCGATCACCGGGATGCCGTGCCTCTCTGCGATGGCGTTGATGGCGTCGAAATCGGCGCACTGGCCGAAGAGCGAGACGGGGATGATCGCGCGGGTTTTCGGCGTGATCGCCGCTTCCAGCTTGCTGGGGTCGAGGTTGTAGGTGCGCGGGTCGATATCCACATAGACCGGCCTGGCGCCGAGCAGGGCCACGGTTTCTGCCGTGGCGATATAGGTAAATCCGGGCGTGATCACCTCGTCGCCGGGGCCGATGCCCAGCGCCATCTGGGCGATCTGCAGGGCGTCGGTGCCGTTGGCGCAGCTGATGCAATGCTTGGCACCGGTGTAGGCGGCGAGCTTTTCTTCCAGCTCGGCCACTTCCGGGCCCAGGATGTACTTGCCGTGTCGCAACACGGCTTCCACACGGCGCTCGATTTCAGGCCGCAGGCGCCGCTGTTGGGCGGCCAAGTCGATGAAGGGGATGGGGGTGTCCGCGGGATGATGATCGCGAGCGCTGCTCGCTCCTGCAGCTTCGGTTGGCGTCAGGGTTTGCACTTCACCGAGAGTGTCGAAGGTTTTGTCCAGTGTCACCAGGATGGCGTTGTGGCCTGGCAGCGAACGGGCCGCTGCGGCGATCTGGGCGTCTTCAAAGTCTCTGGCTTGGCGGTAGACATCACCTTGTTCGAAACCCTGTGTACTCAGTACGCCGACACGCTGCAGGAGGTCGCTCATCAGCGCCTGAACATGCTGCTTGGCCCTGTCCGCGGCGATTCCGGCCCGCTTCATGCGGGTACGGGCGACATAGTCCAGTGTTGGAAGGCTGCTGGCTGATACCCAGAGTTGAATCTCACCCATCTGGGCGGCACTGAAAAGGCGTGCGGTTGCCTCGCTGCTTTCGCCGCTCAGCCAGAGGTCGACAAGGGTGCTGACATCCAGAATGTAATCTTCAGCGGCCGCCAAGGTATTTCTCTTCCAGGTGTTGGTGCCAGGTCGCCTTCGTCTCTTCGGCCGTGGGGGCGGTAGTAAGCTTTTCATAGTCCGCGCCAAGAATCGCGCGAATCTGGTCGCGGATATCACCTGAACCGGGCTGGGGTGTCTCCCCTTCTGTTTCAGCAGGTGCGCTCTCAACTTCCTCGTCGGGAATGTCGATGTGGAGCACGAAACGCTGATGTTTGAACCGAAGGTGGTCCGGAAGCTTGACCGACCCGTTATCGTAGATGGCTTCAACTTGCATGGCTTAGGCCTCCTTCTGGAGTCGTCCGCTTTTCAGTGTATAACAGGCCCCAGTGTGGGGGCAGCAGACTTCGCCGTCGCCTTCCAGTGGCAGGTCCAGCTGTTCGCCGTACTCGCTCATCCAGCCGATCTGGCGGGCCGGGACGCCGACCATCAGCGCATAGGCGGGCACGTTCTTGTTGATGACCGCTCCAGCGCCGATGAAGGCGTACTCGCCGATGGTCACGCCGCAGACGATGGTGCAGTTGGCCCCCAGGGTGGCGCCCTTCTTGACCCGGGTGTCACGGTACTCGTTCTTGCGCTCGACCAGCGACCGGGGGTTGTAGACGTTGGTGAACACCATGCTGGGGCCGCAGAAGACGCCCTCTTCCAGGTGGACGTTGTCGTACACGGAGACGTTGTTCTGGATCTTGCAGTGATCGCCGATGGTGACTTTGTTGCCGACGAAGACGCCCTGGCCCAGGGAGACGTTCTTGCCGATGCGGGCGCCGCCGCAAACGTGAACCCAGTGCCAGACGCGGGAGCCTTCGCCGATTCGGGCACCCTCGTCGACGATGGCGGTGTCGTGGATCTTGACGTTCGCGTTTTCCATATCACATCAGCCGATTGAGGAAAGGATGGCCTTCGCCCGCCGCCGGTGCCTGGGGCTGCGCTGAGCGTATGGTGTTAACGGTCTCCACGCAGTGGCGGGCATCCTCGATGCCGTAGCCGCGGCCAGCCAGAATCTCCTGGTAACTGATGGTGTGCAGGTCGGTGAAGCCGCCAGAGAACTCGATCTCCTCCCCGTCCACGGTGATGGAGCGATACGTCGACTGCTTGCCCTGCACGCTTTTCGGCAGGTCGTCGGCATCGATGGAGAGAAACCAGGGCACCCGCGCCTTCTCGTACTCCAGGTAGCCGGCAGCCTTGGCGTTGTCGGCGTGGTGCAGCACATTCTTCTGCAGCTTGCCGAAGATGAAATGCAGCATGTCGAAGAAGTGCACGCCAATGTTGGTGGCTATGCCGAAGGACTTGCGCGGGTCGCCCTTCCAACTCTCCATGTACCACTTGCCGCGTGAGGTGATGTAGGTCAACTCCACCTCGTGCTTTCCTTCGCGCCTCTCGGTCGCCACCTTGCGCTTGAGATCCAGGATGGCCTGGTGGTGGCGCAACTGGAGGATGTTGTAGATGCGCCTGCCGGTCTCCCGCTCGATCCGTGCCAGTTCGTCCAGCAGCTCGGGCGTGGGCACCAGTGGTTTCTCGCAGATAACGTCGCAGCCAAGGCGAAGCCCGGCGGCGATGTGAGCATGATGCAGGTGGTTGGGCGAGCAGACAGCGACATAGTCGAGTGCCCTTTGCGAATCGCGCTTGAGCTGCCAGGCGTGCTCCTGGAAGCGTTCGAATTCGGTGAAAAAATCGCTCTGGGGCGAGATAGAATCGATGATGCCCACCGAATCGTTGATGTCGTAGCCTACCGCCAGATGATTGCCTGTCTCCTTGATGGCCTTCATGTGTCGGGGTGCGATGTAGCCGGCGGCACCGATCAGGGCAAAATTTTTCATGGGACGTGTCTTCAGGCCTTGATGATGTGGTCGGCGGGTTCGCGGTAGGTGCCACGGCTGTCGACGATCAGGCGGGCATGCTGTTTGATCTGGGCGAAATCGAAGCGGTCATGATCGGTCGCCAGCACCACGGCATCGTAACCGGCCAGGCTTTCGGCGTTCAGATCGACGCTTGCCAGGTCAAAGTGATGCTCGCGCATCCTGGGGAATACCGGCACATGGGGGTCGCAGTAGGCCAGCTCGGCGCCCTTGGCCTGGATCAGTTCCATGATCTTTACCGCGGGCGACTCGCGCATGTCGTCGACGTTCTTCTTGTAGGCGATACCCAGCACCAACACCTTGCTCCTGCTCAGTGCCTTGCCATGACGGTTGAGGCCATCCATCAGCTTGCCGACCACGTATTCCGGCATGGCGCGGTTCACCTCACCGGAAAGCTCGATGAAGCGGGTATGCAGGCCGTACTCCCGCGCCTTCCAGGTCAGGTAGAAGGGGTCGATGGGGATGCAGTGCCCGCCGAGGCCAGGGCCGGGATAATAGGGGGTGAAACCGAAGGGCTTGGTGGCGGCGGCATCCACCACCTCGAAGATATCGATGCCCATGCGGTCGGCGACGATCTTCATCTCGTTGACCAGGCCGATGTTCACCGCGCGATGGATGTTCTCCAGCAGCTTGGTCATCTCGGCGGCCTTGGTGGAGCTGACCGGTACTACGTGATCGATGGCCTGTTCGTACAGGGCGACACCCACGTCGCGACACGCGGGAGTTTGGCCCCCCACTACCTTGGGAATGGTACGGGTCTCGAAGTCCGGGTTGCCTGGGTCTTCCCGCTCCGGCGAGTAGACCAGGAAGAGGTTCTCGCCCACCACAAGGCCGTTCTCCTGCACGCGTGGCAGCAGCTCCTCTTCCGTGGTGCCGGGGTAGGTCGTGCTCTCCAGCGATACGACCTGCCCTTCGCGAAGATAGGGCTTGAGGGCATCGGTGGTATCGGTGACGAAGCTGAGGTCCGGTTCGCGGTACTTGTTGAGCGGCGTCGGCACACAGAGGATCACGGCATCGGCATCGGCAACGCGGCTGAAGTCGGTGGTGGCGACGAAGCCGCTACGCGCTGCCTGGGCGATCCTGGCCGAGGGGATGTGCTCGATGTAGCTCTTGCCGCTATTGAGCCTATCCACCTTCTCCTGATCGATATCGATCCCCAGCACCCGGAAACCGATACTGTTGTAACGCAGCATCAAGGGCAGGCCAACATAGCCGAGGCCGACGATGCCGATCACGGCTTCCTTGCGGATAAGTTTATCGATAAGGATGGTCTTGGGATCAGGCATGGAGTCGCCGGTTGGTGGTGGTTGAGAATCTGCAGGCGCAGGAGTTTCCTGCGCTGCTCGGCGGTGAGGAGGGAATAGAGCTCTTTGAGCTGTGCAAGCATGGGGGCCCTGTAAGGCAGCGCCTAGCGCCGATAAGTATGAGAGTTGATGGATAACAATAGGCAAGCTTTGTGCCTTGATTTGAGGGCTTCGCAGAGGTCAGAAGACACCGCTTTTGGTGGATGCGCTGGCGCTTATCCCCCCCTACAAGGTCAAGAGCCAGGAAACCAAAGGTCAAGGACTCGCGCGGCAAAGCCAGCCCCCACGAAGACAAGCCCTCAGCGCACTTCGATCAGTATTTCTCCTTGATCCAGCGCCTTGACGATCTGTGGTAGCAAAGGCTCAAACCAGTGCAAGAGTTCATGGCGGCGTGTGTTGTTGATACGAAGCCATACTACGGTTGGTGACCTTTCTTCACTAGCATTCCGCCAGATGGCGAAATCTTCGTCTTTTGTCACGATTGCTGCACCATGACGTTCCGCCCAACGCCATATGACCCCATCCGAGGCCGATTCCATTTCAATATCAGCGACGTGTTCGGCATGGTGCCCCTGAGCCGTCAACCATCGTGCAAGCGCTGGTGGGAGCTGAGCATCGACGATGAAGCGCATTAGGCGACAGATAGCACGGGGTGATCGCTTTGTCGGGCCGCGTATTCCAAGACGGCTGTGATGTCCTCGTTTTCAAGGTACGGATAATCAGCCAGTATTTCTTCGCGCGTGGCACCAGCCGCTAGTAGATTCAGAATATCCTTAACGCGAATGCGCATGCCTCGGATACAAGGGCGGCCACCACACAGATCAGGGTTGACGGTAATGCGGTTCAACTCGTTCATTGTCGAACTCCTTGTTATTCATGGTCCCCTCGGGCTGCAGTCTCGGCGAAGGATGCCGCTGTCCTTTGGTGGATGCGCTGGCGCTTATCCCCCCTACAAGGTCAAGAGCCAGGAAACCAAAGGTCAAGGACTCGCGCGGCAGAGGCGAGGCGTTGAACCGCGCCCTCCCACGAAGGGCAAAATCAAACCCTCGCCCGTTGAAGTCGAAGCGTCGAACCGAGCCTCCCACGAAAATCGAAGGTCAAAAGCTCTTCAAGCGGAGCCTGGGCGTGCCATGGGTTGGCGGTGTGGTGCTTATTGCTCGGTGAACAGGGCGTCGAGACTGTCGGCGGTGAGGATCCTGGCAACCCAGGCGTCCAGCTGTTCGTCGCTGGCCTGTGCCAGTTGCTCGTCGGCCCAGGCGGGAAGCTCCCCGAATTTCATCTCGATCTGTTTGCGCAGGGTGCCTTCCACGCCTTCGTGGCGGCCTTCCTGGCGGCCCTCCTGGCGGCCTTGCTGCATGCCTTCGGTACGTAAACGTTCGGCCAGTCCGGTCATAACGGTACTCTCCTGCGGGTGTCGGGATTCGTACAACTGCCGTTCAGCATCAGTTAACCCCGTGTAGATATCGATCTTCTGCTCCGGCGTCCATTGCATGTTGGGGAGGTTCAGGCGGGCCACCAGGTTGTCGCTATCCAGGTAACGTTCTGCCGGGGTCGCGGCCAGCACACAGGCCAAGTAGTCGAAAGCCAAATAGTGGTGCCATTCGCTGCCCAGTGCCAGCTGGCGGGGTATCTCCGGGTAGTCATGTAGAAAGATCACCACCGGCACCACTCGCTCAGTGGACAACAGCTCGGCCAGGTCGAGGCAGTAGTGAGCCAGGCGATGGATCGAGAAGCGCTGCGGGTTCGTCTCCTCCTCGAGCACGAACAGCAGGGCTTCGCGACGGCCGTCCGGCCATTCCACCAGCAGCGGCACATCCAGTTCACGAAAACGCTCGCCGAGACGCTCCTTGAGCTGTTCCTGGCGCAGCGGGGTGATACTCACGCCGGCATCGATATCTCCTGCCTCGTCCGCGGCGAAGAAGGCCAGCGCCTCATGGGGATAGTCGAGGATCAGGTTCTTGAAGTTCTGGTCGTGGCTGACTGGTCGTACCATGAGGTCTCCATACCTGGGCCGATTTAGCGGCTTGTCTCCCTGTCCTGTGTGGCCTGACACCGCTAGCGCCAAGGGAGACACCGCTTTTGGCGGGAGCGCTAGCGCTTATCCTCCCGACAAGACCCAGACAGCATGATTCGAGGCGCTGGCCCAGGCGTGGATCTCGGCCGCGAGGGCCTGCTTGGCGTCGCGGTCGCCGTGGACGAGGCGGATCTCCCGGGGCGGCTGGCGCATGCGCTTGATGAAGTTGAGCAGGTCGCGCTGATCGGCGTGGGCGGAGTAGCCGCCGATGGTGTCGATGCGGGCGCGGATGTCGATGCGCTCGCCGTCGAGTTCCACCCAGCCGCCGCGGGGCCCAAAGCGCTGGATGTCGCGCCCCGGGGTGCCGGCCCCCTGGTAGCCGATGAATAGCACGTCGTGGCGCGGATCATTGAGCATACGCTTGAGGTAGTTGACCACCCGGCCGCCGGCGCACATGCCGCTGGCAGCGATCACCACCGCGGGGCGATGATGGGTGGCCAGGTAGTCGACGGTCTGCTGGTGTTCCGCGTGGCTGTCCACGGTGTAGAGGTTGTCGAAGGCCAGCGGATGGCGGCCTTCCCCTGCCCTGCTCCGGGCCTCGGCGTCCCACCACGGCTTGAGCTCGCGGTAGACGGCGGTAAAGCGCGCGGCGAGCGGGGAATCGACGATGATCTCCAGATCGCGCCAGCATTCACTATCGGCGGCGTGGATAAGTTCCTCGAGCTCGTAGAGCAGCTCCTGGGTGCGGCCGATGCTGAAGGCCGGCACGATCACCGTGCCGCCATTGGCCAGCGCCCGGTCAATGGCGGCCTTGAGCCGCGCCTGGCGGGTGGTGCGGTCCTCGTGTTCGCGGTCGCCGTAGGTGCTTTCCAGTACCAGCACGTCGGCCCGCTCCGGTGACTCGGGCGCCGGCAGCAGCGGCGAATGGGGCGCGCCCAGGTCGCCGCTAAATATGGTGCGCTGTGCCTGGCCACTCGGGTGATCAAGGCTATCCACCTCGACATAGGCCGAGCCGAGGATATGCCCGGCGCGCTGCAGGCGCACGCGTACCCGGTGGCGGTCGTCGTCGACCAGGGTGTGCCACTGCCGGTAGTCCAGCGGCACCAGGCGCTCGTCAACTTCAGCGAGGAAGCGCTCGATCAGGGCCCGGTCGCGGGTAAAGCCGATCTTCAGGGCGTCCTCGATGACCAGCGGCAGCAGGCGCGCGGAGGGTACCGAACAGAGAATCGGCCCCGCGAAGCCCGCGGCCAGCAGGTAGGGCAGCCGGCCGATATGATCGATGTGCACATGGGTGACGATCAGCGCAAGGAGATCGTCCACCGGGAAGGTCACGCGGTGCTGCTCGAGGGTGCTAAGAGATGTGTCGGCGTCCTCGCCCTGGAAGAGGCCGCAGTCCACCAGCAGCGTGCGATCCGCGCTGATCTGCAGGCGATGGCAGCTGCCGGTGACGCCGGCATCGCCGCCGTGGTGGCTGATAACGGGAAGTGGGCTCATGGTATGAGACGCTCAGTCGCTCGGTCTTGTCCTTCCGTCGCCTGTTGGTGTCATCGGTCCAGGCGGGCGGCAATGCGTGCCAGCGGTGCATTCTGGCTCATTCTCACCCGTTCCCCGGGTGCCCTGACACGCTACCGCCCCGGGATTATTCGGGCGCATTCCCCTGCCCTGCAGTCATGTTTCCCAGTGTAACGGCCCGGGCCACCATCCAAAAAGCAAAAGTCGCCGGAAATCAAAACGAAATCCAGGGCGATGATGCCCTGGAAACGGTATAGGGGGTAAGAGTGCCTGCTGATGGAGTCGCTGTCGCTCGTCCATCCTGGCGGCTGGCCTAGCGCCGGGTAGCGTCGTAGCCGAGGTCGGCGCCGCGGCTTTCGTCGCTGCGGCGGCGGGCGCTGATCTGCTTGAGGTTCTCTTCCTCGCAGACCTCGTCCTTGCCGCCGCAGACGTCGCAGCCCTCCTTCATGCCCAGGCGGTTGAGGCCGCCGCAGGTGCCGGCGATGGGCTTGCGACCCATGATCACGCCCACCGCCATGGCGGCCATGATCAGCAGAAAGAAGGCAAATACCAACAGGTAGGTTGTCATTGCAACGCTCCTCGAGAGTGGAAAACAGTCGGCCATCCTACCCTTAAGACAACACGGGACGGTGAGGGGTCCATGCTCATCTGATGCCTGAGATGACGCCCGGTGCGCTGGCGCTTACCGGGCCTACAGGGGGGTGGGTGGCCAACCGGTGTCGTGCGGTCAACTATCACGCCAGTCTGTGAAGAACCAAACCTGAGGGGCCGGCCTTGTGGCCGGCCCCGGGGTACGTCCTGGTGGGATCGAGATCAGCCGCCGAAGTCGTCCAGCAGGATATTCTCGGGCTCCACGCCCAGATCGATCAACAGCTTGATACAGGAGGCATTCATCATGGGCGGCCCGCACATGTAGTACTCGCAGTCCTCGGGGGCCGGGTGGTCCTTGAGGTACTTCTCGTACAGGACGTTGTGGATGAAGCCGGTCGGCCCTTCCCAGTTGTCCTCCGGCTGCGGGTCGGAGAGCGCCAGGTGCCACTCGAAGTTGGGGAACTCCTCGGCCAGCTGGTCGTACTCTTCGTTGTAGAAGGTCTCGCGCCAGGAGCGCGCGCCGTACCAGAACGTGATCTTGCGATCGGTCTTGAGCCGCTTGAGCTGATCGAAGATATGGCTGCGCATCGGCGCCATGCCGGCACCACCGCCGATGAAGATCATCTCGGCGTCGGTGTCCTTGGCGAAGAACTCGCCGAAGGGCCCCATCACGGTCACCTTGTCACCCGGCTTCAGACTGAAGACATAGGTGGACATCAGCCCCGGCGGATGGTCGGTGTTGGGCGGCGGCGTAGCGATACGGATGTTGAACTTGAGGATGCCCTTCTCGTCCGGATAGTTCGCCATGGAGTAGGCGCGAATGACCTCCTCGTTGTTCTTGTGGGAGATGTCGAACAGGCCGAACTTCTCCCAATCGCCCCGATACTCCTCCTCGATATCGAAATCCTTGAAGGAGATATCATAGGGCGGCGCCACCAGCTGCACATAGCCGCCGGCACGGAAGGCCACTTCCTCGCCCTCGGGCAGCCTGAGGTTGAGCTCCTTGATGAAGGTGGCAACGTTGGGGTTATCGATGACCTCGCATTCCCACTGCTTGACACCGAAGACCTCTTCCGGCACCTCGATCTTCATGTCCTGCTTCACGGGCACCTGGCAGGAGAGGCGCCAGCCATCCTTCTTCTCGCGCAGGGTGAAGTGCTGCTCCTCGGTGGGCAGGATGGCACCGCCGCCCTCCTCCACGCGGCACTTGCACTGGGCGCAGGAGCCGCCGCCACCGCAAGCGGAGGAGAGAAAGATGCCGTTGGCCGCCAGCGTATTGAGCAGCTTGCCACCGGCCTGGGTGGTGAGGGTGTGGTCGGGGTCCTCGTTGACCTCGATGGTCACATCCCCGGTGCTGACGAGCCTGCTGCGGGCAGCCAGAATCACCAGAACCAGGCCGATGACGACCACGGTGAACATGACCACACCGAGCAAGATGAGTGTTATATCAACCATGACGGTTTCCTATTGCTTGACGTTGCCTGGACCCCGGCGACCCATACGGCCGCCGGGAGAGCACGACCTGACTCAGAGCTGGATGCCGGAGAAGGACATGAAGCCCAGCGACATCAGCCCCACGGTGATGAAGGTGATGCCCAGCCCCTGGAGGGAGTCGGGAACGTCGCTGTACTTGAGCTTCTCGCGAATGCCGGCCAGGGCCGTGATGGCCAGCGCCCAGCCGGTACCGGCGCCCAGGCCGTAGACCACGGACTCGCCGAAGTTGTAGTTACGCTCGACCATGAACAGCACGCCACCCAGGATGGCGCAGTTCACGGTAATCAGCGGCAGGAACACGCCCAGCGCGTTGTAGAGCACGGGCACGTACTTGTCGAGGAACATCTCCATGATCTGCACCAGGGCGGCAATGACGCCGATATAGGAGAGCAGACCCAGGAAGGAGAGATCGATGTTCTCGGCACCGCTGATCCCGGTCCAGGTCAGGGCGCCTTCCTGCAGCAGGAGGCTATAGACCAGGTTGTTGACCGGCACGGTCACGCCCAGCACCACGATGACCGCGATGCCCAGGCCGAAGGCCGAGGAGACCTTCTTGGACACCGCCAGGAAGGTACACATGCCCAGGAAGAAGGCCAGGGCCATGTTCTCGACGAAGACCGAGGCGACGAACAGGCTGATATAATGTTCCATGTTACACGGCCTCCTTCGGCTGGGTATTGGCCTTCATCTTGAATTCGTTCTCCTCGACCTGCCCCGGGTCCATGGCGCGCAGCACCCAGATGATCAGGCCGATGATGAAGAACGCCGAGGGCGGCAGCAGCAGCAGGCCGTTGGGCACGTACCAGCCGCCGTCCTGCACGGGCTGCAGCACGGTGAAGCCGAACACGCTGCCGGCACCCAGCAGCTCGCGGAAGAAGCCCACCGTCATCAGGATGAAGCCATAGCCGATACCGTTGCCGATGCCGTCCAGGAAGGACATTCCCGGGGTATTGGTCATGGCGAAGCCTTCGGCACGCCCCATCACGATGCAGTTGGTGATGATCAGGCCAACGAACACCGACAGCTGCTTGGACATCTCGTAGGCGTAGGCCTTGAGGATCTGGTCCACCACGATGACCAGTGAGGCGATGATGGTCATCTGCACGATGATGCGGATGGACGACGGAATATGGTGACGGATCAGCGACACGAACAGATTCGAGAAGGCCGTCACGAAGATGACCGCCAGCGTCATCACCAGCGAGACGCTCATGCTGGTGGTCACCGCCAGGGCCGAGCAGATACCCAGTATCTGCAGGGCGATGGGGTTGTTCTTGAAGATCGGCGTCGTCAGGACGCTCTTTGCGTTCGCAGCAGACATGATCAGGCTCCTCCACTACTTTCGAGTTCGACGTTGGCGTCCTGCGCTTCGGCCCGGTCGATCCCCTCGCGGAACCGCGCCAGGTAGTCACCGAAGCCTTCGGGGCTCAGCCAGAACTGCAGCATATTGGTCACGCCGTTGCTGGTCAGGGTGGCACCGGAGAGCGCATCGACCTCGGTCTCGCCACTGGCACCGCCCTTGACCAGGGCGATGGCGGGGGCGAGCTCGCCTTCCTCGTCGAAGATCTCCTTGCCTTCCCACTGGGCCTGCCAGCGCGGGTTGTTGACCTCGCCGCCCAGACCGGGCGTTTCGGCATGCTCGTAGTAGGTGATGCCAACGATGGTGTTGCCATCGCCCTCCACGGAGAGGAAGCCGCGCATCAGCCCCCACAGCCCCTGGCCGCGAATCGGCAGGATGATCTGCTCGGGGTCGTCCGGATCGCCCACCAGGTAGACGGTACTGTAGTTCTCCTGGCGAGTCAGGCCGGCGATGTCCTTCTCCCCCGAGAGGGTGCGAGAGGCCGCCGGGTCACGACGCGCCTGGAAGCCCTCATAGGTCGAGGGGTCGAACTCGTCGGTGTACTCCCCGCTGCGCAGGTCCACCACCCGCGGCGTGATCTCGGACTCGAAGGTCTCGTTCACGTCCATGCCGGACTCGTAGAGTTGCGCCACCTCGAGAATGTTGGTCTTGCGATCCAGTTCCTGGTTGAACTGCTGCTTCGAACGCAGGGCCACCGCCGCGGTGGAGACGATGATCGAACACACGATGCAAAGTGCGAACGCCACCGTCAGGATCTTCTTGATGGAGTTGTTGCTCTGTGCCATCAGGCAGTCTCCTCGGCCGGCACACCGGTGCGCTGCATGCGGCGCTTGATGTTGGCCTGAACAAAGATGTAGTCGATCAGCGGCGCGAACAGGTTGGCGAAGAGGATCGCCAGCATGATGCCTTCGGGGAACGCCGGGTTGACGACACGGATCAGCACCGTCATGACGCCGATGAGCGCGCCGAAGATCAGGCGCCCCTGATTGGTCATCGAGGCGGACACCGGGTCGGTCGCCATGAACACCATGCCGAAGGCGAAGCCGCCCACCACCAGGTGCCAGTACCAGGGCATGGCGAACATCGGGTTGGTGTCGGAGCCGATCAGATTCAAGAGCGCGCTCATGGCGACCATGCCGAGGAAGACCCCGAGCACGATTCGCCAGGAGGCGATCTTGGTCCACAGCAGCACGACGAGGCCAATCAGGATCGCCAGGGTCGAGGTTTCCCCCACGGAGCCCGGCACGAAGCCGAGGAAGGCGTCCCACCAGCTCCACTGGCTGGAGACGGCCGCCATGCCATCCTGGAAGGCAACGGAGAGCGCGGTCGCGCCGCTGTAGCCGTCGGCCGCCACCCAGATCGCGTCACCGGAAATCTGCGCCGGATAGGCGAAATAGAGGAAGGCGCGGCCGGTCAGCGCCGGGTTGAGGAAGTTCTTCCCGGTACCGCCGAAGATCTCCTTGCCGATCACCACGCCGAAGGTGATGCCCAGGGCCACCTGCCACAGCGGAATGGTGGCGGGCAGGATCAGGGCGTAGAGGATGGAGGTGACGAAGAAGCCTTCGTTGACCTCGTGGCCACGCTTGATGGCGAACAGCACCTCCCAGAAGCCCCCGACGACGAAGGTCACCAGGTAGATGGGCAGGAAATAGGTGGCGCCCAGCACCAGATTGGCCCACAGGCTGCCCGGGTCATGGCCGCCGGCCAGCGTCATCATGATCGCTTCGCGCCAGGTGCCCATGGAGGTGAAGCCTTCGGCGATGGCCGAGTTGGCCATCCAGCCGGCGTTCCACATGCCGAAGAACATCGCCGGGAAGGTACACAGCCAGACGGTGATCATGATGCGCTTGAGGTCGACACCGTCACGCACATGGGCCGTGGTCTTGGCCACATCGGGTGGCGCATAGAAGATGGTGTCCACCGCCTCGAAGAGGGGATAGAACTTCTCGTACTTCCCCCCCTTGTGGAAGTGGGGTTCGAGATTGTCGAGTGTCTGTCGAATAGCCATCATCAGGCCTCTTTCTCGATCATGGTGAGGTTGTCGCGCAGGATGGGACCGTACTCGTACTTGCCGGGGCACACATAGGTGCAGAGTGCCAGGTCCTCTTCATCCAGCTCCAGGCAGCCAAGCTGCATCGCCGTCTCGATATCGCCGACGATCAGTGAGCGCAGCAGCTGGGTGGGCAGGATATCCAGCGGCATCACTTCCTCGTACATGCCCACCGGCACCATGGCGCGCTCGGAGCCGTTGGTCGAGGTGGTCGGCGCATAGTGGTTCAGGCCGGTGATCTTCGACAGGTAGATGCCCATCACCGAGTGGCGGTTCTTGCCGGGCGATATCCACCCCATGAAGACACGCTTGTTGCCCTCCTCGAGCAGGCTCACCTGATGATGGAAACGGCCCAGATAGCGCAGGCTGCCTTCGCAGGTAGCGCCGGCGAACACCGAGCCGGAGATGACGCGGGTGCCGTCGGGATCGATGACCTCGCCGTCGAGCAGCTCGTCGGTGCTGGCCCCGATGCGGGTACGCAGCAGGCGCGGGTTCTCGGCGCGCGGGCCGCCCACGGCGATCACGCGCTGAACGTCCAGCTTGCCCTCGGCGAAGAACTTGCCGAAGGCGATGACATCCTGGTAGCCGATGTGCCAGACCCGCTTGTGCAGCGCCACGGGCGACAGATGATGGATGTGGGTGCCCACCAGGCCGGCGGGGTGCGGACCGTCGAAGGTCTCGTGCTGGACGCCCTTGACGTCGGTACCCGGCACACGCGCATCCGGCGCCGTGCAGAGGTAGACCTGGCCCTCGGTCAGCCGAGCCAGCACCTTGAGCCCATCCTCGAAGGCCTCGGCCTGCTCGTTGATGATGCCGACGGGATCCGCGGCCAACGGATGCGTATCGATGGCCGTGACGAAGATATCGGTCGGCGAGCTATCGATGGCCGGGCTGCGCGAGTAGGGCCGGGTGCGCAGCGCGGTCCACAGCCCCGACTCGACCAGCTGATCGACGACGGCCTGGCGCTCGAGGCCTTCGAGCTTGTCGCGACCGTGTGCCTTGAACTCGACCGCCTCCTCCGTCTCGTCGACCTTGATAACCACCGAGAGCAGCTTGCGCTTCTCGCCACGGTTGATAGCGACGACCTCGCCGGCCGCCGGCGCCGTGAAGCGCACCCCGTCGATCTTCTTGTCGGTGAAGAGCAGTTGGCCCAGCTTGACCTTGTCCCCCTCACTGACCTCCATGGTCGGCTTCATCCCGACATAGTCGGTGCCCAGGACGGCCACATGGCGCACCGGTCGCGCATCCTCGATATGCGCCTCCGGTGTCCCCGCGATGGGGAGATCCAGGCCTTTCTTGACTTCGATCATAGTCTCGCCCAGTTGATGGATCGGATAGCTGAAGAAAGGGTTCGAATGGATTCGAATTCTTCTGTATTCAGTACGTTACCAGTCAGGCCCGAGACATGCTCGAACCACCCCGAAAAATCTATCGTATTATAAAGAGAAGCGTGAAAGATGACCACCTGCCCTATGGTCGCAACTGAGGGCGGTTGCGTGACAAGGGTAAAAGTGTCTCGGGGAGATGCCAAGGGCAAGCGGTCAAGGGGGCAAGGGGTCAAGGGGTCAAGGGGCAAGCGGTCAAGGAAAGGAAACAAGGAGGCTCCTCCCCTTGCTTCCTTGCTTCCTTGCTTCCTTGCCCCTGACCTTCAGCCCTTGGCGCGGGGCAGCTTGAGGAAGTGCACGTTGGAAACGTGTTGCAGGATGCGGATCACCTGGCAGCTGTAGCCGAACTCGTTGTCGTACCAGACATAGACCACGGCATTCTTGCCGTTGGCGATGGTCGCCTTGGCGTCGACGATGCCGGCATGGCGGTTGCCGACGAAGTCGGTGGAGACCACCTCGGGTGAGTCGACGTAGTCGATCTGCTTCTGGTAGGGCGAGTCCAGCGACATGCGACGCAGGAAGTCATTGAGCGCCTCGGCGTCGGTTTCCCGCTCCAGACGCAGGTTGAGGATCGCCATGGAGACGTTGGGCGTCGGTACCCGAATGGCGTTGCCGGTGAGCTTGCCCTCGAACTCCGGCAGCGCCTTGGCCACCGCCTTGGCGGCGCCGGTCTCGGTGAGCACCATGTTGAGCGGGGCGCTGCGGCCGCGGCGGTCGCCCTTGTGGTAGTTGTCGATCAGGTTCTGGTCGTTGGTGTAGGAGTGCACGGTCTCGACGTGGCCGTGCTCGACGCCGAACTCGTCGTTGAGCACCTTGAGCACCGGCACGATGGCATTGGTGGTACACGAGGCCGCGGAGAGGATGCGATCCTGATCGCCGATGTCCTGATGATTGATGCCGTAGACGATATTGGCGATATTGCCCTTGCCCGGGGCGGTGAGGATCGCCTTGGCCACGCCCTGGCACTGGAGATGCTGACCGAGGCCCTCCTCGTCGCGCCAGATGCCGGTGTTGTCGACCACCACGGCGTTATCGATGCCGTAATCGGTGTAATCGATCTCGGCGGGCGAGTCGGCGTAGATCACCCGGATGACGTTGCCGTTGGCGGTGATGGTGCGCGCCTCGGCATCCACGCTGATGGTGCCGTTGAAGGGGCCGTGCACCGAATCGCGACGCAGCAGGCTGGCGCGCTTCTCCAGGTCCTTGGCGATGTTGCCCCGGCCACGCACCACGATGGCCCGCAGGCGCAGCAGGTTGCCGCCACCGGCCTTCTCGATCAGCACCCGCGCCAGGATCCGGCCGATGCGGCCGAAACCGTAGAGCACCACGTCCTTGGGCTGACCGTTGTGGCCGGCGACATCGTGGGCATCGACGATCTCGGCCAGCTCGTCGCGCAGGAAGGTCACCGGGTCGCGGCCCTGCGCCTTGAAGGCCACCCCGAGCTTGCCCACGTCGACATGGGCCGGGCCCAGATTGAGCTCGGTCATCGCCTTGACCAGCGGAAAGGTGTCCTGGACGGAGAGTTCGGTTCCCTCGACCTTGCGCACGTAGCGGTGATCCTTGAGGATGCGGATCACGCTACGGTTGAACAGCGACCGCCCGAACATGGTCACGACCACGTTGTTGTGACGGTAGAGGCTGCCGATCATCGGGATCATCTGCTCGGCGATCGCCTGGTTGTCGTGCCATTCCTGGAAGACGGTATCGAGGGCTTGCTGACTCACGGGTGACCTCTACTGGGTGGGAACAGGGGGTGAAATTACCTGGGTATTATCCGGGGCGCCACCTGTCGGGGCAATTGCAGGATGGTCGCACCCGCTGTAGGCGATTTACAGAAACCTGTCGCAGACTACAGGCCGGCCGCGAGGCTGGTATCATGGCGCGTCTCCGCACGCCGTTCACGACCACGGTTGGGTAACCGATAGCATGCCGAACTTCTCGCCGCTCGACCCGCCGCGCCCCCAGGGGCTGCGCGATATTCTCTACTGGCAGACCCCGCCGGGCAGCGCCACCGCCCTGGCCCTGGCCCACCTGGCCGAGGATGCCCCGCTGCTGGTGATCACCCCCGACACGGCTACGGCCCAGCGCCTGGAGAGCGACCTGGGCTTCTACGGTCATCTGCCGGTGCTGCCCTTCCCCGACTGGGAGACGCTGCCCTACGACAGCTTCTCGCCGCACCAGGATATCGTCTCGGAGCGGCTGCGCACCCTGCGCCGGCTGCAGGACGGCGAACACGGCATCGTGCTGGCGGCCATGAACACCCTGATGCAGCGCCTGCCGCCGGTGGACTACATCGCCGGGCGCGTGATGACGCTGGAAACCGGCCAGACCCTGGACCGCGAGGGATTCCGGGACGCCCTGTCGCGGGCCGGCTACCGGGCCGTGGAAACGGTCTACGAGCCCGGTGAATACGCCCTGCGCGGCGCCCTGATCGACCTCTTCCCCATGGGCGCCGAAGCGCCGCTGCGCATCGACCTGTTCGATGACGAGATCGACACCCTGCGCCACTTCGATCCGGACACCCAGCGCAGCCAGGACCGGGTCGCCCGGGTGGAGCTGTTGCCCGCCCACGAATACTCGCTGTCGCGCAGCGCCATCGCCTGCTTCCGCGACGGCTTCGAGACGCTGTTCGACGTCGACCCGCGCCAGTGCCCGCTCTATGTGGACGCCCTCAAGGGCATCCCCTCCCCCGGCCTGGAGCAGTACCTGCCGCTGTTCTTCGAAGAGACCGCCACGCTCTTCGAGCACCTGGCCGAGGGCACCCGCGTGGCCATGCTGCCCGGGGTGTTCGAGGCCGCCGAGCACCACTGGGCGGCCATCGAGAGCCGCTTCGAGAACCTCGGGGTCGACTCCACCCGGCCGCTGCTGCCGCCCCATCGCGCCTTCGTGCCCGTCGCCGAGGCGTTCGGCGCCATCAAGCGCCACCCGCGGGTGGCGCTGACCGACGACACCGAGCATCGGCATGCCGTGGTGCCCGCCACCCGGACGCCGCCGACGGTAACGGTCAACGCCCGGGCCAAGCAGCCGCTGGCCGAGCTGGAGAGCTTCCTCACCGAGCATTCCGCCACCCGGGTGCTGTTCGTCGCCGAGTCGCGTGGCCGCCGCGAGGCCCTGGAGGAGACCCTGGGGCCGCTGAGGCTCGAGCTGCGCCATGTGGAGGACTTCCCCGCCTTCCTGGAAAGCGAGGCGCGCCTGGCCATCACCGAGGGCGAGATCGACGCCGGCCTGTGGCTGACCGACCCGGACCTGGCGGTGATCAGCGAGACCGAGCTGTTCGGCGAGGTGGTCCGTCAGAGCCGCCGCCGCGAACGGGCCACCGATAACAGCGAGCTGGCGATCCGACATCTCTCGGAGCTGCGCCCCGGTGCCCCGGTGGTCCACCAGGCCCATGGCGTGGGCCGCTACAAGGGGCTCGAGACCATCGAGGCCGGTGGCCAGGCCGCCGAGTTCGTGACCCTGGAGTACGCCGACGGAGCGCGCCTCTACGTGCCCGTGGACAGCCTGCACCTGATCTCCCGCTATGCCGGGGCCGACGACGAGCTGGCGCCGCTGCATCGGCTGGGCTCGGACCAGTGGGAGAAGGCACGGCGCCGCGCCGCGGAGAAGATCCGCGACACCGCCGCCGAGCTGCTCGACATCTACGCCCGCCGCGAGGCCAAGGAGGGCTTCGCCTGCGCACCGCCCGACGCCGAGTATGCCCGCTTCGCCGCCAGCTTCCCGTTCGAGGAGACGCCCGACCAGCGCGCCGCCATCCAGGCCGTGATCGGCGACATGACCGCCCCGCGGCCCATGGACCGGGTCGTCTGCGGCGACGTGGGCTTCGGCAAGACCGAGGTCGCCATGCGCGCGGCCTTCCTCGCCGTGCACTCCAGCCGCCAGGTGGTGGTGCTGGTGCCCACCACCCTGCTCGCCCGCCAGCACTACGAGAACTTTCGCGACCGCTTCGCCGACACCGCGGTGAATATCGAGCTGATCTCGCGCTTCACGGCGGGCAAGGGTCAGGCCGCGTCGCTCAAGCGTATCGAGGCGGGTCAGGCGGACATCGTCATCGGCACCCACAAGCTGCTGTCGAAGAGCACGAAACTGCCCCACATGGGGCTGCTGGTCATCGACGAGGAGCACCGCTTCGGCGTGGCCCAGAAGGAGCGCCTCAAGAGCCTGCGGGCCGAGGTGGACATCCTGACCATGACCGCCACCCCGATCCCGCGCACCCTGAACATGGCCATGAGCGGCATCCGCGACCTGTCGATCATTGCCACGCCGCCGGCCCGGCGCCTCTCGGTGAAGACCTTCGTCCAGCAGCGTGACGAGGCGGTGATCAAGGAGGCGATCCTGCGCGAGATCCTGCGCGGTGGCCAGGTGTACTTCCTGCACAACGAGGTCAAGACCATCGAGACCGCCGCCGAGACGGTGCGCGAGCTAGTGCCCGATGCCCGGGTCGGCGTCGCCCACGGCCAGCTGCCGGAGCGCCAGCTGGAGCGGATCATGTCCGACTTCTATCACAAGCGCTTCAATGTGCTGGTCTGCTCGACCATCATCGAGACCGGCATCGACGTGCCCAGCGCCAACACCATCGTCATCGAGCGGGCCGACAAGTTCGGCCTGGCCCAGCTCCACCAGCTGCGCGGCCGGGTCGGGCGCAGCCACCACCAGGCCTATGCCTACCTGCTGGCCCCGCCGCCCCGGGTGATGACCAAGGATGCCGCCAAGCGGCTGGAGGCCATCGCCGGCGCCGAGGACCTGGGTGCCGGCTTCACCCTGGCCAGCCATGACATGGAGATCCGCGGCGCGGGCGAACTGCTTGGCGAGGAGCAGAGCGGCCAGATGGAGGCCGTCGGCTACGGCCTCTACATGCAGATGCTCGATCGCGCCGTGACGGCGATTCGCGAGGGCCGCACGCCCAACATCGAGGCGCCGCTGGAGCAGGGGGTCGAGATCAGCCTCAATCTGCCGGCCCTGATTCCCGACGACTACCTCCACGACGTCCAGCAGCGCCTGGTGATGTACAAGCGCATCGCCAACGCCAATGACGAGGCCGAACTCAAGGAGCTGCAGGTGGAGATGATCGACCGCTTCGGCCTGCTGCCGGCCCCGGTGAAGACCCTGCTGCGCCAGACCCGGCTGCGCCAGCGTGCCGAGCGCCTGGGCATCACCCGCCTGGAGGCCGGTCCCGAGAAGGGCCGCGTGATCTTCGGCAGCCAGACCGCCGTCGATCCGCTGGTGCTGGTCGAGCTGATCCAGCGCGACCCCGATCGCTACCGCCTGGATGGCGCCGACACCCTGCGTTTCGAGGCCCCGATGGAAAAGGAAGAGACCCGCTTCCAGGTGGTGGAACAGCTTCTCGACATCCTCAACCGCAAGGCCGAAGCGGCGTAACGAAATCCCTGAAATTCCCGGCCGCCCGGGCGATACTATAGGGTCATGACGCCCAGGATGGGCCCATCGCAGCCCTGACCACGGCAACCTAGAGAAAAACCTCGATGAAACATTCCCCCCCGCTCGGGCACCTTGCCCGATTCGCCACGACACTGGGTCTCTGCGCCGCCCTGATCACACCGCTCCATGCCAGCACCGAGGAGTGGCCGCGTGGCTACTATCCCCTTCCCGAGGAGGGTGACCTGGTCGGCGAGGTGTACAAAGTCGTCGCCGAGAGCGGCGATACCCTGATCGATATCGGCCACGAGCACGGTATCGGCTACGAGGAGATGGTGCGCGCCAATCCGGATGTCAGCATCTGGGCGCCCTTCGCGGGCACCGCGGTCGTGATTCCCGGCCGCTTCATCCTGCCCGAGGGGCCCCGCGAGGGGGTGGTGGTCAACGTGGCGGAGATGCGTCTCTACTACTATCCCCCGGCCGAGGAGGACGAAACGCCACGCGTCGAGACCTACCCCATCGCCGTGGGGCGCATGGACTGGAAGACCCCCCTGGGCACCACCCGCATCACCGAGAAGGTCAAGAACCCGGCCTGGTACCCGCCGGCGTCGATCCGCCGCGAGCGTGCCGAGGCCGGTGACCCGCTCCCCAGCGTGGTGCCACCGGGCCCCGACAACCCGATGGGCTCGCGCAAGATGCGCCTGGGCATCCCCGGTTACCTGATCCATGGCACCAATCGCCCCGAGGGCGTCGGCATGCGCGTGACCCACGGCTGTATCAGGATGCTGCCCGAGGACATCGAGGCCCTCTTCCCACGCCTGCCCATCGGCACCCAGGTCAAGCTGATCAACGAGACGCTCAAGCTCGGCTGGGCCGACGGGACCCTGCATGTCCAGGCCTATCCCTACCTGGACGAAGAGGACGGCACCACCATGCAGCGCATCACCGAGGCCCTCGCCCAGGTCGACACGGCGACCAGCGGGCTCGACTATCCGGTGGATTATGCGCGCCTGCGCGAGGTCGTGGAGGTGCCGCAGGGCATGCCCGTGGCGCTGGATACCAGCACGCCGAAACCGACCCCGGAAACGCTCTGGGATCGCCTGGAGCTGATCGCCGCCGATACCGAGTCCCGCGAGAGCCAGCCCGAGGAAGGCTGAGCCTCTGCTGGCCTGATCGCGCAGAGGCAGCAACCCCATCGCGATGCAAGCATCGCTCCCACAAGGTCACACTGCCATCGGCCTGTTGTGGGAGCGACATTCATGTCGCGATTAAGAGGCCACCCATCGCAAAAGAAGGAGAAGCATCGAGCCGTTCGCTCCCACAAGGGCAACAGTGCTGCCACAGGATGAATAGCACACTTCAACCAAAAAAACAGGGGCCTTGCCGTGAACGGCAAGGCCCCTGTCTTGAAGGCTCTACAACCGCCCTGATGGGCGGTCGAAAGCGATCACTTACGCATGGAACGCTCGAACATGCGGTTCATCTCTTCGCGGTTCTGCTCGGACATCTGCAGGGCCGCACGAGCGTCGCGCTGTGCCTGGTTGGCGGTGTTCTGCGCCTGGGTGGCGATGCTGCGTGCTTCGGCAGCGTCGGCCTGTGCAGACTCGGCGGTCATGCGAACGTCTTCCAGGGCGCTGGTGGAGGCACAACCAGCCAGAATGGCCAGGGATGCGGCAGCGGCGGTCAGCTTGAGGGTAGTCTTCAGAGTCATGGTGTTCTCCTTGGGTCTTCCTTGGGTACTGCGTTGATGTTGCCTGAAATCAGGCTTCCTGCGAAAGCAGGTCTTCTTGCAGCGACTTCTGCTGCGAAGCACAGGAGTCAAACGCTGTTTTATAATATGCAACGGCGCTTGTCCACAGCTTAGAACGTCCCTAGCGTATGTAAAGCCTAGCGGATCACGACGCGTGTGCCAATGTCGATCAATGACGACAGGCGCTCGACCTGCGAGTCGGTCACCGCGACACAGCCCTCCGTCCAATGGAATCGCTCGTGGATGTCAGTATCTCCCTCGCCGACACCATGGATGCCGATAAAGCCGCCAAGGATCGTCTCCTGCGGCGGATAGCCGTGCCGACGGTAGTAGGAGAAGTAGTCGTCATAGTCCTGCTGACTGTAGACCCCGGCTTCCAGCGCCATGCGGGCGTGGGTCGGCGTGGGGTAGTCGAGCCCGATGAAGATGTGGAACTTGCTGCGGTGATTGAAGCGGTTGACCCGGAACTCGCCGAGTGGCGTGGCGCGATCACCCCGTTGACGCTGCGGCCTGGCCCCACCGCGCCCCAGCGAGACGGGTTCGAAGCGCTCGAGCAGCTGATTGCCGCGGTAGACACTCAGCGCCGCTTCACCGTCCTCGACCAGCACCCAGAGCTCGCTGTCGTGGCGAGGAACAATGGCGCGGGAGAGCAGGCTCTCCATGAGGTTGGCTGAGGCGTGCGGAGCCAGCAGCAGCAAGGGCGAAGACAGTGCCAGCAGGCCGAAGCGGCGACGGGACAGGTGCTTCATCGGTGGCATCTCGGTGACATGCGGAAAATGAAAGGCGCGCTGACCGTTGTTATACCGGATTGACGCCCAACTGTCAGGAGGCGATGGCGGGACTCCCATGGGGATCAGCTCCCGGCGGCGGGCGCATCAGCCGGGCAGGATAGCACCCATCCGGAAGACCTCGCGCAGGGAGGTGATGCCGGCGGCCGCCTTGGCCAGGCCATCGGCAATCATCAGGGTCTCGCCCCGCTCCCTCAGGCTGCGTCGCAGAATGGCGTCATCGGCATGGCGCAACAGCAGGGCATGATCCTCCGGGGTAGGCTGCCAGATCTCGAAGACGCCGGTCCGCTCCCGGTAGCCCAGACCGTCACACTGCTCGCAGCCCACCGGCACCCAGGCAGAGTCGGGGGCCTCGAGCCCTACCGCCTCGAGCCACTCGACATCCCGGGACGGCGTCGGCCAGCGTTCTCGACAGTGCTCGCAGAGCCGGCGCACCAGGCGCTGGGCGATCACCATGCCGAGGCTGGCGCTGATCTCGGCATCCTCCAGTTCGAGTTGTCGCAGCATGGAGACCACGCCAACGGCATCGCGGCTATGCAGGGTCCCCATCAGCGAGCGACCGCTACTGGCCACACTGACGGCCGCCGCCGCAGAGCCCGTGTCCCGGATCTCGCCGATCAACACATAGTCCGGATCCAGGCGCAACATGGAGCGCGTGCCGCTAGCGAAGTCGAGCCCGCTTTTCGCGTCCACTTGAATCTGGTTGATGCCGGAGATGGAATACTCCACCGGATCCTCGAGCGTCACCACGTGACTCTCGGTGAGGCGCAGCTGATTCAGCAGGGTGTAGAGGGTCGTGGTCTTGCCGGCCCCGGTAGGGCCTGCCACCAGCAGCATGCCGCCCGTTGCATCCATCCAGCGGCGAATCCCTCGAGCCCCCTGCTCGCCGATCCCCAGGGCAAGGGGGTCATGAAAGGACGGCGGCGGGGCAAGAAAGCGGATGGCCAATTTCTCCCCGGCGACACAGTGCACGGCGGTGACCCTGAGGAAGGTCTCTTCCACGCCTTCCGCGTCGGAGGTCCAGCTGAAACTGCCTTCGCTGGCAACCCGCGAGGGCGTGGGATCCAGCCCGGCGAGCACCTTGAACTGATTGGTCAGTTGAACGCCATCGCCGACATCGAGTTCGAGGGCATCGATGATACGGCCGTCGATGCGCAGGCGAATGCGCCATCGCTCTCGGGAAGGGTCGAGATGAATGTCGCTGGCCCTCGCCCGGGCGGCATCATGCAGCAGCAGATTCGCCGCCAGCGTCTCGCCTTCATCTCCCGATGGATCCGCGAGGCGTGCTTCAAGACGCGGTAGCAGCCGGCGCCTTGCCAGCTGCCGTTCATTCGCCATCAGTCGCTACGCTCGACGATGAACTGGGACATCAACTTGTCGGTCCGACCGCGCAAGTGCATCTCGGTCTTGTCGAAGGGAAAGCGATCGATGTAGTCCTGGTTCACCGGTGGCTTGTGAACATTCACCAAGGCCGCCTCGAGCCGCTCGCGGTAGACATAGGTCGCCGCCGCGATACTGTAGCAGAGGGTCTCCCCGGGCTCCAGGCGGCGCGTCCACTCCGCGCGCAGTTCGTGATGGCGAATGCGTTGACGCACGTCGCCGGATTCACCGATATAGAGCAGTCGCTCGATGCCGGGTTCGCCATCGGCTGCGGCCGTGCCGGCGTAGACACAGAAGATCCCCGATATGTCAGGAATCTCGCCAAGCTGCTCGTCCGTCCAGTAGCCCAGCAGCTTGAGTGACAGGATCTGATCCGACATCGCTTTCTCCTCAGTAGTCCTCGAGTCGTTGCATATCGCGGGCAATCCGCCGAACTTCGGCCTCGTGGCCGCTGGAAAGCGAGGTGAAGAACTCGCGCTCGGCCTCCATGGATGCCCGCTCGACACGATGAGCATACAGGTCCTGCAGCGTCCTGTGCATGGTCAAGGCCGTGGAAAGCACATCCTGCACGCTGTCGCACGAGATGCATTCGGTCAGGCGATCGAGCGTGGGGGCATGGGGAAAGTCAGCCGGATCATCGAACCAGGTCTCGAGAACCTTGCGATGATCGCGCTCTTCCGCGAGGTAGTCGTCCAGTTCGGCCTGCATCTTGCGTTCGTGCTCGGCGAGGTATTCCAGCGCCATGCGCACCCGATCGTTCACACCGCCTTCGGCCAGCTGGTCATACTGCGCCGCGAGCCTGCGGTGGTAATCGGCCGCCCAGGCGACCAGCTCCTTGACCTGATGAAAACGCATTGCGACTCCTCCCACTGATGCCCTGAAACGGGCGGATGATGAGTTCATCCTAGCCAAGTCGCGTCCATCACGCTTGACGCATATCAACTCGCGGGCTTGCGGCGCAAGGAGAGTCGCCGGGCGTCTGCGTCAGCCGAACAGCCCCTGGCTACGCAGGTAGTCATCGTAGCTGCCGCTGAAGTCGGTGATCCCCTGCTCGCTCATGTCCAGAATGCGGGTCGCCAGGGAGGAGACGAACTCGCGGTCGTGGCTGACGAAGATCAGGGTGCCGGGGTAGTGTTCCAGGGCCAGGTTGAGGGCCTCGATGGACTCCATGTCCAGGTGATTGGTCGGCTCGTCCATCAGCAGCACGTTGGGCCGGGTCAGGGCCAGCTTGCCGAACAGCATGCGGCCCTGCTCGCCGCCGGAGATCACCTTGACCGACTTGCCGATGTCGTCGCTGGAGAACAGCATTCGGCCCAGAGCGCCGCGCACTTCCTGCTCGCCACCCTGGGTCCACTGTGCCATCCATTCGAACAGGGTGGCATCAAAGGCGAAATCGTCGGCATGGTCCTGAGCATAGACGCCGAGCTCGGCGCTGTCGGTCCAGCGCACGGCTCCGGCATCGGGATGCAGCTCGCCGCCCAGAGTGCGCAGCAGGGTGGTCTTGCCGATGCCGTTGGGGCCGATGATGGCGATGCGCTCACCGGCTTCCACGGTCATCGACAAACGCTCGAAAAGCGGCGCTTCTGCGGCGAACCCCTTGGTGATGGCTTCGACGTTGACGGCATTGCGATGGATCTTTCTGGTCTGCTCGAAGCGGATGAAGGGGCTGACCCGGCTGGAGGGCTTGATATCCTCGAGCTTGATCTTGTCGATCTGCCGCGCCCGGGAGGTCGCCTGCTTGGCCTTGGAGGCATTGGCCGAGAAGCGGCTGACGAACTGCTGCAGTTCGGCGATCTGCGCCTTCTTCTTGGCGTTGTCGGCGTGCTGGCGTTCCCGCGCGGCGGTAGCGGCGGTCATGTAGTCGTCGTAGTTGCCGGGAAACAGCGTGATCTCGCCGTAGTCCAGGTCCGCCATGTGGGTGCAGACGCTGTTGAGGAAGTGGCGGTCGTGGGAAATGATGATCATGGTGCTGCTGCGCGCCGTGAGCATGTCCTCCAGCCAACGGATGGTGTTGATGTCCAGGTGGTTGGTGGGCTCGTCGAGCAGCAGCACATCGGGGTCGGCGAACAGCGCCTGGGCCAGCAGCACGCGCAGCTTCCAGCCCGGCGCGATCTCGCTCATGGGGCCGGTATGCTGATGAAGCGGGATGCCAAGCCCCAGCAGCAGCTCGCCGGCCCGGGGCTCGGCGGTGTAGCCGTCGAGCTCGGCGAAGCGCACCTCGAGGTCGGCCACGGCCATGCCGTCTTCCTCGCTCATCTCGGGCAGCGAGTAGATGCGCTCGCGCTCGGCCGCCACCTGCCAGAGCTCCTCGTTGCCCATGATCACGGTGTCGATGACCCGCTCGTCCTCGAAGGCGAACTGGTCCTGGCGCAGCTTGCCGAGCCGGGTGCTGGAGTCGACCATCACCTGCCCTGAGGAGGGCTCCAGGTCACCGCCGAGGATCTTCATGAAGGTGGACTTGCCGCAGCCGTTGGCCCCGATCAGGCCGTAACGGTTGCCATTGCCGAACTTGACGGAGACATTCTCGAACAGCGGCTTGGCGCCGAACTGCATGGTGATATTGGCGGTGGAGATCAATGAGGGGTCCAATCAGTGCATGAAACGGGGGCGCGATTGTACCGGTTATGGTCACCGATCACACCCGGAGCAAGGACCTATCGCGGATAGCAGCATCGCTCGGGACTGATCCGTCGGCAGGCCTACGCGCCTCTTTGGGGTCAGACCCCGGCGGAGGGTATAACCGCTCGAATCGTGCATCATGCTGGGCCTGGCGGCTTGGCCGGGGTCTGACCCCAAAGGGGTAGCCACCGGGACTCGCGAGGAAAATGCTGCGATCATCCTGAAAATCGTGGAGATGTCCCAGAGTCAGGCCTCAGAGGGCCTAAAGCAACAACTCCCCTTCGATGGGCACGAAGTGGCTGGCCGCGCGGATCAGCGAATCGGCGGTGAGCCGCTCCACGCCGACCACCTCCACCGCTACCCCGTGGCGATCGCGCATCCGCTCGACCAGCAGATCGAAGTCGCCGTCGCCCGAGACCAGCACCACCCGGTCGACCCGCGGTGCGGCCTCCATGGCGTCCAGGGCGATGCCCACGTCCCAGTCACCCTTGGACGAGCCGTCGCGGCGCTGGATGTAGGGCTTGAGTTTCACGGTGAAGCCGATGCGGCGCAGGATGGCCTGGAACTGTTGCTGGCGGGGGTCGCCGCGGTCCACCGCGTAGGCATTGGCCACCACCACCTCGCGACCGGCCGCGAAGCGCGCCCAGAAGGCGCTGTAGTCGAAGTGCCGGCCGAAGGCCTCGCGGGTGGTGTAGTAGACGTTCTGGACGTCGACCAGGATGGCCACACGTTCCATGGCGAGGCCCTCAGGCGGCAAAAGGCTTAGCCTGACACAGTTGACGCCCCGCTGTCGCGGCGATGCTCACCCTCTTGCGGCGGTGCGTCATCCTCGTCGAACGGCACCCGCATCAGCAGGGAATAGAGCACCGGCACGATACACAGGGTCAGCACCGAGGCGACCAGCAGCCCGAAGATGATGGCGATCGCCATGGGGGCCCACAGCAAGCCGCCGCCCAACCAGAGCGGCACCAGGCCGCCGCTGGTGGTCAGGGTCGACATGGCCACGGGGCGCAGACGGCGACGCCCCGCCTCGAGAATGGCCTGCTGAGGCCGCATGCCGTCGCGCGCTTCTCGATCGATGCGCTGGATCAACACGATGCCGTTGTTGATCACGATGCCGGCGAGCGAAACCACACCGAGAAAGGTCATGATGCCGAAATAGGAGCCGGTGAGCGTCAATCCGAGCACCACGCCGATCAACGCCATGGGTATCGTGGCAAGGATGATCAGCGGCCGACGCAGCGAGTTGAACTGGGCCACCAGCAGCAGCAGGATCACCGCCGCCCCGATCGGCAGCTTGGCGGCAATCGACTCCATGGCGATCCGCGAGGATTCCACCTCGCCGCCGAACTCATGGAAGAACCCCGCCGGCCAGTCCGCCTGCTGCTCCGCCAACCAGGGACGAAGCGTCGCGACCACCTCGGCGGCGGTGACGCCCTCGGCCAGCTCGGCCTCCACGGCCAGGGTGAGAAAGCGGTCGCGACGCAGGATACGCGCCGGCCCCCAGTCGAGTTCGACCGCGGCGACCTGGGCCAATGGCACGCCTTCGCCCCCTTCGGCCGGCAGCACCGTGATCCCGTCGAGGGCGTCGGGTGTTCGCGTCTCGCCGTGCAGATTGCGCAGCTCGATCGGCACCAGCGTATCGTCATCACGGAAGGTGCCGACCTGCAGTCCCGACAGGGCCGTCTGCAGGCTGATCGCCACGTCGCGCTCGGTGACGCCGGCGCGCAGCGCGCGCGCCGGGTCGACGTCGATGCGCAGGCGCTTGATCCAGGGCCCCCAGTCGTCGCGCACGTTGCGCGTGCCGGGCAGCGAGGCCACTTTCTGCCTCACCCCCTCGGCAATCTCGCGCAGTTCCTGCTCGTCATCGCCGGAGAGCCTGACCGACAGCGGCACGGTCACCGGCGGGCCAAAGCTCGTCGACGCGATGCTCGCGTGCAGATCCGGGAAGCGTCTGTCGAGCCAGGCTTCCAGCCGTTCGATGACCTCGTCCACCGCCTGCCAGCGATTGGCCTGCAGCAGCAGGAAGGCATACTCCGGGCTCGGCGGTTCCGGGGCATGGTTGATGATATAGCGCTCACCGCCGAAGCCGATGAAGCTGCCCCAGCGGTCGACGCCGTCGCGGGTCCACTCGCCGTTGGCGTCGCGCTCGGCGGCCAGCTCCCCGGCCAGGAAGGCCTCGATCTCCTCCACCACCGAACGCGTGCGCTCGATGGGCGCCGAGTACGGGAGGCGCAACTCCACGGTCACCAGGGTGCGCTCCGCCTGGGGGAAGAAGATCTTGGGCAGCTGGCCAAAGCCCAGCCAGGCGAGCCCCATTAGGGCTGCCACCACCGCCAGGGTCACGAGGCGATGGCGCAGCAGCACCAGCAGGATGCGCTGATAGTGGTCAAAGGCGGCCGTCGCCAGCCGTTCGCCTAGCCCGGGGCGCTGCGCCGTCGAGGCCTGGCGTGGGTCCTCGTCCCCGCGACGCTGCGTCGAGGGATTCTTGACCCTGAGAAAGGCCACGCAGAGCAGCGGGATCATGGTCAGCGACAGCACCCAGGACGCGAGCAAGGTGATGGTGACCACCTGGAACAGCGAGCGGGTATATTCGCCCACATCGGAAACGGCCAGGAACTGGGGCAAAAAGGCCGCCGATGTCGTCAGCGACGCGGTCAGCAAGGGGAAGCGCAGCTCACTGGCCGAGGCGAGGGCGGCCTCACGGACCGAGCGCCCCTCCCTGGCCGATACCTGGGTGGACTCCACCATGACGATGGCGTTGTCGACCAGCATGCCCAGTGAGATGATCAGCGCGCCGAGTGACACCTGATGCAGACCGATATCGAACACGCCCATCAGGGCCAGGCAGGCGAGGATGGTCATCGGCACCAGGCTCGCGACGATCAGCCCGGTGCGCAGCCCCAGGAACAGCAGCATCACCACGCAGACCAGCACGACCGCCTGGAGCAGGTTGATCAGGAACTCGTTGATGCGCACCTCGACCCGCTCAGGCTGGTCGGTCAGGACCTCGAGGGCCAGGCCGATCGGTAGCGTCTGCTCCAGCCGGGTGATGACCGCTTCTACCCGCTCGCCCAGGTCCAGGATATTGCCGCCCTCGCGCATGGCCACGGCAATCGCCAACCCCTGATGGCCGCTACCGTGGTAGCGCGTCCGGGGCGGGTCGGCATAGCCGTGGCGAACCTCGAGCAGCGTGCCCAGCGGCACCAGGGAGCCGCCGGGAAGCGGCACCAGCGCGTCGCGGATGTCATCGATGTGCGTGAAATTGCCGGTGGGCTCGACCACCAGGCGCTCATCGTCGCTGCGAATCGCCCCGCCGGGCAACACGATATTGCGCGCGGCCAGCAGCCGGGCCAGCTCCTGGGGGGAGACGCCAAGCTCGGCCAGGCGGGCCTCGCGGTACTCCAGGAAGATGCGCTCCTCGGCATACCCGTGAAGCGTGACCTTGGCCACGTCGTCGAGCAGCAGCAGCCGGTCGTGCACGTCGTCGGCCACCTCCTTGAGTTCCGCCTGATCAAAGCCCTCGCCGGTCAGCGACAGCATGATGCCGAAGACATCGCCGAATTCGTCGTTGACGATGGGCGGCAGCGCCTCGTCGGGCAATGCCCGGCGAGCGTCGGTGATCTTGCGACGCAGCTTGTCCCAGCTGGCCTGAACGTCTTCGACCTGGGGACGCAGCTCCACCCGAAGGATCGAGACGCCCGCGCGCGAGGTGCTCTCCACGACGTCGAGCTCGGGCATCTCCATGACCGCGGCCTCGAGTGGCTTGGTGACCAGCGGTTCGACGCGCTCGGGAGTGGCACCGGGGAGGTAGGTGACGATCTGGGCCACCCGCACCGTCACGGCGGGATCCTCGGCCCGGGAAATGGTCAGGTAGCTGTAGAGCGCGCCGAGCAGGACCACCAGCAAACCGGCAATGGTGATCCGGTTATAGCGCAGCGCGGCCTCGGTCAGCGTCACGGCTGCGCCTCCCGATGCGCGTCCATCACGCGGACTCGCTGGCCGTCGTGCAGCCGGCTCATGCCGGCGATGACCAGCGACAGGCCGGCGGCCAGCCCCGCGTCGATGCGCATGCGCTCGCCCTGCTGAGCGCCAAGCACCACCTCCCGACGGCGGATGGTCGCCTCCCGCCCCTCGGCGTCAGCGTCCTGCGCCGTCTCGACCGGGTCGGCGATGTAGACATAGGGGCCTCGCGCGTCACGCTGCACCGCCACCATGGGCACCCAGATACCGCTTCCTGGGCCGTTCAGCGGCAGGGTGAGTTCCGCGGCCATGCCCGGACGCAGCCGCTCGCGCTCGTCGTCGGCGAGGTTGACCAGTCTCACCCTGAGGGGCCAGGTGGCCTGGCGCGGGTCCACCGGCAGACCGATCTCGGTCACCTCCCCGGCAACGCTGAGCCCCGCCAGAGGGAGGTGCACGCGCACCGGCGCGCCGGCCGAGAGTTCGTCCAGCAGATCCTCCGGGAGCGCGGCGCGCACCTCCAGGTCCTCGCCACAGGCCAGCACCAGCACCGGCTGACCGGCCGCGACATTCTCGCTGACTTCCGCCAGCCGGGTGGCCACCCCGCAGTCGCCGGGCGCCTCGAGCCGCGTAAAGCTCAGCTGACGTTCGGCCAGGGCCAGGGCATCGCGGGCACTGTCGCGCCGGGCGCGAGCCGCCTCCACCTGGGCCCGGGCGGCATCCAGGTCACGCGCCGGGGCGCTCCCGGCCTCATAAAGGCGGCGGGCCCGCTGCCACTCGGCCTCGGCATTGGCGGCCGCTGCCTCGGCGCCAGCCAGCGAGGAGCGGGCGCGATCGCGCTGCAGGCGCAGGTCGGTCGCCTCGAGGCGAGCCAGGAGCTGCCCGGCGGCCACCGCCTCACCCACCGCCACGCCATATGACGCGATCTGGCCCGCCACCCGGAAACTCAAGCGACGGTTGGCCACCGCCTGCAGACGACCCGGCAGCTCGCGCTCGGCCCCTGCGCCGCTGACCTCGATGCTGAGCGTGCGTACCGGACGCAGCGGTGCCTCCTCCGCGTTCTCCTCGGCACAGCCGACGAGCAGCAGCAGCGCCACCAGGATGGCCCCCCGCCTGGTCATCCTTTCCCTCCCCTGTATGGTATCTCGTCGGTGCCCGCCAGCAGCCGGTCGCGTGCCTCGGCGGTCATGGGGCCCGGGGCCATGCCCAGGGCACGCTGCAGGTGCACCAGCGCCTGCAGGGCCTGCCAGCGCGCCGCGGCGGCGCCGAGCCCTGCCTGACGCGCGCTGGTGCGGGCGTCGATCAGCGCGACCTGGGACAGCGCCCCTTCCCGCCAGGACACCCTGGCCAGCGCCAGTGCTTCCTCGGCGTGATCGCGTGCCTCGTCGCGCAGGGCGATGCGCCGCCAGGCGGCCAGCAGCTCGACGCTCGCGGCGCGCAGCCGCGCTTCCAGCCCCAGGCGCGCCTCGGCGTCTTCGAGGGCTACCTGCTCCAGGCGTGCCGCGGTGCGGTCGCGTTCGATGCTGCGCCGTCCACCGGCAAAAAGGGGCAGCCGCGCCGAGACGCCCACACTCCACTGGTCACCGCCGGTCTCGGGCAGCGACACGCCCGCCCTTTCCAGGGCGCCGACACCGAACTGAACCAGCGGATCGGGCGACTCCCAGGGGGCCCGATCCCCCTCGCCGCCACGCGATAGCTCGGTGGTATAGCGCGCCTCCAGGCCCACCTCGGGTAGCCAGAAGGCGCGACGGCGCGAGGCAAGTTCCCGCTGGGCGGCGCGACGCAGCTCGCCCAGCGCCTCGAGTTCCGCCGAGTCCCGCAGGGCGCTGGCCACCAGCCGCGACTGCCAGTCGGCGAAGCGCGCGGGATTGTCGAGAACCGCGGCGAAACGGGCATCGCCGCCCAGCCACTCGGCCCGCTCCAGGTCCGGTTCGACCGGCGCCAGCGGCATGGCCGGGTCACGGCCGAGCCGGCGATTGAGCGCCACGCGCAGCCGCTCCCGATCGGCGACCACTTGCTCGTGGCGCTCGCGAGCCTGGGCCAGCTCGGCTGCGAAGCGCGCCACCTCGCCGCGCCCCACCGCGCCGGCGGCCTCGCTGCGCCGGGCCTGGTCGTATTGGGCGCGGGCCAGGTCGAGGTCGGCCTCAAGCACCTCGCGGCTGGCGTCGAGCCGGAGCAGGTCCAGGAAATCGTCTGATACCGCCAGGGCCAGGTCGAGGCTCTCCACCTCGAGTTCGGCGCGCCGCGCACGGTCGAGGCGATCGGCAATGCCGATGGCGGCCAGGGCCGGCTCGGAAAAGAGCAGCTGTTCGAGCACCGCCGTACCGCGGGTCAACCGCTCCGGCTCCTGACCGAGCGCCAATCGTGCCCGCGTCTCGTCGATCACCCGGCCGGTGGCTTCCAGATAGAGGTTGGGGCGGTAGCGGGAGGCCGCCAGATCGCGTTCGAAGGCCTCGACCTCGACCTCCTGGCGTGCCACGGCAAGCCCCAGGTTGTCGGCGAGCGCCAGGGCCACGGCCCGATCCAGGCCCAGTCGGCCGCCTCGCGGCGCGACGGCCTCGCCGATCAGGCGTGCACGACTGAGCAGGTCGAAGCTCGGCGAATGGTCGAGACGCGCCGCGGTCTCCAGGTTGAGCCAGGGTCGCGGCAGCGGGGGCCGCTCGCCCAGCGGCTCGGGCCGGCGCCCGACGGCCAGATCGTCCAGACGCAACGCCAGCATTCGCCGCCAGGCCTCGTGGTCCAGCGCCTGTGGCGAGGAGAGCAGCACGCCGCGCTCGACCTGGCGGGCGTCGGTCAGCGCCACGCTGGGCACGCCGGCATCGATCAGCGTGTCGAAGAGCCGGCGCTGGGCGGCCTCATCGAGATGCGGCAGGGCCAGCACCAGCGCGGCATCGGCACCACGCAGGTGGGCGTCGTCAGTAGCAAGGGAGGCGCCGACGGGCAGCGACACCAGCGCGATGCCATGGGCACGGGCCTGCCCGGCCAGGGCGTTCACGGCGGCGTCGAGCGTTCCGGGCGGGCCGATCACCACGACTCGGCGAGCGCCTGCTAGCGGCTCGAGGCCAAATGGAGCAGCGGCGGCAAGAGAGGCGGGCGTTTCCAGGGCCTCTAACCCGGGAAGGCGAACGCCGGCCCCGGGCGGGGCCGCGACCAGGGTGGGCGTGGGCCGTCCAGCCGACAGGCGCGAGAGCGCCTGGCGCAGGGCGGGGAATTCCGTCTCGCCACCCGGCAGCAGGTGCGGGTCCAGGGCGAGATCGGCCGCCCGCAAGACAGCCGGCGCCAACAGCAGGGCCAGCAGCGGCGCAATAAACAGGCGCTTCCATGCGGTGACGTTCATATCGGTCGACCGGTGGGTAATAGATGGCGCCGAGTATAAACGACGCCTGGGTGCTTGCCAGGCGCCCTACCACTCCTCGCTGGTTTCGCGCAGGGCGGCGATCTCGGCCTTGGCCTCGGCGAGGCACCAGCGCAGCTCCTCCCCCAGCGCCGCACCGCTGCCCACGGCGATCAACCCCCGGGCCGCGCCGGTGGCACGCCGGGCCACGCCGTCACTGCCGTGCAGGGCCTCGAGCTTGCTGATCAACCAGGCCAGCCAACTGTCGGGGCGCGCAGCCAGCTCACGCAAGCGATGCAGTTCGGCGATGCCGGCCCCCTCGGAGCCGAGCAGCTCACGCCAGTCGTGACGCTCCAGGTTGGCGAGTTCGGTGACCTCACGCAGCATGGATTCCAGCGCCAGCTCGACCAGCGCCAGGCTGCCCTCCTCCACGGCCATGCGCCGGGCCTCGGCATGCTCGTCGTCGCCGGCCGGCAGCGCGAGCAGCAGCTCCGCCTGATAGAGCAGCTGATTGGTGCGGGATCTCGGAGTCACTTGCGCTTGTCCTCCACCTGCCACTGGCGGCCGTCGAAGATCGCCTTCCAGCCGGTGGCCTTGCCGCCCTCGTCGGTCATCACGAACTGCTCCTTGGTCTTGCGCGAGAAGCGGATCTGCGCCGGACGGCCATCCGGATCCTCGCTGGGCGCCTCAAGCAGAAAGCGATACTTGTCGGGCAGCTCCTCGGCGTGGGCCTTGAGCTCCTTGACCAGCGGCGGGCGCGTCTCGCGGTTCTTGGGGAACTTGCTGGCCGCCAGGAAGAGGCCACTCGCGCCGTCGCGCAGCACGTAGTGGTCCTCGACCTTCTGGCACTCGAGCTCCGGCATGGGAATCGGGTCCATCTTGGGCGGCGCCACCTCACCGCTACGCAGCAGCTTGCGGGTGTTCTTGCATTCGCTGTTGGTGCAGCCGAAGTACTTGCCGAAACGCCCGGTCTTGAGCTGCATCTCGCTGCCGCACTTGTCGCATTCGATGGTCGGGCCTTCGTAGCCCTTGATGCGAAACTTCCCATGCTCGACTTCGTGGCCGTCACAATCCGGGCTGTTGCCGCAGATGTGCAACTTGCGGGTCTCGTCGATCAGGTAACTGTCCATGGCGGTGCCGCACTTGGGGCAGCGGTGCTTGGCTCGCAGCGCATCGGTCTCGGCATCCTCGTCCGCATCGGCCGCTACCGCCTCATCGCCGGGCAGCAGGTCGATGGTGGTCTTGCAGCGCTCCTTGGGTGGCAGGTTATAGCCGGAGCAGCCCAGGAAGACCCCGGTGGAGGCGGTGCGGATCTGCATCTTGCGCCCGCAGGTCGGGCAGTCAATGTCGGTGGGCACCGGCTGGTTGGGGCGCATGCCCTCCTCGCTTTCGGCCTCCTCGAGCTCCTTCTTGAACTTGGCGTAGAAGGCATCGAGCAGTGCCTGCCAGTTGCGCTCGCCCTCGGCCACTTCGTCGAGGCCATCCTCCATGCGTGCGGTGAAGGAGTAGTCCATCAGATCGGGGAAGGACTCCTTGAGCCGCTCGGTGACGATGTCGCCGAGCTTCTCGGCATAGAAGCGCCGGCTCTCCAGCTTGACGTAGCCGCGATCCTGGATGGTGGAGATGATCGCGGCATAGGTGGAAGGACGGCCGATGCCACGCTTTTCCAGCTCCTTGACCAGGCTCGCCTCGGTGTAGCGAGCCGGGGGCTTGGTGAAGTGCTGCTGGGGATCGAGCTGCTCGAGGCGCATGGGCGTGCCCTCGGCGAGGTCGGGCAGCGACTGGTCCTCCTCCTTGCGCCCCATCGGTTTCATCACCCGGGTGTAGCCGTCGAACTTCAGCACCCGCCCCTTGGCGCGCAGCTCGAAGCCGTCGACCTCGACGGTCAGGGTACTGGAGAGGTATTCGGCGGGCGTCATCTGGCAGGCCACGAACTGGCGCCAGATCAACTCGTAGAGACGCTCGGCGTCGCGCTCCATGCCGGCCAGATCGGTGGCCCGACGTCCCACCTCGGAGGGGCGGATGGCCTCGTGGGCTTCCTGGGCCCCCTCCTTGCTGGAGTAGCGATTGGGGACCTCGGGCAGGTAGCGCGTCCCGAACTCCTCCCCAATGAACTCGCGCACGTTCTCCACCGCGTCCTTCGAGAGGTTGGTGGAGTCGGTGCGCATATAGGTGATGTAGCCGGCCTCGTAGAGGCGCTGGGCCAGCGTCATGGTCTTCTTCACCGAGAAACCCAGCCGGCCACTGGCCGCCTGCTGCAGCGTCGAGGTGATGAAGGGCGCGTTGGGCTTGGAGCGGGTCGGCTTGTCTTCCCGCGCGGTGATCGCCAGGCTCGCCTTGCGCAACCCGGCAATGCGCTCCAGCGTCTCGGCCTCGGAGGTGGGCCGGAACGGCTTGCCGTCCTGGCGCACCAGCTCGAAGCGCACCGCCGACGGGTCGTCGCCAGCCCCCTCGCCTTGCGGGACCAGATCGGCATGGACGTCCCAGAACTCCTCGGGGATGAAGGCGTGGATCTCGCGCTCGCGCTCGACGATCAGGCGAGTGGCCACCGACTGCACCCGGCCGGCGGAGAGGCCACGGGCGATCTTGGCCCACAGCAGCGGCGAGAGCATGAAGCCCACCACCCGGTCGAGGAAGCGACGCGCCTGCTGCGCCTCGACACGCGGGATGTTCAGGCTGCCGGGTTCCTTGAAGGCTTCCTGAATGGCGTTCTTGGTGATCTCGTTGAACACCACCCGCCGGTAGCGATTGTCGTCGCCGCCGATCGTCTCGCGCAGGTGCCAGGCGATGGCTTCCCCCTCGCGGTCAAGGTCGGTGGCCAGATAGACGGCATCGGCCTTCTCGGCGAGCTTCTTGAGCTCGGCGACCACCTTCTCCTTGCCCGGCAGGATCTCGTAATGCGCCTTCCAGCCATGCTCAGGGTCGATGCCCATGCGCCGAATCAGCTGGTCATGGGCCTTGTGCTTGCGGTGCTCGGCCTTCTCCTCCGGCGACATCTTGCGGGTCGCCGCGGCCTGACGGGCACGCTCCTTGGGGTCCGAGGCTGCCTTGCCGGCGCCGCTGGTCGGCAGATCACGGATGTGCCCCACGCTCGACTTCACGATGAAGTCGTTGCCGAGATACTTGTTGATCGTCTTGGCCTTGGCGGGCGACTCGACGATGACCAGTGACTTGCCCATAGTGCTCCACTGTGCTGATGACGCCCGCTCAACGGCGTGCGCCAGACGGTTTCGGCCCGCCTTTTCCGGCGGGTGAAAAATGCGCTTACCCTACCCCAGCGCTCGACGTCACGCCAGTCGCCGCCAGGGCAATCGACGATAGCCGCCCTCTCCGGGCCGTTCCCCGGCGCACTCGCTGAAGCCATCTGCGACGCCCCTCGAGACGGGTGGCCTCTTGAACCTAGCCTGCCGGGCACCACCACGCCAAGCCGGAACGGATACCCTCCTCAACGACAACGCCCCCACCAGACAGGGCGGGGGCGCGGGTATCACAACGCTGAACGATCAGCTATTGCGAGGCTTGCGGGGTGTCCGTTTCCGCGGCGTACCGCGGCTGGCGGGCTTGCGCTTGGCCGTTGACTTGCTGCCGGGCGTGGTGTCCTGGGGGGCCGACGAATCAGGAGCGGCCTGGCTGGCTGAGTCTTGGGCAGACTCTTGCGCGGGTCCCTCGGCGGCAGAGTCGCTGGCGGGCTCTTTGGCCTGGGCATCAGGCGCGGTCTCACTGGCGGTCTCCTGCTCCGGAGCCTCGGCGACGGGCTCGCCGACAGCCTCTTGCGCCGGAGTTTCGGGAGCGGCTTCACTGGCAGGCTCTTGCTTCGGAGCTTCGGGAGCGCCTTCACTGGCAGGCTCTTGCGCCGGAGCTTCGGGAGCGGCTTCATTGGCAGACTCTTGCTCCGGTGCCCCCGGGGCGGGGAGCGTTTCCATCAAGTCTTCCATCTCGCGGCGTGCCGTCTCCTTGGCCCGTGCATCGCTCGCGACCTCTTCCTGAGCCTCCTGAAGCGCGTCCTGCTCCTTCTGCGGCGTGCGCCGAATGGCACGGTGGAACAGCGTCTTGATGCGTTCGAAGCGATCCGCCGCATGCTCGCTGAGTTCACCGCTGGCCGCCAGCACATGCTCGATGTGCGCCAGATGGGCGTCGATCTGGCTGGCCGTCTGGCCCTTCAGCAGGATGGGGATCGCCTCCAGTGCCGCCTCGTGATCCTGCTGGAGGGTAAAGAACTGTTCACGCACCAGGTGCTTGAAGTCGACCAGCTGAGCACTCGGCTCGAGTTCGGCCCGCGAGGCCCGCAGCCGCTTGAAATTGCGCTCGTCGGTTGCCGGGGCGCCGCCGAGCACATGGATGACCGAGCGCATCACCGCCTCGTGGCTGCCGCCCTGGGTGATCGCGCGGTTCACCTCGTCACGACGACGATCGACGAAGCGACGATGCTCGGGTTCGGCCCCCGGGCGACGACGATGCACATGGGCGTCGCCGCCCAGGCCGACCATGGCCTGCAGGATCGGCTGGCCGTAGACGTCGAGGAAGAAACGCTCGGTGCTGCTGTCGCGAAGGTCCCGCCAGGCGTTCAGGCTGCGCGTGATCTGGTCGGAGAAGATGCCCTCGACGGCGCGGAAGACGTTGTCCTCGTGCACCGGGTGGCGGTCGGCGCGAATCTTGTCGGCCATCACCGGAATCGCCGTCATCAGCGGGTTGCGATCGGACAGCAGACGGTAGCCCATGCGGTTGGGGTGCATGCGCCGCATCCACTTGGCCGACTCGGGCGTGGCCATCGCTTGAACCCAGGGCTGCATGAAGGCTCGATAGAATCCGAGGTTGATCTCGGAGATCCGCGCCACGGTGGCGAAGCGGGTATCGTCCTCGGGACGATGCTGGACGTCCTTGTCGAGTTCTTCGATGGTGCGCGGCGTGAACTCCAGCAGGTAGTCACGCTCAATCAGTTCGGCATCCTCGCGCTCGGCCGCATTGGACACGGTGGTCTCGTAGAGGCCGGGCGGCAGGACGTCGATGTAGTCCATGTTGGCAGTGAACTCGGCATGTTCCTTGCGGGAGACGCTGCCGGACACGAAGATGCCCAGGTGACCGGTGGTGTCGTGAACGCAGTAGACGATGGTCTGCTCGTTGGCGATAACGTCCTCGACCCCCTCGTAGAGGTCACGCACCCAGCCCAGCGCCTGCGGCGGCGGGGTGATGTCGTCGCCCTTCGAACAGAACACCACCACCGGCGAGCGCAGGTTGCGCAGGTCGATGCGGCGCCCGTCGGAGGTCACCAGCTGGGCGGTGGAGAGGCGGTTGCCGATGAAGAGGTTGTCGACGATGTACTGGATCTCGTCGCCGCCCAGTACCACGTGACCGCCCCACCAGCGCTCGAACTCCAGATAGCGTTCCGCCTCGGTATCGACCTGGGCGTAGAGCTGGTACTGCTTGCTCCACCAGGTGTTGGCCGGGTTCAGGCGCTCGAAGTTCTGCACCAGCCAGGCGCCGTCGAAGAGCCCGGCGCCCATGTCGCTCAGCAGCGAGGTCATCCAGCTGCCGCCGGACAGGCCCCCCGCGTAGCGCATCGGCGCCTTGCCGCGCTCGCCGGCCCAGTAGGAGAGCGGTGCGCCGGCGATGAGGATCGGGCCGAACAGCTCGGGTTCGAGCGACGCGGCCATCATCACCTGCCAGCCGGCCTGGCAGTTGCCGACCACCATGGGCTTCTCGGAGGTCTCCGGATGGCGCTCGATGACGTGGCGCAGGAAGGCGACTTCCGCCTCGACCACGTCCTCGACGGTCTGTCCCTGCACCGGGTAAGGCAGGAACCCGATGAAGTAGCAGGGATGCCCCGCCCGCAGGGCCACGCCGAGCTCGCTGTCAGGCTTGAAGCCGCCGATGCCCGGGCCATGGCCGGCACGCGGATCCACCACCACGAAGGGGCGCATCTGCAGGTCGGTCTCCACGCCCTCAGGGGGGTGGATGCGCAGCAGCTCGTAGTTGACCGGGCGAGACAGGGTGCGCCCATCCACCAGTACCTCGGAATCGAAACCCAGCACATTGGGCTTGGTCTGCTCGATATGCTCGAGATACTGGTTACCGCGCTGGCGCATGACGTCCATGAAGAGCACGCTGCGCTCCAGGGTATCGCGCCAGTAATCACAGGCCGCTCTTCCGAAACCGAACGGATCCACGAAGGGCAGCACACTGGCTGGAGGAGTCGGTATCAGGGAATTCATCTTTTGCTCCAGGGTTGCTCGGTGCAGGGGGCGCCCCCTTGCCGATGCATGAAAGCGGGCTTTGTTGCAGTGCAATATAGCGCATGAGCGGAGACGCTGCGAGCATCGGATGCCGGTGTCCTAAGCTGCCTTCAGGGGGTCGGTACCACGACCCCGGCTGTCAAGAAACGCGAATCTTGTGGTATTTTATCATCTTGCGACCCGCGATATCGCGACATCATTCGACGTACCAGGCTGCCAGAAACCGCCGGCCGGCGCATTCCCGGAGACTCCGGAAGCCCCCGCGGCAACGCCTTCACGGCGTCGACAGCCGGCGAGCAGAGAGGCTCACAGCTATGCGCGACACCTCCTCCCCCCGCATCTCCAGCGGCGAGAAGTACCGCAACGATCATGGCACGGCCGCCATCAAGGACGGCATGAAGGTCCGCCGCCAGGTCGAGGATGGCGGTGCCGACGGCCGCAAGCCGAAGTGGCTACGCGCCCAGATTCCCGGTGGTGAACGCTTCGAGGCGGTCAAGAAGAACGTCGCGACCCACCGTCTCAGTACCGTCTGTGCCGAGTCGCACTGCCCGAACCAGGGGGAGTGCTGGAGCAACGGCACCGCGACCATCATGCTGATGGGCTCGGTATGCACCCGCGCCTGCCGCTTCTGCGCGGTGGATACCGGCAACCCCAAGGGCTGGCTGGACACGGAAGAGCCGGAAAATACCGCCCGTTCCGTCGAGCTGATGGGGCTGCGCTATATCGTGCTGACCTCCGTGGACCGCGACGATCTGCCGGATGGTGGCGCCACCCATTACGCCGACTGCATCCGCGCCATCAAGGCTCGCACGCCCGAGGTCGTCGTCGAGGCCCTGACCCCGGACTTCGATGCCGAGCCGGCGGCGATCGAGCGGGTCGTCGATTCGGGCCTCGAGGTCTTTGCGCAGAACGTCGAGACGGTCGAACGCCTCACCGAGCGGGTGCGCGACCCTCGCGCGGGCTACCGCAAGACCCTGGATGTGCTGGCCCATGCCAAGCGCCACAGGCCCGGGGTCATCACCAAGACCAGCCTGATGCTGGGTCTCGGCGAGACCAAGGAGGAGGTGCTCGCGACCTTCGACGACCTGCGGGCCATCGGCGTCGACATCGTGACCCTGGGCCAGTACCTGCGCCCCACGCGCAACCACCTCCCGGTGGAGCGCTGGGTCACCCCGGAGGAGTTCGAGCGCTACCGTGAGCTGGGCCTGGAAAAGGGCTTCATGGAAGTGCCCTCCGGCCCCCTGGTGCGCTCCAGCTACCGGGCCGACCGGGTGTTCGAGAAGAACAACCTGGGGCTGGCCGCCCCCGCCGCGGTGCCCGGCCAGGAAGACGACCCGAATCGCATCGATGCGGTGAACGTGGGCTGACAGGTTCAAGGGGGCAAGGGATCAAGGAAAACCTTGACTCCTTGAACCTTGACCCCTTGTCACTGGCCATCGACCAGTTCCCTCCCCAACTCCCGTGCCAGGCGCTCGGCCAGGCGTTCCCCTACCGCCTCGACGTCAGGACAGTCGACGCAAAGGTCCGCCAGCCGTGTCATGGCCAGGCCAGCATAGCCGCAGGGGTTGATGCGCATGAACGGCGAGAGATCACCGTTCACGTTGAGGGCCACCCCATGAAAACTGGCGCCCCGTCGGATCCTCAGCCCCAGGGAGGCGACCTTGGCCGACCCCACATAGACGCCGGGGGCATCGGGACGGGCATGAGCCGCCACTCCATGCTCGGCCAGCACGGCAATCACCGCATTCTCCAGCGCACTGACCAGGTCTCGCACGCCCAGCCGTGAGCGCCGCACGTCGATCAGCGGATAGAGCACCACCTGGCCGGGGCCATGGTAGGTCACCTGCCCACCGCGGTCGGTGGCCACCACCGGGATGTCGCCGGGCATCAGCAGGTGTTCGGGCTTGCCGGCCTGCCCCTGGGTGAACACCGGCTCGTGCTCGACCAGCCAGAACTGGTCGGGTGTCTCGGCATCGCGCCCGTCGGTGAGGTCACGCATGGCCTGCCAGACGGGGGTATAGGGACGATGGCCCAGACGATGCAGCTGGATCGGCGACAGCGCACTCTCGCTTGCCATCAGACGACCATGTGCACGCGGCCGGTGGCCTTGAGCTCGTCGAAGAGCGCCTTGAGCTGCGTCTCGCCAGTGGCGCGAATCGTCAGGCGCACCGACTGGAAACGGCCCTGGCGGCTGGGAACCACCTGAATGGCGGCCGCATCGAAGCCCGGATCATGGCGGATGACGATCTGACAGACTGTGGCGGCGAAATCGTCGGCGGCATCGCCGACCACCTTGATGGAGTAATCGCAGGGAAAGGTGATCTTCGGCGGCTTGTCACCCGCCTGCCGACGGGGCTGGCGAAGATCACGCAGGGAGTCGTCGTTCATGAAGCCTTCCAGCAAGTGGTAAGTATCCACCTTATGTTACGCAACCCGACGAAGAGAGACCAACGCCGGGGGCAAGGGGGCAAGGGGGCAAGGGGTCAAGGAGCAAGTAATCCCCTTGCTCCTTGTTCCTTGCTACTTCTTCTCGGCCGAAGGCCCTAGTCGAACCAGCCGCCAATCAG
>NZ_CABVOU010000050.1 GCF_902500215.1 Halomonas lysinitropha
TACCATCGGCGCTGAGCGGTTTCACTGCTGAGTTCGGCAAGGGATCAGGTGGTTCCCGCACGCTATGGTCGTCAGGCGAAAAACGGTGAATCATGCTGAGCGGGTTGAGACGTCTCGTCGTATCCGGCTGTCGGTCGTCATCCACAGACCGCTTGGGTGTTATATGGTCAAGCCTCACGGGCCATTAGTACCGGTTAGCTCAACGCCTTGCAGCGCTTCCACACCCGG
>NZ_CABVOU010000051.1 GCF_902500215.1 Halomonas lysinitropha
GAAGCAGCCATCCTTTAAAGAAAGCGTAATAGCTCACTAGTCGAGTCGGCCTGCGCGGAAGATGTAACGGGGCTCAAACCAGGTACCGAAGCTACGGGTGTGCCTGCATCACTTAAGGCTATTCGATTAACGTCGCGAAGCGACGTTCAAGCGCTCCCCGAACGTTGAGTCGGGTGGCGGATCACGATGAGTAGGTTTAAGGATGCAGGCACGCGGTAGAGGAGCGTCGTGTACGCCGATGAAGGTGGATCGAGAGGTCTGCTGGAGGTATCACGAGTGCGAATGCTGACATGAGTAACGACAAGGGGCGTGAAAAACGCCCCCGCCGGAAGACCAAGG
>NZ_CABVOU010000052.1 GCF_902500215.1 Halomonas lysinitropha
TAGAACACGCCCACCGTATACGCCGGAGTTTCGGCAACAGATGATCGACCTGGTACGCAGCGGTCGGGATCCACGAGACCTGGCTCGCGAGTTCGAACCCTCGGACCAGACCATCCGCAACTGGGTAGCCCAGGCCGACCGCGATGATGGCCGCCGCAGCGATGGCATGACCAGCGCTGAACGCGAGGAACTGTCCCATCTCCGCCGGGAGATCAAGCGCCTGCGCGAAGAGCGCGAGATCTTGTCAAAGGCCGCGGCCTGGTTCGCTCGGGAGACCGACGCCGTGCCGCCGAAATCTACGCGTTCGTCG
>NZ_CABVOU010000053.1 GCF_902500215.1 Halomonas lysinitropha
TGGGAGCCTATCTCTCGTTTGATCGGCTCTGCGCTGAGGTCCATCGCCTGCTCGGGGACTATGGCACGGGACGCACGATTAATTATGCATAATCACTTACTCCGGGCCATCCTTGGACACGCGCACGCTCTTCCAACCGCAGGCAGGACACGGCTGTTTCATCGATGTGTTGGTGCTGCAGACGCCGCACTTCACGTAGTAGCCGTACTGGCGTAAGCGCTCCATCAACCCCATCTTCTGCCGCTGAATAACGTCCGTCAGACTGGTGTCATCCGATTTCAAGGAGGACACCATGACCGAACTGACCTCG
>NZ_CABVOU010000054.1 GCF_902500215.1 Halomonas lysinitropha
GCCGCTGTGCAGTGAACGTGCGATCCACCCGATCAGGTGCCGGCCGCCGGCGTTCATCGCGCTCAGTGGTCGTCATGAACCGCCTGCGGTGTACCCCCCCGCAGCCCTGCCTCGCGCATCAGGCGGGCCACCCGTTTTGGGGCGACCTGCTCATGGGCTTCCTCACGCAGATCCTGCAGGATGCGTGGCGCTCCATAGGTGCCGTGAGACCGCTCATGGAAGCGCCGAATCTTTGCCATCAACTCGGCGTCTCGCCGCGCCTGTGGCGATGGTGCGCGCTTGCGCCACGCGTAGTACCCGCTCGGGGAGACCTCGAGCACTCGGCACAGGGTGGCAACACTGTGATCGGCCCGGTTCATC
>NZ_CABVOU010000055.1 GCF_902500215.1 Halomonas lysinitropha
CTCCGTCGTGGCCGGGTCATCCTCACCGATGGTGTCAGCATCCTGGGTGGTCAGGCTCGGTGCATCGAACGTCGTGTCCTCTGTGACAGTCACCGTCGGCACATCATCGTCGAAGCTGAAGCTGTCGCTGATGTCGACCGTCTCGTCGTCGCTGGCGCTGTCCTCATCGCCATCCGTAATGGTGGCCGAAGCCTTCAGCAGGAT
>NZ_CABVOU010000056.1 GCF_902500215.1 Halomonas lysinitropha
AGCTGGTTGATAGGCCGGGTGTGGAAGCGCTGCAAGGCGTTGAGCTAACCGGTACTAATGGCCCGTGAGGCTTGACCATATAACACCCAAGCGGTCTGTTGATGACGACCGACAGCCGGATACGATGAGACGCCTCGCGTCAGCATGATTCACCGCTTTTCGCCTGACGACCATAGCGTGCGGGAACCACCTGATCCCTTGCCGAACTCAGCAGTGAAACCGCTCAGCGCCGATGGTAGTGTGGGGTCTCCCCAT
>NZ_CABVOU010000057.1 GCF_902500215.1 Halomonas lysinitropha
TAATTCCGATTAACGCTCGCACCCTCCGTATTACCGCGGCTGCTGGCACGGAGTTAGCCGGTGCTTCTTCTGTGAGTGATGTCGTTCCTCGGGGGTATTGGCCCCAAGGCCTTCTTCCTCACTGAAAGTGCTTTACAACCCGAAAGCCTTCTTCACACACGCGGCATGGCTGGATCAGGCTTGCGCCCATTGTCCAATATTCCCCACTGC
>NZ_CABVOU010000058.1 GCF_902500215.1 Halomonas lysinitropha
GGGTATTCTCTACCTGACCACCTGTGTCGGTTTGGGGTACGGTCCCACTGTATCTGAAGCTTAGAGGCTTTTCCTGGAAGCGTGGCATCGATGACTTCCTGACCGTGGTCAGTTCGTCTCGTCTCTCGGCCTTGGGGGACCGGATTTGCCTGATCCCCCAGCCTACTGACTTTCACCAGGACTACCAACGCCTGGCTCACCTAGCCTTCTTCGTCCCCCCATCGCAATACAG
>NZ_CABVOU010000059.1 GCF_902500215.1 Halomonas lysinitropha
GTCGCCGACCGAGCCCATCGACGTCGCGATACCCGCTTCTCGACAACGCTCACTGAAGGCCAGCGAGGTATATTGCGCCCCTTGATCCGAGTGGTGGATGGCGCCGCGAGGCTTGCGTTGTGCCAGGGCCATCTCCAGCGCGTCCACCACCAGGCTGGCCCGCATGTGACTGGCCATTGCCCAGCCGACCACACGGCGGCTGAACACGTCGATGACAACGGCCAGGAACAGAAACCCGGCCCACGTCGGTACATAGGTGATATCGGCCACATAAAGCTCGTCAGGCCGCTGTGCAGTGAACGTGCGATCCACCCGATCAGGTGCCGGCCGCCGGCGTTCATCGCGCTCA
>NZ_CABVOU010000060.1 GCF_902500215.1 Halomonas lysinitropha
GTCCATCAGCACGTTCATCAGCACCGCAGGCGTCAAGGCCCGCTTCATCAGGGCGATCACGAAGGCCCCCATGGCGCCGATGCCGGCCGCCTCGGTGGGGGTGAACACGCCCAGGTAGATGCCGCCGATCACCAGCACGAACAGCACCAGAGTGCTGCCGACATCCTTGAGAGCGGCAAAGCGCTCCCCCCAGGGCACCATCTCGCCGGCCGGCCCGGCGTCCGGGTCGCGCCACAGCACCCACTTCACCGCCACCAGGTAGAACAGGACG
>NZ_CABVOU010000061.1 GCF_902500215.1 Halomonas lysinitropha
GTCCATCAGCACGTTCATCAGCACCGCAGGCGTCAAGGCCCGCTTCATCAGGGCGATCACGAAGGCCCCCATGGCGCCGATGCCGGCCGCCTCGGTGGGCGTGAACACGCCCAGGTAGATGCCGCCGATCACCAGCACGAACAGCACCAGAGTGCTGCCGACATCCTTGAGGGCGGCAAAGCGCTCCCCCCAGGGCACCATCTCGCCGGCCGGCCCGGCGTCCGGGTCGCGCCACAGCACCCACTTCACCGCCACCAGGTAGAACAGGACG
>NZ_CABVOU010000062.1 GCF_902500215.1 Halomonas lysinitropha
TTCTCCAAAGAATCTCCTCTCGTAGTTGAGTGGTGATTGGTGGCCGATGCCGGAGTGGCGACGATGCGGGTTATACCACCCTTCGATGAATTCGAAAATCGCCTGTCGAGCCTCGGCATGATCCCGCAGGGAGCGGCGCTCAATGAGCTCACATTCGAGTGTGGCGAAAACGCTCTCCGCCATGGCGTTATCATAGCAGTCGCCGACCGAGCCCATCGACGTCGCGATACCCGCTTCTCGACAACGCTCACTGAAGGCCAGCGAGGTATA
>NZ_CABVOU010000063.1 GCF_902500215.1 Halomonas lysinitropha
GCAGTGGGGAATATTGGACAATGGGCGCAAGCCTGATCCAGCCATGCCGCGTGTGTGAAGAAGGCTTTCGGGTTGTAAAGCACTTTCAGTGAGGAAGAAAGCCTGGGGGCTAATACCCCCGAGGAACGACATCACTCACAGAAGAAGCACCGGCTAACTCCGTGCCAGCAGCCGCGGTAATACGGAGGGTGCGAGCGTTAATCG